>NZ_JAXOJQ010000106.1:0-1001 GCF_036663815.1 Parasphingomonas frigoris | reverse complement strand
CGTCCGGCTTGGCGAGTCGCTCCGCACCGCGCCCGGAAACGCCGCCTCGATCGCCGTGTTGCGCCGCACCAGCGCGTCATATTCGGCATCGCTGATCTCGGGCGCGTCGTCGGTATGATAGCGCGCATTATGATACGCGATCTGCGCGGCGAGCGTCTCCAGCTCGGCGGCGGCTTCGGTCTCGGTCGCGGGAAGGTCGGGCATCGCGCCGGGTTAGGGGAGGGCGCCACCTTTCGACAAGACCTGGATCAACATGGGATGAACATTCGCCCGACTTGCGCGCTGACATCCCAAGACATTTTTCGCAGGAAGCGCAATCATGACCGACACCAGCCGCCGAGACCTGTTCAAGGGCGCCGCCGTCACCGGCCTCGCCGCCGCCGCCGCGCCGGCCTTCGCGCAAGGGCAAGGGGCGGGGCAGGCGCAACTCGCCGATCCGCAGACGCGGTTCACGTCGACGCCCTTCCCCGAACAGCGCCAGAAATGGCCGGCACTCCAGCGCGACATGCGCCCCGTGCCCGATTGCGGCGAGACCAGCTATCGCGGTTCCGGACGTCTCCAAGGCCGCAAAGCGCTGGTCACCGGCGGCGACTCGGGCATCGGTCGCGCGGCGGTCATCGCGTTTTCGCGCGAAGGCGCCGACGTCGTGATCAACTATTACCCGACCGAGGAACCCGATGCGCAGGACGTCGCCAAGCTGCTCCGCGCCGAGGGGCGGAAGGTCGTGCTGATCCCCGGCGACCTGACCGACGCGAAATTCTGCACCGACCTGATCGCGCGCGCCAACCGCGAGCTCGGCGGGCTCGACATCCTCGTCAACAACGCCGCGTACCAGCAGTCGAAGGCGTCGATCGCCGAGATCAGCTTCGAGCAGTTCGACCGGACGATGAAGACCAACGTCTATGCGATGTTCCACCTCTGCAAGGCGGCGATCCCGCTGATGAAGCCGGGCGCGTCGATCATCAACACGGGCTCGGTCAATTCGGTCGATCCGGGCGAGG
>NZ_JAXOJQ010000105.1:0-1006 GCF_036663815.1 Parasphingomonas frigoris | reverse complement strand
AGAACCCGGCGTTGCAGCAATATTCGAAGCGTCCGGACTACGCGCTTGGACCGCATGTCGCGGCACTGGGCCTGACTTTCTCGGCCGACGCCAAGCTCGGCGATCGCTTCGCCAATGGCGCGTTCGTTGGCGAGCACGGCTCGTGGAACCGCAAGCCGGTATCGGGCTACAAGGTCGTCTACATACCCTTTGGCGACACTGGCTTCCCGACGGCGAACGTGAAGCCGGTCGACGTGCTGGGCGGGTTCCTCAACAGGGACGGCGACGCGCAGGGCCGCCCGGTCGGCGTCATCACCGACAAGACCGGCGGTCTGCTGGTCGCCGACGACGTCGGCAACGCGATCTGGCGGGTCAGCGCGGGGGGCTGATTTGGCGGGGCGGGGTGTTGGCCCTCCCCCTTCTAAATCTGCGCGACGGGCATCCAGTTCCTCGTCATTCCCGCGCAGGCAGGGATTCCATATACTCAAGCGCTAGCGACCAAGTCGGGAGCTTTGCCAATATGGGTTCCCGCCTGCGCGGGAATGACATTGCGGGCGTAGCGCGACGCATTCTTACGAACGCCCAACGCACTCGCTCACCCAGCCAAAATTCCCCGCGCCTCGTCGAGATCATCCTCGTCAACCATGACGCGCACGGGGATCAGCAGCCAGCTCCCCTCCATGATCGACATCCCGCCGTCGAACGCGATCGCCGGAATGCCTTCGCTCTCGAGCCGCCCGACGATGATATGCGCTTCGTTCCGACCGTATCGCCCCAGTTCGACCAGGCTCATGCGCCTGCCCGGTCCGGCAGGACGGTCGCGAGCCGCACCGGCAACCCGTCGATGCTCGCGGTCGGCCCCGCCAGTTCCTCGATCCGTTCGGCCTCGGTCTGTTTCGCGTGATATTTCGACAGCGTCTGCCGCTCGCGATCGAGCGTCATGAACGGCACGCCCCACCCGCAACTCGTCTGCACCTCGTCGACATCGATCACGAAGATCTGCCGCGTACCCGGCAACGGCGTGAAC
>NZ_JAXOJQ010000104.1:0-1007 GCF_036663815.1 Parasphingomonas frigoris | reverse complement strand
ACGGGCTGTACGAGCGGCTGGTGCAGGAGAATGGGTATCATTGCCGCGTTTACGCGCCGGTTGGGGGGCATCGCGATCTGCTCGCGTATCTGGTTCGGCGGTTGTTGGAGAATGGGGCTAATTCCAGCTTCGTGCACCAGTTGGCGGACGAGCGGCTGACCGAGGCTGAGATTCTGGCGGATCCTGTAGCGAAGATCGCTGCGGTCGGGGGGAAGCGGCATCCTAGCATTCCGTTGCCGGTGGATCTGTTCGGGGCCGGGGGGCACCGGAATTCTGCCGGGTTGGATTTGAGTGATGTTGGGACGTTGGAGGCGACGGTGCGGGCCGTTAATTCCCCCCTCCCGCTTGCGGGAGGGGCCGGGGGTGGGCTCGCGCTATCGTCATCGGCTACGGCTGGTGATGAGCGGGCAGCCGCAGGCGTTGCGTCCAGTGGTGAGCGCGTGCCCACCCCTAGCCCCTCCCGCTTGCGGGAGGGGGATCAGGTTGCGGCTGCCATTGGTCGCGCACATGCGGCGTTTCCGGCTTGGTCTCGGACGCCGGTGGATGATCGGGCGGCCTGTCTGGAGCGCCTCGCCGATTTGCTCGAGAAGCACCGCGACGAACTGATGGCGATCTGCGTGCAGGAGGCGTTCAAGACGATCGCCGATGCGATCGGCGAAGTGCGCGAGGCGGCCGATTTCTGTCGCTATTATGCGCAGCAGGCGCGGGCGAACCTCCAGGCGATCGAGCTGCCGGGGCCGACAGGCGAGCGCAACATGCTGCATATCGAGGGCCGCGGTGTCTGGGCGACGATCGCGCCGTGGAACTTCCCGTTGGCGATCTTCCTCGGCCAGACGGTGGCGGCGCTCGTGACGGGCAACAGCGTGGTCGCCAAGCCCGCGCCGCAGACGCCGCGGATCGCCGCGCTTGCGGTTGCGCTGGCGCATGAGGCGGGGGTGCCGGCCGACGTGCTGATCCTCGTGACGGGCGGGACCGAAGTCGGTGCCGCGCTGACCGCGGACGTGCGG
>NZ_JAXOJQ010000103.1:0-1018 GCF_036663815.1 Parasphingomonas frigoris | reverse complement strand
ATGGACTGATGGCAAGTGGCGCCGCGGTCGCTTCTCGTTGGTGCCACGTCTCGCGCGGCCTTGGCGCGGCCATGATCGTCGCGGGGGCCATCGCCTTGTCCTCACCCGCGTGGGCCGACGAACGCGTCCTGGCCCGCGACAACAGCGAGGTCAGCTGCACCGTCTCGAAAAGCGGCCTGACGCGGGTCAGCCTCAAGGACGACCGCTTCGCCAGCGTGTCCAAGCTCACGACCGGGGTCGAGAGCGACGACTTCACTGTCGTCAACGAGCCCACACGCGGTGACATATACCTGTCGGTTCCCGAGGGCTTCTCGCGCCAGCGCGTGTCATTCTTCGGCACGACCGCGAAGGGATATGTCTACAAGTTCGCCTGTCGGTTGGGAGGAGACGACGCCCAGCAGGTCTTTGTCGAGAACAAGGACATCGTCGGGGATAATGCCCCGCAGGTGGCGCAGGCCGCCTCTCCGCAGGAGGCGTCAGCCTCGCTGGTTCAGGCGATGTACCAATCGGCGTCTCTCGATGGTTTCGACATTCTCCCGAGCCAGACGGACGCGGTTATGGTCGGGACCCTCAAGGTGCAGATGATCTCCGAGTACCGCGGCGCGGCGCTCGCCGGCCGGGTGCTCAAGATCGAGAACAAGGGCCGCCAGCCCGTGGCCCTTGGTGAGGGCACCATCGCCCCGTCGAACGCGATCGCGGTCAGCGTCGCCAATCCTCAACTCAAGCCGGGAGAGGCGACGACGGCCTACATTGTCACGCCTGCCGGCCTCGCGAACGGAGCCCGGCCATGAGCCTTGCAGACATGTTCAAGCGCAAGCCGAAGCAGCTCGACGCCGAGCCCGAGGAGGGCGACGGTTCCGACATGATGGCCGGCAACGAGGCGGTCCGGAAGAAGCAGCTCCTGTATATGTCGGGGGCCGCGGCGGCCGCTCTGGTTCTCGGCTCCTGGTACATCATGGACGACGACAAGCCGACCACGGTTGCCGATGCGAACGGCAGAGAAACCAAGATCGCCACC
>NZ_JAXOJQ010000102.1:0-1028 GCF_036663815.1 Parasphingomonas frigoris | reverse complement strand
GTCGCGGAAGCGCGCGAAGGTCGGCGTGTTGCTCGCGACCGCATTGTCGAAGCCGATCTGCGTGAAGACGTTGTCCTCGGCGGAAATCACGATGCCCGCCTGCGACACGTTCTCGAACCGGACGTCCTTGCCCCAGACCGAATCCGAGTAGCCGCGATCGATCTCGATGCCGACCGGCGTATCGCGGATCGCGACGTTGACGAGAGTCAGGTCGACCTCGTGCTCGCGGATCGCGGCGTCGCGCTGACCCTGGAACTCAGAGTCGAGCAGCGTGAACTGCCAGGCGGGCGAGGTCTTTTCGGACATGAGGCCATAGCGACCGCCGAAGAAGCGCAGATTCTCGAACTCGTTGCCCGCTTGGTAGACGCCGGCGAGGCCTGATCCGATGTGAAAGTCGATGTGTCGCAGATACCCATGCTGTGCGACGCGGAAGCGCACCGCGACCGCGCCGGCATTGCCGTCGCCGATCCGAAAATCGACGTTGGACAGCGTGGAATAGAAGGTGCTGGAGGTCGCATCGAAGATCGCCGGATCGAATGGAACGCTGGTGCGCGGCGGTACGGGTGCCTTGCCGACGCGGTACTGATCCTCGCCGGTGAAGCTGACCATCGCCGCGACGCCCGAGCCGAAGCCCGCGCTATTGTCGGTGAGAACGATCTCCGGCCGGGTCGCGCCGATGCCGAAGACGCGGACCGCCGAGCGGATGAAGATCGTGCGCGTGATGCGGTAGCGGCCCGAGGGCAGGAACACGACGCCGCCATGACCGCCGGCCGCCGCCGCGTCGATCGCCTGCTGGATCGCGGCGCTGTCGTCGGCGCGGCCATCGCCGACGCCCTTGACGGTTATCGCGCGTGGATCGTTGGGCTGGGTGAGGTAGACCGAGACGGATTTGGTCGGGGCGGGTTTTGAAGGGGCGGGTTTTGCTAGAGCCGGGGTGGCGACAAGAAGCGCCGTTCCGCAGAGCAGCCATTTCGCAACCATCATCCGTCTCCCGTTATCAGGACAGCAGTCCTACCGTTCATGGGGGT
>NZ_JAXOJQ010000101.1:0-1029 GCF_036663815.1 Parasphingomonas frigoris | reverse complement strand
CGCCACACGACTGAGCGTCTGGGTCGATGCAGAGCGGGTCGGCGATTTGACGATCGTCGACGAGGTCGATGAGCACGCTCGAACGACGATCTCCTGGCTACGAAGCCAAGGCGTCAACCTGAAGCTGGCGACGGGGGATGGGCAGGGCGCCGCCCGGGCAGCGGCGCAGGCAATCGGTTTGGCAGCAGACCAGGTGGTTGCCAGCTGCCTTCCGGGGGCGAAAGCCGACCTCGTCCACCGATCCGCCGGGCCGGTGCTGTTCGTCGGCGACGGCATCAATGATGCGCCGGCACTTGCAGCAGCAGACATAGGCATGACCGTTGCACGCGCTCACGCCACCGCCACTGCGACTGCGGCGATTGCGATCGTTGATGGAGGTCTAGAGCGTGTCGTCACCGCGGTACGCCTTGCCCGTCGGACACGCCGCTTGCTGCGTGAAAGTCTCTGGTTTGCGGTTGCCTATAATGCCGTATTCGTTCCTGCGGCGATGCTGGGAACGCTAACCCCCGTGACGGCGGCGATAGCGATGACGGCCAGTTCGATGCTGGTTGTCGTCAACACCTACCGCCTGACATGACATGAAGTAAGGCAGCCTTAAGCTGAGCGGTGAACGAGGTATCTCATACCCGATTCGACGAGGACCACCCCATGGCCGACGTGACGATTTTGCAACTCAACGACTTGCACGGCTATATAGAACCCCATACCGAATTGGTTCGCGATTGCGGTGGAAAGTGGCGGCTCACGACACTTGGGGGGGCGTCGCGGATTGCAGGTCTGTTCGATCAGGTACGCGCTGAACGACCGGGGGCCGTTATAGCGCTCGATAATGGTGACACTTTCCACGGAACTCACGTTGCCGTTGCGAGCAAAGGGCTGGCGCTGGTGCCCATCACCAACGCGCTTGGGTTCGACGCGATGACCGTTCACTGGGAATTTGCCTATGGCCCCTCGGGGGCAAAGCGGATCGCCGAAGCGCTCGATTATCCCATCCTTGCGGCCAACGTCCACCACAAGGCTGACGACGCC
>NZ_JAXOJQ010000100.1:0-1036 GCF_036663815.1 Parasphingomonas frigoris | reverse complement strand
CGGGCTGTTGCTCAACCTCGTCGGGGTGATGGGCGATGCGAGCAAGGAGCAGGTCTGGGGCTACCTCGCCAACTACGTGCCCGATGCGTCGGCCGAGAAATACCCGGAGCTCGACCGGCTGATCGGCTATGCGCTGGCCTATAGCCGCGATTTCGTCGCGCCTACGCTGAAGCGGCGGGCACCGGAGGGTGTCGAGGTTGCGGCGCTGGAGCGGCTGGATGCGGAACTCGCAGCCTTGCCGGCGGAGGCAAGTGCGGAGGATATCCAGAACATCGTCTACGAGATCGGCAAGACCGGCGGGTTCGAGAACCTGCGCGACTGGTTCAAGGCGCTGTACGAGACGTTGCTGGGGTCCGAACAGGGGCCGCGGATGGGTAGCTTCATCGCGCTGTACGGGGTGGAGAACTCGCGCAAACTGATCGCGGAGGCGTTGGCGCGGTAAGGCCGTACCCTCGAAGAAATATCCACCCCGGCGGAGGCCGGGGCCCAATTGGGAAAGCTGGAGTGACGGATCGCAGCGTCCATCATTCGCGTCCTCCAATTGGGCCCCGGCCTTCGCCGGGGTGGCGGCGGTATTCGGTATGCTTGCGGTGGACCTGTGATGACCCGCACGGTCAAACTCATCGCCCTCGGCCTGCTGGTCGTCCTCCTGTTCGCCCTCTCGCTCGGCTGCGGGAAAGTCTGGGTACCGCTCGACGCCTGGTTCTCGAGCGACCCGCGCTGGTGGATCATCCTCGAATTGCGCCTGCCGCGTGCAGTGCTGGGGCTTGCGCTCGGCGCCACGCTCGGCCTTTCGGGAGCGGTGTTGCAGGGCTATCTCCGCAACCCGCTCGCCGATCCCGCAGTTGTCGGCGTGTCATCGGTCGCAGCGCTAGCAGCGGTCGCGGCGATCGTCTTCGGGTTGGGCTCCGGCCCCGCGATCTTCGCAGCCGCGATGCTGGGTGCAGGCGGCGCGGTCGCGTTGCTCGCCGCGCTGACATGGCGGTCGCCGAGCGCGATCACCTTCATCCTCGCGGGCACGGTGCTGTCGAGTCTC
>NZ_JAXOJQ010000099.1:0-1037 GCF_036663815.1 Parasphingomonas frigoris | reverse complement strand
CGTGGACAACGTCCCGGAGCCAAAGGATCAGTGAGGAACTGACGCTATTGTTTGGACGCCCCAGCAATCACATCGAGCGCAGCCGCGACCCGACGCCAGTCTTGCGGATTTGTGGTGTCGCGAAGAATGTCGAAAAGCCTGTCCGTAAAATGCTCAGCCTCGTCGTCTCCAAATGCTGCCGCGATAGTCGACGCCTTTTCCCAGACTTCCCGCTCGGACATGGCCGGCAGCTCAGACATTGGGAGTGTTTCCACGTGTCGGAAACACCGGGCCACGGACAGTCATCTGAGCGGCCGGATATGGCCGCTGCAGCGCCAGCACGTCGTCATAGCTTCCCGTGAGCCAACGGTCGTGATCATCCGGCCTCAGGATCGTGATCATCGCCTTGGGGTGGATCGGTGCCACCAGTTCGTTCGCATCGCACGTGACCATCGCGAAGTAGCGCTGGTTACCGACCTGTCGCCAGAAGCCGGCAATGGCGAACACGGGCTGATCTGTAACGGCGAACCACATCTCCCCCTTGATCGGCTTCTTGCAGTCGCCGAGGTCGGTGGGCTCGCGAGCCCATTCGCAGAATTCCGTCAGTGGTATCAGGCAGCGGTTGTCTGGATCGGTGACGAGCGAACGCCATTGCGGAAGATGCAACGTGCGGACGTTGGTCTGCGCAACCTTGCGACCGGCCTGTTTCGCCTGCCCGGCCAGAACGTCCCATTCCATCACGTCGAGTCCGCGGCGGTCGCCTTCTTTCCGCACGACGTACGCCCGACCGAACGGGCGCAGTTCCTTCGGGTCGAACCGATTGTCCATTGGTTTGTCGGCAAGCCATTCGGCACCGAACCGTTCGGTGATCGTTTCCGGCTCGCCGTCGAACATTGCTCTGTTACACATGATCCAAGCCTGCTTCGTTCGGTGTCTGACCCAGCGTCGTCGCTGCTACCGGTCGACATGTCGCATGTTGCCGAAACGTCCGGCGACGTTTGACTTGTTGCCTATGAAAGCGACTTTGACAAATTCGCGCTCAGATCATGCCTACTCGC
>NZ_JAXOJQ010000098.1:0-1037 GCF_036663815.1 Parasphingomonas frigoris | reverse complement strand
GGACGAGGCGCAGGCGAAGGGCGCCGCGCTGGAACGCGCGATCGGGCCGAGACTGGTGCCGAATACGCGGATCGACATCGGCAAGATCGACACCACAGACGCGGCGTTCGGGTTCCGCATCCAGCATATCGTCGCTGCGCAGGGTAAGTCGCCGATCGTGTCCGCCAAGGGACGGATCGCGATCGATCACCAGTTGCTGACGCTCGACCGGCTGGTCGCAAGGCTGCCGCAGGGGACCGTTTCCGGCAAAGTGACCGTCGACCAGAGGGGCAATCGCAAGACGCCGACCGTCGCGATCGACCTGCGGTTGCGCGGCAGCAGCGTGCAGGCGCTGGCGGGTGGGCGCGGCGACTTTAGCGGGAATGTGAGTGCGCGGGTGCGGCTGAAAGGACCGGGCGAGACGATCCGGGCGGCGGTCGGGAACGCCGATGGCAGCATCGGGTTCGTCGCGCGGGACGGGCAATTGCCGCAGGGAATCGCCGCGGCACTGGGATTCGATGCGGCGCGTGCGCTGTTGGCGAAGGACGGGGAACGGGCGGGACTACGCTGCGTGGTGGTCAAGCTCGACGTGACTCGTGGGCGAGGGCGGGTCGATCCGATGATCGTCGATACCACCGCCAGCCAGTTGCACGGGCAGGGGAGCGTCGTGTTTCCCGCCGAAGCGATCGACATCCGGCTGAGTGGCGCGCCGAAGCAGCATGCGCTGCTGCAACTGCCGGGATCGGCGTACATGACGGGCACGATCCAGCAGCCGCATGTGACGATCCCGCCAGAGGTCAAATCGGTGGGGAATATCTTCAAGGCGATCGGGCGAGCGATCACCGGGAAACAGGGCCCGACGGCCAGCGATGCGGATTGCGCGGGGTTGGCGGCGCGGGTCCTGCGATAGGCGAGACATCGTCAGATACAGAAAGCCCCGCCCCGCGGGGTGCGGGACGGGGCTGAATGTCAGCGATATCGCGAGAATGTCAGCGGTAGAAGATGTGGTTGCCGATCGAGGCGACCTTGATCGCACGGACCGACGGGCGGCGATCTGG
>NZ_JAXOJQ010000097.1:0-1045 GCF_036663815.1 Parasphingomonas frigoris | reverse complement strand
CCGTCTTGGACGTATCGGTCTCATGATCGCGACGCGACGGAAGCGAACCGTCCGTTAAGATCGTCTCCAGCGCAACACGTCCGCGAGCTACCCGGCTCTTGATGGTCCCGACAGCGACGCTGCAGATTTCTGCGGCTTCCTCATAGGCAAAGCCACCCGCGCCCACCAGGATAAGGGCTTCACGCTGCGGCTGCGGCAGATGCATCAACGCGCGTTGCATGTCGCCAAGCTCGACGTGGCGATCCTGACTTGCGGGTGCAGCGAGGATACGGTCCGCGACAAGATCGTCCCACTCGCCTTTGAAGCGGGCGCGTCGCATCTGCGAGAGATATAGGTTGCGCAGGATGATGAAGGTCCACGCCCGCATGTTCGTACCCGCCTGGAAGCGGAGACGCGCGGCCCAGGCTTTCAGCAAAGTCTCCTGGACCAGGTCGTCCGCGAGATCGCGGCTTCCCGACAAGGAGCGACCGAACGCACGCAGATGCGGGATTACCTGCGCAAGTTGAACCTTGAACTCGGCATCCGACAGGGAGACATGCTCGACCGGCGCGACAACGTCATCGTTTTCGTCATCCACGGGCAAAGCAGGCTGGGTCATGGTAATCCGATCAATCCCGATAAAACACTGCCGTGCGAACGCGGCAGACATAGGCGTACGCCGCAGGAAATACCAGCGACGCGCACGCAATCCTGCTTAGCGAAGAATTATAAAGCCAAATATAACAATGACCAACACTAGCGAGATCGCCAGGATGTACCGGGTCATATGTGGCGTGGCACCTGCCCGTGCATCTTCGGTATCGATGTGAATTGGTTCGTTTGGATCAGCCATCACCAACAAACTCGCGAAAGACGTTTTGGGTCCGTAACTGTCTTACAGTCACGGACCCGGATAAGTGCCGTCGACCTTAAGCGGTCGGGACGGTCGCCTGATCGAAGAACAGCGCCTGGCTGATCGCGGCCTTCACGGTCGAACGCTGGAACGGCTTGGTGATCAGGAACGTCGGCTCGGGACGTTCGCCGGTCAGCAACCGCTCCGGGAACG
>NZ_JAXOJQ010000096.1:0-1051 GCF_036663815.1 Parasphingomonas frigoris | reverse complement strand
ATTTCTCTGAGAACCACTCTTGGCTTCGCGACCGACCACGGGGTGCCGAAGGTATTTGCAATCACCAGCACACGCGCTGGTGAAGGCAAATCGACTACCAGTTACGCGCTGGCTCGATCCCTCGCACGGCAGGGCCGTCGTACGATTTTGATCGATTGTGATATGCGCTCCCCGTCAGTGCATGAAGAGTTGGGAATCCCGAACGACCAAGGCGTAAGCAATTACCTATCGGGCGGCGTTTCCGATGCATATGCTTTGGCGTATCAGAGTGATCATGACGGACTGTTCGTCATGACTGCTGGTCCGACGCCACCAAGTTCGCCTGAGCTTTTGTCTGGGGAACGCTTCCCGAGGCTCCTAGAGGAACTATCGAAGCAATTCGACCATGTCGTGCTCGATGCTCCGCCGGTAATGGGGCTCGCCGACGCGCCGCTTATCGCGAGCCCGATCGAAGCTACCGTGTTCGTCATCGAGTCCCACGGCACCAAGAAAAGCATGGCTCGGGTCGCCATTGGTCGCCTGCGCGCTGCAAATGCTGTCATCCTAGGCGTGGTATTGACGAAATTCGACGCAAAGCGGGCGCATTATGGGTATGGCTATAATTATGGAGCCACCAGCTATGGCTATGGCGGCCAAGCATCCGGTAAGCGTGCCTGACCGTACGCGCCACGCCCGAACGAGTTTCGGCGCTGCGCGGGTAGCGACGGTGCTCGTGAGCGGCGCCGTCGCTTTGCTAGTCACGTTCGCGGCGACTTCAGCTCAAGTTTCGGGGCGAAGTAATCCAGAGATGGCGCTTCGTATGTGGCCATTTGCGGCCGGTGCGGCGTCGCGCCTTGCGGAAGCGCGTCTCGTCAGTGAAACTGGATCGCAGGGGGTTCAGGACGCACGTGACATAGCGACACAGGCATTAATGCGCGAGCCAATTAACGTAGTTGCGGCGCGCGTTGTTGGCTTAACCGCCGGATTAGAAGGAAACGAGAAGCAAAGCCGTCGACTACTCAACTATGCCGAGATGCTGTCACGTCGTGATATCCCGACACAGATCGCCCAG
>NZ_JAXOJQ010000095.1:0-1056 GCF_036663815.1 Parasphingomonas frigoris | reverse complement strand
CGCGCATATCCGTAGCCTGCTTCTCGGTGTTGCGCTGACGTATAGCGCTGCACCACTCCAGGCGGAAACGCTGCGAGAGGCGTTGGTCAAGGCGTACAACACCAACCCGACGATCACCGCCCAGCGTGCCACCCTGCGCGCGACGGACGAGAACGTGCCGATCGCGCGCGCTTCGGGGCTGCCGTCGGCCAACGCGACCGGCGATCTCACCGAATTCCTCGTCACCGGCCAGAACAACTTCGTCGCGCCGCCTCGCCAGGCGGTGGCGCGGGCAAACGTGTCGGTCCCGTTGTACCTCGGCGGGCAGGTCCGCAATTCGGTTGCGGCGGCAAAGACCCGCGTCGAGGGTGGCCGCGCGACGCTGCGCGGTACCGAAGCCGATCTGTTTACGAACGTCGTCGCGGCGTACATGGACGTGATCCGCGACGAGGCGATCGTCGGCTTGAACACGCAGAACGTCCGCGTCCTCGACGTCAATCTCCAGGCCAGCCGCGATCGTTTCCAGGTCGGCGACCTGACCCGCACGGACGTAGCGCAGTCCGAGGCGCGCCTCGCGCTCGCCCGCGCCCAGCTCCAGTCCGCGCAGGCCAATCTGATCTCGAGCCGTGAAAGCTATATCCGGTTCGTCGGGACCCCGCCGGGCACGCTCGATACCCCACCGACTCTGCCGCATCTGCCCGACAGCCCGGCCTCGGCCGTGACCGTCGCGATCGACAATAATCCGGTGCTGATCGCAGCGGCCAAGGAGCGGGACGCGAGCCGCTACGACGTCGGCGTCGCCCGCGCGAGCCGCCTGCCGCAGATCAGCGCGGTCGGTGGCGCGAGCTACACCAATTACCTCGGCTCGATCGCAGCGGTGCCCGCCGGCGTCAGCGGTATTCCGAACGCCAACAAGGCGGTGCAGGCCGGACTTTCGCTGACGCTGCCGCTGTTCCAGGGCGGGCGTCCCGCCGCGCAGGTTCGCCAGGCCGAGGCGTTCCAGTCGCGCGCGATCGAGAACGTCACCGCGACCGAGCGCAACGTGATCGCGCAAGCGCGCTCCGCCTATGCCGTGTG
>NZ_JAXOJQ010000094.1:0-1057 GCF_036663815.1 Parasphingomonas frigoris | reverse complement strand
GCGGCGATCGCGCTGTACGCGATTACGACTAGGTGACCCAAACTCCCTCGCCTCTGCGGGGAGAGGGAAGGGGCCCGCCGCACTTGCGGTGGGAAGGGAGAGGGGAGTGAGGCTCGGGACGATTCATCCCAAAGCCCCTCTCCCTTCCGGCGCAAGCGCGCCTCCCTCCCTCTCCCCGGAGGGGCGAGGGACAAGGGAATTAATCTTCCGCTGCAATCTTTACCTTCAACCCATCCAGCCCGTCGGTCAGCTCGATCTGGCACGACAATCGCGAAAACTCGTCGCGATCACTCGTCGAATCGAGCAGGTCATCCTCGTCCGGCCCCATCGGCTTCAGTTTGGCCGCAAAGTCCGGGTCGACATGGACGTGGCAGGTGGCGCACGAGCAACAGCCGCCGCACAGCGCCAGGATCTCGTCGATCCCGGCGTCGCGAATGACTTCCATCACCGATAGGCCCGCCTCGCCGATGATCTCGCGTTCGTCCCCTTCGCGCGTCACGACGATAAGCTTGGGCATGTCATTCTCCGAAAAATCTTCTTGCGTTCATGCCGTTGCGCGGGCCCGGGATCAAGCATCATGGAGCCGAGTCTTATGGGCCTGAGCGCAGACCAACTCGAAACCGCGATGGCAGCGTTGTGCGCCATCGAGCCGGCGTTCGCGGTCGCGGTCGGCAATGCCGGCCACCCGGCGCCGCGGATCAGCGAACGCGGCTTCGCGACGCTGCTGCGCACGATCGTAGGCCAACAGGTTAGCGTCGCCTCGGCGGCGGCGGTGTGGAACAAGCTCGACGCGGTGGTCGGCGGCGCGGGTGACCCATTGAAAATCGCCGCCGCCAGCGACGAGACGCTCCGCAGCGCGGGCCTCTCGCGCCAGAAGCTCGGCTACGCACGGAGTCTGGCCGACGAAGTGACGAGCGGCCGGCTCGATCTCACCAACCTGCCTGAGGACGACGAGGAGGCGATCGCCGCGCTGGTCCGCGTCAAGGGCATCGGCCGCTGGTCCGCGGAAATCTACCTGCTGTTCGCGGAAGGCCGTACCGACATCTGGCCGGCGGGC
>NZ_JAXOJQ010000093.1:0-1060 GCF_036663815.1 Parasphingomonas frigoris | reverse complement strand
CTGACGCTGGTCGGCGGCGGCCGCGTGACGTGGTGGGATACCACGACGAGCACACTCCTGACGCCGAGCGGTGTCCTGCCGCCGTCGACGCGCTACGGGGTCGACAACCGCTTCACGCCCTATGCCGGGATCGTCTGGGACGTGACGCCGCAACTCAACCTCTATGCGAGCTATGCCGACAGCTTCACGCCGCAGGCAGCACCGGTCGGGCGGGCACGTCCTGACGGGCAGCAGATCGAGCCCCTGATCGGTGCACAATATGAGGCGGGAACCAAGCTCTCCTTGATGAACGATCGCCTGCTCCTGTCGGCGGCGGCGTACCAGATCACGCAGACCAACCGGCTGTTCAACGATCCCGACATCGCGACCGTCGTGCTGCAGACCGGCAAGGTCCGCTCGCGCGGTATCGAGGCCGAGGCGACCGGCGAGATCCTGCCGGGCTGGCGGATCAACGGCGGTTACACTTACACGAAGACCAAATATCTGGAGGACCAGAACGTCGCGTTCGAAGGATTGTCGCTGGTGCCGATCGTGCCGAAGCACATGATCAAGGCGTTCACCAACTATGCGCCGGTCGACGGGCCGCTAGCGGGCGCAAGCCTCGGTGGCAGCGTGACATGGTTCAGTTCGACCTTCGGCGGCAATGCAGCGGTGTTCAACACCGACGGCACGTTGCGTACGCGCTCCACGATCGTGCGCCAGCCGAGCTATGCGGTGCTCGATCTGCGCGCGGGCTACAAGTTCAGCGAGCGGCTGGGTGTCTCGGTCAACGTGGCCAACGTGCTCGACAAGAGCTATTATGCCCGCATCGCCGCCACCGGTCGCGGCAATTATTATGGCAGCCCGCGCACCGCGTTCGCGACGCTTCGGTACAGCTTCGAATGACGGCTGGCGACGCGCATGCCCGCGCGCGCTGGGCGCGTCGTGGCGACATCGCGCTACGCGTCGTCGCGGCGGTGCCGCTCGGCTATGCGACGGCGAGCCTGTGGGCGATGGCGATCGCGCGGCTGCTGCCCGGCGGTCGGATCGCCCTGGTCGGCGCGACCGTCGACGACGTGCG
>NZ_JAXOJQ010000092.1:0-1066 GCF_036663815.1 Parasphingomonas frigoris | reverse complement strand
ATGACGCCGCTACCGATCTCAACGCTTGCCGAGGGAAGAGTGCTGAGTTACGCTCGTACTACACTATAGCGGGAATCCTGATGCGCGCGCCATATTTTGCCGGCTTTACCGCTCTGCTACTTGCCACGACAGCCGGGGCGCAGTCGGCACCTAAAGCCGAGGTGCCGATCAAGACAGCGGTGACGACCGATGCGAAAGCGCCCAAGGGCAGGCTTTCCGATGCCGCGATACCCAAGGCTTATCGCCTCGACTTCACGATCCTGCCGGAGAAGGACAGTTTTTCCGGGCGTAACGAGATCGACGTCACCCTGAAGGCGCCGACGAAATCGCTCTACATGCACGGTCGCGACCTCAAGATCACCAAGGCAGTCGCGATGATCGGCGGGAAGGCGACGTCCGCGGTCTTCACGCAGGTCGACCAGACCGGCACCGCGCGGCTGGACTTCGCGCAGATGCTTCCCGCCGGCCCGGCAACGCTGGCGTTCGAGTAGACCGGCGGCTTGGGCGACAGCGCTTCGGGGCTGTTTCACGTCAAGGTCGGCGACGCCTGGTACAGCTGGACCCAGTTCGAAAGCATCGACGCGCGGGCCGCTTTCCCAAGCTTCGACGAGCCTGGCTTCAAAACGCCGTTCACCGTTTCGCTCACGACGCATCCGGGCTTCGTCGCCGTCAGCAACGCGCCACAGGTTGCGGTCACCAAGGTTACGGGAGGGCTGGAGAAGCACCAGTTCGCCCCGACCAAGCCGCTCCCGACCTACCTAGTCGCGTTCGATACCGGGCCGTTCGTCCACCAGACCGGCATGATCCCGCCAACGCCACAACGCCCCGCGCCGATGCCCTATGGCGCGCTCGCCACCACGGCGCAGAAGGACAAGATGGGCTATGTGATGGCCGAGACGCCGCGCATCGTGTCGTTGCTCGAAAACTATTTCGGCGAGCGGTTTCCCTTTCCCCAGCTGGACCTGATCGGCACGCCGATCATGGCCGGTGCGATGGAGAATGCGGGCGCCGATACGTACGGCGACGGCATCATCTTCCTGGCGCCGGGCGCGACGACCCGCGACAA
>NZ_JAXOJQ010000091.1:0-1073 GCF_036663815.1 Parasphingomonas frigoris | reverse complement strand
CTCTGTCGCGCGCCGATCTGCTCATCATCGACGACTGGGGACCAGAAACGCTCAGCGCCGATCGCCGCCGAGACCTGCTCGAGATCGTCGAAGATCGCTACGACCGCGGCTCCATCCTCATCACCAGCCAAATTCCCGTAGACCGCTGGTACGAGATCATTGGAAATCCCACGCTCGCTGACGCGATCTTGGACCGCGTCGTCCACAACGCCTACCGCATCGATCTCACCGGCGAGAGCCTTCGCAAACGACGCGCTTCCGCACTCGACGCTTGACCTCGCAGACCGTTCGATAAATTGTCCCGTACGACCCAGGCAGGCATCCCCTAAGTGGCCCGCTTCGGATCGGTACAGGTGGCCCGTTTCACGTTGGAACGGTGGCCCGCTTCAGAGCGGTACGCCCGGCCCACTTTATCGGAATACGCAGCTGGCGATCTTATGCTTGTGATCGTATCCCTCAGCAGCGCGCATCTGCGCGTTGCGTTCGGTCTTGTTAAACGGCCGCCAATAACGTTGTTCGCGCTCACCAGCGCGATAGCTGCGGAGACATACGGGCTGATCGTGCGGTGGCCCTTGCGGGTCTTCCCGCCAGCAATCTGAAAGAGAGAACGCGCGCTCAAGACCGGTTAGCCAGTTTGTCGAAGGCCCGAAGGTTTGCGTGGCCGGTATCTTGTAGGTTCGCGAATCCAACGTACTGGGTCGGTGCGATTATCGGAGACCAGACCCGTGTCCCACCCGGAACAGGGGTCATGCTTTGAGCTCCCGCAACGCCGCCACCAGCAAGCTCGCAGGCACGCCGCCAGCCGCACGGACGGTCGCACCGCGGATCTCGATGACCAGCATGTCCGACGTGTCGTGATCGACGCCAGGCGGGTCCACATGAACGGCCACGGTCGCAAAGCCAGTCGGCTGCACAAACTCGCTGCACAGCTCGCGCCGCCAACGGTAGATCGATGACGGCGTGACGTCGGCATCGCGCGCGATAGCAGCAACCGACGCGCCAGGAACAATGGCTGCCTCCACGAGGGCAAGCTTGCGGTCGTCGCTCCAATGGCGACGCCGCTCAACACCGGG
>NZ_JAXOJQ010000090.1:0-1074 GCF_036663815.1 Parasphingomonas frigoris | reverse complement strand
CGGCATCGGCGATCAATTCAGGCGTCATTGCACTACCACCAACGGCCACGGCGCGTAAGGGCAGTCGCCCCGACCACGCGCCTGTCTTCGCCGCCTCCACCATCGTATAAAGGTGCGTCGGCACCATGATCGCCCAGCCGCAGCCATGAAGGGTCGCACGTCGCATCGCTGTCACGGGATCCCATGGATCGATCAGCACGAGGGGGTGGCCAAGCGACAGGGCGAAATGCGCGGTGAACGTGAAGCCCGGCGCGCTGTCGAGCGGTACGATCCCCAGGATCGAGTCTCCTGGCTTCAGGCCGGCATTGGCAGCGCAGGCACGCGTCGCGTAGTTCAACGCTGTCGACCCGTGCATCACGCCCTTGGGCACGCCTGTCGTACCGGACGTGAACCCGATCAGCGCGGCGTCGCGGTTGCGGAAATCGTTGGAGCGGACTGTCGAAGGAGCCGGATCGATACGGATGGCGTCGTCGGCATCCACGAAGATGTGCGCAGCATGGCCCAGCCGGCTCTCTAGCATTGTGCGGTCGGCGTCGGACAATTTCGGCGAATAGGGGCAGAAAATCGCCTCGCACGTCGATACGGCGAGCGCCACGACCAAGGTGCTCGCACGCTTGTGCCCGGCGACCAGCACGCGGGATCCTGCGCCGACACCCGCTGCACGCAGACGGACCTGCAGGGCTTCCGCCTCGATGCGAAGCTCGCCCCGGGTCCATCGTCGATCATCGCACTCGACAAGAGCAATCGCGGCTGGATCTTCGTCGGCCCTCGCCACGAACTGCGGCCACAGCCGGTCGTCGGACCAGACAAGTCCATCCGCGCTCAGGTCAGCCAAGGGATTGCCCTCCATCAACGAGGAAAGTCTGGCCGGTAATGAAACTGCCGGCCTGGGAGGCAAGCAGGGCCAGCGTACCGGAGACTTCGTCGGGGCGCCCGAAGCGCCCCATCAGGATGCGTGCCCGGGTCTTGTCCTGAATCGCGGGATCAAGCGTCTTTGTCATTCCGGTCTCGATCGATCCGGGCGCGATCGCGTTCACGCGTATGCCGTGCTCGGCCCATTGCGCAGCCAGATCG
>NZ_JAXOJQ010000089.1:0-1081 GCF_036663815.1 Parasphingomonas frigoris | reverse complement strand
CCGGGAGGTCCGCGAGGGCTTTGCGGTACTCCGCGAGCGGCCAGTGAATGCGCGAGGTCGCCAGATCGGTTGCGTCGGGCGTGATCGCGTAGCCGGCCTCGGTGAGGTCGGCGAGGATCGCCTGCGTCGAGGCGAGTGCGTCGAGACCGACGGCGTGCGCCATCTGGTATGTCTTGCCGGGGTAGGTCGAGAGGACGATCGCGATGCGGTGGTCGGAGACGGGTTTGCTGGCGAGGTTCGTCCAGGCTTCGATCCGCGCGGCGATCGCGGTGATGCGCGCGGGGTCGGCGCGGTGTTCGCGGCGGGTGTATTCGAGGTCGCCGTCCCTCGCCGCGGCTGCCTTGAAGCTGGCGACGCCGGCCAAGAGGCGGCCGTCCACTTCGGGAAGGACGACGTGCATGGCGAGGTCGGCGGGCGACAGGCCCCGGGTGGCGCCAGCCCAAGCGGCGCGGTCGGAGGTGGCCAGCGCGATCTGGAAGACGGGGACATCGGCGACGTCGAGTGGGGTCGTGTCACTCGCGCCGCGTGCGGAGAAGGCGGTGGCGTTGACGATCGCGGCGGGCTTCAAAGCTCGGACCCAGTGGCCCATCCAGCCGGCCGCATCCGGTGCCTTGAGCGAGGGCGCGAAGAGGCCGATGACGTCGAAGCCTCGCGCCGTCAGTTCGGCGTGGAGCGCTTCGATCGGGTGGAGGTCTGCGGCGGTCAGGTAGGAGCGGTAGAATACGACCAGCACGCGGGGGCGGTGCGCGTTGAGCGCGAACGCGGCCGGGCACGTCACGCCATCGTGCGGTTGCCAGCCGCCTACATCGGCGATCGCACGGACTCCGGTGACCGGGCCGGCATAGCAACCGGCGGCCAGCGCGAACTGCGCGAGTGCCGCCTGCGCCGCAACCGCGCCGCCGGTGTCGCAGAGATGAGCCAGGCGGCGGAGCGTCGACAGCGGGATCGTCGAGGCGGCGTCGAGGCGCGTGTCGACGCGGCCGTCTGCGGCAAGGACGGCGAGCGCGATGCCCTTTTCCCGCGCGAGGTTTTCGACCTGTTGCAGGCCGTAGCTCCAGTACGAGCGGCCGCCGATCAGCCG
>NZ_JAXOJQ010000088.1:0-1086 GCF_036663815.1 Parasphingomonas frigoris | reverse complement strand
CAGCCGCTTTCTCACCGAAGACGACGACGATTCGACCTATTTTCAGCGTCGAGCCGAGTGGCATGAAGGCCGCGCGAAGGTTGCCGAGGACACGAGCACGCGGTCGCTCCATCTGCGGTTCGCGCGCCTTTATGCGGCGCGTGCGATGTCCTGAGATGGTACAATAGACCTAGTATTTCTACACAAAACTACCAGGAACCAAGCAGTTACCGGTAGGTTATGCGTCCAGTCCCCGTCGCGATACCGCGGTCGGCCATATACTGGAGCAGCTCACATGAAGCGCATAACTGCCGCCACCGGGGCTTTGGCCCTGCTGGCGTCCATTGCCGGTTGCGCCGCACCCGCGACCCGCATCTCGACCGGGCTCCAGCGCTACGGGCTCGATCCGTCGCGCTCCGATTGCGTCGGCGAGCGCCTTCAGGCGAACCTGTCGCTCGGCCAGTTGCAGCGCCTCGGCAAGGCCGCCGCGGCCTATCGCCAGGGCGACACCACGCCCGGCGTACTCACCCCGTCCGATCTCATCCGCGTCGCCTCCGAACTCCGCGATCCCAAGATCGCGCTCGAAGTCGGCAAGGCCGCGGCGGGCTGTGGCGTGCTGCCGTAACGCAATCGTCTTTCCCAATTTCAAACATCGAGGACCCGAGATGAACAAGGACGAATTCCAGGGCGGCGCCCGCTATGTCGGCGGCAAGGTCGAGAAGGCCGTCGGCGACACCGTGAGCAGCCGCGACTGGCAGGTCGACGGCGTCGTCGACCAGGTCGCGGGCGGTGCGCAGAACCTCTACGGTCGCGCGAAGTCGGCGATCGAGGACGCCGTCGACGGCGCTCCCGAACTCGCCGACAAGATCGGCAGCGAAGCACGCGAAGCCGGCGACCGCGCCGCCGACGCCGCCCGCGACCAGGCCGGTCGTGCCGCTCGAATGACGGCAACGCTTTGCGTGGTAGCGACGGTCATGCCCGCGATACTCACGCTTCGAGCGTGCCTCGGCCTTGCCCGTGGGGATCACGGCGGCGGCCGGGATTGCGAGCGAGAGCGCGCTAAACGCCATTAGAAACTTCCGCATGATGATCGTCCCTGTTGATGTA
>NZ_JAXOJQ010000087.1:767-1089 GCF_036663815.1 Parasphingomonas frigoris | reverse complement strand
ATGAAGACTATCAGCCGTTTTGCCGTGTTGGCCTCGGTCGCCGCGGTGGCGCCCGCCCAGTCTGGTCCGGCCCCCGCGCCCCTTTCCTCCACCGCGATCCGATCGCCGGCGGATCTCTACGGGCCGCTGTTCCAGGCCGTACAACAAGGCCATGTGTTCGCGGACGGCAAGACGTTCGTGGACGCAATACCCAAGCGCGCTGCCGATGCGATCATGGCGGACTATGCACGGGCCAAGCCCGAAGGCCCTGCGCTGAAGGCCTTCATCCTCGCCAATTTCATCGTGCCCGGCGAGAATGATCGCGGTTCAGGCGATCTCCGGA
>NZ_JAXOJQ010000087.1:0-757 GCF_036663815.1 Parasphingomonas frigoris | reverse complement strand
GCACGCTGTGGCCGCAACTCGTGCGCCAGCCGGTCGCGCCGGTCGCGGGCAGTTCCGCGCTGCCGCTGCCGGCGCCGTATGTCGTCCCCGGCGGACGCTTCCGTGAAATCTATTACTGGGACAGCTATTTCACGATGCTCGGGCTGAAGGTCGACGGCCAGCAGCCGCTCATCGAATCGATGCTCGAGGACTTTACCAGCCTGATCGAGCGATACGGCCATATCCCGAACGGCACGCGGACCTATTATCTCAGCCGCTCGCAGCCGCCCTATTATGCGATGATGCTCGATCTCTCGACCGACACGGATCCGGTGATAGCGAAGCGTCGGCTGGCGGCGCTGCGCGCGGAACACGCGTTCTGGATGAAGGGCGAGACCTGCGTCGGCGGCAAGCCCGCCTGCCTGCGCGTGGTGCGGATGCCCGACGGCAGCGTGCTCAACCGCTATTACGACGACCGCGATACGCCGCGCGACGAATCCTATGCCGAGGACGTCACAACCGCGGCGAAGGCTGCACCCCGCCCCGCCGCCGACACCCAGCGCAACCTGCGCGCCGGTGCGGAAAGCGGATGGGATTTCAGTTCGCGGTGGCTGCGCGATCCGCAATCGCTGACGACGATCCACACCACCGATATCGTGCCCGTTGATCTCAACAGCCTGTTATGGGCGATGGAGCGGCGCATCGCCGAACGCTGTCGTAAGGCTGACGACGCGCCTTGCGCGATCGCGTTGAGCAGCAGCTGGCGGTGATGATCCTC
>NZ_JAXOJQ010000086.1:0-1089 GCF_036663815.1 Parasphingomonas frigoris | reverse complement strand
AGCCGACTACGGCGCGGGCGCAACGCCGCGTTCGTCCAGGCGGATGTCGAGAGCGAGGCCGGGCTCGGCCTACGCGCGACCTTCGTATTCATGGGCTTGGTGGAGTCGCGCGTCGATCACCAGACCGGCGGCGCGCCGGACTTTCCGATGCCGCAGCCCGATACGCAGACGTTCCGCGGCCATAGCGCGGTCGCGTTCTCGCGCAATTTCGACCTGCTCGACCGCCGCGACGACAGCGTCGGGCCCGCCGAGTGGCTCCGCTGGGCCCGGCTGGTCGACCGTGACGGGCTCGATCCTATGGTCGAACTCATGGCCGTCGCGGATTGCCTGCCGCCTGCCGCGCTGAAGCTGCTCGGCGGGCCTGCGCCGCTCAGTTCGATGACATGGCTGCTCAACATTCTCGGCCCGCAGCCGGTAACGCGCGACGGCTGGTGGCTGCTTCGTGCGACGACCGACTATACGAAGGACGGCAGTTCGAGCCAGCAGATGGCGATCTGGAACGCCGACGGCATGCCGGTCGCCGAACAGATGCAGAGCGTCGCGATCTTCGCCTGACCCCATATCCCGGCCCCTGACATATCTTGCGACACATTGCCGCCACGGCGGCAGAACCGTGCGACAACCGGGGTTTAGACGGCGGTTATTCGATGGGAATTCGTCCCACTCCGCCGGAGACCGACATGCGCAAGACCGTCCTCACCCTGATGATCGCCGCCAGCGCGATCACCTCCGCCGCCAGCAATGCGCAAACTGCCCCCGTGGCGCCTATGCGTCAGGATGCGAGCGGCGTCGCCACGCGCGCGGACGCGATCGCGCAGGCCGACGCCCGGTTCGCGCAGATGGATACCGATCGCGACGGCCGGGTGACCGGCGGCGAGATGCAGGCCTATCGTGCCGCGCTGCACGATCGGATGGTCGCGAGCGGTCGCGATGGTCCCGTGCCGTCGCCGGGCAGGCGCAAGCATGATGGCATGGGTCGTGGGATGGCCTCCGACGGCGACGGCAGCGTGACGCGCGAGGCGTTCACAGCTCGCGCGCTCAAGCGGTTCGACCGGATGGACGCCAATCACGACGGCACGATCGACGCAA
>NZ_JAXOJQ010000085.1:0-1092 GCF_036663815.1 Parasphingomonas frigoris | reverse complement strand
CATCACCCCGCGCTGTTCGCCAAGGCCGCGGCGAACATCGACCGGATCTCGGGCGGGCGTCTCGCGCTCAACGTCGTGTCGTCGTGGTGGGCGGACGAAGCCAAGCAATACGGACTCCAGTTCGACCAGCACGATGATCGCTACGCACGCACTGCCGAGTGGCTGACCGTCGTCGACGGGTTGTGGACCGAGGAACGGTTCGACTTCGCCGGGCAATTTTACACAACCGAACAGGCGATCTGCGCCCCCAAGCCCGCCAAGCGCCCGACCGTCTATGCCGGCGGCGAGAGCGAGAAGGCCAAGGCGATGATCGCCGCGCAATGCGACGCGTACGTCATGCACGGCGACCCCGCCGCCGCGATCGCGCCGAAGATCGCCGACATGGCGGCGCGGCGGGAAGCGGCCGGCGGCGCACCGATGCAGTACGGCATGGCCGCCTACGCCATAGTCCGAGACAGCGAGGCGGAGGCGAAGCGCGAACTCGAGCGCATCACCAGCGTCACCGAACTGCCTGCGGGCTATGCGAATTTCGACCAGTGGCTGTCGGGCACGCAGCTCGAACGCGAGTTGAAGATCCAGGAATACTCCGTCTCCAACCGTGGCCTGCGCCCCAATCTGGTCGGCACGCCCGAGCAGTTAAAGGAGCGCATCGCCGAGTACGAGGCCGCCGGTCTCGACCTGCTGCTGCTCCAGATGAGCCCGCAGAGCGAAGAGATGGAGCGGTTCGCGGCGCAGGTCATGGGCACCACATGATCCGTCTAACCGACGTCGTGAAAACCTACCCGGCCAGCGAAGCGGCGGCACTCGACGCCGTCTCGCTGGAGATTCCGGCGCGCGGCGTTTTCGGCGTCATCGGCCAGTCCGGCGCGGGCAAGTCGACGCTGATCCGTCTGATCAATGCGCTCGAACGCCCGAGTTCGGGGCGGGTCGAAGTCGATGGCGTAGACGTCGCGGCACTGTCCGCCAAGGACCTGCGCGCGCTACGCCGACGGATCGGCATGATCTTCCAGAACTTCGGCCTGCTGTCGTCACGCACGGTCGCCGCGAACGTCGCGTTCCCGCTCGTGCTGGCCGGCGTTCCCAAAGCCGAGC
>NZ_JAXOJQ010000084.1:0-1098 GCF_036663815.1 Parasphingomonas frigoris | reverse complement strand
CTGCGCACGGTGAGCGCGATCATCAGTGCCGAGGGCGCGGCCGGGTTGACCACCGCATTCGGACCCGACACGGCGGGCACGTCTCGCGTGTTCCGGATCTCGGACGCCGCCGGTACGCGTGACGTGACGGTCGCCAAGGCGGACTTCAACCTGCTGCCGGTCTCGACACGATACGGCGCGAAGATCATCGACGATAGCGGCCAGCGCGTCGGCTATATCAACCTGCGGACGTTCATTTCTACGGCCGAACCCGCGTTGAAGGCTGCCTTCGCCGATTTCCGCGCGAACGGCGTGACCAAGGTCGTCATCGATCTGCGCTACAATGGCGGCGGACTTGTCGCGACGGCGGAGTATCTCGGCGACCTGCTCGGCGGAGCGCGATCCACGTCGGAGGTGTTCGACTACACGACCTTCCGCACGGAGAAGGCATCCAACAACGAAACCCGGTTCTTCGCCCCGCAACCCGAATCGATCGCGCCGACCCGGATCGCGTTCATCGGCAGCGGCGGCACGGCATCGGCGAGCGAACTCGTGATCAACGCGTTCACGCCGTATCTGCATAGCAACTCCGCGCTGATCGGGACCAACACCTACGGCAAGCCCGTCGGCCAGATCGCGCTCGACAAGCCGGCCTGCGACGACCGCCTCCGCGTGGTCGCCTTCACGACGCAGAACGCGGCGCGCAACGGCAATTACTTCGACGGCTTGGCATCGACCGTCGAAGCAACATGTCGCGCGACCGATGACATCAGCTTCCCGCTCGGCGACCCGCGCGAAGCCTCTACTCGCCGCGCGCTCGATTTCCTCGCGGGTCGTAGTTGCTCCCCGATCACCGGCGATGTCGGTGCGTCGTCTGCACGGACCACCGCGAGCACGCGTCAGGACCTGCTGATCCCCGCGGAACCGAGCGCCGCGCAACGGATGGTGCCCGGTTCGTTCTGATTGCGGGGGCGCGTCGCGGCGATCGTGACGCTCCCCCCGGATCATGCTGAGACGCATTACCGGCGTTGCGGCGGCGCACCTGCCCCGCTAGTCCACGCAGCATGACCCTGATCATCGGCAACAAGGCCTATTCCTCCTGGTCGCTGCGCGGCTGGC
>NZ_JAXOJQ010000083.1:0-1106 GCF_036663815.1 Parasphingomonas frigoris | reverse complement strand
GTGTCGTCGAGTGTCGCGACCTCGTCGAGCGTGGCGCGCAGGACGACTGCGGGGACGAGTTGCGCGATCCGATCGCCGCGCGCGATCTCGAACGGTTCCTGGCCGAGGTTGGCAAGGATCACCTTCACTTCGCCGCGATAGTCGCAGTCGATCGTGCCCGGCGTGTTGAGGCAGGTGACGCCGTATTTGAACGCAAGGCCGGAGCGGGGGCGGACCTGGACCTCGTGACCTGCGGGAATGGCGATAGCAAAGCCGGTCGCGACCGCAGCGCGTGCGCCGGGGGCGAGCGTCAGCGCTTCGGCGGAAACGACGTCCATCCCGGCGGCACCCTCGGTCGCATAGGCGGGCAACGGCAGGCCCTCGCCGCGCGGCAGGCGCTTCAGTTCGATACGGATCATGATGCGGCTTCTAGCGCATCGGCGATGCGGTCCGCCAGTCGTGCGGCGACGGCGTCTTTGGGCAGGCGCTCCCAGCTTTCGACACCCGCTTCGGTGACGAGGTGAACGCTATTGTCCGCGCCGCCCATCACGTCGCCCGATACGTCGTTGGCGACGATCCAGTCCGCGGTCTTGCGAATACGCTTGGCGACGGCGTGCTCGATCACGCGCTCGGTCTCGGCCGCGAAGCCGACCAGCAGGCGAGGGCGGTCCGGGCTGCGCGCCAAAGTCGCGAGGATGTCAGGGTTTTCCGCGAGGATGAGCGTGGGCGTGGCGTCGCCCTTCTTGATCTTCTGCGGGACGGACTCGACGTGCCAGTCCGCCACCGCGGCCACCATGATGGCGGCGTCGGCGGGCAGCGCACGGTTGACCGCATCCGCCATCTCGCGCGCCGTTTCGACATCTATCCGGTCGACGCCATGCGGAGTTGGCAGCGTCACGGGGCCGGCGACGAGCGTTACGCGTGCGCCGAGCCGTGCCAGCGCTGCGGCTATCGCGAAGCCCTGTTTGCCCGACGAGCGGTTGGCGATGTAGCGGACCGGGTCGATCGGCTCGTGCGTCGGGCCGGCTGTAACGAGGATGTGACGCCCTGCCATCCGATTCGGTGGGGCAGGGGCGAGCATCGCCTTGACCGCGGCGACGATCGCGGGCGGCTCTGGAAGGCGGCCG
>NZ_JAXOJQ010000082.1:0-1106 GCF_036663815.1 Parasphingomonas frigoris | reverse complement strand
AGTGTCAGCTTTGATGTCGTTGAAATATTCACCGTTGGTGTCGTAGCTGCTTGGCTGCGTCCACGATCCGGTCCAACCCTTGCGACTGCGCGACACTTCAAGAAGCATTAGCGTCGAGCCCTGCGCGCGGAGCGCCCATATACCGGCAACATCCGCTGCGCACGTTGGTGCAGCACCGCCGATCACCGCCAAAACGGTAACCCAAAATTGGATAAGCATTTTCACTGAGCGATTTTGGCCGAAAGATCGAGGGCGTCAATATCGACGCATCGCTGCTATCGGTATTATCTTCCACACGCACCAACCGCTGGGGGTGGGCGAAGGTGGCCGGATGGCATTCCGGAATTGATCGAATTCAGAGAATATCTGGCTTAAGTTTCGATCTTTCCAAGGCTGGTTCAAAAATGCCATTTTAAAGTGACGGCTGCGGCAGGCGCTACGCCAATAGGACTGCCGTGCTGGATGACATGTACAGTCGATTCTGCATTCAGCGGACCGGTGAACTCGGCGCGTATCGGACGCGCGGCAAATCTGCCCGTATCAGATATCCAAATGTCCATGCCTTTAGGAGCGCATACAATAATCTCGTCAGATTGACCTCTGTCTATGCAGGTAGGTTCACGCGGCCGAACTTTCGCAAGATCAAAATTAACTAGAGTTGGAGTGACAATAGTCGAACTGGGCGATGCGGCAAAAAAGGCGACCATCAGGGTTACAGTCATATCTCAACCTCTACTCGTTAAGGTAGCGTTCGCTAGAAGTTTACAAACCCCCTAGCGTACGTCGACAGTCGGGAGTTTGGGCGTTTTTTATATGAATCTGCTGAACCGTAACTTGCTTGTGTCCCTGCGGGAGATACCGGATCGTACGGTGTTTGCCATTGTCTTCGACTAACAATGCATAAGGCAATAGTGCGTTGTCCGGCTCGCCTTCCGTTCGCGCGAGTATCTTCATGCCATCTCGCAACCCTGCCGCATACGCTGGCAACAACCGATCAACGGCGGTTGCGACATTCCCGGCGTTTGCGGTCAGCTCCGCGTCGAAGCCTGGTGAGAACGACGGGCGTTGTTCGGTAACGATCTTGGCGCACGGTCCGAATGTCCCTG
>NZ_JAXOJQ010000081.1:0-1111 GCF_036663815.1 Parasphingomonas frigoris | reverse complement strand
AAACGCTCGACAGGCCGGCGGCCGCTGCGTTCGCGCGCGAGTTCGTCAACACGCCGCGACGCGAGTTCAACATCCGCTGGGATCCCGAAGCGGCGCGGATCATGGCGCATGGCGCGTGGCCTAAGGTGACGATGGTCCCGATCGATCCGTCGACTGGCACGCAGTGGACGCGCAGTTTTCTCGACAGCCTGAGGTCCGCGCATACCGCGCTGACCGACACGCTGCAGACCGGGCTCGAACCGGGGTTTCCGATGTGGGACGAGATTGCCGCAATGGTCTGGCTGGAGCCCGCGATCGTTACCCGCACCCAGACGCTCTACATAGATTTCGACACGAACCAGACCGCCGGATACGGTGATACGCTGTCGTGGCACGAGGCGTACCGACCGCATCTCGGCGAACGCGCGCAGATCGTCGTGCTCCGTATCGATCGCGTGAAGATGGAGGCGGCGATGCGCGCACTCTACAAGCGACCTCTAAAGCGTTGACCGTCAGCACGGTGACAGTTCGCGTTTTGGTGATGTTAATGTCGGCGCTGGCGGTGATAACACCGACCGCAGGCTGCCGCTTCGGCGGGATGGGATGGCGTGAACTCGAGCCATCGTACTGGAGAAGTAAGAGTAGAGATTACGCTTTACGCGTCGCTCCGGAGATGATCTCGTCGCCGGCAAGAGAATGGGCCAGTGCGTTAACACCGGCCCCGACAGTCAGTTGCTGTCCGAATCGTCGTCATTTTCTTTGTCGATGATCAGATACGCAACGCCGGCGATGATGCCTGCGCCGATAACGAGCGGAACGATGCTCTGACCAGCAAGGTTGCTGGACTTCTTGGTCGACGTGCCTGCACGCGTTGCGGGAGCTAGCGAGAGCGACCCCGCCGAGTTCGCGCCGACGGGTGCTGCGGTGGCTGCAACCGGCATCGCGGTCATTGCGATGGCCGAAGCGCCCAGAATCCATGTTTTAATCATAAGTCACTCTCTCATGTACGAGCCGGTTCGGCCGCCTCGCCACAACAGTTTTGCCGGCTGATGGTTCCTTCCGCCGGCAAATGTCACGCCGGCGCAGCGCAGTGCCGCTCAACGGATGTCACGCATTGATACGGTAACTGCGC
>NZ_JAXOJQ010000080.1:0-1118 GCF_036663815.1 Parasphingomonas frigoris | reverse complement strand
TCCCAGTAGCGGACGTTCGTCGGGGGTTACCCGCTTCCCAACTTCAGCCGTTGGTTCATCCTGCCGAATGTTTGGCGAGCAGCCATCTAAATTCAGGCTTGCGACGAACCGCTAGCTAGAGTTGGGCGTCGGTGGAGCGCAACTGCCTTAAACGTGCCTGCGCATCACGTTTCCGCAGGCGAAGGACACGCTTATATTATACCACCGGACACATGCATAACGGCATTCTGCGCATGGCTGGTCTACCTAAGCGAGAAACGGACCCTTGTGAGACGCTTGATGCTTGGAAGCGAGAATAGGCGGATCGTGTCTGGTTCGGTAGGCTGCGCTTGGGCAATGACCAATACTTGGACCGCATTACGTGTTAATCCGTGACGCAATTGCGCGAGCCGTCGCGGCTGCGCCGACACGGGTCGGATGAAAGGGCGCTGACGTGACCCCCGTTTTTTCCTCCAGTTGGAGCTAGAGTCCGCCCCCGGAAAGGGACGGACAGATGAAGCGGAAGCAGTTTTCGGAAGAGCAGATCATCGGCATCCTGAAGGAAGCCGAGGCTGGCGCGGTGGTGACGGATCTGTGCCGACGGCACGGGATGTCGAGCGCGACTTATTACGCCTGGAAGGCCAAGTTTGGTGGGCTGGAGGTGTCCGATGCAAAGCGTCTGCGGGCGCTCGAGGAGGAGAACGCGAGGCTCAAGCGGCTGTTGGCGGACACGATGCTCGACAACGCAGGTCTGAAGGACCTGCTTTCAAAAAAATGGTGACGCCTGCCGCGAAGCGGGAAGCGGTCGCGCATCTCCAGACGGCGCTGGGGATGAGCGAGCGGCGGGCGTGTGCTGTCGTCGGGGCGGATCGCAAAAGCATGCGGTATCGCTCGTGCCGATCAGATGATGGCGACCTGCGGTCGCGATTACGCGAGCTGGCGCAGCAGCGCCGGCGGTTCGGCTATCGGCGCCTGCACATCCTGCTGCGTCGGGACGGCATCACGATCAACCGCAAGAAGACCCAGCGGCTCTACCGCGAGGAAGGTCTGACGGTGCGTCGCCGGAAGGGACGAAAGCGCGCCGTCGGCGCACGGGCGCCGGCCCCGGTGCTGGCGCTGCCCAACCAGCGCTGGAGCCT
>NZ_JAXOJQ010000079.1:0-1119 GCF_036663815.1 Parasphingomonas frigoris | reverse complement strand
GAGGCGTCGGTCCGGCTGACGGATCCGTTGCTGGTGAGCGACGTCATGGAAACCCTGTCGCAGATGGCGCACCGGGTGACAGGGCTGAACGGCGGCGTTGCGGCAAGGCTCGCCGGAACCGCAGTCAACATCCGACGCCGTACAGTGCCCAGCTTGGCGAAGCGCGGAGAACTGAAAGTTGTTTTGGGACCCCAGCATGCGGAGTACGTGCTCGCGGCGCGCGACGCCGCTCGGCAGCAGATCGAGCTAGGTAGCCACAAACTCGGTAGAAGTGCTCGGGCCTTGGCCTTGTCGCCAGCGGCTGCGGCGGTACGTGACGGACTCGTCGCCGCGCATCTATACTACGACGAATTGTCTGAAGGCGTATCCCATGAAGCGGCGGAGCGCCTCATCGAGGAATACGCCTCTGCGGGCGTATCGATCATTCCCGTCGGAGAGCCGAGGATGCACGGCAAGTTTCTGGCATGGGACGACGACGATCTGCTCATTACTAGTCAGAACCTTCTGTCCGCAGATCCGACCGACCCCTATGCCGAGGTCGGTATCGTCATCAAGGCCGTTGGCGTCGCCCGCAGCTTCAGGGAAAAATTCATAGGCAAGCTGGCTGCGCGACAACGGGCGTGAACTCAGGGTCGGCGCTACGCTAACGCGCCTTATCGAAACGAGCATCGGCAGGGGGGACATGGACCGACGTCAGTGGACCATCCGATGCAGCCCCTTGGAGCAACGGGAGAAGGACGAGGAGCCGCGCGGTGTCTTCGGTATGCACCGCCTGTCGATTGGTGGGATAGGCCGCTGGTTCCGCCCCGATCTCGATGATCTGACTACCCCAGGCGTCGGCGACGGCCAGCAGCCTGTCGATGAACGGATAGGATGCACTAGCGATCACCGTCGGGAAGGGCAGATGGGTCGAGAGTCCTTGCCGCGCCGCAGCCGCAATCGCCTCCTGGCCGAAGCCGACGGTAAGCGGAGACAGGAACAGTGCACCCTTGACCGAGCGGAGATAGCTTCGCGGCGACAATCACGCCCACCACGCGACAGCGAGGCATGCGACCCCTTGCGCAATGATGACGGCAGGTTCGCGGCGGCACGCGAAGACCGCATCGAGTTGGGATGCCC
>NZ_JAXOJQ010000078.1:0-1120 GCF_036663815.1 Parasphingomonas frigoris | reverse complement strand
TCCTGCGCGACAAGGTCATGCTCGGTATCGTCCACGGCCTGACCGACCTGTTCCGCATCACCGACGATCTGAGCAGGGTACGGGTCGGCGTGGACGCGCCGGTCATCCGGCTCAGCCATTTCGCCGATACCGGTCCCGGGGGGATCATGCACACCTTCGACACGGTCCCCGATGCAGCGATCGCGGACGGTTCGGACGGTTCGAACGGTCCGAGCGTGATCATCATCCCGCCGTGCGAGACGGCGGCCTTGGGTATCGAGACCACCCGGAAATGGTCGAACTGGCTCACCGCGCGTCATGCCGAGGGTGCCGTGCTCGGATCGATCTGCGGCGGCACGTTCCTGCTCGCGCAGACCGGGTTGCTGGATGGCCGCCGGGCTACGACGCACCTGTTGTGCGCGCCCGATCTCGCGACGATGTTCCCGGCCGTCCACGTCGATTTCGATGCGCTGCTGACCGAGGAGGACGACCTGATTACGTTGGGTGGAGTGATGGCGTGGACCGATCTCGGCCTCGTCGTGGTCAGGCGATTGCTGGGTGCCGTCGCGATGATGCAAACGGCACGCTTCATGATGATCGATCCGCCGGGGCGGGAGCAGCGCTTCTACAAGACGTTCGCGCCCGAGATGAACCACGGCGACGCGGCGATCATGAAATCCCAACAGCGCCTGCACGCCCACGGCGCGGCGGGCTCCACCGTTGCCGACATGGCGCTTTGGTCCGGTCTGGAAACGCGGACGTTCAGCCGCCGTTTCCAGGGCGCCACCGGCTTGCGGCCCAACCAATATCATCAGCGCCTGCGGATCGAGAAAGCCCGCGAACTGCTCGAGACGACCGCTACCCCGATCGGACAGGTCGCGTGGGAATCGGGCTATGGCGACCCGGCATCCTTCCGATCGACGTTCGCCAAGTTCACCGGCCTGAGCCCCAGCGACTACCGAAAACGGTTCGGGCACACGGCGCATGGCACCGAACGCGCCCTCCAGGCCTGAACCAGAAGCGTAGGCACATCGACGGCACGCAGATTATCGTGTGCGCCGGGACGGAACGTCGCGACTTCTGCTTCGCTGTGGTCGGAGCGGACAGTACGTCCGAGACGAGGACGCCAACCATGATGCCG
>NZ_JAXOJQ010000077.1:0-1122 GCF_036663815.1 Parasphingomonas frigoris | reverse complement strand
CGTGCCGCTATTCCACCGGGTCGGCCGCGGGATCGAACTGTCCGAAGCGGGCCGCATGTTCCTGGTCGACGCACGCGCAGTGCTTGGCCGTGCCGCCAGCGCGGAACTTGCACTGGCCGAATATGCAGGACTGGAGCGCGGCACTCTGCGGCTAGTCGCAAGCCAGACGATCGCGGGCTATTGGCTGCCCCGCCAGCTGGCCGCGTTCCATGCGCGCTACCCCGCGATCTCAATCGAACTGGCGATCGACAACACGGAAGGGGCCGCGGCGCGCGTGCTCGACGGTGCGGTCGAGCTCGGCTTCGTCGAGGGTGTGATCGACGAGCCCGCGCTCGCGCATTGGACGGTCGCGAACGACCGCATGGTGCTGGTTAGCAACCGCGCTGCCGACACGATTGACGAGGACTGGATCCGCGCCGCGCGCTGGATCGTCCGCGAGCAGGGATCGGGCACGCGCTCGTCGTTCGAGGAGGTGTTGCGCCAGCGCGGCGTCGATCCGTCGGACCTCACCACCGCGCTGACCCTGCCGTCGAACGAGGCGGTGCGTAGCGCGGTCGAGGCCGGCGCAGGCGTCGCGGTCCTGTCGCAGCATGTCGTCGCACCTGCAATCGCGGCCGGAACGTTGCACGATCTGCCGCTCGGTCTGCCGCGGCGTCCGTTCTACGCGCTGCGGCATAAAGAGCGCTATCGTACCCGGGCGGCCGACGCGCTGACCGATCTCATCAAGGAGACTGGCAAGTGACCGCCGATCTGAAACCCGTTCTTGATGGCCTGAAGCCGCTCAGCCGGCTAGACTCACAGCGCGAGATGTTCAGGCAGTTCACACCCAACTGGTTCGCCGCGACCATGGGCACCGGTATCCTGGCGCTCGCCCTGCCGCAGGTGCCGGGCGTAGGCACGTCGCTGCACCCGGTCGGCGAGGTGTTGTGGTATTTCAACATCGCGCTCTTCACGCTGTTCGCCGGGCTCTACACCGCGCGCTGGACGATTTTCGGGCACGAGGCGCGGCGGATCTTCGGGCACAACACCGTATCGATGTTCATCGGTACGATCCCGATGGGCCTCGCGACGATCATCAACGGGTTCCTGGCGTTCGGCCTGCCGCGGTTCGGCGCCGGCGTG
>NZ_JAXOJQ010000076.1:0-1140 GCF_036663815.1 Parasphingomonas frigoris | reverse complement strand
GGTTACGCGCCGCACCGCTTCGGCGCGCGTCCGCTCCGCCGTCGCCTGCGCGATGGCGGCGCGGCCGTTGTTGAAGAGCGGGATCGGGATCGAGATCGCGAACACCGCGGCGGTATCGTTCGTCGCTTCCAGCCGTCGGAGCGCCGGTCCGACGTTGATGTCGGGTACGCGGTTGGCGCGCGCGAGCCTGATGCCGGCATCGGCGATGGCAAGATCGGCATCCGCCGCCGCCAGCGCCAGCGTGCCGGCAGTCTGTAGCGGTGCTGCAGGGCCGAAGGTCGCCGGCGGCAACCGGTCGAGCAAGCCTGCGTCGAGCGTGCCGTCGATCGGACGGCCGAGCCGCCGCGCGAGATTGGTCCGTGCCGCCTCGGCGAGCCGGGTCAGCCGCTCGACATTGGCATCGGCATTGATACGCGCGACATCGGCGCGCTGTTGCTCCAGCGGCGACGCTCGCCCCGCCTGGACGCGCACCGCAGCCCCCCGCAGCACTTCGGCCGCGATCCGTGCCTGGTCGCGCGCCGTCACCAGCCGGCGTTCGGCCGCGATTGCCTCGACATAGAGCTGTGTGACCTGGACGCGGATATCGGCCGCGACGATCGCGCTCTGGAGTTGCGCACGTGATATTTGCGCGTCGGCAACAGCAACGCGGGCACCGCGCTTGCCGCCAAGCTCGATCGGGATCGCGACCCCCACCGTCGTCTCCGCGCTCCGCACGCCCCGATAAGGACCGGAGCCGACGACGTTCTCGACCTGCCCTTGGAAGACGGGGTTCGGCCGGAGCCCGGCCACCGTGCGGGCCGCCTGCGCCGCCTCGACCGATGCAGTAGCAGCGGCACCCGATGGCGCTGCTCCGCCCGCGGCAGACACCGCCTGATCGAGCGAGAAGCCGGGGAGCGGTTGCGCCGCGGTCGGCGTTTCAGACGGGGTGGCCGCCTGCGGCGCCGCCTCCTGTTGCGCCTGCGCTATCGATGCGCAGGACGCCGCGGCCAGCATGGCCGCGAGCATTGTTTTCATGAAATATCGATCCTGACAGAACACGTCGGGCCGGCAGATGCCGGCGAGCGGGTGTCGTCAGGCGGCCGGGGGCCTCAGCGCGGGATCGACGAGATGCGACGCGATGGCACTGGCGGGTGCGGGGAA
>NZ_JAXOJQ010000075.1:0-1142 GCF_036663815.1 Parasphingomonas frigoris | reverse complement strand
CGAACGACGTCTCGGGACCCCACAGGCCGAGCCGCACGGCATAGGCGAGGTTATTCACCTCGGAGGCGCCGGTTGCGGACGCGTACAGGACACGCGCTCCGGGCAAGCGGTTCTGCAGCACGACGCCGGCAATCCCCTGCTGGGAGCCCTTTTTAGCGATCATGCTCCCCTCGCCGCCCGCGACGCCGCCCATCTCGTGCGCTTCGTCGAACGCGATGACGCCGTCAAAAATCGGTGCCGGCCCAATCGAGGATCTGCTGAAGGCGGCTATTGTCGGAACGCATGGAACGGAGCGTCGGATAGGTGACGAACAAGACGCCCTCGGTCAGTTTGATCGGCTGATCGATTTTCCAGTTCGACACCGGCTGCACGTCGCCGGACATGCCGCCAAGCGCGGTCCAGTCGCGTCGCGCGTCTTCGAGCAATGGCTCGTTCTTCGAGACCCAGATATGCCGGCGTCTGCCCTGCAACCAGTTGTCGAGGATGCAGGCCGCGACCTGCCGGCCTTTGCCAGCACCAGTGCCGTCGCCGAGAAAGAACCCCTTGCGGTAGCGGCTTCCCGCCTCGTCGATAGTAATGCCCACGCCTTTGTCGGCAGGCTTGAAGGTGCCGGGGAGCATCTGGTTCCAGGCGTGCCCCGCATAGACGACCGTTTCGAGCTGTGACGACGACAACATCCGCTCGGTGACGGTCCGTTCGGGTAGGTGTGCGACATGGGTTGGGATTGGTGCCGGGATCGAGCCCATCGCCACGGACTCGACCAGGGCGGTCGGGTGGTCACCGGCCGTGTCGAATACGATCCGGCTCGGCCGGTAGGGCAGGTAGCAGCCGACCTGTTCGGCTAGGGGCGCGGGCGTCGGAAGCGTCTGATAGGCGACCGGCAGGACGTTGTTGCGGACCGGCGCATGATAGGTCCGCGCTACCGTCGCCTTGGCCTGACGCGCTGCGCCGAACAGGCTGGGCTTGGCGATCGGCGCCATCGCTATCGTGGTATCGCCCACTAGGGCGGCGCGCGGTGGGACGGTGATGGCGTCGAGGAAGTCCCCGACCGAGCTGCGCTGGATCACGACGTGTGACGTCCCGCCCGCCACCTTGTCGATGACGTAGAGCCGCACTGCGATGTCGGTGCCATGCTTGCGGTA
>NZ_JAXOJQ010000074.1:0-1143 GCF_036663815.1 Parasphingomonas frigoris | reverse complement strand
CGAAACGGAGCGGATAGGCGCGCTTCACCGCGGCCCATTCGGGACGTTCGAGGAATTCGAGATCGCTGCCGAGCGTCATGCCGGGTGCTGCGTTCACCAGATCGTCGAGGCTGGCGATGCGCTTGGACTTGGCCGCGTCGCCCTTCATCGCAAAGGCATAGGCGTTCTCGAACCCGAGCGAGCCGATCAGGCCGACGCGGTGCTCGCGCCTGGCCCAGTCGCCGATCGCGGCGACCATTGCGGGGCGTGCGGGGACGTCGTTGCGCTTCATCTCGTTCGCCCAGATCGTCCCGGCATAATCGACATAGACGTCGATATCGCCGCCGGAGAGCGCGCCGAAGACGACCGCCGAGCCGAGGCCGTCGCGGTATTCGACGGTGTAGCCGGCTTGTTCGAGCCGGTCGCCGATCAGCCGCGCGAGGATGTATTGTTCGGAGAAGTTCTTTGCGCCGACAACGACGGTGCGGTCCGCGCCACTCTTGGGCCATAGCGGAGCGGTCGCGGCCGCGGTTCCGACGAGCAGCACCGCGGCGCTCGCCATCCAGAGCCAGCGGCGGCGGGCGCGGATGCCGTACTCGATCGCGCCGATCAGCGCGTCGACCGCCAGCGCGAGCGCGGCTGCCGAGACGCAGCCGGCGAGGACCAGCGCCCAGTTCTGCGTCTGGAGGCCGGCGAAGATCATGTCGCCGAGGCTCGGCTGGCCGACGGTCGTCGACAAGGTCGCGGCACCGATCGTCCAGACCGCCGCGGTGCGGATGCCGGCGATCAGCACGGGCGCGACCAAAGGTGCCTCGACCAGCCGCAATTTCTGCGCGGGCGTCATGCCGACTGCGTCCGCCGCCTGAATTACCGCAGGGTCGATGCCGTGCAGGCCGGTCACCGCGTTCCGGATGATCGGGAGGAGCGCGTACAGCGTCAGCGCGATCAAGGACGGGAGGAAGCCCAATGCGGGGATGCCGCCGCCGACCAGCGCGGAGAGGCTGAGCAACAGCGGGTAGAACAAGGCGAGCAGCGCGAGGCTGGGGATGGTCTGGACGAGGCTCGCAAAGCCGAGCGACACGCGCGCCACGGTCGCGTTACGGGCCGACCAGATGCCGAGCGGCAGGCTGATCGCGATGCCGAGTAGCAGCGCCGCGGCGGAGA
>NZ_JAXOJQ010000073.1:0-1147 GCF_036663815.1 Parasphingomonas frigoris | reverse complement strand
AGAGCGATCGGGGAATGAGGCGGAAGCGGTTCATCACGGGCGCCCATCTAGGTATAGCGATCCGACAGCCAGATCCCACCCCGGCAAAGGCCGGGGCCCAATTAGAAAGGTTTTTATAATGGCGGACTGCGCTCCATCAGCGACGTCCCCCAATTGGGCCACGGCCTTCGCCGGGGTGGTGGACATGGTCATCACGCCCCGTCCGCCGTCAGCCGGTACCCACGGCCGCGCACCGTCTCGATCATCTGCGCACCGATCTTCCGCCGCAGCCGGCCGATGATCACCTCGATCGAGTTCGAATCCACGTCTGCGTCGTGTTCGTAGACGCGGTTGGTTAGGTCGTGGCGTTCAATGACAACTTCGCGGCGGAGCATTAGGGCTGAGAGGACGCGCCATTCGAAGGCGGTGAGTTTGAGCGGCAGGCCGTTCAACTCGAACGTGCCGAGTTGTGCGTCGAACGTCAGCGGTCCGCAGGTGACGCGCGATGCGGCATGACCGGCCGCGCGACGGACCAGCGCGCGGAGCCGCATGACCACTTCCTCGACCCGGAACGGCTTCACGACGTAGTCGTCGGCGCCCGCCTTGAAGCCCTCGACCTTCTCGGACCAGCCGTCGCGCGCGGTCAGGATCAGGACGGGCAGGTCGCGCCCCGCCGCACGCCAGTCGCGCAAGACCGACAGCCCGTCGCGCTTGGGCAGGCCGAGATCGAGCACCGCCGCGTCATAGAGTTCGGTTGCGCCCAGATGGCCGCCATCCTCGCCATTGTTCACGACGTCGACCGCGAAATGCTCCGCGCGCAACGCTCGCGCCAGCCCGTCGGCGATCGCCGCATCGTCCTCGACCAATAATACCCTCATGCGCCTGTCCCTACGCCTCAGACCCCAACGGAATCTGAACGGCTTGGTTCAGCGTGCGTCGGGAGCGGTCGCCTAGACGGTGATTCGTCAACCAATGAGAGGAACGACGAATGACCGAACATTCCCACCCCGCGCCGAACACGCGCTTGAATCTCCGCCGCAACCGTCTGGCGCTCGCCGCGGCCGGTCTGCTGGTGGTCGGTGGTGCAGCCGGTGCCGTCACCGTCGCCGCCACGCGCCCGAGCGTGACCATGGCACCCGCCACCCCGATCGCGATCCGGTCGCTCCAG
>NZ_JAXOJQ010000072.1:0-1163 GCF_036663815.1 Parasphingomonas frigoris | reverse complement strand
AGCGCGGGCGACAGCGGCGAACCGGTGTTTTCGGACAATTGCTGGCCGAGCTCCTCCGCCTCGGCCGCGCCGATATCGTCGATCTGCTGCTTGGCCTCGATCCCGATCAGGCGCGCGCGCTTGATGGCGGAATCGATCGCCGACTGGCTCTGCGCGAGAAGCTTGCGTTGCTGGCGAATTTCGGGCGCCTCGACGACGCCGGGGGTGGCGGCGCCGAGTTCCGCGACACGCGCCTGGACCAGCGCCATCTCGGGCGTGAGCGTGCGGACCGCATCGGCGGCGATGGTCTGCACGGCCTGCGCGCGATCCCGCAACGCCTGCCGCGCCTTGTCGTCGCGCGCAGCGGGGGTGGCGTCGTCGATCGCCTGGAGCTCGGTCGACGCCTGGGTGAGGCTGGCCGCGACGGCTGCGACCTTGGGCTCGTCCTGCGCGATCGCTGGGAGCGCGGTGGCTAGGAGGATGAGCGCGGCGAGGTAGCGGAGGAGAGTCATCCGGGGTGCTGTACAGCGATGGGGGCGGAAACGGGAGGGGGTGGGGAAACGTGCGCCTGCTGTCACCACCCCGGCGAAGGCCGGGGCCCAATTGGGGGCCGGTAGTGGTTGAGGTCGATCTGTCGTTACGACGACCTTGCCAATTGGGCCCCGGCCTTCGCCGGGGTGGAGTTAGCGGCATGGCTGCTGGCTGAAACGGGAGAGTAGCTCACCGCCCCCCAATCCGGCATGACCACCGCCATGATCACCTTCTACCTCGCCCGCGCCAGCAACGGCGTCATCGGCCGCGACGGCCACCTCCCCTGGCGCATCCCCGCAGACCTCAAGCGCTTCAAGGCGCTGACGATGGGCAAGCCGATGGTGATGGGGCGCAAGACCTTCGAAAGCTTCCCGAGCCCCCTCCCCGGCCGCCGCCACATCGTTCTCACCCGCGGCGACTGGACGGCGGCGGGTGCGGAGGTCGCGCATTCGGTCGAGGAGGCACTGGCAATGGCGGGCAACGATGTCGCCGTGATCGGTGGCGCGCAGATCTACGCGCAGATGCTCCCCCGCGCGGATCGGATAGAACTGACCGAAGTCCACGCCGAACCCGAAGGCGACGCCACCCTCCCTGCCTTCGACGGCTGGCAAGAGATCGCCCGCGAGGATCACCCAGCCGAGGGTGAACGCCCC
>NZ_JAXOJQ010000071.1:0-1166 GCF_036663815.1 Parasphingomonas frigoris | reverse complement strand
CTATTTCTCGTCCATCGCCGTATGCGTCGATAAGCACTACGCGGATTGCCATAATCCTCATCCTCTCCGAGCTTTTCGTACTTCAGGGTCTCGGTCTAATTGACCAAGGCGGTTCGTCCGCCCACTTCGGAACCTTGGAGACGTTAGTATTTTTCACTTGCGAACTATCAAGGGCATCCCACGGGACGCTCTTTTCCTGCTGAAGGCATACACAATTAAGCATGCTTAGAAGTGAGTATCATCGGTTTCGTCGAGCAGTCAAGAGGCGCGGGAGGGGCAAGATGGATCGGGTGTTGGAAAAGACTCTTTTTCCCCAAATCCGCTACGTGGGAGGCATCTTTGTAGGTCGCGACATCATCTGCGGCCGGTGGCTCTCCGCGTACATCAGGTCCGCTTTGCGGCGACGAGCAGGGTCACTTATCACATACGCCGGAGACCTGCCGTCCTGCGTCGTGGCTATAGAGGCCTGCTGCCGAGCTCATCGATGGGACGGGCGCTGGCACGACAAGGCCATCTCGTTCGGCTGATGTCGTCGGAATATGTCCGTCCATACGTTAAGGCGCAGAAGAACGACGACCGCGACCCGGAGCCGATCGCGGAAGCGGCAACCCGGCCGACCATGCGGTTCGTGGAATTGAAAACCGAGGAGCAACTCGACATGCAGACGCTGCACCGCATTCGCGACCAGCTCGTCGGAGATCGCACCTCGTTGATGAACCAGATCAGGAGCCTCCTCCTCGAGCGCGGCTATATCGTGCCGCAAGGGCGGGCAAAGCTAGCGGTCCGGCTGGGTGAGATGCTCGACGGCGACGAGCCAGTGCTAGGGTCTCGCATCCACCGGCTCGTCAGCGATATGCGCCTGCGCTGGATTGCCCTCGACGAGCGGATCTCAGATCTAGATGCCGAGTTCACCAGCGCGGCGCGCACCGACGAGCGAACGCGTCGCCTCCTGACTATTCCAGGCATCGGCGCACTGAACGCGACGGCGCTGGTTGCGGCCGTCGGCGACGCTCGAACCTTCGGACGCGGCAGGGATCTTGCCGCTTGGCTTGGGCTCGTGCCGCGCCAAGCGACGACCGGGGGCAAACCTCGGCTGCTTGGAATTACCAAGCGCGGAAGCCGGTACTTGCGCAAAAACCTAATCCAGGGCGCTCGTTCGGCACTGC
>NZ_JAXOJQ010000070.1:0-1170 GCF_036663815.1 Parasphingomonas frigoris | reverse complement strand
GCGTTCCTGCGCGGTGCGACCGAGCCACCGCCCAAGTCATGGTTCTTCAAGGCCGAGACGTGGAAAGAGAAGAAGAACGCGCTCGCGTTGAAGGTGCCGGAGGGCGCGCGGCAGTTGGTCGTGTTCCTGGTGCCGGAGAGCGGCGGGTTCGATGCGGTCGTGTCGGCGGTGCGCAAGCAGCCGGGGGCGTTCGTACGCGCGGTGCAGGATCTCGACCAGGCGTCGCTCGATCGCGCGCGGCTCGATGCGTTTCTCGACGGGATCCATGCGCTGGAGCGGACGCGGCCCGAGCGGATCGAGGCGGTGTCGCCGTTGCTGTCGCGCAGTCTGGCGATCAAGTTGAAGGCGGAGTGCCTCGATCTGGCCGCCGATCTGCAAGCGTCGTGCCTGACGCAAAGCCGCGATTCTCTGGTGCTGGCGGATGGGCAGAGCTCGACGCTGGCGGATACGCTTGTGGGTGCGCCGACCGACCTGGCGCTGCAACTGAGCGCGACGCCGGAGGGCGGGCTCGGCTATTACAGCCCGTATATCGGCGTGGTGCGCGATCTGGCGAAGATCTTCGGCGCGTTCCAGTCGACGCAGTTCCGATATATTCCAGCGCTGGCGCGGGCGCACGACGATCGGTTGGCGCTGCTGCTGAACGCGGCGCCGTCGTTTGCGAGCCCGAAATCGGTGATGGTGGTCGCGATGCCGGTGATCGAGACAGGCGCGCCGCAGACTCCGACGATGCGGCGGGCGGAGGCGGACCGACTGGTCTGTGCGGCCCGGCCCGATCTGGTGCTGCCGGTCGAGGGCGCGCCGCTGATCTATGCGACGAAGTTCGCGCACGACATGATGCTGCGCGTGACGACGCCGCAGGGCGACAGCGTCTTCCGCGCGAGCGTCGCCCCGACGCAGCGGATCGGCGAGCTGTTCGTGCCGATCCACTGGACCGACCGCACCGCGACCGGCGGGCGGACCGGCCTGCTCCCCCGCCCGCTCGCCGATCCGATCTCGGGCCAGCCGGGCTTCAAATCGACCCCCGTGCGGATCGAGCCGGTTGCGACCGAGTGGCGCGGCTTCGTCGTCGTTCGCGGTGAACTGGTAAGCCGCCCGGACTGCCTGTGGGCGACGCGTGTCGCGGTACCGGGTGGAACGGCGTGGGACATGGCGGGCAATGGCGACGCCGAC
>NZ_JAXOJQ010000069.1:0-1170 GCF_036663815.1 Parasphingomonas frigoris | reverse complement strand
CCATAAAAAGCTTGCTTAGATTGCACGGGGGTGCGCACTGTGTTTCGCGTTTCTGGAATCTGATTTGCAGAGGTTTACGCATGGCGCTTCCCGCTCAAAAACCTAAAGGCCACTGGGTTCAGACCGATCGATCTTCTCACGAAGCTTGGGCTGCTTTGACGCGCAAAAGCCCTCTAGCTGCACAGGTTATGCACTTGCTGGCTGCTCGCGTTGGCGACCACAATGCGGTGGTCATATCTCAGGGCACGCTAGCGCAGTTAGCGGGAGCATCCCGTCGGGGTGTTCAAAATGCCATCGCCATTCTTGAACGCGAACGCTGGATCGAACTGCGGCAGATTGGTGATCGGGGTACCGTCAACGCTCATGTCATCAATGACCGCGTTGTTTGGACAGGCGCGCGAGACGGGCTTCGCACATCGCTTTTTAGCGCCGTCGTAGTGGTGTCCGAGGCAGAGCAGCCTGATCGTGAAGATCTGGGCTCACAGCTGCCTCTACGGGCAGTACCCCGTCTCTTCCCGGGCGAAAGCCAGCTTCCAGTTGGGAACGGCCTGCCACCACCTAGCGAACCCACCTTGCCCGGTATGGAACCCGATCTGCCGTCAGTGCAGGAACCTGTCGATCGTCAGCCTATGGATGAAGCGCAAAGCCTTGGCTCGATCACAGGAACCCTCCTGAACAAGCTAAACTGATGTATCCTTCTCGGTTTACGCCTTACCCCCATCTTGGTTTACGGCGGTTGCCCCTATGAGTTTATCCCCCGCAGAAGCTGCAAAGCACGTTGGCCTGACCAAGCAATCCGTGATCAAAGCCATTCGCGCTGGTCGCCTTTCCGCTATCAAAGACGCTAGCGGCGGATGGTCGATCGAGCCGGTCGAATTATTCAGGGTATGGCCTGCCGTAAACCAAGATAGGGGTAAGGTTACCCCTCGGGTTGACGCTGGTTTACCCCCTGAAAACAACGAGGTTGTCGCTGCTCTTAAGGGACAAATTGAGCTTCTTCGATCTCAACTTGATGATGTCCGCATGGACCGAAACCACTGGCGTCAGATTGCCGAGCGTAGCCTACTGACAGATCAACGCCCTGCACCTGAGCGGGTACAGCAGGAGGCACCGCAGTCAGCAGAGATTGTCCCCGTCGCGGAACCGACGTCACCAGCGCGTCCACAATCC
>NZ_JAXOJQ010000068.1:0-1180 GCF_036663815.1 Parasphingomonas frigoris | reverse complement strand
ACACTGGAACTCGCCCGCAAGCTGATCGGCGTGCCGCGCCACATGTCGCAGCATCCTGGTGGCTTCGTTCTGACCCATGACCGCCTCGATGACCTAGTGCCGATCGAGCCCGCTGCGATGGAGGATCGGCAGATAATTGAGTGGGATAAGGACGACATCGACGCACTCAAATTCATGAAGGTGGACGTTCTCGGCTTGGGCATGCTTGGCTGCATGAACCGCGACTTCAATATGCTCTAAGCGGACAAGGGTCTACGCGTCGGCTTGGCTGACCTGCAGGACGATGATCCCGACGTTTACGCCATGATCCAGAAGGCTGACACGCTCGGCACCTTCCAGATTGAAAGCCGCGCGCAGATGTCGATGCTGCCGCGCATGAAGCCTCGCCGCTTCTACGACCTTGTTATTCAGGTCGCGATCGTGCGGCCGGGCCCCATCCAGGGCGACATGGTCCATCCGTATCTGCGCAGGCGAGAGGGTCTGGAAAAGCCCGAGTACCCGCGGCCCGAGCTACGCGCCGTGCTGGAGAAGACACTCGGCGTGCCGCTCTTCCAGGAGCAGGCGATGAAAGTCGCGATCGTCGGTGCCGGCTTCACGCCTGCCGAGGCGGATCAGCTGCGGCGCGCCATGGCGACGTTCAAGTTCACTGGCGGTGTCTCGCACTTCTCGGAAAAGCTGGTCAACGGCATGGTCGAGCGCGGCTACCCGCGCGAGTTTGCCGAGCGAACCTTCCGCCAGCTCGAAGGCTTCGGATCATATGGCTTTCCAGAGAGCCACGCAGCGTCTTTCGCCAAGATCTCCTACGCATCCTCGTGGATGAAGCATCATCATCCAGACGTGTTCTGCGCTTCGTTGATGAACGCGCAGCCGATGGGGTTCTACGCGCCGGCGCAGATCGTCGGCGATGCACGCGCGCACGGCGTCGAGGTTCGACCGCCATGCGTCAACGCGAGCCGGTGGGACTGCACGCTGGAGAAGAACGGCGGGCGCTATCTCGCGGTACGGCTCGGGCTGCGGCAGATCCGCGGGCTGTCGAACGCCGATGGCGCAAAGATCGTCGGTGCGCGTGAGCTTACCGCTTTCGAAAGCGTCGAAGACGTTTGGCGGCGGTCGGGCGTCCAGCGCGCTGCAATCGAGAAGCTGGCCGATGGCGACGCCTTCCACGGCTTCAGCGTCGATC
>NZ_JAXOJQ010000067.1:451-1181 GCF_036663815.1 Parasphingomonas frigoris | reverse complement strand
AAGAGAGCCCAGGATCAATTAGATGGCCAGGGCCTGAAATCGGTGAGCACACTGACGAAGTACTACGATCACTAGCGGGACTCAGCACCGATGAGATTGACGCTCTACGCATTGAAGGTGTCGTTTAGTGACTTGATTGACCGTTGCGAGGCATCAGCGATCGGTTTGTTCTGGAAGGCCTGTCATTAGAATAGGTTCTGACCACGGCTAGATTCGGTGCGGCGTATTTCGTAGATAACAACCTATTCCTGTAAATGGACAGCGATATGAGATCGAGTGTAGTCCCGCGTACGTTATTTAGCAAAGTCTGGGACTCACACGTGGCGGCCCACCTAGAAGGTGGAGTTGTGCTTCTCTATATCGATCGTCATCTAGTCAATGAGGTCACGAGTCCGCAAGCCTTCGAGGGACTCAGAGAAAAGAAGAGAAAGGTCCGTCGCCCCGACCGGACTATCGCAGTGGCTGACCACAACGTGCCCACTCAAGATCGGTCTGGGGGCCTCGCAGCGATTGCGGATCTGCCAAGTCGGACTCAGGTAGAGGCGCTTGAGAAGAACGCTTCGGACTTTACCATCCCGTATGTCCCGCTACGCAGCCGAATGCAGGGCATCGTCCATATTATTGGACCCGAACTGGGCCTGACATTGCCTGGCTCGACAATTGTTTGCGGCGACAGCCACACGTCGACCCACGGAGCTTTTGGTGCTTTGGCGTTTGGCATCGGAACGTC
>NZ_JAXOJQ010000067.1:0-441 GCF_036663815.1 Parasphingomonas frigoris | reverse complement strand
GCATGTTTTGGCGACTCAGACTCTGCTTCAGCAGCCAGCGAAAGCAATGTTGATAACAATCAACGGTCAACTGGGTAACGGCGTTACGGCCAAAGATCTCATCCTGCATATTATTGGGGCTATCGGAACTGCAGGCGCAAACGGTCATGTAATCGAGTATAGTGGCGAGGCAGTACGATCCCTTGATATGGCCTCCCGCATGACACTGTGCAACATGTCAATTGAGGCAGGCGCCAGAGCCGGGATCATTGCTCCAGACGACACTTGCTATAGCTGGCTAGCAGGACGTCCGTTTGCACCAAAAGGTGAGGCCTGGAACGCTGCAATCGCATATTGGAAAACCCTAGCGACTGACGTTGGTGCGATTTATGATCGCACCGTTGAGATAGACGCGACTTGCGTCGAACCGATGGTAACGTGGGGCACGAGTCCTGAAGCTGT
>NZ_JAXOJQ010000066.1:0-1186 GCF_036663815.1 Parasphingomonas frigoris | reverse complement strand
AGGCCCTCGTCGCCGATCGGCATATCCTGGGGCCAGTCCCGGGCCGGCAGACGGGCCGCATCGCCATCCCGCAGACGGCGCACCTCCGCGGCTACGACCGCGCAGGCGATCCGGTGCGCCGCGGATCGCCGCAGCCCCCCTATCTTCACGCCACGTCGGACCGGATATCGAACACCTGGTTCCGGCCCGCCCGCTTGGCGGCATAAAGACGCTTGTCCGCCAGCGCGATCAAGGCGTCGATCGATCCGTCGGCCTCCTCCAGCGTCGCGCAGCCGAGACTGGCCGTGACTTGCAGCACGCCCCCCGACGTTTCCACCGCGACGGTCGCGATCTCGGCACGCAGTTGCTCGGCAAGCGCCATGGCCTGTTCAAGGCGGTGGCGGGGGAGCAGGACGCCGAACTCCTCGCCACCCAAGCGCGCGAATATGCCGCTCGGCGGCAGCAGCGCGGTGCAGACCTCGGTCACCCGGCACAGCAGCGTGTCGCCGGCGGAGTGTCCGTGGCTGTCGTTGACCGCCTTGAAATGGTCCAGGTCGAGCGCGATCAGCGACAGCGGCTCGCGCAGGTCGCGCCAGCGTCCCTGTGCTTTCGCCATCATCTGGCTGAAATGGCGTCGGTTGGCAGCGCCGGTCAGGTGATCGCACGTCAGCAGACGCCGCAAATCCGCCGTCGCCGCCTCGCGCCGCGGCACGTCGCGCAGCACGACCGAGAACCGCCGCGGTTTCAGGGGATCGGCGCTGGACCGCGCGACGACCAGCCGTTGGCACCAATAGCGTTCGCCATCCGCGCGTCGCTGCCATCCCTCCTGCAGATGCCATCCCTCGCGACCGGCGATCACCAGTTGTTCGTCGAGGCGCATGTCGTCCCCCGGCACGTCGGTGCTCAGCACATCGGCAAGGTTATGTCCGGTGACGTCGGCCGGTGCGTGCCCCGTCTGACGCAGGAAGCAGCTATTGGCCGACGCGATCTCGCCCTCCGGCGTGATCGTCAGCGCGGCATAGCCTTGGGCGTCGTCGAGCAACGTGGCAAACCAGGTATCCGCCTGGCGCAGGCGGTTTTCCTGCACGACCTGCTGGCTGATGTCGGCGAGCGTGGCCATCAACCGATCGGGACCGAGCTTCACCAGCGTGCACGCCAGCACCTTCGGCGTCAGGCCTTGCCGTCCCAGTCCGAGTTCGACGAAAAT
>NZ_JAXOJQ010000065.1:0-1189 GCF_036663815.1 Parasphingomonas frigoris | reverse complement strand
ACATGCACCCCCAACATCTCGCCGCGACCGTTCTCAAGGCAATTGCCGAGCGAAACAAGCTCGATACCGCCGATGTCGACGACATCATCTGGTCGACCTCGACCCAGCGTGGCGAGCAGAGCGGCGATCTCGGGCGGATGGCGGCGCTCGACGCGGGCTATGACGTCAAGGCGAGCGGGACGACGCTCGATCGGTTCTGCGGTGGCGGGATCACGGCGGTGAACTTCGCGGCGGCACAGATCATGAGCGGGATGGAAGACCTCGTCATCGCCGGCGGGACCGAGATGATGTCGCTGACCACGACAATGATGCAGGACGACATGGCGGCGGGGAAGCGGCCGCTCGGGATCGGCTCGGGCAACGCCCGGCTCGACGCGGCGCATCCGCAGTCGAACCAGGGCATCTGCGCCGATGCGATCGCCAGCATCGAGGGGATCGACCGCGAGACGCTCGAAGCGCTGGGGCTCGAGAGCCAGCGGCGTGCCGCGGTGGCGATCGCCGAAGGGCGGTTCGATCGCAGCTTGGTCCCTGTCACCGACGCGACCGGCGCGCTGGTGCTAGAAAAGGACGAATATCCGCGTCCCGATACGACCGCCGAGGGTCTCGCCGCGCTGCGTCCGTCGTTCGCCGGGATTGCCGACATACCGCTCGACGACAAGGGCACGACCTATCGCAAGCAGATCAACCGGCGTTATCCAGACGTCGATATCAAGCACGTCCATCACGCCGGCAATTCGTCGGGCGTGGTCGACGGCGCCGCCGCGGTGCTGCTCGCGAGCGCCGACTATGCCGCCAAGCACGGGCTCAAACCCCGCGCGCGGATCGTCGCGATGGCGAACATGGGCGACGACCCGACGCTGATGCTCAACGCCCCCGTCCCCGCCGCGCGAAAGGTTCTGGCGAAGGCGGGGCTGACGGTCGACGACATCGACCTGTGGGAGATCAACGAGGCGTTCGCGGTGGTCGCCGAGAAGTTCATCCGCGACCTGAAGCTCGACCGCGACAAGGTGAACGTCAATGGCGGCTCGATCGCGCTCGGCCATCCGATCGGCGCGACCGGGGCGATCCTGATCGGCACGATCCTCGACGAACTCGAACGCCGCGACCTGAAACGCGGGCTCGTGACGATGTGCGCGGGCGGCGGGATGGCCCCGGCGATCATCATCGAGCGCGTCTGATGCACCCCGTC
>NZ_JAXOJQ010000064.1:0-1196 GCF_036663815.1 Parasphingomonas frigoris | reverse complement strand
CTGTCAGGCATGGGCACCACACGTTGGAATCAATCCACTAGGTCGAGCCGGAAGAGCAAGCTCGCCGACGCGATCCGGTACGCCCTGACCCGCTGGACCGGGTTGACCCGGTTCCTCGATGACGGTCGCATCGAGATCCAATATCGCCGAGCGTTCGATCCGGCGGCTGGTGCTCAATTGCTAGAATGCGCTCTTTGCCGGTTCCGATGATGGTGCCGCCAACTGGGCCGTCATCGCCTCGCTGATCGAGACCTGCAAACTGAACAGCATCAACCGTCAAGCGTGGCTCGCCGACACGCTATGCCGGCTCGCCGGCGGTCACCCGGCCAACAAGATCGACACGCTTATGCCGTGGAAGCGAGCCCCCGGCGTGGTGCGAGAACGCCGCTTACGGATGAGCGAACGCAGCGCCTCCTGACCATTCCTGGCATCGGCGCGCTGAACGCGACGGCGCTGGTAGCTGCAGTTGGCGACCCTCGAGTTTTCGGACGGGGGACGGATCTTGCCGCCTGGCTTAGGCTCGTGCCGCGTCAAGCGATGACCGGGGGTAAACAGCGGTTGCTCGGCATCGCCAAGCGCGGAGGCCGCTATCTGCGAAAAAACCTGATCCACGGTGCCCGAGCATTACTGCCGACTATGGGCAAGAGCGCCCACGACTTGGCGCCTAGCTGCGCGGCTTTCTTTCACGTTTCCATCACGACACCGCCGTGGAGGCCCTGGCAGCCAAGGTGGTGAGTATCGTCTGGGCGCTGCTGCGTCGGGGCGCCCAACAGCGCTGCCGCCAGAGATACCGTTCAGAACCGCTCGGTTCTCGGTCGGACGCCGTCCGCGACCACGCATCGATGGTTCGATCGCCAACAGACCCTTCAAGACCCGCCACTCCGCCTCGCTCAGATCGCCCCAGCTCACTCATGCCTTCAAAGGGAAGCCCTGAATCAACCGTTCGATCCAGCGTCAACTAATCCGTCCACGCTCCCTAGCCAGTCATCGCCGTTGCTCTAAACGAGAGTGCAAACGTTTCAGGGCAGCGAGGCCTAAGGCTTGGATGCGTCGTTTTTTTTACGGAAGATCAGGCTGCGACGTGCTATTGCTCGTCGCGGTCGGCAGCGAACGCAGATGCAAGGCTTTGTCCAATGCACTCTAAAAATTAAGAAGCGGATATAAGAATTGACAAAACTTGCGATGGTCAATCCGAG
>NZ_JAXOJQ010000063.1:0-1204 GCF_036663815.1 Parasphingomonas frigoris | reverse complement strand
TCGACGCTGGCGGGCTGGGTCGGCCAGGCAGCGGCGCTGCTCGATCCCATCGTCAGCCGCATCCGCGATGAAGTGCTGAAAGGCGACAAGATCCACGCCGACGACACGCCAGTTCCCGTGCTCGACCCCGACCGTGGACGCACCGCGACCGGGCGGCTGTGGGTCTATGCGGTCGACGACCGCGCCTCCGGCAACACGACCCCGCCTGCGACATGGTATCGCTTCACGACCGACCGCACCGGTGCACACCCGCAAACCCATCTTGCCGGATTTCGAGGTTTCCTCCAGGCTGACGCCTATGCCGGTTACGACTGGCTCTATCGAAACGGCGCCACCGAAGTCGCATGCTGGGCCCATTTCAGGCGCAAGGTGTTCGATCTGCACGAGCGGGTTGCCACGCCGCTGACCACCGACATTCTTGAACGCATTGGTACCTTGTACGGCATAGAAGCGGAGGTCCGCGGCAGGCCGCCCGACGTGCGGCTGGCGGCGCGGCAGAACCGGACAAGGCCGCTGGTCGATGCGCTGCGCGAGATACTCGACGCAGCACTGCGCCGGCTGTCGCCGAAGTCCGACATGGCCAAGGCTATTGCCTATGGCACGAAGCGATGGCTCGCGCTGTGTCGCTTCCTCGATGACGGGCGCCTGGAGATCGACAACAATATCGCCGAACGTGCGCTGCGCGGCGTTGCCGTCGGACGACGCAACTGGCTGTTCTCCGGTTCGAAAACGGGCGGCGAGCGTGCCGCAGCGATCTACACCGTCATGCAGACCTGCAAGGCCAATGGCGTCGACCCGCAGGCCTACATCGCCGACGTCACTGGGAAGATCGCAGCTGATTGGCCAGCAGCGCGATGGGACGAGCTCATGCTCTGGAACTGGTCCGCGCAAACCGCAGAGCCGGTGGCGCAAGCCGCGTAATTTTGCGGTCTGCCAGCCACGCTTACTGAGAAACCGCACTAGAAGATCGAAAAGTTGCCCGCCCTCCACAAGGTGATTCAGACCATGCGGGGAAACGTCTCTTGCCGTCGGTGCGAGAAGATCAGCCGCCCACCGGCGCCGTTCCAAGTCACCCGATGCGCATGACCGACACAATCTCCCAGGTATCGGCCTCGCTCCAGCGCATGAACCGCCGATAAATTGTGTTCTACCTGCCGTGCTTATCCGGCACGTCGCGCCAGGCAGCCCCGCAGCGCAGCCGCCA
>NZ_JAXOJQ010000062.1:0-1215 GCF_036663815.1 Parasphingomonas frigoris | reverse complement strand
GGCATAGGACGCGTAGGTGAGCAGCCGCGGCGTCGGCTTCCACGACACCACCGCGGTGCCGGTGAATTCACCGTCCGAGAAGCTGTCGTTGAGGTTGAGCGCGTTGATTGTCGACGAGCTATTGCCGGTGCAGGTCAGCGTCACGATGCCGCCGATGAAGGTACGTGCGGTGGCAGGCACTGCGGCATTCGACAGTAAGGGCGAAAGATTGGCCTGCTGTACCGGGCAGACTGTATTGTTGTTGTTCAGATTGGCCCGAAAATCCTTCGCCTCGTGTGTGTAACGTAGGCCAAGCGTCAGCGACAGAGTGTCGGTGATGTTGAAGATATTGTGAGTGAAGAATGCATAATTCTCGCTGGTCTGGCGATAGCGCGATCCCTGGTCGCCGACGTCGTTGACGCCTCCGACGCGAACGCCATTGACGATCGTACCGGACAGGCGATCCAGCCCGCCGAGTACTGACGGGGCAATTCCACCGAAAGCGCCCGTGACCGTCGCGCGGCCTGCCGCGCTGAGGCAACCCGGCGCGTTCTGATCCTGAAGAGCTACCGCGGGGTTGAGCGTCGCTACCAGACGACAGGCAGCAAAGGTACCATATTGCGTACCGAACTTGGTGCTGTCGACCACATTGAGTTTTTCGTGCGAATAGAAACCGCCGACGAGCCAGTCGAGCTTGCCATTAAACGCAGAGCCCTGGAGACGAACCTCCTGCGTGAACGTCTTGAACTGTCGATAGGAATCATTGTCGCGGTAGCTGAAGTCAACATTTCCGTAGTCGGTATCGCCGGCGTTGCCCGATTTGTTTTCACGATAGGCCGTGATCGACGTGATGTTGATGCCGCCGAAATCCCAGTCGATCTGCCCGGACCCGCCGTAATCCTCGGTCACGTTGCGGAAGGTACGGCCCGGCGAGATTGCGACACTGCGATCGAACGGATTGGCACGCGTATCGGTTGTTGGGCGGACCGCGCCGAGCCGGTTGAGAACACCAAGTATGCGGTTTGAGTCCGAATAGGCTACAGCGCCATCGGTGTTTATACTGCTGCCGTTCGACTGCACAGCATTTACTGTCGGGTCGAAGGTTTCGAACTTGCTGTAGTAGGTCGCGCCGCAGCAGCTTTCGTCACGGTGGCTGTAGTCGCCGATAAGGCGCAGTCTGAAATCATCGCTCGGCTTGAATAGTAGCTGACCGCGCACAAAGTAGCGGTCGCGGTT
>NZ_JAXOJQ010000061.1:0-1218 GCF_036663815.1 Parasphingomonas frigoris | reverse complement strand
AACCAGCAGCGCCAGCAAAACAAGCCAACCCACCCCTAACCCCTCCCTTCCAGCGAGGGGAACCCGTCGTGACTCGACGCAGGTCCTGCCCGATCACCCTCGTCGCAGCACACTCGCCGACGCCGACTCATACCCAAATGATCGAAAGACGAGCAGCCCTCACGCAAGGGCTAACCTGCCCCCCTCCCTGAAAGGGAGGGGCCGGGGGTGGGTCGGCCGCTTGGGACCAACGACCCGAGCAAAACAGCCAACCCACCTAAACCCCTCCCTCCCAGCGAGGGGAACTGCCAAGCCTCAGCGCGGCCCCTGCACGTCAGCCTTCGCCGCAGCGCGCTCGTCGCCGCCGATCTTGCCGTCCTTGTTCGCGTCGTACTTCGCGAACGTCGCCGCGAGCAGCGCCTGCGCCTCCGCCTGCGTTACCTTGCCGTCCTTGTTCTTGTCCGCGCTGGTGAACCACAGGTCCGCGAGGCGCTTGGCGTGGACCGGGTCCGGACGCCCCTGCCCGCCGACCTTCATGTTGCCGATCCGTGCCTGCACTTCGGCGCGCGTCAGGACGCCGTCTTTGTTCGTATCCGACGCGGCGAACTCCGACTTGAACTTGGCCGAAGCGGACGCGCGGGTTTCCTGCGCGAGCGCCGGGGTCGCAAGGCCGGCAAGGGCGAGAACGGTAAGCGTTTGGCGTAGCACGGTGCGGTAACTCCAGAGGATTTGGGCGGCGGATAGACCGGTTCGGTTGTACGCGCCATTAACGCCATAGTTGCAGGCGCCGGTTGCATGGACGCCCCCTAGCGCATAGGGGCGCGGGCATTGGATATTGCCCGAAGGATTCTGCCGTGACCGATCAGATCAATCGTCCCGCCGGCGACGCCGGCATCAATCGGGTCGTATTGGCCTATTCCGGTGGCCTGGACACGAGCGTGATCCTGAAATGGCTCCAGCAGACGTATAATTGCGAGGTCGTCACCTTCACCGCCGATCTCGGCCAGGGCGAGGAACTCGAGCCCGCGCGCGCCAAGGCCGAGATGATGGGCGTCAAGCCCGAGCACATCTTCGTCGACGATCTGCGCGAGGAGTTCGTCCGCGACTACGTGTTCCCGATGATGCGGTCGAACGCGCTGTACGAGGGGCTGTACCTGCTCGGCACGTCGATCGCGCGGCCGTTGATCGCCAAGCGCCAGATCGAGATCGCCAAGATGGTCGGCGCCGACGCGGTCAGCC
>NZ_JAXOJQ010000060.1:0-1229 GCF_036663815.1 Parasphingomonas frigoris | reverse complement strand
GGACCAGCAATCCGACCGCACTTCTGATCGGAGGAACTGAAATGTCCGGCAGCCGCACCCAGTTTTACCTCGATAAACAGAACGCCAAGTGGAAGGGCGTCTGCGCCGGGATCTCCGATTATACCGGGATCGACGTGCTCTTCGTCCGCGTCGCAATGGTCGTGCTCACGCTCGCCGGCGGCTTTCCCTGGACGCTGCTCGCCTATTGGCTGGTCGCCTGGATGGGGCATGCCAAGCCAATCGGGCTGTACGAAACGCCCGACGACGCGAAGTTCTGGCAGGGCGTCCGCTCGAACCCGAAGCGCTCGACCGCCGAGGTCCGGAGCAAGTTCCGCGACATCGACCGCCGCCTCGCCGACATCGAGACGCACTATACCAGCCGCTCCAGCAACAGCCTCGCGGCAGAGATCGACAGCCTGCGCTGAGACGCGGCGTCAACAGGGAGAATGACGATGAATTGGGCTGGACCCGGGTTCATAATCGCGATCATCGCGATCACGACCATCGGCTGGATCGCGAACAACTGGATCCGTACCAAGCACGGCTATCCGCCGAGCGACGACTGGGGCAACTCGATGAACTGGGGAGGTGCGCACAAGCAGGATCCTGCCGCCGAGCGGAAGGTCGAACTGCTCAGCAGCGAGAACGAGCGCCTCACCGGCCAGGTCTCTCGCCTCGAGGAGCGGATCGCGGTCCTCGAACGCATCGCCACCGATCCCGCCGAGCGCACCGCTCGTGAAATCGAAGCGCTTCGCGGCCGCTAAGGACATTCGACTATGGACGGATTTACGGTTTTCATGCTCGCCATCGTCTGTGTCGGCGCCCCCGTCACGCTCGGGATTGGCAGCGAGATGTTCAAGAGCTGGTTGCGGCACAAGGAAACGATGGCCACCGCGCTTAATGCGCAGACCGCGGAGAAGGCGGCACAATATGCGGCCCACACCGAACGTCTCGAACAGCGCGTCCGCGTGCTGGAACGGATCGCTACCGATCGCGGCGCCGGCGTCGCCGACGAGATCGAACGGCTCCGTACCGAGCCAACGCCATCCAACGCGATTTTGCCACCGACATCACCATCGATCGTGCTGACGGCCCGGAACCCGAGCCTCGTTGAAGGAGAGATACGATGAACCCCTTTTCGATGGTCGTCTGCATCGTACTGATCGTGATGGCCGCTAAGGTGCTGACCGCACGCTACCGCGCGATGGGCGACGACCCTGCCAAACCGA
>NZ_JAXOJQ010000059.1:0-1231 GCF_036663815.1 Parasphingomonas frigoris | reverse complement strand
GCCCGACCATCCTGGTCGATGTGGACGGCGAAGCAGTCGAATACCCGAAGGCGGTGTCCGATCCGGTCGTCGGTGCCGAAATGAATGCCACGATCGCCAGCCCCTTGACGTCCCCCCGGTTTTTTAGTCCATTTTGAGCGAGAGTTTTCCGGCCTTGAGAAGCCTTCGGGCAAGGAGCTGGAAATGAAGAAATCTAGGTACACAGATGAGCAGATTGCCTTCGCGTTGAAGCAGGCAGAAACCGGTACGCCGGTGGCCGAAGTCATCAGGCGGATGGGGATTTCGGAGCAGACGTTCTACCGCTGGAAGAAGGTGTACGGCGGTCTCGGAGTTGGCGAGCTGAGGCGCCTGAAGCAGCTCGAGGATGAGAACCGGCAGTTAAAACAGCTGGTTGCCGACCTGAGCCTGGACAAGCACATCCTGCAGGACGTTCTGGGAAAAAAGCTCTGACGCCTGGACGACGGCGCGAACTCGTCGCGTACGTCCAGGCGTCCCATGGCGTAAGCGAGCGGCGCAGTTGCTCGGCGCTGGGCGTCGAGCGGTCGTCGGTGCGCTACATCTCGCACAAGCCGGACCAGACGCCGCTGGTGATGCGCATCCGTGATCTGGCGGCGACGCGAACGCGCTATGGCTATTTCCGGATCTACATCCTGCTGCGCAGGGAAGGATGGATCGTGAACCACATGGCGTAATTGGGAGAAGCGCTGCTCCGCGATAGCCTGTCGTCCCTTGAAGAGGAGGACGGAAGATGACCTGTTATGTTGGCCTGGACGTGTCGATGAAAGAGACTGCGATTTGCGTCGTGGATGAGGCGGGCACCCGCATCTGGGAAGGCAAGTCGCGAACGGACCCGGATGCCATCGCCGCGGTGTTGATGCGCAGGGCCGCCGGCGCTCTGAAGATCGGCATCGAGACTGGGCCGATGACGGTGTGGCTCTGGCATGCATTTACCGCACTCGAGCTTCCAATCGTGTGCCTTGATGCCAGACACGCTGCGGCCGCCTTGAAGCTGCAGATGAACAAGACGGACCGCAACGACGCGTTTGGCTTGGCACGGCTGGTCCGCTCGGGCTGGTACCGGCCAGTCGCTGTTCGCTCCATGGAGACGCATCGGCTGCGCGCGCTACTGATCACGCGAGATCAGCTGGTCGGCATGAGCACCGCGCTCATCAACAAGATCCGTGGGCTGGCGAAGACCTTCGGTATTCTGATCGGACCCGGCAAGGGTGGT
>NZ_JAXOJQ010000058.1:0-1231 GCF_036663815.1 Parasphingomonas frigoris | reverse complement strand
CGGCTGTGCAGGGCCCGCGGGCGCGAGACCTTCGTGCCGCTGGCGCACCCGCCGGGGCATGCACAGGTCGACTTTGGCGAGGCGGTCGCGGTCGTCGGTGGAGAACGGATGAAGATCCACTATTTCTGCATGTCGCTGCCGCAGTCGGATGCCTGCTTCTTCAAGGCGTATCCGCGCGAGACGACCGAGGCGTTTCTTGACGGGCACGTGTCGGCATTCGCGTTCTTCGGGGGCGTGCCGCTGTCCATCCTCTACGACAACACAACCATCGCCGTGGCAAAGATCTGCGGCGATGGAACGCGCGAGCGCACACGCGCCTTCACCGAGTTGGTCAGCCACTACCTGTTTCAGGACCGTTTTGCGCGTCCAGCGCGAGGCAACGACAAAGGCAAGGTCGAGGGGCTGGTGAAGTTTGCGCGCAACAACTTCATGGTGCCCGTGCCGGTCGCTGCCAATTTCGATGTCCTGAACGCCAGGTTCGAGGAGTCCTGCCGCACGCGCCAGGGCGAGCATGCCGGTCAGCACGCGCAGACCATCGCCGAGCGGCTGGCGGCAGACGTATCGGCATTGCGCACGCTGCCGTCCGTACCACTGGAGCCATGCGAGAAACGCGCGGCGCGCGTGTCGTCGACTGCGATGGTGCGCTACCGGACCAACGACTATTCGGTGCCGACCGCGTACGGCTACCGCGACGTGATGGTGAAGGGGTTCGTCGACGAGGTCGTCATCATATGCGCGGGCGAAGAGATCGCCCGGCACGCGCGTTGCTACGACGAAGGCGTATTCGTCTCCAACCCACTGCACTACCTCGCGCTCATCGAGACCAAGCCCGGTGCGCTCGACCAGGCGGCAGCCCTTCAGGACTGGAACCTGCCGGACATCTTCCAGCATCTGCGCCACCTGCTCGAGGCGCGGATGGGCAACAAGGGTAAACGCGAGTTCATCCAGGTGCTGCGGCTGCTCGAGGCGATGCCGCTTCCCATCGTCACGGATGCCGTGACCGAGGCAGTCCAGTTGGGCGCACCTGGTTTTGACGCGGTAAAACTCATCGCGCTGGCGCGTATCGAGCGCCGTCCGCCGCGCCTGGATTTAGCGGCGTATCCGCACGTGCCCAAGATGGACGTCAAAACGACGTGCGCGGCCGACTATGCGGTGCTGGCAGCATGACGGACAAGGACGCCATGCCGGTGGGCACGACCGCAGGTACGCCACAGGTGCTGCTCGCCCATCA
>NZ_JAXOJQ010000057.1:0-1237 GCF_036663815.1 Parasphingomonas frigoris | reverse complement strand
CTCGTGTAGCTGTCGGTCGCGACCGCGGTCTGGAGCAGGTGCATCAGTTGCGCAGAATAGGCGTGCGTCTCGCCGGTGTGGCGCTGGCGATAGAAACCACCGATCGGCAACGTCGCGACCGCCGGATCGAATGCCGCCTCGTGCCGGTCGGTCGCGTTGACGTGCAGCGACGCATAGCCCTCGCCGCTGATCTTCGCGGGCATCCCCGGGAACAGGTCGTTCACCAGGCTGCGCGAGAGCCCCACGGCCTCGAAATTATAGCCGCCGCGGTACGACGAGATCACCGCGATCCCCATCTTCGACATTATCTTGAGCAGCCCCTCCTCGACCGCGACGCGGTGGCGGCGCAGGCATTCGGCGAGCTCGAGATCGCCGAACAACCCCCGCGACTGCCGATCGACGATCGCAGCTTCGGCCAGATACGCGTTCACGGTGGTCGCGCCGACGCCGATCAGCACCGCATAATAATGCGTGTCGAGGCACTCGGCGGTCCGCACGTTGATCGACGCGTAAGAGCGCAGGCCACGGCGGACGAGATGCGTGTGCACCGCCGCCACCGCAAGCACGCCGGCGATGCCGACGCGGTCTTCGGAGATGGCTTCGTCGGTGAGGAAGATCTCGCTCTTGCCCTGGCGGACCGCCTGCTCGGCCTCGTTACGGATCCGCTGGATCGCCGCGCGGAGCTTCTCCGGCCCACCGCCGACGTCGAACGTACAGTCGATCTCGGCGACCGCATTACCGAAATGCGCCTTAAGCCGCGACCAATGCTCACCGGTCAGCACCGGCGAATCGAGCACCAGCACGCGCTCGCGCTGGTCGCGCACGTCGAGGATGTTGGCCAAATTGCCGAACCGCGTCTTCAGCGACATCACGTGGCGCTCGCGCAACGGATCGATCGGCGTCCCGTGGCCCATGCCCGGCACGGTCCAGTCCTCGACGACGTCGCGCCCTTCCGTGTCGGACCAGATCCGGTGGACCGCAGTTCCTACCCGTTCCGCGCGCACGGCCTTCGCATCGACGCCGTGGATGCCGCGCCACTGCCGCGCGATCGTGTCCGCGTTCGCGACGCTGACCGTCGCATCCGCGCCGCCGTGCCAGATCGCCAGCGTCGGCCAGCGCCCGTCATGGCCGCGCGCGCCGCTGCGGACCATGTCGACCAGCGCGGTGTCGCTGGTGTCGCCATGCCCACGCATCCGGTCGAGCGCCTGCGACACGCCGGTCGCGGTGCCGTAAGCTA
>NZ_JAXOJQ010000056.1:0-1239 GCF_036663815.1 Parasphingomonas frigoris | reverse complement strand
GATAGGAGGGGCTCTATCCGGGCCAAGGCACCCGCAGGCGATCCAACGATGACCTATCCTGGCATTTTGGACGAGAGTGACCCCCGCTTGTTCGTCATGGAAGGAACCCTCACCGACATACCAGCGCACTAGCGCCTCGTGCAGGGGTGCTGGCAGCGGGATCCTGTCCCTGCTTTTTCCGTCGGTTTCGCGGTGGATCAACCACATGCTCGAGTGCCCTTCAGGCGCTTAGTCGAGGCAGTTTCGGCAGGTCTGGTGGTCTTGACAAGCGTAAATCGCATGATCTCAACTCTTGGATATCACTTCGCTTGGGGTTTTCCGTGCGTTATCCACTCGTTGTTGCTGGCCTTTGCGCCGGTCTTATTGTCGGTTCGCAAGCCGGTGCTGCGACAAGAGGGGCAGCCCTCCGAAAGGTCGAGCTTATCTCGATGACAGGAAGCTTGCCGATCGCGGAAGCGGCATCCTCGCCCAACGTCTTGGCCTCGATGAACGAGGCGTCTCCTTTGCCCGACGCTTTCCAGGTACATGATCTCAGTCGTCGCTACGTCCAGTTCCGAATGCAGCAGGAGATGGCAGCCTCCGGAGCAACCCCGGCGGTTGCCCCTGTATTGAATCAGCAAACGGCTGGTATCGCAGCCTTCTCGTCGATCCAAGTTCCGGGCTGGCTCCGCGGGGGGACCACTGTCCAGCCGATCTCGTTCAAAGCCGGTTGCGCTCCGCTCGCTTATCGTCCGTCGGGGTTTCTCGCGCGTAGCGCAGAAGCACGCCGCGCCGCCTATTATGGCATGATGAGCGCGGTCGCTTGCGAGCATGGCATTCCGACGGGATTGTTTGACGCCATGATAATTCGCGAGAGCGGGTACAACCCGATCGCGACTTCAACCGCAAACGCTTACGGCCTCGCGCAGTTGATGCCAGGGACTGCGGTCGGCCTAGGCGTAAATCGGTATGATCCCCTTCAGAATATGCGCGGTGGAGCCCGCTACCTCCGCCAGCAGTTAGACCATTTCGGTCAAGTCCACCTTGCCCTTGCCGCGTACAATGCAGGACCTGGGCGCGTACGCGGAGGGTTGGTGCCACGAATCACTGAGACGCAGGCCTATGTGACGAACATTATCGCCAACTGGTCGCGGCTCACCTCTCCAATGGGTTCGCCGTCAACGATGTCGACACTTTCCAAGGGTTATTCCCGTGCGGTGACGTTAGCGCAGTTCTGATTTCAACCGATCGAGCACCTCC
>NZ_JAXOJQ010000055.1:0-1274 GCF_036663815.1 Parasphingomonas frigoris | reverse complement strand
CGGCTGGCGAGGACGGTGTCGGGATCGCCCAAGCGTTGCGCTGGTCATCACCGTCGACCGCGCTGCGCTACGGGCGGAAACTTGCTGCCCGCAGCAACGTCGCTGCGCGGGTTTTGTCACGGATCAGAAGCTAAGTAACACCTCGATCGCAAACTTGTTCGTAGTCTTACTCGCCATGGCTCCGCCTTCTCAGAAGTTTGTGCCTCCGACAAACCCGGGGCGTGTGTGGATGCCCCCGGTTATGCAAGGTGATTTTCTGACGTCCTGCAGCGCAGCGCTTCTATCGCTCGTGTGTCAGGCCTCTTGCGTGGCCTGAAGGTTGCCACGGGCCGGTATGCAGTTCGAAGAATGTGGTCCACATCGGTTCAGCGAGCTTTCTTGCTCGAGCCCCGGGACTGGTTTCCACGTCCTGAACATTGAAGTCCTTGCCGCATAATCGTCAGTCGATCTCCTCGCGAGGGCTCAAAGCCCCCAGGCGCTTACCGTATCGCTTCGGTTGAAGCCGATGCGTTCACGCCATCCGGTAATTCTCTTGCCGCGTCATCATCGCCCAGATCGTGCGCGCCATCTTATTGGCCAGGGCGACGGCCGCCACCATACGGGGCTTACGACCGAGCACATGCCCTAACCAGTTGTCGGGCAGCACGCCTTTTCGCACGATCCAGCGTATCCGGCTCATGGCGCCGACGATTAGCAGCTTGCGAATATCAGCCTGACCCATTTTGCTGACTGAACCCAAACGGGTCTTGCCCCCAGTTGACCGCTGCCGGGGGACCAGGTCCAGCCAGGCGGCAAAGTTTCGTCCACTGGCAAAGGTGCGCAGATCAGGCGCAAATGCCATTATCGCGCCCGCGGTCACCGGACCGACGCCGGGCACGGTGCAAAGCCGACGCATTGCGTCGTCCACCTTCGTCGAGGCAACTAGCTTTGAATGCAGCTCCTCGATCTTGTGCGTGAGCAGAGCAATCTGGTCCAGGTAGAGGCGAACTACATCGCGCACAGCGTCAGGGAGATCGATCGCTTTGTCATCTATCATGCCAGCGACGGCCTTGAGATGGGCGGGGCCCTGAGCCACGACCAGCCCGAACTCCGCGAGACCACGCAGGGCGTTAATTGTAGCGGCTTCTGTGGTTGCCGCCCGTGATGCAAGAGGGTTTTTACACCAATGTGCGAGTGATCGAGCGCGGTCTTCTGTGGTTGCCGCCCGTGATGCAAGAGGGTTTTTACACCAATGTGCGAGTGATCGAGCGCGGTCTTCTGTAAGGCCTGTATGC
>NZ_JAXOJQ010000054.1:0-1288 GCF_036663815.1 Parasphingomonas frigoris | reverse complement strand
CAAAGCCCCTTCGAGACGCGCCAGTATTGTTTCAGGCGTTTCACCTTGGGCCTCATCTCCAAAAGCCGTGCGCAGATAGTCCAGGATCAGCCGGAAGAAGGAGGCGACGGCCGTGTCTACAGCAGGCGGTAGTGCATCACGCTCGGCGCCGAACATCCCGCACAGGCACATGCGATCATCCTTGATCAGGGCGTTGCGGAACAGGGAAGTAACGCGCGCGCGCGCCTCGTCGGCGCTTAGCGCCTCGGCGTCACCGAGATAATCTCTCGCCCGATCGGTATAGCGATGCGCCAGGGCCTCAGCGAGCGATGGCTTGGTCGAAAAATGATAGTGAATGCTTGAACTTTTCACGCCGACGTCCTGGGCCAGTTCGCGAAAGCTGAAGGCATTGTAGCCTCCACACCGAGCACGGACTTCCGCGGCATCGAGAATGCGATCTCGCATGGAAATTTCCGGCATCGGCATACCTATCGCCTGATAGATAGAGCTTGACGATACAGCAAGCTTAATGTCAAACTATCTATCGATAGGTTCACATGGGAGTTTAGGATGCAACGAGTAAGCCTGATCGTGGGTGGTTCATCCGGCATGGGGCGAGCAACAGCGCAACTGCTGTTGCAAGAGGGCCGGACGGTGCTCCTGGTCGGACGTGACCAGGACAAGCTTAATCGCGTCGCAGATGAGTTACGCAAGGACGGCAGGGGCGAGGTCGGCACCGCCGCGGCGGACCTTTACGATGCAACCAGCGTCGAGCGCCTGATTGCGCGCATCGACGGCGAAGAACGCCATGTGGACCAATTGCTAAACGCAGCCGGCTACTTTTCACCCAAGCCTTTTCTGGAGCATGACGGAGCAGATTACGACCGATACCATGACCTCAACCGCTCCACCTTTTTCGTAACTCAGGCGGTCGTGCGCAACATGGCGCGCCATGGCGATGGTGCAATCGTCAATATCGGATCGATGTGGGCCAGACAGGCAATCAAGGCTACGCCGTCGTCCGCCTACTCAATGGCGAAAGCCGGCCTTCATGCGCTGACCCAGCACCTGGCGATGGAACTGGGCGATAAGGGTATCAGGGTGAACGCGGTCGCGCCCGCTGTGGTAGTGACGCCCATCTACGGGGCGTTCATCGCGCCAAGCGATATCGAGGCGACGTTAACTGCTACATTCGATGCCTTTCACCCGATCGGCCGCGTCGGCCGGGCCGAGGACGTGGCGCAGCACATCGCGTTTCTTCTCTCGGATAAGGCCGGCTGGACCACGGGGGCGGTTCACGACATCGATG
>NZ_JAXOJQ010000053.1:0-1300 GCF_036663815.1 Parasphingomonas frigoris | reverse complement strand
CCGGGATCCACATCGCGCCGGGCAGGGGGCGGCGCGCGAGCCGCCACCAGCCGATGATGCCAACCGCGGCGAGCAGCGCGCCGGCGAGTTGCGCATCCTTGAGGACGACGCTCTGCCAACCGAGGAAAGGCGGGAGCAGTCCGATCGCGAGGATCGCGATGGCACTGCGAGCGCGGCCGGTGCGGGCCAGCGCGGCGGCGATCAGGCCAAGGCCGAGCCAATAGGTGCCGAGTTGCAGGACCAGCATCGGCGTCGCGCCGGGGCCGAGCGGTGCGAGCAGCGCCCAGACCCGCGCCATGGCCGGCGGATGCCAGTCGTCGTACACGCCCGACAGAACCTGCCGATATTGCGCGACGGTGTCGTACATTGCGGTGCCCGGCCAGAACAGCGCGAGCGAGGCGATGCCGAGCACGGCGGCTGCAATGGCGATGTGGAGTTGCGTGAGGCGGGCGGCAGGTTCGATCGACATTCGCGGGTCCTGCACCGGTGGCTTCGATCCGCGAAATCCGAAGCGCCGGACCTCGCGACCGACGCGCCCTTCGATGGGGCGAGTGCTTGCGTCAAGCGAAATAGGACCGAAACGAGACGGCTTGCCCGACCTGATTGGTCGGCTGGTATAACTCCCCGTCATTATGACGACAGTCGGGACCCGGAGCCAAGAGCGCTGCGATTGGTACCCTGGGTCCTGACTTTCGTCAGGATGACGGAAGCTTTGCGGGTTGCTACCCGATCCAGGCATTCTCGATGTGCCGCGGCCGCGTACCCGGCGCGAGCAGGATCACGTCGACGCGAATGTCGTCGCCCGGCCCGGCATAGCGCGACATCAGATATTCCGCCGCCGCCGCGACGCGGGCGAGGCGGCGTTCGTCGATCGCAAAGTCGAGTTCTGCGGCGGTCGCGCGGGTCTTGACCTCGACGAAGGCGATCAGGTTTCCCTTTCGCGCTACGAGATCGACCTCCCCAGCGGGCGTGCGGACCCGGCGATCGAGTATACTCCACCCCTTCAGCCGCAGCCACCACCCCGCCAGCCGCTCGCCGCGACGCCCGGCAATCTCTGCGGAACGGCGGTCACGCATGCCTGCTCCCATCCCTGAAAGGGAGGGGTTGGGGGTGGGTTGGCCGGCTTTGGCCACGACCGTTGGAATATGCGGAAGCCGACCCACCCCCGACCCCTCCCTTCCAGGGAGGGGCAAGAAGTGTGGTCGGCTTCCGATCAAGTGTTTACCGACCCAGGAAGGTCAGCAGGTCGTTGGTGAAGCGATCGCTCTCCGTGATCGTCAGGCCGTGCGGGGCGCCGTCA
>NZ_JAXOJQ010000052.1:0-1327 GCF_036663815.1 Parasphingomonas frigoris | reverse complement strand
AAGCGCCATTGGCTGCGTCCTGCGGAGAAAGCGTTGATCGAGGCTTTCAATCCCATCTGCAACGGTGAAACCACGCCTGGCAGCGAACGGGACGGGATTGGGCCTGACGAGGTCGAAAAGATGATGGCGGCGCTTTTCGGTGATGACGGGGACACCCGCCATGTCTCAGAAAATGACGGCGCTGACCTTGGGAATGAAGGTACATCCCTCGATACGTCGACGGCCAAGGACGACGACGATGCGACGGATGGCGAGCGTAAATTCCGCGCGCGCCTTTCGACCGATGGTGCGGCACTCGTCGAAGAATTGTCGACCCGTTGCCCACGAAGCATGACGATCGGTTTCACCGACACCCCGGACCTGCGAATCTACGTAAATCAGCCGCGCCGCCGTGTGTTGCTGACTATGAGCACGTGTGCCGATGGCCAGATCGCTTGCCACACATTAGCCAGCGTTGCCGTGTGTCGGGCGCTCGGCTTCGATGCCAAGGAAGAGCGTGGGGGCCCAATGAAGGCTGGCTTCACCCTTGATTCAAGGGCGGTCGATGTCACCGATCTGGTGGCCGTGGGCGGCGCCGCGGTGCAGCCTCTCGACGTCTGAATGTTTGAAGCCGGGACCATTCGCGAACGGTCCCAACTGCCCTTAAAGACTTCGATCGCGGTGGTTGAGCGCCGTCTAGCCGGGATGGACGTCGGTCTGGACCAGCTTGGCCGCTACGACCCGCATCGCCTCGACGTCGCGGCCGCAATAGATGCGCAATGCAGATGCCAAGGCGGCGCGACGCGCTGCTGTGCAATCGTCCGCTACCGCCGCGCGATACGCCTCGACGGCATCGCCGCCGTCCTTTACCTCGAGCGCACCATAATCGAGAAGTGACGCGATCGTCGGCAGCACCGCCTTAATCGACCAACTGCCACGCTGGTCGCGGTGGTACCAATGGTCTCGGGTGACGGGGAGTAGATCCACAACCCTGTCAGCCAGGGATCAAGCCCGGTTTGGCTGCGTGGATACGGAACGACGTTCGCAGTATTCGCAAAAGGGTAGAGCCCCCGATGCGATAGGGCAGGCGGCGTCAGCATCTGCTCATAGAACCAACCGGGGTCTGGTTCTATAAGGGTAAATTACTGGCTATGGTCGAATTGTGATCACAGCGGTGATCGTCGCTTGGCTGGTTCGCTCGAGGGCACGGCGAGGCGCAGCGGTGTCGAGGTGTGCCGCATCCTGGTATCGCGCTGGTATCGCAGGTGCGTCGATTTTGGCGTTTTGATGCCTATAACTAATGCTGACAATAACCCACGGTTTTCTGGAGTTTTTGCCAAAAGCTGTC
>NZ_JAXOJQ010000051.1:0-1329 GCF_036663815.1 Parasphingomonas frigoris | reverse complement strand
ACGACTGAGAGATCGTCACGGCAGGCCTTCTGGCCGAGCGCGCAGGCGAGGAAGCTCTTGCCGACGCCGCAAGGCCCCGTGATCAGCACATTGCGCTTCGCGCGGATCCAGTCGCATGATCCAAGCTTGAGGAAGAGACTGCGGTCGAGGCCGCGGGCCGCGTGGTAGTCGACGTCCTCGATGCTGGCGTCGTGGCGTAGATGAGCCGCTCGGGCGCGACTTTCAAAGCGCTTCTGGCGGCGCACCGTTATTTCCTGATCGAGCAGCAGGCCGAGCCATTCGGCATGGTCGAGCGACCGGGCCTCAGGTTGGCTTTCCAGATCCTGCAGGCCCTTGGCCATGCCTGTCAGGCCGAGGGTGTTGAGCAGATCAAGCGTAGGATGGAGCAGCATACGACGTCCTTTCATTGAAAATAGAGCGGGCCACGCACGTTGGCGTGGCTGTCGACGCCGTCGCCTTCTGCTGACACGGCGAGATCAAGGCTGTGGGACAGGATCGAGGCGACGCTTCGCGAACTCAGTCCGCCGACCGCGAGCGCATAGGCCGACACGCTTTCGGCGCGGGTTTTGTCGAGCGCTTTGTAGAGCTGCAGCACGCCCATGCAGGTGCGAAAACCCTGCTCGGGATGCGAACGACGCGCCAGGATGGCGATGACCAGCCCTTCGGTCTCGGGTCCGATCTGCGCACCCCAGCGCTGGAAGCGGGCCGGTGACCATTCGGCATAGTGCCGGTGGTTCGGTGGCATGTGGTCAGGCAACGTACCGTGCCGCCTGGCGCCACCATATCGGCGCTGATGCGCCGCGACACGTTTGCCTTTGTGGAAAAGTTCGATGGTGGCGGAGGTGATCCGAGCATCCACCTGTTGGCGGGTCAGCGCATGAGGAACGGAGTAATAGAAGTCTTCGACTTCAACATGATAGTCGATGCCCACGCGCACCAGCTTCCACTCGGCATACTCATATTCGGCGTCCGGCAGCGGCCTCAACGCTGGTCGTTCCAGGCTCTCCAGCAAGTCTGCGCGACTGACGCCGATCTTGCGCATCGGACGCGTGTTCATTTGCGCCATCACGATGCGGATGGCGGCATTGGCTTCCTCCAGCGAGAAGAAATCATGGTTGCGAAGTCGGCCCAGAATGTACGTCTGGGCGAAGCGTACCCCGGCTTCCACGGCCGCCTTGTCACGGGGCTTCTTCGGCCGCGCCGGAAGCACGCCGACGTCATAGAGAGGTGGCTCGGTTTGTCTGCACAGGCTCGCGGCTCGGATAAGTGGATCGCCGCTGGGTGATCATGCCGCTGCGAGACGCGGCTGGTCGAAGTATATCTGGTCGG
>NZ_JAXOJQ010000050.1:0-1338 GCF_036663815.1 Parasphingomonas frigoris | reverse complement strand
CGCCCCACAACTGACGCAGGGCGTTTAGCCGGGAGTCCGGATTGCGATCGGCGTAGGCGGTCTGGAGATCGTTGGCGGTCGCGGTCGCAATGCTCTGCGCATCGTCGTCGGTCGCAGCGGCAGCATAGAGATCGACGAGCGCGGCGCTGGATAGCACCCCCTGCCCCGCCGCAGCTTCGGCCGGGGCCAATCGGTCGCCGAGCGCGACGGACGGCGACAGCGCCTGCCAGTATTTAACCTGCGGCCCCGCCGTGCCGTACAGCTCGTCCGGCACCGTGACTCCGGTCGCCATCGCCAGCCCGAACCGCCATGCGGTCAGCCGGTCGACGCCGTCCCATTCGATCGTCACGGCCTGACGCCCCTGCGCGCCGGCGCCGACGACCTTCTGCGCGAGCAGCAGATCGACGCCGCTGGCGACGTTGCGGCGCTTTGCGGTCGCGACCAGCGGGCTCGCCTGTGCGGGATTGCCCGACAGCCCGGCGCACATCGCCTGTGCCATCGTCCAGCCGCGTGCCGGAGCGTACCGCATCGCGCCTGTCACCAGCGGGCACAGGCCAGCCGGATCGCCGGTCGCCAGCGCGGTGTTCATCGCGACCTGATAGAGTTTGGGCGTATAATTATCGGTGTCGACGCTCTGCGCGACAGCCCGCGCGGCGACTGATTCGCCCATCCTTAGCAACAGCCACGCGCGCTCGGCGGCGAAGTCGGCGCCGTTGGTGCGACTGGGCGTATCGACATGCGACGCCAGCGCGCGGCGCAACAGGATCGACATCCAGCGCGACGGCAGCGGCGCACTGAGGCGGCGCATCAGCGTCTCGACATATTGGCCGTCCGCCTCACCGAACGCATCGGTATCGAGCCCGCCCTGGCTGGCCGTGACCGGCCCCACGGTGGCAAGCGAGCGACGCGCGAACTCCGGCATCTCGTACCGTGCCAGCACGGCCGGATCGATCGGCGCGGGCGTCGCGACGGGTGGCGCCAACGGCGCGTCGGTCGGTGTCGTCGGCGGCAACGGCTGGATCATCGCACCCGGCTGTGCGGGTGCCGGCGACGGGGCACTCGGCTGGGTCGTACCAGTCGGACGCGCAGGCTGCGTACCCGTCGGAGGCGTGGGTCGCGGTGCTGGCGCAGGGGTCGGCTCGCCGAATCCCGGTGGCAGGATCGATTCGGGACGATCCTGGCCGATGGCGGGCGCCAGCGCGACTAGAGCTCCGACGGCAACCGCCGCCGCAAGGGATGCCTTAAGAGAGGTTCGCAAGCGTCACGGCCTTCTCGACGCGGCTCTGCGGACGCTCGGTCGCGCGCCCGGCCAGCAGGAACAGGCCGCCGACCACCACG
>NZ_JAXOJQ010000049.1:0-1351 GCF_036663815.1 Parasphingomonas frigoris | reverse complement strand
GATCCCGCTAAGGTCGACGCCGACACTGCTGCAATCCTGGCGGACGCCGAGGCCGGAATCATTCTCCCCCGCCTGTCGCTCGACCGCACCGTAGAGGCGCTCCGTACCGCTCCCGAGAACCCCGCGATCGACCGCCAGATATCAACGCTCGAAGGCCTGAGAGACACCGCGCCTTCCGCCCCCGGCGTCGGCCGGCTCCGGGGCGGCTCGGACTGGTACGCTCTGCAACTCCAACGCTCGCTCGGCACCCTGACGCCGGCCTATGCCGAACGCCGTCTATTCGCCGAACTGAACCGCCTCCACGCCCGCGCCGCGAGGCTGTTCGATCAAATCGGTGCGCCCAAGGGGACGATCGCAGAGCGTTACGCCGAACTCTGGCGCGACGATCGCTTCCTCTACCCCGACAGCGATGCCGGCCGTGGGCAGGCAATCGCTGATATGAACCGGATGCTCGCCACCGCCCGCAGCCATATCCGGGCTATGTTCGGCGATCTCCCGCAATGGTCCCTGAACGCCATCGCCCGCCCGCTATCCCAGCAGGAGATCGCCAGCGGCCGCGGCGGGTATCGCGAAGTGCCCTCGCCGACCCGACCCGGCGCGTATGTCGTCGACCTCAAAGACATCCGCCGCCGCCCACGCTGGACTCTCCCCAGCGTCGTCGCCCATGAATTGCTCCCCGGTCACATGATCCAGCTCGGCCTGATCGACTATGCCTCCGCATTTGTCGAGGGCTGGGGCATCTACGCCGAGCAACTCGCGGAACGGGCCGGTGCCTATGCCGATCCGCACGACGAACTTGGGCACATCCACTGGCTGCTCTTCCGCGTCTCCCGCGCGCTCGTCGACCTGGGTATTCACCTCCACGGCTGGTCGATCGACCATGCCCGCGAGCGCTTGATCGAATGGCAGGGCGAACCGGCATATTTCGCACCTTTCGACGTCGAGCTCGCGCGCATTCCCCTCGAACCCGCCTCGCGTGTCGCCGAAGCCATGGCTTGGCTCACGATCGCCGATAACGGCCATGACACACCGTCGATCCCGTATAATCACGACATGGTGGCCCGCGGGCGCAGAAGAATTCCTCCTACACTTTGAGCGTCGGGCCGCCGTCATTGTGCTATGGCGTGGATAATCGCTCCCCGAGCTTACGCGTTCTATACTGGAATATCATATCCGCATTCTCATACTCGTCATGTTCGCTGTCCTGACCGGTTGCAAGGAGGGCAAGCGACCCAACTCGTTCGAGACCGGGAACGAACAGGCAGATTCTGCAACGCCTCCGACCTATAGCGGCATCCCGAAGGACGAGGCTAAGAAGTAGCCGATCGCGGCGTCATGCCGCCAACGGAGA
>NZ_JAXOJQ010000048.1:0-1367 GCF_036663815.1 Parasphingomonas frigoris | reverse complement strand
CGATTTCAGCCAGGGCAGCTGCGAGACGGGTGCGTCTACGATCTCGACCCGCTGATTGCCGTTCACGATCGCCCGTTTGATGGTCATTGGGAACGGTCGCACGACATCGACGCTCCGCCCGGACAGGACCGAGCTCGCAATCGCATCCACCGGCAGATCATCGGTCTTGGCGATCCCAAGCTTGGTATAGAGTTGGACGACGTGCTTGTCGAAAACGAGGCGGCCGAGCCAAGAATTGCCATGAGCGTCCGCGATCCGGTTCACCGCGAGGTGATCAGACGGCAGCGCCGACCAGATCGGGAGCAACAGGCCAGTCGCCAGCCGGATCGTCTCGGTATCGATCTGGTCGGCCGCTTCGGTGACCTCTTCGGTCCACTTGGCAGTGAAAGAGGCTTCATCGACGACGTCCCACGCGCTCTCCAGTAGGTCTGCCTCGCGCAGATACTCGCGACGGCAGGGCCTCTGCAGCTCGATGCGCGCGATCGGCTGACCGTCGTCGTCCATCCACGACCGCGCACGTGTGCGCAGAGCGACGCGCCCAGACCGGGCGTTGACTACGAACGCAACGTCGTCCTGCCATTTTGCGAGGTCGAGGATCCGTTCGAGCGAGATCGGATTTCGACGGCGGGCAATCTCGATCGTCAAAAGATGCGACGTCGCACCCGACTGCGGATCGGTCCGCAGAAGCGTGTCGTCGATGACGGTCGCAGTATCGGCTGTGATCGTCTCAACGCCGACATCAAGAGTGCCAGCCTCGCGGGCAGCGGCGATGCGAGTCTCCCCCAGCGACAGAAATTCGTCGAAGATCAGGTTCTGGATGCCGATCGGCAGCGCCAGCAGGCGGTTCAGCCAACGCTGGATAGGCGGCAGGTCCTCCTTCAGGACGCCGTCACTGTCATGGAGCTCGAGCCCGGTGCGGGAACAGAAGTCATCCATCGTCGTGCTGGTGAGCTTGCCTGCATCGAGCAGGGCGAACCAGGTCAGGAGCGCATCCTTGGCGTATTCGCTTTCGAGATTATCGGCCGGGTCGAACAGGTTCTGCCCGCCGGTCTGACGCTGCCCGCGAGTTAGCGCACCAAGACTGTCCAACCGTCGCGCGATCGTTGAGGTAAAGCGCAGTTCGCCTTTGCAGTCAGTGGTGACCGGCCTGAATAGTGGCGTCGACGCCTGATGGGTGCGGTGGGTGCGCCCGAGGCCCTGGATCGCACGATCGGCGCGCCAGCCCGGTTCGAGCAGGAAGTGCGCACGCTGCTGCTGGTTCTTGGCATCGAGGCTGGCATGGTAGGAGCGCCCGGTGCCGCCTGCGTCAGAGAAGACCAAGACCCGTTTGGTGCCAGCCATGAACGCCGCGGCCTCGACTTGTGACG
>NZ_JAXOJQ010000047.1:0-1374 GCF_036663815.1 Parasphingomonas frigoris | reverse complement strand
CCCGCGCCTACGTCACCAACGCGGTGAAACACTTCAAGTTCGAACAACGCGGCAAACGCCGCATCCACGCCAAGCCGGAAGCGGGCGAAATCGACGCCTGCCGCTGGTGGATCGAGCAGGAGCAGATGCTGATCAAGCCGAAGGTGACGGTGGCGCTGGGTGCGACCGCGGCGCGCTCGCTGTTCGGCAAGGTAATGACGATAGGCCGAGAACGAGGCCGCGCGTTGCAGCTACCCGACGGCGGCGAAGCCTGGATCACGGTGCATCCAAGCTACCTACTCCGGTTGCCCGATCCGGCGCAGGCAGCAGAGGAATATGAGCGTTTCGTAGAGGACCTGCGGACGGTCGGCAGCCGGATTGCTTGATCACCGAACGACCAATTTTCTCCGTCATCCTGACGAAAGTCAGGACCCAGAGCCACACAGCGCAACGTCCGTCACCCTGGGTCCTGACTTTCGTCGGGATGACGGAGGAGGTCGGAGAGCCTCCCGCCCCATCACATGCTGTTCGGCTCACGTCCCAAACGACCCGCCGGATCATCAAGCGCTCCGATCCCAGCCATATCCTCGTCATCCAACGTCAGATCCAACGCCGAGAAATTGTCCGCGAGGTGCTCCGCATCCGAAGCCTTCGGAATAACCGAAAAGCCGTTCGCCAGATGCCACGCAAGGATCACCTGCGCCGCACTCCGCCCATGTTTATCGGCGATCCGAACGATGGCCTCGTCCTGCAACAGCGTCTTCCCCTGCCCCAACGGACTCCAGCTCTGCGTCACGATGCCGTGCGCCTCATGATACTTCCGCTGCTCGCGCTGCTGGAAGTTCGGATGAAGCTCGATCTGGTTGACCGCCGGAGTCACCCCGGTCGCAGCGACGATCGCATCGATATGCTCGGGCAAAAAGTTCGAAACGCCGATCGACTTGGCCTTCCCGGCGTCGCGCAGCGCGATCATCGCCTTCCACGCGTCGACGAATTTGCCCTCGCTCGGCACCGGCCAGTGCATCAGGTACAGACCGACCGATTCGACTCCCAGTAGCGCAAGACTCTCGTCCATCGCCGCTTCCGCATCGCCCTGCCGGTCGTTCCAAAGCTTGGTCGTCAGGAACGCGTCCGACCCCTTATAGCCGTCACCTACGCCGCGTTCGTTCTCGTAGATCGCGGCAGTGTCGACCAACCGGAAACCGATATCGAGCCCGCTGCGGACGATCGCTGCAACCTGGCTGTCGGGAATCTGCCACGTACCCATGCCGAGCTGGGGCATCGTGCGGCCGTCGTTGAGTGTGAGATCTGTCATGCCACACCAGCGAACGAGGCGCGTGCCGGTTCCGATGCGCCGGTTCCGCTTTAGGGCTTCCCTTCGGAGCCAGCTTCGCG
>NZ_JAXOJQ010000046.1:0-1386 GCF_036663815.1 Parasphingomonas frigoris | reverse complement strand
TGCAACACCTCGAAATAGCGACAGATCGCCACGCTTTCGGTCAACACGCGACCGTCGTCGAACGCGAGCGCGGGAGTCTGGCCGAGCGCATTGACCGACAGGAACGAGGCCGACTTGTGTTCGGCCTTGGGGATCGAGATCTGCGCCATCGGCACGCGGACATGCTTTTCGGCGAGGAAGATACGGACGCGACGTGGGTTGGGCGCGGGTAGCGCGCTATCGTAGAACAGCAAATCCGCTTCTCCTCGATTTCGGTTTTCGAATATACCGTATGGCATCGCCGGACGCATTCGCCTAGCGATGCGCGGATGACGACTGCCGCAGACATGCTCACCACGGGCTTCGCCACGCTGCCCGATCTGATCCACGCGCATGCGCTCGAACGGGGGGATCGCACTGCGGTTGCGGATGCGCAGGGCAGCATCGACTATCGGACGCTCGATGGGATGATGAACCGGGTCGCTGCGGCGTTGCAGCGCGACGGGGTGACACCGGGGGCTGCGGTGGCCATCGTTGCGGCACCGACGACGGACTATGCAGCCGCTTTCCTTGGTGCGGTACGTGCGGGGTGTGTCGCGACGCCGATCGCGCCATCCGCTACGCCGGCGGCGATCGCGGCGATGATTGCGGATAGCGGCGCGCCGATCGTGTTCCTCGATGCGGAGAATGCTCGGGCGCTGGAGAGGCAAACGCTTTCAGCCCGTCCCATCTTGTTCCCCCGCGAAGGCGGGAGTCCAGACTGGGCCCCCGCCTTCGCGGGGGAACAAGCTTACTCGAAGTGGCTCGCCCCAGAAAACGCAAGCCCGGCGCGCGTCGCGATCGCTTCCGAAGACCCGTTCAACATCATCTACTCATCGGGCACGACCGGCACGCCCAAGGGCATCGTCCAGAGCCATGCGATGCGCTGGGCCCACATTTCGCGCAACACCGCAGCGGGGTTCGACACCGCAGTCACGATGATCGCCACCCCGCTCTATTCGAACACCACATTGGTCAGCTTCCTGCCGACGCTCGGCTGGGGTGGCACCGTCGTACTGATGGGGAAGTTCGAGGCGCGCGCGTATCTCGAACTCGCCGAGTGGTACCGCGCGACGCACACGATGCTGGTCCCGGTCCAGTATCAGCGGATCATGGCGCTGCCCGATTTCGATGACTTCGACCTGTCGGCATTCCGCTTCAAGACCAGTACCAGCGCGCCCTTCTCCGCAGCGCTGAAGGCCGATGTGGTCGCGCGCTGGCCGGGTGTGCTGGTCGAATTCTACGGCATGACCGAGGGCGGCGCGAGTTGCGCGTTGAACGCGACAGCCAACCCAACCAAGCTCCACACCGTCGGCCAGCCGATGCCGGGCCACGAAATCCGCCTGATCGACGATGACGGTGTCGAGG
>NZ_JAXOJQ010000045.1:0-1405 GCF_036663815.1 Parasphingomonas frigoris | reverse complement strand
GTGCAGGACGTCGAGGCGTTGCTGACCGAGCAGGGCGTCGATCGGTACATCGCGTTCGGCACGTCGCTCGGCGGGATCGTCACGATGCTGATGGCGGGGCCGTCGCGCGGGCGGATGATGGCGGCGTTGCTCAACGACGTGGGGCCGGAGATCGACGCGCAGGGGCTGTCGCGGATCCGCGGGTATGTCGGCAAGGCGAGCGTCTTTCCGACCTGGATGCATGCCGCGCGCTGCGTTGCGGAGAACAACGGCGACGTCTATCCCGACTTCGCGATCGAGGACTGGCTGGCGATGGCCAAGCGTCTGTACCGGTTGAACAGTTCGGGGCGGATCGTGCTGGATTACGACCTGAAGATCGCCGAGCCGTTCCGCGTGCCGGGCAACGAGGCGGGGCCGGACATGTGGCAGGCGCTGGCCTCGCTCCGCGACGTGCCGACGCTGATCGTGCGCGGCGGGCGATCGGACCTTCTGTCGGCGGCGACGGCGGAGCGGATGGCGGCGTCGCTCGACCATGCCGAGCTGGTGACGGTGCCGGGCGTGGGACACGCGCCGACGCTGAGCGAGGCGATGCTGCAGGATCCGATCGACCGGCTGCTGGCGCGTGCGCTTGAGGGTGCGGCGATCCGCGCCTAGGGACAGCCCGCTAAAGCTGCGCGTTAGGCGTGGATGCTACTGACAAGCCGGGAAACTCGATGACCGAACGCGCCGACCTCCACACGACCGCCCGCCCGCTAAAGGGTCGCCGTGCGATCATTACCGGGGGCACGACCGGGATCGGCCGCGCGATCGCGGTGATGCTCGCTGCCCAAGGCGCGAAGGTCTATGTCTGCGGGCGCGACGAGCGGTATCTGCGGGACGCGCTGGCGCATATCCGACAGGTCGGTGATGGAGACGGGATGATCACCGAGCTTGCCAATCCCGACAAGGTCCGCGCGTTCTTCGATGCGGGCGAGGCGTATCTCGGCGGGTTCGACATCACCGTCGTCAACGCGGCGGTCGCGGCCGGTGGGCTGATGCAGATGACCGAGGACGAACTGCGCTATGCGATCGCGGTCGACTTCACCGCGTATCTGCTGAGCGCGCATCATGCCGCAAACCGGATGACGCCGATCGGCGACATGGTCATCATCGGCTCGCTGAGCGCGCATATCCTCGGGCCCAGCTCCACGGTGTATGCAGGGATCAAGTCGGGGATCGCCGGATTCTCGGAGGCGCTCCGGCGCGAACTGGGTCCCAAGGGGATCCGGGTGTCGCTGGTCGAGCCGGGCAAGGTCGGATCGGACATGCAGTATCCCGACGTGCCCGACGACAAGCAGCGCCAGATGATCGAGGCGGAGCAGATGCTGCGCGCCGAGGACATCGCGGCCGGGGTGGAGTTCCTGCTCACCCAGCCGACGCGGTCGGT
>NZ_JAXOJQ010000044.1:0-1409 GCF_036663815.1 Parasphingomonas frigoris | reverse complement strand
GACGTCGACACGGTGACGCACGTGTTCAATCACGATTTGCCGAGCCTGCCCGAAAGCTATGTCCACCGCATCGGACGCACCGGCCGCGCCGGGCGCAGCGGCTTCGCCATCACGCTGTGCGATGCCGAACAGCGCGCCTGGCTGCATGACGTGGAACGGGAAATCGGTCGGACCCTGACCGTTCAGGACGATCACGAATGGCATTGCGAAGTGGCCCGCCACTCGACCAAGCGCCCCCCCGTGCTCGGCGGCGGTCCGGTTAAGCAGGTCAAGCCGACCAAAGCGCCGCGCGAGCGCAAGGTCTGGACCGAAGAGGAAAAGCTCGCCGCGCGCATGGCGGCAAAGGCCGCCTAACAGGGTTATGAAAGGGCGCGGGTCGTTGTCCGCCGGAGCCTCGTGCTCGTCGCGACCCATATCGCAGAGCAGCATCGACACTGATACGCTACCCATGTGTTCAACCACGCCCTGTTGAGCCTGACTAGAAACTATGTACTACGGATCGGCCGCGCCGGTCGGCGGAGCGGCTTCGCGATCGCGCTGAGCGATGCCGAACAGCGCGCCTGGCTGCGCGACGTGGAACGGGAGATCGGTCGGACCCCCACCGTTCAGGACCATCTCGAATGGCGTTCTGCAACGGCACGCCATTCGACCAAGCGAGCCCCCCGTACTCGGCGACGGTCAGGTCAAGCTGACCAAGCCACCACGCGAGCACAAGGTCTGAAGCAAAAAGGAAAAGCTTGCCGCGCGCATGGTCGCAACGGCCGCCTGACAGGGCCGGGAAAGGGCGTGGGTCGTCGCCCGCGAGAGGCTATCGCCGGATCAATCGATTAGTTTCGTCAAAGGACGCGTGTTCGTCCATGCCGAGCCGACCGTGTTGTCCGAGTTGCGAACATGTGGCGACGTGCCGATGTCTCGCTACTGGAACTTATCACGCTCGGGTCCGCCCGGAACGCCTCAGCCAGAGAGTGACTGTGCCCTGTCCTTCCGCGCAACGATGTCGCTATTCGTTCCGAAGCATCAGCTGCGCTTGCGACGCTGATCGAGAGTGTGACGATCTACCCACACGGCGAGCACGGTCCGGAGGCGGAGGTAGTGGCGAGAGTATCGGATTTGCTGGCTTTTGCCCCAAACGACAACGCCGCCCGTGAGGGCGGCGATTGTCGTTTTGCGAGGTTTGGTTGCGGGGACAGGATTTGAACCTGTGACCTTCAGGTTATGAGCCTGACGAGCTACCGGGCTGCTCCACCCCGCGACGGTCCGGCTATGCGGACGTTGGGTGTGTATGAGACGTTTGTGAATGGGTTTTGGATATGTGCGTTTGCATGTTGCACGGGCTTCAATGCCTGGCGACGACCTACTCTTCCATCGCTTGAGCGATAGTACCATTGGCGCAGTCGGGTTTCACGGCC
>NZ_JAXOJQ010000043.1:0-1434 GCF_036663815.1 Parasphingomonas frigoris | reverse complement strand
TTGTGTGGAAAGCGCGATTGCCCGCAGGCGCGCAGGCGACCCCGATGACCTATCGAGGGCGTGACGGGAGACAGTATGTGGTCATCACCGCAGGCGGGCATGGTGCGCTTGGGACGCGCTATGGGGATTACACTCTGGCCTACGCCCTACCAAGACGCTGACGGCCGTTGGCGGGCCAGCGTCTTGAACGTCCGACAATCTTTCAGGCAGGCATATTCCTAACGGAGTCGGAGTGTCACAACCGGAACGAGACTGTTGAAAAACGGCTGGTTGCGACAGTGACGAAGACGTGATTCACTCCTGGAAAGGCGTCAGGGGTTTACGAGCATGATGGGTCGACAGGTGACGCAAGGCGCGCTGTTCTACGGGTTCCGGCTCGACGATCATGTGCCTGCCAGTCACCTGCTCCGACGCATCGACGGGCTGCTCGACTTCGGCTTCGTGCGCGAGGCGTTGGCGGCGAGCTACAGCACGAGCGGACGGCCCTCGATTGATCCGGAGCTGATGCTCAGGATGCTGCTGGTCGGCTACCTGTTCGGCATCCGCTCGGAACGCCGCCTGTGCGAGGAGGTGCATCTCAACCTCGCCTATCGTTGGTTCTGCCGGCTCGATCTGGCCGACCGGGTGCCCGACCATTCCACCTTCTCCAAGAACCGGCACGGCCGCTTCCGCGCCTGCGACCTGCATCGCCTGTTGTTCGAGCAGGTAGTCGCAAAGTGCGCCGCGGCCGGGCTAGTAGCTGGGCGGGACGTGGCGGTGGACGGCAGCACGATCATGGCCGACGCCAGCCGCGAGAAGAAGCTAAAGGGGGCAGATGCTGCGGACGAGCTTCGTGCCAGGGAAAGCGTATCACGGCCCGTCGCCGAGTATCTGGCAGCGCTCGATACCGCGTTGCCGCCAGATCCCGATGAACCGGCGCCTGTCGATCCTGCGAGCATCTCGCCGACCGACCCGCAGGCGGCCCTTACCTGCAAGCATGGGCCGGCGCGCTACGCATACGCCATCAACCCGCTGCTAGACCTAGAGACCGACTGCATCCTTGATGTGGAGGCAACGCCGGCGCGCTTCTCGTCAGAGGTTGCGGCGACCCGAACGCTGGTTTCACGTGCTGGCACCAGCCTGGGCATCGCGCTCGAAAGCCTCGCGGCCGACAAGGCGTATGGCAGTGGCCCACTGCTCGGCTGGCTGCTCAAGCGGAATATTACGCCGTACATTCCGGTTATCGACCGCAGCCGCCAGCGCGACGCCTTTTTAACCCGCGATTCCTTCTACTACGATCGCGAAGCCGACGCCTATCGCTGTCCGGCGGGCAAGCAGCTCAGCTACTGCGGCACCAGGCGCGCCAGTCAGGTCCGCGTCTATCGAAGCCATGTCGCCGATTGTGCTGGTTGCGAACTGAAATCCCAATGCACCATCGGCCGGAAACGCAGCATC
>NZ_JAXOJQ010000042.1:0-1466 GCF_036663815.1 Parasphingomonas frigoris | reverse complement strand
AGCGCGAAGCTGATCTCGATCGACTTGCGCGCGAGGATCTGCGCGAGGAAATCGACCAGCACGATCGTGATATGGTCGCGGTCGATATTGACGCCGATCGAGTAGCACGCGTCGGCCCGGACGACGAGTTTGGTCGGCGGTTGACCCCGCCCGCCGCGGCGCTGCCCGGCCTCCTCGATCATCCCTTCCTGCAACAGCCGCCGCGTGATGTTGGCGATCGCCGGTCCGGTCAGCCCGGTGATCCGTGCGAGGTCGATCCGCGTCAGCGACCCGCCGAGGCGAATGGCATGCAGCGTCACGCGCTGGTTGTGATCTGCGGCACGCTCGAGGTTGGTCCCCGACAGACGCGGCGGCGTTTGAAGAGTCATGCGGACCGATCATCCATGCTGGAGAACAGAAGACGAAGCCGCCGTCCGTCGCGACGTCGCGACTTCGATGCTGGCGGCGAAGTGATCCCGCGATTGCGAAGGCTTGGCAAGCGCGCACTATTCGCATCCGGTGAATACGCGGCATATAGCCCCGATCCGAAGACCATGTTCTGCATCCCCCCGCTTCCAAACTGTTCGTTTGAATTATCCAATTTGATGTTCTAATCCACTTCTGCGGTTGCGCAAGAGCTGGCGATGAAGCCAGTCTGACGACCGAACGAATAGAGGGGATGTGCGCGACATGGTTCATCTGGCACCCGGCAAGCTCCCTCGCCTATTTCCCTCCGAACGGGTGACCTCGATGTTCAGCTTCACGCGATCGTGCCTCATGGGTGCGCTGTTCACCACGATCCTCGCCGGCCCCGCCTTCGCGCAGGATGGCGCCAAACCGAGCGATGCGGTCGATCCGTTCATCGGCACCGGCGGCGAAGGCCACACGTTCCCAGGCGCAGTCGCACCGTTCGGCATGGTCCAGTTGTCGCCGGATACCGATACGTCCTGCGTGATCCGCACCTGCTACGGCCACGCCGCCGGCTATCGCTACGACGACCCGACGATCGAGGGGTTCAGCCACACGCATTTCTCGGGCGCGGGACATTCCGATCTCGGCGACATCCTCGTCATGCCGGTATCGGGCGACACTGTGCCGATGGACCCCGGCACGCCAGCCGCGCCCGGCTATCGCTCGCGTTTTTCGCACGCCACCGAGGTCGCCAAGCCCGGCTATTACGCGGTCACCCTCGAAGGTCCCGGCGTGCGCGCGGAAATGACCGCAGGCACCCGCATCGGCGTACATCGCTACGCCTTCCCCAAGGGCAAGGCCGCGCATCTCGTGGTCGACCTCCGCTCGTCGCTCTACAATTACCCCGGCAAGATCCTGTGGTCGGGGCTGCACCTGCGCGACGACGGCGTGCTCACCGGCTTTCGCGAGACACGCGGCTGGGCGCCCGGCCGCAAGCTCTACTTCGCGATGCGGTTCTCCGCCCCACTGGTCGGCCACGCACTGGTCAACCGCGAGAAGGACATCCCGTACAAGGG
>NZ_JAXOJQ010000041.1:0-1472 GCF_036663815.1 Parasphingomonas frigoris | reverse complement strand
CCGACGGTGCGGGGCACCGTTCGACCCAACGCGAAGACGATCGTGTCACCAAAGTCGGCCGATTCATACGACGCACCAGCATCGACGAATTGCCACAGATCCTGAACGTATTAACAGGCGAAATGAGCATAGTTGGCCCTCGGCCGCATGCACTAGGATCCCGTGCAGCTGACAAGCTTTTCTGGGAGGTCGATCACCGATACTGGCATCGTCATGCTACTAAACCAGGGCTTACTGGCCTAGCTCAGGTTCGCGGATACCGCGGTGCCACATTGATCGAGGCAGACCTTGAGAACCGCTTGCAAGCCGATTTAGAGTACTTAGAAAATTGGTCAATTTGGCGTGATTTAAAGATCATCGTCCGTACCTTCCGTGTCCTGCTTCATCGGAATGCCTACTGAAGTTTACGGTGAGCTTCTCAACCGCAGCGTAGCGCTCCCCAGACTAAAGGAAGACGTAGCGGCAATCCGAGCGATGATTGTGCGATGGACGCAACCGCTGCGCGACTGGAGGTGGACATGTGCCGCTACCTGCATAACGAGGAGCGGAGCCGACGACGCCAATGCCCCGACAAGTAACAACGTCACTTTTATTTAACGCCGTGGGCAGGAGCTGTGCACCCTTCAGACGTCAATAGTCGGTTTCCGAACGATAAAACACACGTGGACTAACCCGCCAATTGTCATTGGCGGTGCAATTCTCCCCATAAGTGGCGTTTGAATATTCCCCACTTCTTTCGTGCATGCTCCCCCGACCAGGGGGCCGTCGCGATGAAGAAGCTTGGAGATCTGATGATGATCCTGGATTTACACCGGCAAGGGTTGAAGGTGGCCGCTATCGCTCGGCAGGCGGGGGTCGACCGTAAAACGGTCCGCAAATACATCGCGAGAGGCCTGGAGCCGCCTTGCTACGGTCCACGGCAACCACGGACGCGTGTCATAGACACACACGTTGCTTATCTGCGGGCGCGGCTCGTTGAGTATCCGGGGCTGACGGCGCAACGCCTGCACCGTGAAATCGCAGGACGCGGTTACGCAGGTGGCTACAGCATGGTGCGCGACGAGGTCCGCGCGCTACGCCCTGCCGGTGGCGGCAAAGCGTATGCCGTTCGCTTCGAGACTCTACCCGGAGAGCAGGCCCAGGTCGACTTCGCCCAGTTCCGCGTCAGCTTCACAGCCGAGCCTGGCGTCGTGCATATCGTCTGGCTGTTCTCGATGGTCCTTGGCTACTCGCGTTTGATCTGGGGGCGCTTTGCCCATCGCCAGACAATGCAGACGGTACTTGCCTGCCACAAGGCGGCGTTTGAAGCCTTCGGCGGCGTGCCGCGCCAGATCCTGTATGATCGTATGAAAACCGCGGTAATCGGTGAGGATGCCGACGGGCAGGTCATCTACAACCGTACGCTTGGCGATCTGGCGCAGCATTACGGCTTCCTGCCCAAGGCCTGCCGTCCCTATCGACCGGAGACCAAG
>NZ_JAXOJQ010000040.1:0-1492 GCF_036663815.1 Parasphingomonas frigoris | reverse complement strand
AAAGATGGTGTATCGCGGCGGCTGCATTTCGACAGCGATGAGATTGCAGCCCCTTCACATACGATGCCTGGATCGGGGTCGAGCCTGACCTCGTGCATCGAGGGAAGGAGTGAGAGCGATGACGCATTTTGTAGGTCTGGACGTCTCAGTGAAGGAGACGTCGGTGTGCGTGGTGGACGATGCCGGCAAGGTGGTGTGCGAGCGTAAGGTGCCGACCGAGCCGGATGACATTGCTGTGCTGCTGACATCGGTCGCTGGCGATTACGTAAGGGTCGGGATCGAGGCCGGACCGCTGTCGCAGTGGCTGGTGAACGGCCTGATCGAGGCGGGTCTGCCGGTGATCTGCGTCGAGACACGGCACATGAAGGCCCTGTTGCAGGCGCAGCAGATCAACAAGTCGGACCGCAACGACGCCCGCGGGATCGCCCAGATGATGCGGGTCGGCCTGTTCAAGCCGGTGCACGTGAAGACGCTGGCCGCGCAGGAGCAGCGCATGCTGCTGACCAGCCGCAAGCTCGTCCAGCGCAAGCTGATCGACATCGAGTCCGACATGCGCGGCACGCTGCGCAACTTTGGCCTCAAGGTCGGTGTCGTCAGCACAATCGGTTACGAGGCCCGGATTCGTCATCTGGTCGAGGGCTTTCCGAGACTGGCGGCGATCGTCGAGCCGTTGCTGACGGTGCGGCGGGTGATGCGCCAGCAGCTCGCCACACTTCACAAAATGCTGCTCGACACGGTCCGGCATGATCCGGTCTGCAAACGGTTGATGACCGCGCCCGGCGTCGGCCCGGTGGTTGCGCTCACCTATCGGGCCTCGATCGACCAGCCCCAGCGCTTCGTCCACTCCAGAGCGGTCGGCGCGCATGTCGGGCTGACACCCCGCCGCCATCAGTCGGGCGAGATCGACTATGACGGCGGCATCTCCAAGTCCGGCGACACCATGCTGCGAACAATGCTGTACGAGGCGGCGCAGATCCTGATGACCCAGAGCCGCCACTGGTCTTGGCTCAAGGCCTGGGGGATGAAGGTCGCACAGCGCCGGGGCATGCGGCGCGCCATCGTCGCCGTCGCGCGTCGCCTGGCCGTCGTTCTCCACCGCATGTGGACGGACGGCACCGACTTCCGCTGGGGCAGCGAACCCGGCACCGCGGTCGCGGCCGCCTGATACAGGCTCAGACAGGAGTTTTCACGGTTCTGCCTCGGCAGGAAGAGGTCCTCACGGGGACGAAGGTGGTGTGAGATCGTAATGGCGGCAGCCCTGTTCTTACGAACAAAGGCGTCCAAAAGATTGATCCACGCCGCTTTCTCTTACCCCATCATGGGGCGGCTACGTGCCGACCCCGGAGAGAAGCACGAACCCCGTGTGACGATCTCAAGCTCGGCAGAAAACAGTATTTGAACTTCGTTGCCTACCAATTCGTCAGACCGGCGCACTCGCGGCGGCGGGAAGTGGCCTGCGCCTGTTGACTCAGGCCGCGATAGAGAAGCCGCC
>NZ_JAXOJQ010000039.1:0-1501 GCF_036663815.1 Parasphingomonas frigoris | reverse complement strand
GAGGCTGTTGAAAAAGGCCTGCGCGAAATAGGCGTGGCGGATGACTGGTGACGCCGGCCACCGAAGGATACGCCCCGTATCAGGCCGGCGCGGCCTGCCGGGCGAGCAGTTGAAGGTTGTATGCCGCGGCGGCCATGGTGAACTCCTCGGCTGCTCCTAACAGGCCCCGCAGCTTGAGCGTTCGTAGCCCCAGGTTGCGCTTCAGGTGGCCGAACACGCGCTCGATCCGCTGTCTTCGACGTCGTGCGTGCACATAGGCGTCGGTGCCGGCAAGGGCGCGCACGGTATCGCGGGCTTCCTCGCTGACGAGCCGGGTGACACCCCGCTTCGGACCGATGGTGCATTTCGGCTTCAGCTCGCAGGCAGTGCAATCGGCCGGCCGGCTTCGGTAGACACGCACCTGCTTGGTCCGGTTGGTGCCGCAATAGCCGAGCAGCTTGTCCGCCGGACAGCGGTAGGCATCCGCTTTCCGGTCGTAGCGGAAGGCATCCCGGGTGAAGAAGGCTTCCCGCTGGCGGGTCCGGTCGATGACCGGGATGTATGGCGTGATGTTCCGGTTGATCAGCCAGCCGAGCAGCGGACCGCTACCATACGCCTTGTCGGCCGAGAGACTGGCGGGTTTGATGCCCAGCCTGGTGTCGGCGCGTGACACCAGCGTCCGGGTCGCCGCCACCTCGGCTGCGAAGCGGGCGGGCGTGGCCTCCACGTCGAGGATGCAGTCGGTGTCGAGGTCGAGCAGGGGGTTGATGGCGTATGCGTAGCGCGCCGGTCCGTGCTTGCAGGTGAGCGCCGCCTGCGGGTCGGTCGGCGAGATGCTGGTCGGATCGACGGGCGCCGGTTCGTCGGGGTCCGGCGGCAACGCGGCATCGAGCGCCGCCAGATATTCGGCGACGGGTCGCGATATGCTTTCCCCGGCACGAAGCTCGTCTGCGGCGTCGGCCCCCTTCAGTTTCTTCTCGCGGCTGGCGTCGGCCATGATCGTGCTGCCGTCCACCGCCAAGTCGCGCCCCGTTACCAGCCCGGCCGCGGCGCACCGCGCGACTACCTGCTCGAATAGCAGACGATGTAGGTCGCAGGCGCGGAAGCGGCCGTGCCGGTTCTTGGAGAAGGTGGAATGGTCGGGCACTCGGTCGGCCAGATCGAGCCGGCAGAACCAACGATAGGCGAGGTTGAGGTGCACCTCCTCGCACAGGCGGCGTTCCGAGCGGATGCCGAACAGATAGCCAACCAGCAGCATTCTGAGCATCAGCTCCGGGTCGATCGAGGGTCGCCCATTCGCGCTGTAGCTCGACGCCAGCGCCTCGCGCACGAAGCCGAAATCCAGCACGCCGTCGATGCGTCGGAGCAGATGGTCAACCGGCACATGCTCATCGAGCCGGAAGCCGTAGAACAGCGCGCCTTGTGCCATCTGCCGACCCATCATGACCGTGATCCCCTGCCGCCTTGCAGGAGTGAATCACGCCCTCGTCACCGTCGCAAGCAGCCATTTTTCAACAGCCTC
>NZ_JAXOJQ010000038.1:0-1516 GCF_036663815.1 Parasphingomonas frigoris | reverse complement strand
TCTTTGCCGCCGATGGCCACCTCGTAGCGACCGTTCCACACGAGACCGCTGGCGCAATACAGCAACAGATGCCTTCCGCGTTGCCCCCCACTTTGTTCTCGCGTGTCGGCAACGCGATGGCGGCGATCGTAGCCGCGCTGATGCTCGTCACTGCGGTTGCTCTGCGCCGTCGCCAGCGCTAGGGTCATATAAAGCTTTCCTTATATGACGCTCGTTCCAGAGCATGGCAAAGAGGCCCGCATGCGCAAGTCTTTCCTCTTCACTTCCGAATCGGTCTCCGAAGGCCATCCCGACAAGGTCGCCGACCAGATCAGCGACACGATCGTCGACCTGTTCCTCGCCAAGGACCCGCAGGCGCGCATCGCCTGCGAAACGCTGACGACCACGCAGCTCGTCGTCCTCGCCGGTGAAATCCGCGGCAAGGGCATCTACGAGAACGACCAGTGGGCCGACGGCGTGCTCGAAGAGATCGAGGCTGCGGTGCGCAACACCGTCAAGGAGATCGGCTACGCGCAGACCGGCTTCCACTGGGAGACGTTCCGCTTCGAGAACAACCTCCACGGCCAGTCCGCGCACATCGCGATGGGCGTCGACGAGAGCGGCAACAAGGACGAGGGCGCCGGCGACCAGGGCATCATGTTCGGCTACGCGACCGACGAGACCCCGGGCCTGATGCCCGCGACGCTGTATTACAGCCACAAGATCCTCGCCAAAATGGCCGAAGACCGCCATTCGGGCGCGGCGCCGTTCCTCGAGCCCGACGCGAAGAGCCAGGTGACGCTGTCGTACGAGAACGAAGTGCCAGTCGGCGCGACCGCCCTGGTCGTCTCGACGCAGCATGCGCCGGGCTATTGCGAGAAGGGCGATAACGCCGATCCCGCCAAGTACGCGGTGCTGCGCGACTATGTCATGGGCGTGTTCAAGGACGTGCTGCCCGACGGCTTCATCACCGACGACACCGCGATCTACATCAACCCGACCGGCCAGTTCGAGATCGGCGGCCCAGACGGCGACGCAGGCCTTACCGGGCGCAAGATCATCGTCGACACCTACGGCGGCGCGGCCCCGCATGGCGGCGGCGCGTTCTCGGGCAAGGATCCGACGAAGGTCGATCGCTCGGCTGCCTATGTCGCACGCTATCTTGCGAAGAACGTCGTTGCGGCCGGTCTCGCGCGTCGTTGCACGATCCAGCTGAGCTACGCGATCGGCATCGCCGAGCCGCTGTCTGTCTATGTCGACACGCATGGCACCGGCACTGTCGAGGAAGCCAAGCTCGAATCGGTCCTGCCGAAGCTCGTTCGCCTGACGCCGAAGGGCATCCGCGAGCATCTGAAGCTCAACGCGCCGATCTACAAGAAGACTGCGGCGTACGGGCATTTCGGTCGCGAGCCGCAAGGTGACACGTTCACCTGGGAGAAGACCGATCTGGTCGATGCGCTGAAGGCTGCCGTCGCCTGATCGCAACGGGTTTGAGGTTGTGAAAAAGCCTCCCGCGGACGGGTCCGCGGGAGGCTTT
>NZ_JAXOJQ010000037.1:0-1526 GCF_036663815.1 Parasphingomonas frigoris | reverse complement strand
TCGACCGAGTGGACGCCCGGCGACCTCACCAATTCGGGCTATCCCTATATCGTCAAACGGCTGACGCGCGGCGAGCCACTCGTCAGCGCGAGTGAAGTCTATCGCGGGACCAAGAGCGACGTCTCGGCGAGCGCCGCGGTTCAGCACGACGGCCATGGCAACACGCTGGCCTATGTCCAGCGCGCGATCGATTTCTTCCATTCCGAGACGCTGGTCCTGACGCCGAACGGGCCCGTGAAGCTCGCCATCCCGCAAAAGGCCAACATCGCGGAACTGGTCGATGGCCGGATCGTCCTGAGCCTTGATGAGGCATGGCCGGCCGCTGGCCCGAGCTTCATTCCAGGAGCGCTCGCGCAGCTCGACCTTGCATCGACGAAGACCGATCCAGCGCACCCCAAAGCGCGCCTGATCTGGTCTCCCGGGCCGCGTGAATCGCTCGGTGGCGTGTCTTCGACGCGCGACATGTTGCTCGTCTCGACGCTCGACAAGGTCCGCGGTCGCGCGTGGGTCTATGCGCCACAAGCCGGCGGCGGCTGGAAGGTCCGCAAGCTCGATCTTCCCGACAATCTCACGGTCGGCTTCGGCGCAACCAACATGAAGTCCAATCTCGCGTTCCTCAGCGCGAGCGGCTTCCTCACGCCATCAAAGCTCTATCTCACCGATGCGAGCGGAAGCACCCTCGAGGTCGCCAAATCGCTTGCTGCGAAGTTTGACGCGTCGGGCGAGGTGGTCGAGCAGCGCGAGGCGATCTCGACCGATCGAACGCGGATTCCGTATTTCGTGGTGCATCGCAAGGACATAAAGCTCGACGGCAGTACGCCGACGCTGATGACGGCGTATGGCGGCTTCCAGGCGAGCGAGACTCCGTATTATTCGGGCACGCAGGGCAAATTGTGGCTTGAGCGCGGGGGGGCCTTCGTGCTCGCCAACATCCGTGGCGGCGGCGAATTCGGGCCGCGCTGGCACGAGGCTGGGCTCGGCGTGAAGCGCCAGATCATCTATGACGACTTCGCTGCGGTCGCACGCGACCTGATCTCGCGCAATATTACCAGTCCGCGGCGGCTGGGGATCGAGGGTGGCTCGAACGGCGGTCTATTGATGGGCGTGGAATTCATTCAGCATCCCGAGCTGTGGAACGCGGTCGTCATCCAGGTGCCGCTGCTCGACATGATCCGGATCTCGAAGATTGCGGCCGGCGCCTCGTGGCAGGGCGAATATGGCGACGTAAACGCCGACCCGGCGGTTATGGCTTTCTGGCGCAAGACGTCGCCGTATCACAACCTTAAGGCGGGCGTGGCTTATCCCGAACCCTTCATTTTCACGACCACGAAGGATGATCGCGTGGGCCCGCAACACGCCCGCAAATTCGCTGCGCGGATGGAAGAGCTAAAACTGCCGTTTTTCTACTACGAGAATACCGAAGGCGGCCACGGCGCAGGTGCCGATCTGAAACAGGCTGCCCGGACGACAGCGCTGACGATGACCTACCTTCAGCGCAAGCTGATGGATTGACGCGGACTTCGGGG
>NZ_JAXOJQ010000036.1:0-1530 GCF_036663815.1 Parasphingomonas frigoris | reverse complement strand
TGTCGCTATGGCTGAGCCTGCCAGACGGCGCCGATGATCGCGTTGCGGCCGCGAAGGACGCCCTGCTTGGCCAGGTGGGTCTGTGAAGGGACTCGACGTCTTTCGGCAGCATTTCGACGGCCTCTCACACCATTATGTGCTGATCGGCGGAGCCGCGTGCGAGATCGTCATGGAGGAGGTCGGTCTGGACTTCCGGGCAACGAAGGACCTCGACCTGGTCATTCTGGTCGAGGCGCTCGACGCCGCGTTCGGCGCGCGATTCTGGGCGTTCGTCGAATCGGGCGGCTATCAGCAGCGCGAACGAAGCGGCGGCGGGCGGGAATTCTACCGCTTCCAGAAGCCTGCCGATCCTCAATTTCCGGCGATGCTCGAACTCTTCTCGCGCGCGCCCGACGCCATCACGCCTTCCGAGGGCAGCGCGCTTACGCCGCTGCCGATCGATGAGGATATCGCCAGCCTGTCAGCCATTCTGCTCGACGACGCGTATTACAATGCCCTGATCGAGAACGGCCGCACGGTTGACGGCGTCGCGGTGCTCGATGAGCGAATGCTGATCCCGTTCAAGGCCAAGGCCAACCTCGATCTCGCCGCGCGGCGCGAGGCCGGCGAACCGGTCGACCAGAAGACGGTCCGCAAGCATAGAGCCGACGTATTCCGGCTGTTGCAGCTTTTGGCCGATGACGAGCGGATCGCTTTGCCAGAGGCGATCGCGGCGGACCTAGCGGCCTTCGCCCTGAAGGTCGATGCCGATGGAGATTTCCAGCCCAAGGACATCGGACTGGCGGGCGACGCCGCTTCCCAGACCGCGCGCTTGCGAAGCATTTATGGCGTCGCTGCCGCATGACCGCCGAGAGTGTTCAAGCGGAGCCGGCGGTCTCGCATGAGCGGCGCGCCCATGGTCCCTGGAGCGACCTGGCGCTGCACACGATCGGCTGGCGCGCTTTCCAGGATCTCTGCTCGCAGGTGTGCGAAGTGGTGCTCGGCCGCCCGGTCGAGATCTTCCGCGAAGCGCAGGACGGTGGCCAGGATGCCGTCTTCCTCATCCCCGGCGGCCTCAACGCATCGCCGATCGGCACGGTCCAGTGCAAGCATACATCGGACGCGGGCAAGGCGCTGAAGGTCTCCGACCTCACCGGCGAGATCAGCCATGTCGAGGAGCTGGTGAAAAACGGCCAGGCCGACACCTATGCATTCATGACCAATATGAGCGTGGACGCGCCGGTCGCCGCCGCGATGCGCGCCAGACTGCGCGCGCTTGGCGTGCGCAAGCCGCATATCCTTGGGCGGCAATATATCGTCCGCGTCATCCGCGGCAGCGCGCGCCTGCGCGCGTTGGTCCCGCAGGTCTACGGCCTTGGCGATCTCACCTTGATCGTCGACGAGCGGCTTAGCGAGCAGAGTCGCGCGCTGCTCGACAGCTGGATCCCGAAGCTGCGTACCTACGTACCCACGAAGGCGCATCGCGATGCCGTCAACGCCATCTCCGACCATGGCGTGGTGCTGTTGCTTGGCAACCCTTCGAGCGGCAAG
>NZ_JAXOJQ010000035.1:0-1539 GCF_036663815.1 Parasphingomonas frigoris | reverse complement strand
TCAGAATGAATGCCGCGCCGATGGTTGTCGGCGCATGGATATCTGCTGGCCGAAACCCGCCGCTGCTTCCCAACATAGGACGTTGTCGCTGACCACCATGCACGGCAGCCCGCGACGTTCGGCGATGGCGGCCAGCTCGCGGACGACCCGCCGCCCTGACAGCGAGGTATCGACTATACACGCCAGGCTTTCCCGGCTGTAATCGTCGATGACGTTGAGCATGCGGAACCGCCGGCCGCAGGCCAATGAGTCCGACACGAAGTCCAATGACCAGCGCTGGTTGGGTTCCTGCGGGATCGCCATCGGCGCCCGCGTGCCCAGCGCGCGCTTCCGGCCGCCGCGCTTGCGCACCGTCAGCCGCTCCTCGCGATACAGCCGGTAGATCTTCTTCAGGTTCATGCCCTTACCTTCTCGCCTGAGCAGGGTCGCTAGGCGCCGATAGCCGAACCGGCGGCGCTCGTTGGCGATCTCGCGCATCCGCTCGCGGACAGCATCGTCCTGCCCGCGAAGCGGCTCATATTGCCATGCCGACCGATTGACCCCGATCAGCCTGCAGGCGCGACGCTCAGAGAAGCCGTGATCGGCCATCAGCTTCTCCACTGCAGCGTAGCGCTCTGCAGACCGGGTCAGTTTTTTCCCAGCAGATCCTTCAGTGCCGACACGTCCAGCATCGACTCCGCCAGCAGCTTCTTCAGCCGCCGGTTCTCGTCTTCCAGCGCTCGCAACCGTGCCGCGTCGGACACCGTCAGTCCGCCATACTTCGACTTCCAGCTGTAAAAGGTCGCATCGCTGATCCCGTGCTTGCGGCACAGGTCGGCGGTCTTCACGCCCGCCTCATGCTCACGCAGCACGCCTATGATCTGATCTTCGGTAAATCGGCTTCGCCGCATCGCTCGTCTCCATCTGACGAGCTAACTTACCAATGGCATGATTTCTGGGGAGCACGTCACTGCGTGCGGGATTGTAAAAGCGTTCGACGTAATCGAATACGTCCTGCCTTGCCTCATTGCGCGTGCGGTAGGTTTTGCGTGCGATCCGTTCAGTCTTCAGCGAGGAGAAGGAGCTCTCCATCGCAGCGTCGTCCCAGACGCTGCCCGACCCGCTCATCGAGCAGGTGACGCCATTGTCAGCCATCAGCCGCTGGAACTGCTGGCTGGTATACTGGCTACCCTGGTCGGAGTGATGCAGCAATGCATCGGGTTTGCCGCGTCGCCAGATCGCCAAGATTAGCGCATCGGTGACGAGCGGCGCCGTGATCGTGTCGCTCATCAACTAGGCCACCACGCGCCTCGAGAACAGGTCGATCGCCGCGGCCGCGTACAGCCATCTTTCGGCGGTCCAGATGTAGGTAGAGTCGGCCACTCCTTTCTGGTTCGGCGCGTCGGCGCTGAACTGCCGATCGAGCACGTTGCCCGCGAGGGGTAGGCCGTAGACTCATAAGCGCGCAGCCACAGCCGCATTGAGGCGAGCTGGACCATCGCGAGGAAGTTCTCGGCGAGTTTGTCATATCGGGTGGCGACGCGGCGGAAGTGCTTGAGC
>NZ_JAXOJQ010000034.1:399-1557 GCF_036663815.1 Parasphingomonas frigoris | reverse complement strand
CAACGCGCTGATCGGCATCAGCGCGCCAGCATCGAGCGCCGCCAACGCAGTCGTCGCGCTGCTGCACATCGTCCTGATCGGTGCGGTCCTGGTGACGCTCGGACGCCTGCGCGCCGCCGCGCTGCCCGATCCGACGAAGCCCGCGCGCAATACCTTGCTGGCGATCGTCGCGACGCTCGTCTGGCTGGTGCTGCTCGTCACGCTCGTCGCCGGGCTGATCGGTTATGTGAACTTCGCGCTGAAGGTCGCGACGTGGCTGCTGTGGGGCGCGATCGTCGGTGCGACCTTGTACCTGATGATGACCTTCACCGACGATGCGTGCCGCACGTTGCTGTCGAGCGGCAACCGCCTCGGACGCTCGGCAAACAGCGGCTTCGGCGTCGACAACAAGACCGTCGACCAGATCGGCGTGCTGCTGTCGGCGGTATTGCGGCTGTTGCTGATCATGCTCGCGGTCGGCGCGGTGATGGCGCCGTTCGGGGCAGGCGTCGGCTCGGCGTTCGAGCTGTTCGGAACGGTCGCGAACGGCGTCACGATCGGCCAGATCACGATCTCGCCGGGCGCGGTGCTCCGCTCGATCGCGGTGCTGTTCGTCGCGCTGGCGATCTTGCGCGGTCTGCAGCATTGGCTGGTGAATAGCTACCTCCCGACCACCGCGATGGATGCGGGCGCGCAGAATTCGGTGACGATGGTCGCGCGCTATGCCGGGATCATCGCCGCGGTGCTGTGGTCGCTCGGCGCGCTCGGCATCGGCATGGAGAAGCTCGCGGTAGTGCTCGGCGCGCTGTCGGTCGGGATCGGCTTCGGCCTCCAGGCAATCACGCAGAACTTCGTCTCGGGCCTGATCCTGCTCGCCGAGCGCCCGGTGAAGATCGGCGATCTCGTCCGGATCGGCAACATGGAGGGCGACGTGAAACGGATCAACGTCCGCTCGACCGAGATCCAGGTCGCGGACCGATCGACGCTGATCGTGCCGAACTCGGAGCTGATCACCAAGACGATCCAGAACATGACGCTGGCCGCGCCGATCGGCCGTATCCAGCTTCAATTCTCGGTACCGCTCGAGGAGGATCTGGACGCGGTGCGGACCATGTTGTTCGCGGCATTCGCCGAGAAGCACGAGGTGCTCGACGATCCCGAGCCCAAGGTGTTCATCGA
>NZ_JAXOJQ010000034.1:0-389 GCF_036663815.1 Parasphingomonas frigoris | reverse complement strand
GCGCCAAGTTCAACTGCTTCGCCTATGTCGCGTCCCCGCGCGACGCGTATCCGATCCGCAGCGAATTGCTGTTCACCCTGCTCCGCCAGTTTCGCGAGGCGGGGATCGAGGTGGGTTCGACTGCAACGAAGATGGAACTGGTCGGTTCGCTGCCAGGCTCGCCCGTTGCCGATCCGAACGCCGGTCCGAATCTCGGTCAGAATAGGGCGTAAGGCAGCGACACGGTATATTTCGATCCCGCCGCCATCGTTCCGCGCGGTCTGATCCGCACGTTGGTGACGGCTCGGGGCGTCGCGCTCGGATCATAGGTCCAGCTGCTGCCGTTGTTCGACGAGAAGTCCACATCGTCGGTGGTGCTGGATGGGCTGGTATAAATGACCGCCAGCGAC
>NZ_JAXOJQ010000033.1:0-1569 GCF_036663815.1 Parasphingomonas frigoris | reverse complement strand
GCGGACACGCGAAGCCGGTTGCGATGGTACCCGACGACGTCCTGACTGCCGCAGCGGGCAGCGTCTCGCTGCGTCATGTGCCCGGCATCGCCTCTGCGCTGTCGAGCTGGAGCGGAGGACTGCTAGTGTTCGAGGACACCACCCTGCGTCACGCGATCGCCGAAATGAACCGCTATGGCACGCCGCGGATCGCGGTCGCCGACAAGCGGGCCGGCGATGTCCGGATCAGCGGATCGTTCCGCACCGGTGAGGTCGAGCCATTCCTAGATGCGTTGCAAATGGGCTTTCCCGTAACCGTTGCGCGCAGCGCCGACGGGATTACCATCGCTACGAAAAAATAATTCGGAAGGGGGTTCGGGATTTTTGGAATCTTGCGTCTTTATCCCCGGATCGACCCCGGCAGAGGGATCGCACACAAAGGGAGGGTTGCATGACATCCATAGGCAGGACCGCACTTTTGCGCGGCATGATGATGACCGCTCTGGCACTGGGCGCAGGCGGCATTCCGATCGGCGTGACCGCTAAGGCGGCCGTCGGCGTCCGGATCGCAAGACAGGATATGAGCAACGCGCTGCTCTCCTTCTCCCGCCAGAGCGGCAAGCAGATCCTGTTCTCGCCGACGCTCGTCCGCAACAAGACCGCGCGCGCGGTTACCGGCCGAATGGAGGTCGGCGACGCACTGACGACGATCCTCAAGGGCTCGGGGCTCCGTCATAAGCTGACGCCGAGCGGCGCGTTCCTGATCGTCGCGACCCAGGACCAGCCTGCCGGTACGGAGCCGGCCCCGGCCCAGGCTGCACCGGTGCAGGCCGCACCGGATCCCACCGTCGCCCAAGCCCCGCCCGAGGAGCCGTCCGCGGATATCGTCGTGATCGGCACCGCAGGCGCGGGCACTCGCCGACAGGATGCGGCGTTCGCGGTCACCACGATCGACAGCACGATGGCCCAGCGTCTCGGCACCGCCAGCACCGCCGAGGTGCTGCGCGCAGTACCGGGCGTCAGCACCGAGAGCTCGGGCGGCAAGACCGGCGCGAACATCTTCGTCCGCGGCTATCCGTCGGGCGGCGATGCGGAATACGTCACCTTCCAGACGCAGGGCGTGCCGTTCTTCCCGCCGCCGACGCTGTCGTTCCTCGAGAACACGCAGCTGATCCGGATCGACGAGACGATCCAGCGCGTCGAGGCGGTCCGCGGCGGCACCGGCGCACTGTTCTCGAACGGACAGCCGGGCCTGACCGTCAACCTCGTCCAGCGCGAGGGCAAGCAGACGCCCGCCGGATTGCTGAAGCTCAGCGGCACCGATTTCGGCGAATTCCGCGTCGACAGCTATGTCTCGGGTCCGATCGACGACAGCACGACCTATATGGTCGGCGGCTATTACTCGACCTCGCGCGGGATCCGCGATGCGCAGTTCGAGGCGGAGCGCGGCGGTCAGATCACCGGCAATATCCGGCATGATTTCGACAAGGGCTCGATCCTGGTGTTCGGCCGCTATCTCGACGATCGCGGCCAGTGGCTGCTGCCGATCCCGGTGGTGCAGGACGGCGACAAGATCCGCGAATATGCCGG
>NZ_JAXOJQ010000032.1:0-1696 GCF_036663815.1 Parasphingomonas frigoris | reverse complement strand
TAGCACATTGGGAAGCGCCGGTTCGGGAGCCGCTATGGCCCTGATGAAGACAAGGCCGCGTAGCGGCCGCAGGGTTCATCAGGGCAAGCCATGGCCGGCCAGCGGGTGTCTAAAGTGAAGTTGTCGAGACAACACTTTGGAGGCCGACCGACCATGACCAAGCTCACCCCTACGCCTGCTGGCGCCGTGCTGGTAGCCATAGACATGTCCAAGAATCGGCAGGAAGTCCTCATCGAGCGACCCGAAGGCGGCCGGCGCCGGCGGATGACCGTCATGGCAACCAAGAAGGACTATGACGACTTTGCCGAACAGCTCGCTGCCATCGGCCGTCCCATCGTCGTCGGGTTCGAGGCGACCGGAAATTACCATCGAACGCTGGCGCACAGGCTGCTGACCGCGGGGTTTGAGCTACGCCTCATCTCGTCGGTCGCGCTCGCCCGAACGCGCGAGGCGCTGCACAACGGTTGGGACAAAAACGATTCCAAGGACGCCCAGGTCATCCTGCACATGCTGCGGATCGGGGCGACGCAGCGTTATGTCGATCCGCTGGCGGCCGGGATCAACGACCTGCAGGAACTGTCGAAGACCCACGAAACGATCTCCAAGGCCAAGACGCAAACCTGGCATCGGATCCTCACCCACTATTTGCCGCTCTACTTCCCAGAGATCGCCCGCTTCGCCGGCAACAGCAGATCCGACTGGTTTTTTGCGCTCATCGAGCGGTTCCCCACTCCTGCCAGCATCACCGCGCTCGACGCCGAGACATTCTCGGCCGTGGCCTGGCCTCTCATCGGCCGCAAGGTTTCCAAGGCCCGTCTTATCAATGACATATACGAAACGGCCTGCGCCTCGGTGGCTCTGCCAGTCCCGGAGGATTCGGCAGCAATCACCATGTTCCGTATGGTCATCGCGCAGGGGCGCAGTCTCATCCAGCAGCGTGACGAGATAGAGCGGCTTGCCCATGCCAGGCTGGCCGAGCATGTCGATTACCAGCTGCTGCGCAAGATTCCCGGCATCGGCCCGATCAACGCGCTGACCATCCTGGCGGAAGCCGGCGATCTGCGCCGGTTCAATCATCATCGCCAATTTCTGAAATTCTGCGGCCTCGATCTCGCGACGTGTCAGTCAGGCACGTTCCGTGGCCGCACAAAGCTGTCCAAATACGGCAATGCACGGTTGCGCCGGACTTTCTGGATGGCTGCTCAGGTTGCCGCGCGTCAGCGCGACAATAGCTTCCGCGATAAGCTCGGACGATATGTAGCCGGGCACGCGGACGATGCCGACCGTCGCCGCAAGGCGATGACGGCGCTCACCGCCAAGATGGCGCGCGTGGCTCACGCCGTCATCAAGACGGGGACAGAGTACCGGCCGTTCCTCGAACGGTCGGATGCCAGGTGGAAGGACCCCTCTCTGATGTGCCGTGAGGGCGCGAGAGCGACCCTGTAGACAATGTTTGGGCCTTCCACCTGGGCGCGTATCTCGTTTTAAGGATGGTGAGGACCACGGCCGCCCCGGCGCCGCTGGATCCTGTGTTTGCTATGGCAGGGAGCGATCCCGTTGACGGTGGGAGCCATCTGGCTCAGAATGAATGCCGCGCCGATGGTTGTCGGCGCATGGATATCTGCTGGCCGAAACCCGCCGCTGCTTCCCAACATAGGACGTTGTCGCTGACCACCATGCACGGCAGCCCGCGACG
>NZ_JAXOJQ010000031.1:0-1785 GCF_036663815.1 Parasphingomonas frigoris | reverse complement strand
GTCGAACGCGCTTTGCCCGACCGCGAAACCCTGTTTATAGGCTGCTGTAAGGAAGCCTCCCGAAGGATCTTTCGCGACAGGATCGGCGGGCACCGATACGGGACTGCCGGGGATTGAATAGCCGTTGGCAAAGAGCACCGCCTGCCCGTTCCATCTCGCTGGGACTGCGACTCCGAACGCGCGCCCGTCTAGCGTCCCGGCTACACTCATCCCGCCATCGGCACGACCATTGGCATCGATGTCTGATGCGCCAGCCTTCGTCATCCGATTGACCAGATGTTGCTGTGTCGACGTTATCGAGCGGCGCTCAGGGCTTGAGGCGCATGAGGCAAGCAACAAGGCCACAAGCGAAACTGGAGCGTATCTGCGCATCAGAAACGATACCGCAAGGACAGACCATATTGCGCTGGCTCGCCATAGATCGAGTTGCTGAATCCGGAGTTATTGTACCCGGTATTGGCCGTTATCCTGTACGCCTTGTCGAGCACGTTTGTGCCATAAATCGCTAGGTCGAGCGGGGCACCGCGCATTTGGTTCCACTCGAGCCGCAGGTTGAGCAGGCCATAGGGCGCGATAGTGTCGAACGGCTGTACATCCGTTGCGACGCGCTGGCGCGACTGCCACGAATACGTCGCACGGATTGCCATGTCGCCCTCGACCTTCGAGATTGGCAAGGCAAGCCGGCCATCCAGGCTGAACTTGTGTCGGGCAACAAAGGTAAACGGTGTGCTCGACAGATCTCGAGACGGCTGCGCCGCCGTCAATGCCGACGGGATCGCAGGAATGGGGATGGTGACGTAATTGAGGAATTTGGCGTCGTTATATGAATAGGTCCCGCTGATCGTGAGCGGCTTGAAAGGAATTATGAGACCCTCGAACTCCAGCCCAACAACCCGGGCTTTATTGGCATTCGCCAAGATGTCCGAGCCTGCGATCGCGGCGCGCTGAATCACCTGCACATCGTTGAACCATGTGTAGAAGGCAGCGATGTTGGTACGGGCTTTGACGCCGCCGATGGTCCAGTCGCGCTTCAAGCCGATTTCGGCATCGGTTACCCGTTCCGGTTTGACCGGGGCAAGCGGATAGTCGCTGCCCAGAAACAGCGTAACGATCGGATTGTTCGCCCCCGATTTGTAGCCGCGACGCGAAACTGCATAGACAAGTGTCTGTGGATCCGCCTGCCAGTCCAACCCAAGCTGCCAAGTCGGCCCGTCGCTCTTGCCGCTGAACGATGGCTTGCTACAGTTTGGATATTTCAAGGTAGGGAAGCCGCCCGCCGCGACTGCCAGAAATGCATCATACACACAAAGGTTTGCATTAAGGCCGATAACCTGTGCCGCTTGCGCCGGGGACACCAAACCCAGCGCTGCGAGGCGGTTGAACACCTGATAGCTTTGAGCATCCTGATAGCTCTGGATATCACCGCCAAAGGTGTCCCAGGTCCATCGGAATCCAGCAGTCGCGGTTAAGGTCGGGATGATTTTATATTGTGCCTGTGCATAGACCGCTTTGCTGCGACCCCGCACCGAGGCATCGGGTTGGACGTTGAGCGAGGGCAGCAGTGGACCGTTTACACCGAGCAGCGTTTGCGCGATCGCGGGAAGGATGATCGGCCCTTGGCCCAATATTCCTGCCGCCTGCAATGGGTTGACGGTGAGAAACGTGAGCGGAGAGGGGCTCTTCTCGTCGAGGTAGAAACCGCCGCCCTGCAAGGCGAACGTACCATCGTCATACCGCGCCTGAAGCTCTTCGGTGATCGTCCGTAGGTTGTTGTTGTAGCCGCCG
>NZ_JAXOJQ010000030.1:0-1928 GCF_036663815.1 Parasphingomonas frigoris | reverse complement strand
TCAGCCTGGGAAGATAGTAGACGCTGCCGCGGCTGATCCCCAACTCGCGCGCCTGCCGTGTGACCGGCAACGCATGCGAACGGTGGATCATCGTCTTGCGCTCGGCAACAGTCCCGCCTTCCCGAGCGCCCCGGACAAAAAATCGTTCACCAGCGTCAACTCGCCGATCTTGGCGTGCAACGTCTTCACATCAATCTCAGGCTCGGCTGGTTTACTATGGCCGTCCGACCCGAAAACTCCTGCCGCCCCTTCTAGCAGCTGGCCGCGCCAGATCGTGATCTGATTCGGGTGCACGTCGAATTGCTGCGCCAACTCGGCCAGCGTCTTCTCGCCCTTCACAGCAGCCAAGGCCACCTTCGCCTTGAAGGCCGGGCTGTGGTTCCGGCGTGGTCGCTTGCTCATCTTGCCTCCTGCTCGCGGCCAGCATGGCCGCTGTCAGATCGGCGATCCACTTATCCCCGCTGTCCAGATTTCCCGAACCACCTCTTAGTGCGCGGTCATTCGGCCGTAGCTGCGGTTGATTTCCGGGTCGTAAAAGGACGCCTTGTTCACCGCGCTTTTGAGATTGTCAGGCACCAGCAGCCGCGGAACTCCGTCAATGTGGCGGAAAAGCCGAACGTGCGAGCCGATCCAGTCCGGTAACGTCTGCGACCAGGTCGCCTCCGCAAAGGTGTAGTTTGACGCGCCCAGCACGGCGACGAAGATCTCCGCCAGCCGCACTTCGCCGGTCAGCGGATCGTTGATCGGCAGACGCTTGCCGGAATAGTCGACGAAGAGCTTGTCGCCGGCGACGTGATGCTGCCGCATGACCGGCGACAGGCGCTGCTGAAACTCCCGTAAGAGCTCGCAAAACCGGGAGTAGCCATAGCCCTCAGGCCAGATCTTCCGATACTCCTCCCATAGAATCAGCATTGTAACCGCTGGCCGTTTCAACTCGCGAGACAGTTCGGCCCAGTCCGGTTCCGGATGTTTGCGTACGCCGGAGCTACTTCTCGTCCCAGCACCTGCGAACAAGCGCGCTTCCAGCACGTCGTCGGTCACGTCTTCGGCAAGCGGCCAAACCAAACCTGCAGCCTTCGAGCGCTCGAGCGCCCGCTGGATGGTCGTTCGGGCGATGCCCGTGACGCGCACGATATCGCGCGTCGGTGTCCCTTGGTGATGAAGGCGCAGAATCCGCCGTAAGTATCGCATGGTCAGCTTTCTCCTGGCCGGCATCAGCCCCTCCATCCTTGTTCAAAGGACGAGACTTCTGCCGCAGTTGCTGACCCGAACAGGTCTCCTAAATGCCGCCACCGACCCGGCCCGCTTGCCACTGGAATGGTGGCCCGCTTTGCGTCGGAATGGCCGCCCGCTTCACATCGGAACGGGGGCCCACTTTACGTTGGAATGCGGGCCCGCTTCGCATCGGATTACCCGGCCCGCTTCGGTCGGAATTCGCATTCCAGCGACGCGCATCGTCGAACGTGATGGTTTGAAAATAGGAATAGTAGGGCTTGCGTGCCCCATCGTTGACAAGACCATGCCACCGGCATTCAGTACCGGTCTCTACTTCACGATCGGCGTTGCGGAGACGCGGCGCTGGATCGACCAGCTTCGCCAGAACGACGGGGTAGACCTGATCATCGTCCTTTCGCATCTCGGCTTCCCACAGGACATGAAGCTGGCAGGCGAGGTTGACGGGATCGACGTCCTCTTGAGCGGACATACGCACAACAGGATGCACGAAGCGATCGTCGTTAACGGTGCAATCATCATGCAGTCGGGGTGCCACGGTGCCTATGTCGGCCGGCTCGATCTTTCGGTGGCGGGTGGCCGCGTCGTCAACTTTCGCCATGAGCTTATTCCCGTAGACGATCGCTTGCCCGATCACGCAGGAGTGGCTGCCTTGGTGGCAGCCGCGACCGCTCAGGAGCGCAGCGCGATGGACG
>NZ_JAXOJQ010000029.1:0-1941 GCF_036663815.1 Parasphingomonas frigoris | reverse complement strand
GCGGCTGGTCGAAGTATACCTGGTCCGGTGTCCTGGTACCAAGGGCTGAATGTGGCCGGATGCTGTTATAAAATGCAAAGTATCGGCCGATGCCGGCGCGTGCTTCCGGGACTGAGGTGTATGCGTTGAGGTACACGTCCTCGTATTTCACCGAGCGCCAGAGGCGCTCCACGAACACGTTGTCGCGCCAGCAACCCTTTCCATCCATGCTAATGGCGATCTTCTCTCGGTGAAGGACAGCGGTGAAAGCCGCACTGGTAAATTGCGAGCCCTGGTCGCTGTTGAAGATCGTAGGCTTGCCATAACGGGCGAGCGCTTCCTCCAGTGCCTCGATACAAAACGCGACATCCATTGAGATCGACACCCGCCAAGCCAGCACCCGCCGGGTAAACCAATCGACGATAGCGACCAGATAGACGAAACCGCGCGCCATGGGCACATACGTGATATCGGTCGCCCAAACTTGGTTCGGCCGCGTCACCGCCAGCTTGCGCAGCAGATAGGGATAGATCTTGTGACCCGTCGCCGGTTTCGACGTGTTCGGACGGCGGTAGATCGCCTCTAGCCCCATCCGCTTCATCAGCGTCGCAACATGCCGTCGTCCGATGCTCACATCCTCCTGACGGAGCAGATCGCGCAGCATCCGGCTCCCGGCGAACGGATAGAGCAGATGAAGTTCGTCGATCCGGCGCATGATCGCCAGGTCAGCCGAGGATACAGGCCGCGGAAGATAGTAGATGCTGCCGCGGCTGATCTCGAGCTGCTGCGCCTGATGGGTCAGCGGCAACTCATGGTCACGGTCGATCATCGCTTTGCGCTCGGCAACAGACCGGCCTTCCCGAGCGCACCGGCCAAAAAATCGTTCGCCAGCGTCAGCTCACCAATCTTGGCGTGCAGCACGGTTATATCGACCGCTGGTTCGCTCGCTGCCGGAACCGCTCCGAACACGTCTGCCGCCCCCTCCAGCAGCTTGGACCGCCACTGGTTGATGAGGTTCGGGTGCACCTCATACTCCTGCGCCAGCTCGGCCAGCGTCTTCTCACCCTTCACAGCAGCCAGCGCCACCTTGGCCTTGAATGCCGGACTGTGGTTCCGGCGGGGTCGCTTGCTCATCTTGCTTCCTCTTCGCGGCCAGCATGGCCGCTGTCAGATCGGCAATCCACTTATCCCCGCTGTTCAGATTCCTAGAACCACCTCTCTGGGCAGCGCCACGACGTCGGCGTAGGCCCTTGAGGGCGGCGCGGACGATGCCGTGGCTGGTGGGCGCTGCCCCCTCTCGTGCAGGCCTAACAGGCCGTGTGCGGTGGCGAGACTGGCAACCCGCCGGGCGACCGTCGCGGGCTTGGCGCCGCGCGCCTCGAGCATGGCGAATTAGCGGACCAGGTTTTCGGGCTCGGCCGGCAGCGGGGCGACACGGATGTCCTCACACCAACGCAGATAGCAGGCAAGGTCCGACGCCAGCGCCGCCTTGCTCGCCGCTGCCATAGCGCCGAGCTGCGCCGCGAAGCCGATCTCGCTGACAGGGCCGGTATCAGCGGACAGCGCAAGGCCCAGCAACCGGGTAACGCGGGCATCGATCGGCTCGACCAACCCACTTCGTGCCCTGACCGGAAGCCCCTCCCCGTCGGTGCGGTGGACGACGATTTCGCTCATAAGGGCCGCGCCCGCTGGTCCGATTTACCCTGCATTCCGGCTTCGTAGCACATCGCTGTAGTTACCATAATGTCCGATTATGGTAAGTGACTCGGACAGTCAAAACGCGGCGCCTAGTGATGTGCAGATTACTAGCGTACTGCGATCTCGATGCCGCACCTTGATCTCACTTCGCTTGGCTACGCGTTCGGTCGACTGGCTGGCGCAGCGCGCTTTGCGTCCTCCGAAATCCGCAGGGTTGCTAGCTTAGCAACCGTCGCCGGCGCATGGCGTGCGTATCGGCGCGAC
>NZ_JAXOJQ010000028.1:0-2082 GCF_036663815.1 Parasphingomonas frigoris | reverse complement strand
ATCTACCATTTCTCGGCAAAGGTCATCTCGCGCGGCAGCGGCTCCAATGCGCTCGCTGCTGCGGCCTATCGCTCCGCCTCGCGGCTCTACGATAACCGGCTCGATCGCCATCACGACTTCTCGAACAAGAGCGGCGTCGTGCATTCCGAAGTGATGCTGCCCGACGGCGCACCAGACGAGTGGTCCGATCGCGAACAGCTGTGGAATGACGTCGAGGCCGCCGAGAAACGCATGGACGCGCAGCTCGCTCGTGAGATCGAGTTCGCCATCCCGCGCGAGCTGTCGAAGGAAGATGGTATCGAGCTGGCGCGCGACTTTGTCCGCGACGAGTTTGTCAATCACGGCATGGTCGCCGACCTGAACGTGCATTGGGATATCGGCGCCGATGGTCTCGCCAAGCCGCATGCCCACGTCATGCTAACGATGCGCGACGTAAATGAGGACGGGTTCGGGCAGAAGAACCGCGACTGGAACCGCACCGATCTGCTGGAGAAATGGCGGGAGCGCTGGGCCGAACACGCCAATCAGCGGCTGGCCGAACTCGATATCGACGCGCGGATCAATCACCGCTCGTTCGAGGCTCAAGGGATCGACCTTGAGCCGCAAAACAAAATCGGCCCAGCCGCAGCGCGGATGGAGGCGCAAGGCATCGAGACCGAACGGCTCGAAGAGCATTACGAGATCGCGCGCGCCAATGGCGACAAGATCATCGCCAATCCCGGCATCGCGCTCGACGCGATCACCCGCAACCAGGCGACGTTCACTAACCGCGATCTGGCCATGTTCATCCATCGGCACAGCGACGGACAGGAGCAGTTCGACCAGGCGATGGGCGCGGTGCGCGGATCGCCCGACCTTGTCGGGCTTGGGAAGGACGGAAACGGCGAAGATCGCTTCACCAGTCGTGACATGATCCACACCGAGCAGCAGCTCGAACGCGCAACCCAGATGATGGCCGAGCGCGAGCGGCACGGCGTGAGCGAGCAGGATCGCGAGCGTGCCATTGCGGACGCCGAGCGAGCTGGCTTGATCCTGACCGAAGAGCAGCGATCTGCACTCCGCCATGTCACACACGGTGACGGTCTGAGCGTCGTCGTCGGCTATGCCGGCACCGGCAAGTCGGCGATGCTGGGCGTTGCGCGCAAGGCGTGGGAGAGCGCCGGCTACGACGTTCACGGCGCCGCGCTGTCGGGCATCGCCGCTGAAAATCTCGAAAGCGGATCGGGCATTGCGTCGCGAACGATCGCGAGCATGGAACACCAGTGGGACCAGGGCCGCGAATTGCTCGACCAGAACTCGGTGCTGGTTATCGACGAGGCCGGCATGATCGGTACGCGCCAGATGGAACGCGTGGTCAGCGAAGCCGAAAAGCGTGGAGCCAAGATCGTGTTGGTTGGCGATCCCGAACAGCTTCAGTCGATCGAAGCAGGCGCCGCGTTCCGTTCGGTCGCCGAGCGTCACGGCGCGGTTGAGATCACTGACATTCGTCGGCAGCGGGAGGATTGGCAGCGGGATGCCACGCGGCATCTCGCAACGGGGCGGACCGGCGAGGCGATCCAGGCCTATGACGCGCACGACAGCGTGCATGCAGCAGCGTCGCGTGATGACGCGCGCGAGGCGCTGGTCGATCGGTGGGATCGCGACCGGATCGCCAACCCTGACCTCTCTCGGATCATCCTCACGCACACCCGTGATGAGGTCCAGGCCCTCAACGAAGCCGCACGCGAGCGGCTACGCTCGGCGGGTCAGTTTGGCGAGGACGTCGCCATTGCGACTGAGCGTGGCTCGCGCGACTTCGCGCCCGGCGATCGCGTCATGTTTCTAAAGAACGAGCGCGACCTTGGGGTGAAGAACGGCACGCTAGGGACCGTCGAAAGCATCAGCCGCGCGCGCATGGCGGTGCAGCTCGACAATGGCCGATCCGTGGCGTTCGACACGAAGGATTACTCTCAGATTGATCACGGCTACGCCGCCACGATTCACAAAGCACAGGGGATGACGGTCGACCGTACGCATGTGCTGGCCACGCCGGGAATGGACAGTCACTCATCCTATGTTGCGCTGTCGCGGCATCGCGAAGGT
>NZ_JAXOJQ010000027.1:0-2395 GCF_036663815.1 Parasphingomonas frigoris | reverse complement strand
GGATCGCCCGTCACGCCGTAGACCGGTAGGAGCAACGCAAAGCCCAATCGCAGCGCCTGTTCGGCAAGCATGTCGCGAAACGCTGCCAACTGTTCAGGGGTGATGACGGCAGCGCTTGGCGGTAGGATCGAACGGCCGTCTTCGACGCGGAATGTGATGGTCATGCTGACCTCCTTCATTGAAACCGCAAATTCCTCCCTCCCTCCTCTCCGGTTGGGATGCGGGACGCCGGCAATTACGCACGACAGTCCGATCGGCGAGGCGTAGCCAGCGCGCGGCCGAAGGGCCGCTGCGCGTAAGCGAGCGAGGCGTATCGGGCAGGGGAAACGGCTTGATTGGAGGGGGCAGCAGCAGCGCCGGGGCGGGCTCAATGCCCGCACTGGCGCTTCCCCGGCCGATGCGTAGCAAGGGAGGCCCGTAGGGGCCGAACCGACGCGAGCGAGCCGGTCGGGCGGCCGCGAAATAGGGCACCGAAAAAGGGCCACCCGGTCGCCGGATGGCCCTATAGTCGTGAGACGGTGAGGGGAGGAGCCGTAGCCCCTCCCGAGGTCACTTAATAAACTGAGCGTATGCCGTAAGCGCTGCCCCAACTGCGATCGCGCCAGTCATCAGCGAGCCCAGTCCGATGATGTACCATTTGAGCCCATCGATCGATGTCTGCATGCCTTTGAGGCCGCTATCCAGCTTGACCTCCAGTCCGGCAATCCGCTGATCGAGTTTGAGCTCGAGTCCGGCGATCTGCTGCCTGAGTGGTTCCACTGCGCGACCTACGGCCATGTCGATCTGCTCCTCGACGACAGCGACTGCCTTTGCAGCTGCTTCGTCCTCGATATTAGAGCGGTTTCTGATCAGTCTGCATCGTAACCAGCGGCTGCAAAATAGTTCGAGCATTCCTGGGGTGAGTAGAGGTCCACGATGCGGCCGATGGCGTCCCAGAGGCCATGGATGGTCCGCTCGGCCGCTTTTCGCAGATGCGCCTTCAGCTTGGAAAAGGCCATCTCGATGGGGTTGAAGTCTGGGCTGTAGGGCGGAAGGAACAGGAGCCTGGCACCCGCGGCTTCGATGGCGGCGCGCACGGCAGGCGCCTTATGGCTGGATAGGTTGTCCATGATGACGACGTTGCCCGGTGAGAGTTCAGGCACCAGCACGCGGGTCACATAGGTGGTGAAGGCATCGCCGTTCATCGGCCCGTCGAGAACCCAGGGTGCGATCATGCCGGTGCGGCTCAGACCCGCGACGAAGGTGGTGGTTTTCCAGTGCCCGTGCGGCACGCCGGCCCGCAGTCGTTCGCCGCGCGGCGCCCTGCCGTAGCGACGCGCCATGTTCGTCGATGCCCAGGTCTCATCGATGAAGATGAGCTGCTCGGGATCGAGATCGAGCTGACCGTCAAACCATTCCTCGCGCCGCTTCAGGATGTCGGGACGATCCTGCTCGGTCGCGTGCGCAGTCTTTTTTTGCGCGTGATCCCGCGCCGCGCGAAGAACCGCCATATCGTGCCGAGTGCGACCTCGGTGCCGTGATCGGCCAGAAGTGCCTGCAACTCTGCCAGAGTGATGTCGGGCGTCGCCTTGTAAGCCTCCAGGATCAACCCGGCATGCGCCTCGATCCTCATCGAACGTCGATCGCCACCCTGCTGCTGTGGCGCCGGCGTTCCGTGCTGGTTTGCAAGCTGCTGCCACCGGACAGCGCTCGCGGCACTGACACCGAACCGTACCGCCGCCTGTCGACGCGACAGACCGCTCGCGATCGCCGCCACAACCCTGTCTCGAAGATCCACTGACAATGCTCGCGCCATCCATGCCAGCCTCCTGCACCGGCACGCACCTGAATCAGAAAACCGCAGCGACGGGAATCCCCTTATGATTCAGCACGGTGAGAAACCGCTCTAGCGTTGTACGTGCAGTTCCGAGCTGCGGTACAGCGTCCTCGAAAGAGCCCGCAAACAGTTTGGTGAGCTCGGCAACGGCTGACAGGATTTCGGCATGCTGCTGCTTCAGCAGCGCGATCTTGAATTGCACCGGGGCGTCCTCGAGAGTGCGGCACACGAGACTGTCCAGCATGCAAAGTCGGTTGCCCCCGGCCCGAAATTTAGGCTAACCACGTCGTCGAAAATACCGATAAGTGTCTGATTTAACATAATATTTCTTATCGATCCGAACAATCCTCGTGGCTCTGAGTCACGCCAAGGCAGTTCGTAAAGTTACCGCCGTCGTATCCGATGCGGCCTCGATCTCGATCCGGTGAAGCCCAACTCGATCAGGTTGGCAACGCGCGCATCACGTGCCGAAACGCTGGTTTCGCCCAGCACAACGACAACAATACGCCGACCTCTACGCATCGCCGACGCTGCGAGATTGTAGCCGGCGTCGGACGTGTACCCGGTCTTGATGCCGTC
>NZ_JAXOJQ010000026.1:0-2461 GCF_036663815.1 Parasphingomonas frigoris | reverse complement strand
CGCAGCTCTCGCTCGGCCGCGTTATTCGTCAGGCAGATCCGACCGTCCGCGAGGAATGTCGTGAACCCCGCCCAGTCGTTGAGCAGATAGGCGATCGCTTTGGCGACGGCATCGTGACGCGACAGAATGCCGCGCTTTTCCCGCATCCAGGTTTCCAGTGCTTGGATCAGGGGTGCGACGCGTTCCTGGCGCACGCTCAGGCGCTCGCCTGCAGTCCGCCCGTTGATCTCTCGCTCGATCGCGAAGATCTGGTCGATCCATTCCAGCGCCTCCTTCGCCAACGGCGAAACGAGCGGCACGCCACCCTTCTGGCGCTTGAGCTGACGCGCCACATCGGCCAGCTCGAAGAACTGCCGACGGGCGTGAGCCCAGCAATTCGCCCGCGTCATCGGTTTGTCAGCCCAGCCATCGCGGAACATGTCGTTGAAGCCGGCATAGCGGTCGACCTGCAGAATACCGGTATAGCCAGCGAGATGGCCGCGGGGATGTTCGCCTTTCCGGGTCCGCGAGTAATAGCACAGCACTGCCGGCGGTGCTGGACCGCCGAACGGGCGGTCGTCGCGCACGTAATCCCAGATCCGCGCGACGTCAGTCTTGTACTTCGCCAGCCGCGGGACGGTGGTGTCATCGCCGTGGAGACGCTCGGCCGCCAGGACGTGCGCTTCAATTAGCAGGAACAAGGGCCTGGCAGCTACGCTCACTGCGCCGATCTGATCTGCGAGCGTCGACAGGCTCAAGGAGATGCCCTCGCTCTCGAGGCGATCGCGCTGACTGTTGAGCGGCTGGTGCAGACCGTATTTCTGAAAGACCAAACTGGCCAGAAAGTGCGGCCCGAACATGCCCCTCGGGGTGACGTGGAACGGCGCCGGTGGCTGGCTGATCTTCTCGCACTGACGGCAAGAGACCTTTTCCCGTACGGTCTGAATTACCTTGTGGCGGGCGGGCACCTTTTCGAGTGTCTCGGTAATATCGGCCGGAAGATGGCTGAGGTCGGCCGACCCGCAGCAAGGGCACAGCTCCGGCGCCGAGATGACGACCTGTTCACGCGGCAAGCCTGGATCGAAGTCGCGGCGGGTGGACCTTACGCGGGTGAACGCGGTTACAGTCGTCGCTTTGGCGGCAGCTATTGCGCCCAAGCCCTCCGCCTCGGTGGCGTCCGCCTCGAGCTCCTCGAACGTCAGTTCCAACTGGTCGATCAGCCGACGGCTGCGTTCCGAACTGGCGCCGTATTTGTCGCGCCGCATCTTCTCGTTCATCAACTCGAGATGAGCATTGCGGGCTAGCAGATCGGCATTGATAGCTCTGACCCGCACCGTTTCGGCTTCGGCATTGAGTGCGTTCGCCTGGGCCTTTTCCGCGAGATCACGAGCCACCGACAGTTCGGTGCGAAGCTGCAAAAGCTCGTCGGAGGCATCGCTCGAAAGCATGCCCGATTATACCAGAACACCTTTGAGGAACCTACGGTTTTTGGCGGATTTCAGCCGCTTTTCTCATCCCGGCTGCCTCTGGAAGTTGTTACCCAACCCGGGTCGGACGCCACGTTTCCTGCGGGTTGCGCCAGTCGATACCTTCGAGCAGGCACGCCATCGCCGAGCCCGAGATCGCGACCGTGCCGTCCTTAGCAGCCGGCCACACGAAGCGCCCGCGCTCCAGCCGCTTGGCGTACAGCGACATGCCCAGCCCGTCATGCCACAGAATCTTACACAGTGACCCGCTTTTCCCGCGGAACACGTACAGGTCGCCGGCATGGACGTCCTTGTTCAGCGCTTGTTGAACCTGCAATGCGAGCGAACGCATGCCACGCCGCATGTCCGTGTGACCCAACGCCAGCCAAACTTTTGCGCCGTTCGGGACAGGTATCATCGGATCACGGACTTGAGCACTGCGACCACCTGATCGGACGACGCTGATGCGAAGACGCTCACGCGTCCGCCCCGCGCCAGATCAACGACGATGGTCGGCTGCACGGTCGGCAATTCGACAGGGCAATCATCAACGACCACCGCTTCGGCAAAGCCGGCGACCGCAGTCGGCGCATCTGACCGTCGGCGAAACTTGCGGCGCCAGGTATAGATCAACCCCGTCGAGACATCGTGCCGCCGAGCGACCTGCGCAACAAACGCGCCCGGTGCAAAGGCCTCCGCCAGGATTTGCACCTGTTCCTCATCGCTCCACCGGCGACGGCGCTCAGGCCCGCCAAAAATCGTGATCTGACCCACAACACCTACTCCTAAGCGTACTCTTAAGAGCGCGCTTAAGACCGGTCCTTCGCCTGACCGGCAAGGCGGCCGCTACCGGAGGCGTACGAATAAAGCCGACGAACTGATCTTTCAAAGAGGATCGGGATAGAAAGCCAGCGGACCGATCGACAATCGCGCCATCCGGCCGCGTGGCCCGGGCTATCTCCGCGCAAAGCAGCGCCCGCCGTCATATCTATCAGGAATGTGTCACCGCCGATCCG
>NZ_JAXOJQ010000025.1:0-2586 GCF_036663815.1 Parasphingomonas frigoris | reverse complement strand
ACCTTCAACTGCTCGCCCGGCAGGCCGCGCCGGCCTGATACGGGGCGTATCCTTCGGTGGCCGGCGTCACCAGTCATCCGCCACGCCTATTTCGCGCAGGCCTTTTTCAACAGCCTCAGGTGTTTTCGACACGGCAAGTCTCAGGCTTTGGCCTGTGGCTGCGGAATGACTAATGTGCGCGCGTTGCTGCAGTTGTCGTGCCAGTTAATGACTGCTTCCGGCGCGAGCGGACCTTCACCGTGGTACACCGGAACGGCGTGAGTTGGTCGAGTGCCGCCACCTCGTGAGCCGCAACCGCCGTTCGCATGCCCGACGGCGAGAGGCGCTTTCGACAGGGGTTGACAATCGAGGCACTTTCGGAACCCTGCCACCCGCCATTCTGATTAGCCAGAGGAGCATGAGCGTTTCTACCGTGGCGAAACGCCCTCGCGCCTTCACGCCGCATTTTCGAGCCATAACCGTAAACAATCAATAAAAAATGCTCTCAAAAATCAGGAATCGAAGGGATTTTTTCCCAACCTCCAGGATCGGGCGCTCAGCCGCCCCCCGGCGCTTTCGAGCCGCGCGGCTTCTCCTCGGGCGGTCCTACATCGCGTGGCGCGCTGCGGTTCCAATCGATCCGGTAAAGATCGAAGCGTCGGTCCGCCAGGTTGCGGACCGTCCCTTCCGCGCGCGCCCAAGTTAGGTCGGCGAGATTAACGTCTGCGATCGTAAGCGTCTCAATGTTCTCGCTAGCTTCCGCTGCGATACCATCTCGGGCAAATGGGAAGTCGCACGGCGTAAGGATGCACGACTGCGCATATTGAACGTCCATATTGTCAACACCTGGAAGATTTCCGACATTTCCGGAGAGAACGACAAAGCATTGGTTCTCGATTGCACGTGCCTGCGCACAGTAACGCACCCGCATATAACCTTGCCGATTATCCGTGCAGAAGGGCACAAAGATGATACGGGCGCCCTCGTCGACAAGTCGGCGAGCGAGTTCCGGGAATTCGCTATCGTAGCAGATTAGGACGCCGATCGGCCCGATGTCCGTCTGGATCACGTCGACTGAACTGCCGCCCTTGATCTTCCACCAATATGCCTCGTTTGGCGTGGGATGGATTTTCTCCTGCGCATGAACCGACCCGTCGCGCAGGCAAACATAGGCGACATTTTGAATGCTCCCATCTTGCGTACGGGTCGGGTGCGATCCGCCGATGATATTGATGTTGTAGCGCAATGCCATCCGAGAGAGCTCCCGGACAACTGGCTCGCGATGCTCCGTCATACGATCGATCGCCTCCATCGGCGACAGATCCTCCTGTTCGAACGAGAGTAGGGACATGGTGAAGAGCTCAGGAAAGACGACGAAGTCGGACCGGTAGTCGGCCGCCACGTCTACGAAATATTCAACGTTTTGGACGAACTCTGCGAAGTCCTTCACTGCGCGGGCTTGAAGCTGTACCGTGGCGAGGCGGACGCTTTCCACGTCACGTGGTACGCGGAAAGCCGGCGGCTCGTTCGGGTCAACATACGGATTGCGCCAGGCCATGTGCGCGGCGAACCCCTCCGAAGCCTTGTCATTTGGCAGGTAGCGCGAGAGCACGCCGATTGGCTTGAAGCCATTGCTCAGTTGGAAGCTGATCACCTGATCGCGAAACTCTCCGGCCGCAACCCGGGCTAGATAATCCTCTGGGCCGTCCACCTTGTTCTTGACCTTGGAGTAACCGGGCATGCGCCCCCCGAACACAATTCCGCGGAGTTCCAGCCTCTCCGCAAGCACACGACGTGCCTCATATAGGCGTTTGCCTATCCGTAGCCCGCGCTGTCGGTCGTCGACTGCCATCTCGATGCCGTACAGCCAGTCTCCCGTCGCATCGTGGCGGCTTCCGAACCCGTTGCCGGTGATCGTCGCCCAGTCATGGGACGACAGTGCGATCGCCTCGTCGATCCGCGACGAAGCACAATATCCGACGATCTCACCTGCGAGGATGGCTACGAACTGGCCCTCGGGAAAATTGTTGATATGGCCGCTGACCTGACCGGCGCTGTAGTTGCCGAAGCCAGGATATGCCCGGGCGATAAGTGTCAGAATACCCGGAACGTCGTCGGGCACCGCCTTCCGAACCTCCAGAGTCGCGGGGCTCTTCTTGAACATCTTGATGCTCCACGTAGTGTGCGAGGCGCGGCGCGTTGCCGCTGACCAGTTGCGGCCTCCTTACCATCTGAAGCCAAGCAACAAAGCTGTTATCTGGCCTTCGCGGGACGAGCGGTCAGCACAATTATGATGTGCGACCGCCTCTCCAACGCGCAGGCATGGCCTGAACGACCGGGGCGCACTGCCGCTGGACCGCTGAATCAAATGACTTTTTGGCGGCTTCCGGGAGGAGCTGCCATTCATACGCACGGCGGGGAATTGCCTAAGTTGGTCGACAGCCGCCGCTGCCGTCACAGGGGGGGGGGGGGGGGGGGGGGGGGGCCCCCCAGGGGGCGTCCGATCGATCGCCGGATGCCACAGCGAAGGGGTTCTCGATCGTGCGCGCTAAACTCCTCAGGCGGCTGGCCAAGGCGATCGGTGTCTGCGGGATAACCGCCGGCCTG
>NZ_JAXOJQ010000024.1:0-3436 GCF_036663815.1 Parasphingomonas frigoris | reverse complement strand
TGGGCAACCGCGGCTCGATCACACGCCACTCAAAGTCCGTCAGATCATATCGGCTCATGCCGAGCATGAATCAGAAAATCCCGATCCTGGGAATCATATTTATGGGTTCACGGCCTAGGGCCCAGGTCTGCCGCGAGCTCGACCGCCTGGAATTGTTGCTCGACCAGATCAAGGCTGTGGAATGCGAGCGGGACGCTATGGCAATCCCAGCCGCCATCAACACCCCTGCGCCCATTGCAATGCTGCTCGGCCTCAAAGGCATTGGCCCCGAGTTTGCCGCTACCCTCTACTCGGAAGGCCTGTTCCGTCATTTTGACAATCGAAGGCAGGTCGCTGCCTATGCGGGGTTGGCGCCGTCTTTATGGCAGAGCGGATCAATAGATCGTGAACAGGGTGTCTCGAAGGCCGGCAATCCGAGGCTGCGCTCGACTATGGTTCAGCTTGCGTGGCTATGGCTGCGTCACCAACCGGACTCGATGTTGGCCCGCTGGTTCCAAGAGCGCGTCAGGCGAAATGGTGGCCGCCTCAAGAAGGCGATGATCGTGGCACTCGCCCGCAAGCTGCTGGTCGGGCTTTCGAAATGCGTCACTGCTGGCGTCGTCATTGAAGGCGCTGCGATGAAAACTGCGTGACGATATTGCTGTCGATTTTATGGATCCCCAGGACCTGATCAGTCCTGACGGATCCAGGTGGACGGACCGCCAACTCCTATGGCTTCAAAAGCCGCTTCTCAGAATGGTCCCGTTCTCCTGAGCTCTTGCCCGTCGAAAGCGGGATATTGGTGCAGCCGTTCAGAGCGGCGACTGAATGTGAGGTTGTGCAGGCTCGGATACCGGGCCGGTACTATGCGATCGGGCTCAGACTTTGGATGCCGAATGAGAAAGGATGTATCCACGTGATAACCCCTTGATCCTAAAACCGTCATGTGAGGAGTTGGAGCCTCCGACAAACCCGGCGCGGTTCAGGGGGACGTCACCTGACCATTCGAACCTGTTCTTGCTCCGAAAGTCGGCGGTCAACGTAAATTCGCAGAATCTCCGCCGCCGGCATTGGCCGTCCGTAGCGATATCCCTGAGCCTCATCGCAGCCGAGACGCAACAAGGCGGCTTCTTGCTCGACCGTTTCGACGCCCTCAGCAATTACCTCAAGATTAAGGCTTCGGGCCATGCTGACGACCGCTTTGACGATAGCCGCGTCACCAGCTTTCCGGTCGATCTTGTTAACAAAACCACGGTCAATCTTTAACCGGGTAAGCGGGTATTTTTGTAGCAAAATAAGAGAGGCAAACCCAGTCCCGAAGTCATCGAATGCGATACCTACGCCAAGGGATTTCAAACTGCGCAAGGCCTTGGTTGATTGATTGCTGTGCCGTAAAACCGTATTCTCGGTAATTTCGAGCTCCAGACTCTTAGGGGATAGTCCGTACTTCGCCAATGCCGATGTAACGACGTCGAAGAGCCGGCCAGAGCGCAACTGTGACGCGAACAGATTTACACCGACTCGCAGCGGTTCTAATCCGGCGCGTTCCCACGCTGCGGCTGTCGAGCAAGCCTGATCGATTATCCAGTCCCCAACATCTTCGGCAATGGCGCTGTCATCAAGCACCTGTATGAACACCGGTGGAGTTAACAGGCCATGCTCACGATGTCGCCACCGTAACAGCGCTTCAACGCCTGAAAGCGAACCGTCATGCAGGCGGATTTGAGGCTGATACCAAAGCTCAAATTGATTGGTCGCCAGCGCTTCACGTAGGTCGCAGGCTAAGCGATGCCTTTGATCCGACTTGTTCTGCATGGCGCGGAAGAAAAAGGTACGAGCGCCGCCTCCGGTGTTTTTCGCGCTATAAAGAGCTAAATCAGCGCAGGAGAGAAGTTGATCGACGTCGGAAGCGTCCTTCGGCGACATGGCGATTCCAATGCTTGTGCCAATGTAAACCGACTGCCCTGCCAATTCGAAAGCCAGATGTAACGCTTTAAAGATCCGGTTGGCAAGCTCATCAACCCTAAGTGGGTCGGCGCAGTCTGTAAGAAAGATCGCGAATTCGTCGCCACCGAGCCGCGCCATGAAATCTGTCGGTCCCAGTATCGCACTTAGCCGTGCCGCAACTCCACTTATAAGCTGGTCGCCTACCGAGTGCCCCAAGCTGTCATTGACGTACTTGAACCCGTCTAGGTCCAGAAGCATCAGCGCGCAGGGAGCCTCGCCCACGTTGGCCCTCAAGTTTTGGTGGAGCGCGTTCCGATTTGGAAGGGCTGTCAGCGTGTCGCAATGGGCAAGGTGCTCAAGACGCTGCTTGGCAGAATGCCGATCCGCAATGTCGCGCAGCAGTGCGCCAAACATTGGCTTACCGTCCTCGATCCACATGGATAGAGACAGGTCCACCGGTATTTCGGTTCCGTTCGCATGAAGCGCGAGGACATCGACAGATCGCCCCGCCAGGCGGGCGCGACTGCTCTGGACCGCACGGGCAAGGCCGGCAATGTGGGCGGCCCGAAGTCTCTCTGGTATAATGATCGAGAGCGGTTTGCCGATTACCTGATCCGCCCTGTGACCGAAAAGCTGCTCAGCCGCCGTGTTCCAGGACACAATAAGATTGTCCGCGCCGGCGCAGATTGCAGCGGTCGCCGAACTGGATAGCATCTGCTCGTACCGGCCGGCGTTCGATTCTTGGCAAATTAGCTCGACTGGCGTCTGCATCTCACTCCCATTCCAACCGAAGGTTAGTGAAGAAAGATTAAGACTTTGGAATGGTATGCGATGAATAATACCAAGCACGCGGTAGCTCGGTCGAAGCTACCAACGTCGTCATCCCGATCGGCAAGTCCCATGGCGCGGCTTCGTGTTTATCCTTAACGATGATCGCCGTTCGCTGAGCTGCTGCCGATCTCAGGCACACGAGGTTAAGCTACATTGGCATGCGTCCCGAAGTCCGTGGGGCTGAGATAGCCCAAGGTCGAGTGCCTGCGTGCGGGATTGTAAAAGCGTTCGACGTAATCGAATACGTCCTGCCTGACGTGCTCCCCATTTTCAGGCCGCTGATAACTTAGCTTCGGTGTCCATATGCCCTTGGCGGGGGCGGTTGGTAAACTCGGCGGGTGCCAACCCGCCAAGGCTGCTGTGCGGACGCACATTGTTGTAGTCCGTCCGCCATGCCCCGATGATCCGTCTCGCCGCAGCCAGCGATGAGAACAGGTGCTCGTTCAAGCACTCGTCGCGCAAGCGACCATTAAAGCTTTCGACGAAGCCGTTCTGCTGCGGCTTGCCCGGCGCGATGTAATGCCATTCGACCCCGGTCTCCTGGCACCAGGCGAGGACGGCGTGACTGGTGAGCTCGGTGCCATAGCACATTGGGAAGCGCCGGTTCGGGAGCCGCTATGGCCCTGATGAAGACAAGGCCGCGTAGCGGCCGCAGGGTTCATCAGGGCAAGCCATGGCC
>NZ_JAXOJQ010000023.1:0-2500 GCF_036663815.1 Parasphingomonas frigoris | reverse complement strand
CGAAAGCGAGTCTGAATAGGGCGCCAGAGTTTGATGTATTAGACCCGAAACCCGGCGATCTATGCATGACCAGGATGAAGGTGCGGTAACACGCACTGGAGGTCCGAACCGATTAACGTTGAAAAGTTACCGGATGAGTTGTGCTTAGGGGTGAAAGGCCAATCAAGCCGGGAAATAGCTGGTTCTCCGCGAAAACTATTGAGGTAGTGCCTCGGACGAATACCTTGGGGGGTAGAGCACTGGATGGATGCGGGGGTCGCGAGACCTACCAACTCTAACCAAACTCCGAATACCCAAGAGTAATATCCGGGAGACAGACGGCGGGTGCTAAGGTCCGTCGTCAAAAGGGAAACAGCCCTGACCTACAGCTAAGGTCCCCAAGTCGTGTCTAAGTGGGAAAGCATGTGGAACTTCCAAAACAACCAGGAGGTTGGCTTAGAAGCAGCCATCCTTTAAAGAAAGCGTAACAGCTCACTGGTCTAAATAAGAGGTTCTGCGGCGAAGATGTAACGGGGCTCAAGACACGCACCGAAGCTTAGGGTGTGCCATTTAATGGTACGCGGTAGCGGAGCGTTCCGTAAGCCTGTGAAGCGATCTGGTAATGGGTCGTGGAGGTATCGGAAGTGCGAATGCAGACATGAGTAGCGATAAAAAGGGTGAGATGCCCTTTCGCCGAAAGACCAAGGGTTCCTGCGCAAGGCTAATCCGCGCAGGGTGAGTCGGCCCCTAAGACGAGCCCGAAGGGGGTAGTCGATGGGAACACGGTTAATATTCCGTGACCTGGTGGTGTGTGACGGATCTCGTGTGTTGTCTTCCCTTATTGGATTGGGAAGGCTTCGAAGAGGTCCCAGGAAATAGCCCCACCGTATAGACCGTACCCGAAACCGACACAGGTGGTCAGGTAGAGTATACCAAGGCGCTTGAGAGAAGTGTCCTGAAGGAACTCGGCAAATTGCCTCCGTACCTTCGGAAGAAGGAGGCCCCAACTAAGCGCAAGCTCTGTTGGGGGGCACAGGCCAGGGGGTAGCGACTGTTTAGCAAAAACACAGGGCTCTGCTAAGTCGGCTTCAAGACGACGTATAGGGCCTGACGCCTGCCCGGTGCCTGAAGGTTAAGTGGAGGGGTGCAAGCTCTGAAATGAAGCCCAGGTAAACGGCGGCCGTAACTATAACGGTCCTAAGGTAGCGAAATTCCTTGTCGGGTAAGTTCCGACCTGCACGAATGGCGTAACGACTTCCCCACTGTCTCCAGGACATGCTCAGCGAAATTGAATTCCCCGTGAAGATGCGGGGTTCCCGCGGTTAGACGGAAAGACCCCGTGCACCTTTACTGCAGCTTCAGAGTGGCATTAGGAAGAAACTGTGTAGCATAGGTGGGAGGCTTTGAAGCGTTGGCGCCAGCTGACGTGGAGCCATAGGTGAAATACCACCCTGTTTGTTTCTGATGTCTAACCTCGATCCATGAAACTGGATCAGGGACCCTCTGTGGCGGGTAGTTTGACTGGGGCGGTCGCCTCCTAAAGAGTAACGGAGGCGCGCAATGGTGGGCTCAGGACGGTTGGAAACCGTCTGTTAGAGTGCAATGGCATAAGCCCGCCTGACTGCGAGACTGACAAGTCGAGCAGAGACGAAAGTCGGTCATAGTGATCCGGTGGTCCCTCGTGGAAGGGCCATCGCTCAACGGATAAAAGGTACGCCGGGGATAACAGGCTGATAACCCCCAAGAGCTCATATCGACGGGGTTGTTTGGCACCTCGATGTCGGCTCATCACATCCTGGGGCTGGAGCAGGTCCCAAGGGTTTGGCTGTTCGCCAATTAAAGTGGTACGTGAGCTGGGTTCAGAACGTCGCGAGACAGTTTGGTCCCTATCTGCCGTGGGCGTCGAAATTTGAGAGGAGTTGACCCTAGTACGAGAGGACCGGGTTGAACATACCTCTGGTGTACCTGTCGTTCTGCCAAGAGCGCAGCAGGGTAGCTATGTATGGACGGGATAACCGCTGAAAGCATCTAAGCGGGAAGCCTCCCTCGAGATAAGATTTCATAGAGCCGTCAGAGACCATGACGTTGATAGATCGGATGTAGAAGTGGAGTAATCCATGGAGCTAACCGATACTAATTGCTCTATTCGCGCTTGAGAGTCCCACCATCAATGACAATCCTGGGTAACCAGCACGTGTCGCAGATGGCGGATGATCAAATGCAACGCCTGATTAACAACTACCATCTTCAGATTGTCGTAAACGTGCACCGATTTTAGGAGCCCCGCCGCAAGGCGGGGCACCCAGAGAACCCGAACCTTTTGCTGTTCACCGGCTCCATTGCTTGGTGGCTATAGCGTCAGTGCCCCACCCGATCCCATCCCGAACTCGGCCGTGAAACCTGACTGCGCCGATGGTACTATCGCTTAAGCGATGGAAGAGTAGGTCGTCGCCAGGCATTGAAGCCGGTGAACACAAAATGTTCGTGTCTCTTATGAGAACCCATCACATGTCATCTAAAC
>NZ_JAXOJQ010000022.1:0-8138 GCF_036663815.1 Parasphingomonas frigoris | reverse complement strand
AGCTCGGCAGAAAACAGTATTTGAACTTCGTTGCCTACCAATTCGTCAGACCGGCGCACTCGCGGCGGCGGGAAGTGGCCTGCGCCTGTTGACTCAGGCCGCGATAGAGAAGCCGCCATTCGCAGTCCGATCGATAAAGGTCGGCTTCGGAGAACAGCAGACATTTGGATTTCAAGATCCTGCTGTCGATCGCATGGGCTTCGGCGAAAACGCAACGCTCAGCCTCCCGGTCGCCATACATGAGCGTGCTACCGATACGATGGAATATGGCGAGTTATCAATTGTGATGCGAACGCTCGAGCTTTCAAACACTAGCCCTGGCGACGACATTATCGTCACGTGGTTGGAACGCGGAAGGCCGCCCGTCGCCAGCGCCGATGGCAACGGAGGCTTCGGGAGTAAACTCGCTCGGCGCAGTACGTCGAGGCATCTCTGCTGATCGATCGCATACGCTTGGTCCTAGAGAGGCCTGATCGTCACGCCGCGGAAAAGGGGGAGCGTCTGGTCGGGTGAACGCACACCCTGGCAAGGCCGCTGCCGCTAACACATTCCGCTGAAATGTAGGACGTTGACAAGCAAAATATTGGCGAGGACCGAAACGAGGATTAAGCGCACACCCCAGGCGGTTGGAAAACAACTTAAACATCAAGCGCTAATCTTCGCGGGAAACACCAATCGCGCAAACTCCAGGATCGCAAGGTTGTAAAGATGGGCGCGCTCGAGCGGCCCCATGTTGTTGACACCCTTTACCATCGCCAGCTGCGCGTTCAGGCGCACGTTTCAACTTGCCGAGCCCGGCCAAGTACCCGACGATCACGCGGAAGTTGCGGGCGAGAACACGCTTTGCGTAAAACCACATGCGGCTGCTCTGCGACCAGCCATGGGTAAGAATCAGGGATGGGGCCTCCAATGCGCCGAACGTTTCAATGTGCACCTTTGCACCGCTGGAACTGTCGAGCATCTGACCGGTGCCGCGCTCGATCAGCATCGGATCGTCGTCAGCGCACGCAAGCAGCAGACGAAGGATCGATCGATTGACGAACGACCACGCGAGCAACCCGGCACCGGTCCAGAGCATCCAGTAGCACCGGATGTGCACGAGCGCGCCATCGGCTTCGTGCAGCCAGTTGCCCTGGTACCACGTCCAAAGCATATACGCCGCTTCAGCCAGGGCAAGCAGCAATAGGAGCGCGAAAAATTGGCGCAGCACGATAATGACGGTTTCTCCAGCACGCGACTAAGCGCCGCGCTCGGTTATTTTCGATAAGACGCCGCGACGGTCGAGCCATTGGAAAAGGCGGAGCGGCCTTTCAGCCACTCCGCCTTGTCCCTGTCGCATCCGGTCGGTTACTGGACGATCATCGCCTCCGCTTTTTCGACGGCGTCAACAATATCCTTCGCGCCGCCCTGGTCGCCATCGCTGGTCAGTCCGGCACCGGGGCCGGCGCCGAGATCGACACCGGTGCGAGGGTCCGCGTCCGGATCGGACATCGTGCGCGCCGCGAGTTGCTTGGCGACCTTCTGGTCGTCCTTGCTAAGGCGAACCGAGGCCGTCCCATCGCCGCCGTCGATCGGCATCGTCTCTTCGAGATCGTCAATCCGCTCCCATTGATCGCCCGAGTTCCACGGCCCCTTCATGTCGCCGTCGCCTTGCGACGTGTTAACGTAGAGGTTGGCATATTTCTCGATCCCAGGAAGCTTGCCAGTCGGGAAGTTGTTCTCGATCGCATAAAGCGCCTTTTCGAACGACTTCTGATGCGCGACTTCACGAGTCATCAGGAAACCAAGCGCCTCCTTAATGCCGGGATCGTCGGTGATTGCGATTAGCCGTTCGTAGACGATTTTGGCGCGCGCCTCTGCGGCAATATTCGAGCGCAAATCGGCGGTCGGCTCGCCCCGGCTATCAATATAGGCTGCCGTCCAAGGCACGCCTGCGGAATCGCAAAGAGCGGGGCCGCCCCCGAACAGCAAAGCGCTTTTGGCAGAACTGCCGCTAGCGCCAATCATTTGATATAGCTCCGCTTCGTTCTTCGCGGCTTCAGAAAGCTGCGCCTTGACGCCCTTGTTGAGCATCGCGACAATCGAACCGATCACTTCGAGATGGCTCAATTCCTCGGTAGCGATATCAAGCAGGAGGTCCTTGCGGCCTGCATCGTCTTCGCCAAGACCCTGCGTAAAATAACGCATCGCTGCGGCAAGTTCACCATCGGCGCCGCCGAATTGCTCCAGCATCATAGTGGCGAGATGCGGATTCGGCTCCGAAACTCGGACAGTATATTGAAGCCGTTTGTTATGCATGAACATTTTTACGATCCTTCGTGGCGCTAATTGATTGAACCGCTTGAGACCAAACATGTTCCCTAATCTAAATAGGAATTGATATGTATCAATATGCTATTATCGCTGTGCTAGTACGAACTGTTGTCGACTATGTCGCCAACTTACAACCCTCACACGTTCCCCTGGAACGATGTGGCGCGACCAATGTTGCTTGAAGGATGCCGCTCATGTTTGGCGGTCGAATGAAAGCAGGGGTGCTCCATGGATGTGAAAACACGGACGACCGATATCCCGGGCGTCAGCGCAGCGGTGTTGACGCTTCGTGCCGAACTGGCAGCCGTGACAATGCGCGAGCTAGGTCAAGTGGCGCTCGAAGGGCGTGAACTGAGGGTGATGGAGGGACGGGACGCGATTTGGGTGATCGTGCGCCGTTCGGACCGCGGTGGAATAGCGGTGTGAGCAGCACATACGCCTGGTGCAGAGACCGACATCAAGCGGCGCTCTAGCAAATCCAAATCGGCGCTCGTGCTGAACTTCAAGACTGCGCAGGGGCTGCATTCCCTCACTGTGTGCCCGGGAACGTCCGATTGGCCGGTCGTCCGAGTCACCGCGACGCTCACCCCCGCCGCGAAACTTCTTGTGCCGTTCCAGCCAACTTTCTCGGCGTCACCTGTCTGCACGACGGCCCATATATGGCGATCTACGTGTCTTGCTCATACAGGCTCCACCTTCTCAGGAGTTGGAGCCTCCGGCAAACCCGGCGCGGTTCAGGGCGCGGTCAAACGGCGCAGCGGCGGAGACCCAATAGGCTCGCAGACGCGCATCTACGCGACTGGACGCCGCTCGCATGCTGCACAGCTTGCGAGCAGTGCCTATGCCGACGCTTGTTCGATCTGACCGGTGTCGACGTCGAGATCGCGCAGGTCGCGCCCTCGCGTTTCGCGGCCGAACCAAGCCACCAGGCCGAACGAGATCGCGGTCGGGATCATCACCAGCAAAGACGACACGCCCATCGAGAACACTACTCCAGAGATCGTCAGGCCCTGGGCCAGCAGGCCGCCACCCTTGGTACAGGCGGCCACCCAGCCCGTTGCCCGGCCGCGTACCGCTAGCGGGAAGCTTTCAGCGGTATAGGGCAGCACGGTCGCGATGATGCCGTTCGTACCGACGATCAGCAACGCGACTGGCAGGACCGGACTCCCCGTTCCGCTCGCTTCGAGCTGTAGGACTAAGAGCAAACCAGCTAGCGTAACGGCAATCATCGTGGCCAGCGCCCATTTGGTGCTCCATCGACTGTACAGCAGCGCCGCGACGAACACTGTCGGGAAAGCAATCAAGGCACTTTCGGCAAGGATTCGGCTAGACAGGCCGACCGAATAACCCTTGGCCACAAGATCTGCTGGCAACCAGAGGAGCAGACCAAAGTTTATCAGGCCCCAGGACAGCGCGCAGATACTGAGCGCGGCCAGTTTTCCGTACAAGTGCAGCCCAGTCAGCGCTTGGGTGCCGCGCTGCGGTACGATCCCCATCTCGCTTGCGCGATGCGCCGTTGCTCCGAACCGGCGCATGACCTGCTTCGCTTCCTCGACTCGTCCACGTGCTAGCAAGAATTTGGCCGACTCCGGGATCAGCGCGCCCAGTGCAACGAGCAGCAGGCCAGACGGCAGGTTGGCGAGCCAGAGGATCCGCCAGCCAAAGATCGGCTGCAGGACCGCCGATAGGCCGCTGGCCGCGAAATAGCCGCCGACCGCCCCCAGTCCGCCGACGAGCACTAAGCTCCAGCCGCGATGGCGGCTCGGCATCATCTCCGCGAGCAGCGCGTAAGTCACCGGAAGCATGCCACCTGCCGCGGCGCCCATCATGAAACACATCGCGATGTTCCAGGCGAGCGACGGCATGGCGCCGCAGATCGAGGTGCCAACGAACATCACCGCCGACAGCAGTATCGACGCCTTGCGCCCATACACATCCGAGATCCAGCCCCAGAGTACCGATCCCGTCACAGTGCCCGCCAGCGCGAAGAACGGCACCAGCGAGACGGTTTTCTTTGGCACGCCATATTCGCTGATCATGCCGGGCACGGTGAACCCGAGCGAGGCCGGCTTCATCACGTCGATCACCAGCGCCACGACCAGTACCCCCATCAGCCCCCAATGTGCCGGCCCCAGTGGGGCGTCCTCCGGCGCGGCGACGACGATATCGGCCGCGGAAGCGCGCTGCGCCCCCAAATTGCGGGGCAACAGGCCATAGCCCGCGAGCAGCGTCCCGGCGACGATCAGCGCCATGCCAATTAGCATCGGCGTGTCCATCGGCATGCCGGCCAGACGGTAGTGCATCGCCCGCGCCATCGCGAACATCGGCAAATGGGCACACACACCCACAGTGACTGCCAGGCAGCCAAGCAAAAAGGCCCATAACGCCTGACGGTCCGAAAGTGTGCTGCTCAAACCCTTCATCACCGATCGCCCCCCATATTCACGTCGGACTTGCCCATGATCCGCCGCAACGTCCAGCGGAAGCGCAATGCGCACCCTGTCGCACCCGGACGACTCGACCCACAAGCTGACGCTAAGAACGCCCTTGCCCCTCCCCGAAACCCGCCGCTCATTCAGAAACCCACATCGGCCCGAACGAGCCGCACTTGAATTTTATTTTGGCTGATACGCGATCATCCCAAGTTCAAAATGATTGGGTCGTTTTGATCGTTCGATGGTTTTGGCTCGATGGCAGTTTCCACCCTTCCCTACGCGCTGGCCGTCGATGACGATCCGATGATCCTTATGGACGTGACTGGCATCCTCGAAGATGCGGGCTTCCGCACGCACGAAGCTGAGCACGGTGATGCCGCGCTGCTGATGCTGCCGGAGCATGCCGCCAACATCGTGCTCCTATTCTCGGACGTCGATATGCCCGGCGCAACGGACGGGTTTGCGCTAGCCCGCCACGTTTCGGAACATTACCCCTGGATCGAGATCGTGATTGCAAGCGGCAGGGTGGGCCCGGACGCCGGCGATCTCCCGGAGAAGGCGACGTTTGTGTCGAAGCCGTTCACCGCGGCAATGATCCACAAGCATCTGAGGACGATACTGCCCAATGGCAAAAAGCCCGATCCGCTGAAAACTGCGGCCTGATCCTACCTCAAGCATCGCCGCAAGCCATCGCCTGCCTGAAAAAGATCAGATTTCGATCAGTGCCGGTAGTGGGGTGACAGTTGAAAAGACAACGCCGGTAGGATGATATTCGATTTTTGCTTCGCCGCCTATTTCGCCGGCCAACACCCGTTGAATGAGTTTTGATCCGAACCCCATGCGGGTCGGGGGAGTAACCGGTGGGCCGCCCGCCTCTTGCCAAAGCAAGTGCAGCCGCGCCGGCTTGGTAGTCTCGTCAATGCTCCAGCTGATCGCTACATGCCCGCCTGAAACGGAAAGAGCTCCGTATTTCGCGGCGTTTGTGGCAAGCTCATGAAGTGCCAAAGCCAGCCCGACCGCAAGGCTCGGCGGCACGCCGATGTCGGGTCCGCTAACCTTTATCCGATCGTCATCGTTGGTGCCGAAAGGCGCCAAGGCGCGATCGACAAGGTCGCGCATCGTGGCGCTTTCCCAATGGTCGTTGACCAATAACGTGTTGGCCGCGTCCATCGCCTGAATGCGCCCTGCCAGTGTTTCGGCGGCTCCCTCCAGCGTGACGGCGTTGCGCAGGGTCTGCGCGACGATTGCCTGAAGCGTCGCGAGCATATTCTTTACCCGGTGGCTCAACTCGTTCGCGAGCATGGCGCGGTGGTCTTCAGCACGCTTTCTATCGGTCACGTTCTGGGAGACCCCCACGAGCAGCAACGGGGTGCCGTCGGCGCGCCGGAAAACCTGCCCGCGAACATAAAGCCACCGCTCCTCGCCCTCAGGAGTGAGAATTCGATATTCGACGTCGTAATCGCCGGTTTCTTCCAGCGCGACACGAAGAGCCTCATCCCGACGTACCCGGTCGTTGGGGTGCACGGCGGCCTTGATATCGTCGTAGGAAAACGACTCCGTCAGCGACCGACCCCAGTTTTCCTTGCACCCGTCGGTCGCCGTCATGCGCTCGGTCGCGAGATCCAGGCTCCAGGAACCAAGCTGAGCCGCCTCCAACGCAAACCGAAGCCGGCTTTCTGCCTGTAGCAGGTCGCTAGTGCGCTGACCTACCTCGGCTTCGAGATCGTCACGATCGCGCTGAAGACGGACGAGGCGCTCGCGTTCGACCGTCACATCGAATTGCGACGCGAAGAAGTAGGTCACCTCGCCGGCTTCGTTAAAGACCGGCGAACACAAAAGGCGATTCCAGAATGTGGAGCCGTCCTTGCGGTAGTTGAGCAATTCCAGTTCGATCGGTTCTTGATTGACGATCGCAGAGCGCAAGCGGGCTACGTCCCCCCGGTCCGTGTCCGGACCCTGCAGGAACCGACAATTACGTCCTAGGATCTCGCTCTCAGAAAAGCCGGTGAGTTTTGAGAAGGCGGCGTTTACGAAGGCGATTGGGTTATCGAGCTGATTGGGATCGGTGATGACCATCGGCATCCGCGTTGCGCGCACGGCAGCTGAAAAGGGATCCGTTCCGCGATCTTTTCGGACCAGCTCGTGTTCGATCCGGGAGTGCTCCTGATCGTCGTTCACCAACCGGCTCCATCGCGTGTCACAGACACCCTGGTTTTGGAGACCAATGGGAAGCCACGCTCCAGCGCAGCACCACCGAATGGAAACACAATCGCCTCGTGGACGTTAGCTGCCAGAAGGCCGATCGAGCGGTATAGGCGTGAAGGCAAGGGACGATCCGGTTCTAGCTATGCCCAGGGTGCCACCGGCACCCTGTCGGTAGCCGGAGCGGCGACCGTCAGGTTGTTTGTGTTCACCGGTAACATAGGAAGAGTGCGTTGTCGGTCCACTTGTACACACAGATCGTGAGGGCGGCGTCTGCGGCACGGGAGCTCTTATGCTAGGCCCCACGCCCGACGACCTCACGGGCAACGTACTGCTCGGAACACTGAATGAAACCGATCGCAAGTTGCTCGCGCCACACATGGTCGTGTTTGAGCTTAAGGCTCAGGACGTTTTGCAACGTGCCGGCGAAGAGGTCGTCCATACGTGGTTCCCGTGCGGATCCGCTATGGCGGCATTCTGCATCGGCATGAACGACGGATCAACCGCGGTGGAGGTCGGCTTGATTGGGTCCGAAGGGGCGGTCGGCGGGATTGTTTCGAACGGTCACCTTCCCGCTTATTCGACGGCGCAAGTTCGCTACGGCGGACGATTTCTGCGGGTGAAAACTTCGGCACTCGAGCAGGCGAAGTTGGATTCTCTCGCGCTCCGACATTGGTTTTCGCGATACTCGGATTGCCTGCTAGCCCAGGTTTTTCAAACCGCCGCGTGCAATGCCACCCACTCGATCTCGCAAAGAACTGCGAAATGGCTTTTGGCCGCGGTCAGCCGGACGCACTCCACCGAATTTGCGATGACCCACGAGCAACTGGCTCAGGTTCTCGGCGTCGGGCGAACCTTTGTTACCCGGGTGGTAAGCAGGCTGCGGGAAGAGGGGACGATCGCCACTAGACGTGGCGTTTTCGTGATAAAGGACGAGCAAGTTCTTCGGGACGCATCGTGCGATTGCACGACGGCTATCGAGAATCACTATGATACCGTCATGCACGGGGTTTACCCGCTGGCATAAGGTCGACAACGACCCATTTGCGGTCGTTCAGCGCCCCTTCGCGGTGACGTGCTCCCCGTTTTCAGGCCGCTGATAACTTAGCTTTGGTGTCCATATACCCCTGGCGGGGGCGGTTCGTAAACTCGGCGGGAGCCATCCCGCCAAGACTGCTGTGCGGACGC
>NZ_JAXOJQ010000021.1:0-9239 GCF_036663815.1 Parasphingomonas frigoris | reverse complement strand
TAGAACAGCGCGCCTTGTGCCATCTGCCGACCCATCATGACCGTGATCCCCTGCCGCCTTGCAGGAGTGAATCACGCCCTCGTCACCGTCGCAAGCAGCCATTTTTCAACAGCCTCGTTCGGTTGTGACACCGGCGCCGGCTAAACTACACGCAGAGTGGCGTTAGGCCCGTGTCCGGTGCAGCATCGGTTCGAAGGCGTCAGGTGAATCAGTTGTCGCGACGGCGCGGTAGCGGCATAGCGATCGCTCACCGCAGGGCCTGACATATGTACACCGAAGACCTTTATCGCCTTCTGCGCACAGGACATGTTCAACTGCAGGGTATCGTCGATACCGTTGCCGACCCGCTGCTGGTGCTGGATGCCGGGCTATGCGTGCAAGCCGCCAGCCGATCCTTCTTCAGCACCTTTGGGGTCGACCGGGACGATACAATCGGGCGGCCGATCTATGAGTTGGGTAATGGCCAGTGGGATATTCCTCAGCTGCGCCAGCTGCTGACTGAGATCATTCCTAAAACCACGGCTCTCATCAATTATGAGGTCCAGCACGTGTTTCCTGAACTCGGTTCCAGGACAATGCTGCTGACCGCGCGCACACTGTTTCATCCAGATACTGTCAGCCACACCATGCTGCTCTCAATCATTGATGCGACCGACAGCACGCGCCGTGATGCGGCCAAGGATTTGCTGCTCGGCGAAGTGCGACATCGGATGAAAAACTTGCTGGGTGTGGCGCAGTCGATGGCGCGCCAGATGCCGGCGGAGGGCGTTTCGGGCGTTGAATACCGCGACACCTTCCTCAGCCGTTTCGCGGCCCTGATCGAGGCGGAGGATATTGCGTTCACCGAACAGGAAGAGACAGGCCTGGAGCGTCTGCTTGAACGAATATTTGCTCCTTTCGCCAGCAATCCTGAAGCTATCATGATCGAACCAAGTGAGCCAATTGATCTTGCCCCTCGAAAGATTATGGCGCTCGGCATGGTGTTTCACGAACTGGCGACGAATGCCGCGAAATACGGGGCGTTGTCAGTTCCAGGTGGTCAGGTGCGTGTCGGCTGGCAGGTCGAAAGCACGACCGGCCTTCTGAGGCTGACATGGACCGAATGCGGCGGTCCGGCCGTTATTGCACCTGTCGGGACCGGTTACGGCACAACACTGATCCAGTCGACCGTTAGCTACGGGCTGCGTGGAACATTGGAACAGGAATTCGCCGCGAACGGTTTGCGTGCCGAGATCCTTATTCCGATTGGGAGCGCAACTCCCCCGAGGTGACGTCATTCGTGAGCGAACAATCCTGATCGTAGAGGACGAGTTCCTGATCGCGATGGACCTGCAATTGATGCTTGAAGCGCGTGGCTGGCGTGTCATCGGACCTGTGGCGACGGTGGAGGAAGCGCTTCGCCTGCTAGAGAATGAGCTTCCTTCGGTTGCGTTGCTCGACGTCAATCTGGGCACTGAACTCGTCACGCCGGTTGCCGAGGATTTGAAGCGCCGCGGTATTCCGTTCGCGCTCGCTAGCGCTTACGCTCAACCCGAGCTCTACGGCGGCGCGATCCTCGCTCGCGTGCCCAACGCGGGAAAGCCGATGAACGAGCGGCGGGTGATGGCAGCGCTGATGCAGTTGATCGAGGCTTATTAAAATCAGGCGCTTATCGAAATCGGCGTAGTCAGGGCAGAAAGGCTAGCGGCAAGCTCGACTCTACGAAATGGCTTGGTTAGGCGGGGTAGCGCAGGATTAACGCCCTCCGCATCCGCGTAGCCGGACACGAGCAGGACCGACAGTCCAGGCTTGATCTCTTTCATTTTTCGCGCCAGTTCGGTGCCATTCATGCCGGGCATAAGGTGATCAGTGATCATTAGGTCAGGTTTCAAGCCCTCATGGACCAGACGCAGCGCGTCCTCTGCCGAACCTGCTTCCACGACTTTGTAGCCGAGGTCGATCAACATGGCAGCCGTGCTCATGCGAACCAGTTCCTCGTCATCGACCAGCAGCGCCATGCCGAGCACCTCGGAAGCAAATGCGGATTCGGGCATTCGGTGTTCGTCATCGACTACGGCACCACTGATCGGCAACCACAGTTTGATTGTCGTGCCTTCGCCAGGTTTGCTTTCCACTGTCATCTCGCCGCCCAACTGCGCTGCCAGGCCATGAACCATCGACAAGCCCAGACCAGTGCCTTGGCCGACTCCCTTGGTCGAGAAAAACGGCTCGGTCGCGCGCTGTAGCGTCGCCTCATCCATTCCAATGCCGGTGTCGGAAACGCACAGGCGAACATATTCCCCGTGCTGCAGCTGCAGTCCTGGCATGCCCTGCAAACCTACAACCTCACGCTTGGCGGCGATGACCAGTTCGCCGCCATTCGGCATGGCGTCGCGGGCATTTACCGCGAGGTTCAACAGCGCCATCTCCAATTGGTTCGGATCGGCTTTTGCTGTCGGCAGATCGGGCATCAGGTCCACGCGGATATCAATGGTCGGTCCGACAGTCGAACCGATCAGTTCCCTCAACCCCTCGACGAGCCTGCCGACATCCACAGCGATTGGCTGGAGCGGCTGACGACGCGCGAAGGCTAGAAGTCGCTGGACGAGCGTCTTGGCCCGCTCGGCAGATTGCAAAGCGCCGTCGATCAGTCGCCGCTCGCGCTCGGTTCCCACGCTCTTGCGCACGAGCATGTCGAGCGAGCCGATGATCGGGGTAAGCAGATTGTTGAAGTCGTGTGCCACGCCGCCCGTGAGGCTGCCCATCGCCTCCATCTTCTGGCTCTGGCGAAGCGCCTCCTGCGCCTGTTCTCGTTCCTCAATCGCGGTTGCGATACGGGCCTCCAGCGTCAGATTCAGCTCGCGGAGCGCCTCTTCCGCAATCTTGCGGCCGGTAATGTTCAGTGCAGTACCTGCAACACGGAGGCATGCCCCGGAGGTGTCAAATACGCCGCGTCCCTTGGCCGCGACCCAGCGAACGACGGCGTCTTCTTTGCCGATGGTGCGATACTCGACATCGTAGAGCGCACGCAGGCTTGGGTCAGCGGCAGCCGCAAAGGCGGCAGCGGTCCGTTCGCGGTCTTCTGGATGCAGGCCATCGTAAAAATCCTGCATGCTGACCGGCACTTCGGGGGAGATGCCAAACATTGCCTTGGTACGGGGGGGCCAGATCAGCGTATCGTGGATAACATCGACGTCCCAGAAGCCAACCTCGGCGTTGTCGACAGCCAGCCGAAGGCGTTCCTCGCTTTCGCGTAGCCTGCTCTCTGCGCCGATCCGACTGACGTGCGACCAGCAACGTTCGACGACTTCCTGTACGAGCGTTATCTCGTCAGGCGTCCAGTCACGCGCATGGTCCTCGTGGACTGCCATCATTGCTGCCAAACGGCCGTCCTTGATCAGCGGGCAACAGATAATCGCGTCGATGGCGATGGCTTGAAACATCTCGCGCCCGTCACCCGGAGCCACCTCCGCGGTGATGTCTCGCACAACGAGCGTTTCTCCGCCGCGCAGATCGGTTGCCGCACGGGCGCCGAACAGATCGAGGCTGTATTCACCAACAGCGCTTTCCAAGCCCTGTGCAGTATAGTCGTTGCGTATCCAAAAGCGGTCGCCGTCCTGGTCAACATCGGCGTAGGCACAACGCGAGGCTCCCAACCTGCGTCCGAGCAGCTCCGCTGCTGCGGCCATTGCGCGCAAGGCGTCGCCCGATGCGAACAGGTGATCGTTCAGCTCCCCGAGAATACGCAGGCGCGCCTCACGTTGCGCCCCGTTCCGGAACAGCCGCTCGATCTGCACCGCGCCAATCGCCAGCAGCAGGATCAACAGCGTCACCAGACCGATTGCTGCGGCAAGATAGGTCTGCCCCAGATCGGCGACGCCTTCGGCTTGATCGATGACGGCGGACTGGGTGAAGATCGCAGCGTACATGCCGGCATAGTGCATGCCGGAAATTGCGGCTCCCATCAGGATAGCGGCCGCGATGCGGTGAGGCCATTGATGATCTCGCGCTGCAAGCCAGACCGCCGTCGTCGCAGCTATGAACGCGATCACGATCGAGATGACCACCCAGGCGGGGTTATAGCTCAGCGTTGCTGGCATCCGCATGGCGGCCATGCCGATATAGTGCATCGATGCGACGCCGGTGCCGATCAGAGCCCCCGCCGCAAAAATCCTTTGCCCGGACGCCGTGCGCCAATCCAACGTGGCGAGGCCCGCGCCGGTGAACGCTACCGCCAGCGCCAGCGATGCCAACGTCGGTGCCAAATCGTAGCTCATCCGCATGCCGGGCATACTGAAGGCAAGCATCGCCACGAAGTGCATCGACCAGATCCCGCCCCCGAGCGCGATCGCCGCGGCGGTGAGCCAGATGCGACGGGTACGATCGCTTGCCGCCCGCACATGACCGGCGAGACTAAGCGCTGTAAACGAAGCGACGATCGCGATCATGATCGACAAGGTGACAAGCTTGATGTCGTGAACGCCAGCCATCTGCGCAAAGCCCTTTTTTGCGCAGCATTTTACCGCTCGATTGAGGTTTCGTCGACCCTCGCGAAGACGACGCAGCCACGTCAGCCTCGCCGGTCACCTTTGCTGTATGCCCGCCGCCCTGAGTGGTAGCGGCCGTCCATATATAGTCAAGAAGCTTATTCTGACTCGGGATAGGCCTCAGCGATCATTATGCCTGCGGTGTCAGCATATACCACGCCCCACGCCTGGCGGATTTCAGAGGTAAACCTGACGCCGATCATTTCTTCGAACGTATCGATCAACACCGTTCCGACTGCTTCATATTGATATGCACGCACGCCGTATTTGACGTGCCTTTTCGCTAAGTCTGACAATATCGGATGCAGGCGATCGAGGTTCGCAACATTTTGGATGAGCATGTCTATTGTTTTGGTGAAAACCTCGATTTGATGCGTCATGTCGTCGGGAAAGAGTGCGCGGGCAAAGGGGTGCATTAAGAGCAGTCGATGATAAAAAATTTCGGCATACCGGTTGGGTGATTGCAGAATGAGAGCGTAACTTTGCCGAACCAAGCGGACCTGTTCCGTTGTTAATGACACTAACCGCTCCCGTACGAGTGTCGCTTTGACCTTCGCCATGTGCCTTGGAAGGTGCCTGATATGATACCCTTTCGCCGTGAGGCGCAATCGCTTCGGCCGTTCGAATTCCATTAACCGTTTACCCGTAGGGTCAGGCTGTAGCGATGAGTGAGTTGTCCTGTGCGTATCGATCAACTTCAGCCGTCCCCAAGTTCGGCAGAGCCCCTCGAAATACCTCCTGAGCTCTTGGAAAGCGTGCATCGTCATCAGGCCCACCTGGCAGCGCTGGTCGCCAGCTTGCGTGCGGCCGGCATCGGCGAGGATGTGGTCGAGGCAAGTGTCCGATCTCTGGTCGATAGCTATGCCGATGATCTGACTGTCGCAATTCGCGCTATGATCACTGAGCCTCGTCATGGATGACCCTCTCCTGCATGACGACGACGCCCGCGTTGCAGCCCTGCGCCGTCTGAATGTGCTCGACACAGCGATCGAGGAGCCATTCGAAAAGATCGTCACTCTCGTCCGGACGGTTCTGGCGGTACCCATCGCGACCGTGACGCTGGTCGATCGCAACCGCCAGTGGTTCAAGGCAAGGCGCGGTATGGACCTGAGTGAAACTCCGCGCTCCGTTTCCTTCTGCACGCACACGATCCAGCAGCGTGAACCGTTAATCATTGAAAACGCTCTCCACGATCCGCGATTTGCAGACAGCCCGCTGGTCTCTGGCCCGCCATATGTGCGCAGCTACGCCGGCGTCCCATTGCGCACGCCAGAGGGCTACAACGTCGGCGCGCTGTGCGCGATAGACACCCGACCCAGGTCGTTCACCCCGGCAGACATCGCGATCCTTGGCAATTTCGCCAACATCGTCTGCGACGAACTCGAATTGAGGCTCATTGCCCAGGTGGATCATCTCACCGGCGCCTTGACCAGGCGCGGGTTCGTCGATCAGGCCGAGAAGGAGATAGAGCGTGCAAGCCGCTATGGACGGGCTACGTCGCTCGTCATGCTCGACGTCGATCATTTCAAGCGGGTAAACGATACATACGGCCATGCAATTGGCGATCAGGTGCTGCAGCAGATCGCCCGCATTGCCGAAGTTGCCCTTCGCCCCAGCGATCTGTTTGGCCGGCTGGGTGGCGAGGAATTTGCGCTGCTGTTGCCGGAAACGAACGGGACCGCTGCGGTCATTGCCGCAGAGCGCCTGCGACAGGAAATCGCAAACCACCCGATGACATGCCCCGACGGCAGCACGCTGCACATTACGGCAAGCTTCGGCGTTGCAGAATTGTCTGCGTCGACGAGTTCACTGACGGAGTGGCTCGCGCGCGCCGATACGATGCTTTACGAAGCGAAATCCAATGGACGAAACTGTACGAGACTTGCTGAGGTCGCATAAAATTGAAAGGCACACCACGCGCCTCGAAGCTCACGGCAGTCTTTCCACATCATTCCGTCCACATCAATTTTGACCAAATCTTAACCATTATATTTCTGGAACAATCAGAATATATGATGATTTGAGTGACCATGATTATCGAGACCATTGCCAGAGACGTTGTCGAGCAGCACAAAGAGCGAGCGGGCCAGTTCGTCGTTGATCAGATCGTGGCTGCTATTCGTGGCCTCGACAATACGACTGCACAACATTGGGATGCCGTCGGCAAAGCCATCGAGCAACATTCATGGACGGCACGGTGAAACATGCCAGCCCGATTGAAAAGTGGGCTGGCGTGCTTCTCTAAACGGTGAATGGTCAGGCGGCCATCATCGGCCGCCTATCAATAATGCTTCCGATGATTTCTGCTATGGATGCGAGCTTTTTTGTCATCGCAGGGATCACAGGGCGCACCTTGGTGTCCAACACGCAAAGCGCCCCCAGCCGGACTCCCTCCGCCGATACCACAGGCTGGCCCGCGTAGGTCCGGAAGCCAGGCTCGCCAACAACCAAGGGGTTGGCCCGTAAACGCGGGTCCGCCGCGGCGTCTTGCACCACGAACAACTCGCCGCCCGCTATGGTGTAATTGCAAAAGGCATCTGACCGCGGGCAGCTTTCCTCCTCGAAGCCAAAGGACGATTTGATCCACTGCGTCTCTCGATCGATGAACGTGAGGAGGCACACGGGAAAGCCGGTAGTCTCGGCTGCAAAGCGCGTGATCAGATCAAACTCCCGCTCCCTTACGGCGTTGGCGAGATGTTTCTGCTGCAAGGCTTCCAGCCGAGCGTCTTCATCGATCGGAACAGGATATCCGTAATGGACCAGAGCACCTGTGCGCCGAACCGGCGGCCGTGATGTAACATCTGATATCGAGCGAAGGGACGCGCTGTACCCGGATGATGCCTCGACACCTTCACACGTCTTGATGATCTTTCTGAAAAACGAAGTAGGGTCATCAACAATTTCGCGCTTGCCTAGGCAAAGTGACGCACCGAGCGACTCCAGCTTCGACGACACCAATATGCTTTTAACCGCCTGATCGGAAATTACGATTTTGCAAAGACATGTCCGGCTTGCCATGCTTTCGAGCAGGGCTGCTCCATCTATGTAAGGCATGCACAGATCAATCGTGACGAGATCTGGCCCAAGACGCCTGATCATCTCCATCGCTTGTATGGCGTCTCCCGCAACACCAACGACTTCGAAGTCGCGACGTTGTTCGAACGTCCGCTCCAAGATCGCTTGAGATATCCGCGAGTCATCTACTATCACCACTCGTCGCACCTGCCGAGCCGCCATTTTCATAACGCTACCCCCCCCCGGTTAATGCCGGCGGTTGGTGCGAAGCCGGCGACGGGGAATGTGAGCCGATATATGTTAGCGAAACATTTAAATCCCGGCATTTTAATTCAGGTTGAGACGTTTAATGGGGTTATCTCATGGGTGCGATTTATGCAAGAGCTTTCTTCTAACGACGTGCCGATCGTCAGTGCAGTTCACGCTTTGAGCCTAATGCGCGAGGCGCTTGCGCTGCTCGATCATGCAGGAGCATCGCTTGCAGCCTGCCAACTTCAGCACGCGATCAACACACTCGATCCGCCCCATTCGAGTTTTACAGCGGACTAACGCAGGAGACTGCCCACTAGGTTTGTGAATTGGCAGGGCGTTGCTATGACATACCAACCGGCTGGGTGATCTCGGTGTCGCGGGAGACAAACGGGCTGCTGGAACGCAGCGAGAGTTCGTTAGCCGGATTGAGGCAACCATTCGGGCTCGAACTTGAGTTGCCGATGCGGCCGGGGTGACAAACGCTGAAGGCCCGGTAAATCAAGAAGCTGGATATTGTGCGCCTGTCGGCTGATGAGATGTTGGCTTTCAAGGCTGCCGAACATGCGACTGACATGTACTGAGGTGAGGCCTAGCAAATCGCCGATAACTTCCTGCGTCAACGGCAGATCGAACGCGTCGTCCGTGACAGTACCAACGGCGCTCAGACGAGAATGTAAATCGAGAAGAAGGCCAGCAAGCTGATTTAGCGCTCGTGCATTGCCTGTGGCCGCCAGAGAATCCATCAAGGCCATCCGTTCCATCTGTATCGCGACGGTGAATAGCGCTGCCACTCGTGGCGCGGTAAGGAACAGCTCGCCCATCCTGGTGTAAGAAACGAAGGACGTCGTGGCCGGCGTGATCGCAGTCAACGTGTCGGCTGCCGTGCAAAGGATCATGCTGGGAGTGGAAAGCATATCACCCGGCAGATGAATTTTCTGAATGAGGCGCTTGCCCCTTTTTAAAAGCAGCGACGAAGAAACCCAACCATCGTTCAACAGATGGAAACCTTCGACCTCGTCTCCCTCCCTTTGAAATATCTCGCCTTTCTGCCGCTCCGCGGGGCATCCGCCAAGGCTCCGAAGTACGCACTCTTCGGATTGTGAGAGGTTGGCGAGGGCCTTGAAGCGGTGGATCGGATAATCCAGATCAAGTCCCCTTCACATCACGGTTTTCGTACCGCTTTAATGCGTTACTGCGAGCCTTCTCACAAGGCCGTCGTGCCGGAACGCTTTTGTGGACGTGAAACAATTAGTTCCGGGTGTCAGTCCGATCGGTCGAAGGAGTAGGACGGAGCTAAAGCTGTTAGATCTTCGCCGGTGTCACAACCGGTCGAGGCTGTTGAAAAATGGCTGCTTGCGACGGTGACGAGGGCGTGATTCACTCCTGCAAGGCGGCAGGGGATCACGGTCATGATGGGTCGGCAGATGGCACAAGGCGCGCTGTTCT
>NZ_JAXOJQ010000020.1:0-15482 GCF_036663815.1 Parasphingomonas frigoris | reverse complement strand
GCAAACGCCGTGCCGGCGAAAGTGCGCGGGATGTTCGACGGCTTGCGGCTGTCGGTGAAAGCCCCCGAACCGCAAGTGCAAGAGCCGCAGGAGAGCGTCGCTGCGGTGCGCGATCGTCCTATCGCGCGGCATGCGCGCGCGGTGCAGGCGATCTTCACGATGCAGGATCGTGGCGGCGACGCCACGCCCGATCAGTTGCGCGATTTGGGCGAGGCGCGCCGCGATCTCAACACCCTGCGCCAGCATGCCGCGACGGACGCCGAGAGCGCCTATTCGCGAGACGCGTCGCTCGCGCCGGAAGCTGCCACTGGCAATACCGAACGCGCGCGTCTCGCGATTGTCGGCGAACGCGAGGTACGCACCAATCCTGAACTCAGGGCCGACCGCTTTGTCGAGCGCTGGAACCGACTGAGCGCCGGGGCAGAACGTGCCTACGCATCGGGCGATTGTGAGCGCGGTCGCGCCTTGCAGGATGACATGCGTGGCATGGCAAAATCGCTCGAGCGCGATCCGCAGATGGAATCGATCCTCGCCAGCCGCAAACAGCAGCTCGGCATCCAGTTCGAGACTGGGCGCAAGCTCGGCGCTGAGCTAGCGTTCCATCAGGGGATTGACCTCAATATCGGTAGAGGTCTTGGGATCGGGATGTAGGCATGCCGGCCCCCGATCATGGGGGGACATCCCTCTCCTGATGTTTGCGGAAGGTCAGAATTTCGGTGCGACGGGTGATCGACCGACCGGCGGCTATCGGGGTGAGTCGGGTGGAAGTCGGCGCGGCCGCTTTGGAGAGCCTGATGACGTAAGCGGACATTCGTTCAGCTGGCACGGTCGGAGGTTTAAACGGTGTTGAGGGTGCATTGCGGGCAATCTGCGTTAGCATATCAATCCTGTGCGCGAGAGCAGTCATGTTAGGCTGTCGAGCGTTATGGCCACCTGACCTGCCACCGATCGGCCGCAAAAGATTCTAGCCGGTTCTTCGAACAAACTTCCTTGGTAGGGCGCGCGCGATGAACGAGCTGACACACTTGGTACTGGATCACACCCTCGACCTCTGGCCGGTAATAGAAGAAGGCCTCGCCCGCGATGGCGAGTTTGCCGTGCGCGATCATCTGTCTGCTGGGTTCCCCGTCTATTACTGCGAGTCCGACACCCCCTCTGGCCTCGTTGTGAAAGAATACCCTGACGGCCGACGTGAGTTGGTCCGCCACAACCGTATCGCGGACGAAGTTATTCGTTCGCTTTAACGGGAGATCTGCAGGTTCCGATCCTCGCAGGCTCAAACGGTACCGACGAATAAAATCTCGCCGACCGTTTGACCAGCGGGCGCATCTTGATCGTATGTCCCAACGATATCGTACAGGATCCGCTACGCGTTACCGACGGCGGGCTCGCTAAATGACTGCTGGCGAGCCGGCTATGAAAGAATGCGGGACCGACTTCTCGCGGCCGGTACGTTCGCTCTCGAGATGACTTTGTCAGTCGGAACCGAGTTGAAGGCGGTGCGAGTTGCAAAGACCTTGGGGATAATCCTGGCCATAGCAATTGCCGTCGCCTAACCGTCTTGTATCACGTACGGGAGCTTCTTGTCGGCCCGGGCATTTTGGCGAGCCGACCTGAGACATGATCCTCGATCTCTACATCGCCGATCGCGAGGGAAGGCGCTTAGATGTCTCAAGCCTTTGCCTCGCCAGCGGCGTCGCGCCCACGACGGCCAATCGCTATGTCGATTTGCTGGTCGACGATGAATTGATTTCGAAGGTCGGCGACGCCGATGACGGGCGTCGCTCCTTCGTCAATATCAGCGGATCGCTTCGCGGAGCGATCGACGAGTGGTTGGATCAGGCGGAAGCGGGACTGACGGTCGCGGGCTGGACCGGTCCGTCGAACACAATATCCGACCATGACGACGATACCGAGCAGGCGCGTTCGAGGTAAGCCACACCGAACCGCCGCGGTGCGGTCGCGCGGACGCGCAGGCAAGCGGTAACGAGCCGGCGCGCCTGGCGCTCATCATCGGCGATGTGTGTGATCGTTCGGCCGGGCGTACCAAGCCGACCGAACGTGATCGTCACCAACCAAGCACCGAGCAGGTCCTGGCTTGCTTCGACGCGGTAGCGTCGTCGACAATTGCGAGCGGCGTCTATCGCCGCGAGCTCGATGCTGAAACACATGAGCACACGCTATCGATCGCGGCGGCGCCGTTGTAACGACTTGTCTGAATCACCCGGTGTGGGTGATCGATCTCCTGAATCACAGGAGGACCGGGCGGCCTGCCTAGGGCCGCCCGCGATTTTTTGGGCCACCCCGAAGGGTGGCCCAGGACCGTTGATTAGCCGTTTTTGAGACGCTGCATTCCCTCGGCGAGCGTCCACAACGCGCGATTGATTCCAACTCCCTGATCGATGCCATTGATTGGTCGCGTCGTGCTGCGGCGGATTTGGCCGTTGGCATTTTGGCGACGTCCAGACAGTCCGCCGCGCAGCACGTTTTCCTGGATGACGTTGAACGTGGTCCACAGGCTTTGCCCGACGTCCTCGCGGCGACGGGGACTGATGATCTGTTCAGGCCGAGCTGGGCTATCCTCCTCGCCATAGCGAGCGACAAGGCTCGCCTCTGCCAACACGCGCTGCTCTGGTTCGGACAGGCGAGTTTCCTTCATTTGCTCGGATGCGTCGATCAGGCGCGGGAAGTCCTCGGCGACGGTGAAAACGCCTTCGATGATCTGGTCCTGGATCTTGCCCTTATGGCTGACGCGGACCTCCTCGAACCGCTCGCCCGCCATCATGCTGTTGGTGCAGACGAACCGCAGCATCCCGGCAAACATTTGGTAAGCACTGGTTCCGTCATGACTGTTGACGATGATGACCTCGGCGGCTTCGGCCTTGCCGATCTGGTCGTCCCGGCGAAGGCGTAGCATGTGCTTGGCGTGGCCGTGGCGGCTGCTGTCGCGCGGCACCGACTGGACCGCGAAAAACGGTTGCCATCCCTCGCGACGCAATCCTTCGACGATCTCTATCGTTGGAACGTAGACGTACCGATCCGAACGACTGTCGTGTGCCTCGCCTGCAAAAATCGAGGGAACGTGGCTGCGCAGTGCGTCATTGTCGAGCGGCGTGCGGCCCGTGATCTGGTGGGCGTTACGAGCAAACCGGGTGGCGAGCTGGTGATGCATGACTTTTTCCTTCCTCAATCGACCGCAGGGCGATGGCCCCGCCATCAACCCTGCCTTCGTGGCGAACAGCCGGGGGCGAGGGGGGCAGCGAGAATCTGATGGGGTGGTGCGGGCGCACTGAGCGAATGCGAGGGAGCCACGGCCCGGCTGATTGTCGTTGCTGGGGAGAGGGGGCGGCGCGCCCCTTTCCCCGACCAGGCGAACGGATCCCGCCGGCGACGCCGGCGTCCATCACCGCGGCGCGCCAGCGCGGCGCCCACGAGCAACGCACCCTTGCGGCGACCGGCCGGTGCGGCGGCGTGCGCGCGGGCTTGGGGGCCAGCCGCGGCCGCACCGCCCGGGCAGAGCGAGAGTGTCACGCGGTCACGACGATGCGCGCACCCTGTCGTCTTCACCAAAAGACGGAGTGTGCACTCCGCTGATCCGCGTTCCCTATCATCGCGGGCGTAAGCCTGCGCGCGCGAGCGATCGTCGCCCGCATGGGACGAGACGCAAAGCGGCTCGGTCGGAGCGGAGCGGAGATAGAGCGCGGCCCGCCAAGGCGCGCTTTCTCGAAATCTACTGGATTGACGAACCTAGCTGTCGCGGCTCGCAATGATGACCGAGAAGGCGCGATCTTCATCGACCGTTAGGTGCGAAAGGCTTACGAACCGCTCCGACGCCTTGGTGCGTTGCGTTTCTCGGGAGTAGCGGTTTGAGACCTTGGGCACCTGACGACGCGAAGGCATCAGCCGTTCTCCAGCTGATCGCGGAGCATTCCAGCGATGTCATCGCCCTAGTTGGGCCTGACATGACCTTCAGCTATATTTCTGGCTCCTCCGAGCGGTTGTTTCTCCGATCGCCGTCCGAGGTGATCGGGCACCCTGTCTTCGAGTTCGTATTCCACGAAGATCTTCCGGTTCTCGTTGAAGCTAACCGGGTCGTAATGAGTGGCGGCTCGAACGATGCGACAGTCATCGTGCGCGTCATTCGCGGCGATGGCTCCCTGCTCTGGGTTGAAGTAGCCTCAAGGGTTGTCGAGAACCTGAGATCGGGGACCCCGGGGGACCGAGCGGTCATCATGCGCGACGTATCTCAGCGCAAGGCTCTCGAAGACGCGTTACGGGCCATGGCGATGAAGGACGGCCTTACCGGTCTTGCCAATCGCCGGGCGTTTGATGAGGCGCTTTTGGAAGAGTGGAATCGGACGCTTGCTGCAAAGTCACAGCTGTCGCTGCTGCTTGCGGATATCGATCACTTCAAGAAGTTCAACGACGCTCATGGCCATCAGGTAGGGGACGATTGCCTCCGCAGCGTGGCAACGGCGTTCCTTTCGACAGCCAGCGATAAGGACGTGGTGGCCAGATATGGGGGTGAGGAACTGGCCGTCGTACTACCTGAGGCTAACCGTGATCATGCTATGGATGTCGCTGAGCATATCAGGGCTGCTGTCGAGGCGCTGCAAATCCCCCACGGAGTAGAAGTAGGAGGGGTAATCACCGTCAGTATCGGCGTAGCTACCGCGCTCGCCCGTGACGGTGCGACAGCCGTGATGCCGCAGACTTTGCTGACCTCTGCCGACCGCGCACTGTACCTCGCGAAGGACGCCGGAAAAAACTGCTGCAAATCAGCGCTTCTGCTCGCGAGCTAGCTATAGCTGATTAGCTAAGGGAGCTGTTGCAAAGCGCCCGCCTCATAAAACCTGGCGATCCCATAAACGATGGAGAAACGAGAACGGGAAAGCGGTCTCAAAACTCGTGGATGGTGAGAAATAAGAATGCATGGCAAGGGAGTGTTCTATCCCGGCCCGCATCGCGTTGCGGTTTCATATCGTCCGGAACGTATTAAGAAGGTGGTGGTTCAGCAGGACTAACAGGGAAGATTTGCGTGAATCCGGAAATGCAGCAACGCGCAGACTCGAACGCCGCCATGCCGCTGATATTGGTTGTCGACGACGAGGTGCTGATCAGGATGGTAGCATCGGATATGCTCCACGAAGCCGGATTTCGCGTCGTCGAGGCCTGCAGCGCTGACGAGGCAGTAACGCTACTTTCAACGGGCGCCAATTTTGATTTAATCTTCAGCGATGTGAATATGCCTGGCCGCATCGATGGGCTTGGCCTTGCGGCGTTCATCAAGGAAACCTACCCCGACGTTCCGGTGATCATAACATCTGGCGTTCCAGAAAATCTTTTGGCGCCAGTCCACCCCGCTGCGATTATTCCGAAACCCTATACCGCATCTGATCTAATACGCACCATTGGCCAAGTTCTAGATCGATGGCATGACTGAGACGGTCGCAGGTTCGCGGGACGACTTTGCTCTCCTCCTTGTCGACGGTGAAGTGATCGCGCGTCATATTTTAGTCGAATATCTCCGGCACTGCGGATATTCGGTGATCGCGGCCGCGTCTACTGAAGAGGCGATGACCGTACTGAACGACGCGGACTTAGCCATTTCTGCCGTTCTCTGCGCGCTTCCAACGGTTGGGTCTCAAACCGGCTTCGCGCTGGCGCGGTTTGTCCGCGATCACCATCCCGATATCGAAATTGCGCTAGCTGGCTCCCTCGACGCCGCCGCAGAGGCTGCTGCCGAGTTCTGTGAAGAAGCGCCCCGGCTCGCTCGTCCCTACGATGCAGCTGCGATCGTCTCCCGTATTCAATTCATGCGAGAGCGCTCGCGCACAAAGTTTGGCTCGCCCGTGCCGCCGGGGGCTAAAATTAGTTCCTGACGACCGGCGCGTTTGTTATCCTCGTATTCAGCGTCACAGCGCGCATCAATGCCGACGCGACACTCCATCACCAACTATGCGGCAAGACGGCCCGGGCTGACCTGTATTGTGACGACAACACCATGCTCCGCCCAATCATATTTGATTGAGCCACGAAGATGCCCGGTAACGCTGCGCTCGATGAGCTTGCTGCCATAACCGCCGGGGCCAGTTGGCTGCTCGACCTTTGGCCCGCCGCGCTCGGTCCATATCACAGTTACATCTTCGTTATGCGTCGAGCATGAAACGTCGAGGGTGCCTGTATCGACGGACAATGCGCCGTATTTCAAAGAGTTCGTCGCTAGCTCATGAACGACCATTGCGAGGATGGTCGTCGACGTCTCGCCGACTCGCATCCTTGGTACCGATACCCGGATTCGCCCGCTAAAGGCTCCAAGGTCGTCGTAAGGCGCGAGCAGCACCGTGAGCAGATCACCCAACAAGGCCGAAGCTGCCTCGGTCTGGCCCGGAACTGGCCGGACCAGATCGTGGGCCCGGCCGAGAGCCGTAAGTCGAAGCGTCAGTTCAGTCGCCATTTCCTGGCTGGTCGTTGTCGAGCGCGAGGTGATTGTGGTGAGCCCGGAGGCGATGGAAAGAAGGTTTTTGACCCGATGGCTCATCTCTCCGGCAAGCAGTTCGCGGCTTTCTTCGGCCTGTTTACGGCCCGTCACATCAATAAAAACGCCGGACAGAACGCGCTTGACGATGCCCGCGTCATCGCCCTGTCCACGAGCGGAAATCCATTTGAGCTCATCATCGATCATGATGCGGAAATCGATCTCATACGGACCTATTAGCGCCCGGGTCGCTGCAAACGCCGCGCGGACTCGATCGCGATCAGCCGGGTGAATATGCGCCGAGAGATCCTCGAACTGGACGTCCACGTCATGCGGGATGCCCCAAAGATCATGTGCGTCATCGTCCATCGCAAAGGCATCGGTATCGACATTCCAAGACCAGAGCGTCACGCCCGCGGCCTTGATCGCGCGAACCAAATTATCGTGTTCCCAAAGGAAGGGCCTCAGCACTTGGGTCATTGCGCTCACCGCTTTCAAATAGCATCGCCAGCTAAGATAGCAAAAAATGGGTCAGAGACCCCTATCGATCGTCGGCTGAAAAGTACCGTCAAACCCGTGCTTTGTCGAACAAACGAGTTTTAAAAGACAGTCGCAGCATCGGTGGCATCTTATCCCACAAGGATTATCGCGCATCTAAGATGCTCGATAATCCAGTTTGCCGCACTCCCTTCGCGCTAAACTGAGCCAGTTCTAACCGGCAAGGCTAAGCATCCGCGTTCTCCAGGGATGCCCCGACGTGTTGCGAACAATGCATTCGACATTCGGACCAATCCGGCGCTGATGCCGCATCGCCTAAAGCGTTTCGGTTCGCCCGCTTTTCGTTTCCTGAACGGCCGTCGAGGGCGGGGTAAGGAATGCATCGAATCGTTTTCTGACGATCGCGTAACACTCGCAGGATGCCGCCTCAAGCCCGGCATAATCAACAACCTGCATTAAGCCCCTCCGATAACTGATAAGACCTTGGTTTTGGAGGGATTGCGCTGCGTGCGTGACCGACGTCCGATTTGCGCCCATTATGCGAGCCAAAAATTCATGGGTATACGTGAGCTTCTCGCCCTCGGCGCGATCGTACATCATGAGGAGCCAACGAGACAGCCGCTCTTCGACGGAATGAAGAGAGTTGCAAGCAACCGTTTGCATTATCTGCGATAATAGTGTCTCTGAAAAGCTTACGAAAAGATCTTGCATGTGTGCACTTTTGTGAAACTCTGCTTGCAAAGGTTCGATTTCACATCGAAGCAATGGTCCTTCTAGCTGAATTGTACATCGGTTAAACGAGACGCGGCTATACATGGCCGCGAAAAGTCCGAACGCGCCCTCGCGTCCAATGTTCGCGCATTCTATCTCTGAACCGTTTTCCAGAACGGTAAGAAGTGAGAGAACGGCTCCCTCCGGAAAATAAGCGTATTTCAGCGATCCACCTGCCTCACATACAGTTTCGCCCAACTTGAGCTCTACTGATTTCATATACGGGGATATCCTGGTGCGCACGTCCTCAGGAAAGGCACCGAATAGCTGATTTTTGTGAACTCTCCTCTCAATCTGGGGCTTGCTCATTTCGGCTGATCCTTCCCCTCACGGCATGTGAGACCTTAAACGCGCGAAATCGCCGAGCAGCCCCGCCCTATGTTGGGCACGCAACAGACACGATGGGTAAATTTTGTTTTCTGCAGTTCGGCGACCAACGCCTTTGCAGGGAAATGGTGACCATGCAGATTACAGTGGCCAAACGAAAGACCAGCGAACTGTTGCGGGGCAGTGGCCTGTGGCAATCATCCTTCCTTTCGGATGAAGAACGGCGTGCGCTGGAGAGAGCCGCTGCGCTGCCGCGATCGGTTCAATCCCATGTCGATCTGGTACGCGAGGGCGACCACCCCGACAACCTGTTTATGATGATCGAAGGGTGGGCGGCCCGGTATACGACTACCCGGGAGGGACATCGCCAATTCTCGGCGCTGCTCGTGGCAGGAGATATATGTAACCTGGACACATTACTATTCGATCAGTCTGGTTGCAGTGTTCGAATGCTGACCCCGGCAAAGATAGTGGCTCTACCGCGTAAATCGATTGCGGCGTTAGCCACACAGCACCCGGGTATTGCCCGGACCTTCACATGGCTGGCGCTGGTGGAAAATGCCGCACTCGGCAAATTGACGCTGACTCTGGGCTGTGGATCAGCGAAAAAACGGCTTGCCCATCTGCTTTGCGAGTTAAGTGTGCGAGTTAGTACGGAGCAGGACGACGAAAGCAGCTTCGATTTCCCGCTCACGCAGGAGCAGATCGGCGACGCGCTCGGTCTGACAGCGGTTCACGTCAACCGCATGATGAAACTCCTTCGAGCAGAAGGGCTGGTCGAGATTGCCAACCGCACAATGACCCTTCGGAGTATCGCAGGGCTTCGCCGGATCGGCGGCTTCGACCCTCGCTATCTGCACGTCAGACGGGCCGAGGCCGATAACACGACGCGCATGTCCCATGCCGGATCGACCACCTCGCATTCTGCCTCATCCTCCCGGATAGGCGTCTGACATGGGAAGCAACGCGATGGCTTCATCCCCAGCCGCGCAACGGCTGGCTCAAAACGATGACCTGCCGCTGCGTGAAGCCAATCACTGGTGCAGCAACGATCTTCAACTCGTCGGTAGCCTGATGGCGCTTCAAAGCGGGCGAGCAACGAGCCGAGGGGCGCGCGAAGCCTTGACGGATGCGACGGAGCGCTTTGTTGTGCTCGCACGTAACCGAACTACTTTCTTCCGCGAGCGTCAGCTGTCTCTGGAGGCGGCGCTGCGACTGGTTTGCGTTGCTCAGCATGCCCAAGCTGAGCCGCGTTCCATTCGGGTATTCGTGACGGTCACACAGGAGGCGGCGAGACTAATCTTTGCACAAGTAACGACTTTGGCGCTTATCGTGAACAAACTGGCGACGAACGCAATCAAGCACGCCTATAGGTAATGCGGGTTCGGCCAAATTAAGATCACGATCGGCAGAAACGTCGGTCAAGATATGATCATCCTTAACGATAACGATGGCCTTCCATTTTCTGATGCCAAATTCGCGCCAGTCGATGGTCTTGAAGTTGGGCTCGCGAAACGGTTGATGGCATCGGTCGGCGAGCATTTTATCATGCCGTCATCGGGAACAAAGGCGGTCGAGCTGCGGTTGGCGGTCGAGCAAGCATGAAGTTCACCATCAGCGGATCGTGAACGTATCGGCGAAAGTGACGCATTTCAAAACTCCCAGCGTCCTTATTAGCGAGGATTTGCAGAGGTCGATATGGCTACGACGAACCTAACGCAAGTAACGCCTGGAGTCAGCCCGCACACGCTGGCGGTCAGGGAGATCGGTCAAGGCCGCTCCGATAAAGCCATTGCGGCCTTCGCGCTCGGCGAACTCGACGTCGAAATACTAACGACGACCGATTCTTTATGGGTGATCGTCCGCCGCCAGCACGGGGGCGGAATCGCGCTGCGGGCGGCGTATGTGGTCGGCGCGTTTAGCTGCAAGGTCTTCACACCAGGAAGTGGCGAAGCCGCGAGGCTTGAAGTCGCCAGTCCGCTTGGCCGGTACGAGGTCGTCATACGCACGGGTTCCCATGCGCTGGAGAATTTGCGGGTTACGGTGCGACTCACTCCCGCGGAGTCGACGCTGATCCCATTCATACCGCGCGACCTTTATCCGCTTGATGACAACGACGATCCGATGGGTGCTGTCGGCAGCATCGAGGTGGGTCAGCGCGGACTGAACGTCGCGGTCGCGTATCTCCATCTCGAAGAGCCGCGCTTCGGCGATGTCCTGTACTTCCAGAACCTGACCGCGCTGAACGACTATTACAGGGCTACTGGGACCACCCCCCACGGCGTGGTGGGCGGGATCTGGCCCGAGCTGGGATACTTGATCCCAACCCCTGCGGACGGCACGTCGCCTCGCGACAGCGGCTTGCAACCAGGAATCAAAGTTACGTTGTCCGACGCGATCCTGGTATTTCGACACGACGCGCCCCCGCACGAACGGGAGTCGGCGCGCCGGTTCCTCCAGATGCTGAGTGTCGCTTACGCAACCATCGAATTGCCCCAAGTCGAATTTCGCAACTGGGTCGACCGTGCCGAGCGGACGTTGCGCGATCTCGATCAGGCGCCCGAAGCAACGATCGAGCATTACGGCCACCGCTATGTTCACCCGTATACCAATGCCGAATATCCCGACATCATGGTTCAAATGTCGATCGTGACGGCCATCCACGATTGGGGTGCATGGCGCGGAACGCCGCATCCGCTAGAGGCCGAATTCAAGGCTGGGCTAGAAAAGTTCTACGACCCTGACCTCCGGTCGCTGCGCCGCTATCTGCCCAATGTTGGCGACGACAAGGATGCCGACGCGATCGATAGCTGGTACCTATACCATCCGATGCTCAATCTCGGCATCCTTGCGCTTAACGGCGACGCGGATGCGAAGGCGCTGCTGCTAAAATCGATCGACTTCGGCATACGGGCCGCGCAACATTTCGCCTATAAATGGCTTATCCAGTACAAAATTACGGACTTTGCCGTCATCACCGAAACCGCCGGTGCCGACGATCGCGGCCAGACCGATGTCGGTGGCATTTACGCATGGGTAATGCTGCAGGCGTTCGAACTGACCGATGACAAGCGCTTCCTGGACGAGGCTCGTAAGGCGATCGACGTCGCCATGGGCCTGCGCTTCAATGTCAACTATCAGGCGAACCTCACGGCTTGGGGGGCGGCCGCCTGCATGCGACTGTGGCGCATCACCAACCGCGCCGTCTATCTCGAACAAAGCTACGTCTACCTGGCGAGCTTCTTCCACAATTGCGTGATCTGGGAGAGCAATCTCGACCACGCGGCGCTTTACAGTACGTTCTTCGGCGTCAGTTGCCTTCAGGACGCGCCGTACATGGCGATTTATGAATGCTTCGACTCTTTCACAGCGTTCGAGCGCTACCTCGCCGATGGCGGACCCGAACTCGATCCAGCCGCAAGGATGCTGGTCTCCGAATACTGTAAATACGCGCTGCATCTCTCTTGGTTTTTTTATCCCGATACGCTTCCGCAAGACACTCTGTCCCCCAAACAGCGGGAGACCAACGGACATATCGATCGCAAGCTGTCGTTTCCAGTCGAGGATCTCTACCCGGGCGGTGAATTGGCCGGACAGGTCGGTCAGGAAGTGTATGGCGCGGGTGCCGCCTTCATCTTCGCGACGCGGAGTTTCCACCCGGTCGAAGGCGCGCCGTTCCAGCTGTATTGCGATCATTTTATCCGTTCGATGGAACGCGTCGGAGATCGCGTACTCACGGTCGTCCTCAACGGCGGAGAACGTTGCACCGCCGGTCTGAGCATCGTGCGATCTAAGCGGCGCAAGCTCGGCCAAGTCACCGTGACAGTGGCTGACGGAGACATCCTGCGACCTCACGACCAGTCGCCTGACCGGATCGACTACCATATCCCGGCAAGCGGGCGCTTCATTCTGCGATGGGAATAATCATGCGCTACCGTATCCATCCGCCGAAGGCCGCGGATGGTGTTAGCTTTCCTGTATGAAGTCCGAGCGGCGTTGGTCGAGAAGTTCGTCGAGGTGGTCGAGACCGCGTCTGGTGAACGCAGTTGTGGAGACAGCGTCGTCGTCGAGGCTGTCGATGACGTTAAGGCAATTAGCTTCGGGCGCCATCTCCTGGGCAAGTACCTCGACCAAGTCGATGTCGACGCCGCGCCAGCTCGCGGCGTAGCGAGCGGTGAACACCATCGATGGTGCCGACATCAGGCGGCCTTCGCGACCTGGATCCGAGGTGCCCAGTTCCACGGCAATAGCTCGTCGAGCCGAGCCGCGGGGTGGTCCGCGATGCGGGCGAGCACGTCGGCGAGCCAAGCTTGCGGGTCGACATCGTTGAGGCGGGCGGTCTGGATCAGCGTGTAAAGGACGGCGGCGCGCTGACCGCCGCGGTCCGAGCCGCAGAACAGCCAGGCCTTGCGGCCGATCGGGACGCAACGAAGGGCGCGCTCTGCGGCGTTGTTGGTGAGGCAGACCCGGCCGTCGTCGAGGAAGCGCGTAAACGCATCCCAGCGGCGCAGCATGTAGAGACACGCCTTGGCGAGATCGTGGTTGCGCGACAGGATCGCGCGTTGGGCGGTGAGCCAGGTGTGGAACTCCGTCATCAGCGGCGCGCTGAGCGTCTTGCGTACCGCGAGCCGGTCGGCAGCGGACTTGCCGTTGATGGTGCGCTCGACGTCGAACAGAGCGTCAAGGCGCCGCACCGCTTCGAGCGCGATCGGGTAGATCATGCCGGTCCGCTCGCCGCGGCTCTTCTTGCGCGCGGCGCCTGCGACATCGGCGAGCTCGAAGAACTTGCGTCGGGCGTGCGCAAAGCACCCGGCTTCGCGTACTGGGCCTGGCGCACGACCTTCGCGGTACAGCTCGCCATAGCCGCCGTAGGCGTCAGCCTGGAAAATCCCTGACCAGGACGCGAGATGTGCCTGTGGGTGCTCGCCGCGCCTGTCGCGTGAATAGTGGAACAGCGCTGCGGGTGGGTCGGCGCCGGCAAACGGCCGATCGTCCCGGACATAAACCCACAGCCGAGCAACATCGGCCTTGACCTTAGCCAGGACAGGAACGGTCGTATCGTCACCGTGCAAGCGATCAGCGGCGAGGATGTGATCCTCGATCCGCCTGTAGAGTGGCATCAGCGCGAATGCGGCGGCGCCAACTTGGTCGGCGAGCGTCGAGACGCTCAGCGGTACGCCTTCGCGCGCGAACCGCTCGGCCTGGCGGTTGAGCGGCTGGTGTTGGCCGTACTTCTCGAACAGCAGCATGGCGAGCAAGCTGGCCCCCGCCCATCCGCGCGGCACGACGTGGAATGGCGCTGGCGGCTGGCTGATAGTCTGGCGGTCGCGGCACGAGACCGTCTCGCGGACCGTCTGGATGACCTTCCACGATCGCGGGATCACCTCGAGCGTCTCTGTCACGTCCTCGCCGAGCCGGGACAGGCGCGAGCCGCCGCAGGCCGGACACGAGCACGGTGCTGGTATGACAACACGCTCGCGCGGCAGGTGCTCGGGGAACGGCTTGCGCATCGGCCGCTTACGCTCGAACGGGGCAACGTTGGTGGTGCTGGCCGTGGCAACCTCGGCGGCAAGATCGTCCTCGCTTGCGTCCGCCTCGAGGTCCTCGAGCTGGAACTCCATCTGCTCGAGCAGGCGGCGGCTGCGCTCGGCGCTCGGACCGTACTGCTCACGCCTGAGCTTGGCGATCTGCAGCTTGAGATGGGCGATCACTGCCTCGATCGCGCTCTCCCGGGCCAAGGCGTTGGCAGCGCGCGCTTCAGCCTCGTCAGCACGTTCCAGGCCAGCGGTGAGCAGCGCCTTCAGCGCTTCGACGTCGTCCGGAAGGAGCGATATGGCGGCTCCCATGAGGCAGAGTGAATCATCCTCCGCCTCTTGGTGCAAGGCGATAATGCTCTATCCGGCGCTTGTCGGGCGCCAGCTCTACTGCGGATTACGCCAGTCGACCCCGTCGAGTAGGCAGGCCAGCTGCGAGGCTGTCAGCGACACGACGCCGTCGTTCGCCGAGGGCCAGATGAACCGCCCCTTCTCCAGCCGCTTCGCATAGAGCGACATGCCCAGCCCGTCGTGCCAGCTGATCTTGACCAGCGATCCGAGCCGACCCCGGAACACGAAGAGATCGCCCGCGTGAGGATCGCGGTGGAGGTGCTGCTGTACGAGCAGCGCCAAGCCCTGCATCCCCTTCCTCATGTCTGTGTGGCCCATCGCGATCCCCACCCGCGCGCCCGGTGGGATCACCGCAGCGCCTTCAGCGCCGCCGCCGCCAACGCCGGCGACGCTGAGTTGAAGATCCTCAGCCGTCTGCCGTCGGGCAGATCCAGCACGGCCGCGACGACAGGCTCGGACGCTTGCTCGGGCAGCTGGTCCATCACCACCGCCGGCACGAACACCGGATCCACCCTGCGCAGTGCGGCCCGACGCCACTCGTAGATCAGGCTGCGGGCAACGTCATGGCGTCGGGCCACGTCGCAAACCCTGGCGCCAGGCCGGAGAGCATCCGCCAGAATCCGCTCGCGCTGCTCATCGCTCCAGCGACGTCGACGCTCTGGCCCCGCCAATATCGTTACCTGTGTCATGATCGGAACGGACGTCCTTACGTACGACTGTAAAGACGTACTCTATCCCCGAGCCACACTCCGCAAGGCAGCACCCGCCGGATGGATACGCGCTACCAGACGGCGCTGACAGACAAGCGCATCCTGGTGACCGGCAACACGACCGGCATCGGGCTGGCCACCGTGCCGCTGCTTGTCAGCGAAAGCGCGCGGGTGCCAGACGCATGTGCTATTTCACTGCGAAAGGGATTGAAGGTTAGCCCCGGCGAGCGTCCCGCGCATCGTTCGTGGCGAACGACCTAGTTATAGCGGCTTGCATGATGATTGCCCGGAACTGCAATAAGGGGCGGTTTCCAGCTTACTTTACGTTAGACGGATCGACGCGGCCGCCCACTATAATTGAGACGCAACCCACGATCAACGCGACGGACGTACAATGCTGATCGGTTCGCTCGCTAACGGCGAGCAGACGCGGGCTAAGCCGCGCAATGGCTGGTCTCCTTGAGCAAGGATCGCGCGTAAGGCATTACGCCGCGCCGACTCTATCCACTATTCTGAAATATTGGACTGCGACAAACGAGGATCGGCGTTCATCTCCAGCGGCTTGGTTCCGTTGATCTGCCAGCGGACCATGGCTAGCATGCCCTTTGACCTGCTCCCCAGAATTCATGCCATTGGTAAGTTAGCTCGTCAGATGGAGACGAGCGATGCGGCGAAGCCGATTTACCGAGGATCAGATCATTGGGGTGCTGCGGGAGCATGAGGCTGGCGTGAAGACGCCCGACCTTTGCCGAAAGCACGGGATCAGCGATGCGACCTTCTACAACTGGAAGTCGTAGTACGGCGGGCTGACGG
>NZ_JAXOJQ010000019.1:0-17495 GCF_036663815.1 Parasphingomonas frigoris | reverse complement strand
CACTTTAGACACCCGCTGGCCGGCCATGGCTTGCCCTGATGAACCCTGCGGCCGCTACGCGGCCTTGTCTTCATCAGGGCCATAGCGGCTCCCGAACCGGCGCTTCCCAATGTGCTATGGCACCGAGCTCACCAGTCATGCCGTCCTCGCCTGGTGTCAGGACACCGGGGTCGAGTGGCACTACATCGCCCCGGGGAAGCCGCAGCAGAATGGCTTTGTGGAATCGTTCAATGGTCGCTTGCGCGACGAGTGTCTGAACGAACACCTGTTCCCCTCGCTGGCCGCGGCGAGACGGATCATCGAGGCATGGCGGACGGACTACAACACCGTGCGTCCGCACAGCAGTCTTGGCGGGATGGCTCCCGCCGAGTTTACGAACCGCCCCCGCCAGGGGTATATGGACACCAAAGCTAAGTTATCAGCGGCCTGAAAACGGGGAGCACGTCAGTGTTCGCGTCGTCCGCCGTCATGATGGTGCGCTTCCGAGCGAATGCGACGGTGACTGTCACAGCCCCCAGCATCAGCAGCAAAAGCAGGATTTTGGTCGAGATCTTGAGGCGCGCAAGAATGTTCATCTAATGCTAATCCGCTTTTGGCCATCTAAGGCATTATAGGCGGCGTCGCGTTCGGTAGGTGGAGCAGCCGACTTTTTTAGGAAGCGTCACTCCCCCATGCGCATGCGATCCGGGCACCGTGCGATCCTCGGCGTGATGCAAAACTTTTGATTTTTGCATCGCCGCCGATCCGGAGCGCGGCGCGCAGTGCCATTTATCGCTGACAGACCCGTGCCAATTAGCGCTGACATCTACGGCCGTTTTCTGCACACAGCTACCGTCAGCCCATTCTCAAAAAGGATCCCAATCGAGAACGCCTCAGCCTTCTCGATCATCGTTCCTAATTGGGAAGGCCAGTATCGATAGAGATTGCTATCACGAGGCCTAACTCATGGAGTCTTGCTCCAAGCACGTCCGGCGGCAATACATAAGCCATGCCGTCGATGCCTCCAGAATCGTCGCCCCCGCTCAGTGCGGTCGAGCGCCAAGTGCTCACTCTGTTGGCGAAGGGCCATACCACAAAGTCGATCGCGGCGACGCTCGACTTGTCGGTCTATGCCGTCAACGAACGGCTGCGCGAGGCGCGACGCAAGACGGGGGCGGCCAGCAGCCGCGAGCTCGCCCGCCGCCTTGCCACCCAAGAAAATTGGGACAAGCAAATCGGGGTTCCGGATGAGAACCTGCACAGCGCAGAGCCGGAGTCGCCTAGCGTGGCCATGGCGGCTCGCCGGCGATCGAGGAGTTTCGTCATTATGCTCGCAATCGTTTCAGTCTTTGCCCTTGCCGTAGTGGGGATGCAGATTACTCCCCCACCCACAGCCACCCGCAAACAGGCCGTATCCGCATCGTCGTCCGGCGTTTCGCGCAGCACGGCCCCGCTCAGTCCCTATGGAGCCCGTTTTGATTCAGAGCCACGCAACAGCGACTGGGCCGCCCCCGCCGAACTGCGCGCCCTATCGCTTTTTACTCTCATTGATGGTGTCCAATCGATGGAGGTCCATTGCGCCGCCACTCTGTGCCGCGTCGAAGGCGCGGTGCTGCCTGGCGGATTGAAGCGCGCCAAGGCCGGGGTTCAGGGGGTTACCTTACGTGATCGCCTCCGGGGGGCCGGGCTGAAGGTTGTTGCAACCGATTTTCGCATTTCTCCGGATGCAGCAGAGCCTGGTAAGTTCACCACCTTCCTAACCCATACCGACTGAGTCTAGGCGCATTCTACCACGTGTTTGGACGTCACAAGTCGCCCCGGCGTCGACCATCGGCACCGGGGCGCACCTCGCGCACTCACCAGTTCGTCAAACGCGCCTAGCCGCATAGGTGAGGCAGAATTCACAGAGTTTGCATCGGCTATAAACGGCGGTAAGCCGTATCAATCCGCTGATGTAGGAATCTGAGACGTTTCACGCGCGCATCCTTTTTCGGCTCTCCCGGGGTGAGGTTTCGAAAGCAGCTGTTCCGCTAGCCTATCCAACCCGGAGATTCCTGAATTTGATGGTATTCTCAGAAAGCCTATCTCCGGCATCGTTGTGTCATCGATCTTACTGTATTAGTCTAACAACACAAAATTGATGAGAACACGGGTGAGACAGGAAGAACACCGCGCGCCGGCCGAGGTGAAGCTCACGGCGCTCTTGGCATCCACGATTTTCTGCTATCTGCTGCCAGCTTTTGCCGCACCGGCGGTCTCAGCCCCAGCTCGGGCGAACTTGGTTGCGAAGACAGAGAGCGGCATTGTTGAGGGCGTAGATACAGGAGGAGCGACGCCGCTCGGAATCTTCCGCGGCGTCCCTTATGCGGCAGCGCCCGTCGGCCCACTACGCTGGCGCGAACCCCAGCCGGCGAGGTCGTGGAGCGGGATACGCGAGACAAAAGCTTTCGCGCCGCGCTGCATGCAGCAGCCCCTCTATTCCGATATGCAGTTCCGCTCTCCGTCACCGAGCGAAGACTGTCTCTACCTGAACATCTGGACACCCGCAAAGGTCGGTCGGGCAGCAATTGGGCGCCTACCGGTCCTGATCTATCTTCATGGCGGCGGCTTCCTAGCGGGAGATGGGTCGGAGAAGCGATATGACGGGGCGGCACTGGCCGCCCGGGGCGTCGTCGTCATCACCATCAACTACCGCCTCGGGATGTTCGGCTTCTTGACACACCCTGATCTCACGACGGAATCGCCGCACCATGCGTCAGGAAACTACGGCCTGCTCGATCAGGTGGCAGCTCTCAGGTGGGTGAAGCACAACATCGCGGCCTTCGGCGGCGATCCGAAGAAGCTCACGATCGGCGGCGAGTCCGCCGGATCGATGGCGGTCAGTGCCTTGATGGCGTCTCCCCTCTCTCGCGACCTGATGGCGCGCGCGATCGGCGAGAGCGGCGCGATGATGCAGAAATGGACGCCGCCCGGCAGGGTCGACATCGAGCAGAAAGCCATCGTGTTTGCCAAAGGCATCGGTGCGCCCACCCTGTCCGCCTTGCGTGCGATGCCTGCTGACAAGTTGCTCGAGACGCAGGGCAAGTCGGAGAGCATGTCCTTCGATCCGATCATCGACGGCTATTTCCTCACCGAGGCGCCGTCCGTCACCTTCGCGGGCGGAAAGGCTGCCCATATACCTCTACTCGTCGGGTCGAATTCGCAGGAAGCGCCGGGAACGGCGGTGTTCGGCGACGGCCCTCCTACCGTAGCCGCGTATCGCGCGGGGCTGGCACGTACGCTGGGCGACAAGGCCGACGCGTTATTTCGCCTGTATCCTGCCGCCAGCGCCGCGGACGTATTGCCCGCGGCGACCGAGCTGGCGAGTGACGATTACCTCGCCCTGCCGACTTGGAAATGGTTCGATCTGCATCGTCGCACAGGCGCGCCGCCCTACTATTTCCAATACACGCACGTACGTCCCCGCTTTCTACTCGATCCCGGTAGTCGGCCAGCTTGGGGGGCGGTGCATAGCGCAGAGATCGAATATGCGCTGGGCAATCTAGACGTAAATACGATTTATGCTTGGACTGACGCCGATCGCAAAGTCTCGAAGATGATGAGCGGCTATTGGGCAAATTTCGTCAAGTCCGGCAATCCGAACGGTCTGGGCTTACCCCAATGGCCCCGGGCGACGCTCGACCAGACGCGCATCCGTCGCCAAATAATCGACGTCAGGACGCGAAGCGTGCCCTTTACCCAGCAGGAGCGCTACGTGGCCGCCGATCCGATATTGTTCATGCATTAGCGGCGTCCTTCTTTTTGCAAGTGCCTTGCACGTCACCGTGCGATTACAGCCACATCGAACACGGACCTGACACGATGACAGCATCGCGGATATCGATCATCCTCGCCGCCACCTTGGCTGCCTGTTTCCTGCCTGTCGGCACGCGCGCCGCTTCGATTCCAGCTCAGGCCTCTTCGATCGACCAGGCCGATCTGATGAACAAGGCTGCCGTCATCGAGGATCTGACCTATTTTCGTGATGTTTGGGCGCCACGGGAGCGCGCGCTTACCCCGGAGGCGCGGGCAAGGTTCGTTTCCTTCATCAACGACGAGATTGCATCGGCAAGACCGATGCGCCGGGCCGACCTCGCCCTCGTCTTTGCGCGTGGTCAAGCCTTTACGGGCAACGGACACAGCGGATCGAATTATGCCGAGGGTCTTTTCCACCCCCTACCGGTCAATTTCTGGATTTTCAGTGACGGCGCTTTCGTAACCGGCACGGCTCGCGATCATCGTGATCTGCTCGGCGCCCGCATCAAGAGCATCGGTGGCGTCCCGTTCGCCGATGCGGCGAAGCGGATCGCGCAGTTCATAGCCGGCAACAGCCAACACAAGCGCTATCTCACCCCCGGTCTCCTCACGCAGATCGAACCTTTGGAAGCGGCAGGACTTGCGAAAAATGGAAAGGCGGTGTTCGAATTCGCGCTGCCTTCCAGGCGGACACGGCGCGTGATGCTCGCCCCTGCAACCGGGACAGTGGCGCAAGGGGAGCAAGGGCCATGGGTCGCAGCGCTGGCGCCCCCCCCGGGCAAAGACGGCTGGGCGCACATGATCGACGCTGCGCGCGAACGTCCTTTGTACCTTAGCGCTCCCGACGCATTGACGATGAGCATGGTCGGGGACGGCTCGATCGCGTACATCAGGAGTACCGATCTTTCCCGAGCGAGCGTCGTGCTGCCAAAGGCCTACGTCATTATGGACGGCATGGTGAAGCCCGGCCATCGCCCGCATGATGCAATCGTCGACCTACGCTTCAACGGCGGTGGAAACTTCTTCAACATCATCGACTTCGCCGCCGAACTGGCTGCGTTGATACCGCCGGACGGTCATATCTACGTAATTACCGGAAGAGCGACATTCTCTGCGGCAATCGTCTTTGAAGCCCTTCTGAAGGGCAATGCAAAAGGGCGCACCGTGATCGTCGGCGAACCTGTCGGAGACAATCCACAATGGTGGTCGGAGGGGAACGCCCTGACTGCACCCAGTTCCAAGCTGCCGCTCGACTATACGACGGGATATCACGACTGGGAGAACGGATGTAAAGATCTCGACCGATGCTATTGGCCCGTGGTGTTCCACGGAGTGGTGCCTGGTCCGCTCAATCCGGACATTCCCGTCGATATGACCTTCGCTCAATATGCCAAGGGCAGTGATCCCGCACTGGAGGCGGCTCTTTCAGAAATTGCAGTGCAGAGGAGGTCTGGCGATACGCGCTGAGGATGATTGTCTGTAACGTAGGGCCCGACGCCTAGGTCTGATCTTTCCCGAATGGGAACGTCTGGCGGGAACCTCGCCGCCTCGATCGTGCTGACGGACGCCTGTGGGTTTCGCTTTCCCAAAATCTATTCCCGATTTAAGCTTCCCGAAATCGCCAATTTCGATGTGAAAACGGGAAAGGTGTTTATTGTCTATGCGCGTGTTTCGACGGCCGATCAGGACTTGGCGCTGCAAACCGACGCCCTGAACAAAGCCAGGTGCGAAAAGCTGTTCACCGATAAGGCGAGCGGCGCGAAAGCCGATCGGCCGGGGTTGGTGGAAGCCCTGCGCTTCGCGCGTGCCGGCGATTGCATCGTAGTCTGGAAACTCGATCGCCTCGGCCGCTCGATCCAGGGCCTTATTACGCTGGCTGCGGACCTGTCGGCACGCTCGCGAGCGCCTTACAGTTGCGCAGCAGCAGCGGCGGTTTGGTCTCGATCCTCGCTCGGCACCACGATCATCGTTGCCGGGCGTTATCGCCTCGACGATCGCCCAACAGATGCCGCGCGTCGACCCCGCGACGACGGCATAGCGACCGGCCAGGTCGAACGGCGATACGCTACGCAGTTTCGCTCTCACGGCGCTGCATAGTCTGGATCAAGCGGCGCGCGCGCGTGCCGCCGACGTCCATTTCGAGCGCCACGGGGCGTTGTGCCCAGAAGTCGCCGCCATCGAGGTTAGCGAACGCCGCTTCGATGATCGGCTTGTCCTCGCCCTCGAAGGCCTGACTCATCAGGCCGCGCAGGAAACCGTCCATGCCCTCGTCCACGACATCGACGGAGCGCGTCGTCGCCCAAAAATAATGCGCCGTCGTCTCGGTTTCGGGTGCCAGAATATGCGCTTGCCAGATGGTGCAGCCGGTTTTGCGCGGCGCGCCCGCAAGCGTCGCCCCGACTTCAAGCAGCATCGATGCCGGCGCATTCCAGCGCATGTCGAGCCAATGGTCGCACCGTGCCTCGCGCGAACATACGCCCATCGTATGCGGTGTCGCCGCGACATCGGGCATCCACCAGTCGGAGTGCAGCGTCTCGCCATCCTGCCGCACGCTGTGCTCCACGCCAAAGATGACGCCCGCGCTTGCAAATGTGCCGGTATGGACGAATTCGATTGGCCGAGGTCCGTTAGATTGTCGGTGCCGAACTCATACCCCGCCTGCATCGGCATCAGCCGACGAGCGGGGCGCCGCACGGGCGCTCCAGAAGCGAGAAGTCGGGGATCGTGGAGGGGTTGGCCAGCGCCGGATCGCCCGCCCAGATCCATACCGCACCATGGAGCTCCACGACCGGCCAAGTGCGGATTTGCGCACCCTTGGGCACGGTTGCCGAGAAGGGATTCCCGACGCATGCGCCCCCCGCATCGAAGGTGAGACCTTGATAGGGGCAGCGCACCGTGTCGCCGACCCGCGTACCGCTGCTGAGCGGTGCGAAGCGGTGGCTGCACAGGTCGGTTAGCGCGGCAACCGCCCCGTCCTCCTGGCGGAATAGCAGGATCGGCTCGCCCGCGATCCGGCGGCGGAACAGCGCACCGCCGGTCTCCGGCGCTTCGATCTCCGACGACCAAGCCGCCATGTACCAGATCTGCTTGAGGAATGCGCTCACCGGATCATTCCTCGATGACCGCGACGGCGCGGGTCCAGCCGGCGGACCCGCCCTTCACCTTGTGCGGAAAGCACGCAACGGTGAAGCCGAACGGCGGCAATGCTTCGAGATTGTGGAGTTTTTCCAGATGACAGTAGCCGATGTCGCGCGCCGCTTTGTGTCCCTCCCAGATCAGCGAGGTGTCGCCCGTCTCGGCCACGCGCTGAGCGGTGTAGCTGAACGGCGCATCCCAGGACCAGGCATCGGTGCCGGTCACCCGTACGCCAGGGGAGGTGAGGTACATCGTCAAGTCATAGCCCATGCCGCACCCAATATCGACGAACGCCGGGTTGCCGAGCGCCGCGCCCGCGGCGGTGTTGATCAGCACGATGTCGAGCGGCTGGAGCTCGTGGCCGATGCGCGCCAACTCGGCCTCCATATCGGCGGCGGTCACGACATAGCCATCGGCGAAATGGCGGAAATCGAGCTTCACGCCGGGGCGGAAGCACTAGTCGAGCGGCACCTCATCGATCGTCATCGCCGGCTTGTCGCCATCCATGATCGGATCGTAATGCCACGGCGCGTCGAGGTGCGTGCCGTTATGCGTCGTCAACGTGACGGTTTCCGCAGCGGCGAACCCCCGTCCCCCGCGAAAATCCTTTGCGGTCACGCCGGGAAAAAAGAACGCCGCCTCCGCCACCGTTTCGGCATGCGTCTGATAGGTGATCTTCGGTCGCATGAACGGCGGATCGGTGATGACGTCGTTTTCGAGCGTGATCGAAAGGTCGATGAAGCGACGGGTCATGGAACTACCTCAAGCTGGAACGATCTCGACCGGCAGGCTCGCCAGCGCGTGGAGCGTATTGTTGAGCCGGCGCACGGGCGCGCCGGCCAGGTGGATTGCGGCGAAGCGCGGGATCATTGCCTCGATCAGGACTTCGGCCTCCATCCGCGCGACCATCTGGCCGAGACATTGGTGGATGCCGAACCCGAACCCGACATGGCCGCTGGTCATCCGGTCGAGATCGAAGCGATCGGGCGCGTCCCACCGACGCGGGTCGCGATTGGCGGCGGCCAGGAAGAGGACGACCTTGGCATCGCGCGGGATCACCGTCCCGCCGATCGCGACATCCCGCGTGGTGGTGCGGAAGAAGGTCTGCACGGTCGAATCCCAGCGCAGGCTTTCGTCGAGCGCGCGGCGACCGAGTTCGGGCCGCGCGCGCAGCTTTGCCCATTCGCCAGGAGAGCTGGTTAGTGCGAGCATCAGAATACCGATGCCGTTGACGGTCGTATCGACGCCAGCCGACAGCAATGACCGCACTAGGCGCGCAGCCTCCTCCACGCTACATTCGCCACGATCGGCAGCGGCATAGATCGCCGCGCCCCAGCTACCGTGGGTCAGGCTGTCGCGCTGGCATGCCTCGGCGACCCAGATTTTGGCTTCGACGGCGGCTGCCTCGCCCCGGTCGAACACCGCATTGCGCGGGCCGAAGGCGTTGAACACCGCGGCGGCATAGGTCAGCAACTCCTCGCGCCCCTCAATGGGTACGCCGACCGCATCTGGGAAGACGCGCATCGGGAAGGTCTCGCCGAGCTGCGTCACCGCATCGAAACGGCCGAGCGCGACGAGTTCGTCGATCAAGCCATCGGCGCGTTCCTGCCACAGGGGGCGCAGGTCCTTCAGCGCCTTGAGCGATACGATCCGGTTCATCACGCCGCGCGTGCGGTCATGCAGCGGCGGGTCGGCCTCGAGTAGCAGCGAGGGCGGCCGCCATGGTTCCTCGCGCGCGAAATCGGCAAGGCCGACGCCGCGGCCCGAGCAGAAGGTCGCCGGGTCGCCGAGTGCTGCCTTCACCTCGTCGTGCCGCGCCATCGCATAGCAGCCGATCGCATCGAGCCAAACGACCGCGCCGGCATCGCGGAGCGCGGGGTGGTGCGCGGCGGGGTCCAGCAGGAACGCTTCGTCGAACGGGTCGATCGCGAGGCGCGCCAGGCTCATGCGGTATGGCCACCCAGCGTATCGGCAAACCAGTCGGCGATATAGTCGCGCCCGAAGCTCATATTGTCGGCGCCGACATGTTCGACGCCGCCTTCGCGCGGGGTGAAGATCTTCAGTTCGCGCCGTGGCGAGTTGGTCAGTTGATTGAAGCTCTGATGCGCATAATCGACGCCAATCTGGCGGTCCTGCGCGCCGTGCGTGACCAGGAACGGCACCGTGATCCGCTCCATCACGCCGTTCAGCGTCATGCCCGCGGTCTTCGCATGGAAATCCTCCATGTCGGTCGCGCCGAACACCCACATCACATGCGCCCAATAATGCGGCACCGGATTCTCGCCCTCGCAGTTGAGCCGCTTCTGCTGCACCTCTGCCCAATTGTGGTTCGCGCCCCACACCGCACCACTCGCGAAGCGCGGTTCGAACGCCACCGCACGCGGCGCGTAATGACCGCCAAGCGAGATGCCGGTCATGCCGAGCCGCGCCGCATCGACATCGGGCTGCGTTTCGAGCCAGTCGACCGCCTTCGAAGCCCAGCGTTCGGCCTCCGGTGTCGCGGGAATGCCCTGCAGGCGCAGCGTCTCGCCCGTGCCGGGCTGATCGACGCACAATGTTGAGATGCCGCGTTTCGCCAGCGCCTGTGGCAGCCGCGACCAGAACAGCAGTTCCTTGCAGCTATCGAGCCCGTTGCAATAGACGACCGTCGGCTTAGGCCCATCGCCGGGTGCACGCGTGAACAGCGCCGGCATCGTGCCGCCCTCGATCGGGATTTCGACCCGCTCGACATTTTCCTTCGACAGGCGGACGCCCATGTTGAACGCCGCCTGTGCCTTGGCGAAGGTATCAGCGCGCCCGGGATGGCCGTGCCCCTGCATGCGCTCGGCCGTCAGCAGGTACAAAGCAGCGCGCTGTAGCTTGTTGCCGGCGGAGTACGCGCGGCCGCGTGCCTCATCCTCATCGGCCAAGCCGATCAGCTTGTCGGCCATCTTGACCCATTCGATCATGAATTCGGCGGTGCCGGCATCGGTGCCGTTGTTCGCCGCGTCCTTGATCGGCTGGCACATGTCCATGATCTCGCCGATCTGCGCGCCACTTTCAAGCGCAATGGCGAGGCTCAAATTCCAGATGTAGTTCGGAAAGTAATTGAATAGCACGAAAGGGTCCTATCAAGAAAGAAGGTCGCCAGCGGGTCGCGCCCGGGCGAGGGTGCCCGGCGGCGCCGACCACACGCGCGGGCCGGCGTCGTCGTCGCGCTAGGCCTCGACCGCCTGGAACAGTCCGGCATCGGGCGCCGCGTGCGGCATCGTCTGCGGGCCGCCGGTGCCGATGCCCCATTGGTCCATCACGAGCGGGGCGGGCACATGCACCGTCGCTTCCCAGGTCGCCTCGTCCACTTCCTCGAGCTCGGAGGTATATTCCACCGCAAAACCGTTAGGCGTGACGAAATAGCTGAACGTGTTGTTGCCTGCCGTGTGCCGGCCCGGGCCCCAGGCGATCGGGATGTCCTTCTGCTTCAAATTGTGGATGCCGCGCATCATGTCATCGACGCCGAGCATGTCGTACGCGACATGGTTCAGGCACGGCGGGCCGGGTAGGAAGGCAATGCGGTGATGCCATTCGTTGCAGCGCAGGAACGACATGAAATCGCCCAGCCAGTCGCTCAGGCGAAAGCCGAGCACGTCGATGAAGAAGGTGGTCGCCGCCTTGTGATCGGGCGAGTGGAAGACGATGTGGCTGATCTTCTGCGGCACCGCATCCCACCGTGCCATCGCGCGCTTTTCCCCGCGCGTAACATCGCTGGAAATCTCGAAGCTAAGCCCGTCGGGGCTGAAGAATCGGAAGCCGTAGCCGCCGCCGAAACTGTCGAGCTCCTTCGGCGCGAAGATGATGCGGCATCCCGCGGCGACCACCTTGTCGTGCAGCGCATCGACATCGGCACGGGTGTCCGCGGCCAGCGCAACGACATCGATGCGCTTGGTGGCGGCTTCGCGCAGGCGCACGACATACAGTTCGTCATGACCCTCGGTTGCGAAATAGGCCATGCCGTCCTGTTCGGTGACGAGCTTCAGGCCCCATTTCTCGGCGTAGAAAGCACGTTCTCCGGCAAGGTCAGGAACGCCATAACCGACATAGCGGATTTCGGTGACACGGCTCATTGGGATATCCTCGATTGCGGGGTCGCTGTGCGGGGCGGGTGGAGACAACCGGTTGTGGTCGTCATCGTCAGATCGCCTGCGCGGTAATCTGGAACATCGCGTGCGTGGCGTGCGCCTGATCGACCCGCGGGCCCTGCCCGGTCTGGCCGAAACTGATCGCACGCGAGGCCTCGACGATATATTTGCACCGTTCGAAACGGCGTGCGTGGAAGGCCTGGAACGCCGCTTCCGGCGCCGCGTGGCGGACGAGCTCCTCGGCAAGGACGATACTGTCCTCGATCGCCATGCCAGCGCCCTGGCCGAGATGCGGCGTCGTGGCGTGGACGGCATCGCCGATCAGCACGACCCGGCCCTTGTGCCAATCGCCCTCCACCAGCAGGCATTCGAGCGGCTTGTAGACGACCGCATCGTCATCGGTGATCGCATCGATCAGCGCGGCGATCCGCGGCGGTTGCCCCGCCAGTTTCTCACGCAGCGCCGCCGCGAGACCCTCGCGTGGATAACGCGGATTTCCGGGCTCAGCCGTGGTCACGTACATGTACATCAGATCGTTGGAGAGCGGCACCAGCCCGACGCCGATCGCACCGTCATAGGCGCAGAGCGCGGTAACATCGTTCGGGCGTTGGAAGTTGTAGCGCCAAACGCTTTGCCCGACGAACGCCGGCTTGGGCGCATCGGTCAGGATCTGGTCGCGCGTTTGGGAATAGAGCCCGTCGCTGCCGATCACGATGTCGTAGCGCGCCTGCGTCCCGTCGGAGAACGTCACCGCGACTCCGGCGCCGTTATCGTCGAGCGCGGTGACCGTCACGCCCGGTCGGATCGTCGCCCCGGCCGCGATCGCACGGTCCCCGAGCACGGTGTGGAGCGCGCGTCGGCCGATGCCGAGATTGGCGGGATAATTGGGGTTCAGCTTGGGCGACGGGATCGTCGCGACGCGCTGCCCGCCCGGTGTGTACACTTCGACCGTGTCGAAGCCGAAGCCGGCATCGATATAGTCATCGATAATACCGAGATCGGCCATAGCGCGGACTACGTTCGATTGCTGGATGATGCCAACGCCATAGACCGCCCATTCCGGGTCCTTCTCCACGATATCCACGGCGAAACTGGCGCGACGCAGCGCGATGGCGGATGTTAGGCCGCCGATGCCGCCACCGATGACGAGTATGTTCAGGTCCTGCACGCATCCATCCCGCTCGGCCGGCCGGATTATCCCAAGGTCGGTGATGTTGAATTAGACACTGAATCGATATCTGTAAAAGTGATTGTATTTATAGTATCATATCATTTAGCCGGATGATTGGCGATCGTCGTGATCTCTCCGATCATCCACCGCAACCCGGAATCATCCGCGCGAGCGCGATGATATTGGATCATCTCCCGCATCATCGGGAACGGAAAGGGCATGTCAACATAGCGCAGCGGAAGGCGCACGGCGAAGGTGCGGGCGAGGCGTTCGTGCATCACTGCCAATCGACTGGTATTAATCAACATCTCCGGCGCGATCGAGAAGGACGAGACGAGCACCTCGATCCGGCGTTCCTTACCGCGTTCGCGTAGGAATTTCTCGGCGAACGATGTTGGGCGCAGGCGTCCTATCTCAACTGCGACATGGCCGGCGGCCTGGAACGCCTCCTCGGTCAGCGGCGCATTGAGCAAGGGGTTTTCGCTCCAGCCGGCGACAACATGACGTTCCTCGAACAACAATTCGCACGGATGGTCTGGGGCGACATGCTCGGTGGGCGTGATCAGAAAGTCTAGATCGCCATGATCGAGCGCGGCGAGCATCGTGTCGGAGGGCGGTACCAGTTCGAGTGTAACTCCAGGCGCGACGCGTTGGAGATGCGACACTACCGATGCGAAAAGGACGATCGACACATAATCCGACGTGCCGATCCGGAAGCGACGCTGCGATGTGGCCGGATCGAACACGGTCGAGACCGACACCATGCTCTCGACCCCGGCTAGCAACTTGCGCACCATCCCGCTCAATAGCAGCGCGTGCGGCGTCGGCATCATTTTCTTGCCGTGCGCAGCCAAGATCGGATCATGAAAATACTCGCGCAGTCGGCGCAACGCCGCACTCATCGCCGGCTGGCTGAGATGCAACCGCTCGGCGGCGCGCGAGACGCTGCGTTCCTCAATCAGGATATCGAGCGCCAGTAACAGGTTTAGATCGAGGCCTTTGAAGCGCATTTCTCATCTATTCGCCTGGTGATTGGTAATCAATAGAAACAAATGATTTTGATTATGAAGATCGCATTCGTAAGACCTTCGTCATCAAAGCGACCGCGCACAAGATGCGGTGGCAAGGGGAGGGTATCGATGAGGTCTTTGCACATCCTGAATGCGTCCGTGGCGCTTGGCACCCTCGCTCTGGCTCATCCGGCGTTTGCGCAAGATGCGCCGACGCCGCCCGCCGCCGTACCGGTCGCAGCGCCGCAGGAAGCCGGGCTTGAGGATATCATCGTCACTGCGCAGCGCCGTGAGGAGAACCTGCAGAAGGCCGCTCTCGCGGTCAGCGCAGTCTCGGGCGATACGCTCGTTCGGCAGAGCGTGACGCAGGCGACCGATCTCACCCGGCTGGTCCCGGCGTTGCAGGTCGCACCGGCTGCGTCCTTCACGCAAATCTATCTTCGCGGCATCGGCACCTTCGGCGCGAACGCCTTTGCCGAACAGGGCGTCGCGTTCAATCTCGACGGCGTCTATCTGTCGCGCCCGGCGGCGCCCGCAGGCCTGTTCTACGATCTGGAGCGGCTCGAGGTGTTGAAGGGGCCGCAGGGCACGCTTTATGGTCGCAACGCGACCGGCGGCGCGCTCAATGTTATCACCGCTAAACCCAAGCTGGGCGAAAATGGCGGCAATGCGAGCGTCGAATATGGCAATTACAATGCGCTGAAAGGCTCGGCTGCGCTAAACCTCGCGGTCGGTAACCGGGCGGCGTTCCGTATCGCCGGTCAATATGCCAAGCATGACGGCTACTTCAGCGACGGCTACGATGATGAGGACACGAAGGCCGTTCGCGGGCAGTTTAAGTTCGATACCGGCAATGGCTTCAACGCCTTGTTCTCGGCTGATTATGCCGATGTCGGCGGGAAGGGTTCCGGCGGCACGATCGTTCCGCTGGTCGATGGCAACGCCCGGCTCGGCGCGAGCGATCCACGCGTGCTCGCCGCATATTATGCCCGCATCCCGACTGCGCCCGTCCCACAGATCACAGCGCGCAACGATGGATATCAGAACAACAAGTTTTTCGGTACGTCGGCGACGCTTAACCTAAACCTTGGATTTGCCGAGCTGACGGTGCTGCCCGCATATCGCAAGACAGATCTGGATTTCCTGAATTATTCCTCCGGGTTCCTCATCGACGTCACGGAGAAGTCATCGCAAATGTCGCTCGAGACACGACTTGCCGGTCATACCGGTGGGCTAAACTGGGTCGTCGGCGGCTATGATTTCAGTGAGCGCGTCAATGCGAATCAGCGCTTCGACCAGGGCAGCAACGGCACACGCATCCTGTCGCGCCTGCAGACCGAGAGCTATGCGTTCTTCGGCCAGGCGACCTATTCGCTGACCGACAAGCTCCGTGCGACCGGCGGCATCCGTTATACCAGCGACAACAAGAAGCAGCAGAGCGAGGCGCACACGTTGCCGTTCGCCGGTTTTGTGCCGGGGGTTTTCCCGCTGGTTCCGATCACTCTGGATATCGTGTCGTTCCCGACCAGTAACGTCGATTTTAAGAAGGTGACGTGGAAGGGTGGGCTCGAATATGATCTCGGCCCGAAATCTCTCCTCTATGCATCGGTTTCGACCGGGTTCAAATCCGGAATTCTGTTTGCGGCGACCGGCACGAATTATTCGCGCCCCGAAACGCTGACTGCCTATACGCTCGGCTCAAAGAACCGCTTTTTCGACAATAAGCTCCAATTGAACATCGAAGCGTTCTATTGGGATTACAAGGATCAGCAGATCTCGCACCTCGCCCCGGCGCAGGTCGCGACGACGCCCGCCGGCCCGATCTTCGGACCGATCTACATCACGGAGAATGCCGGTTCGGCGACCATCTACGGCGCGGAAGCCGAATTGCTGTTCCAGCCGACACATGACGATCTGCTGTCGATCAACCTCCAATATCTCCACACCAAGTACGACGCGCTGAATTACCAATATTATTCGACGACCGGCGCCGCGCCCGTGGTTGGTTGCCCGACGACACTGACCACGGCGATCGGTGCAAGCGCGGCGGCGCGCATCTATGCCGTCAATTGCTCGGGCAAGCCGCTCGTTAACGCGCCACGGCTGGTGCTGAATGCCGGGTATGAACATACGTTCGATCTCGGTGGCCCTGGGCGGGTTCGCGCCGGTGCGGATACGCGTGTTGAATCATCGCGCTATCTCTCGATCGACTTCGTCGATGTCGGCCGGCAGGGAGGGTACATGATGAGCAATGCTCATCTCACCTACGAGACCGCTTCGCGCGCCTTCTCGCTAACCGGGTTCGTCAACAATCTCGAGGACAAATTGGTCTATGCGAACACTGTTCAAAGCCCGGCAAAGTCGGGCGTGTTCTACAACCAGCTGCGCCCGCCGCGGACGTACGGCGTGCGCGCGAACGTGCGGTTCTGAGGGTGGGTCCAAGTGGTGCCTTCCGACTGACACTGGCCCAGCGGCGGTACGTTGCGGCGGAAACAGGGATAAGCGTCGCAATTAACGCCGTAATCAGTATCGCCATCGCGTGGCTGGCATTCGGCGGTTCGGCCCGTATTCTCACCGCAGCGCTGATCCGTGATGCCTTGCCGCAGAGTTTCATGGTCGCGCTGATGGGCGGTCTCGTACCGACGCTGCTGACGCGCCTTCGGCGGCGGGCCGGAGTGGTCGCGGGGACCGGGCGGCCTGTTCCGATGCTTTTAAAAAGCGTTCCGGTCCGGATCGTCCTGGTCGCCGTGATCGCGGCGGCGGTGGGAGTCGCTTTGCACGCGGTCGCGCTGCCGCTGCTAGCCCCGCAGGGCCTCTCGTTTGGTGTGGCAATCGTTTTCAAGTCGCTCTACGGCGCGATGCTGGCAGCGTTCGTGACACCGGTCATGCTGCACTTCGCCCTGGCCGACCCGGCCGATTGATCGGCTATGTGGGATTGCAGAAACCACACATTATCCCCGGCGATCGCGGTCTGCATCGCCACCGACGATGCGAAGTAATCGAGCTCTGCACGCTGCATCCGGTGCTCGAACGCGCCGTCTTTGGGAGAGCGATGCATCAGCTCGGTCTGATACCAACTGAATCGCTCTGCCTTCCAGATCCGTGCCAGCGCTTTGTCGCGATACCCGAACAGCCCGGTTTCATCGCCGTTGCGATAATAAGTGATCAGCGCATAGGAGCGATAGCTGATGTCGGAGGCGGCGATGTCCAGGCCTTTGGCGCCTGTCGGCGGCACGATATGCGCGGAATCGCCGGCGCGGAGCGTTCGCCCTGCGGCACTTGGATGTAATAGCGGCTGCGTGTCGGCGACTGACTTGCTGCCCGTTTCCTAGACCGTTTTGAGCTGGAAAATTCCAGTTTAGGATTGAGGGTCAGGCGATGGAGTGAGCGATGAAAAGATCGAAGTTCAGCGAGGCAGATCGCGTTCGCGTTTAAGCAGGCCGAGGACGGCATGACGATCGGCGAGATGTGCCGCAAAGCCGCAAAGCCGAGATTGGCGATGCGACGTTCTATGCCTAGTGCAAGAAATACGCCGGTTTGATGCCATCGGAAATGCCGCGGTTACGCCAGCGCTGGCCGGAAGGGACTGGATGACGCCCAGCCAGGGGTCCAAGAATCGGTAGCAGCTTATCGTGGTCCAGACTATCAAAGTCTCTGGGCTACTCAGCAGGGGCAGATCAGCCCGCACGGTCGAAGTCGCGCACCATCGAATCCCTAAGCATGATAATTGCTCGATCTTCGATCAGGCGTCCCGAGACGTGGCAAACGTACCCGTTGCCATCCCCGTTACGAACGTTTCGCGTTCCTGCCGACCATAGAGGCGTTTGCCCCCAGAAGTGATGATGACGTGCTCCCCGTTTTCAGGCCGCTGATAACTTAGCTTCGTCGCTCATATGCCCCTGGCGGGGGCGGTTGGTAAACTCGGTGGGTGCCAGCCCGCCAAGGCTGCTGTGCGGACGCACGGTGTTGTAGTCCGTCCGCCATGCCTCGATGATCCGTCTCGCTGCAGCCAGCGATGGGAACAGGTGCTCGTTCAGACACTCGTCGCGCAAGCGACCATTAAACGATTCCACAAAGCCGTTCTGCTGTGGCTTGCCCGGCGCGATGTAATGCCACTCGACCCCGGTGTCCTGGCACCAGGCGAGGACGGCATGACTGGTCAGCTCGGTTCCGTAGCACATTGGGAAGCGCCGGTTCGGGAGCCGCTATGGCCCTGATGAAGACAAGGCCGCGTAGCGGCCGCAGGGTTCATCAGGGCAAGCCATGGCCGGCCAGCGGGTGTCTAAAGTG
>NZ_JAXOJQ010000018.1:0-19850 GCF_036663815.1 Parasphingomonas frigoris | reverse complement strand
TACGCCGCCACGATTCACAAAGCACAGGGGATGACGGTCGACCGTACGCATGTGCTGGCCACGCCGGGAATGGACAGTCACTCATCCTATGTTGCGCTGTCGCGGCATCGCGAAGGTCTGGACCTGCATTACGGCAAGGATGACTTTGCGGACCAAGGCAAGCTGGTCCGCACGCTATCCCGCGAGCGCGCGAAAGATATGGCCAGCGACTACGGGCATGGCGCGACCCCGGAACGCGACTTCGCCGAGCGGCGCGGGATTACCGTGCGCGAGCGCATTGCCGACATGGCAAACGCCGTGCCGGCGAAAGTGCGCGGGATGTTCGACGGCTTGCGGCTGTCGGTGAAAGCCCCCGAACCGCAAGTGCAAGAGCCGCAGGAGAGCGTCGCTGCGGTGCGCGATCGTGCTATCGCGCGGCATGCGCGCGCGGTGCAGGCGATCTTCACGATGCAGGACCGCGGCGGCGACGCCACGCCAGATCAGCTGCGCGATCTCGGCGAGGCGAGGCGCGATCTCAACAAACTTCGCCAGCATGCCGCGACCGACGCCGAGAGCGCCTATTCGCGGGACGCGTCGCTCGCGCCGGAAGCTGCTGGTGGCGATACGGAACGCGCGCGGCTTGCGATCATCCGCGAGCGCGAGGTGCGCACCAATCCTGAACTTCGGGCCGACCGGTTCGTCGAGCGCTGGAATCGTCTGAGCGCCGGGGCAGAACGTGCCTACGCATCGGGCGATTATGAACGCCGACGCGCGTTTCAGGATGACATGCGCGGCATGGCGAAATCGCTCGAGCGTGATCCGCAGATGGAATCGATCCTTGCCAACCGCAAGCAGCTGCTCGGCATCCAGTTCGAGACTGGCCGCAAGCTCGGCGCCGAGCTCGCTTTCCATCAGGGGATCGATTTGGGTCGCGGCCTCGGAATAGGAATGTAGGGCCACCCGCCCTCCCCGCCCCCCGGCACAAGGCGGGGGAAAGCACGCTCCTCATCCTTGCGGACGGTCAGAATTTCAGTGCAACGGGTGCTGCGGACAGGCTGCTATCAAGGTGATTTGGGTGGAAAACGGACTGGCCGCTTTCGGGCGGCGCTCGCGGTAACCTCCCTTTCGTACACGCGGCCGGTTGGGGACCGGGCGGTGAGGCGACAAGCAATTCATGTTCGATGCTCGTCATTCAGCGGACATACGCCGGGCGACCAAAGATATACTAACCCCAGACCGGCTAAGATCGCCGATTGTTCGTTCGGTATTCGTTCTCTACGATGGTCACCGCTAAGGAGAGACTCTCATGGCCGTGATCAGTGTAGAGCAAGGGCATCGGTTTGGCGGGGCATGGACCGAGCTAAAGCTCGACGCGGTCCATTATTATTTGGGCTTTTTCACACGCGTGCTGGAAACCCAGCCATTCGATCTGTGGTATATAGATGCGTTCGCCGGATCGGGTACGCGGACGGTTGAAAAAGAAACCGGCGGTCTTCTTAGCGATACGCCAGTCACTGAAGAGACCGAGGAACTTGCAGGGTCGGTGCTCAGGGCCCTCGCTGTGGACCCTCCATTTAACCGCCACGTCTTTATCGAGGGTCAAGCATCGCGGTTTCGTGAGCTTGATGCCATCCGAAAGGCCAGACCCGATCAGAAGATTGAATGCCGGCACGGCGATGCCAACGCCGAGTTACGATCAATATTCACCTCCGCCCCATGGCGTAATCAGATCGCCGGGCGGGGTAAACATCGTGCCTGCGTGTTTCTCGATCCGTATGGGATGAATGTCGAGTGGGAAACCCTACGCTTGCTCGCGGACACAAAAGCAGCCGATGTCTGGTATCTCTTTCCAGTGCTCGCGGTCACACGCCAGCTTGCATGGGACATGTCGCGCGTGAACGAGAGCAAGGCGTCGAAGCTCGATTCCATCTTCGGAACACTCAATTGGCGTGAGGAGCTGTACAATACTCACGTGTCGGTCGACTTGTTTGATACAGTCGTGTCGACTTCCGTGAGAAAGGTTACGCAGCCACAAATCGAAGAATATGCCAGAAAGCGTCTTGGTACGCTTTTCCGCTACGTATCGGAACCGTTGCCGCTAATCGCAGATGGCAGGGGACAGCTTTTTTCTCTCTTTTGCCTATCGAATAGCGCGAGCGATCCCGCAATTGGCCTCATAAAGAAAGGTGTAAAGGCGACCCTGAAGAAGTATGGCGGCGCGGCATCTCGTCATATGTCCGGCCGTTAAGCAGGCGGCCCGCAGCTTTCTTGTTGCGCCCGCCCCATTGCTTGAAAAAGAAAGCGGTGCGTGTTTCACGACACATTTCCTCGATCTCGTGTACCCAATCCTCCAACATCGGGCGCGCACGCGGGCCGCTTTCGCCGCCAACAATTGCCCAATCGATACCCGTGATATCGGCGCTGGCTACCGAACCGATGAGGGGCTCGAAAGAGATGAAGCGGACCGCCGCGGGCGTTAGACGCAGATCACCGATCCGTCCAATAACTGCCGCGTCCTCGACACTGGTTCCGATCCATACGTTTGGCAGCACCAAGAAGCCTGGCGATGACAGCACCGTGCGCATCCGCTCCGGACGCTTCGTCAGGATCTGGTACGTGTGCTGCGGCGTATCACGCATCACGTCCCAAACCTTGCAGATGAAAGCAGTTTCAACCGTTTCATGGAACAAATCGGACATCGAATTGACGAAAACGGTTCGCGGCATCCGCCACGATCGCGGTGCTTTCAGTGACTTTTCGTCTTGGACAACCGTTCCGGTCCATACGTAGCGGTCGCCGCTCTTACGCGTCAGGCCCGCATATTTTTCTACGCCCATAGCTTCGAGCCGCGCTGCCATACGCATAGCGTAGCAATTGGTGCATCCCGCGGTGGCAATGGCGCAGCCAGCGACAGGATTCCAGGTGACGTCCGTCCATTCGATCGGCGACAACTGGGCCATTTGAGATCTCCCTTTGGAACGAATAGGGAACATACCGCTAATCGTGGGCTTTGTCTTCCTCTATCGGGCTTGTCAAGCACGGCAAAGGCTTCTCTTGCTCGCATGATTCCGCACGCGCTGGTGCGTCTGATACCAATCCTCGCCCTTCAGTAATAACGCCCGATCTCATGGTTTCAGGCGAGTGCCTGCGATCAGTGGCCCGTCGCAAATGCGTGCGAGAAGGTCGGCCTGTTTGGGCTCGAGGGTGACAAGGAGCGCCAACACGTTGAGCACATTGATCAACTCGCTTGTGTATTCGGGCAGCCATTGGTCAGGCTGGATATCGCCGAGCGGTGACGGTGAACGCTTGTCTCCGATCTGTGGGCGTTCGCGGTCCTTTTTGCGATAGCTGAACCACTGCCGCAGCACGCTTTTGCCCGACATTTCATAAGCCCACACCGCGGGCGGAACGTTGTCGATGAAGCCGGTACCAATTTTGAGTCGTCGTTCCGCGGCATCATAGTCGATAGTGTCGGGAAAACCCTCAGGCGTTGAAGGAATTCGGCCCTCTTTGGAATATATCGGCAAATCCGCCGCAGCGCGCGGCGGGCCGGCGGGATGCCCCTCGGCGAAACGCTCGCCGAAGCTGTGCAGCCAGATTACCTCGCGTCCGATCGTCGCCGTTTCCGCGAACAGCGTCGCGTCGGCGGTCAGCGGCACGCGTAGCCCTGGCCGAATCAGGTCGCCCCGGAAGCGCTCGATGTACGCGGGGTGCGCGAGCAAAGCGGCGACATAAGCGAACACATCGACCGGATCGACCGGCGCGCCATAGGTTCGAGCCAGTTCGGCGAGTACTATCGGCGAGATGGTTGACTCCGTGGCGGTGGCGTCTTTCCAGAGCGCGAACACTCGGCCGCCGAACGAGCCCTTGTAATGATCCTGATCGGGGATCAGCGATGTGGCAGAAATGGCTGGCCCAGATGTCGGGCTACTCGCCATTAGGCCCGTCAGGAAAACTTGTTTGGAGCCGTAAGACGCCCAAATTTTTGGTCGGGGATCATTTAGAAGGCGCGAGTCAGCCGGTATCCATTGGCGATCGAACGAACGAAAACCGTAGCGCACTGGCGTGACGATCGGTTGATCGTCGTCGATTATCGGGACCGCTCTGAGGGGATAGGTGCCCAGTTGCTCTTTAACGAACTTTCGGATGTGGCGGGCCGATACCAAGCCTTTTCGTAACTGAGGGTGAAGAAGCTTTTCCTTGATGACGTCGTCTTTCTCACCCGATAGCGCTGCCCATCGCTGTTGAAGTGTGCCGGTGTCAGGAGATACCGCCCAGGTGCGCCCCGGCATAACGCCAGATCCCATGTCCCCAATCACCGCATCCAGCGCCACATAATCACCCCACCCCCCGGCGAACTCCGGCAGGAACGGCGCCCGCGCCTCACTTGAGCAGTCTCGCCAGCCCGCGCTGTCGAGCGTCATCTCTGCCAGCTCGGCGAACTTCGCGCCACGCCGCCCCTTGGCCAGCGCGCGATAGCGCACGCGCGCCGGCGTTTCGCTCCCCTTGGCGGTGGATCGTGACGCCAGCACGATGCACACCGGATGCTGCACTCCCTGAAAGATGCGCGACGAAACATCCGGCTGATGCCCCTCGGGCGAACAGTCGATCACCCAAATCTCGTCGCATTCGCGGCGCAGGTCCGCGCGCATCTTCTGGAACCCGGGCCCATTCAGAAACCCGGCGACAGTTATGTAGCACACCAGGCCGGATAGTTTTTCCTCCGCCGGCGGCGTCCGGTCGCGCCCGCCGCCACCCTGTTCGAACACCTTCCACGCGGCCCAGCGCCAGAAATAGACATAGAGGTTGCGCAGATGCTTCGCGTGCGCGCCCACACCGGAGGACCAACGTGATCAGCTTTGTTTTGCGTTCGCCCGTGAGGTCGAGAGGCTGGAACTGTTGATTGCCGCGTAACCGGTACAGCCGTTTGCCGTGCCGGCGAAACCGCGACTGCAAAAATGCCACGCCGCAAGCGATAGCGGTGAGCAGAAGACTCGCGGTGCTGGCAAATGCTGTAAATAGGCGTCGAAACGGGACTCCCGTCTTCTGCCAGGAAACCTACTGGCAACGCTTGATATTATAAAGTTTGAAGGGGGTCCCAAGCGGCGCCGATCAGAGCCCAAGAGAGGCTCCGTTCTGCCTTACACCACAATGGCTTAGCCGTATTTAGGCGGCGGCCCTGTTTCGACGCCTATTCACAAAGCGCCTTTCGCGAAGAAGGGGTAGTGCTACTCGGTTACGGCTCGGAACAGAAGTCTACTATCTGGGGGACCTTCAAGCCGCCCTTTTAAATTTTCGCATTCTGTCGGCCAAAGTCATGATCGTCATGGCGCGGCGATATTGGGTCACCCCCGATCGACATTAATGAATGGCAGGGTTTGGGAAGTGCAAAAGGTGCCGCGAGCGGCCGACTCTGGGTCTTCCCAGCACGAAGTTCGTAGCAATTGTCGATCAGATGGTGATGGCTTCGTCGCCTTAGTATCGTGCCTGAAAGCCCCCCGGTAGCTTTTGAGCGTCAGAGGTTTGCGCCGATACCCAGTATGATTGATCTTGTCGGCGCATTGGCAACCGGCGACAAGCGAGGATGGCTGATCCTTCCCTCCTGACGGTGCGCGCGCTCGCAAAAAGCGTTCCCGGCCCGCGCACGCTGTTTCGCGGCCTCGACTTCACGGTCGGTGCCGGAGAGATCGTGGCGATTACTGGCGAATCCGGCGTCGGCAAATCGACGCTGCTCAACATCCTCGCCGGGTTGGACGACTCCGATGCGGGCGTGGTGGCGATCGAAGGGATCGCCCTCGGCGGCCTTGACGAGACCGCGCGGACCCGGCTGCGGCGCGAACGGATCGGCTTCGTTTTCCAGGCTTTCCACATCCTGCCGTACCTCACCCTAGAGCAGAACGTCGCGCTCCCGCTGGCGCTGGTCTCGCCCGACGCTGTGGCGGCGCAGGTCGAGGCGGAGGCGATGCTCGCCGCGGTCGGCCTTGGCCGGCGCGGCGGGGGTTATGCGCGCGACTTGTCGGGCGGCGAATTGCAGCGCGTGGCGATCGCGCGCGCACTCGTCCATCGGCCGGCGCTCATCCTCGCGGACGAGCCGACCGGCAACCTCGATCCCGAGACGGCCGGGCGCGTGCTGACGCTGTTCGCCGATGCCGCGCGCGAGCGTGGCGCAGCGGCGGTGCTCGTCACCCATTCGGACGCGACCGCCGCGATTGCTGACCGCGTGCTGATGCTCACTACCGAGGGCCTGGTCGAGCGTGCGCGCTGAGCCCGGTCTGTGGTCGGGGCGGCTCGCGCTCGGCTGGCTGATCGCAGGCGAGTGGCGATTTCATCCCGCGCGCTTCCTGGTCACTGCGGTAGCGATTGCGGTGGGGGTCGCGCTCGGCTTTGCAGTGCATCTGGTCAACGGCTCGGCGCTGGCGTCGTTCGACAGCGCGGTGCGCGGCGTGAACGGCTCCGCCGACCTGAGCGTGAAAGCGACCAGCCGGCTCGGGTTTGAAGAGCGCCTTTATCCGCGCGTAGCGCTAGCCGATGGGGTCGTGGACGTAAGTCCCGTCGTTCAACTCGAAGCGCGGATCGGCACGGCGCGCGTGACGCTGCTTGGGCTCGACATCCTGCGCGCTGCTGCGGTGACTCCGACGCTGATCGGGGTCCGCCCGCAGGGGCCGGGGGCGGAAGGCGCGGCGGTGTTCGACGAAGCGGCCGTCTTCCTGTCGCGCGGGGCACTCGAGCGTAGCGGCGCGAAGCTTGGAGCGGTGGTCACGATCGCCGCGAACGGGCGCGTCGTGCCACTGCGCATCGCCGGCACGCTCCCCGGGGTTGCCGACAGCAGCGCAGTCGCGGCGATGGACATCGCCGCCGCGCAGTGGCGGTTTGACCGGATCGGACGGCTCGATCGGATCGATGTGAAGGTGGCGGATCGCCCGGCGGCAGATGCCGCGTTGTCGAGGGTCATGCCCGGCGACGCCGTGATCTCGAGCGCGCAAGCACAGTCGCTGCAGGGTGACGCGCTGTCCCGCGCATACCGTGTCAATCTCGACATGCTGGCGCTCGTCGCGCTGCTGACCGGCGGATTTCTGGTCTATTCGGCGCAGTCGCTGTCGGTCGTCCGACGGCAGCGGGCCTTCGCGCTCTTGCGCACGCTCGGCATGCCGCGCGCCGGGGTGGTCGCGGCCGTCGTGGCCGAGGGCGTGGCGATCGGCGTGATCGGATCGGGCATTGGGCTGGCGGCGGGTTATGGGCTTGCCTGGGCTGCAGTGCACTGGCTGGGCGGTGACCTCGGCGCCGGCTATTTTCGCGGCGTGGGGGCGAGGTTGGTGTTCCAGCCCTTGGCGGCGCTCGGCTTTTTCGCGATCGGCCTGCTTGCGGCGGTTGCCGGGAGCGCTGTTCCGGCGCGACTGGCGGCGCGCGCTGCGCCGGCGGCGGCGCTGAAGAATGCCGGCGACGTGCTTGATCCGCGCCAGCGCGTGGCGTGGTGGCCGGCTGCCGCTTTGCTGCTCGCAGGCAGCGCGGTGTCGCTGCTGCCGCCGGTCGCACACTTGCCGCTGTTCGGCTTTGCCGGAATGGCGCTGCTTCTGGCCGGTGGCATAGCGGGGGTGCCGTGGTTCGCGCGGGCGCTGCTGGGGCCGCTCGCCCGCCGTGCGATCGGCACGGTGCCACGGCAGCTCGCGATTCGGCATTTGCACGGTGCGCCAGGCGAGGCCGCGACCGCGCTGTGCGGCATCGTCGCCTCGACCGCGTTGATGATCGCGATGGCGACGATGGTGACGAGCTTTCGCGGCGCGGTCGACGACTGGCTCGGCCAAGTGCTCAGCGCCGATCTCTATATGCGCACCAATGCGGGCGCGAGTTTCGACCCCGCAACGCGCGCGAGACTTGCCGCGACGCCCGGTGTCGCGCGTATCGCCTTCGGACGACAGCTTCCGCTGACCATCGCGCCCGATCGTCCGCCGATCGCGCTCGTCGCGCGGCCGCAGCGCAGCGTGGAGGATCCGCAGTTCGTGCTGATCGCCCGCGCGGACGCGGTGCCAACTGGAATACTCCCGATTTGGGTGTCGGAGCCAGCCCAACGCCTTTACGGCTGGCACCCCGGCGACGTGATTCGCTTGCCGATCGGCGGCGGCTCGCGCTTCGCAGTGGCGGGGGTATGGCGCGACTATGCGCGGCAAGGCGGCGCGGTGCTGATCGACGAGGCCGACTATCAGCGTCTGACTGGCGACACGGGACGCGACGAGGCATCGGCCACGCTCGTGCCGGGCAGCGATGCAGCAGCGGTAGTGCAGGGTCTGCGCACACGATTACCACCGGCGCTGCGCGGCCCAGTCGATATCACTCAGCCGGCGATGCTGCGCCGGTTCGCCTTGACGCTGTTCGACCGGAGTTTCGCCGTGACCTATCTGCTCGAGGCGATCGCCATCCTGGTCGGCTTATCCGGTGTCGCGGCGACCATGTCGGCGCAAACGCTGGCGCGCGAGCGCGAATTCGGGATGCTGCGCCATCTCGGTCTTACGCGCGGCCAATTGAGCGCGATGCTGGCGACCGAGGGGGCTATCGTCGGACTGACCGGCGCGCTCGCCGGGATCGGGCTCGGGTTGGTGCTGGCGCAGGTGCTGATCCATGTGATCAACCCGCAATCTTTCAATTGGACGATGGAAACACGCATTCCGGTCGGGACGCTGGTCGCGGTGGCCGCGGCGCTGACGGGTGCGGCAGCGGTTACCGCCGTGCTGGCAGGCCGTCGCGCGACATCGCGCAGCGCGGTGCAATCGGTGCGGAAGGATTGGTGATGCGCGTGTCCCCACTGGTTGCGCTGCTCGCCGCCTCGAGCCTGACCGCGTCCGCGCCGATGCCCTATCCGGTGGTGAAGCCCGGCGTCATGCTGCACTACCCGCGCGATCACGGGGCGCATCCGCCGTTCCGCACCGAATGGTGGTATGTCACCGGCTGGCTGCGCACCGCAGAGGGCGCCGATCTCGGCTTCCAGGTCACCTTCTTCCGCATCCGGCCGGCGGTCGATCCGGCCAATCCGAGCCGCTTCGCCGCCGGGCAGGTCCTCTTCGCGCACGCCGCACTGTCGGACCCGAAGATCGGGCGGTTGCTGCACGGCGAGCGGTCCGCGCGGGCGGGGTTCGGCTTGGCAAGTGCCGGAACCGCCGATGCCGACGTCACGATCCGCGACTGGAGGCTGCGGCGGAGCGCCGACGGGCGTTGGGCGACGAAAGTGGGGGCACCCGACTTCGCGCTTGCGCTGACCTTCGTGCCGACCCAGCCGCCGCTGCCACAGGGCCAGGGCGGGTTTAGCCGAAAGGGGCCGCAGTCCGAGGCGGCCAGCTACTATTATTCGATCCCGCACCTCAAGGTCGCGGGCAACGTTCGGCGCGGTGGCACCTCGGTTGCGGTAACCGGAGAGGCTTGGCTCGATCGCGAATGGTCCTCGAACTATCTCCAGAGCGATGCGCAAGGGTGGGACTGGACCGGCCTCAACTTCGATGACGGCAGTGCCCTCATGGCCTTCCGTATCCGGCGCAAAGCGGGCGGGACGCTATGGGGGGGCGGATCGCTACGCCGCGCCGACGGTACGATCGTCGTGCTGGCACCTCGCGACGTGGCGTTCCGCCGATTGGCGCAGTGGCGCAGTCCCGTGACCGGAGCGGTGTATCCGGTAAAACAGGAGCTTAGTGTGCGGTTGCCAGATGGCGTGCATCGCTGGCTGCTAACTCCGCTATTCGCAGCGCAGGAGCTTGACGCGCGGCGGAGCGGCCTACCGGTCTATTGGGAAGGCGCGGTGCGGACCACGGGTGGGCGCGGATATCTTGAACTGACTGGATATGACCGCACGCTGACAATGTGAACCCGGCTGCGTGAAGGATGCCGCAGTTCGTTAACGGCGTTATGCAACGTGATGTCCGCGATTCTGAGCCATTATTCGCCCCTGATGTACAGTCCGGTCGGCATGGGATTGAGGACTCGCACCATTGTCTCCAACTCGTTCCACGCGGATGCTTGTGTAATCAAACTTGTCCCATACGCGATCAACGAATGACCGCTTCTAACAGGTGTTCAAACCCTCCTGAACGTCCGCATCTGGGTCAATCGGATGGTGAGAGTCAGCTACGACGCGGCTCCATGCCAGCTGAAGGTCCTGACGGAGATTAGGCTTTTAGCATCGCCCGCGAGGAACGAGCACGCTGATCGGCAAGATTTGCGACAATTGAATGATTGACACGACCGACCCGCCGATGCGGAAGCAGTTGCAGATTGCTGCGGAAGCCCGACATGCCCGAGTACGAAACGAGTACCACGCCCGACGCGACACGCCCGGATGCGACGCACCGACTGGGGACGCGCGGTCGGACGATCAGTTGGATCGCCGGGCTTGGCGGCCTGCTGTTGCTCATTCTTTTGGCAGTGTGGCTGTCGCAGTCAGGTTCGGCCGCCGGAGGTGCCGGTGGGGGTCGGCGCGGCGGCGGCGGCGGCCGGGGAGGCGCAGGCGCAGGCGCAGGCGCAGGCGCAGGCGGGGGCCAGCCGACGACGGTGGCAACGGTCAAGGCGAGCGCCGCCGATCTGCCGGTGGTGGTCGAGGCGCTCGGCACGGTCACCCCCGCCGCGACGGTGACGATCCGCCCGCAGGTCTCGGGCACGATCACCAAATTGCTCTATACCGAGGGGCAGCTCGTCAAGAAGGGCGAGGTGCTCGCGATCATCGATCCGCGGCCGTACCAGGCGGCGCTGCTGCAAGCGAAGGGCGCGCTGATCCGCGACCAGGCGCAGCTCGCCAATGCGCGCGTCCAGCTGAGCCGCTACACTACGCTGCTCGGCCAGGATTCGATCGCGCGGCAGGACGTCGATACGCAGGCGGCGACCGCCAAGCAGCTCGAGGGCACGATCGCGATCGACCAGGGCGCGGTGCAGCAGGCGCAGATCAACCTCGGCTTCACGCGCGTGCTCTCCCCGGTGTCGGGCCGCGTCGGCCTGCGCGTCGTCGATATCGGCAATTACATCGGCGCGGGAGACGCCAACGGCATCGCGGTGGTGACGACGCTCCAGCCGATCGACGTCGCGTTCGCGGTGCCGCAGGACCAGGCGCCGGTGATCGCCCAACGGATCGCGCAAGGCGCCCCGATCCCCGCGGTCGCGCTCGACCGGACGCGCACGCAGACGCTCGACCAGGGGCGCTTCTCGACGCTCGACAATCAGGTCGATACCTCGACGGGGACGATCAAGGGCAAGGCGCGTTTCGCCAATCCCGCAAACCAGCTCTACCCGAACCAGTTCGTCAACGTCCGGCTGACGGTCAACACCGCACGCCAGGCGATCACCATTCCGCCGGCCGCGGTCCGTTCGGGGCAGGACAGCGCGTTCGTCTGGCTGCTGAAAGGCGACCGCACCGTTACGCAGCGCAAGGTCACCACCGGGGTGACCAGCGCCGACAAGGTGCAGATCCTCACCGGTCTGAAACTGGGTGACACCGTCGTCACAGATGGCGGCGACCGGTTGAGTGAGGGCGCCAAGGTCGCGCTACCGGGCGACAAGCCCGCCGCGCGCGGTGCTGGCGGTGGGCGACGCAGGCGCGGCGGGCAGGGCGGCTGAGCGCCAGTGTGATGAGCCCGTCCCGCATCTTCATCCTCCGTCCCGTCGCGACCGCGCTGCTGATGATCGGCATCGTGCTGGCGGGTTTCGTCGGCTTCCGCATGCTGTCGCTCTCGGCCTTGCCCGAGGTCGATTATCCGACGATCGAGGTGACGACGCTCTATCCCGGCGGCAGCCCCGAGGTGATGAGCCAGACTGTGACCGCGCCGCTCGAGCGCCAGTTCGGCGAGATGCCGGGCCTGTCGCGCATGGCCTCGAACAGCACCGCGGGCGCCTCGGTCATCACGCTGCAGTTCGGGCTTTCGGAGGGCCTTGACGTCGCCGAACAGGAAGTCCAGGCGGCGATCAACGCGTCGTCGGCCTTGCTCCCGGCCGATCTTCCCGCGCCGCCGGTCTATGCCAAGGTCAACCCGGCCGACGCGCCGATCCTGACGATTGCGGTCAGCTCGGACACGATGCCGCTGACGCAGGTCCAGTCGATCGTCGACACGCGCCTCGCGCAGAAGATCAGCCAGATCAGCGGCGTCGGGCTCGTCTCGCTAGCCGGCGGGCAGAAGCCGGCGATGCGGATCCGCGCCGATACCCAGGCGCTGGCGAGTTACGGCCTGTCGCTGTCGCAGCTGCGCACCGCGATCGACAATGCCAATGCCAACAGCGCGAAGGGCAGCTTCGACGGGCCCAACCGCTCGTACCAGATCAACGCCAACGACCAGCTCGAGAGCGTCGACGACTATAAGACGCTGATCGTCAGCTACGCCAATGGTGCCCCGGTGCGCCTGTCCGATGTCGCGCAAGTGTCCGAGGGCGCCGAGAATGCGCGGCTGGGCGCGCTCGCCAACACGACGCCCGCGATCATTCTCAACGTCCAGCGCCAGCCCGGCGCGAACGTCATCCAGACGACCGATGCGATCAAGGCGCAGCTCCCCGTGCTGCTCAAGAGCTTGCCTGCTGGCCTCAAGGCAACGACGCTCGCCGACCGCACGACGGGGATCCGCGCCTCGGTCAGCGATGTCGAGTTCGAGCTGGTGCTCGCGGTCGTGCTCGTGGTTCTGGTGATCTTCTTTTTCCTGCACTCGGCGCGCGCGACGCTCGTCGCCGGGCTCGCGGTGCCGATCTCGCTGATCGGAACGTGCGGGGTGATGTACCTGCTGCACTACAGCCTGGATAACCTCTCGCTGATGGCGCTGACGATCGCGACCGGCTTCGTCGTCGACGATGCGATCGTGATGATCGAGAATATCCAGCGCCATATCGAGGAGGGGATGGAGCCGTTCGAGGCGGCGTTGCAGGGCGCGTCGGAGATCGGCTTCACGATCATCTCGCTCACCGTCTCGCTGATCGCGGTGCTGATCCCGTTGCTGTTCATGGGCGATATCGTCGGGCGGCTGTTCCGCGAATTCGCGGTGACGCTGGCGATAACCATCCTGATCTCGGCGGTGGTCTCGCTGACGCTGACGCCGATGCTGTCGGCGCGCTGGTTGAAGCGCCCCGCCGACGAGAAGAAGAGCCGAATCGCTGAGCGCTCGGCCGCCGCCTTCGGCTGGGTCGAGCATCATTACGAACGCGGGCTCGGCTATGTGCTCGACCGCCGCTTCACCACGCTGATGGTGGCGATCGCGACCTTCGCGCTGACCGTGTTGCTCTATCTCGTCATCCCCAAGGGGTTGTTCCCGACACAGGATACCGGCCAGCTCCAGGCGCGGCTGATCGCCTCGACCAGCGTTTCGTACGACAAGATGGCGTCGCTCCAGGCGCAGGCAGCGAAGGCGATCCTCCAGGACGGTTCGGTCGCCTCGCTGTCGTCGTTCGTCGGGGTCGACGGGTCGGACAATGCCACGCTCAATTCGGGCAGCATGTTCATCAACCTCAAGGAGAGCCACGGCGCGCAGGCCGACGTCATGCAGCGGCTCAAGGATGCGGTGGATCGCATTCCGGGCGTCACGCTCTACCTCCAGCCGACGCAGGACCTGACGATCGACGCCGAGAGCGGGCCGACGCAGTTCCGCTTCTCGGTCGAGGGATCGAACACTGCCGACGTCAATGCGGAGGCCAAGCGCATCGCCGCGGCGCTGCAATCGGTCTCCGAGGTGCGCAACGTCACCACCGACGCGGGCGCGCAGGGGCAGGCGGCGTATATCAACATCGATCGCGATTCGGCGGCGCGGCTCAACATCACCGCGTCGAGCGTCGACGATGCGCTCTATTCGGCATTCGGGCAGCGGATCGTCTCGACGATCTTCACCGAGACGACGCAATATCGCGTGATCCTCGAGGCGGCACCGGGCCTGCTGACCGACCCTGCCTCGCTCGGGCTGCTCCACGTCCAGGCGTCCGGCGGCGCGACGCCGCTCAGCGCGATCGCGACGATCAAGGCGGGGACCTCGCCGCTGCAGGTCAATCACGTCGCGCAATTCCCGGCGGCGACGCTCGGCTTCGACACCGCGCCGGGCGTCTCGCTCGGCACCGCGGTGAATGCCGTCCAGGCGAAGATCACCGACCTCAAGCTCAAGACCGGCGTCTCGACCAGCTTCCTCGGTGCAGCGGGGGCCTTCTCCTCGTCGCTGTCGAACCAATTGTACCTGATCCTCGCGGCGATCGTGTGCGTCTATATCGTGCTCGGCGTGCTCTACGAAAGCTTCATCCACCCGCTGACGATCCTGTCGACTCTGCCCTCGGCGGCGGTCGGCGCATTGTTCGCGCTGTGGATCACGGGGCATGATCTCGACGTGATCGGGATCATCGGGATCGTGCTGCTGATCGGCATCGTTAAGAAGAACGCGATCATGATGATCGACTTCGCGATCGCCGCCGAGCGCGACGAGGGGCTCGCGCCATTCGAGGCGATCCGCCAGGCGGCGATCCTGCGCTTCCGCCCGATCCTGATGACGACGCTCGCTGCGCTGTTCTCGGCGGTGCCGTTAATGCTCGGCAACGGCGAGGGGGCGGAACTGCGCCGCCCGCTCGGCATCGCGATCTTCGGCGGGCTGCTCGTCAGCCAGTTGCTGACGGTGTTCACCACGCCGGTGATCTATCTCTATTTCGACCGAGCGCAGCAAGCCTTCGCCAGGCGCGGCTGGGGTGCCTACAAATCCCCCGACGTCGGTCCCGAATCCGAAGCGCACCCGTCGCGGTGATGGCGTGAACCTCTCCGTGCCCTTCATCCGGCGGCCGATCGCAACGGTCCTGCTGACGATCGGGCTTGCGCTCGCCGGGATCGCGGCGTTCTTTTCGCTGCCGGTGGCACCCTTGCCGCAGGTCGATTTCCCGGTGATCAGCGTCTCGGCGAGCCTTGCCGGCGCGAGCCCCGACGTGATGGCGCAGAGCATCGCGACGCCGCTCGAACGGCGGCTGTCGACGATCGCCGGGGTCAACGAGATGACCTCGTCAAGCTCGCTCGGCTCAACGCGGATCTCGCTGCAGTTCGACCTGTCGAAGAACATCGACACCGCCGCGCGCGAAGTCCAGGCGGCGATCAGCGCTTCGCGCGTCGACCTGCCAGCCACGCTCCGGCAGAACCCGACCTATCGCAAGGTCAACCCGGCGAGCCAGCCGGTGGTGACGCTCGCACTCACCTCGGACACCCGCACCGCCGGGCAGATCTACGATGCGGTGTCGAACATCATCCAGCAGCGCATGGCGCAGATCCCGGGCGTCGGCGATGTCGAGCTGGGCGGCGGGTCGCTGCCGGCGGTGCGCGTCGCGGTAAATCCGCTCGAGCTCAATTCCTACGGCATCTCGATGGAGGATGTCCGCGCGGCGATCGAGGCGTCGAACGCCAATCGACCCAAGGGGCTGATTTCGGGCAAAGACGGCCGATCGTGGCAGATCTACACCAACGCCGCGGGCAAGACCGCCGCCGATTATCGCCCGCTGGTGGTGGCGTGGCGCGGCAGTTCGGCGGTGCGGCTGGGCGACATCGCGACGGTCAGCGACAGCGTCGCCGATACGCGCACGCTCGGCCTCTACAACGGCAATCGCGCGATCATCGTCAATATCACCCAGCAGCCTGGCGCCAACCTCATCCAGATGGTGGACAAGATCAACGCCGAGCTGCCTGCCTTGCGCGCGCAATTGCCGCCCGACATCAAGCTCGACGTGGCGATGGACCGCACCAATTCGATCCGCGCCTCGCTGCGCGAGATCGAGATCACAGTGCTGATCGCGCTGGTGCTGGTGATCGTCGTCGTCTTCGCCTTCCTGCGCGACGTCCGCTCGACGATGGTCCCGGCGGTGGCGACGGTCGTGTCGCTGCTCGGCACCTTCGGGGTGATGTATTTTCTCGGCTTCTCGCTCAACAATCTCTCGCTGATGGCGATCACGGTGGCGACCGGCTTCGTCGTCGACGATGCGATCGTCGTGCTGGAGAACACCACGCGGCATCTCGAGGAAGGGATGGGGCGGATCGACGCGGCGCTCCGCGGTGCGGCCGAGGTCGGCTTCACCGTGCTGTCGATCAGCGTCAGCCTCGTCGCAGTGTTCATCCCCTTGCTGTTCATGGGCGGGATCGTCGGGCGGCTGTTCCGCGAATTCGCGGTGACGCTGTCGGCGGCGGTGCTGATCAGCCTCGTCCTGTCGCTCACCACCACGCCGATGCTGTGCGCCTGGTTCCTCAAGCCCCGCCCACGCGAGGGCGAGGCCGTGAAGCAGCCGGGCGGCGTCGCGCGCGGGCTCGAGCGCGGCTATCAGCGCGTCGAACGCGTTTACGAAAAGGCGCTCGACTGGGCGCTGGCGATGAAGCCGCTGGTGCTCGTGCTTTTTGTCGGCGTGCTCGCGCTGACCGCCTATCTCTACGTCGTCGTGCCCAAGGGCTTCTTCCCGCAGCAGCAATCGCCGCTGCTGATGGCGGGGGTGCGCGCCGACCAGAGCGTGTCGTTCCAGGACATGCAGGTGAAGCTTAACCAGGTCGTCGGCATCATCCACAAGGACCGCGCGGTGCAGTCGGTGATCGGCTTCACCGGGGGGAACCGTGCGGGCAGCGCGTTCATGATGGTGGCGTTGAAACCCGTCGGCGAGCGTCACGGCGTCGCCGAGCCCGAGATCATCGCGCGGCTGCAGCGCAAACTCCAGCCTATCGCCGGGATCCGCCTGTTCCTCGCGCCGGTGCAGGACCTGCGGATCGGCGCGCGGCAGGGCAATTCTTCCTATCAATATACGCTCGTCGCCGATAGCACCGCTGCGCTCAAGACCTGGTCGAAGAAGCTCAACGACGCGCTGCAGGCCAACAAGAAGCTCGCGAACGTCGACAGCGACTATAGCGAGAATGGCGTCGAGAGCTTCCTGACGATAGATCGCGACAGCGCGGCACGGCTCGGGATCAGCTCGCGCGACGTCGACAATGCGCTGTACGACGCCTTCGGCCAGCGCAGCGTCGCCAACATCTATGAGGATATCAACCAGTACAGCGTCATCCTCGGCTGGCCGCAGGAGATGACCACCGGTCCGCAGGCGCTGACCGACGTGCGCGTCCCCGCCAACGCCGATGCGGTGATCGCGACCGGGCCCAATGCCACCGCGCTCAACGGCACGACGACGGCGACGGTTGCGACGACCAGCGCGACCGGCGTCGCCGCGACCGGCACGGGGACGGCAGGCAAGACCGCCGCTACCGCGACCGCCGCGGTCGCCACCAACCCGGCGCTGCGCAGTCCATCGACCGGGTCCGCGCTGAGCAACACGCCGCGCACGATGGTGCCGCTCGACGCGATCGCCTCGATCGGCCAGGCGGCGACCGCGGCAAGCGTCAACCATGACGGGACCGAGGTCTCGACCACGCTCTCGTTCGATCTCGCGCCCGGCGTCGCTCTGTCCGACGCGCAGGCGACAATCACCGATGCCGAGGCGCAGATCGGCATGCCGACCACGGTCCACGGCAAATTCTCGGGCTCGGCGGCGACCTTCCAGGATACGCAGAGCGGCCAGCTGCTGCTGATCCTCGCCGCTTTGGTGACGATCTACATCGTGCTCGGCATCCTCTATGAAAGCCTGATCCACCCGCTGACCGTGCTGTCAACGCTGCCCGCGGCAGGGGTAGGGGCGGTGCTTGCGCTGATGCTGTTCAAGCTCGATTTCTCGATCATCGCGCTGATCGGCGTCTTCCTGCTGCTCGGCATCGTCAAGAAGAACGCGATCCTGATCATCGACTTCGCGATCCATGCGCAGCGCACGCGCGGGATCAGCGCGGAGGCGGCGGCGCGCGAGGCAAGCATCTTGCGTTTCCGACCGATCCTGATGACGACGATCGCCGCCGCGCTCGGCGCGCTGCCGCTCGCGATCGGCTTCGGCGAGGGAGCGGAGCTGCGCCAGCCGCTCGGCATCGTCATCATCGGCGGGCTGATCGCAAGCCAGGTGCTGACGCTGATCACGACCCCGGTCATCTATGTCTGCCTCGACGGCCTCGCCAAACGCCGCCGCCGGACCACCCCCCGTGCTGCCAATCGCGGCACCCTTCGCGAGCTTCCCGCATGAAACCGATCCGCCCTTGGTCCGCCCTCCTCGCCAGCGTCGCGCTTGCCGGGTGCTCGCTAGCCCCGCCCTATGCGCGGCCGACCAGCCCCGATGCAACGCAGTGGAAGCCGGTCGACGGCTGGCAGCCCGCCGCGCCCGGCGACGGCGCGCCGCGCGGCGACTGGTGGAAGGATTTCGGCGACGCGACGCTCGACGATCTCGTCGTCCGCGAGCATGCGCACAACCAGACGCTCGCGCAGGCCGAGGCGACCTATCGCCAGGCCCGCGCGCTCACCCGCGAGGCGCGCGCGAGCCTCTTCCCGACGGTATCGGCGACCGGATCGGTGACGCATTCGGCATCGGGCGGATCGCGCACGATCGTCACCAACGGGGTCAGCTCCGCCGCAGGCGCGCGCGCTTCCACCAGCTACAATGCGGGACTTTCCGCCAGCTGGGCGCCGGACCTGTTCGGCGAGATCCGCAACACCGTCGCCACCCAGCGCTTCACCGAACAGTCGCGCGGCGCCGATCTCGCCTCGGCGCAACTCGCGCTCGATGGCGAACTGGTGACCAATTATCTCGGGCTGCGCGCATCCGATGCGCAGATCGTCAGCCTCGCTGCGACCGTCGCGGCGTATCAGCGCTCGCTGACGATCGCGACCAATCGCTACAATGCTGGCATCGTCGCGCACAGCGACGTGTTCCAGGGCCAGTCGCAGCTCGCCTCGGCGCAGTCCGACCTCGAAGGCGAAAAGCGCACGCGCGCGCAGCTTGAGGATGCGATCGCGACGCTTATTGGGGAAAACGCCGCCGTGTTCACCTTGCCGGCAATCGCCGACTGGAAGCCGGTGATCCCGACCGTACCGGTGGCGCTCCCCTCGACGTTGCTCGAACGCCGCCCCGACATCGCCTCGGCCGAGCGGCTGGTCGCCGCGGCGAATGCCCAGATCGGCGTCGATCGGGCCGCGTTCTTTCCGTCACTCAGCCTCAGCGGGAGCGGGGGCTTCAACAGCGACACCTTGTCGAGCCTGTTTAACTCGGCCTCGTCGCTCTGGTCGGTCGGCGCGTCGCTCGCGCAGACGATCTTCGACGCAGGCGCGCGCCGGGCGCGTGTCGCGGGCAGTCGCGCGGCCTATGACGCCGCGGTCGCCAATTATCGCCAGGTGACGCTCACAGCGTTCCAGGCGGTGCAGGACAATCTCGCCGCGACCGCGATCCTCGCGCGGCAGGAGGCGTTGCTGACCACCGCCTCGGTCGCCGCCGACCGAAGCGAGGCAGCCGTGCGCTTCCAGTATCAGTCGGGCATCGTTGTCTATTCGGACGTCGTCACCGCGCAGGCGACCGCGTTCGCCGCCCGCCGCGCGCTGATCCAGATCCGCGCCGACCGCCAGACGACCGCTGCGGCTCTAGTCCAGGCGCTGGGCGGCGGGTGGTCGGGGGTATACGGTACGACCTTTGGACAAAGTTATCCTTAGGCGAAGAAGCCGGAGGCAGCGATTTCGTGCTCGAGTCTAGATGTGGCAACATGCGGATGCCGGAGCCTGCTGGGAACTGACGCTAAATGAGCGTCACGGTCGAAGGTCCCGCGACTCAAACCAAACGTCTGCTTATCGGTCTTTATTCGTGAGGAAATCTCGGCCTTAAGCCTTCTCCTGGCGAAAAGCCTTCCGTCCTGCGAGCTGAACGGGCGTCTGCTATTGGGAAGCAAGTAAGCTCTGCGGAACGGCGGCTTCTCTATCGCGGCCTGAGTCAACAGGCGCAGGCCACTTCCCGCCGCCGCGAGTGCGCCGGTCTGACGAATTGGTAGGCAACGAAGTTCAAATACTGTTTTCTGCCGAGCT
>NZ_JAXOJQ010000017.1:0-22807 GCF_036663815.1 Parasphingomonas frigoris | reverse complement strand
CGAGAATACCGAAGGCGGCCACGGCGCAGGTGCCGATCTGAAACAGGCTGCCCGGACGACAGCGCTGACGATGACCTACCTTCAGCGCAAGCTGATGGATTGACGCGGACTTCGGGGGGTGGGGGCGGTCTGCGAAATGATCGCGTACGCACGCTTGACCCAGTTGTGGACATTCAGGGCGGCTCGCTCCGTGACCGGAAGCGGCCGTTTGGTCAGGCAAAAAGGTGCCCCATTAAATAGGTGTGTCGCCAGTCAAGTATGGATCGACCGGCGCCACGGCAGGGACAGATACCACGGGGATTGGCCGCGATGCCGCAGCTGCGAGCCACGCGTCGCCGCCCTCCCTATGACGGGTAGAGCCGTCGCCACGCGTCGCCACACGACCATAGACAGCACGCTCGGGATCGGCAGGCGAGCCGGCGAACATCGTGGCGATGTTGCCGCAGGTGCTGGGATCACGGCCATCGAGGCTGAGCCGATCATTAAAATAGCAGGCTGTCGTCCATGCCGCCTCAGGGCTGGGGGTCATCGCGATAATCCGCTTGCTCCAGTACATGCGCAAATTGTTGTGCATCCATCCCTCGGCCAGAAACTGTCGCTGACAGGCATTCCATGTGGCGTCCCGTGTCTCGCCCCTCAGCATGGCGGTGAGCGTCTCGTGGTCGGGGCGGGGATCGCTGGCATGGCTAGCCAGTGTCTGGCGCGCCCAACTGGCTATGCGGTCGTACCGTTCGGGCACGTCGAGATGCCGCGCCTGATAGTGGAACCACTCGCGCCAGCCGAGCAGCTCATCGGCGAATTTGCGCTTGTGCTTTGCGCCTGCAGGGACGCCGCTGACTGCTGCCATGACTTCGCGAGGACCAAGTACGCCAAAGTGCAGGTAAGGCGAAAGACCGCTCGCGCCGTTGTCATGCGTGGCGTCGTTCCGGGTGGACGCGTAGCCGGGCATCACGTCCGCGACCAAGCGTGCAAGCCGCTCTTGCGCCGCTGTCCGACCTGCTGGATGCAGCGAGGTGGCCGGTAGCGAATGGTCGATGTTGAGCCCGGCGATCAGAGTGTCCAGATCATCCTCCTCGAACCTGTCGGGCGTGAACGGCAAATCATTGGCATAAGGCTCTACGGTCGCAACTTCCTCGTCCCACGCCGCCCAGATAGCGCGCGCCGGCTCGTGGCTGCGCAAGAAAGCGGTCCGCCCCCCGACGTCAGCGCCAATGATGGCAGGTGGCACCAGACAGGCAGCGTTCACCGCAAAAACGGGCAGCTTGACCGGCGCGGCCACGCGCTCTGCCTGCCACCGCGCAACGAAGGTCGGCTGGTCTTCCAACACGGTCGCCGCGGCATCGACACTAAGGCGGTAGATCAAACCTTTTTCACGTCGCTCAGCGCGGTCGATGTGCTGCACGCAAGCCAGCCCGCGTTGACGACACCCTTTGGCGAGATCGATGCTCGCGCCCAGGATGAAGTGGTGCAGCCGGTCTGACGCATACGGATAATCCTCACGGACGCCGTGATAGACCAGCACCGGCAACCGCAGCGCGTTGCCGAGACGGACGGCTGCGTCGATAACGGGGTTGTCGTAAGCACGCAGCGCCTGCTGAAGCCAGCACAGCACGTAGCGACCGTTAACCGCTGCCACTCGGTTGTTTAGGCGGCGAACGCGCGGCACCTGCTGCCAGTCGTAAAGACCGTCGGGTAGCTTAGATCGCGCCATCATAAACGTAGGTTACGCCTTTCCATCTCGGCGAACGCAATTTTACCCAGCGCGGCCTTCGCGTCATCTGAGAATATGTCCGCCAGATCGAGCAAATCTTCGTCCTGAAGCGCTTTGATCGACGTCGTCACTTCTTCGAGCAGCCTGATCGCGCGATAAGTGTCGGCGGCTTTCTTCCTGATGCGTGTCTTCAGCATATACCCTAAAAGACGATGAGGCGTGCCGGCGTTAAGCGTGTACGACCGCGGATGTCCCCGGCGATCGTCGCCCGTACGTTAACGTCCCCCTGCCTGACGCATCGGCATCGCATCAATCGTCTGCTCGAGCTCCGACGTCGGGAGAGGTGTCGTGCCTTTTACCGCGAGATGACCATCTTTACCGATCAGGGCGACCGCAAAGGCATGAGACGACAGGCCAAATCGGTCGCGAAGCGCCGATGCGGCATCGCCGGCACCCTTTACTTGTTTCCCGACGATGCTGACAACCGTCATGTCGCGCGCCTCTCCCCGATCCTTCCATAGGGCCAGGAGCTTCATCTGCCGTCGAAGCGCCGTATCCTGCGCGCTCGGCGCGGATACGATCAATACCCGGCGTATATGACGTAGCTGGGCCACGGTGGGCACCGCAGATGCGAACGCAGAAGATTGTGGACCCGCGATCGACATCATTGCTCCCAGCGCTCCCGATAGCATGGCGGTTCCAAGGGTCTTCATGGCGGTCTCCGATCAGTTTCTTCAACGCTCGTCGGTTGGAAATCAAAAACGTAAGGCTCGCTCGGTTCTACGATTAGATGCCAGCTGGTTGATGGATAATCGTCCGGGAATTGATATCGAAGGCATCAATGAGGGACTACAATGCGGTCTCAAATATCCTGACCATGGCGTCGAGAAACACCCGGGTTTTGCGCGGCATCGTCGCGCGGTCCGGAAACAAAGCCACTATCGGCATTTCGCCGGCAGTCCATTCGGGCAACACTCGTTCCAGCTTCCCCGTGGAAACATCGTCCGCGACGTCGATCATCGACTTCAACATGATGCCATGGCCAGCGACGCACCAGTCATGCACGGCATCGCCGTTGTCGACGCGCATCCGGGCTGGCGCGGGCACCAGCCTCTCGGATCCCTCAGGGTCGATTAACCGCCACGGCGCGACCGCATCGCCGTACCGCAGTAGATCATGCCCGATGAGATCGTCCGGTTGCAGCGGCCGACCTCGCTGGTCCAGATAGGCCGGGGCAGCGACGGCGACGCGGACGTTGTCGACGAGCTTGCGCATGGCTGCGCTGGTATCGACCAGCCCACCGCCAATCCGGATCGCGACGTCCACTGCGCCCCCCGCGACGTCGATCAGTCGGTCGTCGAGCGACAGCGCAATGGCAAGTTGCGGGTGGCGTCGGGCAAGGTCACCGAGCACTGGAGCGACATGACGGCGGCCGAACGAAACGGGCGCCGACACCCGGAGCGTTCCAACCGGCTCGTCACGCCCAGTGGCCAGCAGTTCCTCCCCTTGCCGAAGCGCTTCCAGCGCGCGGTCGATCTCGACCAGCAGCCGCTCACCCTCCTCGGTCGGCGACAGGCTGCGTGTCGTACGATTGACGAGCCGCACACCCGTCCGGCGTTCAAGGGTCGCGAGCCGCTTGCTGACCACCGCGAGACTGACGCCCAGTGTCCTCGCCGCAGCCGTCAACGACCCGCATGACAGGACCTGCTGCAACGTCCTGAGTTCGTTGAGGTCATCGAGCATATCGTCTCCCGGTTGATTCTGCCTCAAACACTATGAGGATTAATCTCTGGGAGGAAAGCGCCATCGTGTTGCTGTGACCAATGGACCAACCCTTCCGCGCATCGATCGCCGCATCTTCCTCGCCGGAAGTGCTGTGCTCGCGACCGCGGCGGCAGCCAAGGAGACCCGCCTCATGCCCAAAAAACCATTCTGGCCGGGCGGTGCTCGCCTCGCGGTCAGCCTCAGCCTGATGTTCGAGGGCGGCGGCCAGCCGATCTCGGGCGCGGGCGGCCCGATCCCGGAGCCGATCGAGCACGATCTGCCGGACCTGCCGACCAACGCCTTCTTCGCCTACGGCCCGAACGAGGGCGTCCCGCGCATCCTCGACCTGATGGACAATCACGGGATCAAGCTGTCGTCGTTCATGATCGGCCAAGCGATCGAGAAGGCGCCAGAACTTGCCAGGGAGATCGTGCGCCGCGGTCATGAAGCCGCGGCCCACGGACGGACCTGGCAGAATAGCTACGCGATGAAGCCGGACGAGGAACGCCGCTTCATCGGCGACTGTGCCGAGACGATCGAACGGATCACGGGGGCGAAGCCCCTGGGCTGGAACGCCTATTGGCTGCGCAACTCCCCGCGGACGCTCGACATCCTGCAGAGCCTCGGCTTCCTCTACCATATCGACGAGCCGAGCCGCGACGCGCCGTTCATCGTGCCGCTGGCCGGGGGCGACTTCGTGACGGTCCCCTACACCTTCCACATGAACGACATCTCGTCCTTCCCGTTCGAAGGCTGGAACCCGATGGCCTACGAACGGGAAGGACGAGTTCGACCAGCTATATGAAGAGGGCGCGACGAAGCGACGCATGATGGTGGTGTCGATGCACGACCGCATCTCCGGCCACGCCAACCGCGTCCGCGTCCTCGACCGGTTCCTGACCTATGCGCGCTCGAAACCCGGTGTCTGGTTCGCGCGCAAGGACGAAATCGCGAAATACGCGCTTCAGACAAAGGGGCTGACCCCGGTCTTCGAACGCGGTCCCGCTACCGAAACCGGCCTACCCGGTCCATCCCCCAAGGAGAAACAGTCATGAGCACGCCATTGAACGGACAGCGCGTCCTCGTCGTCGGCGCCAGCGGCGGGATCGGTCGAGCCACCGCTGAAGCCTTCGAGAAGGCGGGCGCCGAGGTTTCGCGCCCGGGCCAAAAGACGCTCGACATCACCGATGACGGCTCGGTTGAGGCGTTCTTCGCCGCACAAGAGGCCTTCGATCACGTGGTCGTGGCGGCAGCGAAGACGAAGACCGGGCCAGTCGCGACGCTGGACCTCGATGATGCGCAAGCGGCAATGAACAGCAAGTTCTTCGGCGCGTACCGCATCGCGCGCGCCGCGAAGATGCGCGACGGCGGATCAATCACCTTCGTCTCCGGCTTTCTGTCACAGCGTCCAAGCGCCTCGTCGGTCTTGCAAGGCGCGATCAACGCCGCGCTCGAGGCGCTCGCGCGGGGTCTGGCGCTCGAACGCGCGCCGGTGCGGGTCAACACCGTCTCGCCGGGCCTCGTCGATACACCGCTCTACGCTGGCATGACCGACTCCGACCGGCAGGCGATGTTCGCGAAGGCCGCCGCCCGCCTGCCGGCGCGGCGCATCGGCCAGCCCGAGGACATCGCCGGCGCCATCCTGTTCGTCGCCACCAACCCTTACGCCACCGGATCGACCGTCACGGTCGATGGCGGCGGCATGATCGCAGCCTGAGGAGACTATTCATGCGTGCATTTCTCACGATTGCGGCGTTCGCCGCCGCTACCCCCGCATTTGCTGCGCAGGTCGATGACAAAGCGGCCATGGCGATCGCCAAGTCGCAGGAGCTTATCGTCGACAAAGGGCTGTCCGCCGCCACCGTCTCGGCGATGCTCAAGCCAGTCGATGCGTTCTATGGCTTCTGGAACAATGGCAGCGGCGTGCTGCTCGATGCTGCGGTCAGCCGGCGCTTCTTCGACCACACCTTGCCCAAGGGCCGTGCGCAAGGCCCCGCCGGTCCTGCGGCCGCGTCGAAGGCGTTCCTGGGCGCAGTCCCGGACCTGAGGATCGCCGTCGTTCAGCGTCTCGTGGTCGGCGACCGGGTGGTCAGCCATCTGCACTTCACCGGGCATTACACTGGTACCTTCATGGGCACGAAGGGCACCGGTCAGCCGATCGACTTCATCGCGACCGACATCCTGCGCGTGTTGGGCGGTAAGATCACCGACAATTGGCATCTCGAGGACAACCTCACCTTCCAGCAGCAGATCGGGCTCGTCCCTGCAAACTGAACCGGCGTCGCCGAGCCCGTTAATATCTTCCGGAGCAATCATGACCACGAAATCACCGACCGGCGTGGCGGCGCTGGAGAATCCGATCCTCGACAAGGGCACGGCGTTCACCACCGACGAACGCACGTCGCTCGGTCTCGAAGGGCTGCTGCCGGCCGCGATCGAGACGCTGGACACGCAGGTCGAGCGGGTGCTCGGCCATCTCTCGGCCAAGCCGGACGCACTTGAGCAGTACATCTACCTCCAGGATCCGTGCGATCGCAACGAGACGTTGTTCTATGCGGTCCTGATGAGCGACCCAGCGCGGTTCGTGCCGATCGTCTATGATCCGACGATCGCCGACGCCTGCTTGACCTATGGCCACGTCTATCGCCGGCCGCAGGGCATGTATCTGACGAAGCACATGAAAGGGCGGCTGGCCGAAGTACTCGCCCACTGGCCCAACAAGGACATCCGCTTCATCTGCGTATCCTCGGGCGGTCGCATCCTTGGGCTCGGCGACATCGGAGCCAATGGCGCGCCGATCCCGATCGGCAAGCTCCAGCTGTATACCGTGTGCGCAGCAGTGCCACCGGACGGGCTGCTCCCGATCCACTTCGACATCGGAACGACCAACGCCAAGCTGCGTGCCGATCCGCTCTATACCGGCCTTCGCGACGAGCCGCCCACGGAGGATGAGATCGATGCGCTGGTCGACAAATTCATGGCAGCCGCCAACGAGGTCTTTCCAGGCGTCTGTGTGCATTACGAGGTTTGGAAGGGCACCGACGCTATCCGCCTGCTCGCTCGGTACAAGGACAAGTATCTCGTCCGCAACGACGATATCCAGGGGACCGCGAGCGTCACCATCGCGGGTCTGACGACCGCTCTCCAGATCAAGGGCGAGAAGCTCGCGGACCAGAAGATCATGTTCGCGGGCGCAGGCTCCGCCGGGATCGGCATCGCCAACATGATCTTCGAGGCGATGCAGACCGAAGGTCTGTCTGCGGAGGACGCGCGGGCGCGCATCGCGATGTACAATGTGAACGGTCTGCTCGATGCGAAGCGCGACGATCTCAGTGCGTCGCAGAATGTCTATGCCAAGGATCCGCCGGCGACGAAGAGTCTGGAGGACAGCGTCAGGGCCTTCGAGCCGACGACGCTGATCGGTGTCAGCACGACGCACGGCTTGTTCACGCAAGACGTGGTGAAGGCGGTCGCCGCCAACAGGGACCGGCCGATCATCTTCCCGCGGTCGAACCCGACCGACAAGGCGGAATGCACGCCGGAACAGGCCTATGCCTGGACCGATGGCAAGGCGCTGTTCGCCGCCGGCGTCCAGTTCCCCGACGTGACGGTGAACGACAACACCTATCACCCGGGTCAGGCCAACAACTTCTACATCTTCCCCGCCTTCGGCCTCGCCGTCTACGCGACGAAACCCAAGCGCATCGACGACAAGATGTGGATCGCCGCGGCGCAGGGGTCCGCCGATCAGGTCGGCCAGGCCGCCCGCGACAAGGGCATGCTATTTCCGCCGCAGAGCGACATTCTGGAAACGGAGATCACGACCGCAGTGCGCGTCGCGGAGCACATCTTCGATCGCGGTCTCGCCACCGTCGATCGGCCTGACGACATCCGCGCCTGGCTGAAGAGCCAGACCTATACCCCGGCCTATTGAGCGGGGAACGGGACATGACCAAACCCAAACACCATGCTGGCGAACATGCCCTGAAGCTGGAGGAGTATCTCGCCGATCAGGTGGTCTTGTCCGAACGAGGGCGGATCGAGACGCTCCGGCAGTTCTACCCGAACGCCGATCCGGCGGACTGGACCGAGGCGGTCGCCGTGCAGCGTGTTCAGGTCATCAAGCCGAACGGTCATGGCGGTGGTACACTCGCGTTCGGCACTGCGCTCGTCGGCGCGGCGGACGGCTCCTTCATCGCGCTCATGGGAGCGTCGCCCGGCGCATCGACCGCCGCGTCGATCGCAATCGACGTCCTGCGTCGCTGCTTCGCGGACCGGTTGACCGAAACCGCCTGGCTGCCGCGTCTCAGGGCGATGATCCCGACCTACGGGATCGACCTCAAGGCGGACGCCGAAGCCTGTCGACGCACGCGCGCAGCGACCGCAACCGTGCTTGGGCTCGCCGACATCGCCCGGATCGTCCATCACACCGAAGGAGCTGCTGCATGACGATGCGCCATGTCCATACTCTTCATCGCATGCTGGCCGTCGGGGCCATGGCGACCCTCGCGGTTCCCCCTGCGTCCGCGGCAAAAGGCGGCGCGCGAACACAGCCCGGCACGGCGGCCGCCATCGACGTCGTGCGCGATTACTATCGTGCGATCGATGCCCGCGACTATGTGACGGCTTGGGCAAAATGGGGAGATCGCGGCCGGCCGGGTCAAACCTATGCCGCTTTCCGGCGCGGTTTCGCCACGACGCGGCAGGTTCGCGTGAGCGTGACCGGCCCCGCCCGGTCCGAGGGCGCGGCCGGATCGACCTACGTGACCGTTCCGGTGCGGGTGGACGGACTGACGACGACGGGTGCACACCAACGCTTCGACGGCAATTACGTTGTGCGCCGCGTCAACGCAGAGGATAGCACCTCGCCATCGCAGCGCCGATGGCATCTATATTCCGCAACGTTGAGGGCGCGGTGATGTCCCGCCTTGAGAACGCGGTCCGCGTCGGTCACATCGACCTCAGCTTCCACGACGCCGCCGCTCGCGAGGTGGAGGCGATCATCGCCAGGCATGGCCACTCGATCGAACGCAGCGCGGCACCGCACGAGGAGATGTACAGGCGGCTTGGCGCGGGCGAAATAGACCTACTGGTCGCGGCATGGCTACCCGCCAGCCATGGAACCTACCTCACGCCGATGTTCGATGCGGTCGAGAAGGTGACCGTCCTGTACGAGCCCTATTGCATCTGGGGCGTACCCGAACACGTGCCGGTATCCGCAATAGCCTCGATCGATGATCTGACGTCACCGCTGGCGCTCGATCGCATGGATCGGTTGATCCAGGGCGTGAACGTCGGTGCCGGGATCAGCCGCTTTTCGCAGGCAATCGTCGAGCGATATGGCCTCGCCGCGCATGGCTATCGCTTTGCGCCGGGTAGTGAAGACGACTGTTTCGGCCGTTTCGAACGCGCCGTGGCAGAGGGTGCCTGGATGATCGTACCGCTGTGGCATCCGCAGTGGCTCCATCACCGCTACCGGATCCGGCCGCTCGAAGATCCGAAGGGCCTGCTCGGCGGCGTCGACAACGCCACGCTGATAGTCCGCAAGGACGCGAAGCAGCGGCTGGGTGAGGGCACGCTTGCGGAGCTGTCCGCGCTCTATCTCGGCAATGCCCGCGTCGGCGCGCTCGACGATGCGCTTCGCACTTACAGAACACCCACCACTGAATCATCAGGAGACCGGTCATGAAAGCCATAGGCTACCACAATTTGGGGGCGATCGATGCGCTCGTCGCCGTCGACATCGCCACGCCCGAACCCGGGCCGCGCGACCTGCTGGTCCGGGTGAAGGCGGTGTCGGTGAACCCGGTCGACGTGAAGACCCGCGCAGGATCGGCACCGCAGGAAGGCCACCGCATCCTGGGTTACGACGCGGCCGGCGTCGTGGAACGGATCGGTGCCGAAGTGACGCTATTCGCACCCGGAGACGCGGTGTTCTATGCCGGTGCGATCGACCGGCCGGGCAGCAATGCCGAGTTTCACCTCGTCGACGAACGCATCGTCGGCACCAAGCCGGCCTCGCTCGACTGGACCGCGGCGGCGGCATTGCCGCTGACGTCGCTGACTGCATTCGAGTTGCTGTTCGACCGGATGCACGTGCCCTTCGGCAGCTTCACCGGCGGGGGCACGCTGCTCGTCATCAACGGTGCGGGCGGGGTGGGATCGATTTTGATCCAGCTTGCCCGGCGCCTGACAGGTCTGCATGTCGTCGCGGCCGGAGACGATCGCGTGGGTCCGTTCCCTGGGCGCACACGACGTGATCGACCATCACGAGCCGCTCGACGAGGAACTCGCACGCATCGGCATCGAGCAGGTGGAGTTCGTCGCCGGCCTGACCGCCACCGACAAGCATATCGAGGCGATCGCGAGGCTGATCGCACCGCAGGGCACGCTTGCGCTGATCGACGATCCCAAGACGCTCGACATCGTGCCCTTCAAGCGCAAGGCGGTGACGATCGCCTGGGAGCTCATGTTCACTCGCTCGCTTTTCCACACGCCCGACATGGCGCGTCAGGGCATGATCCTGAACGAGATCGCGTCGCTGGTTGATGCCGGCGTGCTGCGGTCGACCATGACGCAGGACGTCGGTGCTTTGACCGTTACTAACCTGCGCCGAGCCCACGCCATTGTCGAAGGCGGCGATGCCTATGGCAAGACCGTCCTCTCCGGTATCGAATAGGGATATAACGATGAAAGTCGCACTCGTTTCCGCGCTAGCCGCGAGCGTGCTCGCAGCCGGCCCCGTTGCCGCCAAGGATCGGCTGACTCCCGTTTTTTTGTCTGACCTGATCGTCAATGGCGTCGCGACGACGCCTTCGGGCCGGACGTTCCTTCCCGTGCAGCCCCGTCCCGGAAAGGGCGACCCTCAGGTCGCCGAACTTCTGGATGGCAAGGCCGTCGCCTATCCGGATGCGACCTGGAACGGATGGAAGCAGGGCGATAGCGGCTCGAACCGCTTCGTCGGGGTAAATGCGCTGCGGATCGGCCCTGACGGCGCGCTGTGGGTCGTCGACCGCGGCTCGCCAGGCATCGGCAAGCCGGCCGTCGCCGGCGGCGTCAAGCTCGTTCGCGTCGACATCGCGACGAACGCGATCACGCGTGTCTATGACCTGGCGGGCGTGACGACCGCGATCAGCTTCGTCGACGACGTACGATTCCACGGTCCGAACGCCTACCTCACCGACGCGGGCCAGCCCGGGCTGATCGTGCTAGACCTCGCAACCGGCAAGGGGCGCCGGGTGCTGGACAATCATCCCTCGACCGTCGCGCAGACCAAGTTGATGGCGGAGGGGCGCGAACTGACCAATCCCGCAGGCAAACCGGTGGTGATCCATGCCGACCAGCTGGAGATCTCGCCCGATGGCAGGTGGTTCTACTATCAACCTTCGAACGGGCGGATGGCGCGGATCGAGACGCGCTGGCTCGACGACGCATCGCTTTCCGCTGCCGCATTGGCGAGCCATGTCGAGCGTTTTGCCGACACGCCTTCGACAGGCGGCACCGCGATCGGCGTCGACGGTACGATCTATCTTAGCGACACCGACAAGAAACGCATCCTTGCGATCAATCCTGACGGACGGATCAAGACGCTGATCGCTGATCCGCGGCTGATCTGGGTCGATGCTATGTGGATCGACGACAAGGGCAACCTGCTCTTGCCCGCCTCGCAGCTGAACCGAACGGCCGGCCTGAACCGTGGCAAGGACGCCGTGGTGCCTCCCGTCACGCTCTATAGCCTGGCTGTGAATGCGAAGCCTGCAGGCAACGATCACCGATAGGCTGCTGAGGAGTCGAAACGATGGATCATCCTGCCAACCGGTCAGCGCCGGGTTCCGGGCAAGACACACGCTCCGTTCATGCCGAGCAGAGACTATCGGACCTAGGCATAGTGCTCTCGGACGCACCTGCGGGCCTAGGCGCCTATGCCCCGTGGTCGCGGGTCGGCGACATCGTGACGACGTCGGGGCAGTTTCCCTGGCGGGACGGCGAACTCGCCTACACCGGTCGCGTCGGTGCGACACTGACGACGACCGACGGGTACGACGCCGCGAGACTGTGCGCAATCAGCGCACTGGCTCAGCTTCGTGCGGCCTGTGGCGGCGACCTTGCTCGCGTGCGTCGGATCGTGCGCGTCGAGGGCATACGGCAGATAAGGTTTCACTCAGAGGTTGGTCGTACAATCAGAGTCGATATCTGCTGTTCAAATACCCCGCTACCATACCCTGGCTAGACCCGTAATTTTCGAAATGTCTTTCGGAGTATACCCTGTCTGACGCGGACAGCATTCCCGTGACTCCTTCTGCATCGCTTAATTTCGAAAAGGATTTTGAGATCAGAATTTGGGATGCGGCAGCCACGGATTGCGTGATGGGTGCCGGTGTCTCACCATACGTTTCCAATCGGAAAGCCTACATCGTACTTCGTGCGCACAGCCCGGTCATAACCAAATCGGTGCGGATCTTAAGCGCGGACCTTTCGGACCGGTGTTCGGACACTTCCGAGCCTGAAGAGAAGCGCGGGCATCCGCCAACTGCAAAACCAACCGGTTGTCAAATCGCCATCTCGAGCAACGTGCGAGGCGCGGCTATCGGCGGCTCATCGTCCGAGCGACGATAATTTAAGAGGTGCGCAATTATGAGTACACTATGCGACCAACCCTCTATCAAAAAACGCACGCACGACCGAACCAACTTTATGCCGTTACTCGCCTATTGCCGGGATTTGTGGCTGTCGCTGTCGGGTTTTGGATTTTGGCGCTGCTTGGGATTGAGCTGACACGAGGCACAGCACGCATTGCGGCGCTTTGGCTGCCTAATGCCGTCCTTGCAGGCGTTCTACTACGGCGACCAGGCCGAGGCTTAACGTACGTGGCGGTGTGCTGCGTCGCAAACATGCTGGCAAATCTGATAGTAGGCGACACGGTTTCGCTTGCAGTTGCGTTGGCCACTGCAAACTCGATTGAGGTGCTGATTGTCGTCTGGACTATGCGCCAGCTCTGCGGGCCGTCCCCGGCAATCGAGGAAATTGGTGCACTGGGTTGGCTCCTGCTAGTATCTCTGATCGCTCCTTGCGCCGCGGCGACGCTGGATGCCGTGGTGCTTGCACCGCCCGGGAAGTACTTCGACGTGACGGTCTGGCTGACGAAATTGTTCGCCGATGGACTGAGCCTGCTAATTGTTACACCACTGATAATGATTGCCACACAGGGATGGCGAAACAGGACCTTGCCGACTCGAAGGGGTCTGCTGGAGTGGTTAGTATTTTTAACGCTGGTGACAGCCGCTGCCAGCCTCATTTTCGCTCAAAGTCGTTTTCCGTTTCTGTTCCTCGCATGTCCGATCGTTATCCTCGCTGCCTTTCGAAAAGGGGTTGTGGGTACAGCTGCGGCTATAGCGATCATATGCATCGTTGCGTCCGGCTTCACGATGGCGGGCATTGGCCCCATCACGCTGGTGAAAGGAGGTAGCGGCGACCAACTCGTGGCACTTCAGCTTTTTCTAGCCGTGAGCTTCGCCATGGGCCTTCCGGTCGCGTCAACACTAGCAACTCGCGAGACGTTACGTCGCGAGTTGAAGGAAAGCCGCGATTTTGCAGAATCTATCCTCGATAATGTAGGTGAGGTCATCTTCAAAACGGATGCGAAAGGCCGTTGGACTTTTCTCAATCCTGCTTGGGAGTTGCTCACCGGTTACCGGGTCGAAGCGAGCCTCGGGTGGCCGACAACCAAGCTGCTCCATCCCGACGACCTCGCTGCTGCCGCCGAAACATATCCGAAGATCGTGTCGGGCGAAATCGACGCCTGCACGCTGCGTCAGCGATTTTCGACTTCGACTAATGATTGCCGGCATATCGAAGTCGTGATCCGACGCCTTGCAAGCGAGGATGGCCGCTTCTTGGGTACGACTGGCAACATCCGAGATGTGACGGCGACTGTCCTTCAGCAGGAGGCGTTGCTCGCAAGCGAGCGGATGCACCGCCTACTCGCCGATCATTCGAGCGATATGATCGTCCGCATCGGCTTTGATGGCATACGCAAGTACGTTTCGCCGGCTTGCCAGGTGGTGCTGGGCTATTCGCCCGAGGAGATGACTGGCGGCGCGCCAGTCGCGGCGATCCACGTCGAGGACCGCATGCGCGTCATGGAGGTATGCCGGACGCTGCTGGCGGGCGCGACCAATCCCATATGCACCTACCGACAACAACACCGTGACGGTCACTATGTCTGGCTAGAGGCGGCATACCGACTTGTCCGGAACGACGCGGGTGACCCGATCGAGTTCGTGGCGAGCGTCCGCGACGTGAGCCAGCGGCGCGCGGTAGAATTGGAGGCTGCCGAGTCATCTGCTCGCCTTCAGGAGAACAACCGCCTGTTCGCGATGGCTTCTGCTCTGACGCAAATTGGCCACTGGCGAGTCGACCTGGCTCGCAACCAAGCCATCTGGTCGGACGAGGTTTGTCGCATCCACGGCGTGGAAAATGGCTATTCGCCAGCGTTGGAGAACGCGATAAGCGCATACCATCCGAACGATCGGCAGCGGGTCGGCGACCTAGTGGCGCACACCATCGAAACCGGGGAGAGCTTTGAATTTACCGCGACGCTGCTACTTCCGGATGGGAGCACCAAACGCGTTGCGTCGCAAGGCCAGGCCGAACGTGCTCCCGACGACGCGGTAATAGGCCTCTTTGGTGTTATCCAGGACATAAGCGCTCAGGCCGCAGCAGAGGAGGCCGTGCGTTTCAGCGAGCAGCAATACCGTCTACTTGCAGAGAACGCGACTGACGTCGTACTCCGCACCGGCGACGACGGCTTCGTGGTTTATGCCTCTCCCTCCTGTGTCGAACTGTCGGGCTATCTTCCCGAAGAATTAACGGGTCGGCACTGCGGCGAATTCATTCATCCAGATGATCTGGAGGCAGTTCACGCCGCGCACGTCGCTCTTATTACAGGCACGCAGACGGCGCGAACGGTCGAATATCGACTACGCCACACAAACGGCGACTGGCGATGGCTGGAATCGCACATGAAGCCTTGGCGCGCACCTGAGGGCGACATGGGCGTCAAGGGCGGTGTGATCTCGGCAATTCGCGACATCGGTAGCCGAAAGGAACTTCAGGGCGAGTTGGTGAGAGCTCGCGATAAAGCCGAAAGCGCCACCCGCGCCAAGGCTGGCTTTCTTGCCAATATGAGCCATGAAATACGCACACCCATGAACGGCGTACTGGGTTTCACCGAGCTGGTGTTAGCCGGCCAGCTGGAATCCGACCAGCGCCGACACGTAGAACTGATCGCGGAGTCCGGCCGTTCGATGATGCGGTTACTCAATGATATTCTCGACATCTCCAAAATCGACTCGGGCAAGATGCACGTCACTGAAGAGCCGGTCGATATTCGCCACATAATCCGGCGTTGCGCAGACCTAATGAAGACTGTTGTCAGCGTTAAGGGCGTAGCGCTGTCAGCCAAAGTCGACCCCGCTGTTCCGCGGCGTCTCTTGGGTGACCCTCTGCGGCTGCGGCAAGTCGTGCTTAACCTCATCGGCAACGCCGCAAAATTTACGGAGCGAGGCGCGGTTACGGTCGATGTTCTGGTGGAACAGAAGAGGTTGCGTATCGACGTGACGGATACTGGGATCGGCATTCCGGCCGAGCGGCTGGATGTGATTTTTGACCAATTTACTCAAGCCGACGATTCAACGGCACGGCTATATGGTGGGACGGGGCTTGGTCTTAGCATCAGCGGCGAACTTATTAATCTTATGGGTGGGGCCATCACTGTGCGGAGTGTGGTTGGCGAGGGCACCACCTTCACGGTGCACCTGCCGCTTCGGGTAATCGAGGGCGAAGTCGGTACGATCGAGGCGGCTTCTACGGTGACCCCGATTGTTGGTGAGATCGTTCGGAAACCCCGCGTGCTGATCGCGGAGGACCATGATATCAATCAGGAGCTGATCATGGCCATGGCTCATCGCGCTGGCATGGAGCCCATGCTCGCAGTGAACGGGGCGGAGGCGATCACAATGGTGGAGTCGGCTGCAAAGTCGGGCCAGCCCTTCGAGTTGGTCCTGATGGATATGCAGATGCCCGAGGTTGATGGGTTGGAGGCTACCCGCCGGTTGCGCGAGTCGGGGTTTACTCCGGGGGCACTGCCGATCGTAGCGTTGACCGCCAACGCCTATGCGGAAGATATTGAATCGTGTCTCATAGCGGGAATGCAGGCTCATCTCGCCAAGCCCGTCCGCGTGCGAGACCTCACGGCCATCCTCGCCAGGTTCGTCGTTGCGGAAACGGCCACGCCGACCGGAAAGTCAGTCGTCAGCATTAAGCTTCTTGATCGTTATCGCACGCGCAAGGCGGACACGGTTCGCAAGCTCGAGGAGTTGTCCATGGATGACTCGCCCACCGAGAAAGCCGTTATGGAGGTTGCGGACCTTCTTCATAAGCTTGCTGGAGTTGCAGCTATGTTCGGTGAGGCCGAACTCGGGGATCGCGCCAAGCGGTTGGAGGATGAGCTGCTCGCATGTCCTGTTGGTCAGTGCGCCGCGGTTGCCGAAGCCGCAGCCATTGCGTTGCGACAAGCGGCATGAGGTAATGCCGCAATGCGCTTACGTACCCATAGACGGCCGGGCCCATCCGGCGAGCTTGGATCTTTAATACCCCTGATTGCGTACGATACATTACCTTCTCATAATCACGGCGTCCATCGAGCGAGGCGGGTGTTGTAGGGAGACTGAAATGGCTCGAATCATCATGGCAGACGACGACGAGATCGTCGCCGAGATTGCCATCGAAGCACTCAATGCAGCAGGGCATGCCGTAGGGCTTTTGGCAGATGGCACGGACATGATGAAAGTCATTCGAGACAGAAAGCCCGATTTGGTTATCCTTGACTGCAATATGCCCGAGAAGAATGGCATCATAGTTCTTCGAGAGATGCGCAACACAACCGAGTTTTATGATACGCCAGTCTTGATTCTTACGGGTCGGCGCGGCGAGCGCGACGTAGAACTCGCGATGTATGAAGGCGCGAACGACTATATGAAGAAGCCTTTCGATCCCGACGAACTTGTTTTTCGCGTATCCGAGCTCTTGGAAAAACGACGGATTGCTATGGCCCTTCGGCCCACTCAGTGATCCGCTCTACTGCCGTGATTGGTCCCCACATGATCATACTGAGCCGGGTTTTTTATGCACCAGTCTGACACTGCCCTGCCACCCAAACGGCTTATCCGAATAATCTATGTGGAAGACGACGATCTAATGGCGGATATCGTCAAGGATCTGCTGACGAACGCCGGATATCTAATCGGTGTAATCGGTCACGGCACGCTCGCGTATGAGACGATCGCATTCAAAAAGCCCGACCTAGTGATACTTGATCGCTCGCTACCGGGCATGCAAGGAATTGAAATATCACAGCGCCTTAGAGCAACACCCGAGACGTACCTAATCCCGGTGCTAATGCTAACTGCTACCGGGGGTGAGGAGAAGATTGACGAGGGACTTGGCGCTGGTGCTGATGGTTATCTCGTCAAACCATTCGAATCAGATGTCCTTGTTCAAAAAGTCAAAGCTATTGTCGAAAATAGTTTATTTATTCGATCCACGCGGCGCACCTAGAAATCCATTGTTGGTATGCACAGCCCTCGGTTTTGGGCTGGAGAAAACTGCAGCCCTAACGCTAGTCATCCGATCTTCGATCGTTGGTTTGAATACCAGCATCCCCCACTGACCCGTCATGTGACGCCAAAATCGCCGCGGGTTGAATTCAGCTCTTGCCGTTCTCTCGGAGGTGATGGATCATCTTCGGAACGATAGCTCGCTCAAGCGGGCTACCTACTGATCAGTTCGAAGGTGCAACGGAACCCAGGAGAGCGGTTGTGGCTTTGTCAGATGGTCAATTGAAAATTATCAGAGAAAGCTATTGCATTATTCGAGAATCTGAAAATTTGTACTCAGATCAATTTTATCACAACCTTTTTTTTCAGCATCCTTTCATTAGGGCTTTGTTTCCAGACGATATAGCCAATCAATGTTTTATTTTTAGGCAAACTATTGATGTGCTTATTGCGGAATGTGCGGATTTCGGAAACATCCAATCAAATCTAACTGATCTTTCGATTAGGCATATAAAATACGGCGCAAAAATAGAGCATTATGCTTTTGTTGGCGAGGCGCTGATTGGCACCTTTGAACATATTCTAGGAGACCGTTTTACACTGGAAGTACGACAAGCGTGGGAAGGGCTCTATGCGGAAACCTCCAAGATCATGATCAACGCAGCTTATGGAGGATTGGGTATTCAAACCGAACGGTCTTGACACAGACACCAGCGGATTGCTGTAGATGACCGGCGTCGATTATTTTCCTGTTTGATACTCGGGGCTGGTTTTGAGCCGCCGCTAGTGTTCCCGGATGCGATCCCGTTCGGGCTCGCTGTGATCGCCAGACCGGACAGCAAGTCATACCATGCCTTTCGGTGTACCGGCCTTGAGACTGCCGCTGGTCCGTGCAAACAGGGTTGCTACTGGCTATCCAATATTAAATTAGAACCCTGATTGAACAGCATAAAATCGAAATGTCGTTCTGGGTATACCCATTTTGACCGGAGCAGCGTTCCCATAACGCCGTCTACGAATCGTGGTTCTGGGAAAACGATTTCGGGAACGGTTTTTGAGAGAATGGAGATCTTGGGTCCCTCCGTTATGCCGATGATCGCCCACCCCGACATATCGTTTCTGAACGACGTTCCCGATCGAGAAAGCCTGCCGGGCCATGCTAGAACCGCAAGATCGGTCGAGCGCGTCACATCCGGAGGCGCCTAGCTGGCATCGCCACGGAGGACAGGACGATGAAGGCGGCGCGTCACAACTACTATGCCCGGATGCAGCGGGTGCGGGATCACATCGACAGGCATCTGGACGACGATCTGGACCTGGATGCGGTAAGCGGCGTCGCGGCCTTTTCGAAATACCACTTCCACCGGCTGTTCACGGCGACCTTCGGGCTGTCCGTGCATTGCTACGTCCAGCTCGCCCGCATGAAGCGGGCATCTTACCGGCTGGCCTACAGGGACGCACAGAGCGTCACCGACATAGCGATGGATGCCGGCTACGACGCTCCGGATGCCTTCGCCCGCGCTTTTCGGCAACGGTTCGGACAATCCCCTTCGTCCTTCAGGAAAACTCCCGATTGGGAACCGTGGCTTGTGGCCTTCGGGCCTCTCGACAATGCGAGGAGCAAGCTCATGCAGACTATCTACACCCACGACGACGTGAAGATCCGCGACGTAGCCCCGACGCCGGTGGCAATCATGGAGCATCGCGGCGATCCGGCGACGATCGGTGCGACCATCAAGCGGTTCATCGCCTGGCGCAAAGCTACCGGGTTGCCGCCCAGGACCAGTCCGACGTTCAACGTCTTTCATGCCGATCCGCGGACGGTGCCTGCGGCCGACTATCGCGTGGACCTGTGCGTCGGCACGGATCGACAGATCGAGGCGAACAGCGATGGCGTCAAAACCGGACTTATCCCCGCCGGGCGTTGTGCGGTGCTGCGTGTCGTCGGCAACACCGACAATCTTGAGCCTGCCGCGCTGTATCTCTACCGTGATTGGCTGCCCGCCAGCGGCGAGGAAGCGCGGGATTTCCCGCTCTATTGCCAGCGCCTCAGCTTCTTCCCGGAGGTGCCGGATCACGAAGCGGTCGCGGACCTGTTCCTGCCGCTGCGGTGAACGCTCGCGCCGACACTTATCTGATTTAAGGACCAACTACATGCTTCGCTCGACCTTTCTGGCAGCGGCCGGCTTGATGACGGCTGGACATGCCCCTGCCACCAATGAGGCTATCGCGCAGGCGCAGCCCGTCGCCGATACCTTCTACGCGGCCGTCGTCGCCTGCGGTCGAAAGCCTCCGTTTAAACCGGTTGTCGAACTGGCGACATCGCCGGGGACTACCCGATACGACCCGCTTGACCGCGCAATCGTGATCGTACCCTACGACATTCTCGATCCCGGTACGCGCGCAGCGATGGACCGCTTCGCGGCGATCGGCACGCTCGGCCTGTCGGGTCGGAAGCAATATGTCGAGGTTTTTAACAATCTGCTCGTCGCGCACGAACTTGGTCATTGGATACAGGAAGTGTCGCGTCGCCCCTTGCGGCGGTGGCAGGCCGAGTACGAGGCCAACCGGATGATGGTGGCCTTCTGGAGAGACCACCCCGGCACTACCCCAACCGAATTACGGCTGGCGAACTTCGTCGCGCAGCGCACGCCCATGCCCGATCTCGTACCCGCCGGCGCCACGGCCACTGAAGCGGAATACTTCAATGCCAACGTCGCCAGCATCGTAGCCGATCCCGCGCGATACAGCCTCTTTCAAAAGAAGATGGTCCGGCTTGCGATGTCGGAGAAACCTGCGCCGTCATTCTGCCAGGCCGTGACGACGGCTTGGCCCAAGGATTGATCGGACGCCATCTTCCCGAAATCCCACTCACAGCATTTCGGGGAAGCTGGACGATTCCCTTTTCAGGGTCCCAATCGAGAACGCCCTGCCCTTCTCGTTGGTCGTTCCTGTTCGAGAAGAGCCCAAAGTGTTAAAGAAGCACTATGAAGATCATGTTCGCCATGCTGCTGGCCTCGGTTGCAGCCGGGGCGCAGGCCCAGACAGGGCAAGCACGGCTCAGTGAGAGTGCAGCAATGAACGACGCCGCAAACGTAATTGCCGTGGACCACACAGGTTTCGCTGTATCATCTTTGGACGAAGCCGTTCGGTTTTGGACGGGAGCGCTCGGTTTCACACTTGAGCGGCAATCAGAGATGGGGGGCGACTTCCTGCATCAGGTGACAGGTGTCGATGATCCGAGTGTGAAAACGGCGATCGTCAGGGCACCAGACGGCTACGGTGTCGAACTGTTGCAATATTCAAGAGGGCACCAGAATGGGGTGGTGCCTTCCAGCGCGGGATCGATCGGAGCGGCCCACCTGGCGCTGACCGTGAAGGATATTCATGCCGCTATTGCCCGCGTCGAGGCAGCAGGATGGAAGGCCAAGGGTAGTCCACTGCCGATCGCGGGTGGTCCACGGAAGGGAACTTTGGTGGCATACGTTTCAGGCCCCGATCATATCACGATAGAGTTCATGCAGCCGCCGGCCCGCTAATGAGCCTGCGGAAGTTTTCCCGCTTCACCATCCTTTTTGAGAAGGGCGGCGCCGACTCGCGTACGCTATCGTCCGCTGCCGTCCACAAACCGGCATTGACGGAGCACTTCCGATGACCCAACTCTGACCATTCGTTCACCGCGATAGAGCACTAGCTGCTGTCGCGAGTCGATAATGGTTGTCCTAGAACATTGCATCACTATGCAGGATTGCTATTCGCGAGAGGTACTGTGGTGACGGCTGATTTACCTCGCGGGCAAGAGTGGAACCACGGGGACCTCCGCCGCGCCGTTGATGCAGCCGGCGTCGCCCTGTGGTCGTGGAACGTCGAAACCGATCTCCTGAAGATGGACAAGCGAGGCTTCGAGCTGTGGGGCATCCCGTGGTGCGAAAGAGTGACGTTCGAGGAACTCTCTGCGCATATTCATCCCGCTGATAGGGATCGCGTCCGCTCGGCGTTTGCCGCGACGCGCGCCGTGATCGGTACCTACGAAACCGATTTCCGTATCGTGGTCGAAGACGAGGTGCGCTGGATCGCCGCGCGCGGACGAGGCGAGGATGTTGGTATCGTCGGCCGTACGATGTTCGGCATCTTCCTCGACGTCACTGGCCGCAAACAGGCCGAGGAGGGCAATGAGCTCCTCGCCGGAGAGATGAGCCACCGCGTTAAAAATCTTCTCGCCATTGCCTCCGGTCTCACGACAATCACGTCGCACTCGGCCAGCAGTATCGAGGAAATGGCGCATGAACTTACCGGGCGCCTCGCCGCCTTAGGGCGCGCGCATGATCTTGTCCGTCCGCTTGTCGGCGGCAAAGCCAAAGCAGCGTTGCTCGGGGATCTGCTGTCGATTCTGCTCGCCCCCTATGACGATCTCGGCGCGTTCAAAGGGCGGATCCGTGTTGCCGTCGAACGCACTGCGGTGGGCGAGACCGCGGCCACGGGAATTGCGCTAGTGATCCACGAGCTCGCCACCAACTCGATGAAGTACGGATCGCTTTCGGACGCGACCGGCACGCTTGACATCACCAGCGCATCCGAGTCCGAGTCTGAGCAGATCGTTCTGACCTGGTTGGAACGCGGCGGCCCGTCGGTATCGCCGCCCGATGGCCCCGAGGGATATGGCAGCAAGCTGATCAGGCGTACCGTCACCAGCCAGCTCGGTGGTAACATGGACTATGACTGGTCGAACGCAGGGTTGATCGTCACGCTTCGCATCAAACGATCACGGCTGTCTTTGTAAACGTGACAGTCGTAGCGGGCGCGGGAAACATAGTCACAGCGCTGGCAGCTACGGACCGACGACACTGAAGCTAGACGGCTTTCTTCAATGGCTCGGGCTTTTTCTCATCCGGCAGGATTTGGCTGAGGTGCTCGTGCACCATTCGTTGGTTGAAGGGCTTCGTAAGAAATGTTGCCTTTTTCGGCATGTCCCCATCCGCCGGAAGTGTATGCCCCGAGGCAATTACGATCTCGATCAGCGGCCAGTGCTCAGCTACGTGCCGCGCAAGGGCGAACCCGTTCATGCTTCCGGGCATATCGACGTCGGAGAACAACAACACAGTGCTTTCCCAATGCTTCGTAAGATGCAGGATCGCTTCGTCGCCGTTGAAGCTTTCGTAAACGCGAAACCCGGCATCTTCGAGGATGAATACCGTTTCCATCATGATGATCGGATCGTCTTCAACGACGATGGCGTAGGGGACGGTTGAAAGCGGCATGAGCTTTGAACCCGCTGCAATGATTTAGGTTTCTTGACTGCAAAAAATGGAGGAAGCTAGCGGTGATTAGAACCCTAACCCGAGAGCTTCGCGAACTGGAGGCGCGTTGGCTGGGGTACCGTTGCATCCAGTAGGTCAGGGAGCTTCTGCCAAACCGCTTAAATTGTTGGCTGCATGCGCAGGCGGGGGGCTCAGGCCTCGCGCATGAGGTGCGATGACGATTGTCCGTTTGGGCTCAGCGTTTGCCGAAAGCAGCCGCTCCGCTCTCCTCCCATCAGCGCCATTTGCCGGTCCGATGTGTGGAAAACCCGGTCTCAATCACGACTGTGCGACAAACAGGTGAGGCTGTTGAAAAATGGCTGCTTGCGACGGTGACGAGGGCGTGATTCACTCCTGCAAGGCGGCAGGGGATCACGGTCATGATGGGTCGGCAGATGGCACAAGGCGCGCTGTTCTAC
>NZ_JAXOJQ010000016.1:0-22974 GCF_036663815.1 Parasphingomonas frigoris | reverse complement strand
TTGACACCACCACCGCCCTGCCCGGATTTCGAAGTGCTTGAACGTGTCAAAACCCCTCGTCAGATTGTCCGCTCTTGGGAATCTGGTTTGAAAGGCGGTGGATCGATGAGGCGGCGTGTCCGTCCGAAGGCCGTCTAACGGTCCTTTGCAGGCTCGGCCCCAGGCGCACGTTCGATGCTGGAAGTAGACCGGCCGTCGCCGGTGCTCGGGCGATCGCCTGCCTCGATGCGGGTGGCCAGATCGGTGTGAAGGGAGACCAGTTCGCGCGGGGAATGCTCGCCGGTGGCGGGCCCCAGCCGACGCTCGGCATCGTCGAAGAGATCGATTGCGCCCGCCAGTTCGGGTTCGCCGTAGAGCGCCGTGCTTTCTCCTGCTCGCCATAGCTCGACGAGTTCGTGAGACCGGATCATGCAAGCCGAAGCCGTTCGATCGGTCGCAACGGTGGCGTGTGGCGGTGCCGGTGGCTTGACACCCCTCCCCTTAATTTCTGCCCGCGTGAGTGCCGCGAGGCGGTAGCGCAGGACCCGGGTCTCCGCGGTATCCGTTGGGGAGGCCTGATACTGCCGGCTCAGGAGAGCAATGAGTTCCGCCGTGCTGGCGGCTGCCGCGGCCTTGCGCCAGTCCGTTAAGGCGCGCTCGTTCGATGATAGATCCGCCGGCTGAGTCAGGATGAAGCGCTCGAGGAGCGGATCGCTGGCAACTGCGACAGGCAGAGGTGCCCGGTTACCGTTAGCGGCGGAATGGGCAAAGCCTATCGCCACTGCGATCGTACCGAGATGCGTTCTCATGATCTCACGATCGTCAATCGATCGTCCGAGATTCATCTCCAGAATTGGCGTCAGATCCGTCACTGCGGCCTGGCCCGCATCGATCGTGTCGAGCCTGTTCATGATCTCTCGTTGCGTCGCCTCGATGCGGTGGCCGCTTTCGGTCACTGCGTCGAGCTGCTCCTGGACGAGCGTCAAGGCGTCCAGAACCCCTGCCAGAGCAACGCCTACCTGGTCCGTACTCAACGTTGTAGTCCATCCCTATCTGGCGAACGCTCTCGGTCCCGGGCTGCGCGATCGCGATCCATGATCTCGCGAAGAACCTCCTCGGGCTTGCTCGGGATCGGTGTCGTGAACTGCCTTTCGGCTTCGTCCATAAGCGAGCGAAGGCGGTCAGATACTCCCGAAGGTCGGCGTTCAAGCGGTGTGTCTTCGGCCGGGTCGAGCTTCTCCTGGAAGACCTGCTTGGCCTCAAGCTTTTCACGCATTGCGCGCGAACGCTCCAGTGCGGCTGCGATCGGATCAAGCCCAATGCCCGCAGCAGCCGGGCGCGTCTGAACGTCGATAATCGCGCCGTCGCGAACGCGGGTAGGTGAAGCCCAACGCACTGCCCGGGCGGAGTTGGGTTCGGGCGGCGGCAATGCTGCCAAGAACCGTTTAAGGCTCTGTGCGACCACCTGGTCAGCCAAGGACGGCGAGGCCGACAGCTCCTCGACGGATCGCATATAGGTGGCGCGAACCGTCGCCTGCCGACTAGAAAGAATAGCCTCGACCGGGTCGGGATCACCGTGGTCGCAGAGGCGCTGGGCGCGCTCTGCACGGCTCCTATCCAGCCGGGGAACTTGGCCCTTGTCACGCATTTTCTGCACCGCGATGTGCTCGTGCGCGGGGTCGATACCCCGCGCCCTGGTCGGCGTGGCATTGGCCTCAATGCCGCGTTCGCGGAGTTTCTCGGCGAACCGTTGCCGCCATCGAAACAGATCGTCCCGGTCCGGATGAAAGCGGCGCCCATCAAAATCGCGACGCGCGATCGTGATATGAACGTGGGGGTGGTCGCGATCGACGTGGAGGCCTGCGACCCATGACCGGTTCGCAAATTCCTCGCGTGCGAAGTCCAGGGCGGCCGCTTTAAGTCGCTGGGGATCGGTGCCTGTCGGCATCGAAAGGATCATCGATATGGACGTCGCACCCTTACGTCGGGCGTCCCCATCCATCTCGAAATTATGCCAGTCCTTCGCGAGGATCTGCATGTCGCGTCCGTCCCTCAGGACGACACCCTCGCTCGTCTCAAGCCCAAGTTCCTCGTCAGGCCCGTGCCCCAGTCGGCTGATATATGCGAAGTTGGCGAGGACGTGTCCGCCACCGTGCTGACGCCCCGTGATCCGCACCATGACCTCCGGAACGCGACGCGACGTGCGATCCAGGGTCGTAACGGCACGGCCGTTCACCCGGGCCTGCGATCCGCCCCCGAAGGCGTGTTTCGCCTGCGCACCGGGGCGCGGTTTGATCGTCGATGATGCGGGTTTCGGGAACACCGATGCGACCGCCAAGCCGAGCATCGTGCCGCCGGTTTTCGGACCCTTCGCGCTGCCGCCGCCGGTTCCGAGGCGATACTTCTTGGGCGGCGCGAAAACGCCCGCCATCGAGTCCATCGTGCCGGACGAGAAGCGGAAGCTCATGCTCCGTTCGCTCGATAGTTTTCGGTCCAGTACCCGACCTCAGCCCCGATCGAGGCAGACAGGGACAGCCGGGTCGTAAATAGCAACGTCTTCAGCTCGTCACATTTCTCGAGGAACGAACCAGCGATGCGAGCGATGTCGAGCGAGCTTTCGGGCTGGTTCGCGGCGTTCATCGCATGGACCGCCTGGTTGATGTTCCGGCCAATCAGAAGCACCTGCTTTCGCAATCTGACAATCTCAGCCTGAGTGGCCGGAGCCAGCCTCAGCATGCCCGCCCTGTCCCAGAGCTGCCAGCGAAGCGTGCGTTTGATCCATTCGTTTCGCGTCATCCCAATCGGCGCCGCCACGGTGTCGATGCCCTCGATCTCTCTTCGGTCGAGCCGCACCGTCACGCGGATCATGTCCTCAGGATGCCCCCTCCCCTGAGTTGGCATCACGGGAAGTTCATCGTTCTTTGGCGCCAGCACTGCGCTGGCCAGGACGTTTGCCATCCAGCTGCTGCGGGTCTGCCCGTTCGCTACGGCAACGCGGTCGATCTCGGCGACCAACTCGTCCTTCAACCGAAGACCTACATTCATCTCGAAAGCCCCGTGCAGCGGCGCCTCACAAACCAATGTTCAACATTGGTGCCGTGAGGCATATCCTGCCATCCCTATTAAAAGCCGTACCTCTCTCGAACAACAATACCTTTGGATTGAAATCACTCCATATCGCGGAGTAGTGTGACTGTTGATATGTTGATCTAGACGACATTGGCTTTCACCTTGATCGGAAGAAGCCTGATGGCTACTTCATCGAGCGTATTCTGAGTCCGATAGAGCTTTGCTTAGCCACCGGCAGCGATCGCCTTGCCTGGCGATTGCCGTCCATCGTTCACCAGCCAGATGATTAGCCGCCACCCTCGTACGGAGTGAAACAGATGCCAAGATCCGCCGCCAAGCCCGACGATCTCGCCACGATCGAGGCACGACGCGAGACACTGCGGGAAGAGCTTGCAGCACTCGATCAGCGGGCTAAGGCGATCGAGATCGCGGCCCGGGATGCTGGCCGTCCTGTCCTGCTCGCCGCGCTGGATCGGGTAAAAATTGGCGCGATCGAGAAAGCCGATGCCCGGGTGATCGCTCAAGCACTTTCGGACCATGGCGGTAAGGCGGTCGCAGCCAATCTAACGTCGCTTACGTAAGGCCTGATCCGGACCGATGGCAGGAGCGCGCTGCCCCCTGCCCTACGCTTCCGGTACCTCCTCGCGACGGTAGAGCACGGCCAAACGTCAGCTGCCGCGGTCGCGCCCGAATGCTGTCGTCGCCCCGCGCAGGCGAACAGCAGGCGGGACTCCTTGCTTCCAGCGACCGTCTGCGCCGGAACGCTGCCTTCGGTCAGCCCGGGCGCTTTAGCATATCGGCGACCTTGGTCCCCAGTGCCTCCATGGTGAAAGGTTTGGTCAGGAGCGCCATGCCTGGTTCGAGATGACCATTCCCGACGGCCGCGTTTTCCGCATAGCCCGTGATGAAAAGCACTTTCAGATCGGGACGTAGCGATCGGGCAGCGTCCGCAACCTGGCGACCATTCATGCCGTTCGGCAAACCGACGTCGGTGATCAACAGCTCGATCCGAGCGCCAGACTGCAGCACCTTCAATCCAGCAGCGCCATCCGCGGCACCGATCACGGTATAACCCAGGTCTTCCAGCACCTCGTCGACAAGATGGCGGATCGTCGCTTCATCATCGACGATCAGCACCGTTTGTCCGCTCCCGCTATCCGAGCGGGCGGTCTCCGGATCGACCTCGATGGCGTCCGCGTCACCATGATGCCTGGGGAGATAGATGCACATCGTCGTGCCGGCACCGACCTCGGAATAGATGCGCACCTGGCCACCCGACTGCCGGGCGAAACCGTAGATCATGGATAGACCGAGGCCCGTGCCCTGTCCCAGCGGCTTGGTGGTATAGAACGGCTCGAACGCACGCTCGATCGTCTCGGCCGACATCCCAGTACCGGTGTCGGAAACGCAGATCGACAGATATTGACCGGGAGGCAGGTCGCGCTCCTTTGAAGACCGGTCGTCGAGCCATTTGTTGCCCGTTTCGATCGTCAGGCGTCCGCCATCGGGCATGGCGTCGCGCGCGTTGATGCACAGATTGAGCAGCGCATTTTCGAGCTGCCCTGCATCGATATTGGCGGTCCATAGGCCCGCCGCGCCGACCACCTCGATCGTGTTGGTGGGCCCGACCGTGCGGCGCAGCAGATCTTCCATGCCGGCGATCAGACGGTTCACGTCGGTCGGCTTGGGATCGAGCGTCTGGCGACGGGAGAACGCCAGTAGGCGCTGGGTCAGCGAGGCCGCCCTCCGGCCGGCACCTTGCGCCGCGAGGATGAACCGCTCGATATCGTTAAGTCGCCCTCGTGCGATCCTCATTTGCAGCAACTCGAGATTGCCCATCATACCGGTCAGCAGATTGTTGAAGTCATGCGCCAGCCCGCCGGTGAGTTGTCCGACCGCTTCCATCTTCTGAGATTGGCGCAGGGCCTCCTCGATCCTTTCGCGTTCAGCGATCGCATCCGTGACGCGCTGCTCGAGCGTGCGGTTGAGGTCGCGGACCTCGGCCTCTGCCCGTTTCAGCCGCGTGATGTCGACGGAGGATCCGACCAGCCCGATGACATCCCCGTCGATGTCGCGCAGGGGCGCCTTCGTTGACAGCCAGACGGCCGGTGTACCGTCCGGAAGCCGGACATCCTCTTCCGCTTGCTGCTCCTGGCCGCTCTCCATGATCCGGCGATCCGTCGCCATCAGCCGCTCGGCCTCGTCCTGATCGTCGAGCACTTCCGCGTCGGTCTTGCCGATATAGTCATCGGGCGATTTGCCGAGCAGTTCGCTCGTTCCCCGGTTTCCGACAAGGAAACGTCCGGCGCGATCCTTTGCGTAGATGACGCCCGGTACCGCTTCGGTGAAGGTATGTAGCAGTGCCGTGATCCGGTCGCGCGCGGATTCAGCCTCACGCCGTACCCCGATATTGAGGAGGACACCTGGGAAGCGTATCGCATTGCCATGTCCGTCAAGCTCCACGCGTCCGTTGGCTTCGATCCAGCGGTAGACGCCGTCATGCTGGAGGACGCGATACTCGCACCGATACGGCCCGCCGACGGTAAGCGCTGTCTGAATTGCCTGGCCGACACGCGCCTGATCATCGGCATGGATCGATGCGGTAACCTCCTCGAACGGCAGGCCTGAGCGACACAAATCGGGCGAAAGCCCGAACGACCGTGCGAACCGTTCGTCGGCTACGAAAATATCAGCCGGAACATCCCAGACCCATGTTCCAACGATCGCGCCGGCGTCGAGCGCGAGCCTCAGCCGCTCCGACGCGTCGCGTTCATCAGTGACGGGCACAAAGGTGCAGATCGCGCCCTGGTGCTCGCCGCCGCTGACCAGCGGGATGACCTGATAGTCGACGCGCAGGGGCGCTGTACCATCGACCGGGAAGAACAGCTCGTCACGGATATGCGCCCTCGTACCGTCCTGGGCGCAAGCGTAGATCGGACAGTCGGCGACGTCGTAGGGTGAGCCATCGGGGTGATGATGGTGGATGATGTCGTGGAGCTTGCGTCCGATGGCATCCTCCTCGCGCGCGAAACCCATCATGCGCACGAACGCGGCGTTGCACAGTGTCGTGACGCCGTCGGTGTCGACCGCGTAAAAGCCCTCGATCATGGAATCGAGCAGCAGACGGATGTTGCTTTGGCTGCCGCGAAGACCCTCGGTTGCCAGTTTCTGCTCGGTCCGGTCGCGAAGCACCTTCACAAAGCCGATGGCGTCGTCCGCATCGTCGCGAAGCACCGTCATCTGCCCGGCGGCCCAGAAACGCTCGCCATTCTTGCGAAGGTGCCAGCGCTCGTCGTTGCCGACCCCGGCCGTAAGCGCCTCGTGCATCTCTACGTCCGGCCGCGCGATCGCGTTGTCTTCGGGGGTAAAGATGCGGTCGGCGGACTGACCGAGCATCTCCTCCTCACTCCACCCGAGGATGAGCCGCGCGCCCTCGTTCCAGGCGGTCACCCTGCCCTGCCGGTCGGTCGCGATGATCGCGAAGTCGGTCGCGCTGTCTATGATCCAGCGATGAAAGGCATTGGTCGGCAAGGCTCACTCCGGAACTCGACAGGAACAGTTATCCGGATAAACCAACCGGAACAGTCCAACGCGCCAGCCTCCAATCGGCCTAATTGCCGCGCGCAGCTGGGTTTGCCAGTTGAGCCGTTAAGTTGGCTCGGCCGCAGATAGGAGGGTCCTCCCCTCCCCCCTCGGCTACTGGGTCTTGCCCCCCAGTTCGCGCTCGTAGAGTAGGATAGTTGCATCCGCTACGACATCTGCGAGCACGCGTTTGCGCGTCGGGTCGGCGTCGCGAAGCGCGTAGAGCCTGGCAGCGGTCTCGGGATCCACCCGTACGTTGATGGCGATGTTGCGATTGCCGGAGGCGCGCGGAGGACGCTGGAACGTCGCGGGCTGCTGAACGTCCAACGGGGCCGGTGTAACGACGGCCGGGACGGCCGGGCGGGATGGAAAGCCCGCACCGTCGCTGATTTCACGCAGCTTGGCCGGGTCCTTGTTCGGCGGCGTCTCATTGAACTCCGAAAGGTCGAGCCTGGTCCTGGTCATGCTGCTTCCTTCACCGCGCGGGCTTTACGAAGCCGGGCGATCACGGCCGTCGCGAAAGTCTCGGCATTCTCGAGCGCTGCTTTCATATTCCCGACGCCTTTGTCGTCAATCGTGCGAAGCGTCCCGCCCGCAGCGAACATCGCGCGATAGGCTTCACGGTTGTAGATCATCACCGGAAGGACGGGAATTTCAGCGTCGTTGAACTGCTCCGCGATGTCCTTTTGGTTATTCGAGCGCAGCGCTGGTGGGATCTGGCTGAACAAGATCGCGTAATCGATATCCGTTCGCGTACCTCGCGCCGTCTGCTTGACGAGTTTGATGGCGCGGGCAGCTTGGGTAGCGTCCAGATGCGACCCCTTGCACGGAATGATCACAAGGTCGCTTTGTGCTATCGCGAACGTGACTGTCGCGGTAGCGGCGCCCTCGAGATCGACGAGCGTGAAACGCGCCTCGGACACCCCCCTCTCGATCTCGTCGATGATGGCGTTTTCATCTCGGCAGCCAACGACGGTGATCGTCTCCGGCCGTCCCGGCAGCTGAGCCCAGTCGACCAGCGGTAGGTTCGGGTCGGCATCGATAAGCCGTACGGTGCCCCCGGCGTCGGCAAGCTCTCCGGCGAGCAACAGCGTTGCGGTGGTTTTCCCCACCCCACCTTTCGGCGACACGAAGCTGATGACTGGCATGTTGCTCTCCGCCTGCGACCAGGTTGCTACCATGCAGCACCTTACGATCAGGAAGCGTGCATATCGCGAGCTGCACGCTTGTGTCTAGCTGCTTTGTTGCAACACAGACGCTACAAGGTTGCGGCCTGCGAGCGTCCTTGCAGCGTCGTGGTTGCGTCCTGAAGGCTACCGCGTTGCTTTTTGGTTGCTATCGGATCGCGGTTGGGCCGCTACAAACGATGACGCTAGTTGCGATCTGGCGGCTACCAGGTTGGTAGCGGGTAGCGACCACTCGATTTACAGCCACGTCAACGCAGACTATCATTAACGTGAACAACCGCCAGCATCCCCTGCCGCAGACGGCAACGTAAAGTTTCCGCCGCCAAGGAAAGGCCCAACGCTTGCAGCAACCATGTAGCTATCAGGTTGCTACCACCGAGCTACCCACATGCGTTTAGGCGGTACCGCTCACCTCTCCAAGCACCGAGCGTTGCCCACGCTCGCCTTGCGATCTTTGCCACCCTACGACCTCTCCCGGCAAACGGATCGACGACGCAGCTTACGGTTCAATTGCCAAACAGAAAACGGGGCGGGGGCACCGCCCCGTTGACGATCATTCCTCCCAGAAGGGTTTGATCTTGCGTGCTCGCCTCCGCGCAGGCTGTATTGCCGGCATGGGCATTCCCTGAACTGCGACTCCGCTTGGATGCTAGAGAGCTCTAAGAGCCATGCCTGGATGCGTGCTGTTTGCGTGTACATATGAACCTCCGTCTGCTCGTTTGGGGCGGATGCCGACCGACGATCGGGACCGGTCGGGGTCAGGGACCGCGTAGCGGCCGCGCCAGCGGGGCGCGGGGGTGCCGATTTTCCGGGGGCCGTAGCGAGCGCAAGCGACCCGTAGGCTGCGGTAAAATTGGGGGAACCGCGCATCCTTGACGCTGGCCGGGCCCGAGCGACACGATCGAGAGACGTCGACGACAGTGCTTCTCCGACGTTGAACCGAGACGGAAGGGCAGGGGAGGGGGCTAAGGTTCATGACCTAGCACCATGGACGCAAAGGAGAGGGCCCCGACGCCCGAGCGCCGGGGCCAGGTCGGTCATCGTTCATCGACCCGCATGATGGTCAGAACACGCGTGGTCTGGAACGGATCAGCCGGATTCTCCGAGCCTGCGGTCAGATCGTTGTTGTAGTAATCGATCTTCCAGTGGCAGTCGGCGCCCTCGAACAGGAACCGGCCCAGATCGTGCTCGCCGTAGGGATCGATCGCGTCATCGAAGGCCTCGAAGTCGCGAACCGCGCGGAGCAGTTCCGCCCGCTTGCGGAAGTTGCGGAAGAGGCTGACGTCGCCGATCAGGTCCGCGATCCCCCTGGTCATCACGACGCGGTTGTTGCCCGGCGCGGTGAGATGCTCGCGCAGCCAGTCGTTGAGGCGGCTGATCTCCGCTGCGCCACCCTTGGCGCGGTCTGGTTGATGCGTTTGCTCGGCCATGATGGTCTCCTGCCATTGACCCCGACGATCGGGGCCTTTCGACAGGCGACAGGACGGCCGGAGCATAGGTCGCTCGCGCACCCGTAGGGTCGAAACGGAGTGGAGAAGCCCGCTTGCGGGCTTGCGCGGGTGAGCGCCCCGGCCAGGACGTGGGAGCCCGAAATGCCCTACGGATCGTCGACAGGGAGGAGACTTCATGGCGACCCTGATGCTGGACGACCGCGCCGATCGCGGCGTATCGTTCGATCATGGAAACGGCTGTCAATATCGTTGGCCTGTGGCCCCGCTGGATGCACAGCGCCGGCGAGATGCTCCGGATAAAAGCGCTCGTCCGCATCCGCTGCTGCAAATGCGGGACACTGATGCGAGCCGAGCTGGAGGACATCGTGGCACGCCACGGCTCTGACTATTCGCTGGTCGACAAGCTGGAGCGTTGCCGGATGGTCGAATGCGAAGGATCGACCTTCTATCTGGCGTCGCGAACCTATGGCCGTGAATGGGTGACGCTGCTGCGCGACCCCCGGCTGATGAAGGTGTTCGAGGAACTGCCGCCTGTCCGGACGGCGTGGAGCTGAGTACCCGCGTCCTGACGCGATACGGCTGGGATTAGGGCCCCGCACCAGGGCAGGGAGCGGAAGGCGGCAGGAGACCATCGCCCCAGCGCCGCTGTCGTGATTGCGCAGCGGGGCCGGGGCGGGCTCGATGCCCGCTCCGGTCACGTTCGGCGAGGGGGAAGGGGAGGGGGGCCGAAGCCCCCCCGAGGATCAGGCGAAAGGATCGTATTCGTTGACGATCGTGAGCGAACTGTCGTGATCTTCGGCGGTGATGACGGCGTATTGCGTGCCGACGGCGATGACCATGGTGGCAACCATTAGAGTCCGTGCGAGGCTCATGGCGTTTTTGCGGGCGATCCAGATATCGTTGAACATGTCCGAGGCTCCTGATGCCGGGGGGTTCATCCCCGCTCGACAGGCGCCCGACAGGACGGGGAGGGGCCGCGATCACTTTGTTGCCGCAGGCAAGAAAGCCGTTAGCGTAGCGTCCGGACCCCTTGCGGGTTGATCGTACAAGGCCCTGACCCGGCCCAAGGATTGCGCCTTCAAGAGCGGGGTGAAGCCCGCCTGCCCGGAGTGTCGTGCTCAGCGCTGGGTCGCCGGTGACGCCCCTCGCGAGGATGGTGGACACCCGCCCGACACCGTTCCCCCTCTGCGTCCCTCTGCCGATCAGGAAAGCGTGCGGGGCATCAAGACCGCCCTGGCTTGGTCCAGGATGGAAAGGAATTGCCGCTTTTCAGAAAAGAGTTTCCTCGCGCGCTGCGCGCCCGTCAGTCGATCGTCACCCGAATGGGCCGAGACCGGCCACGGGCTCGGTGGAGCGAAGCGGAATAGAGCGACGGTCCCGGCGGCAGCCGGGAGACGCCCGCAGCCTAGTTTTTGCCTGATACCAGAGTGGAGCTGGCCCCGGTCGCATGATCGAACGATCCTCCACGCGGCCCCTGATTGATCGAGCTTTTGTCGCCAGGATCCCGGCGGACGAAGGTGAACCGATCGCCGACCAGTTTGTCACCGTCGATTTTGTAGCTGCCGGTCAGCGACATGCCGGAGAGGATCACCGTGTCACCGCTGGCCTCGTAAATTCCGCTGGCGCCGCTGAAGAGGGAGAACGTCTTGTCGCCGAACGTGGCAACGACACCCGGCGATGGCCCATTGACCATGTTGTAGGTGCCCTTCACGGATTTCCCGCAAGCAGCGGGCGCCAAGGCACCTGCCAGAACCAGCCATGTTCGCTGCATGCTCATCTCCCTAGTGAACTCGCCGACACAGGCGAGCAAAGCAGCATCGTGCGACGCGGGGAGGGGACGCGGCAAGCGTGAACGCGGAAAAGAGGCCCGGAGCGTTAGCTCCGGGCCGGTTCTGCCTTTGGTCAGAAGGGGACGTCATCGTCGTCCAGACCGCCGTGGTCCTGCGTGCCGCCCTGCTGCTGCTGGCGGTTCTTGCCGTAGGAGAGGAAGGTCACCTCGTCGGCGATGATCTCGACACCGTAGCGCTCGATGTTCTGATCGTCGGTCCAGCGGGTGTAGTGGATGCGGCCCCGGACCATGACCTTCTGGCCCTTCTCGACATACTGGGCGACGGTCTTGCCGACGCCGTTGAAGCAGGTGATGCGGTGCCATTCGGTGTCCTCGACCCGGCGACCTTCGCCATCCTTCATGGTCTTGCCGTCGCTGTCGCGCTTGGGGCGCGAGGTGGCGAGGGAGAAGTTGGTGATCTTGGCGCCGCCCTGGGTGGTGCGGACTTCAGGCGTGGCGCCGACGTTGCCGGCGAGGATGACGAGGTTCTGCATTTCGAGGTTCCTTTTTGTGCTCGCCGGGGGTTCGTCCCCTCGACTGAACACCAAAAAAGACGGTCAGGACGGCCTCTCCACCGAAAGCGCGAAGACGCGAAGGGGAACCCCGATCAAAGGGGTGGTGCGGGCAGCCGCGTAAGCGGCAACTCGGCCCTTATGATCGCGGGTTGGAGGGGGTGGACGGCCGGATTAGGTCGTTCAGGAAAGAGAGGGGATGGACCCCCACTGGCGGGCAATGGACAAGGATCCGGGAAGCAGGTCGCCTTTGTCGCGTCGCTCGTCCGGCAGTGTCATCATGCCTCGGTCCAGCTACCCGGGGCAGCTCTGACATCTTCCCTCGCCGATGCGTCCGCACTGCGCCAGTGCCGACGTGAAGGATGCCGGTTCCGGCGTGGACCTTGGTGCCGCCCTTGCTGTCACGGCGCGCGCGCGTTGTGGTTGTCGAGATGACGATGGGATGGTCCGTGCTGCGCAGCGTCCCGCCAAGACGACAGGTCTCGAGCGCGGCTGTCATGATGCCGACAGGGCATCCCTCCTTGGCATCGCGCGGTAAAGCCGGCCTGGGGACCATGGCGGTGAGGTAATGTGCGCCCTGTCAGAGAGGCACACGGCTTGGAGCAGCCTCCGGCCTCGCTCCACGGGACCGCTTTGGGTCGGAATCGCGATTTGGGCGCGGCAGCGCCCCCGTCAGTCGATCGTCACCCGACAGGGCCGAGACCGACACGGGCTCGGTGACGTGAAGCGGAATAGAGCGACGGTCCCGGCTGCGCCGGGAGACGCCAGGAAATCCTGAGCCGCAAACCCGCAATATGTCAGATCAGGGTAGTCTTGAGGGTCTTGAGGGCAGGGACCAGAGCGGCAAGCCGCTCGAGCTGAACCACTGGCTGCGCGCTCAATCCAGGCGTCACCGCACGGTCGTAGATCGCGATGCAGTTCTTCTTGCGGAGCCGGGAGTGGTAGATGATCCCATCGAGATCGGTCGTGTCATACAGCGCTTTGTTGAAGGCACGCGCCTCATGGTGGCGCTTGGCGCCCACGATGTCGGTTGAGATGCCGAGCTTGAAGCAGGCGTCGCCGCGCAGTGTGAGCAGCCGGAGCGGCCGGGTCGCCGAAACCGCACATACGCCCCAATCGGCGATGTCCGACTGGGCCAGTTCGCGGACGGTCTTTCCCTCGAAACGGTCGCGGATGATCGCCTCGGCAAGAGAGGTCGCGAGATCCTCGGCGATGTAGAGCAGCCTGAAGGTCTTGCCGGGACTGGCGAACCGGGTCTCGCCAAAGCCCATGCCAAGCGGCGTGCTGCGCCGCGTCCACGGCGTAACACGCAGATAGTCGACCGGCTCGACCCGGCGCGTCAGTGATGTGAGGATCTTCGGGTCGAGCGCCATTCCCGCGCGACTAGTCGATTTCGCGGTCGAAGTCCCGCAAGGCAACCGCGCTGACCTTGTCCTGCTTTGCCGCGCGCAGCGCCGCGAGTGGCGTTTCTCCATTCAGCGCACCATGCGGCTGCCGCATCCAGAGCCATGCCGAGCGCGCGTCCGGCGCGACCGCCAGGACGTCGGCGATGCCTTGGAGGGGACGGCCGTCGATGAACTGCTCGAGCGGATAGGCCAGCTTGCGCTGTCCGCGGAGCAGACCGATGATCGCCCCTTGCTTGTACCAGGTGTTGAGCGTCGTTCGCTTGACGCCGATCTGCGCCTCGATGTCGCTGGCACCACCCACGGGTCCCGCCCAGTCTTCGATCGCTTTCGGGGCCGCATAGGCGGCAAGACGAGCACGCCCTTCGCTCAGGCTGATCACCTCGCCAAGACCGCTGCCCCGCGTCCGCTCAACGGGCTCGTTCGTCGTCTCGGCTGGCATGAACTGGCGAGCGACCTGCTCCAGCGCCACGCGCAGCTTGTGCTCGCGGGCCTCCCCGCGCAGATTGACCGCCGGAAGCCCCGACATGACGTCGACCGCGATCGAGACGATCCGGGCCATGGTCTTGATCTCGGCGGCCGGCGCGCGCGGGTTGCGTCCACGCAGGACGGCCTGCACCTCAGCCACGTCCAACGTCAGTGCCGCTTCGCTCATCATCGCCTCCAACTACGATTGCCTACATAGTGCAGATTGAACGGATTGTCCATCATCGACAGGAACCAGGTGCTGGCTCTCCTGAACGCGATGTTCGCGTGGGTGCGAGGTCAATAATCCTTCGGCAAAACGCAACGGGCTTGGCCGCTGGCGTGCCAGCGGCCATGCCTTAGCTCAGGCGACCTGTCGGTCGCGCTGAGCGTTCTGCGCTGCGGGCGGGGTGCCGAGCGGACCGCGACGATCCACCACGCGGATGCCGGCCTTCTTGGCGTCGATCACCAATCGCTCGGTTACGCCGTTGCCCTGGAAGGCGATGACGTAGCGGGGTTTCAGCGAGAGCATCTGCTCGTTGCGACGGAAGCCGGCGCGGTCACCCAGCTTGCGATCGAGACCGAAGCGGACTTGCTGGATACCGTGCTGTTCGGCCCACGACGCCGCGATGCGCTCGATGCCCTTCATGTCGCCGCCATGGACGAGATACATGTCGCCGACGCGCTCCCGAACCGCGCCCAGGGTGCGCAGTAGATTGTCGCCAAACGCCTTCATGTCCTCGTCGGTCCGGAAGGTCAGCCGTCCCCCGGCAAACACGACCGGGGTGCCCTGTGCCGTGTTGGCGTCGCGGACCCGCTCGCGGCGAGCCTGAAGGAAGGCGCGTCCGTCAACAATTGCCGACGTCACCCCGAGCGAAATGCGGTTGCCGGTCGACGGGATCCAGGAACGGCCGGTTTCGCGGATGTAGTGTGCCGCTGCGGTGTCGCGCATGTGTTCGTAGCAGGTGGCGGCTTCCTCGATCTTCTTGGCGAAGTCGATCTTGTCCTCGAGGTTGGCGGTGTTGATCTCCGAACCGTCCTGCTCGGCCAGGAGGAGCCTGATCTCGTCGGTGAGACGATCGATCGTCGCGTGCTTCTTGGCCGCGGCCCGGTGGAAGAGGTTGACCAGGCCCCAGCCCATCTCCTCGATGTCGCGTTCGAGCGACGTATTCTGGAGGGTTGCGAACAGGTCGCTCCAGATGGCGGTGGTGGTCTGCTCCAGTGCGTCGGTCGAGGGCGGGCACATGCCCGAGACGTCTTCGGCGCGGGGTTCGAGGTGTCCAAGCTCCAGGGCGGAGAGTGCGGCAGCGAGGGAAGTGGTCATGGGGTCGAGCCCTTCATCTGATCGAGGCCGGCGGCCTATCCGCCGAATGCGCACCTCCTGGGCGGCCGAATAAGAGGCGCCCGCACCGCAAGCGCAGCGAAGGGAAACCGCAAAAACCGGGGTGGTGCGGGCAGCCGCACAGCGGCAACTCGGCCCGGATTTTTGCGGTTGCGGGGGTCTCGCGGCCGCCCATGTGCCGCATCCCTCTGGCGGAAGGCTACGGCAAGTCAGGTGGCGTCGGGCGCAGACGTGACCACGCTTGCTGCTACGGTTGAAGTGGGGCTCAATCCGAACGTCGCAATGTCGTCGAGAAGTGCCTGCCCCGTTGCACACAAGCGGACCATCGCCGCTGGGGTGATCCGTGGGCGCTCCATCGGCGCCGATCGCATCGATCATGATGCGCAAGCTGTCGACCAGATCCTCGCTCCGGGTCGCGGCATAGCCCGCGCACGCCGTCACCTCGCAAGAACAGGCCCGGGACGGGCAGAACGGAGGCATCGCCGCCGAGACAAGGCGCCAAGGATCGACGTCCGCACCTTCAGCGACAAGCGCTGACGTAAGTGGGATGCTCCGTGTCGAGGCTCTTCCACCCGTCGGTCGTATGCGACGCATCGACAAGCGGAGCGGCCACGCGCTGACGACATCTTCCGCCTCGACCGTGATTTCCGCACGGTAATGGGCAGGGTATTCCAAAGGACTCGGTGAAGGTCTTCATGGGACCGGACTCCTGAAGGTGGCAAAATGGGAGACCCAAGCGGTTCGGGTCATCCGTAGCGGGGACGCTCGGCCGGAAAGGCGAGAGGGGGCTAGCCATCGTGGACGCGGGCCTCGAAGCGACCAGCGGAGAGGACGCTGCTGATCTCGCGCGCGTGATCTCCGACGTTCCAATCGCTATCGAGATACGCCTGAACCTCCAGCGCCATTGTCCGTGCGCGGTCCTCATGACCCTCGGCAAAGGTGACGCCGAAGGCGGTCAGCGCCGGGTCGGTGCAGAGCTCGCCGGCATCGTAGTACCAGCCACCTTCCTCGGGACCGCCATAGAGCCGCTGGGCGAGGTAAACGGCAACGCTGCGCATGGTGATGATCCATTCTCGAGCATGAGCCCAAGGCTCATCTGTCCAAAGGATACCTCCCCTCCAGGAGACTGTTTCAGTCGATCACGCGCCAGCCACTAGTGATCCAGCCCTGGCGGTTGGGCGCATATTTCGCGGCTGTCGCGAGGATGATCTTGCGGTTCGCGTCGCCGTCGATCGTGTGGTTCGCGATCGCTGCCGCGTCTGCGGCGCGCGCGGGTCAGCTTTGATCGATGTTCAGCAGGGCAAATGGAAACGCCGTGGATCCCTCCACGACGAATTGCTTGATGATCGGGTTAGGCATGGTGACGGTCTTCGTTCAGCGCGCTGGATGCGCGGTGAAAGTCATCGAGCCAGCGCCCCATCGGGGCGCGTTGCTCAGGGAGAAGCGCTGCCTGTGCCGTCTGGGAATCGAGCAGCGCGGTCGGCGCGTCCTCGATAATGCGGTCGACTTCTGCGGGTGGGAGGAGGCCGCGTTCGCGGATGAACTCGGTGATGCTGCCGGGACGCGGCGTCGCACCGCGACGGCCAAGCACCGGCCTGCGCCACAGGCCATCGACGTTGCGGAGGCGAGGCTTGGCGCACGCCTCCATCAACACGATGATGCGCAGCTCATCGGCTGAAAGCTCCAGCACCTCGTCGGGCTTGATGCTGCCGCAGAAGTAGCACCTCGACTTGGGCGGGACAGGGAGGCCCGCGCGCGCGATGCGTGTCTCGCAGTCGGCACGCGCCCATTCCCATTCCCGCAAGGGGTAGCGGTAGGCGTAGCGGGGATCCTCGCACCCGACCGCGTGATGGTAACGCTGCGTGTCGCGTCCCGAGGCGTCGTAGCCGATCAGCTTGACGACGCGCTCGCCTGCGTCCCAGCAGCGGCGCGCGGGTTCCCACTGGGCGGTCCAGGCATCTTGCGGGGCCGCCTTCCATTTCTGGCTGCACGACCCGCCACCAAATACCACGGAGGGCAGGGTGGCCTTGGTCAGCATGTTCTCGGCGATGCCCGCATAGGGCGGCCAGTGTTTGAAGTTCCGGGGCTGGTAGCGGACGATCTCGGACGGGATGCCGCGTTCGGACATCCAGGCCCGGAACACGGGGATGAAGGCATAGGTCGCCGACTTCTCGGCGCCGGGGTCGGCGAAGAGAACCATGTCGATGGGCTCGCCGCGTGTCGCCAGTTCGACGATCATGGCGGTGGAATCGACGCCGGCACCCCAGGCGGCGATGACGGGCGGGCGATCAGCCACTGGCTGCGTCCCTTACGACGATCGCCGCATGAACGATGCGGTATGCCCGTTTGCGAAATGCCGGGATGCGGCAGATCGCGCGGCTTTCCGGGTCGCGGAACAGCGGCGTCTTGCCCTTGGGATTGGCGACCACCTCGAAGCGGCTGCGGTCGCTACCGTCGCTGAAGCGCATGGGCTCATCGAAGATGATCGTCTGCCCGGGCTTCGGTGTCGGCTTGGCCCGGTCGAGCTTCTTCGCGAGCAGGTTGGCGCGGCACCGCGCACGCCAGGCCAAAGCATATTCGCTGTCCGTGGCGGTCAGCTCGTCGAGGATCGCGGCCGGGCATTCGCTCTCGTTCGGCCCGACCGTTTCATCCATATCCTTGTACCCGAACGTGCAGCCGTCGCGCGCGCCGGTGCTGGTCTTGGTGAGGCAGACGATGCCGAACACGATCCGTTCGGCGTCGTCCGCGAGGCGCTCGCAAGCGGCGTAATAGGTCGATCCGACCATGGCGGACGCCAGCACGGTCAGGCGATGCGTGTCGCGCTGGTAGGTGAACTGGTTGTCGAGATACGAGCGCGGGGTGGCGTAGCCGCCCATATCGCGCATGAAGAGCCAACCCATGATAAGTCTCCGGTGACGTGAGGATCAGGCGGCAGCGGCGAGGCGCGGAGCGCCAACGTCGCCAACCGTCGCGGTAAGCCGGCGCTGGAACGTGCTCATGTCCAGCAGCTCGGCGATCGGCGCGCGTTGAACGGGGCCGGCGTGTTCGCCGCCCCGGCAGCGGTTGAAGGTGATCTCGCTGTCGGGGAGGAAGCTGTGCGGCCGGACCCGGATCGAGAGATCGATGTGGCGAAGCTCGGTCGTGCCGTCGTCCGCTATGCCGCTCATGTCGGTATCGATGCGGACGTCATGCGCCTCGAGTCCGATCGTCTCGGCGAGCGAAGCGAGCGCGAGGCGTGCCTGCCGATGGAAGGTCCGTTTTGCCGTTGCATCGCCGGCGACGCTGTTGCCGGCGATGTCCAGCAGCGCGGATCCGGCGACGACGCTGTTGCGGTCTTCCGCACAGCGCAGACGCAGTTCGTTTGTGCTGGGCGCGCCATTTTCGGCGAGGGACGCCAGGTTGCGGATCAGGAGCAGGATCGACGCATCGCGGTCGATCGGCTTGCCGGCACGCCGGCAGTCGTCGACGCCCGCGTTCAGGGCATGGAGCGCTGCGGGCAGGGTGCCGAGCGCGTCGGGAGACAATGCCTCATTGTGGCGGTAGTGGGTGTCGTAGAGCATGGCCGAACCTCCTGAGCGCCAGGGCGCGCTCAAAAGGCCGAAGGCTCCCTCTCCTCCGTGGACGGGGCCTTGGTCACAGCATCCCGCCAACAGGATCGGCGGATCGTGAGGCCGCGTCATAGCCGGACTGCCAAGCCGTGCGGAGCTTGCTCCCTCGGCGGTAATGCCATTGGTCGTTGCCCATGACGAAGCAGCGCCATCCCGATTTCTCGGCTTCCCACAGCGGGTCTTCCCGCGTGGAAGCGAGCAGGTCCATGAGATCGACGCGTGTGGCGGCGTTCATGGCGGGCCTGCATGGTCGCCGAATGCGCTGGCAGGGAGCGTCCAGCGATCCGTCAGGATCGAGAGACGCCAGACCGGATCATCGGCTTGCGCCCATTCGTCGGGATGGAGCGTGGCAGCCGGGAACGCCGTGCCGCGATCAGCGTGCTGCGTGACGGTGAGCGAGCGATGGATCGTCTTCCCGCTCGCGGCTTCGCGAGCCGCGACCCGTCGGAAGGTGGCAGGGAAAACGAGCCGGAGCGTCGCCCATTGGTCGGGCGAGCCGAAGATGCAGGCTCGGCAGGAAAGGCGGCCCCAACCTAGGACGTAGGCCGGGTGGGGACGGATTCGCGCTTGCGCGATCGCGGCCCAGATCAGGCGTTCGGTCCAGTCGTGGACCGGGCGCCAATGATCGACCGCACGCGCGAGGGTCGATGTGCGATGCGGCTCGAGTGTCGCATAGCGTGCACGCGAGGGACTTTCCTCGGCGCGCTCGCCGGTGATGACCAGCGCGGGGCTGCACCAGCGCACCCGAAGATCGGGAGACGTCTGGGGAAAGATCCCGCGCGTGCCGGCTGGGCCGCTGCCCCCGGCACGGCCGATGCCGGTCGGCGTCTCGAACGCGATCGGGGCGGTCGGCGCGTCGTCGCGCGCCAGCTCGCGCGCGAAGCCGCCCTCGCGCCACAAGACGTAGAGCGCGATGCCGAAGTGGTCGGCGATCGCGCGGACATAGGCGGGCGTGCACGGCCAATCCATGAAGGTCGGGCCGTGGCCATCGACATCATGATGGTGCAGCTCGATCGCGTGCGCCGGCACGCCGAGGCTGAGGAGGCGGACCAGGGCGGCAAGGCTGTCCTTGCCGCCACTGAACGCCACGACGAAGCGCCGGTAGGCGCCGAGGTCGGGGGAGGGCGGCCGGAGCGGTCATGCGGCTTCACGGATCTGTTCCTCGGGTTCGGCCGAGGCGTCGAGGCCGGTTGCGCGGAGCAGATATCCGGCTGCCGCTTCTGCCTTCGCTGCAGCGGTCATGATCGCGCGGCTGTCCTTGCGCAGCACCTTCAACCACGAGCCGATATAGGCGGCGTGGTCGTCCATATGCGACGTCGGCAGACCGAGATCGGCACCGAGCAGCGCTGAGGTCATCTCGGCGCAAAGCTCCTCGAACGCGTAGGCGTCGTCGCCGAAGCGCTTGCCGAACGTGCGATCGAGCCGGTCGGGATGGCCGGTCCAGTGGCCTGCCTCATGGGCGAGCGTGGCGGCGTGGTAGGCGCGGGTCGAGAATAGCTCGACGGGCGGCATGGTGATGCTGTCGGCGGTGCGGTCGTAGAACGCGCGATCGCCGCGCGTGAGGACCGTAGCCGGCAGCGCATCGAGGAAGCGCTGCGCGCGCTCGGGGAGCGCATCGGCCGGGGGCACGATGCTGACAGGGCTCGGGTAGAAGTCGGGAGACAGCCCGTCGATCTGGTCGCAGTTGAACACGGCGTAGGAGCGCAGCACGCGCCGCATCTCGTCGGTCGTGTCGCCGGTGACGACGGATTCGACGGTCTTGCTGTAGGATTTGTAGAAGATCGCGATCTGCGACCGCTCGCCCTCGCGGACCTGGCCGCCAAGGGCCTGCGCCTGTTTGTACGTCATCCAGGTGCGCGAGTTGTAGCCGGCCCCCTCGGCGCACAGCCACAGCCAGAAGCAGTTGATGCCCTTGTAGGGATCGCCGGTCGCGCGCAGCGGACGGCCTCCAAGGCCGGGGCGCCACGGCTTGACCCAGGGACGCACCCCGGATTCGAGCTTGTCGATGATGGTGTTGGTGATGATGTCGGCAGGCGAGGGCTTGTCGGTGGTCTGTGCCATGACACGTTCTCCTGATTGGGTTGAGGCGAACCCGCGTGAGCATCCTCCCCTCTGGAAGGGCGGTGCCGGGTCACAAAAAGAGGGGCGACACTTGCGCGAGAGTGCCGCCCCCAGGTGCCTCGAAATGTGCAAGCCGGCGTCAGGCCGCTTGGCTGAAATCCTCCTTTTCCTCGTGATCGACCACTGCGTCGTGACCCGTGTCGAGGTCGGTATCCTCGTCCTCGTTCGGATCGGTGCCGGTCTCGTCATCGGCGAAGCTCGAGCGCAGCGGCGTGCGTGCCGCCTTCTCTTGTGCCTCGAAGCGCATGGCTTCCGGCAACCAGGCCGTCGCCTTCTCGCGAATCTCGGCCTCGACGATGCCCTGGCCGTTGCACAGCGAGGCACAGGTGCCGGCAAGGTCGCCCTTCTTGGCGTCCTTGTAGCGGCCGCGCAGGATCGGGCCTCCAATCTCCTCGAGCGCGTCGAGCATGACCGTCTTCTTGACCCGGCCGAAGAAGTTCTCGGCCGTCGGGCGCCACCAATTCTCGACCTGGATGTCGAGGAGGCGACCGAGATGGTCGTGGAAGCCGTTGCTGCGATAGCCCTCGGCGACGTTGAGCGTCGGTTCGAGAGTTCGTGCTATCGAGTATGCAACCCACGCGCCCCGGGCCTCGTCGTCGAGCGCGCGGAAGGCGTCGAAGCGCGCGGTCATGGTCGGCAGACCCGCCCAGCTCGTATCGAGCCGCTGGCGCTGGTCGTCGATCGTCTGCGACGCCATCGATCCCTCGTCGCGGAACCCGAAGATCGGGAAGCCCGCGGCGCTCGACTTCAAGGTCGAGTGGTTCGGGATGTGCGCCTGCTCGAACACCACGTTCTGCGCCATCAGAAAAATGGTCAGGTCGAGAGCCATCGCCGGGTCGCTGGCGACGTGGGCGGCGAGGATCTGGCGGCGCTGCGTCGCCAGTTCATCGATCAGCGTGGCGCTGAGCTTGCGCCCCTGCTCGCCGTCACCGGCATCGCCGTCCCCGGTTGCACCGCCCGACTCCTTGGGCGGGGCGTTCGGATCCACGACCGGCTTTTCGCTGAAGAGGCGGGTGTGGACGCGGGGTTCACCGTCACCCCCGATATAGACGAACGTCCCGATCTGGCTTTTAAGCGCGGGATCGATCTCATGACGGGCGTCCTCGATCGTCTCCAGTTCGCGCTCGATCGCCTCGATACGCGCGTTCGCTGCCTCGGCTTCGGCGCTGCCGTCGGGCAGTTCCTGCTCGAGCTGGTCGATCAGCGCGTCGTTCTCGGCCGACAGTGCCTCGACACGCGCGGTCTCGTCCTCGGTGAGGGCGCGGGCGGGTGCATGATACTCGTGAAGCTGGCGCTCGAGGTCGTAGGGGACGTGCGTCGCCGCGATCGGCGTGACGAACGCGAGGCCCTGATCTCGCGCCAGTTCGGCCGCTGCGGCTTCGAGCTTCGAGGCGGCAAGCGTCTCGATCAGGTCGGCGTCGATCCAGTTCTCATCGCCTTCCGTGGCGAACAGGTCGCCCTCGATGCGACCGCCTGCTGCGACATAGGTTTCGCGACCGACGAAGCGCGCCTTGGCGTCGTTCGCCTTGACGGTGCCGTTGAGGATGGCGCGACGGATATTGTCGGGGTTGTCGCCGTAGTAGGACGTCTTCATCTGGGCGAACACACGCGACTGGCGGTCGACGTCGGTGGTGACGGCGTAAGCCTGCGCAACGCCGAGCGTGATCTCGCCGGCTGCGAGCGCCTCGAAGACAGGCGGGGCCAGCTCGGCAAGGCGCACGCGCTGCTCGACGAAGCGGGTGGTCACGCCCTGACGTTTGGCGACGTCCTCGGCGGTCATGCCCTTCTGGATCAGGAAGTTGAACGCCGTGCATTCATCGGCCGGATTCATCGGCACGCGCTGGAAGTTCTCGGCGAGGCTTGCCTCGATCGAGTTATCGTCGTCGCTCAGCACTAGGACCGGGACGGTGTGGTCAGCGGGGAGGGTGCCCTGCTCGATCAGGAGCTGGAGCGCGCGCAGGCGGCGACCGCCCGCCTTCACGGTGAAGTGGCCGGCCTTCTTGAGCGGGGTAACGATCAGGTTTTGCAACAGCCCCTGGGCTGCGATGTTCGCGGCGAGGGTGTCTACCCTCTCGTCACGGTTGGATTTGCGCACATTGTCCTTCGACAGCGTCAGGTTCTTGACCTTCACGGACTGGATCATCGGTCATACTCCATTCGAGATCAGCGCGGCCGTTCCGACGGTCACGCGAGCCTGCTCATTAAGCTCAAAAAGCCGAAGGCTCCCTCCCCTCCCTTTGATTATCGGGAAGAAAGGCGTTGCTGGGAGGCATGAGAGGACGGTCGGAAACGCACGCTCCGAATTGGGTCTTGCGGTACCTAGCGCGTCACGGTCGATGCAGCTTGACGATCCGGAAAGCGGACATTTGAACCGGGGTTCCGACACTTCGAGACCTGCCCAAGGGCGGAGGCAGAGAGGGGTGTCAC
>NZ_JAXOJQ010000015.1:0-24836 GCF_036663815.1 Parasphingomonas frigoris | reverse complement strand
GTAGAACAGCGCGCCTTGTGCCATCTGCCGACCCATCATGACCGTGATCCCCTGCCGCCTTGCAGGAGTGAATCACGCCCTCGTCACCGTCGCAAGCAGCCATTTTTCAACAGCCTCGAACGGTTGTGACACCACTTCTCGACGTGGATCTGGCCCGCTTTCGCGTTCGAGACGCATTCTGAAAATTCGCGTGTTTTCCCGAGCAACGATCGATGCGGGAAGGTCCAGGCTGTCTCGTTTGTTCTAGGCGCATCCGGCCGCGCGGAATTTCTACGTTTACGCAGCCTTGGCTTGCACCATGACAACGCCTTCGAAGAGCTTGGCGACGCGCTCGTTTGGCGGAACTGCCAATGCCGCGGCGATAGCGGCCTGGTTCAATCCACGCCGACCCGTTGCAGTTGCCACGTTGGTTGCAACAGATCCCGAGATCGGCGTCGCGCCCGGCGTCGACGAGGCGGCACTTGAGTCGTCGGGCGCCTGCGTGGCCTCGATCACGCGGAGACTGTTGGCGGCGACCGCCGGGTCGACGCGGATTTGGGGCATCTCCGGAGCAGGTATCTTGGTCCGTGCCGAGAGCTTCTTCTCAACATAGTAGCGAACCTTCTTGCCGTAGGTCGCATACATTCCACGCCGAAACACAATCAGATCGTCCTCCGGCAGCAGCTCGACTTCCTGCGGAAGCATCAGTGGTCGGCGCTGATCGGAGTCCGAGGTGGAGCCGCCCCCGCCGCCCCATGTGCCCATCGAGCGCGAACGCGCCTTGAACGTGTAGCTGCCGAGCTGATCAGATATCTTCTTGGCTTCGGCCAGACCGGCCGGACGAAGCACAAGCCGCACCGCGCAGTTCCGCTCGATGTCGGCCGCCACCTTGTCCCCATAGACGCCCTGGATCTGTTCGAGCGACTGGAACGCCGGCAGCATCCGCAGCCCATAGCCGGCAACATAGCTGAAGGCATTCGCAAGCACGGTGCATTTGCCCAGGCTCGCGAACTCGTCCAGCGCGAGCAGCACCTTGATCTGATGCTTGTTGCCCTTCGGCAGCTCGCGGACGTTTCGGTCGATGAGCTGCTGGAAGAGGAGGCCGTAGATCGGCGCAACCCGCTCCAGGTCATCCGGTGACACGCCGAGATAGAGCGAGATCCGCTTGTCCCGGAAATCGCTCAGATCGAAATCGCTCTCGGAGGTGGCCGCATCGACATAGGGGTTCAGCCATCCGTTGATTTTGGACGTGACCGACTGGCGCAATCCGGAGAACGTGTTCGCCGACGAGCCGGTATAATCCTTGATCGCCGAGACGCAGCCTTCCGACAGGGGCTTTCCGGCCCTTTTACGATCGGCGATGATCTTCGGAAAACGCCGCTGGGCGTCGCTGGCCGCGAACTGGCGGTACACCTCGCCGAGCGTGAAGGGGAGGGCGTCCTCGCCATCGTCGACGGTCGCGGCGATATAGGCGGTGATGCCGAGGAACGCGGTTCGCGCGCCTTCGGCCCAGAACTTCTCGCCGGTGAGCGGATCGGGATAGAGCATCGCCGCGATCTTCTGAAGCTCGTTGATGACCTCCACCGGGTCATGCCGGTTGATGTAGCTCAGCGGGTTCCACCGCACGGTGCGGCCGGTGGGATCGAGCGGGTTGAAGAGCAGCACCTGCTGCCCGAGCACCTTCAGCCGGTAGCCCGCCGTGTTGTCGTAATTCTCCTGCTTGATGTCGAGCACGACGAGGGAATCAAGCCAGTCCAGCAGGTTCGGGATGATGACGCCCACCCCCTTGCCGGCGCGCGTCGGGGCCTCCAGCATCACATGCTCGGGCCCGCCAAAGCGCATCACCTTCCCGCCGAACTTGCCGAGCACGATGCCGGCCGGGGCGAGCATCTTGCCGTTGCGGACCTCGCCGACCCGGGCGAAGCGCGCCTCGCCGTGGAGCTTCTGCCGTTTGAACAGCGTGGACACGACGATGATAAGCGTCAGAACGATCCCGATCCCGAAGCCGAACAAGAACGGCTGATAGACGATCGGGTAGCCCTTCAGCGCCCACAGCGCGGCCGGCACCTTGCGCCACGGGGTATGGGCGTTGAGGAGGTGGGCGCGCCACAGGACGACGAGGGCGCCGATCGCGGCGCTCATCGCCAGGCCGATGACGCCGAGGAACGCGATGGCGCCCGGCTGCGACCCTTCGTCGTTTCGCACCCACTTTCCGTTCATGCCGCCATCCTCATCAGTCGGTCGGCTTGCTCGCCGGATCGAACCACACTTCGGTCATGCGATACCGCGCCGGCTGCCCGTCGCCGGGTGGCAGGCGGTGCATCTGCACGACGATGTCGACCAGCGAGCGCAGCAGTGCCCGGATGTCGTGGCGGTCGAGATCGTTGCCGCCTTCCGATTCCTTTACCAGCAACGTCAGCTGCTCGAGCGCGCCCTCGGCGGTATTGGCGTGGACCGTCGTGATCGAACCGGGATGCCCGCTATTGACGTTGCGCAGATAGAAGAAGGCGGTGCCGTCCCGGAGCTCCTGCAGGAGGATGCGATCGGGCCGCATCCGCAGCGCCGATTCCAGCAACTCCTTGGCGCCGGCCTTCTGGAGGCTCTTCCCGTCCTTGGCGTATATCATATGGACGTGGTTGCGCTGGGGCACGACCAGCTCGCGTGTGTCCTCGATCGTCAGGATCCGCTCGTAGTCCGGGATCAGCTTGATGAGCCCCTTCGAGAAGCTCGTCTTGCCGGAGCCCGTCGCGCCGGAAATGAGGATGTTCTTGCGGGCTTCGACCGCCAGCTTGAAGAAGGCGCGCCAGTCGCCCGCCTCGCGCAGTCGCAGCAGATCGGGGTCGACCTCCTCGTACAAGCCGTGCGCGCGGACCTCGCTGAACAGGCCGGCGGCCTCGAAATCATCGATGGTCATCGTCACGCCCGATGCTTTGCGGATCGTAATCGAGATGAAGCCTTGCTCTACCGCCGGGGGAACGACGACCTGCGCGCGCTCGCCGCCGGGCAGGACCGAGGAGCAGATCGGATATTCGGAATTGATGTCCTGCTTGGTCAGCCCCGCGATCAGCTTCGCCAGCGTCATGAGGGCCGCATTGTCCAATGCCGGCTCTTCGTGCCACTCCCAGCCACCCCGCGTTTCAAGGCCGATCATCCCCGGCTCGTTGATAACCAGCTCGGTCACATCGTCGCGCAACAGGTGCCGTCGGATCGGCTCGGCATTATGCTCGTAGATCAGCGACGTCGGACTGGTTGCCACAGCCCTAACGCCTCAATCCCACGTCATAGACCGACCGGAAATCGAAGTCCTTGGCGACAAAAATCGCAGCGGTGTCGCCCTGGTTCTTTTTCAGGATCGGCTTGATGCTCATGGTCTGCTGAAGGACGGTCTGCCCGGTTTGCGCGGGAACCTGCGTGGTGTTGCTCCCCTCGTTGGCAACCGCCCGACCGGCGATCTGCGAGGCATCCTCCAGCACCGAGATGACGAGCCCGACGCCGAACCGTGCCCAGAACTGGGTATCGACACCGCCCGGCAAACCTGCGCGACCGAGGCTATCGGCTGCCGGTGACCCGAGGTTGATCGCGACGCCGCGCGGCGTCAGGGCGCGCGTCCACAGCACGAACAGGCGTGCTTGCCCCTGGGTAATGCCACCGGAATATTGCCCGAGGACCTTGGTCCCCTTGTCGAGCAGGACGATGCGGCCGTTCTCCGAATAGACATCGTGATTGATGACGCAGGACACGAACCCGGCCTGCGTCGAGTTGATCGCCGTTTGGAGTGTGCAGGGGATAACCGTACCCGCGCTCAGCAGAAGGTTGCGGTCTGCGACCATTGTCGCCCGGACCGTCTGGATCGCGGCATGGCCGAGCTGATCGCTGAAGTCGGTCGAGCCCTTACCTGCTTCGGCCGGCCTATCTTCGCCCGGCGCTCCGAAGCCACTTGCGCCCATGCCACGCCGTGCCACGGTGGATTGCCCACCACCACGCGGGTCGTCCAGGCCCATACCCTGTTGTGCATCCGCACTCGGCGCGGAGGCGGGAAGGGTGGCCGAGGCCATTCCGGTGTTGCCGAAAGCCATGATCGGCGACCGCCGCGCCGCATCCGCCATGGCGCGCGCCTGCTCGGCACGTCGCTGCTCGGGAGATTGCTGCCCGTTCGCCGTGGAAGGGGTTGTCGTGGCCGTTGCCGGCACCGGATTTCCGTTGGCATCGGCGACCGGTGTCCCGGGGGCTGGGGCGATCGGCCGCCCGAAGATGTCGGTCTGCGCCGCGCCGGGCTGGCCCAGCTGACCCGCGAGCGCCGCTCGCTGCGCGTTCGGCGATCCCATCACGTCGTCCACAGAGCGGTCACTGGCCTTGGCGGGCTGTGCTGCAGCCGTGGTGCTGGCCGATTGGTGGAACGCACCATAGCCTATCACGATGCCGCCCACGGCACCGAGCAGGCCGATGCCCGCACCGATGAGTGCGATATTGCCCCACCCGCCGCTACGCGCGACCGGGCTATCCACCTCGCCTGGAGAAACGGTATCGGCAGCGACATCGCCGCCGCGGTCAATGACGGTCCCGGCCATGTTACTGCCCCTTCACTTTGCGCTCGACGACATTGGAAACGGTGCCCGTTCGATCGCCCCGATCGTTCCGGAGCGGTGCCTCGTTGTAGATGCACAGCACCGTCGCCCCGCGCCGGAGGCGCAGCTGACGATAGACCGCATGGATCACGACGAAATCCTCGCGGACATCGTAGGGGACGATCGTCTCGGTCCCGTCGACGTCGACTGCGAAGATCGAGGGAATGTCGGCGTGGCCCGGATAGCGCAGCACGGTGAACTCGCCGTTGTCGGAGATCTCGGTGGGTTGCAGGGCGGCGTCGCCCTGCACGGTGTAATTCATGTTCCGGGTGCCCTCGATCACCGCGTGGTCGAGCGCGGCGGTGGTGATGGTCGTCTCGACCGCCTTGGCGGCCTGGACCTGGGCAACCTGCAGCTGCAGCGCCGCCATCGCCCGTTCCTCGCGCGGATAGCGGAACCGCACGCCGTACATCGTGGCGCCCGTCCCCAGTGCGAGGTTGAAATGATAAGTGCGCGGCACGCCGCCCGCGTTGGTGACGACGATCAGGTTGGTGCCTCCGGCCCTCTCGCGGGGTTTGAGGAAGACGATGTTGCCGACGGGCGCGATCTGCCAGGAAACCGTATCGCCCAAGGCGGCCTGCGTGACGGTTTCACCGGGCCCGAACTGGATCTCGATCGCGTGCCTGAAACTGCCGACGATCGTCACCACCTGGTCCGGATCGTAATTGACGTTGCGAACGCGAGCGTCCTTGGCCCCGGGGACAGGGGTCTCCGACGCGAACGCGGCGTGTGGCGCCAGCGTGACTGCCGCGGCACCCACGATCGAGAAAGCGACGAGGCGGTGCCAGACCGCCCCGACCCCGCGCCAGAAGCGGTTCTTGGCACCATCCTCGGTCAACACCAACGCCGTCTCCGGCGGTGACAGGCGAAGACCCAGTTTCTTGCGGAGCGCGGGCATGAAGGGGATGGCGACACGGTCGCCATTGTCCGACGTATTTGGCTGGTGGATCATGTCACGCCTCCGGGTCAGATCGATAGTTCACGACCTGGAAGCCGAGCGGATTGATGTTCCGATCCTTCTCGTGCTCCGGTGCCGTCGTGTATCTGAAGGTCATGATCGCGTTCCAATTCTGCGCGATCGGCGTGTTCTGCCCGAAGGTGATGATCTTCGTGAAGCGGACCTGCGCCACGGTAGGACTGAGAAAACTGATCGTCCGGATCGAGATCGAGACGAAGCCCTTGTCGCCGTAGATGTTGGAGGGTGCGTTCTTGTTGTTGGCCTGAACGCTGTTTAAATAGCGAGCGCTCTCCGCCTGATCGCTGGTGAGCATGACCGTATAGGCGTTCTCGCGCGCGGCATCGTTGAGCCACCCTTCGCGCAACCGTACATATTGCGAGATGAAGTAGCGGTTGACCGCATCCTCATAGGTTCGAGGCTGCGGCCCTTTGAGCGCGGTCACGACCTGCGTTTCGCCGGTGCTTCGGTCCACCCTGATGACGTAGGGTTCGACGGTCTTAAGTGGGCTGAGCATCGCGACAGCCGCAACCGACGCCACAGCGAGCGTGCAGGCCCCCGCAGCGACACCCCAAGCGAGCCGCTTGGACTGGATCGCCGCGCGCATCCGATCGTATTCCCACGTCCTCGAGGTCTCGTAATATTTCTCTCGATCTTCGGCCTTCACCGCGCCCATGGCGTCGATCCCTTCAGCATGAGGAGTAGGTCGGCGCGACGTTCTGCTCGGACGTGCGTGGCGCCGATCGCGGGAGATTCATGGCCCCGGGTCCGATAGGGGCGAAAGGCGCGCTTCCGGCACCGGGCACCGGGGCTGGGGCGGGGAGCGGCACCGGCGTCGGCTCGCGAGACGGCGGAGCCACCATAGACCGCCCAGCGCCCTGCTGTGACGCTGGCAGGGGTACGGGTAAGCTCGGCAGGATCGACCCGTAGAGATTGGCGGGACGCCGGTGCTTGCCGTCGCACACCGAGACGGGCTTGATACGAGTGCCGGTGCAGCCGCCAAGCGCAGCCAAGCCTATCGCCACGATAATCAGCCTTTTCATACGGTCTCCGTTCGTAAGTTACCGCGCCCGCGGTAATCGTTATTCGGGGTTCGGGACTGCCCAGCCGGCCTCAAGTGGACCGAGAGGCCGAGCCTCCCGTGCCGCCGCCCCCTGCGGGGGGACGGTTCGCCTGCGTCGCGCGCCGGAACATGAGCCGATTGGTCAACATGTTCGCCCCGGTCTGCAGGAAGCCATGGCCGCCGGATGACGCACCACCCGAGATGCCCGCCGCGATGGCGGGCGACTGAAAGAAGAAGATCGTGCCGACGATGTAGATCGCCGCGCAGGCGATCGTCGCGACGAGCATCACCGCAGCTTTCAGAACGATGTAGCCGTTCTGCGCCATGACGAAGGATGAGCCATCCTCGGGGATCGACCCCATGATACCGTCCATCGCGGCTTCCTGGAGCCCGGTGATGAACTTCGTCATGATTGCCATGACGACCATCAGCAGAATGAAATTGACGGTCTGCTTCAACCACCCGTCGAACAGCCAGCGCGAGGAGTTGAACAGCAGACACGCCAGCGCGAGCGGTGCGAGCGCCACGCAGATCGCGACCGACAGCTTGGCAAAGATGACGATGCAAAAGCCGATCGACGCCGACAAGAACGCGAAGATGTAGAGGACGGCGACGCACAGATAGGTGATCAGCGTGGCGCTGAGCTGGATCACGGGGGTGCGAAAGTCGGTTATCCCCTTCTGCTCTTGCGATTGGACTTTCAGGTTCGCATTGACCAGCTTCTCCGACAGCTTGCCGGTATCGGAGACATAGGTGTCGAAGGTGGTCCCCGGGTTGGTGACGGGCGTGCCGGATCCAGCCGCGATGATCTCGCTCGGCAAGTTGGTGACGACGTTCACCACAAACGCCGAATAGCCGACGGCACTAGCAGCTGCGAGGGCGAAGCCGACCTTGCCGGCCTGGAATACCAGCTCGCGCAAGGGAGCCTGGATAGCGCCTCGCAGCACGGCGAAGCCCAGCAGCAGGAAGTAAATGATCGCCGCCAGGGCCAGAGGCGCTGCGACGAAACTTACGAGCCCCGACCCGAAGCTCGCGACCGAGGTCGCTATGGCGGTCTCCACATACGAATACATCGTCGTGAAGAGCGTCATGATGTTGGGCGCGGCGGCAGCCATTACGTGAGGTTCCGATCTTCGGCGAGCAAGGCGCGGCGGTTGAAACTACTTTTTGCGGACCGTGCTCTGTCTGAAGAAGTCGGCCTCTTCGCTACCGGCCTTGGTCTGGGCGGCGGAAATGGTCGCCTCTCCGGTCGTCGCGCACAGCCTGGCCTTTTGATCTGCAGGGAGATGGCTGTACTGCCCCGTGTCGCACTTCGCCTGCCACTCCGTGAGGAGCGGCGGACTGGCGATCAGCTCCTTTGCGGTAGGCACCGCGACGTTCTGTTGGCAGCCGCAAATGACCAGCAAAGCGCATAGGGAGAGTATTTTTCGCATCATTATTTCCTGATCGTGTTGGCGCTGAAGAAGGCTGCTTCGTCGCGACCAGCCGCCACTTGCGCCGCGCTGATCTGCATGTTCGCCTGACCGGCTTGTGCCATCTGGATCGCCTGCATCTTGAGCATGTCGTTCTGAAGCTGCGCCTGCTCGACGGAGATACGGGCTTGCAGGTCCATCACGTCCTTGGGATCCCTGGCGCTCGACAGCTGTTCGCGGAGCTGGTCGAGGCCCTGCATCCGGGTCTGGGTGATGCCGAGCATATTCTCGCCCAGCGCCGCCGTGGCGGCCGACGAGCCCGTCGCATCCCTGAGCGCCTGGCTGTAGGCGGCGTCCGCCTCGGAGGACGACGTAGCCGGCAGCAGGTAACGAGACTGGATGCTCGACGCGAGCGAACCCAGCGAACCGATCTTCGACAGGTCGCCACTGAGCAACGTCGCGGCGTCGATCGTCGTGTTGGGCAAGATGTTGCGCACCTGCGCGGCGAGAAGCTGCGGCGCGAGCGCGTTGACGTTGGTCAGCTTCTGAAGCGAGCTGAGCGTGGTCGTCGCCGTCTGGATCTGCTGCTTACCCTGCTCGATCATCTTGACCGTGTTCTGGACCTGCGCGAGCGCTTGCACATAGGTAGAGGTGTCGAAAACAGGGATGCCCTGAGCAGCGGCCGGCGATGAAAACGCAGCGAACGCGACCGGCGCGGCTGCTACCATGATGATGCGCTTGAGCGACATGTCAGCTTCTCCTTTGGTTGGCATAGAAATGCGGCAGCCACGCCGCGGGATCGTTGCCCGCTAGGGCAATGGCCTCCTCCATGGCGACGAGGGTCTCCTCGCGGCCGGAAAGCACTTTCAGCTCGTTGGGCATCCCGCCGAGATCGAGTTTCGCGACGATCGACGTGTGCCCTTGCTTCACCAGAAAAGTGCGGCTCTCCGGCGTTAGATCCTCCCGGATCAGCCGGTATTCCGCGTCCGTCAGGCCCAGCCCGTCGCAATAATCCGATCGCTTGGCGTCCGAGTTGGGAAGCAGGATCTTGGTCGCCGTCTGCTCGATGATCGAGTGTGCGATCGGCGAGCGCAGCGCATCGGCCGGCGACTGCGTGCCGAACACCATGAAGGCGTTGCGCTTGCGGAAGGTCTTGAGGCCGTCCTGCGCAAATGCCCGAAAGGCATCGTCCTGAAGCGCCTTCCAGAACTCGTCGACATCGACCACGACGCGCTGCCCGTCCAACAGCTCGTCGACGCGGTGGAAGAGGTACAACATCGTCGGGGTCCGGATTTCCGGGTTCTCGAGAAAGTCCGTCATGTCGAAGCCGATGAACCGCGCCGACATCGACACCTCGTCCTGCGGCCCGTCGAAAGCCCAGCCGAGCGGGCCGCCGAGACACCAGCGCTCCAGCCGAGCGCCGATGCCCTCGGCATCGGCGTAGCCCAACATCTCGCGCAAGGCGCTGAACGAGCGTGAAGGCGCCGGCAGGCGCATCACCGCCTCGATACCCTCGTCGATCAGTCGCTCCTCCGCGACGCTGAGCGGCCGGTTTTCCCGGCGTACCAGGACACGGATGAACTGCCGCAGAAACGCGATATCGTGCGGAGACGAGGTCAGGCCCTTCAGCGGCGCAAAGCCGGTGGGCTCGCCGTCGCGCAGCGCTAGATAGGTGCCGCCACAGGCGCGGACGAAGATTTCTGCGCCGCGGTCCTTGTCGAAGAACACCTGTTTCGCACCGGTCTTCTCAAGCTGCGCCTGCAGGAAGTTCTGCAGCACCGTCTTGCCGCCACCGGTCGGCCCGATGATGAGCGTGTGGCCGATGTCCGCCCGGTGGAAATTGAACCAGAAGGAGGAACCCGCGCGCGTCTTGAGCAGCGTCACCGCCTCGCCCCAGTGGTTTCCCGACTTACGGCCGGCCGGGAAGGTGTAGAACGGGCTCAGCGCCGCGAAATTGCGCGTGTTGATGACCGCGGGGCGCGCCCGCATCTTGAAATTGCCGGGCAGCTGCGCCCAGAAGGCGGCCTCCAGCGCGACGTCCTCACGCGCCATGACCATGCCCGTATCGGCCGCTGCCGACCTTGCAATCGACAAGCGCTCCAGCAGCCGCTTCGGGTTCTCGTCGATGACCGCGATCGAGAGGTGATGCTCGCCCATGGCGAAGCGGTTCGCCATTAGATCGTCGACGCCCTCGAGCAGCTCCTCCGCCTGGCTGACGCCGGCATCGTTCGAGGAGACCATCTGCTTGTACTTCTTCGTGAACCGGTCGCTCGCAACCGACTTCACCAGCGGTGCGAAACTCTGTGTCAGCACAAACGGGAAATCGAGCGTGAGCAGGCTGTTGAACTGACCGGTCCGCGTGCTGGCGACATATTCGCGCACGCCGAACATGCCGAGGTAATGCGACGTGTGCGGCAGCCGGATCTCGGCCGCCTCGCGCCCGAACACCACCCGTGAGGCATACAGGGCTTGGCCCAACCTGCCGTCGAGTAGCGGCACGCGGATGCGGTCGCCGGTCAGGATGAAGTGCAGCACCTCCATCGGCCGTGAGAAAAGGACGCCGTTGTGCTCGTAAAGCGATAGCGGCTCCGGCGCGACGTCGGCGAGCAGCGTTTCGAAGTCGCGGCACTTGTCCGCCATGATCGTAAGCGCGCGATCGTCGATTTCGGTGTTGGATTTTCGTTTCGAGAAGAGCCGCGTCACTTGCTCCCCGGCCATGCTCGACGGCCGGACGATGATCGTGACGTAGAACTCGTTGTGGTAGAGAACCTTCTCCTTCAGCGTGTCGGCGTATTTCTCCTGCAGGGCTCGCGCGAAAGCGGAATGGAAATCGCCCCCGAGAACGGGGTCGGTCGCTGTCCGCACGAGATGGGTCCACATCGCGACGCGATCGTCACCGATCGAGCGCCACGCGATATTGAGCTTGTTATGCCATGTGTTGAGGTCGGCGGTGTCGCTGGTCTCGAACGGCCGCCCATCGACCCGGTACATGCGCATGACCGAGCCGTCTTCGAGAGCGACCAGCGTGTCGTCGACGTGCCGCGTGTAGGGAATGAACTTGATGTCATCGGTCTCGCGAACCGCGATCTTTTTATGCTTCAGCCTGGAATCAGTCATTGCCGAAATGCTTCCGCTTCACGCCTTTGGCGAGGCGGACGGGAGAGTAGCTCCCGCCTCCCCAGAACTTGCGGTTCTTGGATAGAAAGCCGGTCTGGAACCACAGGCCCCAAAGCCGAAACGCATTGAAGTCGTAGTGACAGATCATGCGCGCCGGGAAGTAGAGCGCCCCGAACAAGGCCAGGGGGTAGAACGGATTGTGGAAGATCCCCCAGAACACCATGCAGACCATGATGATCGGCAGGATCGCCTCGAGCGGCAGCCCCATGAACACCGATGGCCTGGTCAGGGCGAGGAACACCTTATCCTCGGCGAGCTTGTCTTCCATGTTACGCCGATCCGCCCATCCAGCCGACGATCGTCGCTGCCGAGAAGATGATGCCGATGCCGATCAGCACCGTGACCGCTTTGCCCCAATCCATCCGGCCGGTCAGCTTGGCATAGCCGACCGCCATGACGGCGATGACGCCGACCACGGATGCGACCGTGGTCATCCACGTCTTGATGGTGTTGAGACCACCTTCGATTGCGGTGCCATCGGCAAAGGCCGGCTGCGCGATCGAAATGAGGGCGAGCGCACCGGCGAAGCCGATGACCTGCCGGGCGCGGGCGTCGGACATCATGCGGCGCATGGGTCGAGTGAACTTCATACGGGTCTCCATGGCTTGAGGTTACCTCTCGAGATCGTGGGTGGGTCGGATCGGCTCGACCTGCCGAACAAGCGTCGGCTCACGGACCGAAACATCCAGGCCGCGCCGCAGCACGTTCGAGATCATGTGGCGGCTTTCCAGGCTCGCGGACGTCACCCGGTCCGCGTCGCCGTCGAAAGCCGCACCGAGATGCCGATCCATCGCCGCCTGCGCCTGCAGCGCGTTGGCGAGGCGCGGCTCGGCGGCAATCCGCTCCGCCCCGCCATGCAGGAACAGCTCGGCAAGTTCGTCATTCTCGTGACGTTGCTCGGCAGTGGTTTGATGGAGGCGCTCCTCCCGCGCGATCGATGGTTCCGGTTCAGGCTGCCGTCCGGGCGTGGCCGTCGAACCTGCGACCAAACGGTCTTCGCGCTCGCGGGCGACCTCGTAGGCCAGCGACACGTTCGCTCCGGCTTCCCTGGCGACCTCGTTCCGGTTGAGACCGGACCGGACGAGGTAGATCGCGTCCGCGACCTCGCCGTCCCACGCCCCCTCGCGCGCCATCCCGCGCAGATCGTCGGGTTCATAACCGGATCTGGCGAAAGCGCCGACGAGCGTCGGGCTTTCCAAGGCCCGCTCCAGCGCCCCGTTGAGCGCATCCCTGTTCAATTCGATGCGCTCGGCCTGGACCTCCCTCCGCAGCGGCTCCATGTCACCGCTGACGGCTTCGTGGAGCGCCTTGCGATCCTGCGTGTGGACGCTCACCGTCAACAGGAGCCGCTTGTCGGCGTCGGACAATTCGATGCTGTTGTCCCCCGGCACCGCTTGAGGCGCGCCGTTCCTGTCCGCATCGGCCGATCGCGCCAGGATCGTCGTCTCGACCACTTCGTCAGCCGCGCGCGCAGCGACGAGTTCGACAATGGGAACCGGCTTCTGCGCCACCTCACGCTCGGGTCGTGCGGCATCGGCGCGACGCAGCTCTTCCATCCGCGCCTGCTCGTCGAACGTCGGCTCATAGCCGCGTACCGTCAGGCCCTCGCGCGACGCGGCCGTCCACACGGCCTGGCGAAACTCGGGCGAACCTTCGACGTCGATCCCCTCCCAGCCATTATGCTTGGCGATCGTGACCAGGGCTGAGACGGTCTCGGGATCCTCGTTTCGCGCGACGATGCGATCGCCAGCGATCTCGATCGACGGACTCTCGCGATCTGTCGGCAGGAACATGCCGACGCGGCGCTCGCTGCCGTCAGAAGGCTCGATGATCCGGACCTGATACCGAGTCGCCAGCTCGGGCGGGATCTGGAACGCTGCCTGTCCGGCCTGCGCCTCCGCGTCGCGTCCGCCCCGCGCAACGCTGTTACTGGGGCTCATTTAAAGACCTCGACGGCGTTGGTCGCGATCTGCCCAATCACCCAGCTGTCGTTGTCGACCGCCGGCTTGGTCGGGCTTGCCGGGGGAACCGCCGCAGACGGCGCGCCCGGAACCGGCGGGAGCGCCTGGACCGTCCCCATGCCGCTCGCGGCCGACCAGACGCGGCCGACATAACCGTTGCGGAAACCGCGCGTCAGCGTGCCGGTGTTGTAGAGTGAGTAAGTCGCGGAGATCGCATCCAGCCCGGTATAATGCCGGATCGCGAGGCCATACCCCGCCTGCAGCATCGAGGAGGCGAGCCCCAGGTTGGTGCAAGGGTCGAAAGCCTGCTCGGCGGTGACGCCCAGCCGTGCGAAATTGGCGGAGTTTACCTGCGCCAGGCCGACATCGACCGTATAGCCGGCGGCCAAGTACCGGCGCACCAGCGCGGCACCTTCGGCGATAGACGTGGCGCGGACGCGCGGCCCCTTGTTGACATTGATCGCCAGATCGTCGCCGCCGCTTTCGGTCATGACGAGCGGAACGACCGCCTCGGTCGCGATCTCGGGCGCGCATTGCTGCGCGAGCACGATGAGCGCGGCGACAGCGTGAATCATTGCTGCGTTACCGTCTGGTAGCGGGTGTCGAGCGCGTACCGCGACGTCCCGCCATCGGCCTGCGTCACGATCAGGTCGTAGCCGTGCTTGGCCTTCTTCGTCTTGATGCTGACCCCGGTGCAGGTCGGGAACGAGCCGCCCATGGCGAGCGCGTTCCAGAGCTTCGTGATCGGAGGAACGCACTCGGCATATTTCGTCGGCGACCCGGGCGTCGCGAGGCAAAGGACCACCTGGCAGCCCCAGTCCGACGCATAGGCGGGTTGCGGGGCCGCAACCGCCACGAGGCCGGCCGCGCACAGCGCGACCGCGCCGCCGGTGCCGCCCAGCTTGTTCACGAAACATCGGATCATGAGCCACCTCCATGAGCTGCGCGCCATTCTTCGGTTGCGAACACGTCCCACGGCGGCGAGGCTTTCGCGGCAGAGGCGAGGGCCGAGGCGGGCGCGGCCGGCGCCTGGACTCGGACGGGCGGCGAAGACGGCCCGTCGCCTTGTGCGACGGTGAGGAGCCAGTCCTCGTCTCCTTCGATCGGTCGGGTCCGGTCGATGATCTGTCCGGGTCGCGCGAACGCTACGTGCCAATGGTTCGAGTGACCGCGATCTCCCGGCCCGAGCAGCTCGATGATACGGATACCGCTCTGTGCCATGAGGGCGCGGATCTGGTCGCGGTCGATCGAACCGACTCCGCCCGCCGGTACGAAGTCGACCGCTTGGCCGACCTTGTGCCAGCTATACCGCGCGCCGTAGTTCGCGTTCATCGGACGGATTGTGTCGGTAACCCGCGCACCGAAGGCGCGCCGGACCATGGCCGCCACGTTCGACACCGTGGGGGTATCGGCAACCAGCGTGCCATTCGCCCCGTCATCGACATGCGAGAGCGCGCAGACATCGAACACCGATGCCGGCGTGACGCCGTACGTCGCGAAGTTGCGGCCGCTGATCGCTAGTGGGCCTGCCTCGAAGTCCGCGCCCAACGTGATGAGATCGCGAACGGTCGCCTCGGCATCGGCCTGGGTGACAGGTTGATGGGTGAGGACCGCGCCAGCGTGCACGGATATCGCGAATGACGCCGGCGCCGGCGCTCCGGCCCCGGCTAGCCCGGCGGCACAGAGTTCAATTGCCTTCGATACGATACTGTTCGGAAGCACATCAATGCACCGTTGTTAAAACATACTCGAGCAGATCTCAGTGATTTTGGATATCTGCATTCTTAAGGTAAATGCAGGATTCCCAGCAAACAACGGCATGTTTGGATCGAAATAGGCATTATCTTGGAGCGAACCCACGTCGTCTCTTGTGACTGGAGACGCTTTATTGCACCGTACTCTTTGGAATTGTGGTGCGGAAGCTCGCGATAGGTAAAAGGTTCAGCCCGCCAACTAGCCAAGCGTTGTTTGATGGCTAAGCATTTGAATGGAGATACGGCGATGGGCTGGTGAAGCTGCTAGCTTTCTCGGGAGGCTTGGCGCTCTTGATAGCCATCGCCTCTTGGCATCGGCCGTTCGACAGCAAGTGGCCTGTGACACGTGGTGCGGTTCCGACCTGCAGCGTCGCAGCCACGCATGATTTCTGCGCTGCAGTTGCTGGCCTCTCGACGGCGCTTCGCAATCCCCTCTTGCGGATGGACCGTGCCGACATCCTGCCGCCTCGCGGCACGCCGGGATCGATCGATCCTTCTATCACCCAAGCGAATATCGGCACGACGATCTGCCGACCCGGCTATGCCCGATCGGTCCGCCCCGCCTATGCGGTTACCGAGCCGATCAAACGGCGCTTGATGGCCGCGCAGCATCCGGACGAGCCTTTCGCCGATTACGAACTCGACCATCTGATCCCGATCTCGCTCGGCGGGGCGCCGCTTGATCTGCGCGATCTGTGGCTCCAGCCCCGGCGCGGCCAGGCGAACGCGGCTGACAAGAATGCCTTGGCGTACGTCTTGTGGCGGCTGGTTTGCGAGCGCCGCTTGCCGCTTGCGACGGCGCAGCAGATCATCCGGCGCGACTGGACGGAGGCCTACGACACATACGCGACGCCCGAAAATGTGGCGCGCTACCACTTTCGGCACCGCCAGGAGGAGCGCGACTAGCCTCGCGCCGGCCAGCCGGATCCGTCCCCAACACCGACGAAGGAGGATATCATGCCACAGAATATTGCCGAGTTTCGGATCATCGGTCGCATCGGCAAAATCACGGCGCGGGAGAAGGTCACCTATGCGAGCGTGGCCGCCAATTATAACCGGCGCGACGGCGACGACTGGAAGACCGACACGCTTTGGAACAGCGTCGTATGCTTCTCCAATATCGGACCCCAGGTCGAGGCAGCCGGGAAGGGCGATCTGGTGCATGTCACCGGCCGGGTCCGCGAGAGCAATCACGGCGAAGGCAACGAAGTTGCCTACCGTACCGAGCTGATCGCCGACACCTTCTCGATCCTGACCAAGGCCGAAGCCGAGAATAGCTGATGAAGGGCGGGAGCGGTGTGGCCGCACGGCTCTCCCTCCGCTGCTCTCCGGCCGAGCCCGCTCGGCGGTCTCGGCCCGGTCGGGTGACGATCCTCGCTCGGGTCGTCGTCGAGACGAGGGAGATCGTCGCGCCGCGCTCGGCCGACAGTCGCCTGCCGACGATCCGGAGGGGAGGATGCCGCCTGCGTCTTTGGTGATATTTTCCGGAGGCCAGCGTGATTGAAACCTACACGTTCTACAGGACAAGTCCGATGGCGCGACTACCGCTCGATGCCGAAATTCGAGCCAAGAACATCGTCGAACAGCTCGGCGGGGTATGGCGCGGCACCCGCGGCGAATGCCGCTGCCCCGCGCATGACGATGGCTCGCCAAGCTTGTCCGTCAGGCTCGGCGATTCCGCCATCCTCTTCCACTGCTTTGCCGGCTGTACCGCGTCCGAGGTGCTGAAGGCGCTTCAGCGCAGGAAGCTCAATGACCGTTCTGCCGTGGCGATGCCGGAAGGTAAGCCGAAGCGCGACATGGGCGCGCTCGCCCTGCGTCTCTGGAACGCCAGCTCGCCAATCGCGGGCACGCTCGCCGAAGAGTATCTTCTCGCACGCGGCCTGTCCGCGCCCTACCCGAAGGCGCTACGCTTCAACCCGGCGACCATCCTCGGCTCCGGCGCCGATAGACGCGTCATGCCCGCGATGATCGCCGCGGTCGAAAACGACCTCGGTGTCGTCGCGGTTCAGCGTACCTTCCTCGCGTCCGATGACGTGCTGCGGAAGCCCATCCCCAAGCCGAAGGTCGCCTTGGGACTGCTCGGCACGGCCGCGATCCGGCTTGCGCCCGCGACGCACGAGTTGGGCCTTGCCGAGGGGATCGAGGACGCCCGGTCGGCGACGGAATGGTTCGGGACGCCCACATGGGCGCTCGGCGGCGTCGAACGGCTGGCTTTCGTCGCGATTCCCGAGAAGGTGCGACGCGTGATCGTCTATGGGGACCGAGGCCGCGCGGCCGAACGCCTGCTCGAAAAGGCGCGCGATCACCTGACAGCGAACGGTCGCGAACTCGTCAGCTGTGTGCCGGAACATCATGACGACTGGAACGACGCCTGGCGGGCGCATTTGCGGGGCATATGAAGATGCAGTGACGGCAGCTCATCCTCAACGGCTATCTGTAGCGCTCGAAACGATGGTTGCCCGGAGGGGCACTTCCCCGCTCCGAGCGTGCAACCAGTCGTTCGTCACGAAAGCCTGACGCGAAGCTTGCGTCTGACGAGGCGCTTTGGTCTTCATGGCACGACATTGAGCTCCTATTTCGCCAAATAGGCCGCGAGCTCGTCGGGCGTTCCCTTGGGGAATGCTTCCCGCAGATAGTCGAGGAAGGCGGACACGCGCGCGCTCAGCAGCCGGCGTGTCGGATAGAGCGTCCAAAGCGCGATCTCCGGTCCATCAACGTCCCCCCAGCGCACGAGCGTGCCATCGGCAAGATCGTGACTTACGAGCGACACGGGAAGACGCGCGGCACCCACGCCTGTCCGAACCGCATCGCGCACCATGACCAGCGATGATAAGCTAAGCATTGGGGTTACGGCGATCCCCGACGGGCCCGCAGAGGTCGTCACGGTCCATACGTCTCCGGGTGGTGCTGATCCCCGCACGACCGCCGGCACAGACGATCCGTCCGTGGGCAGCGTCAGGTCGGGGCTCGCTACAACTACTAACCGATCACGTAGGAATACCCGCCCGACGAGACTCTCGTCCGGCTCCGGATTGACCCGGATCACCAGGTCGTATGCTTCCTCAATCATGTCGACGGACCGGTCTTCGGTCGTGACCTCGAGCCGGACGTCTGGGTGCTTGAGGGCGAAGCCCGCGGCGAGTTTTCCCATGGCCGTTTGGGAGAACAGCAGGGGCGAACTGATCCGCAGCTTGCCGCGCGGGTTGTGCCCGCCTGACGCGATTGCCGCTGCCGTCTCGTCGAGTTCGGTGAGCAACTGCCCGGTTCGTTCGAACAGGGCACGCCCCTCCTCGGTAAGCTTTAATACGCGCGCCCCGCGTTCAAACAGGCGCAGATCGAGGCTCGCCTCCAGTTCCGCGACGCGGCGGGACAGTGTCGCCTTGGGTCTCCCAGCCGCTCGGGAGGCTCTTCCAAAGCCGCCGTGGCGGGCGACGAGATTAAAATCGGCAAGTGCGAGAAGGTCCATCTGTTCCACCAGCAAGACGGAGTGTCCAGATATAGCGTCTACCGGGTGGGATGTGGATCGCTCATTTCAGGGTCAGCCCAACGGCCCAACCCAGGAGCAACTTTCATGACCATTCTCGTAACCGGCGCGACCGGCAATGTCGGACGCAACGTCGTCGAACAGCTCGTCAACCGCGGTGCCGACGTCCGCGCCCTCGTTCGCAATACGTCCAAGGCCAGCTTCCCGGCTGGCGTCGAGGTCGTCGAGGGCGACCTGCTCGACGTCGACACGCTGCGCAGCGCCTTTGCGGGCGTATCGACGCTGTTCCTGCTCAACGGCGTCGTCGCCGAAGAATACACACAGGCGCTCGTCGCTCTGGCGGTGGCCCGCGAAGCCGGGATCGAGCGGATCGTCTACCTCTCGGTGATCCACGCCGACGTGTACGTGAACGTGCCGCATTTCGCGGGCAAGTTTGGCGTCGAGCGCATGATCGAGCAGATGGGGATGAACGTCACCATCCTGCGCCCCGCCTACTACATGGACAACGAGATCACGATTCGGGACGTGATCACCAGCCACGGAATCTATCCAATGCCGATCGGCGACAAAGGCTTGGCGATGATCGACGCGCGCGACGTTGGCGAGATCGCCGCCATCGAGCTGATCCGCCGCGAGCAGTCGGCCACACCGCTCCCGCTCACCCGCATCAACCTTGTCGGTCCTGACACGCTGATCGGCACCGATGCCGCGGCAATCTGGACCGACGTTCTTGGCCGACAGATCGCCTATCCGGGCGAGGACACAGCCGGGTTCGAACAGAATTTGAGGGCCTTCATGCCGAGCTGGATGGCGCTCGACATGCGGCTGATGGCCGAGCGCTTCCAGACCGACGGCATGGTTCCGGACGCCGGCGATGTCGATCGACTGGTCGCGCTGCTGGGTCGTCCGCTCCGCTCCTATCGCGAGCACGTCGCCCAGATCGCGGCCTGAACACCGCTGCCCCCAAATTGCCAATCCAAGGACACGCACCATGATCTATTCGACCGCCACCGTTCCGGTGAACCCCGATGGTGAAACCAAATTGACCCGCGAGCAGGTCTGGAAGGGCCTCGAGATGAAGGCACGCGACGCGCGCCTGTTTCTCCCGCCCGGCCTTTGCACGCGCTGCGACGTGGTGGAGGCGAGCGCGACCCACTTCGTGCGCGAGGCCACCATCGCCGGCGCCGACCTGCGCGAGATCATCGCGCTCGAGCCACTGAGCAAAGTAACGTTCTTCCAGGCGACCGGACCGCGTGAAGGCGCGATCGTCAACGAGCTGTTCGAGGACGAGGTCGGCGCGCTGCAGCTTAAGTTCTACTGCTATACCGGCCTGCGCGGCAAAGAGCCGAACGGCCCCGAGGAGAAGGCCGAGCAGGCGCAATTCGACAGCGAGAGCGGCTACCGCGCCGCCTTGCTTTCCACGCTAAAGCGCACCCGCGAGATGCTCGCCGAGGGCAAGCTCTGACCCTCCGCGTTGCGTCGTCCAAAACCAAGGCCAAGTCACCGGGCCGACCTTGTTCACGATAACGGTGGGCAACGGCCGTCTTGTCCCGCCAAGCCGCCGATGTCCCGCAGCCGGGTCAACTCAAACACTTTTGAGCACGGGCGAGATCGCATCTCGCCCGTGTCTATCTCGAATGATCGAAGGTTCACGGTGGTCAGGCATCCGCCTTTCTGGCCGAAACTTTCGGGAGCCGCCCTGTCACGCCGGATCAATCTATCTTGGATATCTCCATGCGCTCGATGAAAACGGCCTCCAGCATGGAAAGAAATGCGCGCACGGCTGGGTTGGCGCGTCGGCTTGCCGGCCAGAGCACGGTGACGTTGTTTCGCTCGACCGCGAATGCAGACAGCACGGCGACCAGTTCGCCGCGCTTCACGTAGGGAGCCGCCATGAAGGACGTACTGATTCCGATCCCGCCGCCTGCTGCCAGCACGCCGAGCACGGCATCGCTGGCGTCGGCGACCACACCGGCATCGGGTAATATCTCGACCTCGCGGTCGCCAATCCGGAACGGCCAGCGGAAAGTTTGGCCAGTGCTCTGATACCGAAGGTTGACGATCTCGTGCCCTTTCAGATCGTCGGGAGTGGCCGGGGTGCCGCGCTCGGCGAGATAGGCAGGCGAGGCGAAGCAACCGAGCCGATGGGGTGCAAGCTTGCGCGACAATAGGCGGGTATCGGCCAGGTCGCCGATGCGGACGGCGACATCGACCCCTTCCTCGACAATGTCGACCATCCGGTCGCCCAGCCTAAGGTCGATCATGACCTTGGGGTAGAGCCGGCGGAAGGCTGGTAAGGCGGGAGCGATCAGGTGGAGCCCGATCGGCAGCGAAGCGGCAACACGCAGCGTACCGGATGGTTCGGAGCGGGCGCTCACTGCAGTCTGCTCGATATCCTCCGCCTCGCGCAGCAGGCGCAGCGCGCGTTCGTGCAGGTCGCGCCCCTCGGGCGTGAATGTCAGCGAACGCGTCGTGCGGGTGAACAGCGGCACCCCCAGCTGGCGTTCGAGCCGTTGGATGCTTTTGCTCACCGCAGAGGGGGAAATTGCCAGCGAACGTGCCGCCGCTGTGTAGCTGCCCAAAGATCCGGCGCGAGCAAAGGCAATTAGGCCCGTGAGCCGATCCAGCATGATATGTTCCGCCATGGCATTACTTAACCGCCACTCGGGACGATTATCAATCGAACGAGGCGCCCTTAGATCTGCTTCAACGACAGCAACCGAGCGGAGTTTAGCCCGATGAGCGAAGTGATGATGGCAGTCCGTTTGCACGCATTCGGTGGTCCCGAAGTGCTGGTTTACGAGGATGCGCCGAGGCCCGAGGCGATGCCCGGCGAGGTACTTGTCCGCATGGGGGCTGCAGGCCTCAATCCGCCTGACTGGTATCTGCGGGACGGCTATCGCGCACTGCCGCCTGAGTGGCAGCCTGACGCGTCGTTTCCGCTCATTCTCGGCACGGATGTGTCGGGCGTCGTCGAAGCGGTTGCTTCTGACGTTGGCGGGTTCAGCATCGGCGACGAGGTCTATGCGATGGTGCGCTTCCCCGATGCCTTGATGACCGGCAGCAATGCCTACGCAGAGTATGTCAGCGTCCCGGCGTCGCACCTCGCGCCGAAACCAGCCGGCATCGATCATGTTCAAGCCGCCGGCGCGCCAATGTCGATCCTGACGGCATGGCAGTTCCTGATCGAACTTGGTCACGACGAGCCGAACCCTTTCCAATCCTTCCTGCACCAGCCGGTGCCGCTCGAGGGCAAGACCGTACTCATCAACGGTGCCGGAGGCGGCGTCGGGCATTTGGCCGTCCAGTTGGCGAAATGGCGCGGTGCTCGCGTCATCGCGGTGGCATCGGCCAAGAACGAGGCGCTTATGCGCGAACTCGGCGCTGACCAGTTCATCGACTATAAGGCGACCGCGGCAGAAGAAATCGTCCGAGACGTCGATCTTGTTCTCGACGCGGTGGGCGGCGCGAACATGGAGCGTTTCTTGTCGGTTCTGAAGCCGGGCGGCGCCTTGTTCCTGGTCAACCCGTTGGGCTTCACGGGTCATGACGAGGCGGAAACCCTGGGGATCACGGTCTCGTCGACACAGGTTCGATCGAACGGCACGCAGCTGGCACAGGTCGCTCGCCTGCTCGACGAAGGCACCGTCCGCGTCATCATAGACAGTGTGTTCCCGCTGGCCGAAGCGTCGCGCGCGCATCAGCGCGCCGCGAGCGGCAGTATCCAAGGCAAGATTGTGCTGGCCGTCTGATCCGACGCTCCCGCCCGCCCGATCATCGGCATTGCAGACGATCGGGCGGGCAACCAAGGTAGATCATCATGCTGATCATTATGGGCTATATATACGTCGAGCCCTCGTCGCTCTCCGCGTTTGTCCGCGACATCCAGAACCTCGCCGTCGCGACGCGGCAGCGGGAGGGAAACCTTTCTTATGACGCGGCTGTGGACGATCCACGTGCCGGCCGCCTCCTGATCGCCGAGCGCTGGAAGGATCAGGCCGCCCTCACGGCACATCTCCAAGCTATCGACACCACGGCATTCGTTGGGCGGTGGGCCCATGCGATCAGAGGTGAGATCCTCAAGTATGACGCCTTGCGTGGCCGGGGCTTGCTGGAGGAGTAGCGAGCAAACCGCCCGCCCGGCAGGCGCGAAATGGTTGGTGCGTCGTCCACACACGGACTCTTCCTTGTAGTCCGGCCCGGACACGATTGCGGGCTGCTACAGCTTTTGGTGTCAGCAACTGACAGACGCGGGTGGTCAGGCGAGACCAAAAGCGCGTCAGCCGAGCCGCATCAACTGGGAAGGGTAGGGGGCCACGAGTTCCTTCAGATCGTCCCATGGCGCCGATAGCCACCGATCATAGTCGTCGTCGTGAAGGATCACTGGCATCGCTTTCGGATGGATCGGCGCGACGATTGCATTCGGCTCGGTGGTCAAAAAACCATAGGCATTCCCGCGCTCTGTCGGTCGCCAGATTCCAGCAAAGGCAAAAATTGGGCGACTGGGCACGTCGAACCAGTGCAGCGGCTTTTTGCCGTCCTCACCGGGCGCGATCCCGAACTCGGAGAATGCCGTCACCGGGACCAGGCAACGGCGCGCCGGGGTCGTTAGCATGGACCGCCAGAAGCTCGAGCTGAGATTGCGTACGTTGGTCACGTACTTGGTGAGCTTGACCGCTGGGTCGCGCTTGCTCGGCACCTGGGTCGGTACACCCCACTCCATCCGCTCGATCGTCCGTTCGGTGCCGTCCTGAATGACAACCTGGCCGTAGAACGGCGTCTTCTTGCCGGTTGGAAAGATGTCGGGGGCTGGGAAGGTCTCGTCCGGTTCGTACGGTGGCCGTATGCCAAACGTCACGGCGATCTCCGCCTGCTTTGCCGTCAGCCTGTATCGATTGCACATCCGAGCACCCTTTGGCGGTGCCGGCGAGTTCACCCGCCGGCATCTTGGTCTTAGAGCTTGTCCTTCAGGCCCTTGGCGGGCGTGAAGGAGACCTTCTTCGACGCCGCGATCGTCATCGCCTCGCCGGTCGATGGATTGCGGCCCTGGCGCTCGGGACGATCCTTGACGACGAACTTGCCGAACCCCGCGATCGAGACCTCTTCGCCCTTTGCGGCCGCGCCTGCGATCTGCTCGAACACCGCGGCGATCGCCGCTTTGGCTTCTGCCTCACTCGTGCCTGTCGTCCCGGCGACACCCTTCGCCAGCTCACTGATATTCATGCTGCTTACTCTCCGTTGTGGAACCGGCCGGACCTTAGCCATGGCGAGCGACGATACAACGATGCGGCTCGACAAGGCGCACCTCGCGGCCGTCCGCTCGATGGTCCGCCGGCTGACCGATCATGCGTGTTCGAGGTATATCGGGCCGCGTGCGGGCAGGAGCCGATCGCCGAGCTGGCGGCGTGCCGATACGTTGCCGCGGGCTGGATATCTAACGCGCGCCGCGCTCTCGCGTGACGCGCGGATCTTCGTACAGGTCGCGGATCGCGCGCAGCCGAAACACGTTCCACCAGCGCTGCCATCGGTGCTCGGCCGCATCGTGGATCATATGGCAGCGCTGGCAGAGCGCCGCGAGATTGCCGGGCAGGCTGTTCCCCGGATCGTGGTCGAGGTGCGCACAAGCTAGCACGACATAGGTCGTTCGTACTGTCGCAAGGACGAAGCCGTCCTTGAGCGCGATCCGCTTCCCACGGCCGGAGCGCCAACACAGGGCATCGTTGTCCCACCAGCGACCGTCGCCAAGATGAGCGACCCGCCGCATATGCGGCCTCGAGCAGTGCTCGCAGCGTGCGCCGGCGCGATCGAACCGGATCACGTCCGACAGCTGCGCCCAATCGATCGGGTAAAGCCAGCGGTTTTCGGGGCGGATCGGCATCACGATTCTATGAGTCAGCCGATGGCAGAACGGAAGCAAAATCTACTCGGTTTGTTTTCGATCTGTTGCGTAGTCGTTCTGGGGTGCCGGCAACTGGCAGTTGGTAGCCGGTTGCTACCAACTGCCAGGGCTCGTGCTCGATTGCTTTGCGGGACTGCGTGGTAGGCGTCCGGGTCACCGGACGTTAACGTCCGGTGCCTGTAATGACGATGACACCCGATCCCAACCGGACAAGTCCGTCCATGCAGAACTTGAGAGCATGGAGTGTATCGCGTACACCGGTATTGCAGAAAGACCTGTAAGGCGACTTGTCCCGACCGCATGTTGGGCGAGCGCCGTGGCTACCCAGGAGTGAAAACCCCGGTTGCCGGCCATCAGTCCTGCACTCCTCCAGGGCCGCTCTTCGAGGCGGCTCTTTCTTATTCAGACTAGGCCGTAGACTCATAAGCGCGCAGCCACAGCCGCATTGAGGCGAGCTGGACCATCGCGAGGAAGTTCTCGGCGAGTTTGTCATATCGGGTGGCGACGCGGCGGAAGTGCTTGAG
>NZ_JAXOJQ010000014.1:0-38267 GCF_036663815.1 Parasphingomonas frigoris | reverse complement strand
TGGGCAACCGCGGCTCGATCACACGCCACTCAAAGTCCGTCAGATCATATCGGCTCATGCCGAGCATGAATCAGAAAATCCCGATCCTGGGAATCATATTTATGGGTTCACGGCCTACTAGAGAAAGCGGTGTTTGACGGCGAATTGCGGTTTTATTTTCGTGTTCGGGGCTAACCTTGTGAAAGACTGCACGATAATATTGATTGATCACGAAATGCCTTTTAGACGAAAATCGACTTCGTGCAATTTTGAAACCCTATATATCCAATAAGGGCTCGCTTTATATTCTGTAAAGTCTTGGCGGATGCTTGCGGATTTATCGTAAAGGGGCTGCCCACAGGAACGAGGCATTAACTGCGCCACCCGAGCCGATCAAAATGCGAGCCGGCAAGTAGGATGGCCTATTTCTGGATGCGCGCCGAACCGCTGCGGCGCGCTATCCTAGCCCGAAACGCCGTGTAACGTCGCCGACCATTATCGACAATTTATCGACCTTGGCGACCCGCCGTCTCCGCACGCTGAGGAAATCGCGGCGAACATCAGTTCGAACCGCAATTCGCCTTCGCCGCGCGCCGACATGGCGGCGTCGACAACGGAGCAATTCTCCGCCGTCGGAGTACAACGCGGGATAGTACCCACACCTGCCGGTTGCTCCTTTCGTAGCGTAAGACGATTTCCCAAAGGACAGGTCAGAAGGCCTTGGCGATCCGGACGCCGAAGGTGCGCGGTGCTGCCAGCGCCGAATAGACGACCCCAGGAGTAAACGGTGCCTGGAAGCCGCCTTCGTGAACAGCGCTCTTCTCGATATTGCGGATATAGGCGGTCACGGACAGCTTTGGCTCCAGTTCAAGCGTCAGACTGGCATCGCTGCGAGTGAAGGGACCCTGACGGCTCGCGGCGATGTAATCGACGGACGTATAATAAGCGGACGAGATCCGGCTCCGCATTTCGACGATCAGGCGTGCGTCATTGCCGAGGTCAAACGTGTGTCCGTAGCTTACCGTCGCTGCGATCTTCGGCGCGCGGGCGAACGGCTTGCCGCTGCAATCGACGCGCGATGTGCCGGGCGACACGACGGCGACGGCACAACCCGTGCTCAGCCCCGGCACCGGCGCGACCGCCGTCAGAATATCATATTTAAAGTTTTTGTATTTCGATTGCAGGAACTCGACCTGTGCCGTGAACTGATCCGCTTTCGTCGGGCGCCATTGCAGGTCGAGATTGCCACCCCAGACATAGGCATCCCCGACATTGTGCGGGGCGACGACAAAGCCGCCGCTATTGGCCGGTGACAGATAGATTTCCTGGTGATCGCGATAATCCCAGTAGAACAGCTCGACATTGGCCTGCAGCTTGTTGCCGAAAAAGCGGTTCTTGCTGCCAAGGGTATAGGCGTAGAGTTTTTCCGGTTTGAACGTATTGGGTGCGCTGTCCGCCTGGAAGCCACCGGCCTTAAAGCCACTGGCGATCGATGCGTACATGAGCGATCGGCTTCCGGCATCGAATTCGATCCCCGCCTTGTAGGTCAGATTGCCCTTGGACAGATCGCCATTGGCGCTCGCCGCCGAGTAAATCTGGCCGAAGGGCGTCAGTGTCTTCCCGGTTACCGTGCCACGCTGGCTACGCGCCTCGTCGCTGTACCGAAGCCCACCGGTAAGCCGAAGAGACTTGGTGACGCTGTAGGTCGTTTCGCCAAACACCGCCTTGGCATGAACCTTCTGCTGGAACTGCGGCGTCGACCCGACCAGTCCTTGATCCGCAATGATCAATGACGAAATGTTGGAGCGGAAATCATATGCGCCGACGATCCATTTCAGCGGGCCGGATCCGACGGATGACAACCGTGCCTCGAGACTGTGTTGATCGCCGGAATCGTCTGTCGTGAAGCTGAAGCCCGGATAGCTGAGCGACGAGCTGTCAATCTTCTGATAGGAAGGGAGCACCGTCAAATTGGCGAAGCCGAGATTCCAGTTGACCTCAGCTCGGGCGTTATAGGCTTTGACGCGGATAAAACCATCGTCCTTAGCCAGCGGAATCGGCAGACCCGCGTTGCGCACGGCCTGTATGTAGCTGTTTGACGTGGCGGTCGACGGCCCTTCCCACGGATCGCTTCCGAGCGCGGGGACGGGAACGAACGGCGTGCCCTTGCCCCCGACATAACTATACTCGCCGGCCAGCAGGACGGACAGGCGATCGGTCGGGCGAAACAACGCCTGCAGGCGACCGGCTTCGCTCACATCGTTGCCATACCCGTCGGAGAAATAGCCGCCGCGCCGCGTGCGATATCCCGATGCGCGCACCGCCAGCGTATCGGAAAGCGCGATGTTGATCGCACCATCGACCTTGAACAGGCCGTAATTGCCGACATCGACGCTCATCGTGCCGTTCGTGTCGAATGTCGGATGATTGGGGATGAGATTGATGGCACCGGCGGTCGCGTTGCGGCCATAGAGAGTGCCCTGCGGCCCCTTCAGCACCTCAATCCGCTGCAAGTCATAAAACGAGCCGGCAACCGCCGTAGGAAAACCGTAGAAAACGCCATCGACGCTGAAGGCGACCGCCGAATCCGCGTAGGACGACACGGCGAACGACCCGACGCCGCGCAGGAATACCTGTGTCGATGCGCCGTTCTTCGAGATCGTCAGCCCGGTCGCCAGCTTGTTGAGTTCTTCCGGTTGGCTGACGCCTTGGCGGGCCAGCAGGTCGCCACTGAGCGCCGTGATCGCGAGCGCACTTTTTTGTACGGTATCAGACCGGCGCGATGCGGTGACGATGATATCACCGATGCCCTGCGTCGCATCTGGCTCATTCGGAGCGGTTGACGGCTTTTCCGCTGGAGCTGGCGGGGTGGCGACCTGTGCCGACGCCGCCACTGGGGCCAGAACAATTCCCAGGCCCGTGGCGCTGGCGGATAACACGATGCGATAGAAAAACATGATATCTCTCTCCTCTCTGTTTGGATCGCATCCTGGTCATTCGCCCGTTCGCGACAGTCTGATTATTCAGTCATTTTAGTCAGTATTGACCAGTTGGTCAGTGAATTGCAGCGTGACGTAGGTGTGTTCGGTTTATGGTGTTTCTCTTGCCTGATGGGTGCCGGGCGTTGACGGCCGAGCAATGCCAGTCTGGCCCGTTATCGTGCTCCTGTTTCGATCAGCGTCGCGGCGGCTTCTCCCAAGGATCGCGCTTCGTCGAGCGCGAGCCCAAGACCGCGCAGCACCGTCGCTGCCACCCGTGCAGCAGCTTCAGGCGCGGTCGTGGGGGTGCCGGATTCGACACGGTGGCGCAGCGTTACGGTGATCATGCCGAGGACCAGAAGCGCGCCGGTTTCGAGATCGATGTCCTGGAAGCGCCTCTTTGACAGCCCGTCCACAAGATCGAACCGAAGTCCACGGTTGAGGGGCGAGGACGCATCCGTCTTGCGTTCCGACAGGTTGATGACCGATTGGATGCGCTCGGGATGGTTGAGCGCATAGCGGATCATGACGCCGATCGCTCGGGCGACGCGAAGCGCGGGATCGTCGATGCCATAGTTCGCCGACTGAATGTGGAACTCGCAATCGCCGCCGACCATCTCGACGATCGCTTGGGCGAGCGCATCCTTGTCGCTGAAGTGGTTGTAGAAACTGCCCTTCGCTACATCCGCGATATCGACGATCTGATCGATCGAAACGCTGTCGATTGGACGGACGGCGAACAATTGCTGCCCGGCGGCCATCAACGAGTCGCGCGTTACCTGCCTTCGCCGTGCCATGCGGCCGGGGGGCGCCGTGTCGACCGCGGGCATCATCCTCTCCTTATGTCTTTTCGTCATTGATCGACCGCGTTGGCGAAGGCCCCGTCGACGATGGCTTCGAGCGTGCGGTAAGGCGGGTTGAACGCATCAATCGCTCCACCTTCACCACGCACGAAGACGCCGCGCGGATTGGAGAATTCGCGGAAGCCTTCAATCCCATGATGGCGGCCCATGCCGCTGTTGCCGATGCCCCCGAACGGCAAGGGCGCAATCGCGCCGTGAAGCAGCGCGAGATTGACGCAAGCGCCGCCGCTCGTAGTGCGGGCAAGCACCATGTCGCTGAACACCGGGTCCTGCGCATAGACATACAGCGCAAGGGGGCGTTCGCCCGCGTTTACCTTGTCGATCACGCTTTCTACCGTGTCGTAAGGAACGATTGGCAAGATCGGACCGAAAATCTCTTCTGTCATCACCCCGAGGTCGGGGTCGGGATCGACGATAAGTGTAAGCGGAAACTGACGTCGGCCACGATCGCCGATCGCCCCGACTTCTGGCTGGACGACGACGCTCCCCGCCGCGCGCGCTTTCTCGACCAGTTCCGTTAGCCGGTCGAAATGGCGTGGCGTAATGATACCCGTCGCATCATTGCCGGCGGTGTGCTGCGACAGCCCGGCTTCGACATGCCGGTGAACCAGCCTCACGAAATCTTCGACCCGGTCGCGCGGCACGAAAACGTGGTCGGGCGCAACGCAGACCTGACCGCTCTTCAGCAACTTCATCCCGACGACGTTGCCGACCGTCCTGGCATCGACCGCGTCGTGCGACAGAATCGCCGGGCATTTGCCGCCCAGTTCCAGCGTGACCGGCGTGAGATTTGTCGCCGCAGCAGCCATCACCTTGCGTCCCACGGCCGGGCTGCCTGTGAACATGAGATGATCCCATGCGAGCGCGGAGAATACCTCCGCCAGTTCCATACCGCCCGTCACCACGGCGACCCGCGTCTCCTCGAACGCCTCGGTAACGATCTCCGCGATCGCTTCCGCACTCGCCGGGCCAAGATCGGACGGCTTCAGGATCACGCGATTGCCTGCTGCCAGCATCTCGATGAGTGGCCCGAAAGCGATATCGAACGGGAAGTTCCACGGTACCATGTTCCCGATCACACCCTTTGGCTGATAGCGAACCGCCGCCCGGGCAGAGCCCCACATTTGCGGATCGATGGGCCGCACGTCGTCCGCCATCCAGCGTGGCAATTCAGCGAGGATATACTCCGCGCGGCCTGCGACGCCGAGGATTTCGATCAGATCGGCAATCGCTTCGGGATGCCAGACGAAATCGGCGTGTAGCGCGTCCTTTATCCGTCGGCGGTTGCGCATCACGGCCGCGACCAGCGCGCGGATGTGGTCACCACGCTCCGCAAGCGTCGGCGCCGCTTCGGACCGAAAGGCGGCCTTTTGCGCGTCGAAGAGGCGGGTTAGCGTATCGATGGAATGATCGGTTCGCGCAAAAACCGGTGACGTCGCCATAGACTTTCATCCTCTCACCCGGTGCTGTGCGGGTCATTTGTGGGACATATTGTCTCACAAATTTTGAGGAGTCAATTGGTCCTCGCCCGAAGGTCAGCGATCCTCGATTAGCCACCCTGTCAGAAGCGCATCGACGACCCTCGCGACCCCCTCTTCGGTCAGATTTTGACCAAGCAGCCGCCGCTCGAACAACAAGGTGCCGACCAACGCTTTTGCAAGAACGTCGGCTGGTGTCTCAGGCCGCAATTCACCGTTGCGCGCCGCCTGCGCGATCTCATCGCGCAGCATCGCGTTCGCTCGACCCAGGGAGCGATCTCGCATCAGACGAAGGCGGGGTTCATGATCAGCGCGTTCGATGATCGCGGCCAGTGCGGCGCTGGCGATCGAGGAGTTGAACCAGGCGATCCGTCGGCCAAGTTCGCGCAGCAAGCGTTCACGAATCGGCCCGTCGCCAAAATCGATCGCCGGAATGACGATTTCCATCGCCTCCAGCAGGAGTTCCCAAGGCTCCGGCCAATGGCGATACACGGTTGCCCGTCCAACGCCCGCTTCCGCCGCCACGAGTGTATGATTGATCTCATGCGCGCCGGCTGACTCCAAGAGGCGCACAGCCGCCGCCAGAATGGCGTCACGGCTGCGCACAGCCCGGGGATCTGTGCCGGACACCCGTTTCGCCTCGCGATCCGCAGCCATCTTTTTGCCCTCTTGAAGTGAGACAGACCGTCTCATACATTGATATCATCCTGACCCCGGAGTTGGAAACCGGGCAGGATCGCCCCCCATTCTTCGAATAGGAGAGACCTCATGCTAGATACTGCAACCCGCCCGATCGCAAGCGAAGACCCTACTGCGCCGCCGCTCGCCACAGACACTGCGCGCAACAAGGCGATCGGCTATAAGGCCCAGCGCGAACTGCTGGTTGAAAAAGACATGAGTGCGCTGGATCGCTACTGGGGCGATTATTACCTCCAGCACAATGCCGCGCTCCGCAACGGTGTGCCCGAGTTGAAGATATTCAAGGCTGCAAACGTCCCGCTCGCGACCACGGAAATCGTCCGGTGCTATGCGGATCGCGATATCGTGTTCTTCCAGCTAAAGGTCTCGGGCTTGATGCCGTTCGACCTAGCTTTTTTCGATGTGTACCGGCTCGAAGCTGGAAAAATCGTCGAACATTGGGACGGTTTCCAGGAAAGCCACGGTCCGAACCCCGCCGGCCGCACCGTCTTTGACGGGCCGAAGGAGATCATGCACCCGGAACAGACCGAGGCAACGCGTGCGGTGGTGACCGCATTGGTCAGCCGCGTGTTCGTGATGGACCAGTTTGACGCACTGGACCTCTATGTCGCACCCGACGCCGCGCAATATGCCCCGGGTTCGCACGACGGTATCGCTGGCCTGCGCCAGAGATTCCTGCAAGCACAGTGGTTTACCGGTGCAATCAACTATACTGCTTTGAGGCGTGTCGTCGCCGAGGGTGAATTCGCGGTGACCTTTGCGCAGGGTGAAGTTGGCGGCGTGCCCCATGCCTTGTGGGATATGTGGCGCGTGATCGACGGCAAAATTGTCGACCACTGGAACCTTACCGCACCAGCCCCCAAAAGCGCATTCCACGACAATCCTGCCCTTTAATAAGGCCAAGTGTAAATCGTTGGACAGCATCCGCCGGGCGACAACGCCCGGCGGATTGTCTTAAATCCCGTCGGGCGGCTCGTAACGCCCGACCGTGAACCAAAGGTCTACGTGATGTCGATGCCCTGCCGGCGCTCAGCCGGGGCTGAGGCGTTTGCATCATGTGTGCTTGATGCCGCCGCCGCTCCCGGTGATCGGGTATTCTTGCGTATCAGGACGACTTCGCGCGCGAATGGCGACAGGCGTATGTTATGCCGCAACTTTGGCGCCGAGCAGCTCATCCCACCGATCGAGCAACTCCGCCGCATCTCCCGTTCCGAAAATGTGCCGGTCGGGACGGACGAGCACCGCATCGCAATTCCATTGCTCCAGCCAGGCGCCGACGTCGCCGGCGAAAGGTGCCAGTTCTGGGCCGTCCACGTCCAGCAGCCGGATCGATCCGTGATGACGGGGAAGATAGCGCCCGATCAGCGCGCCGTCATGGCCAAGCAGCGTGTCGAGCCACTGCTCATCGATGATCGGCTGGGGCAGCAATCCCCCGGCGCCCGGCGTTTTGGTGAACAAGCCGCCGTGCAAGTCGGGATAGGCGATCGAGACATCCTGTTCCCCAGCGGCCTTGCGCGCCAGCATTCCGGCGTTGCGCCCCGCCGCCTGCTCTTCATCGAGCAGGCACACCACGCGACCCATCGCGATCGCGGTCTCCAGAATCGCCTGCGCATGCGGCGCGCGCTCTTCCTGATAGCTGTCGAGGATGGCGTCCGGCGCTCCGCGCACGACGGCGGCGATCTTCCATGCCAGATTCACCGCGTCGCGAATGCCCGAACACATGCCCTGCCCGGCAAAGGGCGGCATCTGATGCGCCGCGTCGCCTGCGATCAGCACCCGACCGCGCCGCCATTCCTGCGCGATCAACCCGTGGAAATGATAGACCGCCTTGCGTTCGACACGGATGTGATCGGCGCAGCCCCATGGGGCGAGCAAATCGTAGATGAACGCATCTTCCAGCACGGCAGCCGTATCTTCGCCCGGCTTGATCATGAATTCCCAGCGATAGCGCCCGTCGTTCATCGCCAGATGCGTGGTCGGACGTTTGGGATCGCAGATTTGCTGCGCGACGACGGGCAAAGCGTGTTCGTCGTCAAGCAACACATCAAGCACCAGCCAGGGCTCGTCGAAATCGAAATCGGTCAAGGCGATGCCCAATGCCTGTCGCACCGGGCTGCCCGCACCGTCGCATCCGACGGCGTAGCGCGCGCGGATCTTTTCGACGCGGCTATCCTGTTCGACCGTGACGACGACGCCGTCCTCGGACTGCTCCAGCGCGGTGAACGCAACGCCGTTGCGCACGTCTACGCCCATCTCAACCATCCGCTTCCGTATCGTCGCTTCAAACGAAGGTTGGTGGAAGGCATAGGATTCGGCCCACCCGAACGGCCCGCGCGTGGCGATCTTGAAATCGAGCAGGATTTCACGCTCTGCGGTCAGGAACTGGTAATTGCTCGGGGTACGCATGCCTTGCGACACACGGTCGGCCACGCCGATCATCTGCATGATGCGCATGATCTCATGATCGACGATCGCCGCGCGGGGCAGGGGATGCGGCTCTGGCGAACGATCGATCGCGATCACCGACAGGCCGTGAAGCCGACCCAGCGCCGCCAGCGTATCGCCCACCGGCCCCATTCCGATGACGAGCAGATCGCAGTCGAACCCGCTCATGCCGGTGCTCCCGGCAAGGGCGGCATGGGCATGCCCCATTGCACCCCCATCAGCGCTTCGATCGAGGCGATCCCGCCACCGTCGCGGGTGGCGAACTGGTCGCCATCGGTCCAATGCTCGATCTCATTGCCATAAGGGTCGCGCCAGTAATCAAACACCTGGCTGCCGAGATGGTGACGCCCGACACCCCATTGGTGGTCATAGCCTCCCGCGAGCAAATGGTCGTGCCCGGCCATCAGATCGTCTAGATCGGCAACCTCATAGGCCGCGTGCATGAAGCCCGGCGGCCCGCCGCGTTCGAGCAGGAACAGCGTGTGGTGGTCGCACGGCTCGTCGCCGCGATCGGCGCGCATGAATGCTCCGATGGCAACGCCCGGCGCAGGCTGTATCTCGTCCGAGGTGATGAAGCCGAAGCGTTCCTTATACCAAGCCTCGGACGCCCGGAAGCTGGACACGCCGAGCACGACATGGCCGAGGCGGCGGACGTGCGAATGCCCTTTGGCGACGGTGCGGGCTGCGCTCTGGCGGGGATAGGTGCCGCCCTGATTCCAGGATTGATGCTGCGGCCGGGCGAGTGCCTCGGCGGCCGCCTGTCCGGCGACCGCTTCGACGACGAAGCCATCTGGATCGACCAGCCGCACTACCGACCCGCCGCCGGGGCCTTCCAGCGGCTCGACGGTGGCATTGTCATGCGCGGCGAGGCGGTGGAGGTCGGCGTCATCGCGCAACCAGATGCCGAACCCCAAAAAAGCAGGCGCTTCAGCAAGTTCGGTAACGTGCGCGAAGGGCGTCCCTTCATAGCCGCGCATGAACAACCGGCGATCGTCGGATGCGGCCTCGATCAGGCCGAAGTCGGTCAGGAAACGGTGCATCGGTGCGAGATCGGGCACGCCGAAGCGGACATAGGCGACGTCATAGGCAGTCACGATGCTCACGAGAGATCTCCCAACAGGTCTTGTACGGTTTGGCGCGCGAGCGTAGCGGCATCGGCGCTGTCCATGCCGAGCGCGCGCAGCAGCGCTGCACCCACGGCTTCGGTGATTTCGGCAGGCGGGCGGGCGATGTCGGGCGCCATCGCCTGGGCAATCCCGGCGCGGCTCAGACCGAGGAACACGACCACGCCCATGTCGACGTCGATGTCGCGGAACTGCCCGCGTTCCAGGCCCTGCGTGATGTCCGCGACAAGGCCCGCGTTGAGCGGGTCTGCCGGCGTCGATCGCCGCGCGGCGAGGCTCAGCGTCGCTTGCAGGCGTTCGGGGTGATTACGGGCATAGCGCATGACCGTGCACAAGGCGCGCATGGCGCGGGTCGCCGGGTCGGTAATGCCCTGATTGGCCGAAAATATGTGAAATTCGACGTCGCCCTGGACCAGCTGAAACACCGCCTCGGCAAAGGCTTCCTTGTCCTCGAAGTGATTGTAGAAACTACCCTTCGCAACCTCCGCAGCATCGACGATCTGATCGACCGTCACGCTATCGACCGAGCGGGTCGCAAACAGGTGTTCGCCCGCTGTCAGCAACATCCCACGGGTCCGCTGCCGCTGCCGGTTGCCGCGCGGCGGTGGTACGAATTTCGTGTCGATCATCCTCTCGAACTCCTCCTTTTCTTTGTACTAGACAGTCATCTTTGTACGATCTAGTCAAGAAAAAAAAGGAGAGGCCGTTTGGCAAAGTCTGTTATCATCAGCTGCGCGATCACCGGATCGCTGCACACCCCGAGCATGTCGCCGCACCTGCCGATCACGCCCAACCAGATCGCAGCCGAATCGATTGCGGCGGCTGAGGCGGGTGCCGCGATTCTGCATCTGCACGCGCGTGATCCGCAGGATGGGCGGCCGACTGCGGACCCGGCCGTGTTCCTGCAATTCCTGCCGCGCATCAAGCAAGCGACCGACGCGGTCGTGAACATCACGACAGGCGGCGCACCGGGGATGACGATGGACCAGCGGCTCGCCGCGCCCGAACTGGTCAGCCCGGAAATGACGTCGCTCAACATGGGGACGATCAACATCGGCCTGTTTCAGGCCGGATCGCGCATGCAGGATTTCACGTACGATTGGGAAAAGCCGTTCCTGAACGCGACCAAGCACGGCGTGTTCCGCAACACGTTCGGCGACATTCAGGAAATCATCGAGCGGCTGGGCAAGGGGCATGGCTGCCGGTTCGAATTCGAATGTTATGATGTCGGGCATCTCTACAATCTGGCCTGGGTGCTCGACCAGAAGCTCTACGAGCCGCCGCTGTTCATCCAATTCTGCCTTGGCATTCTCGGCGGGATCGGCGCGGAACTCGACCAGCTGCTGCATATGGTGCGTACGGCGGAGCGCCTGTTCGGCAAGGATTTCGAATTTTCCGTGCTGGCCGCCGGCCGCCATCAAATGCCGATGGCGACGCACAATGCGCTGCTGGGCGGCAATGTCCGGGTCGGGCTGGAGGACAGCCTGTACCTCGACCGGGGGACGCTCGCGCATTCTAACGCCGATCAGGTGCGCAAGATTGTCCGCATCCTGGCCGAACTGGGCATGACCCCGGCGACGCCTGCCGAAGCGCGGGCCCGCCTTGCGCTCAAAGGGCCGGACCAGACCCGATTCTAATCAGCGACCACCGCTGCCGTATCTCCCTGAAAGGACTCATCATGAAACTCTGTCGCTTTACCGTCTCCGGCACCACACGCCTGGGCAAGGTCGTCGGTGATCGCGTCATCGACCTGTCGTCGATCGCGACATCGATGCGCCACTTGCTCGCCGATCTCGATACGCATCGCGTGGCGGTCGAGGCGGCGGATGGCGAAGGGTTCGCCCTGTCGGACGTCACGCTCGAAGCGCCGATCACCGATCCGCAGAAGTTTTTGGCGATCGGCATGAACTATCAGAAACATGCCGATGAAGCCGCGGCGGCAGGCGTGCCGGTGCCGACCAGCCAATTGTGGTTCAACAAGCAAGTCAGCTGCATCAACGGACCTTATGCACCGATCGATTTGCCCAAAGTATCCGACAAGCTCGATTACGAAGCCGAGCTTGCGTTCGTCATCGGCAAGCGTTGCCACGACGTTGCCGAGGAAGATGCACTATCGGTCGTCGCGGGCTATATAGTGTGCAACGACGTCACCGCGCGCGACTGGCAGTTCCGTTCGCCCACGTACACGCTGGGCAAGAGCTTCGACACGCATGGTCCGATCGGCCCGTGGATCACGACCAGCGACGAGGTTGCCGATCCCCACGCGCTGATGCTCAGCCTTTCCGTCAACGGCGAGGAGCGTCAGCGCAGTTCGACCAACGACATGATCTACGATATCCGCAAGCAGATCGCTTATCTCTCGACGGTGATGACGCTGGAACCCGGCGATATCATCGCCACCGGCACGCCTGAAGGTGTCGGCATCGCCTCGGGCAGCTTCCTCAAGGACGGTGATGTCGTCCGCGTCGAAGTCGATGGGCTGGGCTATATCGAGAACCGCGTGGTCGCCGAACTGTGATACGGATCGGGGCCGGGCGATACTTTTAGCGATTGGACGTCAGACCATGACTGAAACCTTCACCGGCCTCGAACTGCGCTCTTTGGTGACAAGCGGCGGCACGTTGCGGCTCGAACTGGCTGAGGTCGTCGTCGATGCACCGGGCCCGGACGAGGTGGTCGTGCGGGTCCAGGCCGCGCCGCTCAATCCTTCCGACCTCGGGCTGTTGCTCGGCCCTGCCGATCTCTCGACTATGCAGGCGGGCGGCACGGCGGATCGCCCGACGCTGACCGCAACGATTCCGCCCAAGGCGTTGGCAAATCTGGGCGGGCGGCTCGACCAGTCCTTGCCGGTCGGCAACGAAGGCGCAGGTACGGTGTTGGCCGCCGGGGCGAAGGTCGCGGACATGCTTGGCAAGCAGGTCGGGATGCTGGGCGGCGCGATGTACAGCCAGTTCCGCAAGCTGCGTGCCGAGGATTGCATGGTCATTCCGGACGGGGCTAGCGTGTCCGATGGCGCATCGATGTTCGTCAACCCGCTGACTGCGCTCGCTTTTGTCGAGACGATGCGCAGCGAAGATCACAAAGCGATCATCCACACCGCAGCGGCCTCAAACCTTGGCCAGATGCTCAACAAGATCTGCCTGGCCGATGGCGTGCCGCTGGTGAACATCGTCCGCAGCGACGAGCAGGCGGCGATTCTGCGCGCGATCGGCGCGACGTACATCGTTGACAGCGCCGGGCCCAATTTCGAGGCGCAACTGGCCGATGCTGTCGCCGCGACGGGCGCGACGCTGGCGTTCGATGCGATCGGCGGGGGTCGTCTCGCCGGGCAGATACTGGCGGCGATGGAAAAGGCCGCCAACCGTAATGCCGCGAGCTACAGCCGCTACGGCTCCTCGACGCATAAGCAAATGTACCTTTATGGCGGGCTGGATGTCGGCCCGACGATCGTGGATCGCACCTTCGGCATGGCATGGGGCATGGGCGGCTGGCTGGTATTCGACGCCTTGCAGAAGATCGGTGGCGATGTGTTCAGCCGGTTGCGTGGGCGGGTTGCACGCGAACTCACCACCACCTTCGCCAGCAGTTACAGCGCGACGATCAGCCTGCGCGAGGCGCTGAACCCGGAGATCGTGACCGCCTATCAGCGCAAGACGACGGGTGAGAAGTATCTGATCGATCCCAGCGCCTGAGGGGCTCTTATGCGACCTTTTCTCCGGCAGCGAATTCTTGCGCTGCCGGGCTGGCATAGAGCCGTTCGACGATCGCGTGCCGCCGGCGCAACACCGCGCGCTGGTTCAAATACCCTTTGTCCGTAATCTCACCATCCGCCGCGCTTGGCGGCTCGGCCGGGATCGCAAATCGCGATACGCGGCTCGAGGAGCCAAGCTGACTATCGTTATAGCTTTGCAACCGCTCCGCGACGGCGGCTTCGAGCTGCGAGGGCGTCAGATCGCCCAGCATGGCGATGCACGCGGCCTGATTGCAGAACAGCAGGACAGCCGCCTCGTCCCGTCCTTCACCGGCAATCACTGCATCCGAAACCAGCGGATCGAGCGCGGTGATCAGCGCGAGCCGCAAGGCACCAACGTTGACCCAGGTGCCGGTCGACAATTTGAAGTTTTCGGACACGCGATCGTCGAACACGATGCCTTGTTCAGGTGCATTCGGTTGCGCAAGCTTCCCGGCATCGCCCATCAGGTAAAAGCCTTCGTCGTCGAATACGGCGTCCGTCGCTTCGCTGTCGCGCCAATAGCCGGGCATCACATTGGGGCCGCGCACCCGCAGCTCGAAACTGTCGGCCCAGGGCACAAGCTTGACCGTCGTTCCGGGCAGCGGCGCGCCCAGGTTCGCCGCATGGGGTGTGTCATGATACAGCACGGTCGTGAAGGGCGCCGTCTCGGTCGATCCCCACCCACCCACGATCGGCGGCGGCTTTCCGTCACCCTGTGCGCCAGCGTTTTGAGGCGCGTCCGCAAGCGTTCCGGCAGCGCCGCCCCGGCGTTGAACACGATATCCAGCGCGCCGAAAAAATCGGCGGCGAAATCATGGTCCGCCTCCAGGAACGGCAACAGCGCTTCATAGCCAGCGGGCACGTTGAAATAGACCGTGGGCCGATGCCGCCGCAGCGTTGCAACCGTGCGTTCGATATGGCCGGGGAGCGGGCGGCGATCATCGATATGCAGCGTGCCACCGAAATATAGCGCGACATTGAAGCAGCAATTGCCGCCAAACGTATGGCTCCAAGGTAGCCAGTCGACCAGCACCGGCGGTCGATTGCCCAGGAAAGGCCACACCGCAGCGAGGCCCGCCATGTTGGAGACCATCATCGCTTGCGTATTCATCACCGCTTTGGGTGCACCGGTGGAGCCCGACGTGAACAGCAGCTTGGCCACCGTATCGCCGGTGACGGCCCCTGCGGCCTGCGCCACCGCATCCGGCTCCGCCGACGGCAGTTCATCGATCCAGGCCAGGTCACGCAGTGGCCGCACCGGGATATCGCCGCGTCCGAATGCGGCGAACACATCGCTTGCACCCGCCGTATCGTCGGCCAGCACGAAGCCCGAATCGAGACGTTCGATCATCCGCTGGAGCTTGGTCCACGGGCGCGTCACCGCGCTGCAATGGGTCGGGGAAATGATCGCGACCGGCAGCCCGACGCGGGTGGCGGCGAGCATCACCAGCGCATGGGCGATGCCGTTGGCCCCGATCAGCGTGAGCGGACGGTCGGTGGAGACGGGGAGCGCGAGCAAGTGAGCACCTAGCCGATCTACGGTCTGCGCGGCCTCGCCATAAGTAACAGATCGCCGCGTATCGCCGTGGGCTTCGCTGAGGAAGACCGCGGCGGGACGCTCGATCGCCCAGCGCGCCAGCCGGTCGAGTAGCGTGCCTTCGAACGCGGGCAGCGTAATCGCATTGTCGAGCAGAATTACCCCGTTGGAGCGACGTTCGGGAACGACCGCGACGCGGGCAAAACGGGTATAGCTGTCCTTCAAGTCTCGTCTCCCTTCGTCGACCGTTCCGTCAGGCGGTTGGGCAGACGGACATCGTCAGCAAAGATGGCTGCAGTCCGCCGTGATGGATGTGGTTGCGCGACGGGTATGGCAACGGATCCCAGCAGAACATGTCGAAACCATCGTTGCTCTCGGACAATAGCCGATTGGGCTGCGACGCAATTTCCAGTTCGATCCGGTGACCTGTCGCGAACAGGTTGGCGATCGGGGTCAGGCTGAATTCCAGCTGCGTCGGCTCGCCGGGCGTCAGTTGGCGGGCGGCCTTGCTGCTATGATCGTGCACGATCTCGGTCGGGTTCGAGCGCGCCGGATCGATCGTGCGGTGCGATGCCATCAGCCATCCCCAGGCCAGCTTGGTGCGCGCGCCATCGGGCGCGATATCGCTCAGCCGCGCGACGACATAGGTGTCGATCGCCGAAGCCGACAGGGTCAGGCTGAGCTTGACCGGCCCGACGATCTTGAGCGGTTCGGCGCAGGGCGCGCTTTGATAGCGCAGCACCGGCGCCTCGTGTTCGGCGAGGCCGGGCGGGGCATAGGCTTCCGAGGAATAGGCGAGGTAGCTGGCCGCGCTTGGGGTGTCCGGCGCGTCGCTTGACAGCTCACCTCCGCGCTGCAGGTACAAATTGGTCGGTACCGCCTCAGGAAGCGGCCAATCGGTGCTGCCTTCCCACCGTTCGCCCCCACGCAGCCAATATCGTACGCGCGGCAGGGCGGCATAGCCATTGTCGACGCCCTTAAGCTGCCAATCATACCACGCGACCAGCTCCTGCTGATAATTGGCCCAGGGAAAGCGATATTCGGGCGGGCCGATGAACAGGAATTTGTCGGTGTTCAGCTTGTCCCACAGCTCGAACGCACCGAAAAAATGAAACCCCTGCGCGCCGAAATCGGTCGCGATGCAGACCGGCACGTCGATCTGGTCGATGACCGAACAGACCGATTTGCTGCGCCAATAGTCGCCATCGTCAAAGGCATGATCGAACACGCGGCTGACATAGCCATCGAGTGATTCCTTACCCGGCGGGTTTTTCTTCATGAAACCGCGGAGAGTCTTTTCGGTCTTGCGACCGTCGCTCGTTTCCATCGAAAAACGGTGGAAGTTGAGGAGGTAACTCAGCGCATGTCGCACGCCTGAGGGGATTTTCGGAGGCGTTGCGCGCTCGAACGCCGTGAACAGCTCGATCGCCCCGGTGTACGGCGCGCCGCCCTTGTAAAAGCCTTGGCGATAGACGTCGGTCATGCCCTTGTACGGGAAGATCGCCTTCAGGTGCGGCGGCTTTGTCGACGCCGTCAGCAATTGCGCCATTGCGAATTGCGACATGCCGGTCATCCCAACCTTGCCATCGCACCACGGCTGCGCGGCGATCCATTCGATCACATCATGCGCATCCTGCCGTTCCTGCACGCTGAACATCTCGTCCGGCGGGGTGCCCTGCGATCGACCGGTGCCGCGCGGCTGGACCCGGATGACCGTGTAGCCGCTCTTGATGGTAAAGGGGCAAACGCCGCTTTCGTCGATGAACGGGCCACCGCCCAGACGCTCGGTGTCCTTGATATATCCTGCCCAGGACATCAGCGCCGGAACCGGACCAAGCCCGGCCGGCCGGAACAGATCTGCGACCAGGACCGTGCCGTCAGCGAGGGTGATTTCGACGTCCTCGTCGAACAGGATCCCGGATGCGACGGGGCATGGCGCCGGATCGGGCGACCAGCCGGTCAGCTGCGTACCGCGCAAGCTCAGTTTGGGCGGAATTCGCATCGGTTTGGTGGAAAGCGTCCGCAGCGCCACGGTCGACTCCTTTTCAGAAAAACATACGACACCGTATTTGATGCGTCAAAATTATTTCATCGCACCGCACATTGTAAGGGTCAGCGAAGCGCCAGACCAATCGATAGCTGGAAGTTTTACGGCTAGACGTCCGGCGTTCATTAGCATACGGTAACGTATGTTCTTTGTGGGATTGGAGTCGGTCATGCGAGCGGCGGATTATGTCGATGCCGATTTCGGTACGATCGACCGGCGGATTTTCTGGGATGCGGAGATCTATGAGCGCGAATTGAGCCATGTGTTCGCGCGGTCCTGGCTGTTCGTGGCGCATGAAAGCCAGATCGAGGCCCCCGGTAGCTTCGTCACCACCTATATGGGCGAGGATTCGGTGATCGTCGCGCGCGGTGATGCGGGCAAGATCAACGTGTTCCTCAATTCCTGCCCGCATCGCGGCAACCGCGTCTGCTTTGCCGATAGCGGGACGGGCCGCGCGTTCGTCTGTAATTATCACGGGTGGGCATTCGGCCTCGACGGCGCGCTCAAAAAGATGCCGAAGATGGGGCTCTACAAATCGACGCCCGGTTTTCGCATGGAGGATTGGGGCCTGAAGTCGGCGCGGGTCGCGAGCTACAAGGGCCTGGTCTTCGCCACGTTCGATCCCGATGTGCCGTCGCTCGACCAATGGCTGGGCGATTTCCGCTGGTATCTGGACGCGGTGCTCGATGCCGAAGACGGCGGCACGGAATTCCTGCCCGGCGGGGCGACCCGATCGGTGATGAACTGCAACTGGAAATTCCCGGCCGATAATTTCGTCGGCGATATCTATCACGCGTTGTGGACGCATCTCGGCGGCGCGGAGCCGACGCTGGGGCAGCACGGCGGCGTGAAGGTGTCGAACGAGGGCAGCTATCAGGTTTCGGTCAACGGCCATGGCTGGGAGTTCAACGACAGCTTTCTCGGCAATGCCGCGACGATGGGCGACCGCGAATTGCTGCGCTACATGCGCTCCCGGCAGGAGGCGATTACCGCGCGGCTGGGCAAGTTCCGCGCCGATATGTGGGGATCGGTCGCATCGGCGACGATATTTCCGAATTTCTCTTTCCTGCCCGGTTACTTCACCTTCCGCACCTTCCAGCCGAAGGGTCCGCTGAAGACCGAGATCCACGCCTGGACCCTGGTGCCGAGGACCATGCCCGACGACATCAAGGATCGGTTCCGTCGCGGATCGATGCGCACCTTCTCGCCCTCCGGCCTGCTGGAGATGGATGACGGCGAGAATTGGGAACATTCGACGATGGCCAATGCCGGGTTCGTGACCCGCAATCAGCGCCTGTGCTACGCGATGGCGCCGGCCAGCGAGACTGCGCGCGACGATCTGCCCGGCCATGTAGTCGAGGGGCAATTGTCGGATGCCAATCAGCGGCATTTCTATCGCCGCTGGGCGCAGATGATGGACGCCGAGACGACCGCCGCCATCTCGCTCGACACGCCGAGGATGGCCAGCGCGGAGGCGGCCGAATGAGCATCGTCGCGGAATCTCGCAAACCCGATTACGCCAGCTATCCGACGCTCGGCCGCGATCAGGCCCGCGCGGCGGCGCGGCAATTGCTCGCGATGGGCGGCGAGGGCCGCGCGGTCGATGATGCGCTGCACCTTGCGATCGAGCGCTTCTATCGCAAGGAAGCGCGCTTGCTCGACGAGGCGCGGCATGATGACTGGTATGCGCTGCTCGCCGACGATTTGTTTTATTGGATGCCGCTGCACGAAAATCGCTTCCGCCGTGACAAGCGGCCCTTGCTCGATCCGGATTCGATGGCGATGTTCGATGAACGCAAGGTCGATATCGCCATGCGGATCGGCCGGTTGGCCAGCAATCTCGTGTGGAGCGAGGATCCGCCCACCCGTCACGTCTACATCGTCTCCAACGTCGAGGCGTTCGCCACCGATGTGACTGGCGAATATGAAGTGCACAGCTGCTTCGTCCAATATCGCAATCGATCGGAACATGACGAGGCGATGCTGTGTGGGCGCCGTCGTGATCTGATCCGCGCGGTTGGGGAGGGGTTTCAGATTGCGCGGCGGTTGATCCTGTTGCCGCAATCGATCCTGCTGACCAAGAATCTGTCGGCGTTCTTCTGATGGGGCGGCTGGACGGCAGGCGTGCGATCGTTACCGGCGCGGGGTCGGGCATCGGGCGCGCCGTCGTGCGGCGCTACATCGCCGAGGGCGCGCAGGTGGTGGCCGTGGTGCGCAAGGGGGCCGACGTCGCCGGGCTTGAAGCGGACGGCGCGGTCGTCGTGGTCGGTGATGTCAGCCGCTATGACACGGCCGAACGCGCGGTGGCGGCGGCGGTCGATCGGTTCGGCGGTCTCGATGTGTACGTCGCCAATGCGGGCTTGTGGGATTTCTACAAGCGCGTCGAGAAGCAATCGCCCGACGAACTGGCGCAGGCATTTCAGGAGATTTTCGGCGTCAATTTGCTCGGCACGCTCTACGGCGCGCGTGCCAGCCTTGAAGCGCTGCGCAAGACCAGGGGCAGCGTGATCGCCACCGGCTCCAACGCCTGCTTCCTCGCGGGCGGCGGCGGGGCGCTCTACACCGCCTCCAAATTCGCCCTGCGCGGTCTGGTGATGCAATTGGCCAAGGAATGTGCGCCGGACGTCCGCGTCAATGGCGTTGCGCCCGGTGCGACCGATACCGCGCTTTCGGGACCGGCGGCATTGGGGCAGGCGACACGCGAGCTCAACGGCGATCCGACACGCACGGCGGCAATGGCCGACCATATGTTGCTCGGTCGCATTTCAGCGCCGGAAGATCATGCCTCGCTCTATGTGCTGCTCGCCGCGCGCGAGGAGAGCGCCTATATCACCGGTGCCATGCTGCTGTCCGACGGTGGACTTACCATTTCGGTCTGACCGCCGCCGTCATTCGGGTGCGGGGTGGCCGATCAGCAAATCCTCGCATTGCCGCATCAAGGCGTCGCGGTCCTTGGGCACCAGTGTCGCGGCGACGCGGATATAGGCATAGGCCATCACCGCGCGCGCTTCCGATTCCTCCGGGACAACGCCCGTCCCCTCCAGCAACCCGATGATATGCCGGATGCGCAACTCGTCGACCTCCTGCAGCGCGGCCTGCGCACGGGCATCGCGCCGCCCCCATAGCCGGATCGCCAGCTCGACATCGGCCGCAAAGGCCGAGCGGCGCCCGACGATTGGCAGGCGTAGCAGCCGCCTCAGCCGCGCTTCGGCGGTGTCGAGCCCGCGGTTCAGCCGTTCGATCAATTCGATCGTCGCGCGTTTGCGCCAGTCGGCCAGCATCATGGCGTACAGCGCGTCGCGATCCTTGAAATGCCAGTAGAAACTCCCCTTCGTAACGCCGAGCGTCTTGGCGAGCACCTCGACGCGAACGCCGTCGATCCCCTGCAGGGCGAGTACGGCAAGTGCGGCGGTGGTCCAGTTCGACGCATCAAGCCGCGCGCCTTCCGCTTCAGTCTTGGTCGGGGTCTTGGATGGCATGAAAAACTCCTCGCGCCGGATCGATCCTAACGCAAGCGCGATGCGTCTGCTACGTCAATAACATACGGTAGCGTATTGACATTGAGAGTCGGTGCGTCCACCGTTGCGGCACGATGTCGAGGGGATCATGACGATGACTGAGCTCGCCGAAAGCGGTCGCGGCATGTCCGTCCGCGCGCTGGATCTGGATACCAATTACCACGCGGCCGGGGCAGGTCGTGCGGTGGTATTGTTGCATGGGTCGGGGCCGGGCGTATCCGCCTGGACCAACTGGAAGCGCGTGATCCCGGAGTTGGCGCAGGACTTCCATGTCATCGCGCCCGATATGGCGGGGTTCGGCTATACCGAGCGTAATCCGGATCTGCATCTCGATATCAAATTGTGGGTGAAGCACCTGCTGGGCTTCCTCGATGCGCTGGGGCTGGAGCGGATTAGTCTGGTCGGCAACAGCTTTGGCGGATCGCTCGCGTTGGCGGCTGCGGCGCGCTTTCCCGATCGTTTCGAGCGGCTGGTGCTGATGGGTACGCCGTGCGACCAGTTCACGATGACGCCGGGCCTGCGCGCCGGGTGGGATTATGTGCCGAGCCGCGAGGCGATGCGCGCGACGATGGCGCATTTTCCCTGTGATCCCTCCTTCATCACCGCCGAGCTGGTCGAGGATCGCTATCAGGCGAGCCTGATCCCCGGCGCGCAGGAAGGGCTGCGCAAGCTGCTGGTCGAGCCGCGGCCCGAGGGTGACACGCCGCTGTCCGGCATGCCCGAGCATGTCGTCGCCAAGATCATCCAGCCGACGCTGGTACTGCACGGGCGCGAGGACAAGGTCATTTCGGTCGAGATGGGCCTGCGCTTGGCGCGCGCCATTCCGAATGCGGAACTGCATATGTTCGGGCAGTGCGGGCATTGGGTGCAGGCCGAACGCTTCGACGCGTTCGTGGCTCTGGCGCGTCGGCATCTGAAAGGCTGATCGTGGCGCAGAGCGAGATCGAGGCGCTGGGCTATGTCGGGCTGGAAGTGTCCGACCTGAGCGCGTGGCGCGACTTCGCGACCACTGTGCTCGGTCTGCAAACGGTCGATCGGGCCGATGGCACCGTCGACCTCCGTATGGACGCCTATGCGATGCGGATCAGGCTGAGCGAAGGGCCGCGCGACGATTTGTCCTTTGCTGGCTGGGAAGTGCGCGACGAAGCGGCATTGGCGGCGTTGACGGCGAAGCTCTCCGCGCTCGGTATGGATGTCGTGCAGGCCGACGATGCAGTCGCCCGCGACCGCTATGTCGCCGGGCTGATCCAGTTTGCCGACCCCGAGGGCAACCGCCACGAAGCCTTTTACGGGCCGCTGCAAAGGACCGATGCGCCGTTCGTCAGCTCGCTGGGCACGCGCTTCAAGACCGGGCGGCAGGGGCTGGGCCATGTCGTGCTGAGTTGCGGCGATCGTCCGGCGATGATGGCGTTCTTCGTCGACGGGCTCGGCTTTCGCTTGTCCGATCATATCGACACCGAGATCGTGCCAGGTCGCCCGTTGCGCATCAGCTTCCTGCGCTGCAACGGACGGCATCATTCGCTAGCGCTGGCGCAAGTCCCGGTCCCCAAGCGCATCGTCCATCTGATGTTCGAAGTGACGACGATCGACGATGTCGGCCGCGCGCTCTCACGCTGCCTCGCGCGCGATATCCATCTGTCGTTCACGCTCGGGCGGCACTCGAACGACGACATGCTATCTTTCTATCCCGTTTCGCCGTCGGGCTTCGACATCGAATATGGCTGGGGCGGGCTGGAGGTCGATGACGAGCGCTGGCACGTCCTGACCCATGCCACCAATTCGGCCTGGGGCCACATCTATCAGCGCCCGCCGCGCACGCCGAAACCGGAGATCCTCGCATGACCGCACCGCATGATGCCTTGGCCGAGCGGCTGCGCGCGGCGTATCGCGGCGGGCCAGTGCCGCCGCTGCGGGACGGTTTGGAGCCGGGCGACGCAGCGGGAGCCTATGCGGTGCAGGCGATCAACACCGCGCTCTGGCAGGCTGAAGGCCGCCGCATCGTCGGCCGCAAGGTCGGGCTGACGGCGAAGGCGGTGCAGGCGCAGCTCGGCGTGGATCAGCCCGATTTCGGCGTGCTGTTCGCCGATATGCAGATCGCCGAAGGCGGCGTGCTGCGCGCGTCCGACGTGCTCCAGCCCAAGGCCGAGGCCGAAGTGGCGATCGTGCTGGCGCACGATATCGACAATCCCGCCGCCACCGCCAAGGACGTGTTCGCCGCCGTCGATTACGCCGCCGCCGCGATCGAGATCGTCGACAGCCGGATCACCGACTGGAAGATCACCTTCGCCGATACGGTCGCCGACAACGGATCGTCGGCGTTTTTCGTGCTGGGCGACAACCACAAGCCGCTCGACGGGCTCGATCTTTACACTTGCGGCATGGCGCTTGAAGTGAATGGCACGCTCGTCTCGCTGGGTGCCGGGGCGGCGTGCCTCGGCCACCCGCTGGAGGCAGCGGCGTGGCTAGCGCGGACGCTCGCGGCGGCGGGTGAGCCGCTGCGCGCCGGGGATATCGTCATGACCGGCGCGCTCGGCCCGATGGTCGCACTTACCCCCGGTGACCGGGTCGTCGCCCGAATCGGCGGCCTTGGTTCGGCATCATTCAGCTATGAAGGAGACCGCGCATGAGCGGCAAGATCAAGGTCGCGATCATCGGATCGGGCAATATCGGCACCGATCTGATGATCAAGATCATGCGCCATTCCGATCTGCTGGAGATGGCGGCGTTCGTCGGTATCGATCCGGAATCGGACGGCCTAAAGCGCGCGGCGCGCCTTGGCGTTGCGGTGACGCATGGAGGGATTGACGGGCTAAAGGCGCTCGACGTCTGGCCGGAGATCGGCATCGTGTTCGATGCGACCTCGGCCGGCGCTCACCAGAAGCACAATGCCGTTTGCGCGGCGGCGGGCAAGGTGATGATCGATCTCACCCCGGCCGCGATCGGGCCGTATGTCGTGCCGGTCGTCAATGGCGACGCGCATCTCTCCGCACAGAACGTCAACATGGTAACGTGCGGCGGGCAGGCGACGATCCCGATCGTGGCGGCGGTGTCGCAGGTGGCGACGGTGCATTATGCCGAGATCGTCGCGTCGATCGCCTCGAAATCGGCTGGCCCCGGCACCCGCGCGAACATCGACGAATTCACCGAGACGACGAGCCTGGCGATCGAGCAGATCGGCGGCGCGGCGCGCGGCAAGGCGATCATTGTGCTCAATCCGGCCGAACCCCCGATGATGATGCGCGACACGGTATTCGTACTGTCCAGCGGCGCGGACGAGGCGACGATCGCCGCCTCGATCGAGGCGATGGTGGCGAAGGTCAACGCTTACGTTCCCGGATACCGCCTCAAGCAGCAGGTGCAATTCGACCGGTTCGGGTCGAACAACCCGGTCAAGATACCCGGTCTCGGCACCTTCGAGGGCGTGAAGACGAGTGTGTTTCTCGAGGTGGAAGGCGCGGCGCATTACCTGCCTGCTTATGCTGGGAACCTCGATATCATGACCTCGGCCGGCCTCAAGACCGCCGAGAAGATCGCCGGACGATTGCTCACGAAGGAGGCCGCGTGATGGGTTTCGATCCCACCCAGACCAAGCTCTATATTCAGGACGTGACGCTGCGCGACGGCATGCATGCCATTCGCCATCAATATGGCATCGACCATGTCCAGAAGATCGCTCGCGCGTTGGACGAGGCACGAGTCGATGCGATCGAAGTCGCGCATGGCGACGGGCTGAACGGATCGTCGTTCAACTATGGCTTCGGCGCGCATACCGATTGGGAATGGATCGAGGCGGTCGCCGATGTGCTCGACCATGCCGTGCTGACGACCTTGCTGCTGCCCGGCATCGGTACGGTCCACGACCTGAAGCACGCCTATGATCTCGGCGTGCGATCGGTGCGGATCGCGACGCATTGCACCGAGGCGGACGTTTCCAAACAGCATATTCAGGCCGCGCGCGATCTCGGCATAGACACGATCGGCTTCCTGATGATGGGCCATATGATCGAGCCCGAGGCACTGGCGCAGCAGGCCAAGCTGATGGAAAGCTATGGCGCGACTTGCATCTACGTGACCGACAGCGGCGGTGCGCTCGACATGGATGGCTATCGCTCGCGGTGCGAGGCCTATGATCGTGTGCTGAAGCCGGAGACGCAGCGCGGCATCCACGCGCACCACAATCTTTCGCTTGGCGTCGCCAACTCGATCGTCGGGGTGCAGGCAGGCGCGATCCGCGTCGATGCTAGCCTGGCCGGTATGGGGGCAGGGGCGGGCAATGCGCCGCTCGAAGTGTTCATCGCCGCCGCCGATCGCAAGGGCTGGAACCATGGTTGCGACCTGTACAAGCTGATGGACGCCGCCGAGGATCTCGTGCGCCCGTTGCAGGACAGGCCGGTGCGCGTCGATCGCGAGACGCTGTCGCTCGGCTATGCCGGGGTCTATTCCAGCTTCCTGCGCCATGCGGAAAAGGCCAGCGTGGATCATGGCATCGATACGCGCGAGATATTGGTGGAACTGGGGCGTCGGCGCATGGTCGGCGGGCAGGAGGACATGATCGTCGATGTCGCGCTGGACCTTGCCAGCGCCGCGCGTGGCTGATCGTACATGGGTTGATGCACTGCAGGCGCTGATGCGCTTGCCAGTGTTCGTCGCGCCGATGTTTCTCATCTCCGGGCCGGACCTCGTCATCGCGGCGGGCAAGGCGGGGCTGATCGGCGCGTTTCCCGCACCGAATGCGCGCAGCATCGATGATCTGAAAGCCTGGCTACCGCGCATCGTCGGCGAGCTGGAAGCGGCTGGCCGCGCGGGCATGTGGGCGATCAACATGATCGTCCATCCGACCTATGATCGCTACGACGCCGAACTCGACCTGATCTGCGCATATCGGCCGCGCATCGTCATCACCGCGCTGGGCAACCCCAAGCGCCCGATGGAGCGCATTCACGCTTATGGCGGCGCGGTGTTCGCCGATGTCATCACGCCGGATCAGGCGCGCAAGGCGGTCGATGTCGGTGTCGACGGCCTGATCCTGGTGGCCAGCGGCGCGGGTGGCCACACCGGGCACTACAGCCCGTTCGCCTTTGTTGAGGAGGTGCGGATGTTCTGGGATGGCCCGCTGATCCTGGGTGGCGCGATCGGCAGCGCGCGTGCGATCCGCGCCGCACGGATGCTCGGCGCCGATTTCGCCTATATGGGTACGCGCTTCATCGCCACGCCCGAGGCGCAGGTGAGCGAGGAAAACCGCGAAATGCTGGTGCGGGCCACGATGCGCGATATCGTCACCACCCCCGCGATCACCGGCATACCCTCAAACTGGATGCGCGAAAGCCTCGAAGCGAACGGCTTCACGCCCGAGATGCTGGAGGTGAAGAAGAAAATCGATTTCTCCAACCTCGGCGATACCAAGGCGTGGAAAACGATCTGGGGCGCGGGCCATGCCGTCGGGCAGACCCGCGCGGTGCAGGATGTCGCCGCCATCGTGGACGGACTGGTGGCCGATTATGCGGCCCTTGAATCGGCCGATCGCATCACGCTCCTTTGAGGAAAGCGATGTGGAGCGCGTTGAAGGTGTCGGCATCCTCGAACTGCGGCCAGTGGCCGCATTCGTTCATCACGACATATTTCGCGCCGGGGATCATCTCGGCGATTTCCTTGCCTTCGGCCGGGGTCGCCGTCGGATCGTGTGAGGTCCAGACGACCAGGGTCGGCGCCTTGATCGAGCGATATTGTTCGGCGGTAATCATGTTCGGGCGGCGGATATCCATGTCCTGCAGGCACATGATCCGCTTCATCGTCTCGCCGAAACCGGGCTGCGCATAGATGGCGCGACGGGTTTCGATCAGATCGTCCGAGACCATCGCCTTGTCGCACATCAGGAATTCAAGGCGCGTCTTGATCCGCGCCCAGCTCGGGTCGGATGCGGCCTCGTTCGACAGGCTCTTCAGGCGTGCCATCACTTCGGGGTGTGCGGTCCAGCCACCGGCGGTGTTCAATACCAGCTTTTCCACGACTTCGGGGTGATGCACCGCCAGATAGGTGGCGACCCAACCGCCGAGCGATTCGCCGGTGATCATTGCGCTGTCGCGGCCAAGGACCTTCAGGACGGCACGAACATGGTCGGCATAGTCCTTGACCTGGTAATCGATCGCGGGCTGATCGCTCCAGCCGTGCCCGAGCATGTCGATCGCGACGAACCAGAATTCCTCACCATGCGGGCCGAAACTGCGCGCATAGGTCTCGGCATGGCCACCCACACCGTGCAGGGCCAGCACCAGCGGCTTGGACGGATCGCCCGACTGGATGTAGCGCGTCCGTATGCCGTCTGCGTCAAGAAACCCTTGACTGAAGCTGACGCCGCGCAGATCGGCCCAGACGCTGGCGAAGTTTTGGGGGCGTTCGTCCGTCACGATGCGATCCTTTTTGTAGCCGGGGTGTGGAGAATGGCGGCCAGTGCGGCGCGCAGCAGATTTTCGGCGATGTCCGCGTCGGCCACCGCAGCATGGCTGCGCCATGCGACATGGCCGTCGGGGCGAACGAGCAAGGTGCCTCCCTCGTTGATTTCGCGCACCCGCTGCCAGTCGCAATAGAGATCCTGCAAATCGGGTTTGCCGATCATCACCGTTTTCAGGAATGGCAGGCAAAGCCGCTCGGCCGCGTCGGCCCAGGCTGTTCCGGCGAGCCCGGTGACGAGGCTGAACTGGCCCTTGCCGATCACGTCGAGGGTGGAGAGGCGCAAGCCGTCGCGACCCACCAGCCACGCGTGCGGCATTTTCGCGCCGGGGCGCGTGGTGGGTTGCACGAACACCTCAGGGTCGCGGTCGAAAACTTCGGGTGCGGCATCCGCGTCGGCGATGATCGCGCGCGAGACGTAGCGCTGGTTCATCTCGATACCCTGAGCGTTGAATTCGCTTTCCTTGAGGTCGAGCGCGGTGCGTGCGCCCGCGCGGGCGGCGACGCCATCGGGGCCGGGATCGCGGAACCGGGCGATGCCCGCCTTTACCGGGTTGTCGGCGCCGGGGACGCGGAAGCAGTCGTTCAGCGGTTTGTAGTCCAGGCGCGACTGGTTGGCGCGCTGAACGATCTGCTTGCCGACCGGCGCGCGCTCCGCGCTGTAGCTTTCCAGCAGCTCGGCACCGGCATGGCCCTTGATGACATAGCCCAGCTTCCACGCCAGATTGTGTGCATCCTGCACGCAGGTGTTCATGCCCAAGCCGCTCGATGGCGGATGGCGGTGGACGGCATCGCCGCCGCAGAACACCCGCCCGCGCGAATAGTGCGTTGCATAGGCCTGATTCACATACCAGACCGATGCATTGACGATCTCCACCGCGATCGATGGATCGCCGATCAGCGTGGCGATCTGCTTGCGGGTGAAGGCTTCACTCAGGTCTGGTTCGCCCTTCGCCATGTCGAAGCCCCATCCCGCGATCCACTGCGTCCATGGCGTCACCGCGCGCAGCAGGCCCATGCCGATTTCGCCAAAGCTCGCCTCGGTCGTGACGATCCAGTTGAGGATACTGGGGCGATGCGCGACGAGGTGCGTCAGGTCCGCGTTGAAGGTGACATAGGTCGTGCCCGCGCGCGCCATCTGCCCTTCGATCGGCAAGTCGATTTGCTCGGCGATCAGCGATTTTGCGCCGTCGGCCCCCACCAGGTAACGCGCGCGCATTTGGTACTCGCGCTGCGTCAGTCTTTCGCGCAAGGTCACCGCGACACCATCGGCATCCTGCTCATGCGACAGATATTCGGTGTTGAAACTGAACGTCGCGCCGCGCGCGGCAGCGTGCTTCAACAGGATCGGCTCCAGCTTGGGCTGGATGATGTCGACCATGCCGCACGGGCTGGCCTTCAGATAATCGCCCTTGCGCGCATCCCCGGTGCCCCACGTCCGCATGCGGACCAGTTCCTCGCCCGCTAGGCTGGTGGTGAACAGCGTGTCGCCCATCACGTCCCACGGGCTGGCTTCGCGCTCGATATCGTCCGACAGGCCGAGATCGCGGAACACCTCGTTCGTGCGCTGGTTGGTGATGTGCGCGCGCGGCGTGTGCGCGAGCCAGTTCCATAGCGACACCATGTGTGCCCGAACGCCCAGCGATGCGAGCGCCAGCGCGGTGGTCGAGCCGGTTGGCCCGGTGCCGATGATGATGACATCGGTGTCGAATACGTGTTTGTCAGGCATCGACGCTCTCCGGAATGGCGGCTTGGTTTGATCCTGCGGACAGCATGGCCATGCCTGCGATCCAGCCGTCGATCGGCTGGTAGAATTCAAGGTCGGTGCGGCAAGGACCGGCCATCGACTGCGCGGCCAAAGCGGCGATCCATGTCAGGAGTTCGTTGGCACCTCTCCCCGCCAATTCACGAACATTGCGCGTGTCGAAATGATCGAAGGCTGCAACATCGCCTGCCAGCAAAAGGTCGATGACTTTCCGGTCCCATTCCGGGTTGAGCGGCTGGCACGGCGGCAGGCCCTGCGCTGCGGCGGCGCCGGCCGCCAGAACGAAGGCCTTGCGCGCTGCCATGACATCGGGGCCGGGATTGTGACCGGCAAGCAGCCGCGCGCGCACATCTTCCGGCGCGGTGCGAAAATCGGGAGTCGGGGGATCGTGCGACAGCCCGCCCGAGGCGACGAACAGCACCTTCTTGCCCGTCGACAACGCCCAGGCACCCGCTGCCTCGCCCAACGCGCGCGCGCGGCGATAGGTGGGCAGGGGCGGCGCGGCACAATTGACGAAGACCGGAATGATCGGGGCGGGCAGCGTCATCGGTGTGCCAAGCATCTCCTCCCAAATCTGCACGAAGCCGTGATCGACCACCATGCAGTGCGACATGGCGACATCCACCCCAGCCGTCAGCAGCGCCTCCAGCAGGTCGCCAGCGAGGTTCAGCGGCACGGGCAGCGGCCCGGCATGTGTGTCCCAGTCGCCGAGCGACTGCGCCGCCAGCCCGACGCAGAACGCGGGCATCATATCGTAGAAGAAGCCGTTGAAATGGTCGGGCGCGAACTGAACGATCACGTCCGGCGCAAAATCGCGGACCGTTTCGGCCAGCCGCGCGAAGCCTGCAGCCACGGCCGCCCTGGTCACGTCGTCGGCGACTCCCTCGTGCAGGAGGGGTGTGTGCGACGCGCATATCGTCCGAAAGTGCGACAAGTTTTTTGTTCCTCTCGAAACTAGCATGCTAGCATGGAAACATGTCGTCAAGCGCTTTTGCCTTCCGCGATGCGGAGATCACTTCATTTGCCGATAAAAAGTGCTAGCATGTCAATGAGTGGCGGCTGCTGCTGCGAACGGGATGCGATGCGATGCGCAAAAAGGATCTAGTGAAGGACGAACTTCTCAAGCGCCTACTATCGGGCCGATATCGCTTTGGTGATCCGATTTCGGTCAAGGCGTTCAGCCAAGAAACCGGCATCAGCCGACAACCGATCATGACTGCGCTCGCTGGCTTGAGTGCAGACGGCTTTGTCACGGTGGTCGCGCAGGTCGGATGTGAGGTTGTGTCGCCGGGCGAAGACGATATCGGCGATTTCTACCTGATGTTCGAACGCCTCGAAGGACTGATGGCCGAACTGGCGGCAAAGCGCTGCGGCACCGATCAGCTCCGGCGTCTGCGCGCAATCAACCATGAAATCTCGCTGATCGACGCTGATGAGGCGGACGCCGCGGTAGCGTATCGCAACCTCAATCGCGCATTCCATGAGCTGATCCACGACATGGCACGATCGCCCATATTGTTCGAACGGCAAACCAATATGTTTGCGATGTCGGATTTTTTTATCGTTCAGACGGCCGGTTTCACCCAGCACATAAAGGGTGCAGCGATCGAACACGAGGAGATCATACGCGCAATTGCCGACAGGGATTGCGACCGCGCGAGGAATGCAGCCGAACATCACATTCGCGCGGTCGGTGATTACGTAAGAAAGGGTTTTGCTCGCTCATCGTGCTGATTAGGGTGGTGACGGTATTCGCATTGAACCGCGCCAGGTTTGCCGGAGGCTCTAACTCCTGAGGAGGGGAGCTTGAGCTGCCGCCGGTTCCATGGACGCGAGATTAAGATACATTGGCCTGCTTCTCGACCCCATGGGGCGGAGATAGCGTTAGGTCGAGTGCCTGCGTGTGGCACTGTAGAAGCGTTCGACGTAATCGAACACGTCCTGCCTTGCCTGATTGCTCGTGCGGTAGGTTTTGCGTGCGATCCGTTCGGCCTTCAGCGAGGAGAAGAAACTCTCTATGCTGGCGTTGTCCCAGACGTTGCCGGGCCGGCTCGTTGAGCAGGTGGCGCCAATGTCGGCCATCAGCCGCTGGAACTGCTCGCTGGTACGTTGGGCGGATTCAACCGGTCGTCGCAACGCACTGGTTGTCGATCTGCGCGAGGCATTGGTCAAGCGTCCCGGCCGGTGTTTTCCAGCCCAGCGTTTTGAGCGGTCTGCCATTAAGCGTTGCGACAACGGCCGCGAGCGTATCGGCGCTATGTGCGCTGAGATCGGTACCTTTTGGAAAGTACTGGCGCAGCAGCCCGTTGGTATTCTCGTTGGTGCCGCGTTGCCAAGGGCTTTGTGGGTCGCAGAAGTAGACCTTCACCCCCGCGTCTAACTTCAGACGCGCGTGCTGCGCCATCTCCGCGCCCTGATCACAGGTCAGCGTCCGTCGTAGTTCTTCCGGCAAGGTGACGATGGTCCGCGTGATGGCTTTCTGCACGGCCTCGGCGCCGTGCCACGCCAGCGCTGGTCCTTTCTTGTCGCCCGGTGCGACACCGTGACCTTCCTTGCGCGGTAGGTGCAGTAGCATGGTGAAGCGCGTGGTCCGTTCGACCAGCGTGCCCGATTGCCGAGCTGCCGAGCTCGAGGATGAGGTCGCCTTCCCAGTGACCCGGTTCGGCCCGGTCATCCGCTTCGGCAGGGCGCTCGCTGATCAGGATCTCTGACGACACGAAGCCTTCCCCCCGCTGGCCGACCCGCGCCCGCGGCATGCGCAGAGCTCGTCCGCTTCGCCAGCACGTGCTAAGGTCGCGGCGCAGCGCGCCACGGCCTTGAACGAACAGCGCCCGGTAAATGGCTTCGTGACTGATGCGCACCTTGTCGTCGTCCGGAAGTCGATGTGCAGACGGCTGGCAATCTGCTCCGGGCTCCATGCCTTTGACCAGCGCCGGTTCTGACGAGGCCCGTGTCGCCGCCCCTTCCAGGATACCGTGGGGCCGGTGAGGGGCACATCACCGGGTTTGGCAACAGCTCCGCTCGACGGGTCCTCGACTCACCGGCGTAGCGTTTCGTTGGCCGCGAGCTTGGCAACTTTAGGACGGCGCCGCGCGCTCGGCATGCCACTGAGCCGTCGTTGCTCGATATTCAAAATTGCCACTACGACTCGCAGCGTTTCGTCGAATCTCGCGGGAGATTGGCAACGAAGCTCGACCGAGCCGACGCGCAACCTCGCACACGCCGTGCCCTTGGACCAACAGCAACGCGACCTCTTCGCGTTCTGCCAAGGATAAATATATGCCCAGCAAGGGTTTAGCCGAGCGCCTGCACTCAGCTGGCGGCATACCGCCCGCCTCCCAAAATCAACGGCCGCCAACCGGCGGTGACGCTCCAGCCTTCACTGCTGCTGCCTCGCTGCTCATCCCGGCAGCAACATACTGCCAGAACATTGCATGCTCATGCCGATTGGCGACCGGCGGCCTCCCCGGCGACCGCAGTCGTGATCGTGTGCACTGGTTCGACCTTCGCTTCCCGATATCCATCGCCCGCCTTCATTTTCGAAGCGTTGCAACGACCGGTTGAATCCGCCTTGGCTGCCCTGATCGGAGTGATGCAGCAGTGCATCGGGCTTACGGCGTCGCCCGATCGCCGTGACCCGCGCATCGGTCACGCGCTGCGCCATCGTCGTGTCGCTCACCGACCAGTCCACCACCCGTCGCGAAAAAGGCACTCGTCGGTCGCCTGTCGCCGCTCTTCAGCAAAGCACGGGCGGCATTGCAGGACGCCGCCGATTCTCAAAGAGCGGTACTTAGGCCGCTGAAGCTGAACGTTACCGGCGCGGCGACGGTCGACATCTTTCCTCCGCTGCTCAACCGCTATATTTTGCTGCATCCGCACGTGCGAGTCACGCTCATGGTCGAAGATCGGCTTGTCAATATCACGGCAGCTGGGTGCGCTGCCGTGATACGGTTCAGCGGGCATCTGGCGCTCGACATAATCAAGGTGCCGATCGGTCCGCCGTTCCAGCGATTGGCCGATGCCGCGGCGCCTTCCTATCTCGCGCGCCTCCGCGTTCCGAACACGCCACTTGACGTGCTCGACCACCATGCGATCCGGCTCCGCTTTTCGAGCGGGGCGATCGTGGAATGCGAGTTCAAACGCGGCGACGAAACCATGACGATCGATCCCCCCGAAACGGCTGATGATCGGAGTCAATGTTGCGGCCGCAGGTCTTGAATCCGCTTGGGCCGGAGGCGGCGTGTGAAAACTTCGAAAACTGGCTGGCGCCGTATTTCGGGTCAGGTGCGCCCCAGCCGGTGCTTCCCGATGGTCGTCGCGGTTCGAAGGACCGAGGCTCTATTTCTCGAAGCGTTCATGCCCGCCTCCTTGCGCGCCTTTGTCAAGTCTTCGCGGACCAACGCTCCACTAGCCTCGCCATCAACCAGCATGCTAGCGGGATGGGTCCGCTGCAGGCCAAGCCGCGCCTAAACGGTAATGTAAACAAGCGGAGTTTGGCGAGGCCCGCGTGATCGCTGCGATGGGACAAAAAGCGTCGCGAAAGATCGCCTGTTCACCTGCGTTCCCGTGTGATCAGTCGAAACTTCCGCCCCGACCCGTGCCAGCGGTAAAGCGGGCGGCGCCGGTTGCCGCTTCGTCACGCAGCGGCGCAGCGCCTTGCCGGCTTTCGAAGCGCAACGCTCCCTCAATCGACTCATCCCACTGACAATAGGCCGACATCCGGTCGGCCTTCATGCACAATGCGGGAAAGGCGGCGATCGTCGCAGCCAGTTCCTGTGCCTCGGCCAGCGCGGATCCAGCCTCGACCAGCCGGTTGGCCAACCCTATCGCCAGCGCCTCATCCGCGGCAACGGGGCGACCGGTCAGGATCATGTCGAGCGCGCGGCCTTGGCCTACGATGCGCGGCAGGCGCACGGTGCCGCCATCGATCAGCGGCACGCCCCAGCGGCGGCAAAACACCCCAAAGATGGCGCTCCTCGACGCGACGCGCAGATCGCACCACAGCGCCAGTTCGAGCCCCCCGGCGACGGCATGGCCTTCTATCGCGGCGATCACCGGCTTGTCGATCAGCATCCGTGTCGGTCCCATGGGACCGGGACCTTCAGGTTCGTAAGGTGGGCCGGATTCAACGCGGGTGAGATCGAACCCTGCGCAGAACGTGCCGCCGGTCCCGGTCAACACCGCGACCGCCATATTGTCGTCGACCGCGAACGCGGTGAACGCGGCGCGGAGCGCAACCGCCGTTTCGGGATCGACCGCATTGCGCCGTTCGGGTCGATCAATCGTAATCGTTCGCACCGGGCCCGCGTCGCTAATCCGGATCGTCATTGTCCGGCTCCGACACTATGCGAATGGCTATGCGCGGCACCGCTGGCGAAGGCGGCGTCGACCACGTCCGACGCGAGACCTAGCATGACGAGGGTTTTGCGCGTGGCCGCGCCTATCATCTCGGCGGGCGAGGGTGCTGCATCGCGCAGGCCGTCGAACCGCGCCACCGGCAACGGCGTCGTCGTTGGACCGAAACGGGGATCCTCGCGCGTGACGAGATAGCCGTCGGCGTCCAGCTGCGGGTGGTTTCGAACCCCGGGCTTATCGTTAGCGACGCCGCATGGCACGCCCGCCATACGCAACCGTGCGGTCGCGTCTGTCGTGGTCATATCCGCGAGATGGGGCGCCCCGATCGCCCGCAATGCGTCCCAGTTGCGGAAACGCGACGCCATGTCAGCAAAGCGGGGATCTTCGAAAACCTGCGACACGCCGAGCGCCCGCGCCCAGCCGGCGAACTCGGCCTGCGACAGCATTACGATCACCACCCAACCGTCGCGCGTTCGCCACGGCCGATAAACGGCAGCGATATCCGGCGCCTGTACCAACGGCTGAGCAAAGATTTCGGTGCCATGGACATCGATCCAGCCATAAGCGACCGCCGCCTCCATCATCGAGATGTCGACCACACAGCCACGGTTGGTGCGTTCGCGCGCAACCAGCGCCGCCGAAACCGCCTGCGCGGCATATAGGCCCGCCGTTTTGTCACACACCCATTGCGGCGCGAGCCGGGGCTCGCCAGTGGCGTCGCGCACGGTCATGCCGGCTTCGGCCTGAACGATCGGATCATAGGCGCGTTCGGCACTCATAGGTCCTTCCTGCCCGAAGCCGGTAATGCGCGCGATCACCAGGCGGGGATGCTGGCGGTGCAACGTAGCGCTGTCGAGCCCGAGCCGTTCGTCAACGCCAGGTCGGAAATTGTGAATCACAATATCGGCCCCGGCAATCAGCCGCATCAGGATCTCGCGCGCCGGCAGCTGGGCGAGATCCAGGCCGACCGATGCCTTCCCCGCGTTCAGTGTCGCGTGCACCGCGCTGAAGCCGGGTGCGGCGATCGCCCCGAGCGCGCGGGCGCGGTCGCCCTCGGGCGGCTCGATCTTCAGGACCCGCGCACCCTGCTGCGCAAACAGCTGCGTGGCAAGTGGTCCGGCGACCACACTGGTCAGGTCGATCACCGTGATACCTTCCAATGGACCGGCCATGCTGTACCTTCTCGTTAGTGAGGCGACATAACGTTCTGTGGCGAAAGTTGCGAAAAAATGAAACATATCGATTTGCGCGCGCTGCCGCAACCCGGGGCCCGAACCGTCATTCTCGACCTGCTGTCGACCCGCGAGCGCGAGACGTGCTCGGCCGCCGAGATCGTGCGCGCAGGATCGGCGTTTGGGATCGAGGCGACGGGCATGCGCACCGCGATCACGCGATTGAAAGCCGATCACCGCATCCGGCAGGTTGCGCGGGGCCTCTATGCTCCGGGCGAGGCAAGCGAGCCCCTACAGCGCCGGCTGCAGGGCTGGCGCACGATCATTGATCGGCGAGGCGGCTGGTCCGGCGGATGGTTGCTGGTTGTTATCAGCAGCGCCGAACGTGCCGACCGCTCCGGGCTCAGGCGGACGATGCGCGCGCTCGACTTCGGCGGATTCGCTGAAGCTGAGGGCGGGATCTGGGTCCGTCCCGAAAATCTGCACGGCGGCGTGGCGACGGTCCGCGCCGAGCTCACCGCGCTCGGCGCGCTGCCTTCGATGCTCATGGCGCGCACGCACGATTTTGACGTTGCGCGAGAGGCGCGGCTACGATCCTTATGGAATATGGCGGATGTCGAACCCGGATATCGCTCGTTGGCGGCGGCGCTCGACGCGCACGGGGAACATGCTTTTGAGGAACCGCTCGCGACCGCCGCAGCAACGACGCTAATACTTGGGCGCGAGGCGATCCGGCGACTTGTTCACGATCCGCTGCTGCCCGACGAGCTGGGCGGCGTCGCAGCTTTGACCGACCTTCTGGCGGCGATGACGCGGTACGATCGGATCGGCCAACTCGTGTGGCGACGGTTCCTGACCGACGCGTGATATTGCGGTATATTGCGGTATATTGCGGTATATTGCGGTATATTGCGGTATATTGCGGTATATTGCGGTATATTGCGGTATATTGCGGTATATTGCGGTATATTGGATGATGTGCAATTATGTGCAATATCCAATTGCCGACGCGGATATTTCCGGGAGAACATCATGGCCGCTTTTGCCCCAGCCACGCTGCTCGAAACCCACGAGGTGACAAACCAGCCGGGAGAATTTGCCGGTCGCAACCTGTTCACCACCGATCCCGCTATGACCGCCGCGGTGCGTCGAGAGGGCGGGGCGTGGCTAACGGCACCGCTGACCGATCTCGGGGCGGCAATGGGCAGTGAGAAAGTGCTGGACCTAGGAGCGCTCGCCAATCGCCACCCGCCCGAACTTGTGTCGTTCGATCGCTTTGGCCGGCGGCTCGACGAGGCACGCTTTCATCCAGCCTATCACGACCTGATGCGCCTCGCGATGGACCACGGCATCCATGACGTTGCTTGGCGCGCTCGTCAGCCCGGTGGGCACGTCGCGCACGCGGCAATGCTTGCGGTGTTCACCCAGGCCGAAGCGGGGACGATGTGCCCTATCAACATGACCTACGCGTCGGTCGCCGGGCTGCGCTGTGAGCCCGAGCACGCGAAGCCGTGGATCGATGCATTGGTCGGCGGCACCTACGATGCGCCGCTGCGCCCGATCAGCGACAAGACCGGCATCACAATCGGGATGGCGATGACGGAGAAACAGGGCGGCAGCGACGTGCGCGCAAATACGACGCGCGCTCATCCGCTGCCAGATATCGGCCCGCGCGCCTACAGGCTGGTCGGCCACAAATGGTTCTGTTCGGCGCCGATGAGCGACGCTTTTCTGACGCTGGCCTACACCGAAGGCGGGCTTTCCTGTTTTCTCGCGCCGCGCATCACGCCGGACGGCGCGCGCAACGGAATTCATATCATGCGGCTCAAGGATAAGCTGGGTAACAAGTCGAGTGCGTCGAGCGAGATCGAATATCACGACGCGTACGCTGAACTGCTTGGGGAGGAAGGGCGTGGGGTGAAGGTCATCATCGACATGGTCCACCATACCCGGCTCGGTACGATCTCGGGCACAATCGGAATTATGGGGATGGCGCTCGCGCAAGCGTTCCACCACACCGCCGGGCGTCAGGCGTTTCAGCGGCTGCTAATCGACCAGCCGACGATGACCAGCGTGCTCGCTGACTTGGCGGTGGAATATGAGGCCGCCGTCGCGTTGACGATGCGCATTGCGCGCGCGTTCGACGGTGCTGACGAGGAGGAGCGCGCGCTCGCCCGAATCGGCGTCGCAGTAGCGAAATACTGGACGACCAAGCGCAACCCGAATTTCGTCTATGAGTGCATGGAGTGCCTTGGCGGCGCCGGCTACGTTGAGGAAAGCATTATGCCGCGGCTCTATCGCGAGGCACCGCTCAACGCGATCTGGGAAGGCTCGGGCAACGTCATTGCGCTCGATATCCTGCGCGCGCTGTCGCGCGAGCCCGGCGCGCTCGACGCGGTTGCCAGTGAACTACGGCGGGCTCAGGGGGGCAACCGGCGCTTCGACATCGCCGCCGAGGCGCTGATCGCGCGGCTGAGCAAACGCGTGCCGAGCGAGACAGAGGCACGCTATGTCGCCGAACAGCTCGGGTTGATGCTGCAGGGATCACTGCTCGTTCGCCATGCGCCCGTCGCAACTGCCGACGTCTTCGTTGCGACCCGGATCGTCGGTGAGGGCGGCCGCAGCTTCGGCACGCTGCCTACTGGAACTGATGCGCGTACGATCGTCGACCGCCGTCGCGCTGCAAGCTTTGAAAACGCAAGTTAATATTTGTTGCATGCAAGAGACAACCGCAAAGGCGATCGACACCGTTCCAACCAATTAAACTCCTTTAAAATGCACCGCCGGGGCAGCGGAGCTGCGTTTCACCTCTTCAGATTGGCGCCCATAGTGCCAGCTCGTCTTCATCGATCGGCGCGACGCGAGTGGGTCCGTTGCCGATCCGCGCTTCCAGCCGGGAGCGCGTGAGCGGCGGCCATATTGACCTGCTCCCCAGAATTCATGCCATTGGTAAGTTAGCTCGTCAGATGGAGACGAGCGATGCGGCGAAGCCGATTTACCGAGGATCAGGTCATTGGGGTGCTGCGGGAGCATGAGGCTGGCGTGAAGACGCCCGACCTTTGCCGAAAGCACGGGATCAGCGATGCGACCTTCTACAACTGGAAGTCGTAGTACGGCGGGCTGACGG
>NZ_JAXOJQ010000013.1:0-43804 GCF_036663815.1 Parasphingomonas frigoris | reverse complement strand
GGGCAACCGCGGCTCGATCACACGCCACTCAAAGTCCGTCAGATCATATCGGCTCATGCCGAGCATGAATCAGAAAATCCCGATCCTGGGAATCATATTTATGGGTTCACGGCCTAACTCGATACCGAAATCGTCGCGCAACCCCGCTCGTTCGACTCCTTATCACTATGCACTTGCGGGATAGGCTAGACATCCGGCGCCCGAACATGTCGCCGACGCGGCAGGGACTAAGCCTGATCCGCATACTCCCACGAATCCCGTTACGGCTCCGTTCCGACCCGCCATCGAGTGTGGTCAAGCTCAAAGACTCCCCAGCGCATTACATAAAGCCGTTGACCAACCGGCATAGAATACGGAACATAAGGCGAACATTCTGAGTCTAGCCATCATGTCAGCCGTCCAAGAATCCTTGCCCCAGAGTATCGCGCACCTCCGCAGCATCGCCATGCCGGTCGCCGATTTCCGGGTCATGCCGTTCGGCATCGGCAGCCTGGACAGCCGCTTGAACGGGAGCGGACTACGTGCGGGCGCGTTGCATGAGGTCGCGTCCCGCACCTGTGCGCTGGTCGACGATGCGGCTGCCACGCTTTTCCTGGCCGGCATCGCCGCGCGTGAAGCCGAGAGGGCCAAAGGTCCCGTTCTTTGGGCAAGCTGCCGCAACGACCTCTATGCGCCCGGCCTGGCGCAAGCCGGATTGGCCTCGGCCAGCGTGATCTACGCACAACCTCGGGACGATGCCGCTTTGCTGGCCGTCGTCGAGGACGCCATCCGCGACGGCACGCCTGCAGCGGTGGTCGCCGAGGCATCAAGGGTCTCCATGGTCGCGACCCGGAGGCTTCAGCTGGTTGCCGCGGAAGCCGATATTCCGGTGCTGCTCCTGCGGCGCTGGCGAGGTCGCGAACACGACCCGTTGAGCGAGGCATCGGCTGCGTGGACGCGCTGGCGGATCGCCAGCGCCCCATCCGCGCGGCTTGAAGTCGTCGGCGTCGGGCGCGCGCGTTGGGCGGTCGAACTCGCTCGCCAACGGACGGGCGAATCCTTCTCTTTGATCGTGGAGGGGTGCGATGAGACGGGTTGTCTCGCTGTTCCTGCCGCACTTGGCCATCGAGCGGCTGAGACGGCTGGACCGGCACGCCACGCCGCGGCCTGAGACGCCGTCGCTCCAGCTTCCGGTCGACGACGAGCCCGGCGCCTGCTCTGTGCCGCGCGGAGGAGGATGGCGCCCGGGTGCGCGTTGGGCGCAGGCATCGTCGCCGACCCCGGCGGAGGTGGCGCAACGGATAGCGGCACTGCCGGCGCACGCACGCCCGCCGATGCGCGAACTCGGCCGGCGCTCGGAGGCCGCCAGCCACCCGTACAAGACGGCGGCGCCGATCACGCGTGCCGGCATGATCGCGGTAGCGCCTCGGGTTGCGCACGCGCCGTTGGCGCTGGTCGGCAAGGTTGGACGTCGCGAGGAAATCGTGGCTGCATGTCCCGCGGCGAGCGGTCTCGGCATCCACGTCGGGATGGCCGCCACCCATGCTCGCGCGCTGGTGTCGGATCTCGACATACGGCCCTCCGCGCCGGCGGCCGATGCCATGCTGCTAGACCGCTTGGCGTTGCTGGCCGTGCGGCGCTGGTCGCCGATCGCCGCTGCGACGCCGAACGATGGACTGTGGCTCGACCTTGCCGGTTGTGATCATCTGCACGGCGGGGAGGAGCGCTTCTGCCGGCGCCTGCGCGCCTTTTGCGCGCGTGCGGGGTTCACCGCGCGGGTCGCGGTGGCGGAAACGGCCGGCGCTGCCCATGCTTTAGCTCGCTTCGGCCAGGACGACGTTACGATCGTCCCGCCCGGCGACACCGTTCGAGCGATATCGCCGCTGCCGATCGCCGCGCTGCGGCTGACCGGCACGGCGCTCACGGCGGCAAAGCGGTTCGGCTTCGAGCGCGTCGCCGATCTCCTGCCCGTGGCGCGAGGGCCGTTGGCACGGCGGCTCGGCTTGCCTGCCATTACCCGGCTCGATCAGGCGCTAGGCGGCGTGGCCGAACCGATCACGCCGCGCGAGGATGTCGCGGTCCCGGCCGTCGAGCGCCGGCTGCTGGAGCCGATCGGCACGGCGGAAGCAATCGCGCAGGTCATGGCGGATCTGCTTGGCGATCTCGCCGAGGTCCTGCAGGCGAGGGGGCTCGGTGCACGATCGCTGCGCCTTTCGGGGCTCCGCGTCGACGGTACGGAGCAGGTGGTGGCGATCGGCACCTCTCGCCCGACCCGTGAGGTATCGCATCTCCTGCGGCTGATGACGCTTAGAATCGAGCGCATCGATCCCGGTATGGGCCTCGAACAATTCTCGCTGGCGGCGCCGCACACCGAGCCGCTGGATGCGGTGGACCTCGGCGCGGTCCTTGCCGGCGAGGTTCTCGTGCGCGATCCCGCACGGCTCGTCGATGTCGTTGCTGGTCGAATCGGTGCGAATGCGGTTTACCGCATCGCGCCGGTGTCGAGCCACGTGCCGGAGCGCGCGGTCACTCAAGCCGACCCAATCGCATTGCCGGCCGGATGGCCGAAGTGGCGGCGGCCGGTGCGTCTGTTCGCCAGACCGGAACCCTTATGGGGCGTCATCGCGTTGCTGCCCGACCAACCTCCACGGCGGTTCGAATGGCGCGGCCGATCCCACAAGGTCGTCGCAGGCGATGGCCCCGAGCGGATCCACGGCGAGTGGTGGCGCCGCGAAGCCGAGACCTGGGCGGTGCGCGACTATTACCGCGTCGAGGACGAGGCAGGCGGCCGTTTTTGGGTCTTCCGCCGCGGCGACGGCACCCACGACGATACCGGCGATCTTAGCTGGTGGATCCACGGCGTGTTCGCATGACTACGCCCTATGTCGAGCTCCAGGTGCTCACCCACTTCTCGCTGCTGCGTGGGGCGTCGAGCCCTGACGAGCTGTTCGCCGCCGCGGCGCTGCTTGGCTATCCGGCAATCGGGATCGGCGACATCGGCACCGTGGCCGGCATCGTACGCGCCTGGGAGGCACAGAAGGCGACGGGCGTCCGCTCGATCGCCGGCACGCGTATCGACCTGTCGTGCGGACGACGTCTGATCCTCTATCCGACCGATCGTCCCGCCTGGTCGCGGATCACGCGGTTGCTGACCGTCGGCAAGAAGCGGGCAGGGAAGGGCGGCTGTCTCCTGCACTGGCACGACCTCGAGCCGTGGTCGGAAGGCATCGTTGCCATCCTGCTGCCGGACGAGGCGGACCAGGAAAACCTCGCTGCGCTGGCTCAACTGAGCGCCGTCTACGGCCGACGCGGATACATGGCGCTGTTCCAGCGCCGGCGCCCGGACGACGCGGTGCGCATTGATGCGTTGGCGCGGCAGGCAGGGGGCGCCGGGGTTCGCGCGGTCGTGACGGGCGACGTTCTCTACCACGCGCCCGAGGCCCGGCTGCTGCAGGACGTCGTGACCGCCGTTCGCGAGAAATGCACCGTCGACGAACTGGGCTACCGACGCGAGGTGAATGCCGATCGCGCGCTCAAATCACCCGACGAGATGGTTCGGCGCTTCCGCGACTATCCGGACGCGCTGCGCGCCAGCGTCGATATCGCCCGGGCATGTACCTTCGACCTCGGCGAACTGGCGTATCAATACCCCCACGAGCGGCTGATCGACGGCCTGAGTGCGCAGGACGCGCTGCAAAAGCTGGCCCTGGAGGCGGTCGAGCGAATGTTCGATGGTGATGTGCCGGTCGCCTATACCGATCAGATCAGCCATGAGATGCGGCTAATCGGCGAACTCGGTTACGCACCCTACTTCCTGACGGTCTACGCGATCGTGCGCGAGGCGCGCCGGCGTGGGATCCTGTGTCAGGGACGAGGCTCGGCCGCCAATTCCTGCGTGTGCTTCGTGCTTGGCGTCACCTCGATCGACCCGATCAAACACGAGCTTCTCTTCGAGCGCTTCGTGTCGGGCGAGCGGCGCGAGCCGCCCGATATCGATGTCGACTTCGAGCATGAGCGTCGCGAGGAGATCATCCAGTGGATCTACGAGACCTACGGGCGCGATCGATCCGCGCTCACGGCCGTGGTCCAGCGCTACCGCGCGCGCGGTGCGGTGCGCGACGTAGGCAAGGCGCTTGGGTTGCCGGAAGACCTGACGTCGTCGCTGGCCGGGCTGGTATGGGGCTGGTCCGCCGAAGGCGTCGGCGAGAAGCAGGTCGAAGAGCTGAACCTCGATATCGGCGATCGCCGGCTGCGCTTGACGCTGGAGCTCGCCCGAAAGCTGATCGGCGTGCCACGTCACATGAGCCAGCACCCCGGCGGGTTCGTCCTGACCCATGACCGTCTCGACGACCTCGTCCCGATCGAGCCCGCCGCGATGGAAGATCGCCAGATCATCGAGTGGGACAAGGACGACATCGATGCGCTGAAGTTCATGAAGGTCGATGTGCTCGGCCTCGGCATGCTCGGCTGCATGAACCGCGCCTTCAACATGCTCGAGCAGGACAAGGGCATCCGCGTCGGCCTGGCCGACCTCCAGGACGACGATCCGGACGTCTACGCCATGATCCAGAAGGCCGATACGCTCGGCACCTTCCAGATCGAGAGCCGCGCGCAGATGTCGATGCTGCCGCGGATGAAACCACGCCGTTTTTACGACCTCGTGATCCAGGTGGCGATCGTTCGACCGGGCCCCATCCAGGGGGACATGGTCCACCCGTATCTGCGTCGACGAGAGGGGCTCGAAAAGCCCGAATATCCTCGGCCCGAGCTCCGCGCGGTGCTGGAAAAAACGCTCGGCGTGCCGCTGTTTCAGGAGCAGGCGATGAAGGTCGCCATCGTGGGCGCGGGGTTCACGCCGGCCGAGGCGGACCAGCTGCGCCGCGCCATGGCGACGTTCAAGGTCACCGGCGGCGTATCGCATTTTTCGGAGAAGCTGGTCGAGGGCATGGTCGCGCGCGGCTATCCCCGCGATTTCGCCGAGCGCACCTTTCGCCAGCTTGAGGGTTTCGGCTCGTACGGCTTTCCGGAGAGCCATGCCGCGAGCTTCGCCAAGATTTCCTACGCGTCGAGCTGGATGAAGCATCACCATCCCGACGTCTTCTGCGCCTCGCTGCTGAATGCATATCCTATGGGGTTCTACGCACCCGCGCAGATCGTCCGCGATGCTCAGGCGCACGACGTTCAGGTTCGACCACCCTGCATTAATGCCAGCCGATGGGACTGTACGTTGGAGCCGACCGGCGGCCGGTATCTCGCGGTTCGGCTCGGCCTGCGGCAGGTACGCGGGCTGTCGAACGCCGACGGCGCGGCGATCGTCGGCGCGCGCAGCACCACGCTGTTCGATTCCATCGAGGATGTGTGGCGCCGATCGGGCGTCCAGCGTGCCGCGATCGAGAAGCTGGCCGACGCCGATGCGTTTCACGCTTTCGGCGCAGATCGGCGGCAGGGGCTGTGGAAGGTGAGGGGGCTGGGCGAGGCGCCGCTGCCGTTGTTTGCCGCCGCAGATCGCGCCGCAGAGACGATCAGCGCTGAGGGGATCGAGCCGATGGTCGCGCTTCGTCCGCTGACCGACGGTCGCGAGGTGATCGAGGATTACCGTTCGCTGCAGTTGTCTTTGCGGGCGCACCCACTGACGTTCGTCCGTGATGAGTTGGCGCGACGCGGCGTGACCAAATGCGCCGATTTGGCGACCGTCCGGGATGGCCGGCACGTCGAGGTCGCCGGCATCATCCTGGTCCGTCAAAAGCCCGGCTCGGCCAAGGGCGTGCTGTTCATCACGATCGAGGACGAAACGGGGATCGCCAACGGCATCCTGTGGCCGGATCGCTTCGAGCGTCAGCGGCGCACCATCATGTCCGCGTCGATGGTCGGCCTGAAGGGCAGGGTGCAGAAGGAAGGCGAGGTGATCCACGTCATCTGCGACCTGATTATCGACCATGGCGATCTTCTGCACCGCGTCGGCGAGATGTCCTTCCCGCACAAGACGGGCAGGGGGGACGCCGGGCAGCATCCCGGCTCCCCCGATCGCGGCGACAAGGGTTGGAACCCCGAGCCACGAAATTGCTATTGGCCGCCTCACGCCGAGGGCATGGATCCCGAAGACGTGGTTCGCTTCAAATCACACGATTTTCGTTGAGCGATGGCAAAGCTCGCTCGCCACCAGCGCGTCGTCATCGCACTCTCGGTTCACATCCTGCGAAGCGGCGTTGCTCGCTGTTCGGACGCGCGCGTGGACGGCGTGGAGGTCCGTCTGGCACTGCGTTGCCTGCTACCTCATTGCCCGGAACGTTGGCCGTTGGAACTCTACTGGGATGCGGCGCGCCAGGAGAATGAGATCGGCAGGGCACAGGGCGTGACCGCCGCGTTCAATGGCATTGTTCGTCAGCTACGCCGTGCAGGCCGGTATCAAGAGGTGCTGGATCAGTGAGCTAGAGCCGCCCGTGTCATCGGCGGGAGAACGTCGGGTGGATGCCGTCGATCAATCCAGCTGCACCGGCCTTCTGCCGCGTTTGACGTTCAGCCCTCTACGTCCGCGGCCGTCAGCAGGATCGGGGGCTCTCCGCCGAGCCGCTTGACGAACTCGCGCTGCGCTATGCGGTGAATATCGCTTTCGAATTGGATGAACACCTCAAGGGCGGTCTCACGATCAAGCGTATCGCGATCGGGCTCGAGGAGATGCGTCAGTGCTTCGCTGGTGATGAGGAACTCGACGATCCCCAAGTTGGTGGTGCCTGTGAAGCCGACGCTCTCGCGTTCGGCAACCCAGTACCAGTCTCCCATCTCGAAACGGACGCTGGAATTGGCCATGCCAGCTTACTCCTCGGTGGGGTTGGAAGCGGGCAGGTGGTCCGCAAGCGCCGAAATGGCTTCGCCGGCGAACGTCGTGATGGAGGCGCCGTCGATCTGCACGGGATGCTCCACCGTCAAGACCGCCGCAGCTTGATGCTGGGGATCAAGCTCCCGCCAATCGCGAACTGCCCGCTCCAAGTTGGTGACTTCCGCAATGTCGCTGTCGCCGCGAGGGACGTTTTCGAGCGACGCGCTCATCCGCCAGTTGATCTCGGGGGTCTTGGCGCTCTCACCCCAGGTCGCTTCCGTCATGATCGTCTACCTTCTCGCGTCTGGTCCGCGGCATGCCGCGATTGTGGATGTGGCGCGATGGCGCATGTCCTCGTTGCTTCGACGCCTATAGCGTTCGGGCTTCAAGGACCATGAGGAGCGACAGCAATGATATCGAGCTTTCGCAACGCTCGCGCCATGCGTTTCGCATCGAGCAGCCCGATGCCATTGGCACGCAAAGCGCGAGTGAGTTGGCGCTCGGTCAACGGCGCCGATACCTGATCGAGAAGGGCGAGCGTTGCCGCGCGCACCTCAGGGGATGCAGTCTTCAGGGCGTCCAGGGCTTTCATTCTGCCTCGTGAAGGTTGCTTGGTCTTATTGGTACTCCAGCGACATAGCCTCTCGCCATGCGACGTGCACGCGTCACGCTCCGCGGCGCCAGCGACCGGACGACAAAGCTACCGCTGCCGGCCCTCGGTCAGAGATTGCCGTGTATGTTAATGTCGCTCGAGCGGCCCCCGCATCCGGCCCGGTCGAATCCCGGCGACGCGTTCATCCCGCTATCTCGACTGTTAGCATAAGGTCGTGTATAGCGCACCATATTGGCCTCACGGGCGTTTATATGAGACGCTAGATGCGATCTACCATCGTTGACACTCTTCCGCGCCGTGTGAGGCGCAGCTTGACCAAGCTGGGCGCCGATATCGCACTCGCGCGCAAGAAACGCAGCCTCACGGTGGTCATGATGGCCGAACGGGTCGGCGTAGCCAAGAGCACGTATCTCAAACTAGAAAAAGGCGATCCGACCGTGGCGCTAGGCACATACGCCATGGCTTTCTTCGTTCTGGGATTCGGCGAGAGCCTTGGAGAGATCCTCGACGCCAGGAAAGACGAGCAAGGTCTGTTACTCGACGTGGAGCGCATGCCGCAGCGGATCCGCAGACCCAAGCCGCCGGTTTCGCTATGAGGCGGACGATCGGCATCCAGATCGGCGGCGAAGCCCGCAGTGTTGGATCGCTGCACTACAATCAGCAGGGGAGTCGCGAGAGCGCGGGCTTCGAATATGACGCGGGCTGGCTGGCCGCTGCCGACCGCTTCGCTCTGGAGCCCGCACTGCCGCTCGTCGCCGGTCCGCAGTTCCACCGCAAGGTGGGCACCGGTTCTGTATTCCATGCCGCTATAGCCGACACCGAGCCAGACGGCTGGGGCAAGCGCGTCATTCAGCGCGACCATGCCAAGCGGCGGCAGGATGCCCGCCGCCGCGGCGACGAGGTCGACGCACGCGCCCTGAACGGCCTCGATTATCTACTGGCGGTGGATGACGTCAGCCGAGTCGGCGCGTTGCGTCTCGTCGACGACCAAGGGACTGCTCAGCGCGCGACCGAGGATGGTCGCCGCACCACACCGCCCCTCATCGAGCTGGGCCACCTCCTGGCAGCCAGTCGGGCGGTCGAGACCAACACAGAAACCGCAGCCGATCTGGCCTATTTGCGCGGTCGCGGCACATCGCTCGGGGGCCTGCGCCCCAAATGCACCGTCGTCGATGAGGAGGGACGCCTGTCGATCGGCAAATTTCCAAGCGTCGCCGACGAGCGCTCTGTGACGCGAGGGGAGGTGCTGGCGATGCGGCTCGCCCGTCGTGCCGGGATCAATGCCGCCGACGCCCGGCTGATCGACAGCGATGGCGACGCCATCGCACTGATCCGGCGGTTCGATCGCCCCGCAGGGGGCGGGCGGCTCATGTACGTCTCTGCGGCGACGATGATCGGTGCTGAGCCCGGCGACGCGCAGGAGCATGCCTATACCGAGATCGTCGATGCGCTCCGTGTAAATGGGAGCGCCCCCACGGCCGACATCGAGGAGCTATGGCGCAGGATCGCCTTTTCGATCCTGATCACCAACGTCGATGATCATCTGATGAACCACGGCTTCCTTCACGTTGATCGCGGCCTCTGGCGGCTGGCACCTGCCTTCGACATCAATCCGTTCCCCGAGCGCCTCCGCGAATTGAAGACTTGGGTCTCGGAAGAGGTCGGGCCTGAGGCGACCATCGACGCCTTGATGTCGGTGCTGCCTTACTTCCGCATTGCTCTGCCACGTGCCCAAGAGATGCTCATGCACGTCGAGCAGGCTGTTGCAGGTTGGCAGGAAGAGGGACGTGCACTCGGCATGACCGCCGCCGACCTCGAGAGTTTTGCGGAGGCTTTTGAGCACGGGGAACGGGCTGCGGCACGAGCCGTGCTTAAATGAGACGTCTTTGACTTCGTGAAAGCTGACAACAGGAGAACCATGCAATGAAGAATGAAAGCCCTGTTTCGACTCTATCGCGTACACGAAAATATGTCGACCGAAGCACGCCGCACTCAGGCGAGCTTGGGCTTGTCGTTGCAGAAGCCTTCGTGCGCGGCATCAGACACATCGGCTATAAGAGCAACATCGAAGCCTTGGCAGAACTGGTCGATAATTCGATCCAGGCATATGCGGAGCGCATCGACCTTGTCCTCGGGTACGCAGACGGCGGTTCCTCTGCGAAACCAGAGCAACTCGCGGTCATAGATGACGGCCACGGGATGAGCCCAGATATGCTCCGGTTCGCCATGATGTGGGGCGGCACACATCGCGAGAATGATCGGCACGGTCTCGGACGCTTCGGCTATGGCCTACCCTGCGCAACCGTCAGCATAGGCCGCCGCTTTACGATTTATTCTAAGCTTCGAGAGGGAAGGGTCCATTCGGTTAGCCTTGATCTCGAACTCCTCGATCGCGGAGATTACAAAAACAGTAGTTCGGTTATCGCGATCCCGGCGGCTCAGCCTGCTGCGCTCCCTGGGTTCGTCGTTGATGCGATTAAGCGAGACCACCCGCAGGGCTGGAAGTCCGGCACGGTCGTCGTAATCGATAAGCTCGATAGGCTCGACTGGGCGACTGCGACCGGGTTGCGGCGCAATCTGGTCCGCCACTTCGGCGTGACGTACCATAAGCTGCTCGCAGCAACCGCAATCCACGTCGAAGGCGAGCAAGTGCGCCCGATCGATCCGCTCTTCCTCGATCCCACCGCAGAGTTTCATTCGCTAGACGACGATCGGGCCCAAGCGCTTGATCCACTGACATTGACCGTTGAATGCGAGGACGGTCGTTCTGGTGATGTCACGCTACGTTACGCCTGGTTACCACCTACCTTTGGCGCCTCCGACAAGACGCGCGATGCCATTGGCATGAATGCCAACACGCGTTTCCCAATAATTAAGCAGTATCACGGTTTGGTATTTAGTCGGAATGGTCGCGTGGTAGACGTGCAATCGCGCACACCGTGGACTACGTTCATCAACAACGATCGTTATATTCGGATCGAGATCGAGTTCTCGGCATCCTTGGACGAAGCTTTCGGAGTAACGACAGCCAAGCAGCAAGTTTCGTTATCACCAGAAATGTGGAATCGTCTGAGGACTGCTGGACTTTCAAAGGCAATCGAACACCTCAGATCAAAGGTCCGGGTGGCCAAGGCGGAACGACAAGGAACTGCCGCGTTGGCAGGCATCGAGGCCTGCGGTTCACCCACTGCCCCGGGCGTTCCGTTTGCCACAGACGTCTCGGACGTCACTTCTAATACCGAGCTCGAACAACCGGGGGAAAAAGATGAATTAGCCGCACTCCTTCGTACAGCCTCCGAAGCGACAGACCCCTCATTTGCGCTTTCCGCATTGCTAAGAAGGATCGACCGGCGGATGTCGGATAGCGAGCCGCGGGTGGTGGCCGAGTATCAACGTCTTCTCAGAGGCTGGGCGCGGGAGATGGTACGCGTATCGTCCATCGAGGAAACCCAGGACCTTCCGTCAGGCCCGTATGTCGGCGCAATGGCCGCTGGCGCGACCGACGGGATCTTGGCATTGCAGCGTGCGCAATCAATGTGGGCAGGGGAGGGATATGGCGAAAAGCGACGATAACCAGTCCGGTCTGCGGAAGTTCGCACCGTTTCTTGCACCTTGCGAGCGCGATCAACTCCACGGTCTGCTGAGCTTTGCCGGCCCTACACCTGAAGGTTTCGCCGAAAGTCTGCGTGCTCTTGCACGCAGTTTCATCGACGATGGCAGCAGCGCAAAGCTGAGGGCCGTTTGCCTGCTGGTTGCCGACCTGCTTGAGCAGGGCTGGGATGTATTGTTCGAAAGGGAGGGATTGCACTTCAAGCCTCCGGGCATCGAGACCAGCACCGAGCACTCGATGGAGGACGTCAAGCTGCGAATTCGATCGGTCCTGCAGGTCGCCCGTCGCCGGCAACTGGCGGAGCCTTCCGTTCGGAACTTCATCGCTCGGATGGAACGCCGCACCCTGAGGACGCCTGGCGTCAAGAGCTCGGTTCTCGACCTGATCGACGATGGTGGCGCGCTGGCCAACGAGCTAGCGACGGTCAATATTCGTCCCGACGCCGAACGCGACATTGCACTCGCAAAGCTCGTTGATCCGGTCGTCGAGATCTGCCAGCCGGGCAAGCGATGCCAAGACACCGGCTTGCCCCTCAACGACATCTGGCGCTATTTTCGGCACACGTGGGCACACGAGTATCGGCCGATCCCGGGTCGCCAGCTCCTCGTGCTAATTAGAAATGCCGCTCGACCGAACCGACCGGTCATGGGGATCGCCATGCTAGCGAGCCCGGTGATGAGGGTCTCGGTCCGCGACAACTGGATAGGGTGGCTACGCGAGGCGGCCGAGACGCACTTGTTCGACGGCACCTGGCAACCGACGACGTTCGCGCGTGCGATCACCGAACGGCTGGAGAGCTCTATTCATTCAGTGAGATGGGACGACCTCGTGAGCCCAGAGGAGATCGAGACACCGGTCGACAACACGGTGCTAAGACTCGAGCAGAAGGCATCTGGTGCAGCCTTTGCGCGCGACCTTGAACTGCGGGCGCACTATCAGACCCATATCGAGGAGGGCGGCCGGGTAAAGCCGATGCGCGGCTCCCTGAAGATGGCCGGCGACGATACCGACTGGCTAACGGCATCGGAGGACCTGCTGTTCGTGCGCAAGCGCGCTGAGCTGCTGGCGCAACTGCTGTTCGCAAAGCAGGTGTTCCGTGCGGCAGACCTTAGTGGTGATTCAACCGCAGCGCTCGATCAGCTCCTCGCGGCGCGCACCGGGCAGCGTGCGATCGACATTGTGCTGACGGAGTTCCGGAAGGCAGGCCTGTCCAGCCGCGTCGCCGACGTGAGCATCTGCGGCGCAGTGGCACCATACAACGAACTCGTGTGCGGCAAGCTGGTCGCATTGCTGCTGGCCTCGAAAGAAGTGCGCGACCACTATTCGGCGCGTTACGGTAGTCAGGTCAGCGTGATTGCGTCACAGATGGCAGGCCGCGCTATTTCGAAGCCCGCGGATCTCCGGGTGCTGACCACGACGAGCCTCTACGGTGTCGGCTCAAGCCAGTACAATCGACTGAACCTCCGGTCCGCCGACCACCACGACTTAGATCATGATCTGCGCTGGGATTCGATCGGCCGCAGCAAGACCGGCGGCTTCGGTACGCTGCATCTCGGGGCGGACACCGCCCACGCGCTCAGGCAGATGGCGCAGACTCTCCACACCTCAAGGCGCGTAAACAACCGGTTCGGCGAGGGCACAAGCCCACGACTGCGTCAGATCAGGGAAGGGCTGGACGCGATAGGCATAGCAAGCGACACCGTCCTTCACCATGCGACGCCGCGGCTATTCTACGCCTGCGAACTCGGCGCGGACGCGAGGATGTCGCTTATGGGCATGGCATCTGAGCAAGCGGAGCCCGCAACGGCAGCGACGATCGCCGGTGCATGGCGACGCCGCTGGCTGGATGGGCGGGCACGGCGCGACGAGACGCTGGCCGCCATGTCAACACTTGGCCCGAAAAGCGTCCGCAGGTCGCTGATCGCCGGGTCGCAAGACGACCTGCTGTCCGATCTCGACTAAAGGTCTGAGGCGCCCAGATCGATCCACTCCACGAAGTCCGGGCGGCGGTCGGCAACGCGTTGCAACACCGACCGCAGGGGGCCATCCGCCGGGCCGACGTTGATCACGAGCGTATCTATAGCACGCGTCAGCGGGATCATCGTCCAGCGTGCCGCGTGCCGCTCAGCCGCCTCGTCCCTGCTTTCCATAAGTGGATCGTGGACGTGGTCCTCCGACAGCCATTGGCGGACCTTGTAGTCCCAAAGCAGGTCCAGGTCGTAGTTGACGGTGGTCCATCCCTCGAGCCCACGACACGAATCGTACTGGACGAAGCGCAACTCGTCGCGGTCGGTCGGATAGTGCTCGCGCACGTCGCGCGCGGTGCCATCCCAGATCTTGCCTCCCGCCACCAAATAGGCCTCCGCTGCCACGCTGCCGGAGACGCCCAAAGTACGCTTAACCGACTGCGGCGGAACACACGCAAGTAGGTCCACGGGATAGTTGCCCAGATCGCGCGCCTCGCCTACCAGTTCCGCGATGCGCGCCGGCTGCGAGGCGAGATCGCCCTCGTAAATGATCACGCGTCCACCCGCGGCATCGGCGTTCGGGACCAGGTCCCAGTCATCCAGGCCAAGCTCGAGCGCGACGTCGGCAACGAAGGACGCCACGTTCGCCTTCATGCGTAAGCACTTCTTGAGGCGGCGCATGGTCGACTGGCCTTTCTCGAGATTAGACGCCCAGTCGGCCACGGACTCGCGGACGTACTGATCGACGCCGTCCGATACGATGAGGCGTTTCGGCCCATAAATCGCATTGAGGATCGCGATCTCGTCGCCAGGCCAGTCCTGACCTTCGTCGACGAACACGAGGTCCCAGTCAAAATCGGTAGCGTCCGACCTCATCATCCCGGCCAAGTCTTCGGCAGTGACCGTGCCACTCCGGAGATAATCCAGCAGAGTTGCCTTGTGACGTTGGTAGTCCTCAAGGAAGCCGTCGTATCCGCCAATGACACCCTATTTCAGTATCACCCTGCCGATGAAGCTGTGCACCGTTTCAATGGCGACGCCGCCGGCCTCCACTCCGCGAGGCACGCCCAGCAGCGACATCGTCCGACGCATGTCAGCCACCAGCGCCTTGTTGAAGGTAAGGACGATGGACCGCCGGTTGGACTGATCGAAGGCACGGTAGGCCATCTGCAGCAGTATGACGGTCTTGCCGACACCCCCGCGGCCCTTCAACAGGATCTGACGCTCGCCCAGATCACCAAGCCAAGCGTCTGGGAGCGCCGACTTTGCAATAAGATCCATGCGACGCCGATCCAAGGGCGTCGGCTCCAAGGTCATGAACAGCGGTGAGTTCGGCGCCAACATCCGATCGAACGCCTCATCGCTACCGTAGGACAACGTGACCCGCCGATCGTTCTCGCGCGGACTGGTGACCTGCCCGAGTACATTCAGGATCCGCTCGAACCTCGTGTCACTCGCGATGCAGACGTGCGGGCGTGGTGGGAGATCGCGCTCCTTAAGACCCGTGAACAGCACCAAGTTCTGGACGTGCACGTAGTCTAATCCGAATCGGTCGAGCCATTTCTTGAACTCGAACATCTGCGCCCTGTTCTTTTCCGTGACGCACTCCCAAGACACCTCGCCGTTGCGAACGTACCGGACTGACGCGACGGAGTTCTCGAACCGAACGCCAGTGGCGGTGTGGGATTTGACCTCGATCACCAGGGCGAAGTTGCGGACTTTGGCCGACCTCGGTGTGAACGGCTCGGCGTCGCGGGGATAGAACTTCCATTCGACATCAAACGAGCGAGCCTCGGCAAACGTACCGATCACGACCAGATCGAGATCCTCGATCTTCTGCCCGTGCATCTTCAGCCCCACGAAGATCCGGACGTGGTCTGTCTTGCTGCGGGCAAGGTCGGGCCAAAGATCCAGCAGCCGCCTCTCGAGCCGCTTTGCCGCCGCGTACTCGTCGCCCTCCGTCACTCCGGAAACGATTATCACCGCCGGGTCGCCCAATGATCCGCCGAGGCGCCGCGATCGCTCATGCTAGCACCTCATCCTCAACTGCCCTCGTTGCCGCAGGGAGATTGCCCCTGACGAGCAACTCGTTGACCGGGATGACCTGGCCACCGTCCCACTTCTCCCTCAACTCCCCAATCAATGGATCCGCCGGATGATCGGCCGTAAGGGGTCCGGCGATCGCGATAATGCTCTTCGCGCCGTCCGCACGCGTCGCCAGTATGGGCACCGTGACGTCGCCCATGCCGGGTACCATCACCGTCGCGTCCCTGGAGTAGGTCACGCCGCTGTCTGCGTTCCGCTGCAGATCGAGCAGCAGGACCCTCGTCGAGGCCGCGACACGTTGCGGACTGAAGGGCTGCATGTTGTCGGTCAGGAGGAACTCCACGAGTTCCGCACCGACGTGACGATCAAGCTGCCCATGTTCGAACTTGTTTTTGAAGCTGCGGAGGCAGCGGTAGCATGAGGAATCGCAGTCCTCCTTGCATGTCTTCATCACGGTCAGCGCCCGCTGGAAGAGCTCCAATCCACGCCCGGCGAGCTGGCGGGCGAAGCCCGCACCGCCAGGCAGGGTGTCGTAGAGGAAGATCTCGGCCTCAAGCCCCGCCATGCCGGCGGGCGTAAGCGCGGGCCGATACTCTGCCATCATCTCGCCGGGTTCGATCTCAAGGATGCTGCAGGCAGCCTTCGCCATGGCCTCGCTGACGGTCCGTAACGCGACGTCCGTCGGATAGTAGCCCGGCTTGAGCTTGAGCGGTGCCTCCACCCGAAGCGAGAAGAGCGCGATGTCGGTGATGAAATCGGTCCCCAGGACGATGTGCCTGGATGTGCGGTTCCCGGGACAAGTCGGATCCTTGTCGGGGAATGGCTTCAAGTGCGGCGCGAACATTGACGCCGTACCTTCGGCAGAGGATTCGATGCGTCCGCAGATAGTGCAATAATTGTACCCCTCATGCTTCGGGCCCGTATTCGAGACCAGCAGGTGCTCGCGGTTGGGAATCACGCGGATGCGGTCGTTGACAGGAATCCACTTGGCGTCGTCCGCAGGGGTCGGCATCACCAGTTTCGCGCGCGTGGCGTAGCTCGTCTCGGGCATGTCGTCTGGCGAAGTCACCTCTTCCTGGTCAATGCGGTGGGCAAAGCCTGGTGGCCGCAGCCAGTAGCGTGCCGGACCGAACGACTCCTCAGAGCCGCATGCACGGCAATCCGTAATCGTGTCGCGCTCCAGCCCCGTGTCGATCTTGACGGTCTCGGCAAAACCGCATTCGCTGCACTCGCGATAGAGCCGCCGGTTCTGCCAAGCGTCAGAACGATCTTCCTTCATGGCCGCGTAGATTGCACCGGAGGTGTAGCACTTCCCCGAGATCCACACCTGCTTGCCCGGCGCATATTGCGACAGGGCAACCGGCAGCCCCTGCGAAGGCGCAAAGCGCTCGACCGGCTTGTAATGCGTGGACCGCTCCAGATCGAAGACGCTGAACGTCGCCACGTCAGTGGGGAATGCGTAGCGGGGCAGCACGCCCTTGTAGAGCAGGCGGTCGAGCAACGTGCCGGTCAACGCCTTCTGGGGAGGAGCCTCCTCGCCGACCTCCTCCTGGAACTCGGTCCCGTCCCCTTCCTCCGATCCGTCGTCGTCCGCCTTCTCGACCTTAGCGCCGCCAACCGCGTCGTTCGTGATCGCCTTCTCGACCTCTGTCACGCAGTCCTCGAACATGCCATCGAGCAGCGCCCTTCGATTCTCACCCGTCACCTCGTGCGGGATCCAGGCTGCGACCCGGGACTTGAGCCCGTCCTCGTTCTCGGCAAGCCATTGCTTGAAGTCGGCCGCGTTCAGCGTCGTCCCGGCGGCTTTGAAATCCTCAACGGACCCCAGGACAGAGAACAGGTCCGGGCTCGCGCTGGGATCGAATACCGGTAACTTAACCTGGTGATACGACTGCAGCAGGTAGGCTCGAATGTGCCGCTTGACGATGTCCGGATTGTCGAGTGTCAGCTTCGGATCGATGACCTTGCCGGAGATCATCTCCTTGGGTTCGCTGAAATAGTGCTCGTCGTGACTGTCGGCGCTCCCGAAGGCAACGACGGTCGCCACTGCGTTGCCACGACGGCCGGCGCGGCCGGCCCGCTGCTGGTAGTTGGCCCGTCCCGGCGGCATGTTCCTCAAGGCGACGCCGGACAGCGCTCCGATGTCGATGCCGACCTCCATTGTAGTCGTGCTCGACAGCACGTCGATCGCCGTCGATTGGCCGGCCGAAGTTCCCCAATTCAACTCGACATCCTGAAACAGCAACTCGTTCTCCTCGGCCTTGGAGAACACGTCGTCACTCTGCGGCGCGTTGAGCTGCGCGGTGTGCTCGGCGGCGATCAGCGCCATCGGGATCTCTGGAGGATCCTTTAGGGCCCCGAGCACCGGCGAGCGATAGTAACCCTTGCGTGCCGAGAATACGCTGTCCGTCGCGGGGTCGAGGACGAAGACTTCGTCGCTACCGCAATCGAGACAGTGCGGGATTGTGCGGACGGGGCGATGGACTGACTTGCAGTTAGAACATCGCCGCCATTCGCCGCTCAACTCGAGTGACAGGTTCTGTCCGGCAAGTCGCCGGAAGCCGCCGTCCATGTCGGTCGTGAAGATGTTGAGCAGCAGCGGCGTCCAAGCCTTGAACGCCTTGCGCGACGCGGCGTCCTTCAGCACGACGTCCATCGCCTTGAAGGTGCCCTTCCGCGAGTTGACGCTGGTGCCCTTGCCCCGTGGCCGCTTGTACCAGCCGGTGGGCATCGAGTTGAGCCAGAACCCGACCGGGCGCCAACAGCGCAGCCAGGCACGCGCGAGCGCGACCTTGTCCTCGTCGTTCTCTGCGACGCCCGAGATAGGCGGCAGCGCGTGGAGTTCCTTGGTCTTGTTCGCGCGCTCACGAAGGGACGCAAGCGCAAGTGCCTCCAGCCCGAGATACCTGTCCTGAACGGTCTTCACGATGTCGTCGAGCAGGGCTGCCGGCGGGGTCTCCCCTCGGACCTCCATCCAAAGCATTGTCAGGCGCGTTTCGTCAGTCTGCGCGTTCTCGGCGACGGCCTTCGCCACCATCTCTTCGGCGGCGGAGAAGTTCTCACCGGACCTCCTCTCAGGCCGGAGCCGCACGCCCAGAGCCTGGGACGCCAGCAGGACGGCAAGGTACAACTCCTCCAAGCTCAGCATCTGCTGGACCATCTGCGGCTTGGACAGCCGATCGTATCCCCAGATGATGAGGGAGCGGAGCGCGTCGCGGACAGAGTACATCTGGAGGTTTGGGGCGAGCCGGGCGGCCACCTGGCGAGAATCTGAGAAGACCAGCACCTTGCGCCCGCGAAGCGGGGCGAAGCGGCTGGCCGCCTGCTTGCCGGGCGGCTGCACCGAAAGTTGCCGGGACACGATGGCCTGGAAAGGCTGATCGCCTTTCGTCTGGTGGTTCTGGACGGTCGTTCGGCCGCTGGCGGTCTGCCCGCAGACGCCGCAGGGTACGAACTGACCCCGGCGTTCCGAATTCGTGTCGGTCTCCCCTTCGTCATCGACCGGCGACGTTATGCGGTCCTTGCGGATGTATACGGTGCGCGTCCGTAGACCAGCCGAAAGACGCCCCGTGTCGAGATCGTATTCCGCGAGTTCGGCAGCGTCGATCCGCCTGGGCGTCTCCAGCAGAAGGTCGAGGTCCAGGAGCGGCAGGGTGTCGCCCCCCGGCATGCGAAGCCTGCGTCCGGACTCCGACCAGAGCGCATCGGGCGAGTCCAAATCGTCTGAATAGGCCCTGGCGTATGCGGACCCACAACTGCGGCACGTGAATAATTCGAGTACGCGAGATCCACAGCCGCACACTTCGTGGGGTTGACTGTACATCCGACCGCAGAATCCATTCCGCTCCTCCTCGACCATGTCGGTGCACTCCGGATCCATGCAAACCCAGAGGCCGGGCAGGCCGCGGTAAAAGTTGTGGACCCGGCACGGCAACGGACCTGAGGCATCCGGCTGTTCACGGGCGACACTGCCGATCGCGAGCAGGGCCGTGACGGCCGCGTCCGCGGTGTCAGGTGAATCGGGGAAGAGCTCGGTTCCGAGTTCTGCGACCGGCTGCGCCGAACCCATCGTCGTATTGACGAGCTGGCCGAGCGGTGCGAACTCCTTCAACGCCTCGAACAGATCTCGCTCCACGCCCGCCGCGGCGGAGACGCCGCGGTGGGCGAGGAACGGGGCCACGGCTGCCGCGCGGTTAGCCTCGACCGGGGAGTAGAACAGGCCCATGTCCAGCGCGGCGAGAACCTCGGCGTCCGCCTTGGTTCCTGCCGTCGCATGGGAGCGGTGGTCGAGATCGCCGGTAACGGCGACGAACGTATCGGCCGGCACCCCGGATAGTTGAGCCCCGAACTCGGTCGCATACTCCTTGCTGTCGAAACTTGCCGTCGCGCAGATAACCTGGAAGCGCTCGGCGGGAATGTCCAAACGGTCACGAAGCCGCCGCAGCAGCAATCCTACCTCGGCGCCCGCGGCGCCCCGGTAGAGATGAGCCTCGTCCAAGACCACGGTGAACTTCTCCGTGGGATTGGCCGCCAGCCAGGCGCGGGTGCTGTCGAAGATCGGCCGCTCGATCGGCCGCATCATCATGTACTCGAGCATCGAGTAATTGGTGACCATCAGGTCAGGGCAGGATGCCTGGACCTCGTGGCGCGTGATGAGTTCGGAATCCTCGGGAAGCGTCGTGGCACGCAGGAACTCGGCCGTCTTCGGATTGTACCAGCGCGAGCCCTTGGTTCCGAACCACTTGTCGAGGTCCGGCTTGGCTGGCCACTTCCCGCGTTCGTGGAGCTGTCCGCGCAGTCGCGCTGCCGCCGCCTGCGCCTCGGATGCCGGTCCCGCCGCCTGTCGCTCGATCTCGACGTAGAACTCCTCGAACGAGGACAGCTTACGGCCGTCCTTCTTGCCCGAGCGGACGCCAGCATATGGAGTCCGGCTGGTGTAGCGGGCGAAGCGTGGCGGTCGACCCGCCCAGGTCGTGAACTGATCGACGAGGTCTGGATCGCCGAAGATCGCTCGGAGGCGGCCCAACTGATCGTTCACCAGCGCGTTCATCGGATAGAGAAGGAGCGCCCTCATCGCAGGCTGTCCGAAGGATGCCGGACGCTCGGATGCCTCGCGAGCGAACTTGCCAAGGATGGGAAGCAGGAATGACTCCGTCTTACCGGAGCCGGTGCCCGTCATGATCAAGAGGTTCTTACCCTCGATCAGCGCATGGCGCACTGCGTCGCCCTGATGGCGGTAGGGCGGATCGAACAGGAGCCGCGCACGATCCTGCTGCACACTCGACAGCTTCTCGAAAATCGTGCGAGCGGCGGGCGGCAGGTTTTCGACTTCCGCGAACCGCGAGCCGACCTGGTATCTCGGTGTCGTCTCAAGGAACGGCTCCTGATGCGTGACACCCGTGCGGTTGAGAAGCTCTCGACGCTGATCGATTAGCGCCGGATCGCCAATGTGGTACGTCGCCTCGATGTACTCTTTCAACGAGGAGTGAAGGCGGTCGATCGTCTCCTGAATCGTTGCGGACATGCTAGTGACCCTCCTCGTTCGCCGACCGGTCCAGGTACAGCATCTCTTTCAGAAACTTCTCTTCCGTCGCGAGTTCGCCGGCGGCCACGCGAAACGACATCAGGCAGCCATCGGGATCGACCTCGCTCCCGACCACGGCTAGGCGCCGTCGCGCCCACTTCGGGATCGGGGAGAACAAATCGATCGTCGCGCCATGCTCGTCGCTCCGCAACCGGTATCCCTGAGAACGGAGCGCCACGGCATCGATCGCCATCTGCAGCCGCCAGGCCGCGTCACAACCGCGAAACCGATCCCCATGCAATGGAAGGTCCAAGAGCGTGAGCGGAATACCGTCGCGAAGCTGCGCGTAGCCCCAGAGGTCCGATCCGAAGGTTTGCGGGCGTCGAACGACGAAATTGCCGGTCAGCAATCCCGGTAGACCCCAGCGCCTCCTGTAGCTTCGTGTCTCGCGTGACCCGTCAAGCACAAGCAGGTCGGGGATCCCGCCGGAGGGCAGGCAGGCGGAGAGCTTGGCGTTGTATGAAGCTAGCAGGTCGGTAGCCGGTAGCGTCTTTGGACACTTCATCCAGGCGGCGTTCGACAGTTCCCGCAAACCGAGTTCGCGAAGCGCCGTCGCCAGATCCTCGCCCGGCAACGGTTCGATATAACGGACGCCAAAACGGTTGACGACGCGCGTGCGCATCTCCGTTGGTAGAGGCGTTTGCTCGTCGGCCGAAAGGCCGAGAATGAAGGCGCTTCCACTCGGCCTGGCAACGAACGCCGGGGGCGCAGCGACCAGCCAGGTGCTCCGCACCTGCTCGCCGACTAGCGCTACGTCGCTTAACTCGAGCAAGTCGCCGATTGCCACCAATGCCTCGATCGACCGTTCCACCAGTGCCTCGAACGAGTCCTCGTCGGCAACCAGTCCGCGATGGCTGTCGATCATGGTGCGGACAAGCGTGCGAGGCGAGCATGGACAGAGGAAGCCCGCCAACCTCCGGAGGACCGCCGCGAGATAAGATGGCGCAAGCACGCCAGTCTCCTCCCGGTCCATCCCGAAAAGGGCGACAGTCGTTGCAACGACTGTTCCCGGCTCGATCACCTCGATCACGTGCTGCCCCCCGTAGTCCCCTGGTGACCGACCTCTGCTCGTCCGAGCAACTGGATGATGCGTGCTCCCGCAGTTAGTGCCTGATGATCCCAAAGGTGGTCGATTATGGCGATGAGCTCGGCTTCCGCCGGCCGCGATTCACCGTCCAAAACTGCCGACAGATCGAGCGCGGGCTTCGACGCTACACCTGGGGCTACGGCGTAGCGATGCGCTAGCGAGGCGAACTCTCGCTGGCGCACGTGGTCCGCAAGGCGTGCGAACTTGCCTGCGTCGCGCGCCAACACCAATGCGAACACTCGCTTCTTCTCAAAGCACTGGAGCAGTGCCTCTATGGCGGCTTCCACCGGCAGGCCCATTCTCAGGCCCCGCTCGGCGTTCGCCCAGTTCGGACCGCACATCACCTCGAAGAAATGCTCTTTGAGGCGCGCCACGACCCGGGCTCGACGTTCCGTTGCGAGGGCGCCGGCCACTCGCGCGTCGGACCAAGAGAAGATCGCGTGTACTATGGCGAGCGCAAGCTCCTTGGAGCGGGGCACTCTCGCGAACTGTGGTTCAACCAACAGCCCCCCGAAACCGTCTATCTTCCTCATTCCAACGACAAGGGAGACACGGTGGTCGCCGAAGCGCGCGACAAACAGGCCGCCTGGCGCCAAGGGCTCGACCCCGGTACCGATCGCTTCGGCGTCGAGGTGCTCCTCCTCCAATGGCTTCGCGAACGAGTGGAACGACACCCGTACCGGCGCGTCACCGTCGTGGTCGTCTATGAGGCGAAGGAGGGTGGTCTTGTTGGTCGCGCGCCATATCCACCGCACCGGCGAGACGTCGCGGTGCAGCGGGATGAAAACGGTCCCCAGTTCCTCGCCGTCGATCAGTATCCTGCCCGAACTTGCCCCGAGGTAGCCCCATGGTTCCTTCTCCCTGCGCTCGAAGGTCTCGAATGCCGTCCGCCACGCGCCTTGCCCCAGGGGAATGGTCAACTGCCCGACCTGCTCCACTGCAATCCGCCCGCCCGAGCCGTCGAGAAGCTCGACGCATACCGTTACCTGCCGCCCCTCAGGTCCCAAGACACTTACCTGCGCGAGACCTTCCCAGAACTCGTCCAACGTAGGCTCCGCCGGCTCCGAGGTCGCGATGAGGCCCGAATGCCCTATGGAGCCGCTGACCCACGGTGCGGGTGGACGCACAGCTAGTGAGATCACTCCCTCCACTGGCGTGCCCGCCGCGTCCGCAGCCGCATCCTTGGCCACGCTGATCGATAGAACGTGAGTGCCGGCGGGCATTGGCTGTAGCCGGACGAAAGTGGGAATCCCGGCGGCCTGGGCCGCCACCTTCAGCGCCGGTCCTGCTCCGAGCCGGAGCTCGTATTCGGCAACCGGGTGGTCGTGCTGGATCGCGAAGCAGGGACACTCTGTCTCAAGCCACTCGGTGGCACCCTCGCCGTCCCAGCCTCTCGCCGCGAGGCCCACGGGCCAGACGCGGATCGTCTGTGCGACCGACAGTCCCGCCTTCTTGAGTTCCTCCGCGTGCGCCAACGTTAGAGCCGCTGGGATCTCGATGCGGATCGCCGCGGCGCCCTTGCACAGGATCCGCGTTGGGCTCGCGGTTGAAAGAGACGGAAGATCGGCTCGTGCCACGAGGACGTAGGACTGCCCAGGCCGAACCAACCGGCCTAGGACCTCCACGGCGCGTCCATCCGATCCTGTCCGGAACAGCCAGTATGGCCCCGGCGAGATCCGGCCTTCACTGGAAAGGAGATGATCCATGGCCGCATTGGCGGTGGCGAAAGACAGCACCGGGGCGTCCGCAGGTGGCCAGGTATCTAGCACCCGCATCTGCGAGCCGTTCAGCAACCAGCCGGGAGGGCGGACGCCTGGCGATCCCGCCACCGAGCATCGGGTGCGTTTCAGGAACTCGCCGAGTTCAGGCGATAGGTCCGCCACGGCGTGGAAACTTGGAAGCTCGACGACAGGCGTCCATCCGTCCGCACCGGTCCGGCGCAGCGACAGCGCTGGCCGAATGGTGGGCCGCCGCAGTTGCGGTGTCGCGTCGGCGCGACCCACCACGGACGCGTCGGCATGCGACGGGCGCGCCGCGCCGCGCATCCTCGCGACCTCCACTGCCTTGCGCGTGTCGTGCAACCACTGACGGGCGTTCCGCGCCTTCTCGAGATCCCGGACGATCCTGGCCAAAGCCTGCGGCAGGATCGCGCCGTCGGCCTCCGTCGTTCGCTGATCCAGAAGCCCGAGCACGATCCGACCGACCAGTTCCTCCTGCTCGAGGAAGTTGTCGAAGCGCGAGCTTCCGCCACGGGTCATGCGGGCCACGTAGCGTCCGACTTCCAACGGTGACTGATCGAGGCGCGAGACCAACTGGTACCGCAAGCCGTAAAGAGCCCGGGCCAATTGGCCCTGAAGGTCCTTCGGCAACAGCGCATGGGTGATCGGCCACGATATGATCGAGAAAAAATTTGCCCACCGACCCATCGGAAGCAATCCGCCGTACGTCTTGTGAAACTTGCCAAACCACGCGCGCAAACTGGGGCGCCATCCACGATCCCACATTGGCATGCGTCGCTCAAACGTGTGCCAATATTCGTCGCCGTCGTAATCGTACCCCTGCTCGGTCGCGTATACGATCCATACCAGCCAATGCTTCGATAGCCGGTAGCCCCCGGTGCCCAGAGCAGCCTTCAAAAACCCGGGGAGCTTAGATAACTCATCGGGATCGAGGCCATGCTCGAACGCAAAAACAGCGAGCGATCGGTCCTTTCGCGCGCTTGCGAGCGTCGCGAAATGGACCTCCAAGCGTGCTTGAAGGGCGTTTAAATCAGCGATCACAAAGAGCGGCACCCATGTTCACGTAAGTGCTGCTACCTCGCTCAGATTTCTCACTCCCACTCCCCCGTAGCAACGCGCCCTTATCAGGCCGCCGTTACCAATGGATGGGCAGCTTACATGAACAAACGGTTCGCGCTACTTGAAAGCCGGAAAAGCGCTGCGACCTCCTAGTTCGAGGATGAGACCTCCAGAACTCGTCGCGCTCCGTTCACATAATGGTACGATTGGCAGGTCCGGCGATGTGAAGCAGCCTGCGTGTCGCGTCGCAGGGTTGTCCACGGCTGAATTTCAGCTCGCGCTAACGCAGAGCAGGCATCGACGTTCAAGCGACGGTCAATCGTTCCACGCTTCAGCTTTTCCTGAGAGACGGAAAAACCGCGCCCCAACCTGCGACAAGGGCTCCGGCAAACATGATAGCGCCAATCCCCCAGTTCATCTTATCCTTATAAAGGACGCCGATTATCGCCGGTGCCGCCGTACCGCAGGCGATCAGGAGAATGCGCAAAAGCAGGCGTGGCCACCAGCCGTTGAAGCGCGCTTCCAGCACGATGTCGCAGCGCGTTTCGCGCGTCTCGGGATGAGCATCGTCGGGGATCGACAAAGCTAGCCGTAGGCCCGCTGCGACCGCATCAAGCTGCTCGTCGGTGGTGAAAGTGAAGCGGTTAAGGTCATAGCGCGAGTCTAGCGCCAGCTCCTTTGCCGTCGTAAAGCGCACGGCCTTTTCGTCGCATCCGATGACCAGCTTTGTCACGCCCTTATCGGTTTGGCCACCGCTTGGCGAGTAAGTGTAGATTTCGATATCGTAGCGATAGCCCGACTGGAGCGCGTAGCGGCGGTCGGCGTAGGTAGCACCGCGCCGCCCTCGGTTCCAACGTAGCGGCCGCCAGTCGTCGGCGGTCACCAAGTCGCGCACTGCAAAAAACGCGATCTTCGTGCCTTTGTCAAACCGCTCGAACGCACTGAGAGCGGTCGCCGCCGCCTCAAACGCCGCCATCTCTTGGCTGCGTTTGGCCGCTTGTTGGCTATCGATCGCGGCATCGACTTCGATCACATATTTGCCGAGCGGATAGTTGGGATCCGTGCTCCAGGCGGGGATCAACGCCTGCTCTCGAGCGTCAAGCTTGCCCCGCAGATCATGGTCGGTCAGCGGCTGAAGATAGTCCCCAGCGGTGAGAGTAAGGATGCAGGATGAGCCGACAAGTGCGCTGCGGCGTACCGTAACGGCGCGGCATAGTACCAGAGATACCGTCCGAGCTGATTTGTCCCCGTTGAGGAAAGCGATGATCGCTTTTTGGCTGGCAAGGCTATCTGAATTGGCTCGGGCCAGCAGCGCGGGATCAAAATATTTTAGGTCATAGCGGAACTGAAAATCGCTTCCGCGTGGATGGGCAAGCGCGCGAACAATATCGTCGCCATACCGACGTGCGCTATTCGAGGAGAGCAAAAGTAGCACGCGTTTAGGGCCTTTAAGGCGTCACTTTACGAAATTCGGAGCGCCGTCCTTGACTGTCCATTTCAGATGGATCCACCCAGCAGGAACGTAATGCGAAATACCCTCTGCGTCGAATATTCGGTGGCCGCCGCTTGCGCTGACATTGAGCTTGAGGGGGGAATTAATTCTGATCGCCTGGCCGTTCAAGAATTGATACTCACGCCACTGCTCGCTGGAGATATCAGTGAATTCGAGGCCAGACGCATTGTTGAACTCAGATGCGTCGGCAAGCGCGGTGGCCATGGTTTACTCCTATGCCGTCCTCTCATAGCACCTTCGCGCAGCAATTGAATCCCTTTTCGACCTAGCGAATCCGGTCCCACCAAACGCCGAGCTGACGGCCCTCGATCGGTTTGAGGCGGGGCTTAGGCAGCGATGCAGACGCTTCTCGTCGTCGCATCCAAATCAAACGCTGAGAACGGTCCTTGCCGATCGCGATGATGATTTCCGCCTGGGTCTCGATGAGACAACAGGCGTAAACCTGTCTAATAAAGAAGCTTTAACTCGCTTCGAAACAACTTTCCGATACTCATAACCACCTCGTTCTTATCGCTTTCAAATTCGGCAACACCCAAAACGCCGGGGTCCAGCTTCCGTTCTAAAATACTCTCTTCCAAGAGATAGGTCGAATCATCTCCTATTAACTCAGGGTTCACCCCTTGCTGCAGTTCAATTCGACGTACAATCTTGTCGTTCAAAATCAGAGGAGCCGGCAACTCAATGACGGACCGTCGTCCGATCAGCGGACCGCGATCACTTGTTAGGTCCTCTGCCCTTGGCCGCTCGGCTAGCTCTACGCGCGCCTCTCGGAAGCGCTCTGCGCGTTCCTCGATCGGTGCAAAGACATAGCGTTCACCTTCAATCCCCCTTGGTCGGCCCTCAGGGAAAGCTGCCAAGTTCGCCGCTTGTGGGAAGCCCGAAGCTCGCAGCATCTGAGCAAGCGTTCCACGCGCGATTGGATCGAAGGCCATCGGGCCGTTTTCCTCACCAACTTCAAGCAGTGGCGGTTCCTCGGGATCAATGATTTTTAGCGATGACCGCTGCTCTAAGTCGCTAGATATAAAGGTCCCACAGGCCAGCCGTTCTCCTGCGATATTGGCGGGAAAAGAGACCGTTCGTTTTTGCGCATTTCCGCCGCGGGGGCCCTTACTCAGTGGCAATCCGAGTTGTTCGTCTCGATACGCGGTCGATGTCTGCGTCCCCTTGCACTCCACAACATGGAATCTACCATTGCGGCTGACGCAAACGAAATCAGGTGCTTTGCCCGGCCCGCGTTTGGCCGCTTTGCCGGTGTAGGTTCCGCCATACGTCGCCAAATAGCGCTCTATGAAATATCGACCGTCGCAGATGCCGATGAGGCTCATGCGACGGCTCAACCAATGTAGCGGCAATCCCATCCCCACGTCGTCGCTCAGTATCGTTTTCTGATGTGCGTCAAGCTCTGAGAATTCCGCGGTCAAGGTTAGCCGCTCGTCACCCTGCCAAGCGAATATGTATCGAGCGTACGCCCAGAATTCCGCTAGCGATGCACCGGAGGCCAGAACAGGTATGGTCAGCCGGCCAATCATCAGCAGCACTTCTGCCATGTCAGCCTCGTAGACCCGCGGAAGAGTCGGAAAGCGTGGCGGGAGCTTCTTATTCGGCCACGTCGATGGTACCGTTCCTACAGTGAACTTTTTCGGTAGAATGGCCATAAGCTCACCTTTAAACAGCGTTCTACGTTCCGCCTTGGAGCCACGCTTGACCGGTTGTGTGGTTGATGTCGACATCAGGGCGGGCATTGAGGGCGACCACTAGCGAAATGACTATGAAAAATCTGGTCTTGATGGCCGTCAAAAGCCGCGCGTCGGTCGCTCGTCGACGCGCGGCTTTGCGTGGTCCAGTCCGCGGGTTGGGGGCGTTTGCCCTTGGACTGCTGTCGCCAACGTGGGGCCTCGCTGAGTTGGTCAAGCGACAGTTGGATGATGACTGGGCAACCGTCTTCATCCGTCTCATGAACGGCGTCTACCTAACACTTGCGATGACGCTGATGCTGGTTATTCTGTGGTGGCCGTTGAGCCTGTCCGATTTACAGTCGACAGACTGGAACGGGCGATTCCTCCTCCTCGCATGGTATCCATTTTCGCGCTGCACAGAGGTGTTCGTCGCCTTTCTAAGAGATGCGACCCACAAATTGGATCCAGCTAGGCGGAGTCGAAGTCTGCTAACTTGGAGAGGTCGGGTCGCACTTGCGCTTCGGAGTTACCTGGAACTCGTAATAGACTTTGCCATCATCTACGCCCTTGTGCCGAGTTCTGGGTGGCAATGCGGCTACGCCGTAAAAAAAGTTACCGACGTTATTTCATATAGTGCTACAATAATCACGACGAGCGGTGGCGGCGGCTATACTGCGACCGACTGGAGGTTGCAGGCGCTAACTGGTTATGAAATCGCCTGTGGAGTGATTCTGCTGGTAGTCTGCTTTACGATCTACGTTGGGCACGCGCTCGCAGAATTTCCCGCTAAACCATCGATTGGGGATCCACCTACAGGTGACGCGGGTGAGACAGTCTCCCAAGCTCCGTCGCTTGCAGGCCACTGACCGGCAAAGTTGGCCGTCGGTCTATAAAAATCCTTCGCCTGCATGCTCCCGAAATCGTTCATGATCCCGCACATATTCCGCCACCATCTCCAGCGAGGAATGTCGGCTGTGCTCCTTCATCTTGAACAAATTGGCATTCTGGCGACCGGCTTCGGTTAAGAAGCCAGCGCGGAGCGAGTGGCCTGAGAACAGCTCAGGCGAGTAGCCTGCGGTGACCGCAGCCGCCTTTACCACCAACGCTACGCTTTGGGCGCTCATCGGCTTGTCGGTTAGCCGGCCCTGTGGAGTCAGTTTGCGGAACACCGGCCCGCTTGTGATGCCTGCCTGCTCCAGCCAGGCGCGGTAATGCCTCACCGGCTCGAGCCTGCGGCCGTCGGGGATCGCAACGGTGTGGCCCTTGCCCTCCTGGTCAGTTTTCGAGGTCGCGATGCGGATCAGCAGCCCGCGGCTGTCCTCGCTGACGCGCCCGACCGTGATCGCCACGAGCTCGGAACGCCGGAACGCACCCGCCATCCCGATCGCGAGAAGTGCACGGTCGCGGTAGCTGCGCAGATCCTCCCCGACGATCGCGCGTACCATGTCGCGCAGAACGTCGCCGTCGGCGGGACGCTTCTTCCCGGGCAGTTCGCCGCGCTTGTCTTTGCGAATTCCACGCATCGCGCGCTCCAGTCGCGAAGCATCCGGTTGGGAAGTTGGTGGCTCGACGTCAGCGGCTCGGTGCGCAAAGACGATTGCCGCGAGCCGCCGGCCGATCGTCGCGCGGCCCAGTGGCGCCGGCTCCTTACGCGGCAGCATTGTCCCGCGCTTGGTCCGGCGGAGCTCCTGAGGACTGAACCCACTCTCGGCGAGGAGCGTTAGAAACGCAGCGACGGTCGCAGGCGTCGCTGGGAGCGGCCGATAACCGCTTTCTTGGCACCATGCGCAAAATAGCCGCCAATCCGATTTGTAGGCGCGGAGTGTTGCATCGGCCGAGGCCCGGCGGACATAGTCGTCGACGCGCTCGCGATCTTGGGGAGCAAGCTGCGGGAGATAAGGTTCGAGCGTCTGGACCTTTTCAACGACTACCAGCGCCTCAGCTACGATCGCGTCCAAGTCCGCGCGGTCGATACGAGCCGCTTCAACAATGTCATCATCGGCCAAGTCGACCTCCTGCGCCGCACGTTCATCCAACCGGCCGGTGCGTGAGATCGCCCGTAATCCGCGAAACGGGCTAACCGATCACCGGAATCTGCGCCAGCGTGTAATTAGCGGGAATCAGCGTTATCGCTAATTATAAACCGCGGCAGGTGAAATACGCAGAGCACCTTCGGCCATCAGTGTGTCCGGTGAAAAATTGTGGTACAAAGTCTCACTGTGCCACGATGGTCCGCGGCCTGCCGTTCGCGGTGCGTGGATGTGGTATCGGCAGCTTCCAATCGCTGTTCTCCGCCTGCCAGTTCGCCAGCGGCCTGATCGTGCCGTTCTTGACGCGCAACGTAATGCATAGCGTGCTATCGGCCTTCGCGCTGATGGGCGTGATCGCGGTCGTGATGGCCGCGATTGCGTTCGCCCGCTCGGTGATTGGCACCCGCGCCCGGCGGACGCTGCCGCGTGACGACGGGCGCGCGCACGCTGGGGCGCATATCGTGCTGCTGGACGCCGTTCCGGTCGGCGCGACCGATTCGCGAGTCCAGGCCATCCAGGGCGACCTGACCAACCCGGCCGTCCTATGTGCCGCGATCGGCGACGGCGTCGATCTGGTCTATCATCTGGCCGCTATCGTAGGCGGCGCGGCGGAGGCAGATTACGCGCTCGCCCGCCGCGTCAATATCGACGCCACGCTGTCGCTGTTCCGACGGCTGCGCGACACGGGCCGACGCCCCCGAGTCGTTTATGCCAGCTCGATCGCGGTGTTCGGCGAACCGCCGCCGCCGCTGGTCGATGACCGCACCGAGCCGCGCCCGACCATGACCTATGCCGCGCAGACGCGGATGATCGAGATCGCGCTGGCGCAGTTCTCGGCGCGGCTGGCTCGACGGCGTGTCGCTGCGGCTGCCAGCGATCGTCGCCAAACCCGCGGTGCCGGGCGTCGAGCCGGTGTTCCTTAACCGCGTCTTCCATGCATTCGCATCGAGCGAGGATGTCGCGCTGCCAGTATCGCCCGAGGGTACGCTCTGGGTGCTCTCAACCGCCTCCTGCGTAAAGGCACTGCTCCACGCCAGTCAGCTGTTGTTAGCAGCGATCGGCGACGATCGTACGCTGACGCTCCCCGCGCTTCGGGTCAGTCTGCGCGTCGGAGAGCGCGGTGATCGTTAGCCCCGTCACCGTTGCGGCCAACGCCGCTGCGCGATCGGCTAGATCGGCCGAGTAGATCAGGCGTCGAACTCCGATGCCCTCCAGCATCTGCGCCTGCTCGGCAGGTGACAGCCGAGCGTTGAGCGGTACCCGCGTCAACCGCGCCTTCAGACAGGCGAAGTCGAGCGGCACGCTGAACAGGCCATTGTTGGTCATCAGGCCCACCGTCGCGCCCGGAGCAGCATCGCTCGCCAGCGTCGCTGCCATGCGGCTGGACAGTGCATCAACCTGAGCGAAGGTCAGATTCTCGCTGCCAAATCGCACCGCGACCCCGCTTCCATGCCGATCCGCGCCCGAGCGGATCATGTCGGTCGCCAGCGGCGTCATCAGGCTACGCCGTGCCGCGCAAGGATCGCGTTCAAATCGGTTTCGGCAGGCAGGACGCCGAACGACCAGCCGCCCGCATCGGACAACCGCGTCGTGCAAAACGTCTCGGACACCACGGCTGGCGCGAACCGCACCAGCAACGCGCCTTGCAGCACGAGCGCCATGCGTTCGGCGACCCAGCGCCCGCGAGCTTCGGGAATTGCGCCCGCGTCCAGAAACGCGAATAGCCCTTGCGCCGCCGCGTCCAGCACGCGGTTGCCACCGGCGGCCGCCATCACTTCCGCACGATAACCGGCCAGTGCCGCCGGTTCGCGCACCAATGTCCGCAGGATATCGAGGGCGATCACGTTGCCCGACCCTTCCCAGATTGCGTTGAGTGGGGACTCGCGGAACAGCCGGGGCATGGGCGTTTCCTCGGTGTAGCCACCCCCGCCGTGGCATTCCATGCACTCGAAGACGAAATTGGGATTGCGCTTGGTCAGCCAATATTTGGCAAGCGCCACTGCCAAGCGCGCGTATCCCCGCCCCTGATCGTCGGTCGCGTCGAACGCGCGCGCCATCCGGGTCGAAAGCACGACCGCCGCCTCATATTCGATTGCCAGGTCGGCGATCACGGCGCGCATCAGCGGCTGGTCGATCAGCGTCTTCTGGAACGCGCGGCGGTGCGCGACGTGATGCACCGCCTGAGCAAGTGCAGCGCGCATGATGCCCAGCGTGCCCGCGACTGTGCCCAGCCGCGTGTGATGGACCATGTCGATGATGACGTGCACGCCGCGCCCTTCCTCCCCCAGCAACATGGCAGTGGCATCATGATATTCGATCTCGCTCGACGCACTCGATTTGTTACCGAGTTTGTCCTTCAGCCGCATGATATGGATGCCGTTGCGCTGCCCGTCGGGCGTGATGCGGGGAACGAGGAAACAGCTGAGCCCGCCCGGCGCCTGCGCCAGCGTAAGGAACCCGTCGCTCATCGGTGCCGAACAGAACCATTTGTGCCCTATCAGCCGGTACAGCCCCCCTCCGATCGGCTCGGCGCGGGTCGTGTTGGCGCGGACGTCGCTGCCGCCCTGTTTTTCGGTCATCGCCATGCCGATCGTCAGCCCGGTCTTTTCGCGGATCGGACGCAGCGCGGCGTCGTATTGGCCGCCCAGCACGCCGTCCAGCCACGGCTGAGCAACGTCCGCATGCGCCCTTAACGCGGCGACTGCGGCATAGGTCATGTTGATCGGACACATCGCTCCGGTCTCAGCCTGCGTGAACAGAGCGACCAGAGCCAGATGCGCGACATGGCCGCCCGGCTGATCCGTCGTTCAGGCGATGTCGGGGATCCGGTGCTCCGTCGCCAGCGCCATCAATTGGTGATAGGCGGGATGGAACCGCACCTCGTCCAGCCGCCGGCCGAACCGGTCGAAGCTGACCAGTTCTGGTGGGTGGCGATTGGCGAGGTCGCCCAGTTCCAGCACCGCTTCCGATCCGACCGCCGCGCCCAGCACGTCCGCGCGCTGGTCCAGCCACGCCCCCGCTTCGCGCAGTACCGCCTCCCGCAGCGGCTGATCAATGCGGTACAAATTCTGTCCGGCGAATTCGGGGGGCTGGTTGGTGACCTCATGCGTTTCGAGGATCGTCGCGGGGGCAAAGCGGGGCATCAGGCGTCTCCTCGAACGGCCGCAGAGGCCGACGTGTCTTGGGCGTCGGCGAACATCGAGCGAAGCACTGGTTTCATCACCTTGCCAGTCGGCGTGCGCGGCAGCATTGCCGCCTCCACGAAGCGCCGCGGGATCTTGTAGGCTGCCAAATGCTGACGCAGTGCGCCGCGCAGTGCGTCGTGGGACAGACTCGCGCCGGCTGCGGGCACGATGACGGCAACGATGGTTTCGCCCCATGTCTCGTGCGGCAGGCCGATCACCGCGCAGTCGGCGATCCCGGGAACCTGGGACAACGCATCTTCGACTTCCTTCGAATAGACATTCTCGCCGCCGGTGATGATCATGTCCTTCAGCCGATCGACGATGAACAGGAAGCCGTCGGCATCGACGCGCGCGAGATCGCCGGTCTTGTACCAGCCATCGGCGACGACCGCTGCGGTAGCCGCGGGATCGTTCAGATAGCCGAGCATCAGCGATTCGGATCGCAGCCAGATTTCGCCGACTTCGCCCGGCATCGCATCGCCGCCATCGGTTCGCACGACAAGCATGTCGGTGCCTGGCTGCGAGACGCGGCCAATCGATCCGGCCTTGTCTTGCTGTTCGTCCGGGTACAACAACGTGCCGCCCGGCCCAGTCTCGGTCATGCCGTAGACCTGGTAAAACCGGTCGGTGCGATACGCCTCGGTAAGCTGGCGCGAAAGCGTGGCACCGATCGGGCCGCCGCCATAAGCCAACACCCGTACCGACGAAAAGTCATAGCCATTCAATCCTTCCGGCAGCGCAAGCGGCAGCGTGAATGACACGGGCGCACCGAAATACACGCTGACCCCATCGTCCTGGAGCGCGCGCACGAACGCCTGCGGCGCATATTCGCGCAGCAGCACGATCGTTCCGCCGACGAACAGTGTCGACATGCAGAAATTGTCGAGCGGTGCGGCATGCCAGATCGGCATTGCGATCAGGGTGCGGTCCGTCGGCACCATACTGAACGAAATCGCGCTGAGCATCGCCGTGTTGCGCACGGTGCGATGGCTATGGACGCACCCTTTGGGCCGCCCGGTCGTGCCGGAGGTATAGAGGATTTGCGCCGGCGACTGCGCGTCCACCGAATGAACGATGTCGCGCGTCGGCGCGGCATCGCGTTGCACCAGCACGGTGCCGTCGCGGGACGTGCCGTCCAGCGACAGGATCAGCGCATCGTGACCGGCCTTAACCGCTGTTGGCAATCCATCCGAGACGAGGATCAACCCGGCGTCGCAATGGTTGAAGATGTACCGGCATTCGGCAGCGGTCAGCTTGTGGTTCACCGGCACCAGAACCGCGCCCTGCCGCCAGATCGCAATCATAGCAACGATGAATTCGGGCGTGTTGTAGCTCATCACCGCCACGCGTGCGCCAGCCGTGACGCCGCGCGCGTGCAGCAGCGCGGCAGTGCGATGGCTTGCTGCGACGGCCTCGCCATAGGTCCAGATCTCGCCCGCCGCCTCGATCATCGCCTTGTGCGGATGCTTGCGTGCGCTGCCATCGATCAGGTCCAGCAACGTCATGGCGTCCACTGCCATTCCCCTCCGCGCGATGATTTTGTCGGATCGCCTCGTCCCTCCTGCCGCAAATCTTCCGTGACTGTCAACACGCCGATTGTTAACAATCATATGGAATTTGCAATAAGTGACTTTGACGGTCATTGCGAAACCGAGCGGCGTCGATCGACCACTCGATGGAGGCGAATTGAAGGACGTCGAGTTTTGCAACGCGATGCGCAGCATCGGCTTCGGCGACCGGTCGTTTGCCGTGCTGCGCGGCATGTCGGGCCAACGCCCGCTCGCGGCAAGCGAGCAGATCGCGGATCAGATAAGTTACGACATCGCGCGCGAAATCCTGCCCCCGCTAACTCCGCTACGCGAGCAAGCACTGGCTGAACGGTTCGGAGTCAGCCGTGGCCCAGTACGCGATGCCCTGCGTCTGCTCGAGCGCGATGCGCTGGTCCGCGTCTCGCCAAATCGTGGTGCGGTGGTGACGGGCTATTCCGCCGCCGAAATGCGTCAGATTGCCGACATTTCGCGTGCGATCACATACCTGACCCTGTCGAAAGTAACGCAACGCGCATCCGATCTGGCCATCGTCGAGATGACTGCGGCACAATTGCGTACGGGTCGTTTGCTGCACAATGAGGATCCGGTGGCCTTTGCCCTTGCGGTTGCCGCGATCACGATGACCCAGGCACGCTTCGCGACCGGTCGCCACGGCGAAATGATCCTGCAACTGCTGTATCGCCCGTCAATCCGGTACACGGTGGCAGGTCTGCGCCGCACCGGCGCCGCTGACCAGGCCGAGACGATGTGGGACCGCCATATTGTTGCCATGCAGCGACGCGATCCCGAGACTGCCTCCAAGACATTCCTTCACATGCTGCGCGACATCCACCTTCCGGTGATCGTCCAAGACGAGCGCCATAATTCGGCGGAACCGCGTTAGGTCTAGAACCCGGTTCTTCCCGATCGCCCGATTACTATTATGAGCTGTCAGCCGCCCGGATTTTCACGACCGCGTTTGCCGCCGATTACCGCCGTCGTCGGCAGCCAACGGATTCAAGCCCACAACCTCGTACGCCACGCGCAGCTCGTTCAAAAGCCACTGCACGCTAATGGCCCGGGTTGGCGGTGTTCCCCCGAGCTTCATGGTCTCTCTCCGTCGGCCTGCTTAAATGTCCGGTACATCTCTGGAGCATTCAGCGTTGCGGGCGACCATTCGGGGCCGTCATGTGATTCAGGGCAGACCAGCGCGATCAACCGCGTTTTACCGGAGAAAGCATATCGACAAACACAGCTCGACATGCTGATTTCCTCCGACAAACCGCCGCAACGACGCAGGCATAGGGGGGAGGATAATGCGCCAGACGGCCCGTGCGTTCGCAGTACCTGTGATCGATCGCCAAAGCTTCCAGCGGCTCGAAACTTATTTTATCGCGCCGGAAATCTATCGCCGGGATGACGTGGCGGATCGCCAGGCCCAGCTGGCGCGGATCGTATCCGACACCATCACTCCGCGCTTGCTGCGCCTTCATAACGAAATCCTGCCGACCGCGCCGCCGCCGGCGGCGCTCGTCAAAGCACTGGCACCCAGCGACGCCGACGCTCTGGCCGTACCAATATCGTTACCGGTGCCATGATCGGAAAGTACGTCCCTACGTACGACTGTAAAGACGTACTCTATCCCTGATCCACACTCCGCAAGGCGGCACCCACCGGATGGATACGGTAAAGATGATGATGAGATCGAAATAATTGATCCAGGCTTGATTCTTAGTAGGTTGTGCGCGTCTGTCCTATTACAGTCTTGGGGTGAAGGGCCATCCTCCCACACGATAACGGGAACCGGCAGGATGAAATCAGAGTTCGTCTTCGAAATTCGCGGTCAGTTCGGGAATCTGGCCGGCTGGGGCAGCGATGCGTAGCATTCGAGATAGTAGGTCGACCGCTGAGCGGGTCGCCGCGGGATTCGGCATGAAGCGATCGGCCATTGATAAGCCGCGGACGGCCCACACCATCAAGCGCATGACCGTCAATGCCTCTTGTTCTGTCCCCCCAAGACCCGCGCGCATACCTTGAATGGCGAATGCCTCTACCGAGATCTGCGTCGCTCTTACGTCCTTAGCGAGTTCTGGATCGCTGTTCGCCGCCTGAAGAATATCAAGCACCGCTAGTCCGGACGGCTGGCTTAGCACGTTCCAAAGAATCGTCGGCCAATCCCAAACCCGGTGCCCGACCTCGCCAAGAGCAAGCAGAGCACCGTATTGGCGCCATTCGCGCTGAAAAACCGTATCTACCACCTGCGCCATAAGCGCGGCGCGGGTGCCGAAGTGATGAAGAATGGCGCCCCGACTGACGCCTGCACGCGCCGCGATCAACGCCGTGCTGGCAGCGTCATATCCTTTACGATGGATGACCTCAATCGTAGCCTCGACCAACGCTGATCGCGTCTCGGTTGTGCGTTCCTGCTGCGTACGTCGTTTTACCACAATCCCACCCCTCGTTTTTTTGCGTCACAGGTTTTCGCACGATTGGCAAAGCCATAAACATTCTCGCTTGAATGTATGTTCTCTCGTCGCTAGGCAGTCACGATAATATTTTAATCGGGGAGGAACTGATGATGTTTGCAAGGGCGCTTGTCGGCGCGAGCCTGATGGCTATCGCGGCCTCGGCACAGGCTCAAACGCAGCCAGCGACATCTCAGGCGCAACCGGTCGCAAACGCAGACAACAGCGTTGGCGACATTGTTGTCACTGCGCAGCGTCGCAGCGAAAGCATCCAGCGCGTACCGGTTAGTCTGACGGCGGTAAGCGCCGACGTGCTTCGCCAGAAGCAGGTTAACGAACTTTCGCAACTCAATATCCTGGCACCCAGCCTTCAGGTCGGCGGCGACAACACGTTCACCGTTCGGGGTGTCGGTACGCTTGCCTTTTCCGGTACGATCGATTCGAGCGTTGCGGTTTCGGTCGACGATGTCAATTATAGTCGTCCGCTACTCAACACTGCTAAATTCATGGATCTTGATCGTGTCGAGGTGCTTAACGGACCGCAAGGGCTTCTATTCGGCAAGAATGCTTCGTCGGGGCTGCTGAACATTGTCACTACCAAACCGCTGCTCCATAAGCTGTCGGAAGGAACGGACATAGAATATTCGTCTCGTGATAGGCCTGGCACAAACAGCAACGCGCCGGGACTCATTGTAAGGCAGACGCTCAACATTCCGATCGGCGAGATCGCTGCACTTCGGGTTGCTGGCCTTATTGGTTACGAAGAGCCACCGACGACGCTTGTAGGCAGAATGCCCGCTGGCGTCCGTTACGACATCAATCGCGGCACACGCCAGATTAAGGCCAAGCTGCTGATCAAGCCTGACGACTCTTGGTCGGTCTACATCATCGGGGATTACAACAAGCTGAGTGGCAGCGGTGGCTATTTCAATACCTCATACCGCCAGCTTGCACCCAACTCCACAAACGTAGCTCCATTGGCGGCGGACGGCATCACCGCCTCACCTGATAACTTCCTGTACGCCGGTGACGGCGGGTACTATCGCGATATCGAGACCGGCGGCGCTCAAGCGTCGGTTGGCTATACGTTTGGGTCGGGCCTGGAATTAAGCAATCTCGCGGCGTGGCGTTTCTACAATCAGAATCAACAACTTGACGTGGATCTCACGTCCTCGGATGGCGCAAACATCAATCATTCCATCGGCAATTATAATCAATATTCCGATGAACTGCGCCTAGCACTCCCGTCCGGGAACCGATTGACCGGACAGATTGGCCTTTATGCGTTCAAGTCGACATTGAACTACGATTCCACAATCGCCGGCAACAATTATTTGCCTTCGTTCGTAAGCCGGGGCTTTCCATTTTGCGTTGGTGCGATCGCAGTGCCCGGAGCTTTCCCCCCGACGTGTTCGGTAAGTAACGCCTATTTTCTGGGTAGCGATCGTAAATACACTCTCGATACTCGCAGTCTCGCCGGATTTGGCCAGTTAACGTTTGCACTCACCAATCGCCTTAAGCTGATCGCAGGGGGTCGCGTTACGAACGACAAAATTGATATTGACCTGCTGCAAGGTCGCAATCATTATTTCGTTTCCTTGGGAGGCCCAAGCGTTCACGTCGCACAAAGTTATTCTGACACAAACTTTAGTTGGAAGTTGGGCGGGCAGTATCAGTTTACGCCCGTGATCATGGCCTATGGTTTTTATGGGCGAGGCTATAAGGGGCCCGGCTTCAACGACCAAGCGGTCAATGCGATTAATTCCTTGGTTGTACGACAGGAAACTTCAGATGGCGGAGAGGTGGGCATAAAGTCGAGCTTTTTCAACCGGCGGCTGACCATCGACGTGTCTGCGTTCGTTACGACCTTCGATAATTTTCAGGTCCAATCGTTCGACACAAATGCGCGCGCGTTCATTGTTCAGAATGCTGCGAAGGTACGCAGCAAGGGCGTGGACCTTACGGTCAACTTGGTACCATTCAGAGGCCTGAGCCTCAACACAGCCGCATCATTTTTGTCGTCGAAATTTGCCAGTTTTCCCGGCGCACAATGTTATGCGACGCAGACTGCCAACGGCTGCTCGCCGACGGTCAGCACCTTCGACGCAGGCGGTAATCGCCTGCCGGGTGCGCCCCGCTTCACTTCCACAATAATTGCTCATTACGATATTCCGGTCGGTGGTGGGATTGTTCCTTTCGTCCAGGGCGATTGGTATCACCGTTCGCAAATATGGTTCTCAGTCAACCAATCACCTGGCACACAATTCCACGCTTATGATCAGTTTGGCGCCTCCGTCGGCGCCAAGATCGGCGATGGGCTGCGTGTGTCGGTTTTCTGCAAAAATTGCACGAACGTCCATGTGCCGATCGGCATTGGCACCGATGCCGGCGACGGGACCGCGAGCCCGCCGCGGCTGACGTACAACCAATCGTTCACCTTCGACTCAGTGCGTTCGCTTGGCTTTACGTTGAGCTCGCGGTTTTGAAGAGGGACGCGACAATGGAGTTGACTCGGCGAAACTTCGTGACCGCTGGTGCCGTAACCGCTCTCTCGGGGGCAGCGATGCCGCTTGGCGCAGCGGGGCGCGGCAATTCGCACTCTTTCCCACCGGGTTTCCTGTGGGGCGCGGCGACGGCGGGACATCAGACCGAGGGCAACAATACCAACTCCGATATCTGGGCGGTCGAGCATCTTAAGCCGACCTTCTACGCGGAGTCATCGGGAGACGCCTGTGACAGCTTCAACCGCTGGCCGACTGATCTCGATATTGTTCGCTCCCTTTCGCTCAACACCTATCGATTTTCGATCGAATGGGCGCGGATTGAGCCTGCGCCCGGGGAGTTCTCGATCGCGATGCTCGATCATTACCGGGCGATGATCGATGGTTGCCGGGCGCGCGGGCTAAAACCCGTTGTGACGTTCAGCCACGTCACGTGTCCGCGCTGGTTCGCGATTGCTGGCGGCTGGTCCAATCCCGAAGCAGCCAATCTGTTCGCGCGGTTTTGCGACCGCGCCGCGCGCCACCTCGCCGGTGGGATCGACCGCGCGGTAACGCTGAACGAACCCAATCTGATGCAATTGCTTCGTTGGAAGCTGCCCCCTGCCGTGTTCACGGATACGGGCAGAGTCAAGGCGGCAGCCCTCGCTGCCTATGGTACCAATCACTGGGTTTCGCTAATGGTGGAGACACAGGCCGAAACCGACGCGATGCAGCCTTTAATGATGGAAGCACACCGCCAAGGCAAGGCCGCGATCAAGGCCGCGCGCGGTGACCTGCCAGTCGGATTCAGCCTTGCGATCGAGGACGATCAGCCGGCGGGTCCGAACAGCCGTCGCGATGTAAAGCGCGCACTCTGTTACGATCCTTGGCTAAAGCTCGCACAGGCCGACGACTTTATCGGAGTGCAGAATTACGAGCGCCAGCGCGTCGGCGATAAGGGTGATCTGCCGCCGCCGGCCGAGGCGCCTAAGAGCAGCCGCGGCACTGAGATCTATCCTGCATCTCTCGCGGGTGCCGTGCGCTACGCTTGGGAAACGGCGAAGGTGCCGGTCTTGGTTACGGAGCATGGCATTGGCACCGATGACGACCGACAGCGTGCGGCACTGATCCCGGCGGCACTCGTCGCTTTGAAGGCGGCAATGGACTCCGGCGTGCCCGTCTTGGGCTATATTCACTGGTCGCTGCTCGACAACTTTGAATGGGTATTCGGTTACGGCCCCAAATACGGACTGGTCGCCGTCGATCGCACCACTTTCAAGCGCACTCCTAAGCCAAGCGCAGGTGTGCTAGCCTTCATAGCCAAGCGTAATGCGGTTTCATGATCGACCTCCGCCCCAATCGCCGTGCACTGATCGTCGGCGGGGCGGCGCTAATGATTGGGGCGCGAGGAGCCGCAGCCGCGCGACCGGGAGTGTGGCATCAAGGGGGGCTTTCCACGCTTGCGCAAGGTCATATCCAGGGCCGAGCGGAAGACGGCGTCGTCGTCTTCAAGGCCATTCCGTATGCCGCGCCGCCGATCGGACCAAATCGTTTCCGTCCACCTCAGCTAGCGCCCGTTTGGCAAGGTGTTCGTGATGGTACGGAGTGGGGATCAGCGCCGATCCAGCCTAATCCAAGTTTTGGTATGTCGCCACGCGACGCGCTCGGCACCGACAGTCGTTCGGAAGACTGCCTGTTACTGAACGTATTCGCACCCGACGGGCCCGGGCCGCATCCGGTTTATGTTTGGGTGCATGGCGGCGGCAACGAAACCGGCGCTGCGTCGCAGCCTCCGTTCGATACTGGCAGCTTCGCGCGTGCTGGGATCGTATGCGTCACCGTGGGCTACCGCCTTGGTGTACTCGGTTTCCTCGAGCTTGGCGGGCTGTTAGGGCCTGAGTGGCGCAGCAGTGCGAACAACGGTCTGAAGGATATCGTTGCCGCGCTGCGCTGGGTGCGGCGGAACATCGCTTCGTTCGGCGGCGATCCGGCGCGTGTGACGCTTGGTGGCGAATCCGCAGGTGGTAAGAACGTGGTATCTCTAATGGCCGCGCCTTCTGCGCGCGGGCTGTTCCACCGCGCAATCGTCGAGAGCGGCGGCGAGACATCTCACGATCCGCAGCGCGCGGCTACGTTAGGAGAAACGGCGCGCGGCTGGCTCGCTGAGCGGGGCTTGTCGGCAGACGCGCTACGGACGCTACCGCCTTCAGAGATGTTGACACTGCAAGACAGTATCCGCGCTCGCTTCGACCGGCCGTTCCCGTTCCGCGCGGTGATAGACGGCGCTTTTCTTCCACGCGCACCGTTGGCCGCCGCGCAAGCGGGGGCATCCGCGCAAGTCGACCTGCTAATTGGCACTAATCGCGACGAATCCATCGTCTTCCTTGATCGTTCGCGCATCGGCCAACCGCTTGCGCAGTCCGAACTTAGCAATATGGACCTGACCGTCGCCTCGCCGGTGTTTGATCGCTATCGCGCCAACTATCCCAACCTGACACCCATCGCACTGCGCGCACGCTTCTTAACGGCCGAGGAATATTGGCGCCCGTCGATGGCGTTAGCGTTGAACCGCGCAGCGCAAGGCAGCGCGCGGACTTATCTGTATCGCTTCGATCATCCCGCGGTGGCGGGTCCGTTCAAGGGATCGACCCCGCACGCTGCTGAACTTGGCTATGCGTGGGACCGACTGGACACTCCGATCGCGCGGCGGTTTGGCCAAACCACTACGGCGGCGGATTTAGCGCTCGCCGCCGAAATGCACGGTCGTTGGAGTTCGTTCATTATGACTGGCTCGCCGCAGCGCGCCGGTTCACCGACATGGCCCGCATTTGCGGCCTCCAGCCGCGAGGCGAGGATTGGTGATAGCGCCACCTATATCGCGGAGATCGACGACAACGAATGGGCGCTCTGGTCGGGGAGGTAGACAGATTAGCCGACAACCGGCGGTGATTCCGCAACCAAGCGCAGCAACTCGGCGATGATCTTGGCATGACGCTAGCCAAACGCGCGCACGCGGATGATACTGACAATGCACTCGCTTTGTGGAAACTGCGCGGCAAACGACGGTTCGGTAAAGTTGAAGGTGAAACCGCATGATCCGTCGCTCTCTGTTGTCCGACCTGACCGAGATCAACGCGTTCGACATTTTTGGCGGCAACCGCCTGCTGGAAATCGCGGACGACCACATGCTGGTCGCCGAGATCGACGGCAAGGTGGTCGGTTACGTTTCTTGGGTGCCCTGCGGGTTCGTGGGGCACGATTATATCACTCACTTGGGCGTGGACCCCGCGCACCAGCGACGTGGCCTCGGCAGCGCCTTACTGCTTGCCGCAGAGAACGCGACTGGTACCGGCCGCCTGTTCGCCTCAACCGATGAAAACAATGTCGCCATGCTAGCGCTTCTGCCGATAGAACGCTGGAGCTCCGCAGGCTCTGTTGCCTGTGTCAACAAAGGCGATCGGGCAGAGCTGTTCTTCTACAAAGATCGGTGACCCAACGGAACGGCACCAAGAATTGACGACAAAGTCGAAACAGAGCGGGCCTTTTCGTTGGTCTTACACAATGCACGTATCGATATGCCTCCACCGGGCGAGCGGCGCGCTCATTTGTTGATCTTGCTCAAATTTGGTTCGAAACGCGGGCGGTTCGTTAACTAACCCTGGCGATAGCTGGCATGAGATATTAACCGTAATGACTAATTATTTTATGCACAGGCGCGCGTTCAGGTATGCTTTGTATATGGTTATTCCTGATCATAACTGCTGCCGCTAACATCGCGATAGCACACTGTAGTCGAAGTATAGAATTCGGGGGATGTATGATAGAAGTCAGCTCTGACCTTGCTCGCAAACGGGTAATTGCTCATATGAGCGGCATGCTTACGGTTGCCGATGTTACTAATTTCTCTGAACAGCAGCAGGCCGCTGTAAAGCGCATGGGGCTGAAATCCGGTGGATATGACCTTTTGATAATCGCCGAGGGAAATCTGGTGCAGACGAAAGAGGTAATGGAGGCGTTCACTTCGCTTGTCCTTCGTTCTCCCGTAAAAGCCCGTAAAATGGCGACAGTGCGTGACGGCGCACTCGCCCGAATGCAGGCCCGACGAATGTCGCGCCTGCATGGAGGTGCCGAAACCTTTGCAACTCTTGAAGAGGCAGAGGCATGGTTAGGCTTGGAGCCCATTGATGTGAGCGTTGCGATCTGATTCAATCGGATTGCGGACAAGATGCGCTTTCCTGTCCCCGGCGTAGATTTCCAGATGCATAGGTGGTCATTGACGTGCTCCCCAGAAATCATGCCATTGGTAAGTTAGGCCGTAGACTCATAAGCGCGCAGCCACAGCCGCATTGAGGCGAGCTGGACCATCGCGAGGAAGTTCTCGGCGAGTTTGTCATATCGGGTGGCGACGCGGCGGAAGTGCTTGAG
>NZ_JAXOJQ010000012.1:0-51567 GCF_036663815.1 Parasphingomonas frigoris | reverse complement strand
CTCGCCGTGCGCGAAGGTCGGTGCGGGGATGCGATCTTTGGCCGACGCGATCTCGAGCGCTTGAGCGTAAAGCGTCGAATAGCGCCGGTCGGACTCCAGGACCGCGACACTGCGCGCGTTGTGCACATTCACCCAGTCCATCGCGCGCGGGGAGCTCACTTCCTCGAGCCAGAGGTACGGATCGTCCGTGCTCGACTGGGCGGGGGCCGCCGAAGGTGCAACGATGGAGAGTAGAAGTGCCGCTGGTATCAGACGCATCATCGACGTGGCTCGCGTTATTGATCGGCCAGTAGGTACATGTCGGTTAGCTGATCGCGAAGGGTATTTTCATCGTCGGACGACCGCGAAAGCCCTCCAAGGTTTATCCGTTTTAGCGGCTTCGAAAATCACAGCGCGTGCGATTTCCGGCTCGCTGCTTGTTTGCCGAGAGCAAACTGGCTCAAATCAATTTCGAACCGAAAAAAGCGTCCGCCTTCGGGGAAACAAAGGTACTTTGGGATCGACTGGGATTGGCTCCTCGCCGCCGCCAAGCTACCGGTCAGCGTAACGAAAAATGCCGAGTGCGCGGGCTTATTCTTGATCGCTGTGGACCGTGTGGGGGCGAGGACGGCGAACGGATAGTCGGTACCCCGTTCACCGTGCGCAAAATATCATACTTCGCCGTGCCCGATCCCTCCGCCGCGCGTTAAACACTTACGGCGATCGCTTGGCTCGCCCGAAAAGGGATTATTGTCATGCCGACGACGCTTACCGCCAACTTCGCGACCCGCCGCGAGGCCGATATGACGGTCGAACGCCTCGTCCAAGAGCTGGGCGTCGAGCGAACCGACATTTTCGTTGTGGCCGCAGGCGCTGATAACACCGCAGGGGACGAAGTCGCCGGGGCGGATGCCGAGCCGGGCGAGCCAAGACACGAAGCCAGCGACGACGCGGCGCTGAACGGACGGGTCACCGTGTCCGTCGACGTCGAGGACGATGATCGTGCCGACGAGATCCGGGGCGCCTTCGCCGAATTCAATGCTGCCGATGTCGCGATCGGGTGACGCGGGCCGTGCGTCCAGGCCGCGGGTCACGCCGGATGGGCGCTATATCGTGGTGCGGGGACGGCTGTGGCGCGCCGCCAACCCGCATCTTGAACCGGGGCACCGCAACGCACTCGTCGACGAGTTGATGCAGGCCCGCCGTGCCGTCGCGTCCGCGCGGCGGGCGGGTGTTTCCGAGGACCGTGCGCACGGCGCGGTCCAGGCTGCCAAGGTCGCGCTCGGCGAGCGCGGCCCGGTCTGGTGGGAAGACGGTGCCCCCGACCTCAACCGCCATATGGCACGAACAACAAGCTATGCGGACTGGTACGCGTCAGGACCCCGTTCGTGATGGATAGAGGTGCGGGCGCCATCGCCAAGCAATGTTCGATCCGCCGCTTAAAGGTGCTTTTAAGCAGTTTCTGGGTCATTGGGGACGGCGGACGACGAGCTGGATCGGCACCACGACCAATGCGATCGCTAGGATCGGGAGGCCTTGCTTATGTCAGAGGCCGCACCGATCACGCAGATGAGTGCCGGGATTGCATACCTTGTTCATTCGAGTTGCTGACATGCCGGCGGTCGCTATGCTGCTAAATGGCAAGAGGAAGTGAGGGCGCCCGTTGGCAGACGATCGATTCGATGAAAGCACCGAGGTGCGTCACTGGATGCAGGCCGCTGCTTTTATGGAAGCCCATGGGGAACGCTGGCCTGATGAAGCCTTCGCGAACTTCAGGGCTGTTGACGCCGTCGATCGTCGGAAATCCAAGCAGTGGTTAGAGATGATCGACAAGATGACGACTATCGCGGAAGCGCCACGCCATTAGGCTAAGCGCCTCAATCCGGCCCGTCCGGATCGACGTCTTAATCGGTCCGGCGCGCATAGGAACGGCTGGAGGGTTATCAAAACACCTCGATCGCAGATGAGGCGGATGGTCGCGGCCGGTATCGCTGCCCCGACCGCCCATACTGCCGATATAGTGGTTCTGTGGGCATTTTGGAGTGCGCCGTGTAGGAGATGTGCTTCATGAGATGCTCGCGTAGCGGAACTATTGACCGTCACATCCGCTGGCCGATACTCGAGGGTCCAAGATGTCCGATCGCTTTACTATCCTGGTTCAATATGCCCTGCCAAAACAACGCCTGACCCTTTTAGCTGGTCGCATCGCCCGGGCGCGAGGTGGTGCGATGACCACCCGACTAATCCGGTGGTTCGTCGCCCGATACGGGGTCGATATGAGCGAAGCCGAGAATTCGGATATCGCTAGCTACGCCAGCTTAACGACTTCTTCTCGCGGCCTCTGAGAGAGGGTGTTCGCCCACTAGCGCATGCTGACTTCATCTGCCCGGTCGATGGCGCGATCAGCCAAATCGGGGAGATCGACGATCATCACATTGTGCAGGCCAAGGGACACCGGTTCACCACTACCGAACTGATTGCCGGTGACGGCACACTGGCAGCCGAGTTTCGTCATGGCAGTTTCGTGAATCTTTATCTGTCGCCGCGTGACTATCACCGTCTGCATATGCCGTGCGCCGGCAGTTTGATCAGCATGAGCTACATTCCGGGCACTCTGTTTTCGGTAAACCCGGTCACTGCGCGCGGCGTGCCCAATCTGTTCGCGCGAAATGAACGCCTCGTATGCGTATTCGAGAGTTCGGATCACGGTACATTCGTGATGGTTCTCGTCGGAGCAACAATTGTCGGGAGCATGGCTACCGCATGGCACGGTACCGTCAACTCGAAGCGTACTGGCAAGCTGACGGAATGGCGCTACGCCAATCAAGAGGTAGCTCTCAAGCAGGGCGAGGAAATGGGGCGCTTCCTGCTTGGTTCGACGATCGTCATGCTGTTCCGGCAGGGAACGATCGCTTTTGATGAGAGCTGGATGCCAGCGCGGCCGGTGCGGCTTGGTGAGCGCATGGGCGATCACCCGATTTGACGCCCGAGCCTGAACCAACACACCTATCCTGAAACAGTCTATGATGAAATGAACGGATGTCGGGTCTTTGGAAGCGCTCGCCCGATCCTAGAAGTCCGGAACTGGGTCCTCTCCGCCGGAACGCTAAGCGACCGATTGGTGGGATCACTTCGGCTTTATGAACTTCAACGTCACCCTGTCGCTCTCGCCAATGGCAGCATAACGCGCCCGATCGTGATCACCGTCCGCAAAGCCCGGTGGCAGTGTCAAAACCCCCTTGGGTATCTCCAAGGTGTCGAGTCAGCGCCGTAGGATATATCGGGAGGGTGAAGTGCCCGTTTACATCTATGGTTGGCGATGTGCCGTGAACACACCGCCGAGATCGGGAAAGGGGGGAATGTAGGTCTCAGGCCTAGTTGTGGGTCGTATTTTCTGTCTCGGCGGGGCGATCCACTCAGCTTTCGCGAGCGTCCAGCAGAATTCGCAATCGCTCTGCGTCTGCTGCCGAGGCGGGATTATATATAATCATTCCGAGTTCCGGCCTCCCTTCAACTGCGAACGACGAGAACTCCATGGCGAGCAGTCCTGCCTCAGGGTGATGGATGCGCTTTATCCCCTCACCGTGAGCGACCACGTCGTTGTCTTGCCACAGCGCCTCGAACTCGGGGCTGATGCGGGACAATTCAGCGACAAGGTTGGTCACCGCCGCGCTGCTGTTGGCGCCCGCCCGCGCCACGTCTGCACGAAAGGCTCCAACGACGAAGCGCGCAACACCTTCCCAGTCCGCGTTTCGAACCCGGATATGGTCGCTGCCGAACATCATGCGAAGGATGTTGCGCCCTTCACGCGGCAGCTTGGCATAGTCTGTCAGCAGCACCGCCGCCGCCAGGTTCCAGCCCACGACATCCCACATCGCTGTCTTGATGATCGCCGGGCTCAGCACCATTCCGTCGAGCACCCGCTGCAGCCGTGGGGAGATGCCGTCGACCGGCAGATAGCGCGCCTCTGGCGGACGGCCGAGGCCCAGCATGTAGATGTGCTCGCGCTCCGGATCGGTAAGCATCAGGCCCTTGGCGATACGGTCGAGCACGTCGGCTGACGGCGCGCCGCCGCGACCCTGTTCGAGCCAGGTGTACCAGGTCGGGCTGATGTTCGCCCGGGCAGCCACTTCCTCGCGGCGAAGCCCAGGGGTGCGTCGCCGACCGCCGACAAACCCCAGGGCCACCGGGTCAAGGCGGGTGCGGCGATCGCGGAGATAGGCTCCAAGCGGATTGGGCGCTTCGCTGGCCATGATTGATCCTGTTAGACGGTATACCATGATAAGGTCACTACTTTAACACTCTCGAACCGGCCGCGATATGCCTTTCCGGCAAATGGGAGATTTGAAATGCGCGTGTTCCTCACCGGTGCGACCGGCTTCATCGGCTCGCAGGTCGTTCCCGAACTCATCGCGCGCGGCCATCAGGTGCTCGGGCTCGCCCGTTCCGACGCCGGCGCGCGGCACCTCGAAGCGGCCGGTGCAGGCGTCCATCGCGGTGACCTGGAACAGCCTGAGACGCTCGCGAGCGGCGCGGCGGCGGCCGATGCGGTGATCCACTGCGCGTTCGACCATAATTTCGCGACGTTCTTTGAAAATACCAAGAAGGACGAACGCGCCATCGCCGCGATGGGCGCGGCGCTGGAGGGGACCCAGAAACCGATCCTGATCACCTCGGGCGTCGGCATCGGCACGCCGCTGAACGGCGGCCCGGCGACCGAGGACGTGCTCAACCCGCGCCATGCCAACCCGCGCATCGCGACCGAACTCGCCGGCGCGGCGCTGATCGCTCGGAGCATCGACGTGCGCACTATCCGGCTGCCGCAAGTCCATGACACCACCAAGGCCGGCCTGATCACGCCGTTGGTCGCCGAGGCGCGCCGATCCGGGGCGGTGGCCTATGTCGGCGAGGGGCAGACGCGCTGGTCGGCGGCACATGTCAGCGATGTGGCGAAGCTGTACGTCCTGGCGCTGGAGAAGGGCGAACCGGGTGCGCGCTACAATGCGTCGGTAGAGGAGGGCGTCACCGCCCGCGCCATCGCCGAGGCGCTTGGAAAGGGAACCGGGCTGCCCGTCCGCTCAGTCGCAGCCGACGAAGTCGAGCAGTATTTTGGCTGGATGGCACCCTTCGCAGTGCTCGACATGATTGCGTCGAATGCCTGGACCCGCGCGCGGCTTGGGTGGGAGCCGACGGGCCCCGATCTGCTCACCGACCTCGCCGCGATGGACTTTTCGCCGCCCGCCGAGGCCTGATCCTGCAACGATCGCTGGCAAGCGGAATCGCCGAGCAAGCGAGCAACCCATCACCCCCGTGATAAAGGAGTAAGAGATGCTTCCTGGCACATGAACGAGCGGCCGGTGTTGGAAAGCCGCGCTGACGCACTGAATGTCGGCAATTGGATCTGAGCAGTCCGGGTGCGACAGGGTGCACCTTGCGCCCCCGCTGGACGTCGTGGTGGATCATGGGCAAGCCCAAGGCGCACATGGGGGCGATCAGACATGAAGGCTTTGAGCAGCACACTTTCGGACCGTCAGGCGCTGTGGGCCTTCTTGCTTGGCTGCCTGGCAGTCACAGTGGGCGTGTGTGCCCATTTGCCGATGTTCGCGATGGCGCGGGCGATGCACTACCGTCTGGCCGGCATGCCGATGGACACGCCGATGCTAATTGGCATGGCGCTGATCGTCGCCGGGACGCTGCTCGCGGGCTATGGCCTGTTGCCACGCAATTTGGGGGCGCAGCGCGCTTCCGCGGCCTATATCGTTGTCGCAGCGCCTGAGGACGCCCCGCTGGGGCCGGCACATTGGGGGCTGATGGGGGTGCTGGTCGTGGCGCTGGTGATCGACGTGATGAAGCCGGCCTCGCTCGGGTTCACCGTGCCCGGCATGATCAGCGAATATGGCGTGCCAAAGAAAACCGTCTCGCTGGTGCCGTTCTTCGCGCTGGCGGGCACTGTGACGGGATCGGTACTCTGGGGCTGGATCTCGGATGTGTATGGGCGCAAGGCGTCGATACTGCTGTCGGCGGTGATGTTCGTTGGCACCTCGATCTGCGGCGCCATGCCGTCGCTCGCCTGGAACATCGCGATGTGTTTCATGATGGGCGCCGCGGCGGGTGGCATGCTTCCGGTGACTTACGCGCTGCTCGCCGAGATGATGCCGAGCCGTCATCGCGGCTGGAGCTTAGTGCTCGTCGGCGGACTGGGGGCGGTCGGCGGCTATTTCGCGGCCAGCGGCCTATCGGCGGTCCTGCAGCCGATCTTTGGCTGGCGGATCCTCTGGCTCGCCAACCTGCCGTCTGGCCTGCTGCTCGTTGCACTGGGCGCGCTGATCCCGGAGTCGGCCAAGTTCCTGCTAGCACGTGGACGAGTCGAAGAAGCGGAGCAGGTCATGCGCCGTTTCGGAGCAACGGCGCATCGCGCAAGCGATACAGGGATCGCACCGCAGCGCGGCGCCACAGCGCTGACTGGGCTGCACTTGTACGGAAAACTGGCCGCGCTCAGTATCTGCGCGCTGTCCTGGGGCCTGGTAAACTTTGGTCTGCTCCTCTGGTTGCCAGCAGATCTTGTGGCCAAGGGTTATTCGGTCGGCCTGTCTAGCCGACTCCTTGCCGAAAGTGCCTTGATTGCTTTCCCGACAGTGTTCGTCGCGGCGCTGCTGTACAGTCGATGGAGCACCAAATGGGCGCTGGCCACGATGATTGCCGTTACGCTAGCTGGTTTGTTCTTGGTCCTACAGCTCGAAGCGAGCGGAACGGGGAGTCCGGTCCTGCCAGTCGCGTTGCTGATCGTCGGTACGAACGGCATCATCGCGACCGTGCTGCCCTATACCGCTGAAAGCTTCCCGCTCGCGGTACGCGGCCGGGCAACGGGCTGGGTGGCCGCCTGTACCAAGGGTGGCGGCCTGCTGGCCCAGGGCCTGACGATCTCTGGAGTAGTGTTCTCGATGGGCGTGTCGTCTTTGCTGGTGATGATCCCGACCGCGATCTCGTTCGGCCTGGTGGCTTGGTTCGGCCGCGAAACGCGAGGGCGCGACCTGCGGGATCTCGACGTCGACACCGCACAGCCCGAACAAACGGCGGCATAGGCACTGTCCGCAAAGCTGCAGCGGGAGCAGCGTTCAGTAGTTAGATACGTCTCATGGGAAGATTTTGGCTAGATGAACGAACGTCTGGTTCTGGCATACGCTAAAGGCAGCGTGAACGTTCGGAACTGGGTCAACTGAGCCGAAGCAGGGCGGCTGCTTCACGGATGACGCAGGCCTAGTTGATGTCCGGCTACCGCCGATCGGACTTTCGTATGGTTAAGGGTGATGGTTGTTCATAGAGGCAAACCCCCGTTGATAATCCCTACGACGTCAATCGTAATAATAGGGCGAACGACGCGTCCATACGGATCCGCGATAGCGTAAGTGGAGCAGCTGGAACGCCTTGTAGCCAACCCGGTCATGCGCATGACCCCAATGCGTGATGCGGATTAGCCAATAGAGGGCTTCGGGAGACCGCGGATCGCGCGGATTGGACTGAGCATAGGCCAGAAGCCCACCCCAGGCCGAGATACCGCCGGCCCGAAAATGGTCTTTGCTCTGGTCATTGAAGAACAGCAAGCGGTCGCGCTCCGACTGCGCCTTGGTCTGCTGCGTCGCGGCGAAACTCGGCAGCCGCAACGGGAATATCCCGCTGCCACAATTGCTGAAACAAACCAGGTCGATATCTTTATCGCCAGTGGACCATCCCCACGGACTATAGCGCCCCGCGCCGGGAGGATCGACCGGTGCGCCCGCCGCGCGCGCTGCGATCATCCAGTCCACCCAGTGGCCCTGCCAATGGCGCAAGGCGCCTTGCGGACGGACATAATCGGTAAAGTCGGGCGAGACGCCGGGAATCTTCGCCAGCACGAAATATTCGGCAAAGCGCTTGGACGGCCCCGGTCGCGTCCGACGGATCGTCACCCAATCCCTGCGAAGTGCAGGCAACAGGTCGACAAGCTCGCCGGCAAGCCGATCGATCGCCTGATCGTCCTGGAGCTGGACCGCACGGCCATAGTTGGTGAGCGCAAGGTCGAGGCGGAGCAAGCGCGGCAGTCCGGCGCCGGCAGCCATGCGCGTGCGCAGCGGCAGCCGGTCGAGAAGCGCTTTGGCCTCGGGCCCGATCGCGACGACGGGCCCGTTCTGGCTGACCTCGGCGAGCGTACTGTCCGCCCGCAGCCAGTCGGCTTCGCGGCAATTTTCGGGCGCCTCGGAACAGAAGGGCCGGCGCAGCGCGAAACGCATCATGTCGGCAAGGCTTGTCGCGAGCTGCGTGCGTAGGGCGAGGAACAAGTTGCGGTCCGAGCTCGAGAGGTCGGAGGCCAGGATTGCATCGACACGGTCGCGCAGATGCGTCGGATCGCCGGCGCTAAAGGTCAGCCGTATCTGATGATATTGAACGGTCAGCCATGCCGGGCTCGCCCTTGGCACGGCAGCGGCTGCGGCGACGAGGCTGCGGGTGGCGCCATCCCCAGGTTGCGCCAGAGCGAGCGCGGCGATCAGCCAGTGCAACTTTCGGGTCGCGGTCCAGCGCTCGGCGGCGTGCGCCGCAGCGGGCACGTGGTCATAGCTGTGCAGCGTGGTCAGCCAGTCGGCAATGTCGGGGCGAGGCGTGTATCGGGGGCTTAGCGTCGTGTAGTCGCGCAGGCCCTTGGGCAGATCGGGCGTCGGCGTTTTGGCGTTCAGCTCGCCCTCGAGCCGCCTGAACAACAGGTCGGGCTGATCGCGATAGGCGAGCGCGCGCAACATCCCGCGCACTTCGCCGTAACCATAGGCACTCGGCTGTGCCCGCAAGAGCGCGATGGCGGCTCGTGCGGCGCCAAACGTTTGCGGCGTGGGATGCGTCAGCGCAGCCCGATGGCGCGCACGCGCCGCAAGATACAGGCCCTTCGTTTGCCACGGGGAGGCGCCGTCCTGGGCGATCGCCCGGAACCTCCTGAACGCTTCCTCGCTCTGCCCCTTATAGAGCGCGAAGGCCGCCTCCTGATACGCGCGGTCGGCCTTCAGCCATTGCGGTGTGCCAGCCATGGGAGCGGGCAGCACAGCATCCGATTTGCTGCACGCGTTGAAGACCGCGTTCTGGGTGATGAGCCAGGCCGCGACAGCGGGGTCGTTCGCTCCATAGCGGGCCACCCGATCTTTCAGCGTCGTCGCAGCGACGTCGAATGCGTCACGAAAACAGTTGGGGATCCAGGTATAGTTGGGGCCGGGAAGCTCCGTCGCGACCCAGCTCGAAACATGCCACACGCCTGGCACCAGCTCGGTCGCTTTCGACCATCCCGGCATGCCGCCATCGGGACTGCCGCCATAGGCCGGAATGTCACAGCAGCTCGCGTTGAGTGCCGCTCCCGCGGCGTCGCCGACCGGCAGCCCGTTGCTCAGGCGCCATTGGAGATACAGCAGCCCGTCCGATGAACTCGCGAGCAGGACTCCCATCTTGCCTCGGTAAAGCCGGGCCCGCTCGGCCGGGTTGCCGCCGTGGCGATCGATAAAGGTCGTCGAGGGACCCATGTCGCCCGATCCGACCGCCGGTTGGGCCACCAGACCAGACATCACAAGCACCGACACCAACGTCGCCGCCAGACGTTTCATCGCCACGCCTCCACCACGTGTTGCGCCCGGCGGAACGACTGCTGCGTCCAGCTGCGCGGATTGAAAAGATAGACGCGCCGTCCTGGCTGTGCACGAGCGATCGGAGAATCGCTCGATATCGCAACGGCGGCGCGGCACCGAGGATTGCGGAAATCGCCGCCGTCCGCCAGCGTCTTGATGATCGCAGGCCCATCTTTTTGCATGCGAAACAGCATCGGCACGATTTCGTCGACCGGCGCGGATTGCAGCCAGTCATCGTCCATGCACCACGACGCCAGCGCGGTGATCGACAGTTCGGTTTTCGGTGGCAGAGCGCGGCGCAGATCGGTGAGCGCCTGGAGCAGAATTTGCCGCTCCGACTTCCGCACTTCAAAGTCGAGCTGAACGCGCGGTGCGGGCGTCGCCGTCGCATAGAAATGGATCGCCGCAGCGAGTTGGGCGCGCAGGGCCGGGCTCCACCGGAGCGGCTCGCTATGGTCGATCTGAACATGGACCAGCGCCGTCGAGGGCCGCTTCGTGCTCCTCAGCGGGAAATAGCGCCCACGTGCCTTGAGCGCGTCCCCTCGGATCTCGATAAACCCAGTCTGGATCGCGATGTCTGCATCCGGGTGAAACCGCAGATCCTCGGGACGCTCCCATGCCCATAAAATCAAACGCGAACGAGCGGGCTTGCCCTGCCTTGCATCGCAACCGGCCAGAATCAGTACAAGGGAGAGGAGAAGAGCGGCGCGCACGCCTGAGCTTAACGTCCCCGCTGCATCGCGGAAGAGCGATGTGGTCATTGTGTGCCTCAGCCAAGATGGCGCGGATACGCATCTTGACCACGGCGGCTGCTCATGAACCAACGTCCGGAGTTGGGCAACGCGGGAAGCAGCCAAATGGCCGCTTTTGGGTTGTCGCTGCTGCGGCGGGTGTCGACCAAACCCGCTCATTCAAATCAGCTTTGGTAAACGTCCGATACCGACAAAAGCTGCCGATTAGGCTGCGCAGAGCGTCCGGTCAGCAGTGCGCCCTATATCGCCGCTTCCATGATATATTTGCAGTCCCAGAATCTGTCGTCGTAGGCGCGCTCACGGTGCGAGTACATCGTACGCTTAATCAGCTTTGGTCTTCTAGGTCATCGGTCTAAGGGTTTCGTGGGGGATACGCATTTGCGGATTGCGATTATCGATGAAAGTGCCGCCCGCGCGGCCGTGATCGAGGAAGGTCTGCGCGATGCGGGGCTGAGTGACGTCACGATCTTTATCGACCGCCGCGGCATCGCCGCACGGCTGGAGTCGCTGTCGCCCGACGTCGTGCTGATCAACCTCGCCAATCCGCATCGCGACGAGCTCGAGGAACTGTTCGCTTTGTCGAAGGCGATGGCGCGGCCGGTCGCGATGTTCGTAGACCAGAGCGATGTCGCCGGAATCGAGGCGGCAATCGACGCGGGCGTGTCGGCCTATGTCGTCGACGGGCTCAAGAAGGAGCGCATCCGTCCTATCCTCGAACTCGCGATCCGCCGCTTCCGAGCGTATTCGCGGCTGCGCACCGAACTCGACGAAGCGCGGTCCGCGCTCGCCGAGCGCAAGACGATCGACGAGGCCAAGGCGCTGCTGATGAAGAAGCGCGGGATCGACGAACCCGCGGCTTATGCCGCGCTTCGCAAGGCGGCGATGGATAGTGCGCGGCGGATCGGCGACGTCGCCGACGCGATCGTCACCGCCAATCGGCTGATGGGGGATTTATGACGACAACGCCGTTCCGCATCGGTTTCCTGCCGCTGGTCGATGCCGCCCTGCCGATTCTCGCGCGCGAACTCGGGTTCGCCGAGGCCGAGGGCATCGCGCTCGAGCTCGTGCGCGACATGAGCTGGGCGACGGTCAACGACCGGCTGCTGTATGGCCATAGCGATGCTGCGCATCTGCTCGCGCCATTGGCGATTGCTACAACGCTGGGGTTGGGGCGACCCGCGACCCCACTGTCGGTGCCGTTCGTGCTCGGGCTCAACGGCAATGCGATCACGCTGCGGCCCGATCTTGCCGCGCAGGTCACCGCGGTGGGTGGGCCGGGCGACGTCGCGGTAATCGGTGCGCGGCTTGCCGAAGTTGCGCGGGCGGCACGCGAGCGCGGCACGCCGCTGCGGTTCGGCGTGGTGCATCGCTATTCGAGCCATAATTACATGCTGCGCTATTGGCTGATCGGCTGCGGGATCGATCCCGACGCCGACGTCTCGATCGTCACTGTCGCACCGCCCTTCGCCGCCGACGCGCTCGCGGCGGGCGAGATCGACGGCATTTGTGTGGGCGAGCCGTGGAACAGCGTCGCGGTCGACCGCGGTGTCGGAGTGATCGTCGCGGTGACTTCGCAGATCTGGCTGCGTGGCGTTGAAAAGGTGTTGGCGATGCGCACCTCGCGGATGGAGGAGGATCCCGACCTCACCCACCGCCTGCTGCGCGCGCTCTACCGGGCGGGCATCGCCTTCGTCGATCCGGCGCAGCGCGAGGACATCGCTGCGATCCTGGCTGGTCCCAACTATCTCGACGGGTCGGCGACGCTGATCGGCCACGCGATTTCGGACCGCATCGTCTTTGCGCAGGGGGCCGAGCCGATCGACGTGCCCGACTTCATGTTCCAGCATCGCGAGGCGGCCAATTTCCCCTGGGTCAGCCAGGCGGCGTGGCTTTATGCGCAAATGTGCGTCGCTTGCCACGCGGCCCCGAACTCAGCCGATTATGACGCGGCGCAACGCGTCTTCCGGCCCGACGTCTATCGCGCCGCGCTGCGACCGCTCGGCGTGCCGCTGCCGGGTGCAAGTTCGAAGCTCGAGGGCGGGATCGCCGGGTCGCTTGGTGTTGGTACGACGCAGGGGCGCTTGATCCTCGGTGCCGACCGGTTCTTCGACTCCCGCAGCTTCGATCCGGCCGACCTCGCGAGATATCTGGGCGGATTCGAAGCATAATGGGGCACACCGCAGAAAATTGTTGCGTTGCCGCGCGAATCGATGCAGCTTTTGACCATCGTCGAGACGCTGCAATGGAGTAGCGTCTTCGGCATCACCAACATTCTGGCAAAGTCGCCGTCGCGTCTCGAATGATCGAGCGCCGCGGCGGCTTTTTTGCGTTTGCTCGAGGGGGATCGGGACGATGACGCAGTTGCAGACCGAGTTCGACGCGGGGCTGGTGGGGACCAGTGCGCGATTCAAGGCGAAGCCGGGCGCACCGGCCGCGACGGGCTTCTGGCAGAGCGGGCATCGCCCGACGCTGATCGCCGCCTTCCTCTATTTCGATCTCGCCTTCATGGTGTGGGTGCTGCTGGGTCCGCTCGCGCCGATCATCGCCAAGGAATTGGCGCTGTCGCCCGCCGAGAAGGGGCTGATGGTCGCCGTGCCGACGCTCGCGGGCGCGGTGCTGCGGCTCGTCAACGGCCTGCTGGTCGACGCGATCGGGCCGAAGAAGACCGGCGCGATCGGGCAGATCATCGTCATCGCCGGCCTGTCGATCGGTTGGCTGTTCGGGGTCAACAGCTTTGCGGGCACGCTCGCGCTCGGCGTCGTGCTCGGTTTTGCGGGCGCAAGCTTCGCGGTCGCGCTGCCGCTGGCCTCGCGCTGGTATCCGGCCGAGCATCAGGGCAAGGCGATGGGGATCGCCGGCATGGGCAATTCGGGCACCGTGCTCGCCTCGCTGTTCGCGCCGATGCTCGCCAAGGCGTTCGGGTGGAACGCGGTGCTGGGGCTCGCGGTGATCCCGCTGGCGATCGTGTTCCTGCTCTACACGGCGATGGCTAAGGATTCGCCGAGCCAGCCCGCGCCCAAGCCGTTCGCCGCCTATCTGTCGGTGCTCAAGGAAGCCGACACCTGGTGGTTCATGCTGTTCTACGGCGTGACCTTCGGCGGCTTTGTCGGGCTTGCCGCCAGCCTGCCGGTCTATTTCACCGACCGTTTCGCGCTGACCCCGGTGACGGCGGGCTATTGCACCGCGGCGTGCGTCTTCGCGGGATCGCTGGTGCGGCCGATCGGCGGCGCGGTGGCGGACAGGATCGGCGGGATCAGCACGCTGACCGCGGTCTATCTGCTGGCGGCGCTCGTTCTGGTCGCGATCAGCACCGCGCCTGCCTCGCTGGTCGTCTCGCTCGGCCTGTTCCTGCTGGTGATGGCGACGCTTGGTTTCGGCAACGGCGCTGTGTTCCAGCTCGTGCCGCAACGCTTCCACAGCGAGATCGGCGTGATGACGGGCGTGGTTGGCTTCGGCGGTGGGATCGGCGGCTTCTACCTCGCCTCCTCTCTCGGCTTCGCAAGGCAATGGACCGGCAGCACTTCGCCCGGCTTCCTGATCTTCGCCGGGCTCGCGGTCGTCGCCTTGCTCGGCATCCTCAAGGTCAAGCGCCACTGGCGCGGCAGCTGGACCGCGGCGAACGGAGCGCGGATCTGATGCGCGCGCTGGCGCTCCTCGCGCTGGGAGGGCTGGTGGCGACACCAGCCCTCGCCGACCCGCTCAAACTGACCCCGCTGATCGATGCCCGCCTGCGCTACGAGCATGTCGAGCAGGCACCGCTCGCCAAGGATGCCGACGCGGTAACGATCCGGATCCGTAGCGGGTTCGAGGCAAAGCTCAGCGATTTCAGCTTCCTCGCCGAATCCGAGGCAACGCTCGCGATCAACCCGGCGTATAATAGCGGGCTCAACGGCAAGACCGCTTTTCCGATCGTCCCCGATCCGCAGAATGTCGAGCTCAACCGTCTGCAGCTGCAATATCACGGGTTCAAGCAGACCGTCGTCACCGTCGGGCGGCAGGCGATCAACCTCGACGACCAGCGCTTTGTCGGCGCGGTCGCGTGGCGCGACAATGAACAGACCTTCGATGCGGTGCGCGTCGAATGGTCGGCGATCCAGAACCTCAAGGCCGACGTCACATATGCGAACAACGTCCGCACGATCTGGGGGATCGACGGCGGCAATCGCTTCGGTCCGGCGCGGCTGGGCGAGATCGGCGGCGACAATGTCTTCGCCAATCTCGGCTACAAGACCAGCCTCGGCACGCTGACGGGCTTTGCCTATCTGGTCGACCAGGACCAGCGGCAGGTGTTCGTCAATTCGAGCCAGAGCTATGGCGGCCGCTTCGCCGGGGCCTATCCGCTCAGCAAGACGCTCAAGCTGACATACTTCGCGAGCTTCGCGTCGCAGCGCGACTATCACCGCAACCCCAACCGCTATCACGCCGATTATTATGCGGGCGAGCTCGGCCTTGCCGCTAAGGCGCTGTCGCTGACCGGCGGGTATGAAGTGCTCGGCGCGGACAAAGGCGTTGCGGTCACCAGTTTCCAGACCCCGCTCGCCACGCTCCACAAGTTCAACGGCTGGGCCGACAAGTTCCTCGTCACCCCGCCCAACGGCCTGCGCGATGCCTATGGCGCGGTCGGCTATTGCTGGAAGAAGGTCGCCCGGATCGATGCGATCGGCCTGACCGCTGTCTATCACCGCTTCGACAGCGATCGGCTCGGCCAGCATTATGGCAACGAGGTCGATGCCCAGCTCAGCGTCAAGCAGGGCCGCTACACCGCGCTCCTCAAATATGCCGATTATCGCGCCGATCGCTACGCGACCGACACCAAGAAGCTCTGGCTCTCCCTCGATTGGGCTTTCTCATGACCAAACCGCATCTGATCGTCATCGGCAACGGCATGGCGGGCTGCCGCGCGGTCGAGGAAATCCTCGCGCGCGATGTGGACCGCTATCGCATCACGATCTTCGGCGCCGAGCCGCACGTGAACTATAACCGCATCATGCTTTCGCCGCTGCTCGCCGGGGACAAGTCGTTCGACGACATCGTGATCAACGATCTCGCCTGGTATGCCGACAATGCGATCGAGCTGGTGGCGAGCGACCCCGTCGTCGCGATCGACTGCAAGATCCAGACCGTCACCGCGCGCTCGGGCCGGGTCGAGAGCTATGACACGCTGATCCTCGCGACCGGCTCGGACCCGTTCATCATCCCGGTGCCGGGGCATGACCTGCAGGGCGTCGTCACCTTTCGCGACATGGACGATGTCGGCGCGATGCTGCGCGCGTCCGACGCCGGCGGCGACGCGGTGGTGATCGGCGGCGGTCTGCTCGGGCTCGAGGCGGCGCACGGCCTGTCGCTCCGCGGCATGAAGGTGACCGTGCTCCACATCATGCCGACGCTGATGGAGCGCCAGCTCGACGAGGCGGCGGGGTGGCTGCTCAAGGACGCGCTCGAGGCGCGGGGCCAGACGATCCTGACCGGCGCCGACACCGCCGAAATCTACGGCCAGGGCAAGGTCGAGGGCGTCCGCCTCAAGACAGGGCAAGAAATCCCGGCGGCGCTGGTGGTGATGGCGGTCGGCATTCGCCCCAACGTCAAGCTCGCGCGCGCCGCGGGCCTGGCGATCGGGCGCGGAATTCATGTCGACGATCATCTCGTGACCTCGGACGCTAACGTGCTCGCGGTCGGCGAATGCGTCGAGCATAACGGCCTCGTCTATGGGCTCGTCGCGCCGCTGTGGGACATGTGCCGCAGTCTTGCCGACGGCCTGGTCGCGACACCCTCGGGCTATACCGGCTCGGTCACTTCGACCAAACTGAAAGTCTCGGGGATCGATGTCTTCTCGGCGGGCGATTTCTCGGGTGGCGAGGGCTGCGAGGACATCGTCATGCGCGATGCCGCCCGCGGCATCTACAAGCGCGTCGTGGTCAAGGACGACCGCGTCATCGGCGCGGTGCTGTACGGCGATACGCAGGACGGCAACTGGTACTTCGACCTGCTCAAGAAGCAGCAGGATGTCGCCGAGATCCGCGACGCGCTGATCTTCGGCCAGGCGTTTGCCAGCGGGGGAGCGGCATCGGCAAACCCTAATGCGGCAGTCGCGGCGCTGGCGGACGACGCCGAGATCTGCGGCTGCAATGGCGTTAGCAAGGGCAAAGTGGTCGGCGCTATCGCGGACGGCGCGTGCACACTCGATGCGGTGCGCGCCTGCACCAAGGCCTCGGCCTCGTGCGGGTCGTGCACCAATCTGGTCGAGGGGCTGCTCGCGGTGACGCTGGGCGAGGCGTTCGACGGCGAGCGTACCGCGCCTACCGTGTGCAAATGCACCAGCTTCACGCATGAGGACGTCCGCCGGCTGATCCTCGAGAAGGACCTCAAGGCCATCCCGCAGGTGATGCAGGCGCTGCACTGGACGACGCCCGATGGCTGCTCGTCGTGCCGCCCCGCGCTCAATTACTATCTGCTCTGCGCCTGGCCTGGCGACTTCGTCGACGACAACCAGTCGCGCTTCGTCAACGAGCGGATGCACGCCAACATCCAGAAGGACGGCACCTATTCGGTCGTCCCGCGGATGTGGGGCGGTGTCACCAACCCCAAGGAATTGCGCGCGATCGCCGATGTCGCCGAGAAATACGAGGCGCGGATGGTCAAGGTGACCGGCGGCCAGCGGCTCGACATCTTCGGAATCAAGAAGGAGGATCTGCCCGCGGTCTGGGCCGATCTCAACGCCGCGGGCATGGTCAGCGGCCATGCCTATGCCAAGGCGCTGCGCACCGTGAAGACGTGCGTCGGCTCGGAATGGTGCCGCTTCGGGACGCAGGATTCGACCGGTCTCGGGATCAAGACCGAGCAGATGACCTGGGGCAGCTTCATGCCGCACAAGTTCAAGATCGCGGTGTCGGGCTGCCCGCGCAATTGCGCCGAGGCGACGATCAAGGATTTCGGCGTGATCTGCGTCGATAGCGGATACGAACTGTCGATCGGCGGCAATGGCGGGATCAAGCTGCGCGGCACCGATTTCCTGTGCAAGGTTGCGACCGAGCAAGCGGCGCTCGATCATTGCGCGGCGTTCATCCAGCTCTACCGTGAGGAAGCACGCTATCTCGACCGCACCGCGCCGTGGGTCGAGCGCGTCGGGCTCGACTATATCAAGCAGCGCATCGTCGAGGATGTAGACGGCCGCGTGGCGCTGACCGCACGCTTCCACTTTTCGCAGCGCTTCATGCAGGACGATCCCTGGGCGAAACGCGCGGCGGGGGAGGATTACAAACTCCACCAGCATCTCGCCGAAATCCGTCCGCTCGCGGCGCCTGCGTTGGTGACGGCATGAGTGCGGTCGGCGAATGGCTGGACATCGGTCCGGTCGACCAGCTCCCCGCGCTCGGTGCGCGCACGCTGCCGGTGCGCGGCGGGCGCGAGATCGCAATCTTCCACACCGCCAATGGCGAGGTTTACGCGCTTGCCAACCAGTGCCCGCACAAGCAGGGGCCACTCAGCCAGGGGATCGTCCACGACACCACGGTGACGTGTCCGCTGCATAACTGGCGGATCTCGTTGGTCACGGGCGAGGTGCTGGGCGAAGACAAGGGGTGCGTGCCGGTGATCCCGGTCAAGATTGATGGTGGCCGCATCCTGATCGGCCGCGCGGCGGCGCTGGAAGGCGTGGCTTGACGACGGTCAAGACCACTTGCGCCTATTGCGGCGTCGGCTGCGGCGTGCTCGCCACGCCCACCGGCGCACGCTCTGCGACGATCGCAGGCGACCCGGCCCATCCGGCGAATTTCGGCAAGCTCTGCTCCAAGGGCACCCATCTCGGCGAGACGATCGGCCTAGAAGGCCGCTTGCTCCACCCGATGATCGGCACCCGCCAGGCGAGCTGGGACGATGCGCTCGACCATGTCGCGCAGCGGTTCGCCGCGACGATCGCCGAATATGGCCCCGACAGCGTGGCCTTCTATGCCTCGGGCCAGATGCTGACCGAGGATTACTACGTCGCCAACAAGCTGATGAAGGGCTTCATCGGTACCGCCAATATCGACACCAATTCGCGCCTGTGCATGGCGAGCGCGGTGGCGGCGCATGTCCGCGCGTTCGGCGAGGATGTCGTGCCGTGCAGCTACGACGATCTCGATGTCGCCGACCTGATCGTGCTGGTCGGATCGAACACCGCCTGGTGCCATCCGGTGATCTGGCAGCGGATTGAGGCGGCGCGGGCGGCGCGCGGCACAAAGCTGGTGGTGATCGACCCGCGCCGCACCGAGACCGCCGAGCGTGCGGATCTCCATCTCGCGATCGCACCCGACAGCGACGTCGCGCTGTTCACTGGACTACTCGCGCACATGCGCTCGAGTTGGCGGCTCGATGGCAAGGCGCTGGCCGAGCGCGTGCACGTCCCCGACGGCTTCTGGAAGACGCTGCCGAACCCCGACGTAGCGCGCGTCTGCGAAATCGCGCCCGCCGACCTGCTGGCGTTCTACGATCTGTTCGCGGATCACCCGCACACAATCACGCTGTTCAGCCAGGGCGTGAACCAGTCGACCAGCGGCACCGACAAAGCGAACGCGATCATCAACCTCCACCTCGCCACCGGCCGCATCGGCAAGCCCGGCGCGGGGCCGTTCAGCATCACCGGCCAGCCCAATGCGATGGGCGGGCGGGAAGTCGGCGGGCTCGCCTCGGCGCTCGCAGCGCACATGGGTTTCTCCGATGCCGAACGGAACCGCGCGCAGCGTTTCTGGCAGTCGCCGACGATCTGCCCTGGGCCGGGGCTCAAGGCGGTCGACATGTTCGAGGCGATGGCCAAGGGCAAGATCAAGGCGGTGTGGATCATGGCGACCAACCCCGCCGTCTCGATGCCCGATGCGCGGATGGCGCGCGTCGCGCTCGCCAATTGCCCGTTCGTCGTCGTGTCGGATTGCATCGCCGAGACCGATACGTTGCGCTTTGCGCAAGTTAAGTTGCCCGCGCTCGGTTGGGGCGAGAAGGACGGCACGGTCACCAATTCCGAGCGCCGCATATCGCGCCAGCGCGCCTTCCTTCCGCCGCCGGGCGACGCGCGCGCCGACTGGTGGCAGGTCGCCGAGGTCGCACGGCGCATGGGCTTTGCCAGTTTCGACTTTCCGACTGTCGCGAGCGTCTTTCGCGAATTCGCCGCGCAGACCGGCTTCGAGAATGCCGGCACGCGGGTGCTCGACATCTCCGATCGGGCGACGATCACCGACGCGGCCTATGCAGCGATGAAGCAGTTTCAATGGGGCGGCACCTCGCCCTTCGCCGATCGCGCCTTCCCGACGCCCGACGGCAAGGCGCGGCTCGCGCCCGTCGTTCACGTGCCGCGTGATGACGCCAGCCGCGCCCACCCGCTGCGACTCAACACCGGCCGTTACCGCGACCAGTGGCACACGATGACGCGAACCGGCCTGTCGCCCAAGCTGTCGCAGCATCGCCGCGAACCTTTGGTCGAGGTTCATCCTGACACCGCACAGCGGCTCGGGCTCGTCGATGGCGGTCTCGCGCGGGTCGAGACCCCGCATGGCTCGAGCATCTTTCGCGTCGCTGTCACGCCCGACCAGCGCCGCCGCGACCTGTTCGTGCCGATCCACTGGAGCGACCAAACCAGCGCGGGCGGTCGCGCGGGTCTGTTGCCGGGGCAGGATCGTGATCCGATCTCGGGCCAGCCCGGCTTCAAGAACACCCCCGCGCGCGCCGGATCGTACAAGCCCGACTGGACCGGCTTCCTCGTCTCGCGCGCGCGGCCGGGCATCCCGGATTGCGCCTATTGGACACGAATCCGCACCGCGCATGGCTGGCTGGTCGAACTGGCTGGCGAAGGCGATCCCGCGGCGATGACCGCGCTGATGCCCAAGGGCGAGCGCGCCGAGATGATCGACGCACGCCGCGGCGTAGTCCGCTCGGCGATGCTGGCAGAGGGGCAGTTGCAGGCGGCGTTGTTCGTCTCGCGCAGCGCCGCCCTGCCGCCGCGTGACTGGCTGATCGGGCAGCTCGGCACGAAAGAAGCCTCGTCGTTCGAAGTGCTTGCGGGGCGCCCGACTACTCCTGCCCCCGATCGCGGCGCGATCGTTTGCGTCTGCTTCGACGTTTGCCTCAATACCCTGTTAGCCGCGATCACCGACCAGCGGCTCGTCACCGTGGAGGCGGTCGGCGCCGCGCTCAACGCCGGTACGAATTGCGGTTCGTGCCGCCCCGCCATCGCCAAATTGCTGCCCGCGCAGGAGAGTGTCCATGTCTGATCTCATCGCACCCGGCGAGGTGTGGTTGGTTGGCGCCGGTCCCGGCGACCCCGATCTGCTCACGCGCAAGGCCGAGCGGCTAATCGGCGCGGCCAGCATCGTCTTCTACGATGCGTTGGTCGGACCGGGAGTACTCGATTTGATCCCTGCGCATGTCACGCGCGTCTCGGTCGGCAAGCGCTCGGGCCGCCATTCCAAGACGCAGGGCGCCATCGACGCGCTTTTGGTCGAGGCTGCGCTCGCCGGGGAGCGGGTGGTGCGGCTGAAGGGCGGTGATCCCTCGATTTTCGGCCGCTCGACCGAGGAAATCGACGCGCTTACGAGCCACGGCCTTCGCGTGCGGATTTGCCCCGGTATCACCGCGGCGAGCGCCGCGGCGGCCAGTGCTGGCGTGTCGCTGACTCAGCGCGGATCGGCGCGTCAATTGCGTTTCGTAACCGCCCATGCGCGTGCTGGCGAGCCGCTGGATCTTGAATGGGCGGCGCTTTCAGATCCCTCGGCGACCCTCGCCTTTTACATGGGGCGCGGCGCGGCGGCTGATATCGCGAGCCAGCTTATCGCAAACGGCCTCGCACCCGTCACCCCGGTGCTGATCGCGAGCGATGTCAGCCTTCCATCGGAACGTCTCATCCATACCCGACTCGATTTGCTGGCGCTAGTGACCGATCGTTCCTCAGGTGCCGGCCCCGCGTTAATCTTGGTCGGAGAAGCAATGCGTGCCCAAATTGCGCCGAAACTTGTCCGGGCTGCGTACGAGGCTAGCGGCAGCGGCACTCTCGCTGTCGGTATGCTCACGGTGTCGTCATTCTCCGATGGCCAGTGTCCGTCCGAAGAACGCCTCGGCGCCTATTAAGCAGGAATGGCCCGAGGCACCTGCTGACCACAGCCGGTCGTTCACATCCGTTCCGTTTGAGGTCGGGTCCTGACAAAAGCCGCCTATCGCACCGATCGAAGCAGACTATCGGCAAAGCAGCATGTGGGGTCGGCCATTCGGGATCGGAGCCCCCCCCCAAAAAAACCTGACGTTCCCATCCGCTAGCGCCGCGCAATGTCAGCCGCGACCAGTTCCTGCCGCGCCGAATCGAACGCCGCGCGAAACGTCGGCGTCGTCATAAGCCGTTCCGCGATCAGAAGCCCTAGCGCCTGACCTGCGCTTACGTCGCTGCGGTAGTGCTGTTCGCACACGATCCGGCTCTGGCCGTAAGCCGCGGCGCGGTCGAGCAGCGCTCCGGCCTTTTCCGGGACCAGTCGCGCCAGCGGGTCACCCATCGAGAACGCCATTGAGGTGTGGCCACTGGGATAGCTCGACAGCGGATCGTCGTTGCGCTTGCATGCCTTCAGGGTGGGGTCCGCGATATAGGGGCGGGGACGCTGGAAATGCGCCTTGCCGCGATCGACCGCGTCCTTCTCGCTCGCGCGTACGAGCGCCATAAGCACGGACGTTGCCGGGAGCCGTGCGAGGTCGAATTTCGGCCCGAGGACTTCTGTGAAAATCGAGGCATTCTTGGTGTCGCCATCGCGCCGCGCGTCGGCTTCGGTTGCTGGCGTGCGGGCGGCGCCCGCGGCGCGAAGCTCGGCGAGTTCCGCCGCCGCCTGGAGACTGTCTGGGCGAGGCGGCGGCGGAAGGACGAGTGCGACGTCGAGATCGGCTGGCGCCAACAGCGGCGCCAGATTCGGTGAGGGGGCAGCCGCGACCAACAGCGTAGCTGCCAAGACGAGCATGCGTCGCATCAGAAGATGAAGGTCAGTTGGCCGGTGATCGCACGACCAGGTTGGTAATAATATTGGTCGAAGTTCAGAGCGCTCACCACGCCGATCCCGACCGTGCCGCCGGGCCCAGCGGTGTTCTTGCCGGTGCTGATCTGCGTAACCTTCTGCGAATCGAGCAGGTCGGTCACGTCGATGCCGAGCCGGATCGGGCCGATGCTGTACGACGCGCCGAGGTTGACGGTGTTGTACGGATCGATCCGATAGGTATTGGCGAGATCGGCATATTGCGGCCCGGTCCATTTGTCGGTCAGCGAGAATTTGATCGGCCCGTGCTTGTAGAGCAAGCCGCCCGCGGCGGTCGACAGCGGCGCCTTGCCGATGATCGTGCGCGGGACGAGCAGCTTGGTCACGGGATCGGTGAAGGGATCGGTCTTCGCGTAATTGCGCGAGGCGTTGGCGAACACCGCGACCCCGTTGCCGAACGCGTAGGTGCCCTGCACCTCGAGACCCTTGTAAAGCGCGCCGCCGATATTGGTGAAGATCGTGCCCAGGCCCTGACCCGAGGTGTCGGTGTAGCTGTAGAATTTATTGGTGAAATCGATGACATAGACATCCGCGTCGAGCGACAAATGGCTGCCGTGATAGACCGCGCCGACCTGATAATTGGTCGACTTCTGCGGCACCGCATTGGAGAAAGTCGGGTTGTTGACGTAGAGCTGGCTGAGCGGCGGCGCGAGGAAGCCCTTGGCATATTGGCCGTAGACCGAGAAATTGCGCGCCGGCTGATAGTTGATCGTCAGGAAGGGCAGATCGGCGGCATAATCGTTGGCGACGCGCTGCGCATAGCGCGTCGTCTGGTTGTACAGTGCATCGATCTTGCGGCCGAAATCGACATGCTTGAAGCCGGGCGTGATCTTGAGCCCCTCAATCGGGCGAAGCTCGAGCTCGGCGAATTCCTCGGTGTGGTTGCCTCGCGATTTCTGGTCGAACTTGATGTAAAGCGGCGTTACCTGACCCGGGTTCAGGCCGGTCGCCGGTGCCGTCACGGCTTTCTCGACATAGTTGAAGGCACCGGTGTTGAGATCTACGTCGCGCTGCTGGCGATAGGTGTGGCTGAACTCGAGCCACGCCCCCGCTGTCAGCGTTGCAAACGATGCGAGGTCGATGCGCACCTTCGCGATATCGCCGAACACTCGATATTTGTTGGTCTTGGTATAGCCCGGAATATCGCCAACTATCTTGGTCTTACCGTCAGCGGCGACGGTGTTGTAGGCAGTGCCCGGCGCGACCGTCACGTCGGATGCGGACAACGTTTCATTGTCGTAATAATAGGTATAGGCGCGGTTTTCGAACACCGCGCCTGGCGCGAGATGCGCCTCGAGCTTGACGATCTCGAAATCGGTCGTCTTGTCGGTGTGGTTGTAGCCATAATATTGCGACGTCTTGGGGTCGGCGTTGAGGCCGTAATATTTCCCGTAGAGCAATTGCTGGAACAGCGTCGATCCGTCGCTGTCGGCCTGGTTGAAGCGGTTGCGATTGTAGGTGCCGAGCAAGGTCAGTGTCACGTCGGGACCGACGGGTACGATCACTTTGCCGAACAAATTGTAATTCTGATATTTGGAATAGCTCGTGCGGCCGTCGCTATGGACGTATTGGCCGGTGAACACCGCCTGTATCCCGTCCAGCTTCTCCATTCGGCCGGTCTGCAGGATGGCGCGCGCGAGATAGGTGTTGAAGCTGCCATAGGTGGCTTCGAGCGAGCCGCCGAAATCCTCGCGCGTGGCGCGCGAGAACAGGTTGAAATTACCGCCGAAGCTCTCCTGCCCGAGCTGGTTCGCATTGCCGGGGCCGCGATCGACGACGAGTGTCTCGATCGTGTTTGACGGGAAGAAGGTGGTCGAATGGTGAGTGGGGTCATTGGTGTCGCCGAACGGGACGCCGTCATAGGTGATGTTGTACTCGCCGTCCTGGAAACCTCGGATCTGCGCCTTCGACTCGGACAGCCCGATGCCGTTGTTGCCGCCATAATTGGATACGCTCGGCGTGATCAGCGCGATCTGGTTGAAATCGGCGGTGGCCGGCAGCGAATCCTCGATGAACGAACGCGACACGATCGCCTGTGGCTGCGTCGTCGCGAGCGAGGAGGTGACCGGGGCGAGCTCGTTCGCCTTGGTCGCGGTCACGACGATGTCCGACCCCTCGGCGATGTCGCTCTTCTGAGTCGGGTCGACCGCGGTCGGCGCTGCTGGAGCAGGCACTGTCTCGGCATGCGCACCGACGGCGAGCAACGATGCGGCGAGTGCAAGCGCGCTCGAGCCGAGAAAGCGTGTGCGCGCCCCGGTTTGGTCCGACATTTTGGTAATTCCCCACATCGGCCTCGTCTGGCCTGATACGGATCAGCTAACGCTCGACCGTGACAGTTTCGTTGCGTGGATGTTGCAAATCCAAGGTTGGGAATATGTAATCAGCCGCGCTCGCGGTGCATCCGGCTAGCCACATCGCGCCCATGATCGAATCAAGTCCAGGCGGATCGAACGGGTCGAGGCCCGACCCCGGATAGAAGGTCATCTCACCGAAGCGCGGCTGCCCCGACACTTCGTACAGATCGACGCGAACGAAAGCGAAGCAGGCGCCGAGATTTTCAGCCGCCGCGATCATGCGGCCGAGCGTGGCGGGGCAGGCGGGATCGCACTCGGCGCTCGGTGACGAGACGCGCTGCCAGTCGCGGTCGAAGATCAGCCAACGATGGTTGCCCTCGCGGCCGAGATGGACCTGGACGAAGGCGACCTTGCCGTGAAAGACATAGAATTTGTAGTCGATCGGCAAGGTGGTTCCGTCGCCGACGAAGGGCTCGACCAGCAGGCCGCGCGCGATCCCGCGATAGCCGTGTTCGTCGAGCCAGAACCCATAGTCACGGCGCATCCAGCGCGCGGCCGCTTGGCGAATGGCGCACCAATCCTCGCTACCGGTACGGACGAAGTGACGCTGGTTGCAACCGTGCCGCGATTTCACGACGAACGGGAGGGGCCAGCACGGCAGTTTCGGCAACACCGTGCCCGACCACAGCGTCGGCGTGACCCAGTCGGCGCCGAGGCGCTGCACGACGAAACCTTTCGCTGTCAGCTTGTCGATCAGCAGCGGCAACCGTGCATCGCGGTCGTAAAGCTTCCGGCACTGCACGAGTTCGGTAAAGCGGGTCGGGTTCCGCAGGCGCAACACCCTTCGGTGCCGCCAGAGATAGGTGAGATGGACCCGCAGCAACTGCCCGAGCGAGACGCGTGGCATCGTGTCGCGCGCCGCGGCCACGCCGGTGCGAGCGTTCCGGGGCGTCACACCGACACCACCGGCTGCGAGGCGCCAGATTGCCTGTCCTCGGACGGCAAGGTGAGACGGACCAGCACCGGCATCGCGAGCAGCACCAGCGGATATTGCAACAACAACCCCGCGATGATGGCGATCGCCAAGGGTTGCTGGATGCCGGAGCCCTGGCCGATCGCGAGCGCCAGCGGCAGCAGCGTCAGGATCGCGGCCAGCGTGGTCATCGTGATCGGGCGCAGGCGATTGCGGCTTGCCTCGCGCGTCGCCTCCGCCGGCGACATCGTTCGCGACAGTTCCTCGAACTCGGAAACGTAGAAAATCGCCATCTCGGTGCCGATGCCGATAATCATCGTCATCCCCATCAGCGCGGTGATGTTGAGATCGACCCCCGCCGCCCACAAAGCGGTGAACACAGCGGTGGTCGACAGCAGCGAACAACCGATGATGATCACCGGCAACCAGAAGCGGCGATAGAGGATCAACAGCAGCGCCAGTTCCGCCACGAGCGCCGCGCCGAACACCTTGACCAGCCCGGCAAACGCGATCTGCTGTTGCTGGTAAAGCCCGCCGAGGTCGTAGCGCACGCCCGGGCCGAGCACCCCCGGTCGGTCGAGCGCGGTCTTCACGTCGGCGACGGCAGCGCCGATGCCGCGCCCCTGGATGCGCCCGGTCACCGCGACAACGGGTTCGAGATTGTCGCGCGCGATTTGCGGCTGGCCGGTGACCGTTTCGATCGTCGCGACGCGCGACAGCGGGAAGACGTGCCCGTCGCTCGCGCGGATCGGTATTTGGGCGAGGCCGGTCTCGCTGATCGTCCTCGCGTTCGAAAGGCGCACCCGCACGTCGACCGCCTTGCTCGCTTGCGCGAGCGTCGTGGCGACGGTGCCGGTAAGCGCGGTGTCGAGCTGCGCCTCGACATCGGCGGGCACGACACCCTCGAGCCCGGCGCGCACCGGATCGACATGAACGTCGAGCGCGTCGCCTGCGAGTTGCACGCCGTCCTTCACTTCGAGCACGCCCTGGATCTTCCCGATCAGCGCCGCGACCTTCTTCGCTTCGCCCTGCAGAACCGACGGATCGGTGGCATAGAGCTTCACCTCGATCGGCTGCGGCACCGCGGTGAGGTCGCCGATCAGATCCTCGATCAGCTGTGCCACCTCGATCTCGACACCGGGCACCTTTGCAGTGATCTGCGCGGCGACGTCGCTGGCGATCTCTTCGGTCGGCTTGGAATGGTCCCCCTTAAGCCGGACGAAATAGTCGCCGTGATAGCTTTGTCCGAGATCCCCACCGAGCCCGGTGCCGAGCCGGCGCGAGAAGGTCAGCACTTCGGGATTGGCGTGCAACAGCGCGTCGATCTCGCTGATTTGGCGGCTCGATTCGTCGAGCGAGGTGCCGGCCGCCGTGAAATAATCCATCACGAACCCGCCTTCGTCGACCTTCGGCATGAAGCCGCTCGGCACGTTCGAATAGCTGACATAGCCGAGGATCAGCAGCGGCAGCGCGATCACGGCGAGCAGCCACGGCCTGGCGGACAGCCGGTCGAGGCCGCGATCGTGCAGCCGCGCAAGCGCGCCCTTGCCGGGCTCGCCGGGGTCGTGCCATTTGCCGAGGTCGACGAGCCAGAGGACCAGCACCGGCACGACGAACGCCGTCATCACCCAGGAGATGGCGAGCGCCGCCGCCATCGTCAGCGACAAGGCCTTGGAGAAGGCGCCGGTCACGCCGGTCAGGAACGACAGCGGCACGAACACGATCAGCGTGGCGAGGCTCGATCCCGTCAGCGGCGCCATGAATTCGCGCGCCGCGGGGATGACCGCCGCGTCGCCGACGGGCTTGCCATCTGGGCCCTTGGCGCCGGCGCGGCGCGCGATATGCTCGACCATCACGATCACGTCGTCGATCAGCAGCCCGACCGCCGCCGCGATGCCGCCGAGCGTCATGATGTTGAAGCTCATGCCGAGCATGCTGAGCACCAAGGCGGTCGCGGCGAGCACTGCCGGCACGACGATGATCGCGACCAACGTCACGCGCCAGCTGCGCAGGAACCACAGCAACACGAGCGCCGCCAGCAACAGCCCGATCAGCACGGCATCGCGCACGCTGGTGACCGATTGCGTGACGAGCACGCTCTGGTCGTACCAGCACACCAATCGCACCCCGCGCGGCAACGGGAAGGCGGCGAGCTTCTGCTGCACGGCCTGGGCGATCTGCACCGCATTGCCGTCGGGTTGCTCATAGATGTTGAACAGGACGGCGGGCTTGCCGTCCTCGACGATGCGTTGCCACACCGGGACGGCACCGTCCTGCACGCTTGCGACATCGCGCACGCGGACCACGCCGTTCGGGTCGGCGGTGACGACGATCGCGCCAACCTGCGCCGCGCTTGCCGTGCTACGGTCGGCGATGACCAGCGACAGCCGGCCGCGATCCTGCACTTGGCCGACCGCGCTCAACACGTTGCCGTTCTTGATCGCGGTGGCCAGGTCGGTCATCGACAGATTGTGGTCGGCGAGCCGGTGCGGGTCGGCAAGCACCTGCACCTCGGCCGTGTCGCCGCCCTGCACACCGACGCGGGCGAGGCCGGGCACCGACGAGAGCAAGGGCGTGATCTGGTATTTGGCGAGATCCTGCAGCGCGACCGGATCGGCGGTCTCGGACACCAGCGCATAGGAGATGATCGGGAAGACCGTCGGGTCCATCCGCCGTACGTCGTATTGCGTGCCGGTGGGCAGCGACGGGAGGGTCCGCCCGACCGCGGAATCGACGAGCAGGGTGCTGGCGACCATGTCGCGGCCCCAGCCGAAGTCGACCGAGATCTGTGCCGATCCGCGCGTCGTCTCCGACCGTACGTCCTGCACGCCCGGAATCGCGCGGATCGCTTCCTCGACCGGGCGCGTGACGGTGAGCGCAGCCTGGTCGGCCGGGCGGCTGCCCGAATCGAGATCGACCACGACGCGGGGGAAGGAAACTTGCGGGAACAGCCCGATTGGCAGTGACAGCGCCGCGAAGATCCCGGCCAAAGCCAGCGCGATCGCGATCAGGACGAAGGCGCGCGATTGCTCGCGCAGCAGCCGTTCGAGCATCAGCGCGCCCACCGAACCGCGTCGCCATCGCCGATCTGGTACGCGCCATCGACGATCAGCTTGCGGCGCGCGTCGAGCGGACCGGTCACGACGTCGCCGTCGTCCGACGCGAGCGCGATGTTGACCGGCACCGCCTTGGCCTTGCCGCCCGCGATCTGAAAGACGTGGGGGGGGGCGCCGGCGGTAACGACCGCGCGGTGCGGGACGACCCAGCCCGACACTTGCCCAGTCGTGATCGCGACCTGCATACCTTCACCGGGCAGCAACGTGCCGCTCGGGAACGCCAGGTCGACGTCGATCATCCGCGTCTTGGCATTGAGCGCGCTATCCACACGCAGCACGCGCCCGGCAAGCTTCCCGCCGCCGGAAAGCCGCACCAGCGTCGCCGACTGTCCGACCGCGATCTTGCCGCGCTCCGACGGATCGACCCCGGCGGTCACGACGATCCCACTTCCGCGCGCGACCGTCAGGATCGCAGCGCCCGCTGCGGGACGATCGCCCTGCGCGACGGCGACCGCGGTGACAATCCCGTCGAACGGCGCGGTCAGCGTGTGCGTGCCGCTCCCGGCACCATCGGCGCGCAACGCGGCGAGCGCAGTCCTCGCACCCGATACGGCCTTGTCGGCCTGGACGAGCTGGTCCTGCGTCGCGAGTTGCTGCGCCAGCAATTGGGCGGTCGTGGCGCGCTGTTTCTGCGCGGCCGCCAGCGCATCCACGGCTTGCGCATAGCTGCTGCGCGCGGCGGGCGCGGTGGCGAAGATGGCAAGCGCTTGGCCGGCGCGCACCGCTTCGCCATCGGCGATGAGCAGCCGCGTGACTTGGCCGGGTTGCGCCTCGCTCAATGTCTGCGTGCCGTTGAGTGCGGGGACGACCGAGCCGTACGCGGTGACCGTCTGCGGCAGCGACCCTTGCGTTGGCGCTACGACGGTGACGAGTGCGCTCGGCGCGGGCGTCTGTTCGGCATCCGGCGCGCCCGCGCTGCATCCGACAAGCGGGGCAACAAGCAGCGCGGCAAGCGGGAATACCGCGAGCGCTTTCATCGTGCTGCGCGCTCGACGGGAAGATCGACCGTCGGCAATCCGTCGCCGACCAGCGTCTGCAGCGCGATCTGTCGATCCAGCAACGCCAGTTCGAGCGTCATGATGTCTTGTTCCTTGGTAAAGCGGTTCGTCACGAGATCGACATAGCCGCGCTCGTCGAGATTGGAGGCTCCGAACGCCGCTTGCGCGCGCGTCGCGGCGAGTTGCACGGCGGGCAGGTCGCGGCGCGCGACTGCGAGTTGCGCCGAAAGTTGCTCCATCTCGGCGAGCAGCCCGCCGACCGTGCCGACCGCGGCGGCGAGGCGCGCGGTATAATCGGCGTGCAGCTGCGCGCGCGTGGCGTTGGCGATCGCGACATTGCCCTGGTTGCGGTCGAAGATCGGCAGCCCGAGCGCGGCAGTAGGGCCGCCGTTGATCACCTTCGAATTGTCGCCGGCGACGCTTCCGCCGAGGACGAGATCGGGAAATTGCGACAGGATCGCCTGGCGCACTTGCGCATCGGCGGCGGCATAGCCCATTCGCAGCGCGATCAGATCGGGCCGGCGGTCGGGCAGCTTGGCAAGCCCCGCGCGGATCGCCGCCGGATCGAACGACGGTAGATCCACGTTCGTCGCGAGCGGAACGACAACATCCGGCGCGAGGCCGAGCAGCGCGTTCAGCTGATGCAGCAGCGCCGATTGCTTCTGGTCGAGCGCATCGAGCGCGCTTCGGGCGGTTTGCAACGCCACCCGGTCGGGCGCGACCGTAACCAGCGTGACGTTGCGCGCGGCCAGCGCCTGTTCGAGCTTGGCATTGCGCGCGATCAGCAAGTGATATGCCGCGGCGTAGCTGGGGCGCATCTTCGCGCCGACGATCAGGTCGGTCGCGATCTGGCGCGCTTGGCCAGCGACCTGCCACTCTTGCCACACCATGTCGGCGGCGACCTGACGCTCGCTATCGGCAGCGGCGCGGCGGCGCGTGCGATAGGTAATCAGCGCCTTGATGTCCTGCGTGATCCCGATGCTCCAAGCGGGAACGCTGCCCGCGCCCGACAGTAAAGGCAGGAAGGCCCCGCTCAACGACGGATTCGGCAGAATCCCGGCTTGCCGGATCTGGCTCGCGGCGATTGCGCGCTTGAGCCGCGCCGCCTTTAGATCGGGATTGTTGGCGAGCACGAGATCGACCACTTGCGCCACCGACAAGGGCGCACCGGCACTCGGCGGTGCATGCTGCAACGTCGCAACGGCCGGCGCGAGCGCTGGCGCCTGGTCGAGCGGCAGCGCCGTATAGCGTGCGCATCCCGCCAGCAAAGCCAGGACGAGCACGCCCGCACCGGCGCGCGAACGCTGCAATGATCCCATGGCGCTGTGCATCATACTCCGGCTCGAACGGGCGGCAAAATTGGGGGGCAGACGATGGGAAACGCCCGCGCCGCGTCACTTGTAGTCCGTCCTAGTTGGGCTTTGAGCGAGCCGCAGGTTGTTTATTCCCAACTTGCGAGCATAGCGTGGTGCTTCGCATTGCGCGGCCAGGACAGAGCGGAGGGGGATGCCGTTGAAAGTGCTGCTGCTCGAAGATGACGAGTCGACGCGCGTGCATCTCGAACGCACGCTGGTTGCCGCCGGTCATGCCGTCGATGCTTGCGCGACTGGACCCACCGCGATCGCGCTCGGGTCCGGCACCGCTTATGCCGTCCTGATCCTCGACCGGATGGTGCCGGGGGTCGACGGCCTCGGTGTGCTCAAGGCGCTCCGTGCGGCCGGCGTGCAGGCGCCGGCGCTGTTCCTGACGGCGATGGACGGCGTGCATGACCGGGTCGAAGGGCTCGACGCCGGGGCGGACGATTATCTGGTCAAGCCGTTCGCGGCGATCGAGCTCGTCGCGCGCGTCAACGCGCTCGCGCGTCGCCAACCCGCGCAAGCCGTCGTGACGCTGCTGTGCGTCGCCGATCTCGAACTGGACCTGATCAAGCGGAGCGTGCGGCGCGCGGGGCGGTTGGTCGATCTGCAGGCGCAGGAGTTCAAGTTGCTCGAATATCTGATGCGGCATGCCGGGGAGATCGTCACCCGCACGATGCTACTCGAAAATGTCTGGTCGTTCCATTTCGATCCGCAGACCAACATCATCGAGAGCCATATGAGCCGGCTTCGCTCGAAGGTCGATCGTGGCTTCGGCACCGAGCTGATCCACACGATCCGTGGCGCGGGGTATCGCCTTGCTGCACTGGACTAACGCCTTTCGCAGCGGTGCGTTTCGCTTTGCGCTTTTGCTCGCGCTGGCCTTTGCCGCGAGTGCGACCTTGCTGCTGATCGTGGTCGAGCGCTCGGTCGCGCAATATGCCGTCGCTGCGACCGAAGGCGGGCTGCGTAGTGAAGCGGCGATCCTCCAGAGCGAGGATCGCGAGCTCGGCCGTCCCGATTTGCAGAAGGCGATCGACCGGCATCGCCGTGCCGGCGGCAGCGAGGCGTTCCGCTACCAACTGATCGACGGGGCAGGGCGTCGGCTGGTCGACGATCTCGGCGGCATCGCGCCCCGGCTCGGCTGGGGCAGCGTGATCGTGCGCGAGGAAGGCGACGCGCGCACCACCTTCCGCAGCCTCGGCGTGACGCTTGGCGACGGCGGCGTGCTGGTCGTCGCGACCGATACTTATGACATCCAGGACCTGCGCCAACGGCTCGATCGCTTCACGATACTGGCGGGCGTCGGCATCACGCTGTTCGCCTTGGTCGGGGGCTATGTCACCGGCGGGCTGTTCATGCGCCGGCTCGACCGGGTCAATGCGGCGATAGCCCGGATCATGGCGGGCAACCTCGCCGAGCGCCTGCCGACGATCGGCATCAGCCGCGAGTTCGACGCGCTTTCTGCCAACCTCAACGCGATGCTCGACCGGATGGCCGGACTGATGGAAGGGTTGCGGCAGGTCTCGACCGACATCGCGCACGATCTGCGCACGCCGCTGACCCGACTGCGCCAGCAACTCGAGGCGACTCGCGATGCCGGATCGGCCGCAGACCCTGTCGCGGGCGTGGAAAGTGCGCTCGAACAAATCGACGAAATTCTCGCGATCTTCCGCGCCTTGTTGCGGATCGGCACGCTGGAGGGTGGCGACGGCCGACAACGCTTCGGCCCGGTTGATTTGAGCGAGATCGTCGGGCGCGTTGTCGCTGCACATGCGCCGGTCGCGGAAGATGCCGGGCACTTGCTGGTTGCTGAGCACGCGCCCCACGTGAGGATCGAGGGCGATGCCGAACTGCTCGCCCAGCTCTTTACCAACCTGATCGACAATGCGATCCGCCACACGCCGGTCGGGAGCCGTATCGTCAGCACCGTGGCGGTGATCGATGGGCTGGTCGTCGCGCGTGTCGCTGATGATGGGCCGGGGATTCCGCCAGCGGAGCGCGCGCATGTGCTGACGCGCTTCTATCGCCTCGACCGGAGCCGCAACTTGCCGGGGGCCGGGCTAGGCATGTCGCTGGCGGGGGCAATCGTGGCGTTGCACCACGCGCGCCTCGACCTGCTCGACCATGCGCCGGGCCTCGAAGTCCGCCTGACGTTTGCGCGGGACGATCGCTAGGACCGTTGGGAATCGGTAACGTGACCCGCGTCCAGCGCTGCGCCAGAACGCTCGCCGTTACAGCCTTTATATCCCGGAGATCGTCAATGCGCGCGCCCATTCTTTCCCTGCTTGCCGCCGCCGCGCTGCCGCTCGTCGCTTCGGCTGCGCCGACCCCCGCGTATCGCCTGACGGAATCGATCGCGGGTCCGGATGGCGGATGGGACTATGCGCGCGTCGACGACGCGGGGCAGCGGCTGTACGTCGCGCGCGGCGACGCCGTCACGGTGGTGAATTTGGCGACCAAGGCGGTCTCCTCGATCGAGGCGCTACAGCGCGGCCACGCCGTCGTACCACTCCCCGGCGGCAAGCTACTGGTGACCAGCGGCAATGATGGCACCGTGCGGCTGGTCGATCTGGCGAACGGCCGCGAGAGCGCCAGCATCGCAGTCGGCAAGAAGCCGGATGCCGCGATCCTCGATGCGACCGCCAAGCACGCTTACGTCATGAATGCCGGCAGCGGCACGATCTCGGTGATCAATCTCGCGACCGCCAAGGTCGTTAAAACGATCGCCGTGAAGCCCGCGCTCGAATATGCGGCGTTCAGCACCAACGACATGTTGTTCGTCAATGACGAGGATGCGAACGAGATCGAAACGATCGACGTCGTCCGCGGTGCGATGGGCAAGCCGATCCCGCTTCCGGGTTGTGAAGGGCCGACCGGGCTTGGTTACGATGCCCGGCACGATCGGCTGATCGCGGCATGTGCCAACGGCAAGGCCGCGATCGTCGACGTCACGGCGCAACGCCTGACGGCGCTCGTTGCGATCGGCGCAGGACCGGATGCGGTCGTCATCGACGCGAAGCGCGGCCTCGCCTTCATCCCATGCGGTGCCAATGGAGTGCTCGAAATTCTGTCGATAGGAGGAATGACGGTCGAGCGCGTGGCAACGGTCAAGACCGAAATCGGAGCGCGTACCGGCGCGCTCGATTCCAAGACGGGGACGATCTATTTGCCAACTGCGAAGTTCGGCCCGCCGGTCGTCGGCACCAAGCGGCAACCGATGATCCCGGGCTCGTTTCATATCCTTTCTGTTCGCCCGGCATGACCGGTCGTCAGCGCTTTGCTCACCGCCGCCCAAGGTTCATCCCTGTCCGAATCCAATAATCATCACAAATAATTAGTTTGGCACCTGCCACTTCAGGCGGGCAACTCGAAAGTTCGCTTTTCACTGGCGCTCATTGGACCCTGCCGGACCGTTAGCACCACCCTCGATCGTTCAGCTCGACCAACTAGAGTGCGAACGTCGGCTTCTCTATCGCGGCTTAAGTCAACAGTCAGACGCCCCTCTCCGCCGCCGCGAGTGCGCCGGTCGTGACGGATGGGCAGGCGACTAAGTGAAATACTGGGTTTCTGCTGGGCTCGAGGTTGCCGCACGGGGTTCGTGCTTCTCTCCGGGGTCGGCACGCAACCGCCCCATGATGGGGTAAGAGAAAGCGACGTGGATCAATCTTTTGGACGCCCTCTCGATGGGGCTGCCGACGTTACGAACTCACGCCACCTTCGTCCCCGTGGGGACCTCTTTCTGCCGAGGCAGAACCGTAAAAACTCCTGTCTGAAATCGTATCAGGCGGCCGCGACCGCGGTGGTGGGTTCACTGCCCCAACGGAAGTCGGTGCCATCCGTCCACATGCGGTGCAGGACGACGGCCAGGCGACGTGCGACCGCGACGATGGCGCGCCGCATACCCCGGCGCTGCGCGACCTTCATCCCCCAGGCCTTGAGCCACGACCAATGCCGGCTCTGGGTCATCAGGATCTGCGCCGCTTCGTACAGCATCGTTCGCAACATGGTGTCGCCCGACTTGGAGATACCGCCGTCATAGTCGATTTCGCCCGACTGGTGCCGCCGCGGCGTCAACCCGACATGCGCGCCGACCGCTCTGGAATGGACGAAGCGCTGGGGTTGATCGATCGAGGCCCGATAGGTGAGCGCAACCACCGGGCCGACGCCTGGCGCGGTCATCAACCGCCGGCACACCGGATCATGCCGGACCGTGTCGAGCAGCATCTTGTGGAGCGTGGCCAGCTGCTGGCGCATTACCCGCCGCACCGTCAGCAACGGCTCGACGATCGCCGCTAGCCGCGGGAAGCCCTCGATCAGGTGACGGATACGAGCCTCGTACCTGATCGTGCTGACGACACCCACCTTGAGCCCGAAGTTGCGCAACGTGCCGCGCATGTCGGACTCGATGTCGATCAGCTTGCGCTGGACGAGCTTGCGGCTGGTCAGCAGCATGCGCTGTTCCTGCGCGGCCAGCGTCTTCACGTGCACCGGCTTGAACAGGCCGACCCGCATCATCTGGGCGATCCCGCGCGCGTCGTTGCGGTCCGACTTGTTGATCTGCTGCGCCTGCAACAGCGCCTTCATGTGCCGTGTCTCGACGCAGATCACCGGGAGGCCCGCCTCGCTCAGACCGTTCACCAACCACTGCGACAGCGGCCCGGCCTCGATCCCGACCCGCATGTAATCGCCGCCGACCGAGGTCAGCAGCACGGCAATGTCATCGGGCTCGGTCGGCACCTTGCGCTCGCACACGACCTTGCCGGCATCGTCCACCACGCACACCGACGTCTCCTTAACCGAGACGTCCAGACCTACAAAATGCGCCATCGCTCACACTCCTTCCCTCGATGCACGAGGTCAGGTCGACCCCGATCCAAGCATCGTACGTGAAGGGGCTGCAATCTCATCTGCTGTCGAAGTGCAGCCGCCGCGATACACCATCTTCTGTAAGAAATTGCTGTTCGGGCCACATCCTGGCCGGAACGACAGGTCGGTCTCAAAAGCGCGGTTGATCGGCCCCTCGCCATAGGCGAGGAGCCGACGGGTCAGATTTCGGTATTCTCGGCAAGGGCAAGTGCGTCTTCCACGTCGATGCCGAGATAGCGCACTGTGTTCTCGATCTTGCTATGACCGAGAAGGATTTGGACGGCACGAAGGTTGCCGGTTACCCTGTAAATGATCGATGCCTTCGTTCGGCGAAGCGAGTGCGTGCCATACTCGCTTCGCATCAGACCTACGCCGGCTACCCATTCATCGACAAGCCGTGCGTACTGGCGGGTGCTGAGATGCCCATTATGATCAATCCTGCTGGGAAAGACATGATCCAGGGACCGAACCGCTACGGGGCGCTCAAGCGGGCGGTGCGCGGGGTTAGCGACAAGATGCTGATTCAGCAATTGAAGGAGCTGGAAGCCGACGGCGTCGTTACGCGGAAAGATCATCAGGAAGTGCCGCCGCGCGTCGATTACACCCTGACGCCGCTTGGCCGTACCCTGGCCGTGGCGCTCGTCCCACTGTGCAATTGGGGGTCGGACAACATGGCGGAAGTTACACGCATCTTTGCCGAACGCGAGCAGTGGCATGCGAGATGAATGGATGTCCGCTTCCGGGGCTATGAAATGTGACCGCGATCGACCGACTCTGGGTCTTTTCGGACGGAAATCGGCCAACCGCAAGCGTTTGGGCTAATCAATAACGTTCGAATCTGGCCGAGGTGAAGATTGTTGAGCGGAACAGATTGGCGATCAGGACAATTTGCCGGCCCATACAGGGGTCACAGGATGCACTCCGCTATCTCCTGTTAGAACAGTGGTTCTAATACAGGCTGGCGGATCCCTGTCAAATCCGCCCCTGCACAAGTGCTTCGTCGAATCGCTCGCGGCTGTCAAAAGTGCGCATCGAACTGAAAGCCCCCTACGCGGCGCGAATTGGGATCGAGCAACTGCCACAGGCCGCCCCGCGCGAAAGCGTCGCTGGGGTAGATCTGCACCGGATAGACGCGATTGGTGAGATTGCGCACGAACAGCGCAGCCGACCAGGTGTCGCCAGCTTTCAGGCTGACGCGCGCGTTGAAAAGCGTTTGCGACGGGACGACATATTTGGGGTCGGCCGACAGATACATCGACTGCTTGGCGCGTGCTGTCGCGTCGCCGCCGACGACCAGCATGTACCGATCGTTCAACGGGAATTCCTGCTCGAGCGAAACCGTTGCCTTTAGGCGCGGAGCGTAGTTCAACTGCTCCCCGGACAGGTCCGAGAAATCGGCACCCCTGAATCCGGTGGGATATTTGGCGTCGTTGAAGATGCCGGAAATGTTGAGCGTGGTATGGCGCAGCGGCCGGCCGAACAGCTCGAACTCCACGCCCTTGCTGATGATCTTGGGCACGTTGATATTCGAGCAGAGAATGCCGGTCGGCGCCGAAACGCACGATTGGGTCTGGAAATTACGGGCCTTAGTGTAAAAGCCGTCGACCGCCGCATACAGCCGGTTGGCGATCAGCGTCTGCTTCACACCCAGCTCGAAGCTGATCGGACGTTCGGGCGCGATCCCCCTCAGGAAACGGATGGTCGGGCTCAAGGCGTCGCTGAACTGCGGCGCCTTGTAGCCGGTCGAGACGGTCGCGTAGACCATCGTGCTGCGGCTGAAGTCATGCTGCATACCGCCGCGCCACGTCAAGGCATCGGCGCTCGTACGGGCAGAGAAGGTATCCGGAACGCCCGCATTGATCGGATCCGAGATCCGTTCGGCCACGCGCGAGTGCGTGTAGCGCGCGCCGGCGATGAGGCGGGTCGCGTCGCCCAGATAGTAGGTCACGTTGCCGAACGCGGCGTAGTCCTCGGCGTTTGAATGGGATTGTTTCACACCGTCCGCCAGCGTGATGTCCCTGCCAACAAACGCAGGGTGGGCGATCAGGATGCCGTGCTGCCGATTTTCAAAGGTTGCGCTCTGGAAATAGGCGCCAACGACCCATTCAAGCTGGTGATTCTGTGCCGAGGCAAGCCGGACCTCCTGCGTGACCAGCGACCGGCTGGTCCGCTCCGGGTCGCCCGGAGCTCCGCTCGTTAGCGAGACCACCGGGTTGCACACGACGAAATCGCACCCCTGGAGATATTGGCGGGCAATCGCCGGGTTGATGCTGATGATGTCGGCCAGGTTGGTCTGGCCGACCGCGCGGTACGAACTGATCGAGGTGAGCGTGGTGGTGCCGAGCTTGAGGTCGAACTGCGCGGAGACACCCCCGATTTCGTTCGACATCGTGTTGGGATAGCCAGCGCAATTGTCGACGTTGGTCGGGCTGGGCGTAACGCCGCAGGCCGCCAGCGCCTGTGCCAACAGCGATCCGGCCGGCGCGGCACGCCAGATGAAGCCGCTGCCGCTCTTCGACCGGCTGTGGTTGTAATCGCCGATCAGGTTGAACGTGAGCGTATCGGTGATGTTCCAGAGGTAGCGGCCACGAAAGCCGAAATTGGTCTGGTCCGTCGAGTTCCCCGTGCTGCGATCGACCGAATTGCCGTCATTGTTGAAGAAATAGCCCGAAAGCCGAAGCGCCGACGTATCGTTGACCGCCAGGTTGACCGCGCCGCGCAGCGCGCTGCGCGAATATTGGGCCCCCAGGCCGCGGATCGCGAATTCGGACGACACGTAACCGGACGTTTCGCCGATGCGCGGCGAACGCGTCGTGATATTGAGCACGCCGGCTGACACCGAACTGCCGAACAGCGTGCCTTGCGGGCCCTTGAGTACTTCGACACGCTCGGTATCGAACAGGTCGCTGATGTTGGCATTGCCCAGGACGACGCCGTCGAGCACCACGCCGACCGACGATGCGGCCGTTGCATTGCCGATCTGGTTCGTACCGATTCCCCGCACGAACGCGCCGCCGCCGGGCGCTGCGGCTGGTGCGGTGAATTCTAGCGAGGCGCTGGCTTGCGACAGATCCTGAATGCCCTGCACGCCGCGGCGGGCGAGCTGGTCCGCCGAGACGACCGTCACCGCGATCGGCACCTGCTGGACGTTCTCGCTGCGCTTCTGCGCGGTCACGATGATGTCGGGGGCCATTTGGTCGTCGGCCGCCGTGTTCTCAGTCGCGGCGGCCGTCTGCGCAGGAGAAACGGCAGCGGGCGCCGCCTGCGCCTGCGCGGCTGTTGCCCAGCCCAATACCAGGACGGCGGTCGACGTAGCGAGCGATGATGCGAATGTGAGCTTCTTCATGGTCCATCCCCTAAGATGACGATTTGGATCGTTCGTGTGTAAAGTGCACGCCGTTGGATCGGCGCTGAAAGGAGCGGAAGTCGGCCGCGGAATCGCGGGCGCCGTCAGAACAGCGAGAGCTGGCCGCCCGACGCGACATAGGCGCGGAACACATCGAAGCGCGTTTTCGCGGATACCGGCCAACTGGTTCCGGGCGTGTCGCCGAGCGTCATGATCTTGCCCGGAGCCTCGCGCCATGACGGCCAGAGCGGCCCGTTGGCGACATTCGGATTGGCTATCGTCATGAACGCGACCCAGCGATCCTCCATCTGGCGCGAGACCTTGTGGTCCTTGGCCGTGAACCGGACGCCGGCAATGTCGAGCGCACCAAGAACGTAGGGAACCTCGGCGGTATGGAACGCGCCGAACCGCTTCGCATCCAGCCCCGGATAGCTGTGGTTGAACTGATACAGGTACAGCGGCGCCTGCTCGGCGGCGACATGCCGTTCGGCCCAGAGGATCAACTGCGCCATGTAGCGGTCGCGCCCGATCTGATCCATCGACTGCGACGCTTCCGTGCGCGTCGCGTGCGGATAGAGTGCGAGGAAACTCTCGGTGAAGGCGCCATAGCGTGTCTTCACATACTCGATGAAGGCTTCGGGCGTGACGTCGGGGGCGCCAAAGATGAAGGCTTCGTCCTTGTTGAAGCCGGCCATGACCGGAACGTCGGAGACGACCCGGCCATCGGCCGCGTCGGGGTTCATGGCGACCACCGTGCCATCGAGATTGGGCGCCATCAGGATGCGCGGGACGGCATTCTTGCTCGGCGGCGGCGATGCGGTAGCGGCGACGATCGCGTCGGGCGTCGCGGCGCGCAGCTGGGCAACGCTGGTCGCGCCAAGCTTGCGCGCCACGTCGACGCCGGTCTGCTCGGCCTGGGCGAGCGGGCGGATGTTCACCCCGAGCCCGGGCCCGCTCTGGATGATGGCGCGCGCGAACAGCCCTTTGGCGAGCGGGGATACCAGCAGGTCGCTGACCGCCGCGGCCCCCGCCGACTGGCCGGAGATCGTCACGTTCTGCGGATCGCCGCCGAATTGCGCGATATTGGCGCGTATCCATCGGAGCGCCGCGATCATATCCAGGATGCCGTAATTGCCCGAAGATTTCAGCGGGGATTCCGCGGTCAGCCCGGGATGTGCCAGGAAGCCGAACGCACCGAGACGATAGTTGATAGTCACCACCACCACGTCGCGCCGGGCCAGGTCTGCGCCGTTGTAGATCGGCACCGAGGTCGCGCCGCTGCCGAACCCGCCACCGTGGATGAAGAGCAGAACCGGACGCCGCTTTGCCGGCTTCGCGGGCGACCAAACGTTGAGGTAAAGGCAATCCTCCGACCGTGGGCCGACGGCTACGAACTCCGTTGTAAAAGGCCCGAACGGCTTGCCCTCGGTCTGATAGCAAGCGGCGGAAAAACGGGTCGCGGGACGCACGCCATTCCAGGGAAGCGGCGCAACGGGCTCGCGCCAGCGAAACGCGCCGACCGGCGGTCGGGCATAGGGAACGCCGAGGAAGACGTTGAGGTCGCCGTCGGTCTTGCCGGTGACGACACCGCTTTCGAGCACGGCGCGCGGTTCAGCGGCAGCGGCGCTCGCCGGGGCTGTCGCAAGCAGCAGGCATGCGCCGACCAACAGGCGTCGAACCATTCTCCATCCTCCCAAGTGGTGCGGGTCGGATTTGCCCGCAAATCCGCAACGCTTCGCAAACAAGCTATCCAGAATAACAGTAATTGCAATACTAATTCTATTGTCGCACGATTTTTTTGCAGCTGTCTTGGGGTCGGTTCGGGCTGAGGGCGAAATGACACCCTAGCCGCTGATGTGCCGGACGGGATCGATGACCTGGTGCTGGACCTTTACTGTCGCCTGCCGCCCATCCGCATCACCGACCTGATGCTCGAAGTGGACGCCGCGCTGGAGTTCACCGATGCCTTCACCCATCTGCGCACAGGTGTTCTGTGCAGCGACCAAATAGGCCTGCTCAACGTCCTGCTCGCCGAGGGATTGAACCTGGTTCTTCGCAAGATGGCCGAGGCGTCCAACACCCATGATTACTGGCAACTGTCCCGTCTCGCACGCTGGCATGTCGAAAGCGCGGCGATCGACTAAGCGCTGGCCAACGTGGTCGCCGCGCAAGGCGCGCTGCCGATGGCGCGGGTCTGGGGAATGGGCAACACTGCCTCGGCCGATGGCCAGTTCGACCCCGCCGCGCGGCAGGGCGAGGCGATGAACACGGTCAATGCCCGCTACGGCAACGACCCCGGCATCAAGGCTTGTACTCACGTCAACGACCGCTTCGCCCCGTTCGCATCGCGGACCATCCCCGCAACCGTCAGCGAGGCAGCCTATCTGCTCGACGGGCTGACGATGAACGAGGCCGGGTGACGGATCGAGGAGCAGTACGCCGACACCGGCGGGTTCACCGACCATCTGTTCGGAATCAGCGCCATGCTCGGTTACCGCCTCGTACTACGTATCCGCGACCTTCTGTCCAAACGGCTATACGTGTTCGATCCCGCGGCCACGCCGAGCGAATTGCGCCCGCTGGTGGGCGGTAAGGCACGCGACGCACTGATCGTATCCAACTGGCCCGACCTGTTCCGCTGCGCGGCTACCGTGAGCGCTGGGTAGGTCGCGCCGAGCCGCATCCTGCGCAAGCTCGCCGCCTATCCGCGGCAGAACGATCTGGCGGCCGCCCTGCGCATTTGCCGGCAGGGCGAGATCCGCGACCGCACCACCGAGGGCCAGGATTACCGGATCGCCGGCCTCAATCTGCTCACCGGCATCATCGTGTACTGGAATACCCTGCATCTCGGCCATGCCGCCGAGGCCCGTCGCCGCGAAGGCCTCGATACGCCCGATCACCTTCTCACGCATATCTCGCCGCTCGGATGGGCGCATATCCACCTCACCGGCGAATACCTCTGGCCCAAGGATATCGCTGCTTAGGGTGTCATTTCGCCCTCAGCCGGAACCGACCCCAAGATCGACGCCTGCGGGCGGGATCATAACGAGAGCCGTCCTCACACATCGCTTGGCTGGCTGACGCCGATCGAATATGCTGCCGCGACGGCCAAGATCGCCGCCGAATGAACGCCGGAAACTCACCTTCGAACTGGATGAGAAACCGGGGGACCCTCACTTCTAAGCTGGAATCAAAAAAACCCCATCCTGAACATCCTGTTAATGGCGTCACGGCGTAGGGACGAGCCGGCCCCGCCAAACGAGGTCCTGTCCGAAGTGACGGGATCAAGACAAAGTCGCCACTCCAGCCAGGCCCGCAATGCGCACCACCTCAGCAATCGATTTCGTGCCAATGCGCCCCATCAGATTCAATCGATGCATTTCGACAGTGCGGATCCCGATGCCAAGCTTCAGAGCTACCGCCTTACTGGACATGCCAGCAACAAGACCCTGCAGAACGTCGCGCTCGCGCGGCGTCAGCTGCCCGACGCGGGCAACTGCCTCCTTTCGCTCATGTGCAGCGTCTGCATGCGCAGGCAGGAGCGCGAAAAGACTGTTCAACATCTCGATCAAAGCGGCGTCGGTGAAGGGCTTTTCGAGAAAGTCCTTTGCTCCGCGTTTCATCGCTTGGACGGCGGTGGTAATATCGCCGTGCCCCGTCATGGCAATGACCGAAAGGCGGTGGATCCGCGCACCAAGGTCCTCGAGCACGGCGAGCCCGTCGATCTCAGGCATTCGGATATCGAGCAACACGCAACCCGCCGGAAGAATGTCGACCTCGTCGAGGAAGTCCCGTCCGGACGCGAACGCTCGTGTTGCATATCCCGCAGTGCTCAACGAGAATGAGAGCGACCGGCGGACCATGCTATCATCATCGACGATGTACACATGTGCCTGCGAAGGGATGGCTGCCGCAATTGAGGCCGCGCCTGACCCGCCACGGGAGGAATCAATTTCATCGCTCATCTACGCAACCTCCCCGTTCGCTTCCGTCTTGATGGGGCATTGCGGTATGGAGAAGCAGAAGGTCGACCCTGTCTTGTCACTCCCATCCAACCATATGCGGCCGCTATGCCCCTCGACGATAGTACGCGAGATGGAAAGGCCGAGCCCCATACCATCCTCTTTAGAGGACTCAGTCCACGAGAAGATCCCACGCGCCGCCCTTGCGGGTACTCCGTCGCCCGTATCGGTCACGCTCACCAACACCTGACCCTCGACAATACTTGCCTCGATCGTCACGCGATGCTGATCGACCGTAGCGACGGCTTCGCAGGCATTGCGCAAGAGGTTGATCACGACTTGTTGGATCTGCACACGATCGCCGACCATCGTTACACCGTCCGCCGACAAATCGACGATCTCGACCTCGTCGGCGCGCCCTGCGCCCACCAGTCGTACACACTCACCTATGGCTTCCTTCACGTCGAAGCGCGTCCGGTTGCTCATTCCTCTCCTTGTGAGGTCGCGAAGGTGCCGGATAATATCGCCGGCGCGTTGTGATGCCTCCTCGGTCGCACGCAACCCCTCCCGCAGCCGATCTGCGTTGGCGCCCGCCGGATCGATCAGCCGCTGACAGCCGGCTACATAAGTGGAAATCGCGGCCAATGGCTGATTGAGTTCATGCGCCAGGGTAGTGGCCATCGCCCCCATCGCGTTCACCCGGGATAGATGGATGAGCTCGGCTTGCATCAAGGCGAGGTCTTCCGCCGCCTCTCGTTCCGCCGTCACGTCATACCCTTCGCAGAACAGGCCGGTGATCTGGTTGCTCGCATTGCGAACCGGTTGATAAACGAAATTGATATAGTGGAGGGTCGCAGTCTCGCTTCCGGGAGATCTGAGGGTGATCGGCATGCTCGTGCCCAGGAACGGCTCCCCGGTCAAAAACACTTGGTCCAGGTGCTTGATGAAGCCCTGATCAGCGATCTCTGGAAGGACTTCCGCTACACCCCTGCCAACCAGATCATCGCGCCCGACAAGCCGTTTGTAGGACGCGTTGGCAAAGGTGAAGACGTGGTGCGGCCCCTCGGACGTGGCGATGAAACCCGGAGCCTGATCGTACAGGGCATGAAACTCATTTCGCTGCTTCAACATTCTGTCGATATGTCCGCCGAGTTCCACGAACGACAGAAAGTTCTGCCGTATCAATCCGGCTTCGTCACGCACCGGGCTAAGGTAGACCGCCGCGAGAAATTCACTCCCATCAGCCCGACGGCACTGAAGCTCCCACGTGCCATCTCTGCCGTCGGCGAGTGCCTCCTCGATCGACGATAGGCTGCTCCGGTCCGCCACATTGCCCAACAGGAACAGCAAATCCTTGCCGATAATCTCGGCGCGAACAAAGCCTGTCAGGGCCACGAAGCTGTCATTGACGAAGACGAGCGGGTTCAGCGTTCCCGCGGCATCCGTAAATATCATCGGCATTCGGGTGGTTTCCGCAGCGACCACAAAAGGCCCCAAGGCTCTGCGAAATGGCTCTACGCGCGCCTCGGCGGCGAGCTGCGGCTGGCTCTGATCAGTCGTTTCGCCCATATCGCCACCTGCCCCTAACGGCCGCTAGACCGCCCCTTGTCAGGAGCTATCATTGACCCAATAGCCGGGCCTGTCACCCAGTCTGATTACCGTAGTACTACGGTCACTTACCGTAAAACGATAGCAAGCCTTTCCGTGCGACTCAGCATGCACCGGGAGAATCCTCTCTCCAATGCCGTCAAGAGAACGGTACAACCTGTCGGTCGGCGACGTCCCCCCCCCAGTCGCCGATCGACTTCGGAAAGGATCCAGAGTGGACGTTGCGCGCCTTCTGCACGAACATTCAAAGCTGCGGTCATTGAGTGCCGCGCTAGTCGAGGTCGTTTCCACCACACAAGCATGCGATTTCGACGAGCTCGCGCGTCGCCGATGGGATCTCGCCCGCATGGTTCACATGCACCTTGCCTATGAAGAGCGTCAGCTGTTCGCTCCGCTAGCGGCGGACTTGCGGCCCGAAGTCCGGGCGGCAGCCATGAAGGCGAAACGGGGCGTCGAACAGTTGCACGGACTGTACAAGGAGCATGTGGAACGCTGGGACGCCGATGAAATTCAGAAGAGATGGCCTGAATTTCAGGTCGCGGTCAGGCGGATGGTCGGACGCATGCTGATGAAGATCGAGCACGAAGAAGCCGACCTCTTCCCGCTTGTCGCGAAGGATGTCGACGTCGACCGTTGCTGGAGGCCTGGAATGAGGAACTGGGCCGGCGACGGCGTCGCGTTGCAACCGCTCTTAACTGGCGGGACGTTACGCGTCGACGACGCCTCCGCACACGCTATTGCGCGCTACCCTGCGGCCTCACGACCGTGACACCGGTCCGCGTGCTGATTGTCGATGACTCGGTGACGATGCGCGCAATGCTCGAACAGGTCATCGTCGCGTCTTCAGGTTACCATGTCGTTGGGATCGCCGCAGACGCGGCTACTGCATTAACGCTCATGAAAAAGTGCCGGCCCGACGTTGTGACACTCGATATCAGGATGCCCGGCATCGATGGTCTCGAATTTCTTCACGGCATCAACGGAAAAAGCCATCCGCCCATCGTCGTAGTGTCCTCCATTTCAAGAGCCGGGACCTGTGAGACAGACGTTGCGCTCGAAGCCGGCGCCGTGGCCTGTTTTGACAAGGCTACCCTTCTAGCGGAGGTGCCGCGATTCCTGCGAACCCTGAAGAAGGCTGCTCAGCCCAAGAAATGTGCTACGAAACTAAGGTTTTGCCACGATCAGACAGATGGCTACATCCAGACAGTCGCGCCCAAGGTCTAAAAAATGGAACGATCTCTATTATACGTTAGCCGCCACGCGCTTTCCATGATGGACTGGGAAGCCACAGTCACGGAGATCGTTTCTGCTGCAGTGATCGAGAACGAGAGCGTTGGCATCAGCGGCTCACTTGTCTGCACACACGATCACTTCGCGCAGTTACTCGAGGGCCCCGGCGTCGCACTTGACGAGCTGATGAATCGCATTGAGCGCGATCAACGCCATACTGATATCACGGTGTTGCGGGTCGAAGCGATCTCGCGCCGCCGACTTCCGCACTGGTCATTAGCCTATAGTGGACCTTCGCTCTACGTCGAGCGCCAGATTGCGCCCCTGATCGCTTCGACGATGGAAACGAACGCTGTTCGCATTGAACGACTGATCACGTTGCTAGTAGGGCTGTCCAGTCACGTGTCCCTGCACGAACCTGGCTCGGCGCTTCCGACGATACGCTGTGACGGGTCGGACTGATCGCGAAAATCGTTACAGCGAAGCAACGGCAGGCGGCGTGGCTTCCTCACGCTCTCGGTCACGAAGGGCCAGCCAGGGCTCTGTCAGACCAACGAGGCGTCCGCTACCACGCGCCCGTGAGCCGCAAATCGAGAACCCTTCCTCCTAGCCCGTTCCGTCGCTTCAACTCGTCGCCGGAATTGATCCGCCTTGTCGTCATGATGTATGTGCGGTTCCCGCTATCGTTGCGGAACGTCGAGGATCTCCGGTTCGAGCGCGGAATCGACATTTGCCATGAGACAGTGCGGCAATGGTGGGGGCGGTTCGGCCCGATCTTCGCCGCCGACATCCGGCAGCCGCGGGTCAACCGGATGCGCGGCTTCCAGCAGCACTGGCGTTGGCATCTCGACGAGGTGTACGTGAAGCTCAATGGCGAGATGGTTTATCTCTGGCGAGCCGTTGATCACGAAGGCTGACACCATATTAGAAACCGCCTAAGCGGCGGGTGCCTGGAGGAAAGCAACGATGCGGACTTTGGCGGCTATCATTTTGATCGTGGTCGGATCAATCGGCACGCTATGCTTCGGCTTCCTAGCGCTGTTCACGGTAGGCGCGATCACCAGCAATGCCGAGGGTGTTGGCAGCCAGATTGGCGCGCTGCTGGTCACCGCAACGCCTGTTTTGTGCGGCGCGGCGGCCTGGTGCGGCTTCGTCGCGCTCACGGCATTGGCGGATCGTGCCAATACCGCCTTGCGGACGACTCAGCGCGCGCTGGGCGGCGGCGCCGCGCTTTCGGGGTTGGCAATGCTGTTCCTAACTATCGGCGGCCCGATGACGCGGCTATCTTGAAAGCCGGCGCTCAGCGATAGCATTCGAGCCACATCGTCCGCTTCACTATTTCGGACAGGGTGCAGCTGTTAAAGGCTAGCCCCGCAGCGCTGCCCCCGCCGGCGTCGTTGCCCACCGCCACGCAGTGTGCGTCGCTGTTCTTGATCCAGGTCCGTTCTGAGATGCGAAGCTTCGTCTGTTTCGCCTTCGGCAAGCGCGCCATGACGGCGCGATATGTGCGGTTCAGCATGTCGTCCTGCCGATCGATCTCGAGACCGTTGCAGTCGAGCATCGCCGACGTAACCCCGCGCGCCGCATCGCCGGTCTTGAAACAGGTGTGATAGGCCTTGGTATAACGGGCTTCGACTTGTGCCTCGGACTGCACCGGGGCGCCGAGGGCGAGCGTTGCGACGCTGAGCAGGACGGCAATGGACATCAAGAACTCCCATATTCGCTGATCGATTGAACAGAAGTCGGTTATCTCCGGACCAATATTAATCGCGGTAGACTGGCGAACGGAAAGGGCGAACTTGCTCCAATCGTTGGCGAGCCACGGCATTCGTAAGCCCAGTCGTAGACTTGGTCGTAGAGATGTCCTGCGAAGCGGCGGCTTCGAGATAGGGAGCTCGGCAAATCTGGACGGAATGCCACACCCTACATGAACTCTCTGCGTGATTGTGGCAAACATAGCTACCAAACAGGAGTTTGGGCAGCCGCAAAGCCTTTGCGGCGATGAGCGTCCCGGCTTCGTCGGCAGCTTATCGCGAGCGCCTGTCGATATCCTCGACTCATCATAAAGCTCACACACCGACCGGTCGGTATGTGGGTAAGGTTACGCGCGCGATGAGGCCGCGTCGGTGACCTCTAAGCCCGATACCGCACTGGGGGAAGGCCGCAGCCCTTTGCTTCGATCGCCCATCGAGTGAGGGAACATTGAGCAGGGGATAGACGGCTCGAGCGTCTGAAAGGAGAATGGATGGTCGCTAGAGCGAGTCGAAGACCCGCATGGCGCGCGAAGGCCAGGAGAGGGGTCAACATGGCGGTCACGCGACTGTGGGCTCAGTCCGATTATGCGGAGCTCAATGCCCGAATCACTGCTGGTGAGGATGTCCCCGCGATCGCAAAGGCTATGGGGCGCTCGCAGAAGACCGTCCGCAAGAAGATCCCGCTTCTTGAGCGATCATCGAGGCGCATTTAGCTTCCCTGCGTGGGTAGTACCTGTACGAACTGGTTGTTCCAAGGCCGGCAACACGATCGAGATGAACAGATGGCAAATTTGAAGAAACCCCCAGGCGAACGGATCTCGCCGGCGAAGCCGGCGTTCATCACCGCGGCGCGCCAGCGCGGCGCACACGAGCAACGCACCCTTGCGGCGACCGGCCGGTGCGGCGGCGCGCGCGCGGGCCTGGGGGGCAGCCGCTGCCGCACCCCCCGGGCAGAGCGAGAGTGTCGCGCGGTCACGACGATGCGCGCACCCTGTCGTCTTCACCAGAAGACGCAGTGTGCACTCCGCTGATCCGCGTTCCCTATCATCGCGGGCGTCAGCCTGCGCGCGCGAGCGATCGTCGCCCGCATGGGACGAGACGCAAAGCGGCTCGGTCGGAGCGGAGCGGAGATAGAGCGCGGCCCGCGAAGGCGCGCCTTCTCGGAATCTGCTGCATTGACGAACCTAGGTGTCGCGGCTCGCAATGATGACCGAGAAGGCGCGATCTTCATCGACCGTTAGGTGCGGAAGGCTTACGAACCACTCCGACGCCTTGGTGCGTTGCGTATCTCGGGAGTAGCGGTTTGAGACCTTGGGCACCTGACGACGCGAAGGCATCAGCCGTTCTCCAGCTGATCGCGGAGCATTCCAGCGATGTCATCGCCCTAGTTGGGCCTGACATGACCTTCAGCTATATTTCTGGCTCCTCCGAGCGGTTCTTTCTCCGATCGCCGTCCGAGGTGATCGGGCACCCTGTCTTCGAGTTCGTATTCCACGAAGATCTTCCGGTTCTTGTTGAAGCTAACCGGGTCGTAATGGGTGGCGGCTCGAATGATGCGACGGTCACCGTTCGCGTCATTCGCGGCGATGGCTCCCTGCTCTGGGTTGAAGTAGCCTCAAGGGTTGTCGAGCATCTGAACTCGGGGACCCCGGGGGACCGAGCCGTCATCATGCGCGACGTATCTCAGCGCAAGGCTCTTGAAGACGAGTTGCGTACCATGGCGATGAAGGACGGCCTTACCGGTCTTGGCAATCGCCGGGCGTTTGATGAGGCGCTTTCGGGAGAGTGGAAGCGGACGCTTGTTGCCAAGTCACAGATCTCGCTTCTGCTTGCGGATATCGATCACTTTAAAAAGTTCAACGACGCTCATGGCCATCAGGTGGGGGACGATTGCCTCCGCAGCGTCGCAACCGCGTTCCTTTCAGCAACCAGCGGCGATAAAGATGTGGTGGCCAGATATGGGGGTGAGGAGTTGGCCGTCGTACTACCTGAGGCTAACCGTGATCATGCTATGGACGTCGCTGAGCATATCAGGGCTGCGGTCGAGGCGTTGCAGATCCCCCACGGAGTAGAAGTAGGAGGGGTAATCACTGTAAGCATCGGCGTAGCTACCGCGCTCGCCCGTGACGGTGCAACAGCCAGAATGCCCCAGACTTTGCTGACCTCTGCCGACCGTGCACTATACCTCGCGAAGGAAGCCGGAAAAAACTGCTGCAAATCAGCAATTCTGCTGGCGAGCTAGCCACAGCTAATTCGCTATGGAGCTGTTAAAAACGTTCATCCTATGAACTTGGCTATCCCGTAAACGATGCTCAAACGGGAAAGAGTGTGTAGCTTCGTATCGCGTGCTTAATGGCCTGATAGGTGGAAGCATGGGACGCTAGGGGCGAACATGGCGGTCAATTTGAAGTTGCAGAAGGTCACAGATGCCGAGCCGGCACGGGGTTGGTCACCGGCCGAATTCTACGAGATCGTGGCTGACGGGAAGGTAGTTGGCACCATCCAGCTTCGCCTCGGGAACACGAGCTAAATGCGGATGTATGGCGGTCATGTAGGATACAAGGTCGAACCAGAACATCGCGGACACGGCTAAGCGAGCGAGGTGCTAACGGCATTGCGCCCGATTGCTCGCGGCCACGGTTTCGGAGAAGTCTGGATCACGGTTCGACCGGATAACACTGCTTCTTGCCGCACGCTGGATAAGGCAGGACCAAGCTACGAGGGAACCGTGGCAGTCCCGCGCAATAGCGACCTTTATGCACGGGGAGACCTATACATGCGGCGATACCGCCTATCCGTCTGAGGCTCCTGCACTCTCGCAAAAGGATGCTTTTTTTTGGTTTCGGCCGATTCACCGAAATACGCGTAGAACCTGCTCTGCGACCAACTCCAGATCGACGGTAACGCGGGTATCTACCCGGATAACATTTCCAATCCCGACTGGCCTATCATACTCCGCCAGCATCTCGGGCGGCATCTCCTTGAGCGGGTGAGCGGCATGATGGCCGGCTATGGCGGCCCGATCCTGGAAGCGCCTGGCGGCCTCGGCCGGGCCGCAATCGCAGTACACCTCAGCGATGGTCGCATCTAATGCGCCGAGTTGGGCGCGCTCATAGTCGCTATGCGGACGGAAATTGGCTTCAAGCACCGCCTGAGGCGTATGACCCGCCAGCATCCACAATAATTCCATGGCGGCCCCCCCGATCCGACGTGATGTCGCAAGGTCGCCTGCACCAGCTCCCAGCGCGTCGGTAAGCGTCTCCTTCACAAGATCTTTGGAAAAGAGCGCGAAGCCGAGCTGCCGCGAGAGCGGGACCGCCAACATCGTCTTGCCGGCACCCGGAGCGCCCGAGACGATGACGATCCGACGCCGCAGGGTCATTCTTCCCGCCCGGCAAAGGCTATGAGATTGCCACCGGGATCACGGAGGATGAACGTCCGTGCGCGCCATGCCTCGCGCTTGGCGGCGGGAGGCCATGCGGATGAACGTATCTGGGTCTTGGGGGGGGGGGGGGGGGGGGGGGGGGGGGGGGGGGGGGGGGGGGGGGGGGGGGGGGGGGGGGGGGGGGGGGGGGGGGGGGGGGGGGGGGGGGGGGGGGGGGGGGGGCGGGCGGGGGGGGGGGGCGGGGGGGGGGGGGGGGGGGGGGGGGGCGGGGGGGGGGGG
>NZ_JAXOJQ010000011.1:0-70830 GCF_036663815.1 Parasphingomonas frigoris | reverse complement strand
ACCTTCAACTGCTCGCCCGGCAGGCCGCGCCGGCCTGATACGGGGCGTATCCTTCGGTGGCCGGCGTCACCAGTCATCCGCCACGCCTATTTCGCGCAGGCCTTTTTCAACAGCCTCGAACGGTTGTGACACCACGCGAGGCTGCTTCCGCCGCCCCACAACGCACTCATTAGACTCAGAATTCTTAGGCAGCACGCATGATCCGGTCGATCACGGTCGCAGCGGTCACGACGGGAACGAAGATCCGCGTCTTGTGCTGGATGATCTCAATGAAGCATCCGGCTGCCTTCAGCTCGGCCAACCGCGTGTACGGCCAGTCGAGCAGTTCGAGGCGCTGCTGGCCGGCGACCAGGCTGCGCTTCAGCCGATACGCACCGAGCGCGGTGATCTCAGCCGTCCCCATGACGTGCCTGGCGGTCTCGGCACCCGACACCGTGATGGTGGTGGCGATGCCGAAGGCGTCCGCGAGCTTGGTCACCAGCGGCGCAGGGACGATGCGGCCGAGGAAAGACTGGCCGTCGTCGGTGTTGAGACGCCAGACCTGGACGTGATCATCGGGCAGGCGGTCCCAGACCGGCAGGAGCAGGCCGGTGACGAGGTAGAGGGTGTTGGTGCGGATCTTGCCCAACATGTCCTCGACCTCGGCCTGCCACAGCGCGGAAAACTCCGCCTCGCTGGCATCTTCCCACATCGTTTCGAGCAGAAGATCCTGCCGCATCCGTTCGGTGCGCGTCGGGCGGACCAGCTCGTAGCGGCGCACGATCTCGCCATCGTCGTCGGTGAGCGAGTAGGTGCTGCACCGGATCGCGGCCTTGCCCGACTTGCGGTTGACGATCGGACGAGCTTCGTCGCCGAGGATCCGCATAGCGCGATCGAGCGCGAGCGGCTTGTAGCGTTCCTCGGTCTCCAACCGGAGGATCTCGGTCTCGGCGCCGCTGGTCTGGTCGCGCCGGATGACGGTGCGATCGAGGATCGTGATGCGCTCGGCGTTGATGCTCTCGACGCCAAGATCGAGCGTGCCGGCCTCCTTGGCCGCCTCGATCCGCGCCTCGATCAGCCCGAGATATTCGTCGAAGATCGCGTTCTGCATGGCGATGCGCAGCGCCAGGATGCGATTGAGCCAGCGCTGGATCGGGGGCATCTCCTCCTTGAGCCCGCCACCTTCGCCCTCCAGCTCGAGGCCGGTCAGTTTCTGAAACTCGTCCAGTGTGGTCGAGCGCAGCTTACCATTGGCGAGCAGGCGGAACCATTGTTCGAGCGACTCCTTGGCATAGTCGCTTTCGAGGTTGTCGCGCGGGTCGAACAGGCCCTGACCGCCGGTCTGTCGCTGGCCCCGGGTGAGCGCGCCCAGGCTGTCGAGCCGGCGCGCGATCGTCGAGATGAAGCGACGTTCGCCCCGGCAGTCGGTCGACACCGGCCGGAACAGCGGCGCGGTCGCCTGGTGGGTGCGGTGTGTGCGGCCGAGCCCCTGGATGGCGGCGTCAGCACGCCAGCCCGGCTCGAGGAGGTAATGATTGCGGCGCGACTGGTTTTCGCACGTCAGGCTCGCGTGATAGCTGCGGCCGGTGCCGCCAGCGTCGGAGAAGATCAGGATCTTCTTCGCACCGCGCATGAAGGCGTCGGTCTCGGCGAGATTGGTGCGGGGCGAGCGGCTTTCGACGCGCTGGCGGCCATGGGCGTCAATGATGACGCGACGGCTGCGCCCCGTGACCTCGGCGACCGCATCTGTGCCGAAATGCCCGATAATGTGATCGAGCGCGGATCCGACGATCGGCAGCGCGCAGAGCTGCTCGAGAAGATTGTCGCGCATCTCGAGCGCCTCCTGGCTGAAGACAGGGCGGCCGTCCTCGTCCGACATCGGTTCGGAGCGGGTTTTGCCGGTCTCGTCGACGAAGGTCTTCATCTGCCGAACCGGGAAGGCGGCCGTGAGGTACGACATGAGAAACTCCCTGGGCGAAAGCTCGATGTCGAGATTGGCGCGTTCCTCAATCGTAAGAGCCGCCAGTGCCCGGTTGAGCATTGCCTCGGACGTCGAGACGAGCTGGATCACGACGCTCTCGCCGCGGGCGAGATCGGCGCGGATCGCGGGCACGAGTGAGGGCAGCTTCATGCCGATCAGGAGTTGGCAGAAGAACCGCTGTTTGGTGGACTCGAAGATCGACAACGCAGCGGCCTTGGCGCCGCTATTATAGGTGTCGTTCGAGAAGCTGTCCGTAACGCGGGTCGCGTCCAGCGCCGCGCGAAGGTTGCTGTGGATGATCGCCCACGCATCGGCATAGGCGTCATAGACCTCGATTTGGTCGACGGTCAGCTTGTGTTCGAGGATGTCGTACTCGACGCCGGCGAAGCTCAACGCACGCGAGACGTAGAGGCCCTGCATTTTCAAGTCGCGCGCGATCAGTTCCAGCGCGGCGATCCCGCCCCGGCGCAGGGAGTCGACGAAGGTCCGTCGATCGGCGAACGCCGTGCCCAGACCCCACAGGCCGAGCCGCGTGGCATAGGCCAGATTGTTGACGTCGGATGCGCCTGTCGCGGACACGTAGAGGACGCGAGCGCGCGGAAGGAGGTTCTGCAGGCGGACGCCGGCGATCCCCTGGTCGGAGCCATCCTTGGTGCCGAAGCGGCCTTCGCCGCCTGCGACACCGGCCATCTCGTGCGCCTCGTCGAACACGATCATGCCGTCATAATCGTCGCCGACCCATTCGAGGATCTGCTGGAGCCGGGTGCTCTTGTCACCGCGATTGGAGCGCAGCGTCGCATAAGTGAGGAACAGCACGCCTTCGGCCGCGCCTACTGCCAAGCCGAGTTTCCACTGATTGAGATGCTGGATGTCGAGCGCGAGACCGCCAACAGCGGTCCAGTCGCGACGCGCATCTTCGAGCAGCGTCTCGGTCTTGGAGACCCAGATGTGCTTGCGGCGACCACGCAGCCATTGGTCGAGGATGATCGCGGCGACCTGGCGGCCTTTGCCGGCGCCGGTGCCGTCACCGAGGAAGAAGCCGGTGCGGTATGGACGGCCGTCCTCCGATGGTGCGATCGAGAGCCCCTCCTCGACGGGTTTGAACAGTCCGGGGCTGTCGCGCTCGAAGGCATCTCCGGCATAGATCAGCGTCTCGAGCTGCGCGTCGGAGAGCGTCTTCGCGTCGACAACCGCTTGCGGCAGCGTAGGGACATAGATCGGACGCGGCGCTGTGATCGAGCCCATGGCGATCGATTCCACCAGCGCGGTTGGATGCGCGGATGCGCAGGGGATGGCGATGCGGCTCGGCCGGTAGGGCAGGTACATACCGACAGACTCGCCGGTCGGAAGCGGCTCGGCGAACACGGTGTAGTCGATCGGGGTCGCGGTCTGCGACCGCGCGGCTTTTGCGGGTGGCGCGCTCAGACGCGGTTTGTTCGCCAAGCCGCCAAGAAGCGAGCTGCGCCCGCTCGGGCGTGCGAGCAGCGAGGCCGTGCTCGGGACAGGTGGGGACACAGGCGGAGCGGCCTTTGCGGCGATCGCCGTAAGCGCCTCCGCGAGCGTCGCGCAGCAGATCAGCTCGGCAGGCGTGCCGGTCCCCTTTTCCAGCACCATGATCTTCACAAGTTGGCTGGTGCCATGCTTCGCATAGGCGTTCGCCGGCAGTTCGAGGTGCAGCGTCAGCGTGCAACCCTCGATCGCCTTCGCCCAAGCGCGGCTCGTCGTGTCGACGCGATCGGGGAGGATGGCGGCGCAGCGGCCTCCGGCCGCCAGCCGCATCAACGCGGCACGTAAATGCCGGAAGGCGGCCAGCGGGTCGGCGTGGCGACCGATGCTGCGCGAGAAGGGAGGATTGATGAGGACGGCCGTGGGCCGGATCGTTGGTTCGAGTAGATCGTGGATCAGCTCGCCGTCGTGGCGCGTGACAGCGACGCCCGGGAAGGCGGCTGCGAGCATCTCGGCACGAGCCGGATCGATCTCGTTGCGGACCAGGCGGGCACCGGCGCGGTGCGCGAAGGCGGCGAGCAGGCCGGTGCCGGCAGAGGGTTCGAGGACCAGATCCGTGGCCGCGATCCTGCCAGCGAGCGCAGCGAGGTAGGCGATCGGGGCGGGGGTCGAGAATTGCTGAAGCTCGATTTGCTCTTCGCTGCGGACGGTGTGCGTCGGCAGGGCGGCGACCAGCTCGGTCAGCGCGGCGAGGCAATCGCCCGGGGTGGACGGCAGGTCGGCCTTCGCCAGATACATGACCTCGGCAAGTTCGAGCATGTCGTAGGCGTCGCGGAGTGACCAGCGACCGTCGGCCGAGGATCCGCCATAGGCTTGCTCCATGACCCACAGCAGCGTGTCGCGCTGAAGCGATCCGTTTCTGGCGATGTTGTCGGCGACCGCCTTGGCGGCCGTGATCGACGGTTCGGTGAAATCGAGTTCGAGAGCTGCGGCTGAAGTGCGCATCGAGGGTCTCCGGTTTTATCGCCCGGTGCTCATCACCGGATCAACAAGCCGAAGGCTCCCTCTCCTCTCAGCGCCTTTTGCATGACGGAGCATCGCTACCGCGAAGCAAACTCCCCGAGCCAGCCACGATGGACGGCCGACGCTAGGCGAACAGAATGTCAGGTATAATTTTCGATATCAGGCTGCCAATGCGGCACGACCACCTGTCAACTTATCCTTGGGCCGCATCACAACGACCGTCTCGGGCTTTCCGACTCTTCGGCCAAGTTTATCCCGCGCAGGGACTGCCGGGACGACTTCACGCACCTCGATCGAATAGCTCGGCATCTTATTCTCTGCTGCGATCTTCTTCAGCTGGCTTTTCAACGTGCGGAGCGGCGATGTGGAGCCGATTTTCGCGCCCAGCATCTCCAGAGGCATCTCATATTCTTCATCACGACAATAGCAGTGCGCCAACTCATAAAGGCGCCGCTCGATCGAGCCGAGACGGAAATAGTCGTTGTGATAGTCGTAGATGCGGCTGTCGCGCGAGACCGCGCGGACGAGCCAATCACAAAGTTGAACACGGACCGGCATGAGTTGATCGACGCCGCTGGCCGTTTCGCGAGTGGTCGCCTGCGCTTCCGCGAACCAGGAGAAGAAGCCCTTCGTCCCCACGGTGCCGGTTTTGATGTTAGTGCGGATCTGCGTACCCTGCAGACGACCGAGCGCTTCGATGAAGCGATCGTAATCACGCTTCGATGGGCGTCCGACGCCGGTGGCCCGGAAGAAGTCGTGTGCATTGAAGGTGAAGACGTTCTGTACTTCACCACCGGTCCGACCGATATGCTGCACCATCAACGATAGGACGTAGATCAGGACTTCTTTATCCCACATCGTCGCGATTCCGCTCGAACTGGGCTTGATCTCGATTTTGACGCCCTCCATCTCGTAGGTCATCGCCTCCATTTGAGGCCGCTTTGCTAATGAGAACAGCGGAAAGTCCATGATGCTTTGTTCGCCACGGACTTTGCCATGTAGCGGGCTGTCGAGATAGTCGAACAGCTTACCCTGGGTGAGAGCGACTTCTCGCGAATCCATCGTCGGGGCTCCCATCAGCTTCATGCAGTAAAACCGCTTATACCGGATCGGGCGAAAACCTGCAGTCGGATAAGCGACCGCGTTACCGATAGCACGAGGATTTGGAGCGATTTAGCTGGGAAATCGGGATGTGTTTCACATTTTGGCAGGTGCGGGCCACGGCAAACACCGTCGTGACTCGTGCTATCGGTAACGCCGTGCAAGGCGTCCCGAGATTTGGTGTGCAGTTCGACGTCCAAGCCACTGAAAGGATGCTGAGAACCCGTCACCGTAGTCCGGATCCCCGGTTAACGAGCCGCGACATCAGGCTCCCGATCGGTGTCGCGTCGGTCCCATCGGACATCCCGCGCATGGCAACAGCACGGCTCGTGTCCTTGAGACCGTGGAGCGTTCGCCCAAGGTTCAATTCGCCCTTGCCAGCCTTGCTGCTCATCCCGCGAAGATATGCGCCGGGCCGCTGGACCTCCCCGCGCCGGTATTTCTGGATGGTGGCGATGACGGAGGCAGCAGCACCTCGCTGGCCCATGATGCGACACGCCTCCTTGAACGCGTGACTGCTGATCCCCGACTGGCCCGCAAGCCGCTCCGCGGTGGCGACCACCTCGCCCCACGATCCTTCGCGGTAGAGCAGACCGGAACAGAGCTCCGGCGCGATCGACATGATGAACCCCGGATCGACACCGTGCTTCTCCAGATCGTCGTCGACGGCGGTTTGAGGTTGAGAGGGGAGGGCGCCCCTATTCTCACTACTTCCGTTCGCTAAGCCACTACTTGTATCTGCTTTAGCAGATTGGAGGTGCTTTGTAGTTGTTGAGTCGATGTCTTCATGAGCATCCCAGCATGAACTATTATCATGAGCCGAACACGTGTCTGGGACGACAATCTTGGTCGAAACCGCCTGAGCGAGGCTCCGCGCACGCTCTTCTATCTGCTCGACGCAAGCCGTCAAAAGGCCAGCATCGCGGACGCCTCGCATCTGGTCGGTGGCCATCAGCGCCAAAGCGAGATCATCACCCGCCTTCAGATCGTGAAGGTCGTCGTCGAATGCGGTTTGGGCCAGAGTCCTGATGTTTCGGCGGGCAGCGGCAAGGCGCTTGCGGAGCACTGTCAGTGCCGCGTCCTCCGCAGCTCCCTTGGCTGCGCGAGCCGCAAATTCTTGAAGCCTGGTGCCGATCGGAGCGAGGACGATGCCGTAACCCCACGTGATGTAGCCCTCGGTCCCACGGCGCCCGCCACGGTGACCGTTCGGACTATCTCGAAAGCTGATCAGACCGAAGGCTTGGGCCTGGTTCAGTAGCTTTTGGACCTGACGGACGGTCACTCCCAGCTTTTGCGCGAGCAAGTCGTTCGACGGCCAAACGACGGGGATTTGCCCACCCTTCCAGTCCTGCGGCTTCGTCCAGGCAAAGAGTAGGTCGATCACGGAGACCACGCGGAGGGGGACACCCATATAAGGAGCTGCGCGTTTCAGCGCGGCAAGCGCGTTAGAAGGTGCCAGCCCGGTCTCGAGGCCGCGAAATTCCTCGACGAGCTTCGTTGCCTTGGCGGCATGCTCGTCAAAACGGCGCAGTCCCCTGCCGGGGCTATGGGCAGCAGCCATCGTTCGTTCTCCCTGGAAGGGGGAGCCCGTGCAGACAAAGCGACACCGTGGCGCCACGATCGGCGCTTTGGAGTAGCAATATGGAAGGGAGCCAGCTAAGTGAGAATTCTCACATCCGTCCTAGCAGGCGTCCCGAAAAGCCCGGCCTCGTGCCGGGTTTTTCATGTCGGCACAGCGTCCCCCTTGATCGTTGTGACGCCCGCCCGAGTGGGCGGCGGCGGTCAGCGTTGAGCTGATCCACAGCAACGAGTGTTAAGCGGCGCTGGCCGATCGGTCGTGGGCGATGAATCGTGCTATCGGTAACGGAACGGGCAATAATCACGTGCTATCGTTAACGAAGCGTCGATCGTCGCACGTGCTATCGATAACGCCGTGCCGTTGAGACACGTGCTATTGGTAACGCCGTCGCGCTCTCGCTCGTGCTTTCGGTAACGGCGTGAGAATCGGGCGATTCGGCAGCCCCACGTAACATGAAGCACAGAAGGAGAGGGTCCTCCTCAGCGCCGCGCCGGGTATGCGTGGCGGGGAAATGTCAGTTAAGGCAGCGAGGAATTGCAAGTTCAGGCTCGAAATTGGCTGCCACCGTCTGTCCAACCGGTAGATCGAGTGGGACTTTTTCGATCGTTCGATATGTCACTGGCGACCGAGAGAACGGAGTCTTGTGTGACCCGTAGAAATCGTCAGCCCGATCTCCGATCCTGTATTCGGGACTCCGCGATCTGAAGATCGAGCCACTGCTCCGAAGCAGCAAGAAGGGGAGTGAGCGTGCCGACAATCAGGCGGCGTCCGTCATCGGGATCCGTTTGTCTAACTATGTATCCAAGCGCCTCGAGATGCTCGATGTGGCGCAAAGCGGTGGTCGTCGAGCCTCGGCTAAGCTTACAAAGCTGGGACACAGCGATGCGGCGCCGCTCGCACGTGGCCACGTAAAGCTCCAGGATCATGTCCCAGCTCGGATCATAAAAGCGGACCCCGTTGAAGTGGGTCGCCCGCCGACGCCGGCCGGTCAACACCGCCCTGGCCTCGGCAAGCCTGCGCTCGGACAGGTCCCTCGCGTCTGGCGGCATAGACAGCAAAGTGTCCTCGATCGCCTTGCGCGGCAGCCGCACGACGACGTCGATCAAGTCGTCTCCTTCAGATGCTGCACCCATAATCGTCTTGATCCGTTTCGGATGTAGGGCTCGGCGTTCGCCGGCAAGCGGAATGTGCCGAGCGCAAGCGCGCCGAGCGCGAGGTAGGCGTAGATCCCAAGCCCTGTATGGTAGGCAAAGAGCGGCACGCGGGGTAGCAGGGCGCCGAACAGGCTCATGAAGAGATCGGCTACAGCAAACCCTGCCGCCCAGATCGGCCAGAAGCGGGTCGTCGTAACGCCGAGCCAGTAGAACCCGGCGGCGACGCCCGCATCAATCACCAGGATCGATACCTCACCTGGAGCCCAGCCTTGTCTCGCTGCGATCAACCGAATAGCCGTAGTCGTGGCGAACCCCGCCACGTTGATGAGCGCGCCCAATCGCTCGGGCCTGCCCCCTCTGAGTGCCGCGAACAGCAGCACGCCGACCATGACGAGGTTGAAGATGACCGCGAGGACTATCTGGGCGCTCATAGGATTTCTCCCGGCCCGCCCGCCGTTACCCCTGCGGTGACGTAACCTCGACAATCGGCGGAAAGTCGATCTCCTCGAGCGACGCAGATGATGGCTTCGGCAAATTCTCGCCCCAGCTCGTCTCCGTCAGACCCAGTTGGCGACCGACCTTCTCGACGAACAGATGCGCTCGCATTGCCATCTGATCCTGACCATCGACGAGGGCCGACAGCGCCGCGACCGTCGCCTTCACCGTGCGCTGCGTCATGGCGGCGGATAGGCTGTGCGCCTCCGTCGCCTCGAGCGTGGTCAGCAAAAATTGCGCCGTATCGCGTGTGGCTAGATTGATCGATCGCTCCGCTCTGCGCAGTTCGTCCGCGACGATCCGGCTTGTGTTCGAAAGGGATTGCATAATGCCTCCTTGGGCACCGCGCGCCCGTCACATTGGTTTCAGCCCGAGCAGAAGAAGCAGCGTTACAATCGCCATGCCGGCTGCGGTCAGGCCCAAGGGGGTCACGATCGAGATGATCGCGGTCCAGACGGCAACCTGCTTCCAGGTGAGCATATTCGCTGCCGCCCCAGCGGTCGGCAACGGGAGGAGAAGCGGGAAAGTTGGCGGCGCGGAAGGTAGGTCGTTTGCAGGGGGTAACGGCTCTACCCCTCCGTCGTACTCCGCCAGGAGCCGCGCGGCATCAAAACGGGTCGGCACACCGAGGATATTATTTGCCTTTAACAGCTGCTTATCGACCGCCCGGTGGCTGCTACCCGTGGCCGCCGCGATCTCCTTCGAGTTGCGGTTCTGAAGCACAAGGCGGAGATAAGACCGTTGCCGATCGGTCAGGCGGGCAATGCGATCAGGTTCGCTTACATCGGGCGCCGGGGTTGGGGGCGTCTTTTCGGCAGGACGTCTGCCCGGTTCGTTGGTCAGCATGCTCTCGAAAAACTCGCGACGCGGAATGATTCGGCTCCAGATCAGGGATAACTCCTAACGGGCTCTGCCGATCAAATTGACATCGCGAATGAGTTGAGTCGGCGCGCGAACGCGGCGAACAGGTCACGTTCGAGCGTCCACTACGCGTCGCCGGGTTATCAATTTCGAAGCAGGCCGAACCCATGCGCACCTCGGCGATCGGCAGCGGCCGCCACTCAGCATGAGTGATAGCCCTAGTGAATGGACGGAAACTTGCCGAGAGTTGCGGCTGTGTCGTTCATGCGTGAGGCCCAAAAGGAAAGGATCTGTCCCTCGGCAGGGCGATCTTCGGCTGTATGCGCGGCAAATTCGGACAGGGTGCGGGCGAGTTCGGCGCTTGTGATCACGCGTTCGCGTTCGAGTATCGTGGCCAAAAAAGCCAGCCAGTCACCATGTGCCTGCACCAGCGCTTCGACCTGAAGCATTCCCGAACCATTTCCGGAGAAACCCTTTGATGGGCTTTGACGCCGGCGGAAACTCGTAAGCAAACTTTTGATCAAGGACATGGCGCGCGTTCCATCAACCGCCCGTAGCCGGGACGGTTGAACACGCGGGAACACTGGTAACCACGCCCCACGTATTCCCCGCACCGACAAGCGGTAGCAAGGTCTTGTATTTCGCGGGCCGCCCGACGGAAATCGGGGACCCAGCATTCGACCGCACATGCGGGCCAAGGATGGTGTTCAAGCCATGCCCAAGCCCGACCGCTATGGCACAAGGCTCAGGCGAAAACACGCCGTCATTGCAAATCCAAGCAGACCCCAGCACCCTGGAAGCAAGCGTCGCGCTCGTTGCCGGATCGATCTGCCGCATGGCGGGCGGCTCGGGAACTCGCTCGGACGATCGTCGTGTCGATCGCCTTGCTGAAAAGGGAAGAAACGTTTTTCGCAAGGGCAGCAGCCCTTGGTGTTCCCCGCGACAGATCGCCTCCGGGGGGGAGGTCATCAACAACGATCGGGCATTGCTCGCGCGCTGCGCGTCCACAGGTGTGCCGCGTGGCACACCTCCAGCGAGGATCGTCACCCGTGAGGGCAGAGACGCTGGCACGGTGGCTCGGTCGGCGCCGATGGAGCAGTGCCCGGTAGGGTAGCGCCCGATTATCGGCAAAAGAGTATGTATCTCACAAGCCGGCAGCGGCGACGGCTACCGCGAAGATCCGAATACTTCGGGGGGATCGGCTGAGTTCGGGAAGGTGCGATGGTTGCCGCGTACCGATGGAAACGATCGCACCGCCCAGGATCAACGCGCGCGGATCGCTGTAACCTCCGCAAGGGAGCCGCGCATCCTCATGGCGAAGTCGACGCGCTGTCCGACTTTCACGGTCTTGAGCAGTGCCGGTGGGATTGCCGTGAACGCCATCGTCATCGCGGGCCAGCCCAGTGCCGCGATCGGCCCATGCTGGATCGTCACTTTGGCGGCTTTGGAATCGATCGCAGTCACGACGCCACGGCCACGCCCGACTTTCACGGCCCCTTTCACCGGCATGCCCTGCATGGAAGCGCCCGCCTGCGCCGATGCTGTCATCGTCGCGAAGCTGGCGAGGACAGCGAGTGCGAACAGGGTCTTCTTCATAGCATATTCCTTTGCAGCGGTGGGACTGGGGTCGAAGCGTGAGTGGATCGCCGGGCGCGCCGCAGCAGCAGAAACGCTGCCGGCAGGACCAGCATCGAGAGCAACGGTGCGGTGAGCATGCCCCCGATCATGGGAGCCGCGATCCGGCTCATCACTTCGGAGCCGGTGCCTGTACCGATCAGGATCGGAAACAGACCGGCCAGGATCACCGCAACCGTCATAGCCTTGGGCCTGACACGAAGGAGGGCGCCTTCGCGCAGTGCAGCCTCGACCTCGGCATCGTTCGGCACTGGGCCTCGGGCATCCAGCGCATGCTTGAGGTAGATCAGCATCACCACGCCGAACTCCGCCGAAACACCGGCGAGCGCGATGAACCCGACACCGGTCGCGACCGATTGGTTGTAGCCGAGAAGATAGAGCAGCCATAGACCGCCGGTGAGCGCAAACGGGAGCGTGCCCATCACCAGCGCGGCTTCATCGAGCCGGCGGAAGGTCGCGTAGAGCAGCAGGAAAATGATGACCAAGGTCGCCGGAACGACGATCTTCAATCGCTCGACCGCGCGCTGCAGATACTCGAACTGGCCGGTATAGGTGACGCTGACGCCGGGCGGCAGTTTCACCTTGGCGGCGATCACGTTCTGCAGATCACGAACGATGGTGGTGAGCGGCGCGCCGCGTCCATCGATGTAGATCCACGTCACCGGTCGGCCGTTCTCGCTGCGCAGCATCGGCGGTCCATCGGTGATGCGAACGTCGGCGACGGTGCCGAGCGTGATCTGCTGCCCTGCCGGCGTCAGCACGGCTAAGTTTCGCAAGTCATCGATGCTGTCGCGCAGCTCACGCGGGTAGCGCACGCTGATCGGATAACGCGCGAGTCCCTCGACGGTCTGGCCGATCGTCTCTCCCCCAATCGCGCTCGACACGACCGACTGCACATCGGCGACGTTGAGACCATAGCGTGCCGCAGCGGCCCGGTTGATATCGACATCGATATACCGCCCGCCGGTGAGGCGTTCGGCCAGCGCCGAGCCGACCCCAGGCACGGTTTTCGCGACCTGTTCGATCTCGCGCGCGGCCGCATCGATCTCGGCGAGGTTCGCGCCTGCCACCTTGATACCGATCGGACTCTTGATGCCGGTCGACAGCATTTCGATCCGGTTACGGATTGGGGGAATCCAGAAATTGGCGAGGCCCGGCACCTTTACCGCCGTGTCGAGTTGATCGATCAATTTGTCCTGCGTCATGCCCGCGCGCCACTGATCCTTGGGCTTGAAGCGGATCGTGGTTTCGAACATTTCGAGCGGGGCAGGGTCGGTCGCTGTGTCGGCGCGGCCGGCCTTGCCGAACACGCTTTCCACTTCGGGTACGGTCTTGATGAGCCGGTCGGTGAGCTGGAGAAGCTGGTCGGCCTTGGCTGTCGAGATTCCGGGCAGCGCGGACGGCATGTAGAGCAGGTCGCCCTCGTTCATCTGCGGGATGAACTCGCCGCCTAGCTGGCTGATCGGCCAGAGGCTGGTCGCAAACACGAGGCCGGCGATGACCAGCGCCTGTTTCGGCCGCGCCAATACCCAGTCGAGCGCGGGACGGTAGATGCGGGCGAGGACGCGATTGATCGGATTGGCATTCTCGGACGGGATGCGGCCGCGGATCAGCAACCCCATCAGCACCGGGATCAGCGTGATCGACAGGATCGCAGCGCCCGCCATCGCATAGGTCTTGGTGAAGGCGAGGGGCGCGAACAGCCGCCCTTCCTGACCCTGAAGCGAGAAGATCGGCACGAACGAGAACGTGATGATGAGAAGGCTGAGAAACAGCGCCGGGCCGACCTCGACCGCTGCGGCGGTGATCACGCGCCAGCGCTCGGCACCCGCCAACGTTTCGTCGGGATGGTCTTGCGCCCAATGTTCGAGATGCTTGTGCGCGTTTTCGATCATGACGACGGCCGCATCGACCATTGCGCCGATGGCGATGGCGATGCCGCCCAGCGAAAGGATATTGGCGTTCAGTCCCTGCACGCGCATCGCGATGAAGGCGATGAGGATACCGAGCGGCAGCGTGAGAATGGCGACCAGCGCTGATCGAACGTGCCAGAGGAACAGCGCGCAGACGAGCGCCACGACGATGAACTCCTCGATCAGCTTGCTACGCAGATTGTCGACCGCGCGATCGATCAGGCCCGACCGGTCATAGGTGGTGACGACCTCCACGCCGGGTGGCAGGCTCTTCTTCAATTCCTCGAGCCGAACCCGTACCCCGTCAATTACCTCGCGCGAATTCTTGCCCTGGCGCATCACGATGACACCGCCTGCAACCTCGCCCTCGCCGTTGAGCTCGGCCAACCCGCGACGCATTTCCGGCCCGATTTGAACCGTGGCGACGTCGCCGAGTGTCACGGGCACGCCGCCTACCGTCTTGAGCGGCACGCTGCGGAAATCGTCGAGCGTCTTCAGATAGCCGGTCGCTCGGACGATATATTCGGCCTCGGCCATCTCTAGGACCGATCCGCCGCTCTCCTGATTACCGCGCTTCAGTGCCTCGGTCACCGCCTCATGGGTGATGCCGTAAGCGGCCAATTTCTGCGGATCGAGCACGACCTGATACTCTTTCACCATGCCGCCGATGCTCGCGACCTCGGCGACCCCCGGCACGGTCTTCAATTCGTAGCGCAGGAACCAGTCCTGGATGCTGCGGAGCTGTGCGAGGTCATGACGCCCGGTCCGGTCGACCAGCGCATATTCATAGACCCAGCCCACCCCGGTAGCATCCGGGCCGAGCGATGCCTTTGCACCCTCGGGCAGGCGGCTTTGCACCTGGCTCAGATATTCGAGTACCCGGCTGCGCGCCCAATAGAGATCGGTCGCGTCGTCGAACAGCACATAGACAAAGCTGTCGCCGACGAACGAATAGCCGCGCACCACGCGCGCGCCCGGCACGGACAGCATCGTCGTCGCAAGCGGATGCGTGACCTGGTTCTCGACGATCTGTGGGGCTTGGCCCGGATAGGTGGTGCGGATAATGACCTGGACGTCGGACAGGTCGGGCAGCGCATCGACCGCGGTCGAGCGCAAAGCGCCCACTCCGACCACGATCAGCGCGAGGGCGGCGAGCAGGATTAGGAAGCGCGCCTTGACGGACGCCTCGATGATCCGCGCGATCACTTCGTGTCGCCCGTGATTGGCCGCGCGGCGATGCCGGTCAGGCTCGCCTCGCTATCGAGCAGGAACTGGCCCGATGCGACGACCTTCTCCCCTGACGCCAGTCCGGCTAGGATTTCGGTCTGGCCGCTTGCCTCGCGCCCGATACGGACCTCGGCCGGTCGGAAACGACCCTTGCCATCGGCGAGCATGACGAGCGTGCGCTTGCCGGTGCGGATCACGGCTTCGCTCGGCACCAGCAGCGCGGTGTCGGACGTACCGCCTAGATGGACGGTCGCGAACATGCCGGGGCGCAGGCGACCGCCTGGGTTGCGCAGTTCGATCCGTACCGTCAGCGTTCGGCTGTCCGCCTGCGTCGTCGGCAAGACGGCGATAACGCGGCCGGTGAAGCGCTCGCCGGGGAACCCCGCCAGCTCGGCATTCGCAGTCTGCCCAACTTTAAAAGCGCTTGCGCGCACTTCCGGCACCGCGGCGTTCAACCAGACCGTGGCGAGGCCGTTAACCTGGGCAAGCGTCTGCCCGGGCGCGAGCGTGACCCCGGCGCGGGCATCGAGTGTCTGGATAACGCCCCCGATCGGGCTGCGGATGGTGGTCATCCCGCGCCCGCCCGCCACGCCGCCCGGAATGCCGACCAGTCGCAGACGCTGGCGTGCGGCAGCGATCAACGATGGATCGCCGGTTTTGCGCACCGCTTCATATTCGCCCTGTGCGCCACCCCATTCGGGGACCAACACGTCCGCGATCGGCGCCCCGGCACGGATTATGTCGCCCGGTGCGCGGCCATAGACCCGCTGGATGAACCCTGCGGCGCGTGCCTGGATGACCGCGACATCGCGCTGGTTGAAGTCGACCGCACCGGTCACATCGAGCGTGCCGGCCAACGTGCCGGTGGTCGCGGTCGCGAGCCGGATGCCGAGGCTCTGCATTGCCGAAGGGTCGACCGTAACGCCTGGCTTTGCCGTTGGGCCGCTACTCGCGTCGGCATATTTGGGGATCGTCTTCATCCCCATCGACGACAGGGAATCCGGATTGTCGTAATGCTCCTGCGGCACCATCGGGTCGTAATAATAGAGTGGCTTGCGAGGAGTACCCGGCGTCGCGGCGACAGGTGCCCCATTCCGCGAACCGGCCAGATAATAGCCTCCAGCGCCCGCGACGAGGGCGACAGCGGCAAGTGTCGCAGCGAGCTGCGACCGTTGAGGGGATGTGAGGGTCATTGGTCGGCGCTCCCGAACAGGAGAATGAGCCGCGCGCCATCCGCGGCGACAGTCGCCTCGCGATCGAGCGTGGTGAGGGCCGCATCGGCAAGCGCGGCATGCGCGTCAGCGATGTCGGTGAGGGTGGCGCGCCCGGCGCTGTAGGTGCCGGTCTCGAGCATCACCCGCTGCTCGGCGAGGGGCTGCAGCACGTCGCGGGCGCGCGACCATTGCGCGTGGTGCATCGCGTGATCGGCAAGACCTGCTTCGAGATCGGCGGTCAGATCGCGCAAACTGGCATCTGCGCCGGCGCGTGCACTGTTGGCATCGGCAGCGCGGGCCGCGATCAACGGTTCCTGACGCCGCTTTTTGAACAACGGCAGGCCGATCGTGACCCCGGCAGACACGTAATCGCCGAACCGGGGATCGCGGCGTTGGTAGGACAGATCGACGCCGAAATCGGGACGCCGTTCGGCCTCGGCGATGCGGAGATCGGCATCTGCGCGACCGATCGTGGCGCCGGCCAACACCAGTGTCGGATGCTGGCGAAGCGACGCGCGCAAGCGCGCCGGCTCTACCGTGAAGTCCGGGATCGGACCTGCGATGTCGGGGTCGGCTTCGCCCGTCCAGCGCGTGAGGTCGGCACGTGCGCGGCGGACCATCGACACCAGCTCGTCGCGCCGGTCCTGTAATTTCGCAACGGCTTCGCGCCCGGCGAGAACCTGCGCTGGCCGCGACGCCCCCGACGCGACCGCACCGGGCGACGCTTTGACGAAGCGGTCGAGCCGTTGGAGTACCGTGTCGAGCGTCGTAAGGCGCCGCTTTGCATAAGCGAGACTGATCCAGGCAACCGCGGCCTGGACCTTGACGATGCGCGCCTCCACGCCGGTTTCTGCGTCGGCGACGCCAATGTCCGCCTCGGCGCGACCACGTTGCGCGCGACGCTTGGCGAGATTGGGAATGTCCTGTGAGACACCGACGCGTGCCCAAGTGAAATTATCGCGCTGTGGCTCGAACGCGAGCGGTCCCGAGATCGGAAAGCTGTCGATCCCGAGCGCGAGCTTGGGATCGGGCAACTGCCCCGCGGCGCTTCGCGCCGATCGGGTAGCATCGGCGCGAAGCGACTTCGCCTTGATCGACGGCGCGTCGGCAGCAGCTTTTTGGAGCGCCGTGTCGAAGGTCAGCGGTCCGGCGATCGCCGGCATACTGACCGACGCGAGCGCGAGCCATACCAGCGCGCGCGACGCGCGGCGGCGTAAGAGGGTTCGCATTTCGTCTTGTCCTGATCCTTGAGTTCACATCGCGCCGTACCCGGCGCATGCGCGCGGGGTCGCGTGACAGGCACGCGCGCGGACTTGAAATCAGATCAGCGTCGAAGGCGGTTCTGGTTCCGGAGGGGTCGAACGGCCACGCAAGGCTGGGAAGAGACCGATCTGCTCATCACGATCGGATCGGGCCGCAGCCTGGAGAACCATCGATGCGTCGGACAGTATCATCGATCCGCCCGACGCCATCATCGCGATGCAGCCAGCAAAGCCGCACTTGCAAGGCTTGTGGGCTGCGTCCTTCTCCGCCGCTGACATGCAATCCGGCGTGGATGCCATGTCGCTGGTTGCCATCGCCGCCATGTCCATCGAACTTTCCGGGGCGGCAAGCGCCTGGGCCGGCTGCTGCACAGCAAGCCCGACCGTCACGCCGATCAGCATCAGGAAAAGAAATAGGCGCTTCACATGCGCTTCCTGCGGGGCGCCTCTGAACCTGTCAATTGGCCAAGTCTTCTTCGGGAGATCATCGATTTGGTTACATGATGAATCTGGCAACCTCGCCCTGTTACCCGTGTTTGGGAGAACAGGGCGGGGCAGCACTCGTTATTGTGATAACCCGCCGGGCGGTCCTCGTGGCTCCCGGCCTACTGCTCTGATGAATCAATTGGCGTATCACTACCGCTTGTTTCTAAGGGCAACCGACCCCGGCCGCGTAGAGTCTAGGTAGGCAGGCTTGACCTTGACACGATGTCAGACCCTACATGCCCACGGGTAGAAGGAGTCTCACGCCATGAACGACCCTCATCCCCATACGTCTCAAGCCAACGGGTGCGGCTGTTCTGGGCAGAGTACCACTGAGCCTGCGGCGGCGACTGCCTCTCCAGCGCCAGTGGCCTGCTGCTCGGGTGGAGCGGTTGAGGGGCCTCCTGAGACGGCCAAACACGACGGGCATCACACTGAGGCTGGAGGTTGCTGCGCGGGCGGCAAAGTCTCTGCAGGCGCAGCGACCGTTACGGACCCGGTGTGCGGGATGACGGTCGATCCGGCGAAAGCGGCGCATCATGCCGAGCACGCCGGCCAAACCTATCATTTTTGCTGCGCCGGTTGCCGGACCAAATTCGTCACCAACCCTGACGCCTATCTCGGCGACAAGCCGAAACCCGAGCCAGCTGCGACGCCGGGAGCTATCTGGACGTGTCCCATGCACCCGCAAATCCGCCAGGAGGGACCGGGGACGTGTCCGATTTGCGGCATGGCGCTTGAACCGGAAGAACCGTCGCTCGATGATGGACCCAATCCCGAGCTGGTCGATTTCACGCGTCGGCTGTGGGTGGCGGGCGTGCTCGCCGTGCCGCTGCTGGCGATCTCGATGGTCGCCGAAATGCTCAGCGTCCATGTCGTCAGTCCTGCCGCATCGCCTTGGATACAGCTCACGCTCGCCGCGCCGATCGTAATGTGGGCGGGCTTGCCGTTTTTCCAGCGCGGATGGACTTCGCTTAGCACCCGCCATCTCAATATGTTCACGCTGATCTCGATCGGGGTCGGCGCTGCCTTCCTCTACAGCTTGGTCGCTACGGTTGCGCCCGGCATCTTTCCGTCGACCTTCCGCATTCGCGGAGGCGTGGTCCCGGTTTACTACGAAGCCGCGGGCGTCGTGGTGGCGCTGGTCCTGCTCGGACAGGTTCTCGAACTGCGCGCCAGAGCATCAACGGGGCGCGCGATCCGCGCACTGCTGGATCTTGCCCCCAAGACGGCGCGCCGACTGCGCGCAGACGGGTCCGAGGAGGAAGTCAGCCTTGCCGACGTAGCGGCCGGCGATCGGCTGCGCGTTCGCCCCGGTGATGCGATCCCCGTCGACGGCCTGGTGGTCGAGGGACGCTCCTCGGTCGATGAATCCATGCTCACCGGCGAGCCCGCCCCTGTCCTCAAGGAGGTTGAGGCGGCCGTGACGGGTGGAACGGTCAACGGCACGGGCAGCCTGGTCGTGGAAGCGCGCGCGGTCGGGTCGGATACGATGTTGGCGCGGATCGTTCGCATGGTCGCGGACGCGCAGCGCAGCCGTGCACCGATCCAGGCAGTCGCCGATCAGGTGTCTAGCTGGTTCGTGCCGTTGGTCGTGCTCGTATCTATCGCGACGTTTGTGGTGTGGTCTCTGGTCGGTCCTGAGCCGCGCATGGGCCACGCCATGCTCAACGCCATTGCCGTGCTCGTCATCGCCTGCCCCTGCGCGCTAGGTCTCGCTACGCCCATGTCGATCATGGTCGGGACGGGCCGTGCGGCCCAGGCCGGCGTTCTGGTGAAGAACGCAGAGGCGCTACAAGGGCTAGAGAAAGTTGATACACTGGTCATCGACAAGACCGGCACGCTCACGGAAGGCAAGCCTAAGCTGATTGCGGTCCAGACGATCGACGCCATCGTAGAGAACGACATGCTCGCCCTCGCTGCCGCGGTTGAAGGGCAATCGGAACACCCGCTCGCACACGCGATCGTCGTTGCTGCCAAGGATCGAGAATTACAGCTTGGCACGGTCACGGACTTTGCCTCGCAAACCGGTCTAGGAGTCAGCGCCAAGGTCAATGGCCGTTCGGTCGTAATCGGGAACGCCGAGCAGATGCGTCGGATTGGCGCTGATCCCAAGGCGCTCGATGCCGATGCCGATCGTCATCGCGGCGAGGGTGCAGGCGTCATCCTGATGGCGATCGATGGCGCTCTTGCCGGCTTGCTAGCGGTCGCCGATCCGGTGCGCGCCAACGCCGGAGAGGCAATTGCCGCGCTCCGCCAGCAGGGGCTTCGCGTCATCATGCTGACCGGTGACAATCAAACGACCGCCGATGCGGTCGCGCGCGCCGTGGGCGGACTCGACGACGTGCGCGCCGGTCTGCGCTCGGAGGACAAGGCGCGCATCATCGGCGAGTTGAAGGCGAGCGATGCCAAGGTTGCGATGGCCGGCGACGGCATCAACGACGCTCCCGCGCTCGCCGCGGCCGATGTTGGTCTGGCGATGGGTACGGGAACGGACGTGGCGATCGAAAGCGCCGGCATAACGCTCACGCGCGGCGATCTCTCGGCGATCGTGCGTGCCCGCAAGCTCGCACACGCGACGATGCGGAATATCCGTCAGAACTTGTTCTTCTCGTTCCTGTTCAACGGGATCGGCGTGCCGGTCGCGGCCGGAGTGCTCTACCCCGTGGCGGGCATCCTCCTCTCGCCGATGCTGGCAGGCGCGGCGATGGCGCTCTCGTCCCTTACCGTGGTCCTCAATGCGCTGCGGCTGAACACGGTGAAGCTATGAACATCGGAGCGGCATCAGATGCCAGCGGCGTCTCGCAGCGCATGATCCGCCATTACGAGAAGATTGGCCTTGTGCCCGCGCCGCCCAGGCGGGGGAGCTACCGCGACTATGCCGACCCCGACGTTCACCGCCTTCGCTTCATTGCCAACGCGCGTGATCTGGGATTTCCGATCGAGGAGATTAGGAGGCTGCTCGGGCTGTGGTCCGATCGCGAGCGATCTAGCGGCGAGGTGAAGGCCCTGGCGGAAGCACGTGCGGCCGAGCTGGGGCGTAAGGCTCAAGCGCTGGAAGAGATGCAACGCTCGCTCATCCATCTCGCCCAAGCCTGCCAGGGGGATGATCGGCCTGACTGTCCAATTGTCGATTGCTTAGCAGGTTAGGTGACGTGAGGAAGCCCCGGCTGCCCGCCAGTACCATGCCGAGCTTCGCACGTGATCGCGCAGCCCACCCCGACCGACGACGATGAGCAGGTTGGCCCCGACGAGGAGGACCAGGGTTGCGCTCGGCGTGCACCTGCGGTTCCCTCCATTGACGCCCCACCGTGATCGATGTGCCTGATCCACGACTATAAAGCGTCCAACGAATCTAACATTGGGTTTTTATAACGCGGCCGCATCAATGGCGCAATGTAAGGTGGCGTACCAATCCGAGGTGCTCGACCAAGAGCAACTTGAGAAAGGACCTAAAATGAACAAGCTTCCTCTCCTCGCCATGGCCGCCGCTGCTGCAGGTTTGGTTCCCGCCATGGCCACTGCTGCACCGAACAAACCAGCGGCTAAATTGTCGATGGCGCAAGCGCGCGCGATCGCGCTCAACAAGGCACCCGGAAAAATCGCCGATGCTGAATATGAAAAGGAAGGTGGCGGCTGGCGGTATTCGTTCGACATTCGACAGGGAACGCGCATCCACGAAATCGGTGTGGACGCCAATACTGGACGCATCGTCGAAGACAAATTTGAAGGTCTGAATGAAAAGGACTAATACTTTGCCCTTCGTCGAGGCCGCGATCAGATGCGCGTCCTGATCGCAGAAGATGACGATGATTTGGCCGAGTTCCTCGGGCATTCGCTCGGCGAACTCGGCCACGTCGTGACGTGCGTCCGGTCGGGGTTGGATGCATTGCATTTTGGTTCGGTGGAAGTCTTCGAGGTCGCGATCCTTGACCGAATGTTACCTGGAATGGACGGCGTCGAAATCCTGAAGCGATGGCGGGCTGCGGACATCTTGACCCCGGTCCTCATGCTGACTGCTCTTGGTGGAATCGCGGACCGTGTTGGCGGACTCAATGCGGGCGCAGACGACTATCTCGTCAAGCCTTTTGCCTTTTCGGAACTCGCTGCCCGCCTCGCGGCGCTGGCCCGCCGCCCTACGATCCGCGAGCCGCAGACGCATTTTACCGTGGGCGACGTGACGCTGGATCTTCTCGGCCGCAACGTGAAACGCGCTGGTCGCGACATCGCCTTGCAGCCACGGGAATTTGCTTTGCTGGAGCAGCTGATGCGTCACGCTGGGCGTATCGTCACCCGGACTATGTTCCTGGAGACGATCTGGGGGTACCATTTCGACCCCAAAACAAATATCGTCGATAGCCACCTCAGCCGCATGCGGGCGAAGTTGAATTTCGACTTCGATTTCGATCCGATCGAGACTGTGCGCGGTATAGGATACAGGATACGCACCGATGCCTGAACGTCGCTCCAGTGCGGCGTATCGGATCGCATTCACCTATTCAGCTGGGTTCGCGTTGCTAGTGGCCGTTTTGGGGGCGATCGTCTTCCTGGCGGCCGATCGAAGCTTCAGGCAGCAGCAGGATGCCGCAATCGCCGAGGAGTCCGCGTCGCTGTTGCGGGACTATCGCAACGAGGGCCTCGGCGATCTTCGCGAGCGGATCGATGCGCGCGAAGCCAGCCATCCGACCAATTCGTTCAGCTACGCCCTCTTCGACGGGGCAGGCAAGCGCATCGCCGGCGGCCTGAATACCAGACCGAAGGGCTCAGGGTGGCACGACATTGTCTTTGTCGATCCCGAAGAGGGGTCTGATCCGGCGCGAGCCCTAGCCACGAACCTGCCCGAAAACATCACCTTGATGGTGGCCGCGGATACGGAAGCGCTGGAGCGAATCGACCATACGATCCTCGTACTATTCGGCGGCGCATTCGTTCTTGTCCTGACAGCCGGCGCCGCAGGAGCTTTGATCCTTGGGGGCTATCTGCGCCATCGGCTCGGCCGGATCAGCGGGACCGCGCGCACCGTGATGGCCGGCGATTTCAGCCAGCGGATGCCGGTCAGCGCGCGCAACGACGAGTTCGACGCTGTCTCTGCATCGCTGAACGCGATGCTCGACCGCATCGCGCTTCTTCTGGAAAATTTGCAGCAGGTTTCCAGCGATCTCGCGCACGATTTGCGGACGCCCCTGGTCCGGATGCGCAATGGACTTGAGCGCGCGCTCGCGGACGATACGCCGCCCGGAACACAGCAGACGGCCATTCAGGCCGCGCTTCGGGAAAGCGATGATCTGCTCGACTTGTTCGCCGCGATCCTGCGGATTTCGGAAGTCGAAGGCGGCGAGCTGATAAAATCGTTTGCACCCGTCGATCTCGTCGCCTTGGTTCAGGACGTCTGCGAAAGCTGTGAACCTGCGGTCGTTGACGGCGGACGCACTCTTCGGTGCACCATCGAAGGTTCGGTCTTCATCGCTGCGGATCGGGAACTGCTGGCGCAGGCGATCATCAATCTCCTTGAAAATGCGCAAATCCATACGCCGACCGGAACGAAGATCACGATCGAGATGGTGCACCACGAAGCGTCAGCCAGCATCATCGTCTCCGATACTGGAACGGGTGTCGCCGTGGCGGACCATGACCGCATACTGCGCCGTTTCGTACGACTAGATGCCAGCCGGACCACGCCTGGCAACGGTCTGGGTCTGAATCTCGTATCCGCCATCGTGATGTTGCATGGAGGCGGCGTCACTCTGTCCGACAACGCGCCAGGGCTGCGCGTCACACTTATCTTGCCGAGGCTGCTCGAACGATGAAACGCCATTTCGCCTGTTCCTTCGCCCTACTGGCTTCGGGCTGCGCCGCCTACCATCCTGTGCCGCTGCCCCTGGCTGGCGGAAATGACCTTTCGCTTGCTTCGATCAAGGCGGTGCTGGCTCACGACGCGACGACGATCGACAGACCATATCTAAAACCGACGTCGATCGACCTATCGCAACCGCTCGATCTCAACGCGGTGGGCGTCATTGCGGTAATCGCCAATCCCGACCTTAAGGCGATGCGCGTGCGAGCAGGGATTGCCGACGCGCAGGTGTTTGTAGCGCGCCTCATGCCCGATCCGACGCTCAGTATAGGGGCGAGCAAGGTATTAAGCGGACCAGATCCGCTCCTCGACCTGACAAGAGCCCTGGGACAGGACATCAACGCGCTTCGCACGCGCGGTGCGCGCATTGCCGCAGCGGGCGCGCAAGCAAGGCAGGTCCGACTGGATCTCGCTTGGGCAGAGTGGCAAACCGTCGGTCAATCGCGGATCCAGGTCGTAAGGATCGCAGGTCTGGAGCGGATCTATGAGCTCGCGCGGTCAAGCTTCGCGGCGACGACATCTTTGCTCGACCGAACGTTGCGAGCAGCGGGGCGCGGCGACATCGGCGCGGAGCAGGTGCAAGCCGCGCGGCTCGCAGCCTTCAGCGCCCAGCAACAGGTCCGTACGAGTGAACGCGACCTCACCGCGGCGCGTTACGAACTAACGCGGTTGCTGGGTCTCCCGCCAGCAACGAAGCTGGAGCTGGCACCGCTTGCACTCCCCAAGCAACCGGTCTCGCCCTCGGCGCTTTTTGCGGTCGCTTTGCGCGAGCGGGCCGATCTCCAGGCGCTTCAGGCGGGTTACGCTTCACAGGAGGCGGCTGTGCGGCTTGCCATTCTAAACCAGTTTCCAACGCTTGCGCTGAGCGTCAATGCAAACCGGGATTCGGCCGGCAACCAGTTGCTCGGACCAGTCATCGATTTCACGCTGCCGCTGTGGAACCGCAACAGAGGTGCCATCGCGGTGGAACGCGCGACGCGAGAAGCACTGAGGGCTGAATATGACGCCCGCGTCTTTCAGACCCGCGCCCAGATAGAAGCAGCAGTGGGAGGAATCACGATCGCCCGGTCGCAACGCGACACGGTGCTCAAGGGGCTGCCGGCGCTCGAAAGGTTCGAGGTCGCAACTGCGCGTGCCGGGAAACGTGGCGATCTGCCGCCCGCCACTGCCCAAACCGCCGCGCAATCGCTGCGCGACCAGGAGACGCTGCTCGCGCAGACCACGCAGGACATCGAAGAGCAGACGATCGCGCTCGAACTGCTGACGGGAACACCGAAAGAGACATGGCCATGAATCTGAAATTGCTCGGTCCCGCTGTCGGCCTTTTTCTCACTGCTTGCTCCGGAAGCGACAGCAGCGCCGACCAAGCGGCACCTCCCACTGCTTTGGTCACGCTCGCGCAGGCGACGCAGGGCTCGATTGCCGAGACCGTGAAGCTCTACGGCGTCGCGGAGGCGGGACCTGGCGGAAGCATCGCGTTGTCGGCACCGACTGAAGCCATCGTCGCCCGCATCGTGGCGCCAGTCGGAACCAGGGTCACACGCGGTCAACTGGTCGTTCAGTTGTCTCCGGCACCTAATACCCGCCTCGACCTCGCAAAGGCCTCTGCGGATGCCCGCGCCGCCGATGCTGCCTACGCTCGCGCGCAGCGGCTTCGTAAAGACGGACTGGTTGGAGACGCCGATGTGGAAACGGCGCGGGCTGCGGCGCAGAGTGCCGACGTAACGCTGGCAAGCTTGCGCGGTCGTGCAGCTAGCCTGGCGCTGACCGCCCCCGCTGCAGGGTATGTCGCGAGTGTCGCCAACAATCCCGGTGATCTCGTTCAGGCGGGGGCGTCAATCGCGATGATCACGAACGGGAGCGGTCTGCGTGCGCGCTTCGGGGCCGATCCCACGGTCGCAAGAACCTTGTCGCCTGGTGCACAGATCAAAATCGCCGGCACCAAGGGCCGCGTGACCGTGTCCGTGCCGATCCAGTCGATTGATCCGGTCGTAAACCCGAACACCCGCCTTGAATCTGTGTTCACGACTCTGCCTCCGTCCCTCGGCATCGGCTCTGGCGAGGTGCTGCAGGGGGATGTTGCCACGCAGACCCAAAGCAGCGCGGTGACCATCCCTTATCAAGCGTTGCTCGATGATGGCGGCCAGCCATACGTCTTCGTGGTCGCGAGCGGCATCGCCCACCGTCATGACGTCCAGACCGGGCCGACCGGCGGTGATCGCATCGCGATCGTCAAGGGCGTCAGCTCGGGCGACAGGGTCGTGACCGATGGTGGGACGGCGCTCGAGGACGGCATGAAGGTCCGCACGAAGTGAAGAGAGGTATCGCTCTTCATGCGCGCGCGCTCTGGCTTGCCGCGATCCTATTGACGCTCGGCGGCGTGGCTGCCGCCATAAAGCTTCCGGTCAGTCTATTTCCGTTCATCAACTACCCGCGGGTTGTCGTGTCGATCGACGCCGGTGAACGTGACGCGGCGCAGATGACTGCGCAGATCACGCGGCCGATCGAGATCGCGCTGCGCGCGGTGCCCGGCGTTTCCGGAATCCGTTCGACAACCAGTCGTGGGACCGCCGAGGTCGCGCTTAACTTCGCCTGGGGCCACGATATGGTGTCGGCGACGCTCGCGACGCAGAGTGCGCTGGCCACTGTAGTGCCCGATCTGCCGGCCGGCACCAGGTTCGACGTTCGCCGCTCCGATCCGACCATCTTTCCGGTGCTTGGAGTTGCGCTCACGTCGAAGAGTCTCGATCAGGAGGCCTTGCGACAAATCGCGGAATTGACGGTACGGCCTGCTTTGACGGCCGTTGGTGGGGTCGCAGGCGTGGACGTGCTCGGGGGAAGCCCTCGCGAGTTCGCGGTCGTAATCGACCCCGCCAAAGCGCAGGCCTTGGGGTTGAGCCTGCAGGATGTGGTGACCGCTTTGACCAAAGCGAACGACGTTCGCGGGGTCGGTCGTATCGAGGATCGGCATCGGCTCTATCTCGTACTGGCGCAAAACCGGTTGGCGACGATCGCCGACATTTCCGCCACCCCCCTAAAGGCGGCGAGCGCGCCGAATGGTACTTCCCAGGCGGGATCCCGCGTCACCGGTGTTCCAAACCAACCGGACGTCGGCGTTTCAACGTTGGGACAAATTGCCAACATCCGTGTCTCGACAGCGCCAAGCTATACCCTGGTCACCGCCGGTGGCCAACGCGCCGTTTTGGTCAACGTTCGTCAGGCGCTGAACGGCGACACGACGAAGATCGTAAATGAGGTCAATGCTCGGCTTGCCACGCTCGGCCTGCCTCCATCCGTCAAAGTCACTCAATTCTACGATCAGTCGGAACTCGTGACGGGTGCCGCAAACGCAGTACGGGACGCAATCCTCTTGGGCGCAGTGCTGGCCGGCGTTGTGTTGTTCGTATTCTTGCGCTCGGCCCGGCTGATGGTCATCACGGGCCTGATGCTGCCCGCTGTTCTGGCGGGCACGGGCCTCATCCTGCTCGCGACCGGCATGACCTTCAACATGATGACGCTCGGCGGTATGGCAGCGGCAGTTGGCCTCGTCGTCGACGACGCCGTCGTCATGCTCGAACACATCATGCGCCGCATGCAGGAGGGAACGGCGAAAGGGGTAAAGGGGATCCTAGCAGCGGCAGCCGAGATGAGCTCACCCTTGTTTGGTTCGACCTCGGCAACGATCGTGGTTTTCCTGCCACTCGCCCTCATCAGCGGAGTGACTGGCGGCTTCTTCAAGGCGCTTGCGCTGACCATGGTCGCCGCGCTGACGTTGTCGCTGTTGTATGCCCGCTTCGTAATCCCGCTCGCGTCCGCCTATTGGCTGCGGGAGAAAGATGCCGAGGCTGCCGAAAAAGCCGGAGGGTTCATGAGCCGCCTCGATCGTGGTTATGCGCGCGCGGCTGACCGTAGCTTCGCTAAACCGCGACTGTTTGCAGCACTGTTGGGCATTGGAATGGCGGTCCTTGGTTATGCCGCGTGGAGCCACGTCCCATCAGGGTTCATGCCGCACATGGATGAGGGAGGGTTCATCCTTGACTACAAGGCGCAACCGGGTGCTGCGCTATCAGATACCGATCGGTTGCTTCGTCAGGTAGAGACGATCATCACATCGACGCCTGAAGTTACGAGCTATTCCCGCCGCACTGGCCTGCAGCTTGGCGGAGGCCTCACCGAGGCAGATGAAGGAGATTACTTCATCCGCCTGAAGCGTGGTTCGCGCCGTTCAATCGATGTGGTGATGGCCGAAGTCCGGCAGAAGATCGACGCTCAGGTTCCTGGCCTCCAGATCGAAACCGCGCAGCTAATGGAGGATCTGATCGGCGATCTCACCGCGGTGCCGCAGCCGATCGAGGTGAAACTGTTCGGCGAGAATCCCGCGGCGCTGGAACAGGCGGCCAAGCGCGTAGGGGCCTCTATCGGCGGCATATCGGGTGTGGTCGAGGTGGTCGATGGCCTGCGTGTCTCCGGCGATGCGATCGACATCACGGTCGACCCCGCGTCTGCGGCGCTTCAGGGTCTCGATCCTGATGCTGTAGCAACCCAACTCCAGGCGTTGGTCGGCGGTACTACAGCAACCCCAGTGCGGATCGGTGAGCAATTGGTGGATGTGAGAATTCGGGCACCGGCCGATTTGCGATCTCGCGCATCGGAACTCGGCCGTCTGATCCTTACAGCACCCGACGGGCATGCCGTTCGGGTCGATCAGGTCGCGAAAATATCGATCAGCGCTGGGCAGAAGCAATTGACCCGCGAAGACCTTGCCCCGTTCATTGCGGTTACGGCGCGGCTAGAGGGACGCGATTTAGGTTCTGCCATGAAGGAGGTGCGATCCCACGTCGCCGCACTGAACCTCCCGGGTTCGATCCGCGTCGAATATGGCGGATTGTATGCCCAGCAACAGCAAAGTTTCTCTGATCTTTCGATGGTGTTCGCCGCCGCGCTCTTGCTGACCGCGCTGCTTCTGACATTCTTGTTTGAGCGTTTGATCTGGACGCTGTCCGCCCTCGTTACTGTCTTGCTATCCGCAGCAGCAGTGCTGATGGGGCTATGGGTAACGGGTATTGAACTCGACATCTCGGCTTTGATGGGGCTGACCATGGTAATCGGGATGGTCACGGAGCTCATTATTTTCCTGTTCGCCGAGATCGATCGAGACAAGGTGGTCGACCTTGGTGCGCTCCGCGAGGCGGCCAGTAAACGTCTTCGGCCGATCCTGATGTCGGCGTTGATCGCAATCCTGACGTTGTTGCCGCTGGCGCTCGGGATGAGTCGCGGTTCTGGCCTGCAGAAGCCGCTTGCGACTGCAATCATATTCGGGTTGACCGCGTCGGTCCCCCTCGTGTTGCTGTTTTTGCCGGCGATGATCGCGGCGCTGACGCGGCGCCGAGCTGACCACAGTCGATAGGAGGAAGCGATTTGAGAAGGTTCTTGGTCCTGGCAGCGGTGGCGTTGACCCAGGTTCTTTAAGCATCCGATGCGGACAATCGGTATGTCCGATGGGGGTGATGGTCGTGACGCAGTCAGCCCTATGACATGCGCCGCAGGTGATCCGGGTGGTGTTTATCCCTAACTTGCTCGCTGCAGCGAGCCGTTGGCTAGTCGTTGCACAACCGCAGATGCTCGAGAGGATGCCATGAAGCTGTTGCTGCTCGAGGATGACGACGCCACACGGGTGCATCTGGAACGCACGCTGGTCGTCGCCGGCTATGTCGTTGACGTGTGCAGCGACGGGCGCCACGCGATCTCTCTCGGCTCGAGCAATGAGTACGCCGTGTTGATTTTCGATCGCATGGTACCCGGCATCGACGGTCTTGGCGTACTCAAGGCACTCCGCGCAGCCGGGGTTCGATCGCCGGCCCTGTTTCTAACCGCGATCGATGGCGTGCACGATCGCGTCGCGGGACTCGACGCTGGGGCCGACGACTATCTGGTCAAGCCGTTCGCTGCGATCGAACTCATAGCGCGCGTGAACGCGCTGTTACGGCGACGGCCTTCGACTGACGTCGTGACCGCGCTCCGCGTCGCTGATCTCGAAATCGATCTGATCAAGCGCAGTGTCAAACGGGCCGGGCAGCAGATCCTACTTCAGGCACAGGAGTTCAAGCTGCTCGAGTATATGATGCGCCATGCCGGCGAGATCGTGACGCGCTCGATGCTGCTCGAAAATGTCTGGTCGTTCCATTTCGATCCGCAAACCAACATAATCGAGAGTCATATGAGTCGATTGCGGTCGAAGGTTGACCGCGGCTTCGAGCGGGAGCTGATCCACACGATCCGCGGATCGGGTTATAGTCTCGATGCGCTGGCTTAGCGGTTTTCGCAGCGGCGCTTTTCGCTTCGCATTGCTTCTCGCACTCGTGTTTGGGGCGGGCGCCGCGCTGCTCCTCGCCGTCGTTGAACGCTCGATCTCACGCTATGCCGTTGAAGCGACCGATGGAGGCCTGAAGAGCGAAGCGGCCATCCTGCAGGGCGAGGATCGCGAGGGCGGTCGGTCCAACCTGCTCCAGGCGATCGCTCTGCATCGGAGGGCTGGCGGTGAAGAGGCCTTTCGCTACCAACTGACCGATCGCCGGGGGCGCTTGCTCGTAAACCATATCGGCACAAGCAACGCTAAGATAGGGTGGGGCGAGGTAGAGGTTTTGGACGATCCGCAGGAAGCGGACGCCCGCCCCGAAATGCTGAAGAGCCTTGGCGTGCCAATGCCCGAGGGAGGCGTGCTGGTCGTGGCAACCGATACTTACGACGTTCAGGAACTACGCCGCGGGCTTGATCGCTTCACGCTCTTCGCCGGGGTTTTCATCACGATGTTCGTGCTGCTAGGCGGGTATCTACTCGGGGGTCTGTTCATGCGGCGGCTGGACCGCGTCAACGACGCGATCGGTCGGGTCATGGCAGGTAATGTCGCGGAACGGCTGCCGACGATCGGGATCAGCCGCGAATTCGACCTTCTGTCGTCGAACCTCAATGCTATGCTCGATCGGATCGGCGCGTTGATGGACGGTTTGCGCCAAGTGACGACCGACATCGCGCACGATCTGCGCACACCGTTGACCAGGCTGCGCCAGCAACTCGAGGCGACGCGAGAGGCAAATAGTATCGACCACTACACAACGGGAATTGATGTCGCTGTTCTCCAGACCGATCAAATCCTTGCGATCTTTCGAGCATTGCTGAGGATCGGAACGCTGGAAGGGGGTGACGGCCGACAATATTTTCGCCCCGTGAATTTGAGCGAGGTCATCGGGCACGTGGTGGCAGCTCACCAGCCGGTGGCAGAAGATGACGGCAAGACCCTGCTGGCGGAGCATGAGCCTGGGCTCGTCGTCGCGGGAGACGCGGAATTGCTCGCACAAATGCTGACGAACCTGATCGACAACGCAATCCGGCACACCCCCGCTGGCAGCCTGATCGTCAGTAAGCTGGAACGCATGGACGACAGTGTCATCGCGACCATCAGCGATGATGGCCCGGGCGTTCCGGCAGGGGAACGCGTCAATGTTCTTTCCCGCTTTTACCGACTTGATCGTAGCCGTCATCTACCCGGCACCGGTTTGGGCATGTCGCTCGCCGCTGCGATTGCCGCACTCCATCATGCGCGCATCGACCTCCTGGATAATAGCCCGGGGCTGCGCGTGCGCATAACCTTTCCCAAGTCCCCGCCAACGTTAGAACACAGCGCCAGCCCGTCAAAAAACCAAGCAGATTAGCAATCCCTAACGTGACGTGCGGCACCCGCCGGGTCAGAAGGCGCTGGCTATTATCCCGGAGACCGCAATGCCCCGCCATTCGCTTCCTGCCTTGCTCGCCGCCGCTGCCATGCCGCTCGTGATCGCCGCAACTCCGGCACCGACCTATTCGGTGGCCCAGGCTATCGCCGGACCCGATGGGTCGTGGGATTATGCGAGAGCCGATGATGACGGCAGCCATGTCTATGTCGCGCGCAGCAATGCCGTCACGGTAATCGACGTGACGACAGGCGCGGTTTCTTCGCTCGGTAATGTGCAGCACGGACACGCGGTAGTGCCGCTGCCCGGGGGCAAGCTCCTCGTGACGAGCGGGACCGATGGCACCGTGCGGTTGTTCGACACCGGGTCGGGCACGGAATCCGCGAGCATTCCGGTCGGTAAGAAGCCCGATGCTGCTATCCTCGACGCCAAGATGACTCACGCGTTCGTCATGAATGCCGACAGCGGTACCGTATCGGTGATCGACCTCGCCGCGGCAAAGGTGACCAAGACCATAAAGGTGAGCCCAGCGCTCGAATATGCAGCGTTCGGGTCGGACGGCACGCTGTTCATTAATAACGAGGACAAAGACGAGATCGATACCGTCGACGTCACGCGCGGGGCTGCGGGCAAGACGATCGCGCTTCCGGGCTGCAAGGCTCCCACAGGCCTTGGCTATGACAAAGCGCATGACCGGCTGATCGCATCGTGCGCCAACGGCAAGGCCGCCATTGTTGATGCGCACAAGCGGCAGCTGACGGCGCTGGTCGATATCGGTTCGGGGCCGGATGCGGTGATCATGGATGAAGCCCGTGGTCTCGCGTTCATCCCCTGTGGAAAGGATGGCATTCTCGATATCCTCGCCCTCACTGGCGTCGCAGTGACGCATGTCGGAGTCGTCAAGACCGAGGTCGGCGCACGGACCGGAGCGCTCGATCCAAAGACGGGGTCGATCTATCTACCGACTGCTAAGTTCGGCACCCCCGCTACTGCCGGTGGCCGACCTGTGATGCTGCCTGGGTCTTTTCACGTCCTGGTCTTAAAGCGGGCGTGATCGGCAGGGCACGCGCGTACGCTAGGGAGCGTCCTGAGCTGGTCGTCCTGCTGGCGTTCGCGCTGACTGCCTTGACGCTGCTAATCATCTTCTATCTCGGCTCGGAGGTGATGGAGGGCGACACCAAGGCTTTCGACATAGCTGTCCTCACGCGCCTCCGTCACGCTACAGAGGGCGATGCGACTTGGAAAACGGCGTTGCGGGCAGCGATGCTCGACCTCACTGCGCTTGGCGACAACGCCACCCTCGTCATTGTCGTGGCAATGGTATCTGGTTTCCTCATGCTGGCGCGCCAAAGACAGCTCGCGCTTCTGCTCGTCGCCGCGTCTGCAACCGGCGGTCTCCTCACCACCGCGCTGAAGCTCTTGTTTGATCGCCCCCGTCCCGACGTCGTAGCGCATCTTGCCAGTTTTGGTACCGCGAGTTTTCCAAGCGGTCATGCGATGAACTCGGCCGTCATCTACCTTACACTTGCTGGGCTGGTCGCGCTTGCGGTGCCGACTTTGCGCCTTCGCGTCTATATCCTGTGCTGCGCCGTCGCGCTCACGTCGGCGATCGGTCTGTCGCGCCTATACCTGGGCGTCCATTGGACGACTGACGTCGTCGCCGGCTGGATCGCCGGGTCGGGATGGGCAGTGTTCTGGTGGTCCATCGCATGGTGGTTCCGAGCGCATAAAGCTTACTCGCCGAAGTAGACAGTATAGCTTTGGAGTTCGGCGGCAATGTTGGGACATCAAAACGGTCTTGCGCTGATCTCATGAAGATTGATTCTTGCCAACGTTAGGAAAACAGGCCGCAAAGTCCCATTGCTGTAACAATTCATCCCCACCCCGATGTCACCGGGAGCGTCAAAGAGCGCCGTCGATAAGGCGAGCGTACGCATAGATTGGGATGAACATCATGAAGATTCGGACGTTGTCGCTTCTCTCGACGGCGCTAGCAGCGCTTGCCCCGCTCAGCGCACAAGCACAGACCACGCCCGCGCCAGCACCGGCGGCGCAAACTGACAGCCGCGACATTGTCGTCACCGGGACTCGAGCAGCGCAAACTGCGCGCGCCGAGGAGAAAGCTGCAGTAAACCTCGTGAATGTCCAGGCAGCGGAAGACATCGTCAAATATCCCGACTTCAATGCCGCCGAAGCGCTTGGCCGCATCCCGGGCGTCAGCCTAGCGATTGACACCGGCGAGGGCCGTTTCGTCAACATCCGCGGCATCGACGGCAATCTGAACGGCACCACGTTTGGCGGCGTAACGTTGCTCAACACGCAGCCTGGCGGCACCTATTTCGGTGGTGGCGGTCGCGCCGTCGAGCTCGATACCGTGCCGATCGGTTCGATCGACCGGTTGATCGTGCGCAAGACCGGCATGCCAGACCAGGAGGCCGAGGGACTGGGCGGTTCGGTCGAACTCACACCACGTACCGCAGTCGGTTTGACGAAGCCGTTCTTCGAAGGGACCATCGGAGGCGGTTATCAGAACGCACACAAGAATGGCGACGTCTTCATCGGCGAGGTGGCGGCAGGCACGGCTTTTGGCCCGGAGAAGCAGTTCGCAATTGTGCTGACCGGCTCGTTTCATACCGACAAGCGCGGCTTTGACGATGTCGAGCCCGGTCTGCTTGACGCGGTGCAGCCCGGAACTCCGGGTGACCGCATCCTCGATTCGCTCGATCTGCGGCGCTATAGCTACAACCGCCGTCGCTTCGGCTTTGGCGGCGAGTTCGACTGGAATCCCGACGGGCAGAACCACTTTTATATTCGCGCAAACGATGCGGGCTACACCGAGTCGGTGCACCGTTCAGTGCTGCAGTATCGGGGCCTGGGTGACACTACGACCACCAATGGCAGCGTCATCACTGCAACGGGCGTCGATGCGCACGTTACGCTGCGTGACGAACAGGAGACTCATCTCAATTTCATCACGGCGGCGGGCGGCCGGAACGATCTGGGCAAGGTCATCCTCGACTACCAGCTGTCCTATACGGCTTCGACCTATCACCGTGATTACGACCGCAATTCCACCTTTACCCGCCCCGGCCAGCCGGGCTTTACCGTCGCCTATGACAATACGAGCTTGCTCTATCCCACCCTGACGCCGTCGGGCTTCAACCCGAGCGACCCGTCACAATTCACCCTTACCGGCGCGAACAACGCGACCGAGCGCGCTCATGACCGCGAATATGCGGCCGTGCTCAATGTGACTGTCCCTACCACCTTGCTTGGTGGTGACGGCGCGTTCAAGGTTGGCGGCAAGCTGCGCTTTCGTGACAAGATCGATCAGCCGAACAATCTGAGCTATGCGGGCGTGCCGGCGACGTCGTTATCTGCCGTGCTTGGGGACGGGCCGTTCTCCAACTATTACGCCGGGAACTACAATGTTGGTTATGCTCCGAGCATCTCAGGCGTTCGTGCTGTATTGGCGCCGCTAACCCATTTTACAAGTGCTGCCAACGCGGTGCGTAATGCCTCCGGGTTTTTCAACGACACCGAGAACATCTATGCGGCCTACGCGCAATATTCTGGCACGTTCGGCAAGCTAAACGTTCTTGCGGGGCTGCGGGTAGAAAACACCAACGGCACCTATCGTGGTACGACGCGCACCACCAGCGCCTTGGGCGTCGATTCGTTCTCGCCAGCGTCGCGCAAGTCGAGCTACACCAATTTTTTCCCGACCGTGCAGCTTCGCTACGATCTGGCGCAGAACTTAGTCGCGCGTGCAACCTATTCGACCGGGATCGGGCGCCCGGGCTTCCTGCAACTGCTGTCCGGCGCGACAGTGGATGTCGGCAACCGTGCGGTTTCTGTCGGTAACGCGAGTCTCAAGCCAACGACGGTTAACGCGTTTGACGGGCAGGTCGAATATTATCTGCCGAATTCAGGCATCGTATCGTTCGGTGCATTCGACAAGGAGTTCAACAATTACATCATTAACGGCGTCACCCGGGATCCCAACTATCCCGGCATAACCGATGGCATCACCACGATCACGACCTACACAAACGTCGCCAGCTCACACGCCCGTGGCATCGAAGCGCAGTACAGCCAGAAGTTCACCTTCCTGCCGGCGCCGTTTGATGGCTTCGGCGCCCTGGGCAATGTGACCTATGTCTGGTCGAAGTTCGCCATTCGACCGGGCGAGACGAGCCGTCTGCCGGGCACGTCGCCGCTGACCTACAATCTCAGCCTGTTCTACGAAGCGCATAAGGCACAGCTGCGGCTGTCGCTCAGCCATGTCGATGGCGCCATCTTCGGTGTCGGCGGAGCTTCCGGATTCGATACCTTCGAAGATCAGCGGACTCAGCTCGACCTGACGTCGTCGTATCAGGTGACGCAGCATATGGCCGTGTATTTCAACGCGAAAAACCTCAACAATTCACCGCTCCGCTATTATGAAGGCTTGCCCAACCGGACGACGCAGCGCGAATTTTATGACCAGAGCTATGAGGCTGGCTTTAGGTTCAAGTTCTGAGGTCGAGCGAACAGCAACATCGGCAAGAGCGATCCGTTAGCCGTAATGCGACTTTGCGAGCCCAGTCGGTTACGAGCGGTCGGGAGGACGTTATTTCGAGAGCGGCTTTACTCACATTTCGTAACGCGCGCCGCGGTTACGAGATACGCGCCATAGTGGGGTCGCAGCGTTCGTATCTATGCGGCCTTGGACCCGGCGTGGCCGCCCGGTAGCAGGTCCGAAGAAACAAATCGTCTCGCGGTTCGCCACGACTTGGTAGCGATGAAGCGCGGATTTCGCACCTCATCGCTACTCGGTGCGGCGTTATTTTTTGGCGGCCGAGTCCATGGCATCCGCCTTGTTCTCGCCAGCCTCGCGGACCGCGTCCGCTTTGTTGTTCAAGGCATCAGCGCGATTGTCCATCGCGACTTCGGTGTTGCCACCCATAGCGTCGGCGGTATCCCGGATTGCAGATGCATTTGCGTCCATCTTGTCCGCGGCATTGTCGGTAACAGCGGCCACGTTGTCGGCAGCAGCGGTTTTGTGACCGCACGCGGTGAGCGACAGCAGGCAGAAGCCTGCGGCGAGCACGAGTTTCTTGTTCATTTGCATCCCCTAGAGAGTTGCTCGACCGATCTGTCGATGCGTCCGCGATCTTCCTGAAATCTTCGCGGGCAGCAAGTGGAAAGCGATCATTGGACTGGCGCATGATCGCCCATGGGATTACATTTCGATCACCACGGACGATGGTTCGGGTGGGCCGCCGCGCTCTTAGCTCCCAAGCCAGCGCGGCGGCTCCGTTGCTTCATGTTTTCTGAGCGAGAGCAACGGCCCTGGAAGGCCATGCTGCAGATCTCGCTGCCGTGAGACGAGATCCCAGTCTGAAGAATCTGATTGATCAACCAACCCGCATTGGGTTTTGAGCCCGAATATTCGTGGTTGGGAGTGCTTAACTTGGCGAGCGCAAGCGATCTCGCGGCCCACCGAGTCACCGGTAGCTCGCACACACAGGTCGCCCTCACTTGACCAGCACGGTCACACGGAGGAACGCTGCCGATATTGCCGTCACATCGTTGACGGGTCTGTGATTTTGCTGTTCGAACAGCGCGAGGAGCTCACTCTTCAGCTGCTCGGCGCGGCCGTTGCTCTCGGCCGACTTAACCGCGTTAATCGTCGGGCCGTAGAATTGGATGAAATCGTTCAGGAACGCCGCGGGCGGGCCTGGATATTCGAAGGCGTAAGTATCTCGGCTACACGAGATGCAGCTCAATTCGATGTCGGCGACTTGGAAACGTGCGACCTTCTCGTCCTCCTTGTCCCAAAGCATCGGACTGACGAAGCCGGCGGGCAGCGGTGGCGAGTAGGCCGAGCTGATCTTTAGCACCTGCGCGACGAGCGTCGGATCGCCGGGTATCCAGTTTCCCATTACGATCCTTCCGCCCGGCCGAGTCACGCGGTCCATCTTTTTCGCGACGTCTGAGGGCGACGGCGCAAACATCGCACCGAAGATGCTAATGACGAGGTCGAACCGATCATTCTCGATATCATCGAGGTGCGAAGCGTCGCCCTCTTGGAAATGCAGATTGTTCAGCCCTTCGGCTGCGGCCCGCCTGTTGCGGGCTGCGACAAGGTTACTCGCAATATCGACACCGAGCACGTCCGCTCCGAGCTTGCGGCAGGTACCGCGGTAGTTCCGTCTCCGCAGCCGAGATCCAGTACACTCTGACCGCTCTTGATCCCGATCGACGCCGCCAGTGCCGTGCCGCTATCCGCGTGAAGTCGCCCTTCTCCCAAAGTGCCTTGTTTGCGTTCATGGATCCCTCCCTGTCTGCATCTTGCCCATACCCTAATATCGCTGAGCTCGCGAGTCGGGTGGTGACGGTAAATCTCCGGTGAGTGTTCTTGTTTCAAAGCCCACAACATGATCGACCCCTCCGCACCCCACACTGTCGAATTAGCCGAATCCCCTATTGGCCGGCGACGAGGTCCCGAATATGGCTGCCGCTGAAGAAGCTGTCCGAACGCGGTGGCGCGCCCGGACGCATATCGTCGTTATTGTCGCCGTGTCGCGAAAGCTGTTCGATGAGGCAATCTCGCGAGCGCGGCGCGAGGGGCCGCCTATAAGGCACTACGGCGTTACGGGTATGTCGCTGCTAAGTGGCGACACGGCGCGCGGAACCTCCTTCAATTCCAGCCTCATGTCGCTCGCGGCAATAGCACTTGGGGCATCAGGGATGCTCTCGAACGGCAGGTCGCGGTGTAGGGTCGATGACCAGCGCTCCAGCCACTCGTTGCCGTCGCGCCCAACATATTGATCGGGCGTGCGATAGGCGGGGTCGCGCATGGCAGCGTCCAGCGACACGACCCTCAGCCCCTCGGCACGCAGGATGCCCGCAAGCCCCTCTAGGCCGGCTGCGTTAAGCCGGCTGGCATGGAGCAGAAACACGAATGCGGGCTGGCGCCCGAACAACGCGCGGCCTGCCAGTCATACCAACCGACGATCCTCCGCGTGAACGCAAGGTATGAGCGCCTTATGGCTGCCGCCCCGCGCGCATCCCCGCGCTCGACTGCATCATCGTAGGGTGCCGAGAACTGCCAGTCGCTATTTTCCATCGTGACCGGGGCCACCCAATACCTACGGCTTCGTAGCCAGTCCTCGAGCGTGGCGCGTGCCGCCACGGTCGTGCCCGTCTCCAGATAGGGATATCGGAACCATCGCTCGCGGCGACCCTCGGCGGCAAGGAGCGGGGATGTAACCATCTCGCCGCGGGCGACATCGGCGATGTAAGCGTCGACCGGTGTCGTGTTCAGAGACAGGTGCGAGAAGGTGTGGTTGCCGAGGTCCATGCCGGCGTCGAGCCATTGCTGTAGCAGCGCGATGCGTTGCTGACGGTCGGCGGCTTCGAGTTGGATCTCGTTGACGAATCCGGTCACCTTCCAGCGGTGCCGCGTCATACCTACGAGCAGACGGTCAGTGACCTCGGCACCATCTGCCGCGGACTCGAATTTTCCGAAGACCGGCAGGTCGTCGAACGTAAGCGCGACGCGCCCGGACGAAGTTAATCCCGCGGACGGCAGGGCCGTCAGCGCCGAAAGCAAGAGCATGGCGCGGGCGGCTCGCTTCCACCGGACCGCTATCACTTAGCGAAGAGCGTCGCGGCGTTCGCGGTCACCGGGCATTGCCCGCCACGAAGGCGCGATGAAGGACATCGATCTGTCGCCCAAGACGAAATTGGCAATCCGGCCCGCTTGGCAAACAGTCAAGCTAGGCGAGGATGAGATGCGTGATTTGAAGCATTTGATGTAATCCTGAGGCCTGCCGCCGGGCAGCGGACCGCCGGCTGGCCGATCTACCCTGTACTGCTTTCCATATGAAACATTGACGGAACATTAGGATTTACGATTTTCTTAATTTCGGCGTTGCCGATCTAAAGTTCTCTTCGTTATGTTGAATCGACCATCCGATTGCAACTAGCCCTCGAAATCGCTCCGTTTGGTTCGGGCACATGCTAAAGGCAGCGTGAGCGTCCGAAACTGGGTCGTGGCAATGCCCGACCGGAAGGCGACCGACCAAAACACGACAGGCTTCAGCCCATGCGAGATTCTTGGTCCGCCACCATACGTGGTTCGGGCGCTTCTCGGTGCATATGTGTTTGAGCGCCGATATTTTATGACGGTTCTTTCGCGCGGTTCCGCGCTGCGCGCAGTCGCTTGACGTAGTCGACAACTGCTTCTGGCTCATAAGGCTTGTTCAAATGGGGTCCGCTTTCGCAAAGATCTGCAGCGGTGTTTGCAACCCCTGCGAGACTTCCAGCGAGACGAACCTCCAATTGGGGCTGATGGCTCCGAACCCAATGCGCCAGTCCAAAAGCCGGCTGAGAGCCGACCGCACCGACATCACACAGAATTACGTCGATACCCAGCGAAGCCTCGCCCAAAGCCGTGATAGCTTCTTCGGTCGTGGATGCTTCCACGACGGCATAACCGCAATGCCGGAGGTAGTCGGCGATTACGTGGCGTGAAATAATATCGGAGTCGACGATCAAGATGGCCGGTGTAATGCTGAAAGATACGGTCGAAGCGTTCATTTGAATTTTGAGACTTCCTGTTCCACGACGGCAAGCGCATCCAGTAACTGATATGGCTTTGCCAGAAAACTCACGGCACCCTCAGCAAGCGCAATTTCGGGCGGAAGGTGACCCGAGGTAAGGATGACGGGCAGTTCGACAAGATTTTGCCGAACGAATGCTAACAGCGCCAACCCATCGGTAGAGCCTGGCATGCGCACATCGCTCAGAACGAGATCGACCAGCACCCCCGCCCTGAGAATGTCGAGCGCTTCATCGCCGTTGATGGCTTCGATAACTTCATAGCCCGCATCTCGGAGGACATCAGCGACCAACATCCGGATGAACATTTCATCCTCAACCACTAAAAGGATCGCCGGGCGGGCCTCTGCCGTCTCGTTTACAACATGCATTTAAATAATTTCTGCCTCATCGAACGAACGGAGCGTCAGGATATTTGTTCCCTTACCGGAAACTCGTGGAATCAGAATTGAAGCCTTCGAGCTGATGCTGCTTTTGTAGACACAAAGATGAGGGGTTTTGCGGGTCGGCAGTCGGTCAACCGGACCGAACGCCTGCAGTACCCTCTTCGAACCAGCTCTTTACGATCGGAGGGAGGCGAGGGCCGGGTCGCCCCGGCCCGCGCTTCTTCTCAGCGTGACCAGATGAGGTTGAAGCTGCCGTCCTCGCCTTCGACGAGGTTGGCATAGATCGGGGTGGGGAAACTCGGATCGTCGAGCTTCATGGCCATGTAGGAGCGATCCTCGCGCGAGGTCTTCGACCAGGCCGCGCCGAGCTCGGTGGTGCCGGCGTAAACCCAGGCGTCCGGAGCCTTTTCGCTGTCCTTCTGGATGCGGACGATCTTGACCGTCTCCTTGATGGTGAGGGTTGCGAGGGTGCCGGTGAACCCGTCGTCGGTCGCGGTGAAGTTTCCGATGGTAGCCATGTCGGCCCCTGTGCATTATTCGGACACAGATTCACGGTAGCCTGGACATTGAGCTTTATTGGCACCAACTGTCCTATGCGGTCATAACCGGACGGGTAGCGATCTTGGCAGCCGACATTTTGAAGCGGGGTTCTAACCTTAGCGAGCCGCGCAGGCAGACACGGAGTGCCGCGGTCGAAGCTATTCAGAGCCTTACAGCACCCTGCATAGGCGTACTTTCTACATCCCGGCCAATCAAGGCTGCGGTAGCGGCCCGCACCAGCATTCGTCGCGCAGCGAAACTCGCTGGCATGGTCTGCGAGCCAAAGCGTTGCGCAAACCCTTCTCTCCAAAGCCGCGAAGCGACGACATGGATTTCCTCGCGCGTTGGCGAGCGCTCTTCACAGATGCAAGCCGTGATCGCGGGGTACAATCGAGGCGAAAGCACGGTTTCTGTCGGTGCGGTCGCTTTGCTGGGTGAAGGTGCGACGCCTTGCTCAGGCGGCTTGACCAAGTGCTGTGGGCTTTCCTTGCGCCAAGCGCGCCCCGCGAACCAAAGGGGCACCGCGGCGACCACTGCGAACGTCAATGTCATATCCAGAAATGGGCTTTTCGGGAGCTCTCCCGCGAAGGCGAGCAAAAGCAGCATCAGAACTACCGATACGCCCCATTCCGGATGCAGCACGAGCCGAAACGCGTACCAGAGAAACCAGCAAAGCAGCACCGCTGCCGCAAGGCTACCTACGACCAGGCCGATCGCTTCAACCACCATGAGAATCAACTGCATCTCGCCGACTCCTTGATGCGCAATATATATCGCATTGCGATACATGTCGCAACTGGAGTGATTTGCAAATTGGATTAATCCACGCGTGCGAGCAGTTCAGTCAGCATGGGCCGAAGCCGCACGATCTCTTCGCGATGCGTCTCCGATAGCTCCCGCAAAAGCGTTTGGGCCTTCTGCGTCAGTGCGAGCAAGGCCTGTCGGCCGTCGTCGGGGGATGGCCGACGTGTGACCAGGCCAAGCGTCTCCAGACGATCTACCAGCCCGGTCGCGCTATGCGGCTTCAAGGCCAGACGCTCGGCGACGTAGCCGACGCTGACGTTCGCGTGCGCAGCCCCCCGGATGGCGAGCATCGCCTGGTGCTGCTGAGGGGTCAGACCGCAGCTTGCCGCGCCGCGTTCGCTAAACGCCAGAAACTGCCGAAGCGCATACCGAAAATCCGCGAGCGCGGCATAGTCGGCGTCAGTCAGCTCATCCCGATCGATCATCAATTACGTCCTAAGCGTTGAAGTATATCGTGTCACGATATAGGTGTTTGCCGTTCCTGAGATGGCGAGTGTGCATGACGGCTTCCACAATCAATATTCCAAAACCCAGGCGGCTTGCCGATCATAGCGCCGACTGGCGTATGATCATGCTCGCCGGAGCGGCTGTCGTCGTCGGCACCGGCGCTGCGTTCGGAGCCTGGGTTCTTCTGAAGCTCATCGCGCTCGCCACCAACCTCTTCTGGTTCGGCAGGATATCGGCCGCACCCGCTGAGATCGTGAACGCGCATGTCGGCCTGGCGGTCGTCGCGATACCGGTCATCGGTAGTCTGCTGATCGGCCTGATGGCGCGCTTCGGCTCGGAAAAGATCAAGGGGCACGGGATCCCCGAGGCGATCGAGGCCATCCTTTACGGTGAAAGCCGCCTGTCGCTCAAGGTCGCGATCCTCAAGCCATTGTCCTCGGCGATTTCGATCGGCAGCGGGGGTCCGTTCGGAGCGGAAGGTCCGATCATCATGACCGGTGGTGCGATCGGATCGCTCTTCGCTCAATGCTTTCATCTGAGCGCGGCCGAGCGGAAGACCCTGCTGGTTGCCGGTGCTGCGGCCGGCATGACCGGCATATTCGGTACGCCGATCGCCGCGATCCTGCTGGCGATCGAGGTTCTCCTATTCGAGTGGAAGCCCCGTAGCTTCGTTCCCGTGGTCATCGGAACGCTGGTGGCATTTGCTTGGCGGCCCATGCTGCTGGGGGCCGCACCGCTCTTTCCGTTCGTGGCGGCACCCGTGCAGGCGTGGTGGCCGACCGGAGGCCTGGCACTGGGCATGGGCGTCTTGGTCGGGCTAGAGGCGGCTCTGCTATCCGCACTACTCTACCGCGTCGAGGACGCGTTCCACCGGCTGCCCGTGCATTGGATGTGGTGGCCGGCGCTGGGCGGTATCGCCGTCGGGATCGGAGGCCTGATCGACGCCCGCGTCCTTGGCGCGGGCTATTCAAACATCCAGGCACTGCTTGACGGATCATTGGCGGTGCGGGTCATCCTGGCACTGCTGGTCGTGAAGGCGATCGTATGGCTAGTCGCACTGGGTTCGGGAACGTCGGGCGGCGTTCTTGCGCCCTTGCTGATCATGGGCGGTGCCTTGGGTGCCCTGCTTGGGCAGTTCCTGCCCGGGTCGGTAGGGTTCTGGGCGATGGTCGGCATGGCGGGGATGATGAGCGGTGCCATGCGCGCGCCACTAACCGGCGCGCTGTTCGCGGTCGAGCTGACTGGCCATTTCGACGCCTTGCCGGCGACGATCGCCGCTGCGACCGGAGCCTATGCGATCAGCGTCCTGATCATGCGCCGGTCGATCCTCACCGAGAAAATCGCTCGGCGCGGCCGCCACATTCTCCAGGAATATACGGTCGATCCGCACGAGTTCCTGCAAGCGGAGCAGGTGATGACACCCGATCCCACCGTTCTGTCGGGGGCGATGTCGATCAAGGATGCCGTGGCCTATTTCGGGGACGGCGCGACGCACCGAACATATCCCGTGGTGGACGAGGGTGGACGACTGGTTGCGATGGTGTCCAGGTCCGATGCTCTGCGTTGGCAGGTAGGAGGTGAGCTGCCGGATACGTCGCTTGCCGAAGCGCTATCCGACTCATCGCAGCAGATCGCTTACCTACACTCGCCGATCGGCGAAGTTGCCGATTTGATGGTCGAGAGCGGGGTCGGGCGCATTCCCATTGTCGAGGAGGGCACCAATCGGGTTCTCGGCATCCTCTCGCGCCATGACCTGCTCAAGGTCCGGAGCGCCCGCAAGCGCGCAGAGGTCGACCGAACCTAGCAAGACCGGTCATCCACGTCCCGGTCGAAGCCTGATCGTCCAGATAGGTGATCTGAAAATATGAAGCTGTCGCTGCCTTTTGTGCCCATCCTCGCTGGTGCGACCCTGCGCGATCGGCTTCTCGCGTGCATCGGCGCGGTGATCGGCGTTACGCTGACGAGCCTAGTGAGCGCGACGGCCCTGCACGGATGGGCACCGCTCCCGTTGCTGGTGGCGCCAATCGGCGCGTCCGCGGTGCTGGTCTTCGCCGTACCGGCAAGCCCATTGGCACAGCCCTGGTCGGTCGTGGGCGGTAACGTCGTCTCGGCACTGGTTGGTGTGACTGCGGCTTACTTCGTGCCCATACCGTATTTGGCCGTCGGGGTTGCCGTGGGCGGAGCGATCCTCGCGATGTCGCTCCTCCGCTGTCTGCATCCGCCCGGCGGGGCTGCCGCCCTGACGGCCGTGATCGGAGGCCCTGCGGTGCTGGGCGCCGGTTACGCTTTCCCGTTCGTGCCCGTCGGTATTAACTCGCTTATCCTTATCGTGACCGGCATCGCGTTCCACAGGGCCTCCGGCCATTCCTATCCGCACCGCCCGATCTCGACCGTGGGTCATGAACTTGCAGCGTCCGGATTGGGCATGCCGCATCCCGAAGACATCGACTTGGCGCTCACAGACCTCGGCGAGACGTTCGATGTGAGCCGGGAAGATCTTGACCTACTGTTTCAACGCGCTGAGTTCCACGCGTCCATGCGCGCGGCGAGGCCAACCGGGACAAAGGGGACAATCGGATGAGTACCATGGGGAGCACGCTCTCGGACCGGCAGGCGATCTGGGCTTTTGCGCTGGGATGTCTGGCGGTCACCGCGGGGGTAGGCACGCACCTGCCGATGTTCGCGATGGGACGACAGATGCACTATCATCTGGCCGGCATGCCGATGACCAATTCGATGGTCGTGGGCATGGTTCTGATCGTGGGGGGCTTTTCGTGGCGGCCTATGGTCTTTTGCCTCGCAACCTGAGCGCGCATCGCACGTCGACCGCCGACATCGTCGTCGCAGCGCCCGAAGATGCGCAGCTTGGCGCAGCCCATTTCGGCCTGATGGCCATCCTCGTGATCGCCCTCGTGGTGGACGTGATGAAGCCTGCTGCACTCGGGTTCGCGATCCCCGGCATGACGAGCGAGTACGGCGTATCGAAAGCAACGGCGTCGCTCGTCGCCTTCTTCGCGCTCGTCGGAACTGTGGTGGGCTCGGTGGTGTGGGGATTCCTCGCCGACATCTATGGGCGGAAGGCGACCATCCTCCTTTCCGCTGTGTTCTTCGTTGGCACCGCGATTTGCGGCGCCATGCCCAGCCTCGCCTGGAATATTGGCATGTGCTTCATGATGGGGGCCGCGGCCGGAGGCATGCTGCCGGTGACCTATGCCCTGCTCGCCGAGATGATGCCGACCCGCCATCGGGGCTGGGCATTGGTGCTGGTTGGCGGTCTGGGCGCAGTCGGCGGTTACTTCGCGGCAAGTGGGGCATCAGCCCTTTGGCAGGGCACCTTCAGTTGGCGCATCCTGTTTCTCCTCAACCTGCCGACCGGCCTGCTGTTGGTTGTGCTCGGCAACTTCATTCCTGAATCGGCAAAGTTCTTGATCGCACGCGGCCGAATAGCGGAAGCCGAGAGGGTCATGCGACGGTTCGGCGCGACCGCGCGGAAGGTGACCACATCGTCGCAGTGCCCACGCCCCAGTCACCGGCCGCTCACTGGTTTCTACCTCTGGAGCAAGCTAGTGGCGCTGAGCCTGGCAGCGTTGTGTTGGGGATTAATCAATTTCGGGCTGCTTCTTTAGTTGCCGGGCGACCTCCAGGAAAAGGGCTATTCGGTTACCGTCGCCAGCACCCTGCTGGCAAAGTCAGCACTCATTTCCTTCCCGACGGTCTTCCTATGCGCGTTCCTCTATAGTCGTTGGAGCACGAAGTGGTCGCTCGTGACGATGATCGCGATCACTATGGTGGGGCTGGGGCTGGTTGTTCACCTGGAGGTCGCGGGACATGGCAGCCCGGTGTTGCCAGTGTCCCTGCTCATTGTAGGTTCGAATGGTATTCTCGCCATCCTGCTACCCTATGCGGCGGAAAGTTTCCCGTTGAACGTGCGGGGCAGAGCAACGGGATGGGTGGCCGCTTGCACAAAGGCGGGTGGAGTCGGTGCCCAAGGGCTCGCTATCACTGCGCTTGTGCCGAGCATGGGTTCGGCAGCCGTTGCGATCATGCTGCCTACCGCTCTTGCGTTGGCACTGATCGCTCGGTTTGGTCGTGAAACCCGGGGCACCGACCTGCGCGACCTAGACGCTTAGAGCGCTCCATTCGAGCACGGCTCCCTATCGAAAAATCCTGTGATTTTGAAGGTAATCGAGCCAGGGAAGACAGCATAATCCGCTGTCAAATGATGCCCATCGATCATCATTTTACGCGCTAGCCGTTGAACTATATCGCATTACGACATAGGATGCCATTAGTCCGAAACGGCGATTGTGCATGGCAACTCCCACCATCAGTATCCGAGGATTTAGACGGCTTGCCGATCGCGCCGATTGGCGATCATCATGCTCGCCAACGCGGCGATCGCTGTCGGCACATACGCATCATTCGACGCCTGGATTCTCTCAGCGCTTATCGCGTTTGCTCCCAACCTGTTCTGGTTTGGGGGCGGGTCGGCCGCACACGCTGAAATCGCAGATCCAAACGTCGGCCTCACTGTGGTCGCTCTATCTGTCGGTGGCAGTATGATGATCGGCCTTCCGGCGCTTTTGAGCTTGAAGATGATTCGCGGAAAGCGTCGTCTCGGGACCTACGCATCCTTGTACTTACCGGCATCCGGAAAGCCTTTAACGGACGGGAGAAGACCATGGACGACGACGAAGACGGCACGACCCACTATTCCGGCTCCTCCGGAGGATTTGGTTCGATTAAGGGGATGGCAAAGGTCTTTGCTCGGGAATTGTCGTCGCCCGGGACGCTCGACACGTTGCGCCGTCAGAACAAGCCGGAGGGATATATGTGCTCGTCCTGTGCATGGGGCAAGCCCGCGAAGCCGCACGTCTTCGAGTTCTGCGAGAATGGCGCCAAGGCCACAATCTGGGACCTGACCCGTGATCGGTGCACACCCAATTTCTTTGCTGCGCATACGCTTTCCGAGCTGCGCGAGTTGCCTGACTTCGACCTCGAGATGGGAGGACGCCTGACGGCGCCGATGCGCTATGACGCTGCGAGCGATCGCTATCTCGAATGCACGTGGGACGAGGCATTCGCGGGGATTGCTGCGGAGCTCAAACAGCTCGATCCCAAATCTGTGGTGTTCTACGCCTCGGGGAAGGCATCGCTGGAAACCAGTTACCTTTACGCGCTGCTGGCTCGCGCCTACGGTAACAACAATCTGCCTGACAGCTCGAACATGTGCCACGAAACCACGTCTGTTGCACTGAAGAAGGTAACGGGCTCACCCGTCGGCACCTGCGTACTTGAAGACTTTGATCACTGTGACGCCATATTCTATTTCGGGCAGAACCCGGGGACCAATAGCCCGCGCTTCCTTCATCCGCTTCAAGAGGCCGTAAAGCGCGGCTGCAAGATCATCGTGTTCAATCCGGTAAAAGAGGTTGGGCTGATGCGGTTCATCAACCCGCAAAACCCGGTCCAGATGCTATCGCAAAAGCCAACCGAGCTCGCCCACATGTACCTGCAGGTACGCCCCGGCGGCGATATCGCGGCGATCATGGGCGTCGTGAAGCGCGTTCTGGAGCGCGACGACCAAGCACTCGCGTCGGGCAAGCCCAGCATGCTCGATCCGAGCTTCATCCAGCAGCATACTTCAGGCTGGGAGGCGTTCCGTGACAAGGCCCGAGCGACTGAATGGGGAGACATCGAGGAGCATTCGGGGCTGAAGCGTGCTGACCTTGAAGAGGCGGGGGACGTTTACGCGGAAGCTGAAAAGGTGATCTCGGTCTATGGGATGGGGCTGACCCAGCATGTGCACGGCTCCCAGAGCATTCAGACGATGGTCAATCTGATGCTGATGCGTGGCAACATCGGTAAGCAGGGCGCTGGGGTAAGTCCCGTACGCGGCCATTCGAACGTACAGGGTCAGCGAACGGTGGGGATTTCGGAAAAGCCCGAACTGGTTCCGCTCGACAAGATCGCGTCGCAGTTCGGCTTTGAGCCCCCGCGTGACAAGGGTCTGACCACCGTCGATGCCTGCGAAGGGATCAAAGACGGATCCGTACAGGGCTTCCTCAGTCTGGGCGGTAATCTGGTCCGCGCCGTGCCCGATCGCGACGCCATGGAGCCGGCGTGGCGTAAGCTAGCGCTCACCGTCTTTGTGGCGACCAAGCTTAACCGCAGCCATCTCATACACGGGAAGGTCTCGTTCCTGCTCCCCTGCCTCGCGCGTCCCGAAGAGGACAAACAAGCAAGTGGCCCGCAATCGGTATCGATCGAGGACAGTTTCAGCCACATCTACGGGTCGCGTGGCAAGCGGTCACCCGCCGCCGAGACGCTGAAGTCCGAGTTGGCGATCGTTGCCGGCATCGCCAAGGCACTGCTGCCCCACAATGCGAAGATGCGTTGGGATGATTGGACCGATGACTACGCATTAGTCAGGGACGAGATTGCCGAGACTTACCCTGAGGAGTTCCACGATTTCAACGCGCGGATGTGGGAAGCTGGCGGGTTCTATAGAGGCAATTCGGCACATGAAAGGATATGGAAGACGGAGAGCGGCAAGGCCGAGTTCACCGTGCCGACCGTCTTGTCCGCCCTCGGCATCGGCGCAGGCGCTGGTCGGTTCAATCTCATCACGATGCGCTCCAACGATCAGTTCAACACCACGATTTACGGGTTGGACGACCGGCTACGCGGCATCAGCGGATCTCGCACGGTGCTGCTCATAAATCCCGAGGATATGAAGCGCGAGGGACTGAGCGAGGGCGAGGTCGTGACCCTAGTGGGTGACGCCGGCGACGACGTTCGGCGCGCCGTCACCGGCTTGACGGTCACGGCCTTCGACCTGCCGGACGGTTGCCTTGGAGGGTATTATCCCGAGATGAACCCGCTCATTCCGCTCTGGTACCACGATAAGGCGTCGAAGACGCCTGCATCAAAGGGTGTGCCTGTGCAGATCGAGCGTTCCGCGCCGCCAGCTTGAGCGTGATCGGGAATTGGCGAAAACGGCGCGCGTTGCCGCTGTTCGCCCTGGTGTCACCCACGCTACTGGGAGGGTGCGCGGCGTTGAGTCACGGCTTCATGGCTGCGGCCGGGCCCGTCGCTGCTCAGCAGCGCGAGCTGTTCTGGATCGTGGCACCCGTCCTTGCGTTCGTCGTCGGGCCAGTGCTGATCCTCGTCCCGCTTATCGCATGGCATTATCGCCTGTCGAACAAGGGGGATGCGTATCGGCCCAACTGGAATTTCTCGTGGACCTTGGAAGGGTTTATCTGGATTCCGCCGGCGTTGATTGTGATCGGACTGGCAGTGCTGCTGTGGAGCTACACGAAACGATTAGACCCATATCGTGTGCTTCCCGGAGCCACTCCGCTGGACGTGCAAGTGGTTGCTTCCGACTGGAAATGGCTGTTCGTCTATCCCAATAGCGGTCTCGCCAGTGTCAATCGCCTGGTCATTCCTGCGGGCAGGCCGGTGCGGCTGACCATGACAAGTAATACCGTCATGCAGTCGCTGATGATCCCGCGGTTGACGGGCCAAATCTATGTCATGGCGGGCATGAAGACCCAACTGAACTTCCAGGCCAATCGCCCGGGCAATTTTCGCGGGGCAAATATGCAGTATAACGGTAACGGGTTTCCTCAACAGTCATTCGACGTGGTCGCGGTCAACCCGTCCCAATTCCGAAATTGGCTTGCCGGCTCGGCTCGCATGGCGCCCACCTTCGACGCCCATGTTCGAGGTTTGCTGGCCGAACGATCAACGGTGGCAGACGAACCTGTTTACGCGCATGTGCCAGGCGGCTTCTTCGCCTCGATCGTCGCGGCGAATGGTGGCGCGGCACACGCTGGCGCGAACGGGCGAAGCCAATGAGCGACCCAGTGCTTCCGATCCTGCTCGGCCGCTTCGAGTGGAACGATTTGCCGTTCGTGCGCGCCTGGGAAAACCCGACGATCAGCGAAATCATTGGCGCCGGTGCGGGGGGATTGGTCATAGTTGGGGCGCTCGCGGTTGCCGGCCTGCTTACCGTCACTGGACGCTGGCGCTGGCTGTGGACGGAGTGGCTGACGAGCCTCGATCACAAGAAAATCGGCATCATGTATGTCGTCCTCGCGTTCGTCATGCTTGCTCGCGCTTTGATCGAAGCGGTGCTGATGCGCATGCAACAGGCGGTCGCGGTCGGGCACCCGGGCTTCCTGTCCAACGATCATTTCGCGCAGCTGTTCTCAACCCACGGCTCGATCATGATCTTTTTCATGGCGATGCCGTTCCTCACCGGCCTCATGAATTATGTTTTGCCGTTGCAGCTCGGCGCGCGAGACGTCGCGTATCCGTGGGCAAACTCGGTTGGGCTCGCACTGACGGCGGCGGGTGCCGGGCTGATGATGGCGAGCTTGGTCATCGGTCAGTTCTCAACCGGCGGGTGGAGCGGATATCCCCCGTATACCGGACTCGCGTTCAGCCCGGATGTCGGCCCCGACTACTGGATCTGGGCCGTTTCCCTTGGATCGTTTGGCTCAACGATCGCGGGCATCAACATCGCGTGCACGATCTACAAGCTGCGCTGTCCGGGCATGACCTTCATGCGGTTGCCGATGTTCTGCTGGACGAGCCTGTGCACCGCAATCCTGATGATCTTCGCGATGCCGCCGCTGACCGTGGCAACCGCACTTCTGGCGCTCGACCGCTATCTGGGCTTCCATTTCTTCACCAACGACCTCGGGGGCAATGTGATGAACTTTGCCAACCTGTTCTGGCTGTTCGGCCACCCCGAGGTCTACATCGTTATCCTGCCGGCGTTCGGCGTCTATTCCGAGGTCGTGTCCACGTTCTCGACAAAGTCGCTATACGGTTACACCTCGCTCGTTATCGCCACGATGGCCATTGCAGTGCTGAGTTTCACGGTGTGGGTTCACCATTTCTTCACTATGGGACAGTCCGCCAACATCAACGCTGTGTTCGGCATCGCGACGATGACAATTGGAATACCGACGGGTGTGAAAATCTATGACTGGATATGGACGATGTTTCGGGGCGAGGTCCGTTTCACCGTGCCAACGCTGTATTCTCTCGCGTTTATGATGACGTTCGTGATCGGCGGCATCACCGGCATCGTGCTGGCAATCCCGCCGCTCGACTACGTGCTCCACAACACGCTGTTCCTGGTAGCGCATTTTCACAACATGCTGATTCCAGGCACCCTCTACGGCATGCTTGCTGCATATCACTACTGGTTTCCCAAGGCGTTCGGGTTCCGGCTCGACGAGCGATGGGGACGACGCGCGTTCGCGTGTTGGGTCGGGGGCTTCTATCTGGCATTCATGCCACTTTACGTCTTGGGTGCCAGCGAGATGGCGCGGCGAACCGCCGAAATCTTCGAGCCTGATTTTCGACCCTGGCTTTATGTCGCTTGCGGCGGGGCCTTCGTCCTGCTGGCGGCGCTCGGCTCGCTATTCGTGCAACTGTGGGTCAGCATCCGCGACAGAGAAACCACGCGAGTTACCGCAGGTGATCCTTGGGACGGGCGCACGCTGGAATGGTCGACCTCAGCGCCACCTCCTGAGTATAATTTCGCTGTGCTGCCGACCGTCGGCCGCCGCGACGAATTCTACGAGGGCAAGCGGGATGCCAACCCGTACGCGCCTCCCGCGTGTTATGCTTCGATCGAAGTACCGCGTGGGAGTGCGCTCGGGCCGGTAATCGGACTGGCGGCGGCTTCGTGCGGTTTCGGGCTCGTCTGGCATATGTGGTGGTTGGCAACGCTGGGACTGGTCAGCATCGCGGCTGCGCTGATCGCGCGAAGCTTCGTGCGTGACACCATGCGGGCTATCCCCGCCGCGGAGGTCGAGGCGGTCGAGCGTCGCTGGCTGACAACGCTTCACGAGCATCGACCGATTTCGCGCGAGCTGGAGCAGACGCCTGCCAACCGCGGCCTCGCAGAGGCGGTGCCAACATGAGCCGCTCCGCGCACGAAGGCCTAACGTTGGGCGAGGACGGCACCCCGCATCACGCTCGAGCCGAGCCCGAACTGTTTGGATTCTGGGTGTTCTTGATGAGCGACGCGCTGCTCTTTGCGCTTTTGTTCGCGACCTATGGTGCGATGCTTGTCGGAACCGCGGGCGGACCCGGCCCTCGCGACCTGTTCAAGCTTAAGCCGTCGCTGATCGAAACCGCGCTTCTGCTAACAAGCAGTTTTACCTGGGGCATGGCGTCAGTCGCGCTTAAATATGGCGATGCCAAGCCGCGCCTGCTTGCCTGGATGGGGACAACTCTGGTGCTGGGCGTGGCCTTCCTCTCGATGGAGGTGAACGATTTCACGACGATGTTTGCGAAGGGCGCTTTTCCGTCCCGCAGCGGCTTCCTGTCGGCATTCTTCGGGCTCGTACCGCTCCACGGCCTTCACGTTCTAGCCGGCTGTATCTGGATCTCTGTCATGGCAGTGCAGGTGATCCTGATCGGCACCGACGAACGCACTAAAACGAATTTGCTTCGGCTGGGGCTGTTTTGGCATTTCCTAGACATCATCTGGATTGCGATCTTCTCCGTCGTATTCCTGCAAGGGTTGGCACCGTGAGCGATCGCACGCGCGAGACAATGGGGTATGTCGCCGGTTTGCTGACCGCGGCGATTCTGACCATCTGCGCCTTTGGATTGGTTCGCTGGCCAGACGTGGTGGGACGGTTGACGTTCGCGGCTGTCTGCGTCTTGGGCCTTCTCCAGGCGATCGTACAATTCCGCTTTTTTCTCCATGTGCGGTTGAAGGGGTCGGGACGGGACGATCTGCTGCTTCTGCTCTTCTCGTCGATCATCATTTTGCTGATGGTCGCTGGAACAATAGTGCTAATGGCCAACCTTCGTAGTCGAATGATGTGACGCGGCTAGGCAACAGATCCCGTTAGGCTTTTAGTCGCAGCCGAACCTGCCGCGGTGTCGAAGAAATCGACTTTCCCCGTGCTCAGCGCATAATAAGCTCCCACGACAAGAAGCCTGCCACTCGCCTGCGCCTCGATGAGCGCCGGAGCGGAATCTTCTCGTAATCCCCGCACCGCATGAGCTACGTTTTGGCGGACAGCTGCTTCAAGCGTGGAATGACCAAGCCGGGATGCCTCCAGAACAGCAGGAATGATCGGCTCGACCATCTTGCCGATGTTGCCAGGGAAGCGCTCGCCCCTGGTCACCACCGCCATCGCGGCGCTCACCGCGCCGCATCCTTCGTGTCCCATGACGACGATCAACGGCACTCCAAGCAAGGCGACCGCGAATTCCAGGCTGCCCAAGGCCGCGATGTCGAGCGTATTACCCGCATTACGAACGATGAACAGCTCCCCCAATCCTCGACCAAACAGCAGCTCCGGTGGCACTCGGCTGTCGGAACAGCTGACATAAGCCGCGAACGGCTTCTGCCCTTCAGCCAGGGCGAGGCGGCTCGCCCGATCGAGCGACGGTTGAAGCGGCTCGTCGTTCAGGAATGCGCGATTTCCATCCCGTAGGCGCGCCAGTGCTTCGGTTGGGATCATATGGTCAACTCTCCTAAATTGATGGATAGGATATGCTGTGGCGATCTGCGACCCCATGAATCAGCTTCCACGCAGCACGAAGAATGTCGTCCCCCACTGCGGTACATGTAACGTCTCAAACTCGGCTCTTTCGTGAAACGGCGGGTAAATAGCTGAGCGGTTGTAACACCGCGCAATGCCGGCTGTAGGCATCGCTTAACAGGCCGGATCACCATTCATCGCTGTCCGGGAACACCTACGCCGCTGTGACTTCTATGCTTTGCCGATGTGCGGCCACGATGCGCGAAACGGTAGGTTCGCTGACACCATAAAGGCGGGCCATTTCGGCACCTGACTTACGTCCGGAGACGACGGATTCAGCAATTTCACGACGCTGCTTCTCCGCGAGCTTGCGCCGGCGCCCGCCAATCCGTCCCTCTGCACGGGCTTGGGCGAGGCCGGCGCTTGTGCGCTCGCGGATCATTGCGCGTTCAAACTCGGCAAAGCTGCCAATCATTTGCATCATCATGCGTCCCGCGGCCGTGGTCGTGTCAATTGCTTCGGTCAAAGAACGGAAGCCTGCACCTGCAAGCTCGATCCGCTCCATGATGTGCAGCATATCCTTCAGGCTGCGCGACAACCGGTCGAGCTTCCAGACGACGACCACGTCGCCGTCGCGCAGCTGGCTGATCATCTCCAGAAGCCTAGGTCGGTCCCATCGACCGCCGCTGGCGGTCTCCTCGAATACTCGCTTGCAGCCCGCCGCATCGAGTGCGTGACACTGGGCCGCATTCGATTGGTCGTCGCCCTTCGACACACGGGCATAGCCGATCAGATAGGGTTCTCGGGTCATTCTGGGTCTTTCACAAACGGCCGTATCCGGAGGCAGAAACAGCATGCACGGATTCCCGCCGCCTTCCGCCTTTCACAATCCTCTTTCATTAAGCGAGCAAAAGGCAAGAGGTTTTTGGAGGATCAAACATGCCTGCTCGCATTCCAATGACCGAGCGGCAGCGCGCCGCACTGCTGGCGCTGCCTGATACCGAGACGATGGTGGTGCGACATCATGCTCTCGATGCCGAAGACTTGGTCGCGATCGGTATCGCGCGAACTCCAGCGACCCGGCTGAGCTATGCCCTGCAACTCTGCTGTCTGCGCTATCGTGGACGACATCTGCGCACCGGCGAGCTGTTGCCGGCGATCATGCTCGACCATATCGCCGACCAGGTTGGGGTTGATGCGGGCGTCATCGCCGACTTCGCGCGGCGTACACCGACCCGCTACGATCAGCTTGCCGCCATCAAAGCCCGGTTTGGTTTTACCGATCTGAGCCAGCCAGTTCGCACTTCGATGACCGCGTGGCTGGCGACCGAAGCCATGCCCATCGTTGACGGGTGCATTCTGCTAGACCGACTGCTGGGCGAACTACGCACCCGGCGCGTCGTCATCCCCGGTATCAGCGTTGTGGAGCGTATGGCAGCCGAGGCGATGCTTCGGGCGGAAACCGATCTGGTCGCCGCGGTCGACGACACGCTCGATACAGAGATGCGTCAGCGTCTCGACACGCTGGTGGACGACAAGGTGCATGACCGACAAAGCCGCTTTTCCTGGCTGCGCGAACCGGAGCCTCCCGTCGCGTCTGCCTCGCTTACCGAAATCCTCGAGAAGATCGCACTGATCCGCTGGACCGGCATTTCCCGTGTTCCGATCGATCCCCGGCACGAACCACGCCTGACGCAATTCGCTCGCGAAGGTGTGCGCTATACCGCCCAGGCTTTCCAACAGATGCGACCTGCCCGCAGGCGGGTCATTCTGCTTGCCACGCTGCGCGAGTTGGAGGCCACGCTTACCGACGCGGCGATCTCCATGTTCGGCGCCTTGATGGGACGCGCTCACCTTCGTGCGCGCAAACGCCTGGAACAGCGGGTCGCGGTTTCGGGACGCGAGGGACGCGACCGGCTGATGCGCATCGCCATGGTACTGGAAACGATCAGCCGAGCAGCACGCGCTGGTGAAGATATCGGCGCAGCCATCAGGGATATCATGCCTCTAGAAATGCTCGATGCGGATGCGGCGATCATCCGTCGTACCGCCGCACCTCACAGGGATGATGTGCTGAGTGAGGTTGCAGCCGAGTACCGAACCTTCAAGCGGGCAGGACCACAGTTTCTGCAAGCGCTCGATTTCTACGGCCGGGCCGGCACCGCGACATTGCGCAATGCGATGATGGTCCTGTCGGATCTCGATGGCGACTGGCGCAAACCCCTTCCCGCCGACGTTCCGCTCGGTCATGTCGAGCGGCGCTGGCAACGCCATGTCGTGGTCGCAGGAAAGATCGACCGGACGCATTGGGAGATGGCGACTTACGGCGCGCTCGCCAATGCGCTGGCATCGGGTGATATTTGGGTGCCGACGTCGCGGATGCATCGGTCATTGGACGTGCTGCTTGCGCCATCGCCAGGCGCAACGCTCCAACCGCCGTTCTCACTCGGCGATCCACATGCATGGCTCGATCAGCGCGCTGAGCAACTCGACAGCGCCTTGCGCGGCGTTGCCCGCAATCTGGACGGGCGTGATGCCGCCCTATTCGCCGGGGAGAGATTACGCTTTCCCAAAGAGCAGAAGGATGATGACGGCAGGCAAGATGAAGGGCGGCACCTGACGCTCGCCTGTTACGGTATGCTGCCTGCTACCCGTATCACCGACGTGCTGTCCCAGGTCGAACACTGGACCGGCTTCACCCGGCATTTCGGTCACGTTTCAACCGGGCTGCCGCCTGCTGACGAGCGCGCCTTCCTCGCCACCCTAATTGCCGAGGCGACCAATCTCGGGTTGTCGCGCATGGCCGAGGTATGCGGCGCAGGGTCACGCCGGGCGCTGCTGCGCATGCAGACATGGCACATGCGCGAGGAAACCTTTCGAGCAGCGCTCGCCTGTCTGACCGATGCCATCCACGCCGAACCGATCGCCGCATGGTTCGGGCAGGGGCACCGGGCGTCGGCAGATGGTCAGGCCTTTTACCTAGGCGGCCCGGGTGAAGCCGGCGGAGCGGTCAATGCGCATTATGGTCCCGACCCGGTGGTCAAAATCTACACCACCATCACCGATCGGTACGCGCCACTTCACCAGACTGTGATCGCCGGTACGGCAGGGGAAGCTATCCATGCGCTCGACGGCATTCTCGGCCACGATAGCAACGCTGATCTGACCGCGCTGCACGTCGATGGGGGCGGCGTTTCCGATATCGTGTTCGCGACGATGCATCTGCTCGGGCTTGATTTCGAGCCGCGCATTCCCCGTTTGTCAGATCGGCGCCTTTACGCCTTCGAACCCCCGAAGCGTTATGGCAGGCTCGCATCGCTGTTCGGTCACAGGCTCAACCCGGACCTGATCGTCAACCACTGGCCGGATATCGAACGTGTAATCGGCGCGATGCGTGACCGCACCGTCACGCCATCCTTGATCTTGAAGAAGTTGTCCGCCTACCGCCAGCAGAACAGCCTTGCCGCGGCACTGCGCGAGGTCGGGCGGATTGAGCGCACGCTGTTCACGCTGCGCTGGTTCGACGATCCGGCTCTGCGCCGCACCGTTACCGCCGAATTGAACAAGGGCGAGGCGCGCAACAGTCTGGCCCGGGCAGTCGCTTTCCACCGACTCGGCCGTTTTCGTGATCGTGGCTTGGAAAACCAGCAAACTCGGGCTGCTGCGCTCAACCTCGTCACCGCTGCGATCATACTGTTCAACTGCCGATATCTCGGCAGCGCGATAGAAGAAATGCGCCGTCGCGGCACGCCGATCGATCCCACTATGCTGACTCGGCTTTCGCCGCTTGGATGGGACCGCATCAATCTCACTGGCGATTATGTCTGGTCCGATCGCCTCGATCTTGACGCTAACGGCCTCATGCCGCTGCTCGTCAAACCGCTACCGTGAATCTGTGTCCGAATAATGCACAGGGGCCAGAATGTTTGGTGGGTCGGAATAGCTGTAGTGGCCTGACAGATGCTCTGTTGCGTATTGGGCACACAATTGCACAAAGTGCCTCTGCCCGGAACGAACTGATCAGAGCGGAATTTCGTGCCCTATGGATTCGATAAATGTCAGCCCTGTATCCAACCTTGACGAGGTGCCGCGCTTCATTTTGGTCGTGGATAACGAAGTGCTCATTCGTTTTGCCATCGCCGATTACCTGCGGGAATGCGGCTATCATGTGATCGAGGCGGCTGATGCGGCAGAAGCGCTCGAACTTCTCGAATCCCAGCCAGGCTTGGTCGATCTGGTTTTCTCCGACGTCCAGATGCCTGGCGAGATGGATGGGTTCGGCTTAGCCCGTTGGGTGAGATCCAATCGACAAGGGCTCCCCGTGATCTTGACATCGGGTAATGCGCGCACTGCAGAACTGGGCGAAGATCTATGTGAGATCGGTCCGCTCGAAGCGAAACCCTACGACGCGAAATCGCTGGCGCAACGCATGGCGTCGTTGCTCGCCGCCGCTAAGAGACTTCCGTAAAGTCGTCAGGATTATCGCGCATTTCAGATGCGCGATAATCCTATGATGTCGAGGGGCGGCCGATAAATTTACTATGGTTGCGGTCGTGCGCGACGTGAGCAGATTGGTGCTTGTGACGGTATTTTCAGCTACGATTTGTGGGTCCGATAGACCTTCCGAGGCCTGCAGCAGTGAGACGAATGGGGCGAAAGGTAGCGAATGATCTCGAAACCTGCATTTCTGAAACTCAGCGAAATTTCTCAATGAAATCAACAACCCGAATTTTTGACGGCAGTCATGGCGGCGTCGCGGACTGAGAAAAATATTTTGACTTGAAGAATCAGTTAGTTACGGTCACGGCGTATAATTTAGTGGGAATGATTCGAGGCCATTTTTGGTTATCGCGATCAATCGGCATTGCCCCATCAATACCTTGAAATAGAAAGATTATCTCACGTTATCTATCAAGGTCAATCGCGGAGCGGCGGCCGGCCCTGGCGTCATGCGTGACGGGCGAGGCGCTTGATTTCGGTCAGGATTTCCGGGGGAAATCGTCATGCATACGGCTTCATACTCATTGTTTTGGTGCAGGCGAGCATCGCGGCCAATCAACTTGCCGGTACTGCCGGAGCCACTTCGGCCAGGAGATAATGAAGGGAGGTGGTCCCTCTGCCCCGCGGAGTGGATAGGCGCCGAAGTGGAACCCCGCTTTTATGCGGCGTAAGCTACTACGATTGTCGGAGAAAGGTACCTTTGGCGAGGGGCCAGAGCGGCGCCGATCGGGACCCCGGCAAGTGGGGATCCGACGCAATTGTAGCGGTTTAAAAGCTAGGATTCTATGGGGTCCCGCTTCGGCGCCTAGGGGTGCGGATCGCTCTTAATGATTTCGGCACGGGGTACTCGTCGCTGAGCTACATTAATCGCTATCCTATCGACACGATCAAGATCGACCGCCCCTTTGTGTCGTAGGCTGGCGCGCCAGCAGGACGGCGCACGCCAGCTTCGTCCTGGATGCGCTCGAACAGGCGCTCCATGATCGCCGTCTGACCCATCGGGGCGGCCTGGTCCACCACAGCGACCGCGGATCGCAATACCTGTCTATCAAGTACACCGAGCGCCTCGCCGAGGCCGGCATCGAGCCGTCGGTCGGCAGTGTCGCGACAGCTACGACAACGCTTTGGCCGAGACGATCAACGGCCTGTACAAAGCCGAGGTGATCCACCGACGCGGACCCTGGCGCATCTTCGAAGCTGTCGAGTACGCCACGCTCGAATGGGTCGACTGGTTCAACCATCGTCGGCTGCTGGAGCCCATCGGCAACATCCCGCCTGCCGAAGCCGAAGATCAATATTATGCTGCCGCTGGCAACATCGATATGGCAGCATGACTCACAACCAAAGGCCTCCGGTAGACCCGGGGCGGTTCAGGTGGCAGATTAAGCAATTCGCAACATCGACCCAGTAAGTCCGGAACATGCGGTGGTGTTGGTATATTTCAGTGCCGTTATTCGTAAGCGGCGCATGCGCTTCGGCTGCCCCGGCCGGCCATACGACGCAAGTAGATACCTCCAGATCGGTGCGGGGCGCTGCGTTCGCACAAGAGTCAGCCGACTGGAGCAGGGCCGCTGACCTGATCTTCAAGGTTCCGGCACGTGACGAAGCCATCCCGGACGCCGGGGTGCCCCGCGCCGTTGCGCAGGATGGCAACGGCTTCATCTGGCTTGCAACGGATGCGGGCCTCGCACGCTGGGACGGCAGGAGTTTCAAGACTTATAATACTGAAGCGTCGCCTGGAGCGGGAGCTTTGCCGGAACTGATGGTGAACGCGCTGCTCGGGGATAGATCGGGGAAACTCTGGTTAGGGATGAGTGCCGAAGGCCTGCTATGGCACGATCCGGCGACCGAGACCTTCCGGCGACCGCCAAACCGCACCCACCTCGATCGCGCGCACGTGATCGTCATTGCGGATGACAGGCATGAAGGCGTCTGGGTCGGCAGCGACCTCGGCCTCGCGCATGCGCGTAGCAGTGATGGACAGGTCGTTCTCGTGCAACCAAGCGCGTCGAACCATCTGCCGCGAGGAGGTGTCCATGCGATCTACGTGGATAGCGAGGGCACGCTCTGGGTAGGTATCGGGTCGCGACTCCTAAGACGGCCACGTGGGTCCCCCTCCTTCAGCGAGGTGCCGATATTTCGGCCATCGTCGAAAAGCATGCTGACGTCGCTCCAAGAGGACCGACAGGGCCGGCTCTGGGTAGCCACGGCCGCGACGGGCTTCCTTAGGATCGATCATAACTTGAACGTGCGTCGGTTGCCGGTGCAACTTTCCGGCAAGGTCCCGGCGCTCGGCACTATCGTCGATGCGGGAAACGGAGAATTGTGGTCGGCTTCCCGGTTCGGTATCTGGGTGATAGAGACTAAGAACCTGCGCCTGCGGCGGCTAGCCCATGATCCCCACATCTCCAGCAGTGTCCCAGAGGACGGCTTGAACCACCTTGTGCGTGATCGAGCAGGCATAATCTGGCTAGTTGGCGACACAACTCTCACGTATGTCGATCCGGTGCCTCGCAAGGTCACCGCCATCGTGGCAGCGCTACGCACCGACGTTAGCCGCCCGCCCGATGCTGCGTGGTCGGTCGGGGCAGCGCCGGACGGCAGCATCTGGTACGGGTCGGCTGACGCACCTGCCTCGAGGCTCTCGCTTGGCAACGAGGGGCGCCAGATCATGACGCGGCGGCTGCCAGGGGGGAGCCGCGATGTCTACGGCTTCGCCTTCTCCGACCGGCAGGCATTCACCGCCGGAGAGGACGGCGTGTTCGCCCTTTCCCTAGACGGTCGGACCGCACGGCGGCTTTCATCTCAGCCGTCGTCGCGGCTCCTGCTGAGGGACCAAACGCTTTTCGTCGGAGGCAACGGAGTTTCGACCCTCGACGCGCGACGGCTTCAATCGCCAATCAAGACGAAGTGGTCGACCGCGTTGTCGGATTCGCGGGTCCGGTCGATGGCCTTCACAGCCGACGGCTCCTTCTGGGTCGGAACCGCTCGCGGATTGAACCGCGTCGACCTGGAAACTGGATCGGTTTCTCAGTTCCAAGCCGATCCGCGCGCGCCCGTTGCCCTCAAGGCTAACTATGTCAGCACGCTACTTGGGGACCGACGGGGACAGTTGTGGGCAGGCACGATCGGCGGGGGCATCACGATTTTCCGACGCACGCGGGCCGGTTGGAAAGCGGTAAATCACCTCGGACGCCGCGACGGCCTTCCTCACGATACGGTGGACAAGCTACTCTTGGATTCCGATGGTGCCATCTGGGTAAGCACGGACGGCGGCATAGTCGAAATCGACTCCAAAACCCTTTCGATAACCCCCCTTAGAGCGGCCGATGGTGCTTCGTTGCAGGCGAACTGGACAGGCGCGGGTGATATACTAAAGGATGGACATCTCGTGTTCGCCAGCTACGGGTTCGGCGGGCTTGTCATGGTCGATCCCGCTAAAAGCGCTATCGCCCTCGATGCTGCACCTCTCCGGTTCACGAGCATCCGGGGCGGCGACCAAGTCTTCAATCCTGCGAGCGTCGGCGCGCAGCTGAGCATCGCGCCTTCACAACGCACTTTAACCGCCGAGTTCGCGCGCCTCGACTATGCCGGAAGCCGCGACCAGTCCTACGAGTACCGGCTGTTTCCCCAAGAGGCCGACTGGACCCGAGTCGACTCACTGCACCGCATCGCGCGGTACACCGACCTGCGTCCCGGCAACTCAACGCTTATGGTACGAGCTCTGGCGCCTGGATCCGGTCGACAGATGCGGGCCATTGGCGCGCCGCTTGTTCTCAAGCTGTATGTACAGCCTCACTGGTATGAAACGCGCACGTTCCGGGTCGGCATCGTCCTGCTGCTCGTACTAGTGCCGTTGCTCCTGCTTCAGCTCCGTCTGGCCTCCGCCCGCAACCGCGAGCGGGTGCTGAAAGGATTGGTAGAGCACCGCACGGCGGAACTTATGATCAGTCAAGCCGAGCTGGAAAAGCTGGCCTACTCCGACACCTTGACCGGCCTCGGCAATCGACGCCTGTACGGCGAGGTGTTGAACAGGCTGCTCGCCAGTAGCCTGAAACAGCCGCTGATACTGCTGCTAATAGACCTCGACAGGTTCAAACAAGTTAACGACGAGCTTGGGCATGACGTTGGAGACGCTCTGTTGATGGACGTGGCTAATCGTCTTACGGCAACCATACGGCAGCCGGACAGCGTATTTCGGCTGGGCGGCGACGAGTTCGCCCTCATAGTCACCGGGACCTCGGACAGTAGATCCGTTAGCGAAATTTGTCACCATCTCTACGATTCCGTCGCATTGCCGGTGCTGGTGGGTGATCATGTTGTGGAAGTCTCGTTGAGCGTCGGCGTCGCAGTCGTTGGTGATGGCAGCACCGTTCAAGCCGAATTAGTCTACAAGCGCGCGGATATCGCTCTATACGATGCAAAGCGCGCAGGCCGCGGCACTTGGCGAATCTGTTGGGGTGACGACAGCGCCCCCCCCCAAATCGTCCAGCACGCCTGACAAATTTTCGGTTTGTGAGGGTCCCTCGGTTTCTCATCCAGTTCGAAGGTGAGTTTCCGGCGTTCATTCGGCCGCGACCTTGGCCGCGGCAGCAGCATATTCGATCGGCGTCAGCCAGCCAAGCGATGTGTGAGGATGGCTCTCGTTATAATCCCGCCGCCAGACGTCAATCTTGGCTTGTGCGTCTTCCAGCGATAAAAAGGGTCTCTCGCGCGCTCGCGGCCGCGATCTTTGGAGCGGGGCCGATATTCGGCCGATCGCACGCGACTAGGCCCCGCGATCCCATGGCTCAGCACATGCCTGTATCGCCTCGGCAGCGACTGATCTATCTCGGCCCGCGTGGCCGAAATGCTACAGACGCAGCGGCGAATCATCGATTCATCAAAAACCATTGCATTGCGCATTACTCGGAGTAATAAATTGTCCGACTAATAAGCGTCGAGAATCGACGACGCTTCTTCGGAGAGGTTTATGTACAAGCATCGCACCGCCATGGCGGTCTCCACGCTCGCATTGATCGCTGCCACCATAGCACCCGCTTATGCGCAGGATGCCACCAGCACCCCGGCCAGTGTCCCCAGCGCGGTTCAGGTTACCTCCCCACGGGCGCCGACGCTGCGGTCTAACGCTCAGGACGACATGGCCGGCCAGGACATCGTGGTCACCGGCGTCCGCGCCAGCCTCGCCTCGGCGCAGGGCATCAAGCGCAATTCTACAGCGATCGTTGACTCGATAGTCGCCCAAGACATCGGCAAATTACCGGACAATACCGTTTCGGACGCGCTTCAGCGCGTTACTGGCGTCCAGGTCACACGCGGCGCTGGCGAAGCCGGCACCGTGCTGATCCGCGGCCTGCCCAATATCGCCACGCTGCTCAACGGCCGCGAGACGTTTACCGGCACCGGGCGCGGGGTTTCGCTGCAGGACATTCCGGCCGAGCTGATCGCCGGCGTCGATGTCTACAAAACCACCACGCCCGATATCGTCGAGGGCGGTCTCAGCGGTACGGTCGACGTCCGCCTGCGCCGTCCGCTCGATTTCAGCGGCCTTCAGGTCGCCGGCGGCGGTCGCGCGGTGTACAGCGACCAGTCGGGCAAATGGGGCTATCTCGGCAGCGGGCTGGCTAGCGATCGCTGGACCACCCGGATCGGCGAGATCGGCGCGCTGGTCGGCGTGTCGTACAACAAGCGCGAATATCGCGACGACACCGCATTCGACTTCGTTTCGAACCCGATCACTGCCGCTACGCCCACGCGGCCGGCGTCGCCCGCCATTCCCGATACGGTTGGTGGGACCTACGCCAATGGCGAGCGCACTCGTCTGGCGGTCAACGGGGCGCTGCAGTGGAAGCCGACGGACAATCTCGAACTCTACGCCGACGGTCTCTACACACGCTACCGCAACACGCATGATGTCAGCTTCTTCATCGGTCTGCCCAAGGCGGCTGCCACTACGACGGTCACGAGCACCTATGCGGGCAATCCCGAACTCGCGAGCGGGACTACCTCGACCAACGCCTATACGCTCACCAGCAAGCAGGCGTATCAGGATCAGACCGAGACCTATCAGGCCGATTTCGGCACCAAATGGACGACCGGTACTACTTCGCTGTCGACCGAGATCACCTATAATTACAGTAAGCTGCCCAACCGCAGCGCGATCGTCGATACGTCGTTCAATGCGCCCGTGCTGAATGTCAATTTCAACAACAACGGTACGCCGCTGATCAGTATCCCGGGGGTCGATCTGACCAATCCGGCAAACTTCACCCTTCGCACGCTGTTCGACAACCACAGCCTGGCGACCAGCAAGCAATGGGCGTGGCGCGGCGACGTACAGCATAATTTCGACGGCGGCTTTCTGACCAACTTCAAGTTCGGCGCGCGCTATACCGATCGCCAAGCGGATTCGCAGGCGACCGCGTCCCAGGCGATCGGCATCACCAATCCGGTGCTGGTCAGCGCCGTTCCCGGCTTCGGCACGCTGTCGCCGACCGGTCTCGTTCAGGGGCGGTCGGGGATCGATCAGTTCGTCGACGCCAGCACCAGCTTCCTGCTGAACAACACCAACGCGGTGCGCACGCTGTTCTCGCAGCCGACCGGCGAGCGCGCCTACGATCCCAGCCTGGCCTTTTTCGACCATGAGAAGACCTACGCTTTCTACGGTCAGGTCGGCTATGGCCTCGATATCGGTTCGATGCGCCTGACCGGTGTCGGCGGTGTCCGCGTCGTCAACACCGTCGAGCAGCTCAATGGCTTCGGTGTTGCGGGCAAGTCGAATTATCTCAGCGCCTTGCCGAGCATCAATGCCAAGCTTGCGCTGACCCCGAAGCTTCAGCTGCGAGCGGCGTTTGCCAAGACGTTGACGCGTCCTGATTTCGCGCAACTCAACCCGTTGGTGAGCTACACCACCACCGGCACTACGGGGAACCAATCGGTGTTTTACACCGGCGGTGGCGGCAATCCCGGCCTACAGCCGATCAAGACCGCGGCGTATGACCTGTCGCTCGAATATTACCCGGCCCGCTCGACTTCGATCACCGCCGCGGGTTTCTACAAGGATTTGACGGGGTATATCCAAACCTACTCTGGGATTGAGACCTACCTCGGTCAGTCGGCACTGGTCAGCCGCCCGCGCAACACCGGCGCCGGTAAGCTCTATGGTGCCGAACTCGCGTATCAGCAGTTCTTCGACTTCCTTCCCGGGGCGCTCAGCGGCTTCGGTGCGCAGCTCAACGGAACCTTCATCGTCGGGACCACGCAGGATCCGGTGTTCGGTGGACAGCAGCGCCTGACCAGCGTCTCGAAATATTCGTACAACGCCGTGGCGATTTATGAGAAATACGGCATCTCGGCTCGTCTCGCTTACAATTGGCGGTCGAACTTCGTCGACAGCTACAATTCGGGTGGCTCGCAAGCGAGCAGCATCGTCGTGGCGCCGACCGGGCAGCTCGATTTCTCGGGCAGCTATGCGCTGACCAAAAACTTCACGATCACCTTCGATGCGACCAACCTTACGGACCGTGTCTATCACGACCGTTTTGAGGGCGTGAACCAGACGAGCGGCATCTATTCGAGCACGCCGCGCGACACGCGCACTTACGATCGGACCTTTGAAGTCGGCGGCCGCTTCCGCTTCTGATCGCCTTTGGCGGCGCCGAAGAATCGGCGCCGCCATTTTTCATGACGGAGCGAACGCCTTGTCCATCCGCACTCTGTTTCTCACCGCAACTGCCGGAGCGCTGATGTTGGGCGGTATCGCGGCCGCGCAAGCCGGCCCGGCTACCACCGGCCCGATCAACTCGGTCATCACCGGAGACATCGTGCCCACGCACGACCCGATGCTGGTCAAGGAAAAGGGTGTCTATTACGTCTTCGGCACCGGGCTGACGCTCAAGACCTCGCCCGATCTGGTTCACTGGACCGCGCAGCCGCCACTATTCGCCAAGGTTCCCGATTGGGGCCTGAAGGCGGTGCCTGGCACCAAGGACATGTGGGCGCCTGACGTGTCGTTCTTCGGCGGCCGCTGGCATCTCTATTATGCGCTGTCGACTTTCGGGTCGAACCAGTCGGCGATCGGATTGTTCACCAGCCCCACGCTTGATGCCAAGGCGCCAGGCTATGGCTGGAAGGACGAAGGGCTCGTCGTGATGTCGCAGCATAGCGACGACTTCAACGCGATCGACGCCAACCACTTCATCGACAGCGACGGCCGTCATTGGCTGACGCTCGGCAGCTTCTGGAGCGGGATCAAGCTGTTCGAGCTCGATCCGAAAACCGGCAAGCTGCGCGACCCCGCTGAAAGGCCGATCGCCCTAGCGCGCCGCCGCGCGCCGGCGGGCGGCCCGGCGCCGATCGAGGCGCCGTTTCTGATACAACGCGGCGGATACCGTTACCTGTTTGTCTCGTACGACTATTGCTGCAAGGGGGTAAACAGCACCTATTACACCGTCGTCGGGCGGTCGAAGGACGTGCGCGGGCCCTATGTCGGCAAGGACGGCAGCACTTTATTGGACGGGGAGGGGACGATCGTGCTGCGCGCCGATCTCGAGGAAAAGGATCGCTTCCGCGGCCCTGGCCATCCGGGCTTTCTGCACGATACCGACGGCAAGGATTATATCGTGTATCACGCCTACGATAAGATAAACCACGGTGCGCCGACGCTGCGCATCTCGCCGATCGATTGGACCGCCGACGGCTGGCCGGTCGCGATACGCTGAGAGGATGATCATGCTCCCCACTTTGACGCGACGCTCCCTCATCGCGGCGGCGGGCGCGGTCGGCGTCAGCGGCGCGCTCGCGCGTCCGCTGGCTGTCGCGGCAGCACCTGACACCGCCCCGCTCAACCCGCTGGTGCGGCAGCGCGCGGATGCACAGGTGTTCCGCCATAGCGATGGCTTCTATTATCTGACCGGCTCGGTGCCCGAATATGACCGCCTCGTGCTGCGCCGTGCGCGCACGCTCGCCGGGCTGACCATCGCGCCCGAGCGCGTATTGTGGCGCCATCTTGCCAGCGGCCCCCTGTCGGGCTTCATCTGGGCGCCCGAACTGCATCTGGTGAACGGTCGCTGGGTAATGTATTTTGCGGCGGGGCCGAGCGGCGGCGGCAAGGACGTGTTCCACATCCGCACCTGGGCGATTGTCTGCGACGGCCCCGATGCGATGACCGGAAAATGGTCGCTGCTGGGCCAATTCCAGGGGCCATGGGACAGCTTTAATCTCGACTCAACTAGCTTCGTCCATCGCGGCACCCGCTATCTATGCTGGGCGCAGCGCGAACCCGGGATCGAAACCAACTCGAATCTCTATCTGTCGCCCCTTGCGACCCCATTGACGCTCGCGCGCAAGCCGGTGCGACTATCGGTGCCGACGCTCGATTGGGAAATTCGCGGCTACAAGGTTAACGAAGCGCCGTCCTTCCTGGCGCGCAACGGCCACGTGTTCATCAGCTATTCGGCAAGCGCCACCGACGAGCGCTATTGCCTGGGGCTGCTGAGTGCCCGAGCCGATGCCGATCTGATGGCGGAGGCTTCCTGGACCAAATCTCCGGTACCGGTGTTCACCACCTCGGAGGAAACCGGCGTCTATGGCCCGGGGCACAATTCCTTTACCGTCGACGAGCATGGCCGTGATGTGCTGGTCTATCACGGTCGCGATTATCGCGCGATCAAGGGCGATCCGCTGTTCGATCCCAACCGGCATATGCGGGTGCAGCGGCTGTATTACACCGCCAACGGCATGCCTGATTTCGGCATTCCAGTCGGGAACGGCGTGCTACCCGACCGGCTGTCACCACTGGACGGGGCCGATGCGTTCCTACGCCACACCGGGGAAGCGCTGTCGATCGGGCACGGCGCGCTGGCAAACAGCCAGTTTCGCCAACTCGTCGGGGCGGACGGCAGCGTGTCACTGGCACCGATTGCGCTGCCCGAGCATCGGCTGTGCGCCGGGCCCAATGGCACGGTATTGCTGGTTCGTGCGGATGCGAGCCGCGCTTTTACGGAACGCTGCCGTTTGCGCCGCGTCGCCGGGTTGGCCGATCGACGCGGCGTCTCGTTCGTCGCGGCAGGAGGTTATCTGCGCCACGTCGGCGCCAAACTCGTGATCGCGCCGATCGAGGCTGGAGACCGCGCGAGCGCGACCTTCCTGCTCTCCTGAGGCTAGACCGACGCCACCGCCCAGCCCTGCGCGTCTTAGGTCAGCTCGGCCTGCCGCTTAGTGGGTCGCGTCAGTTGGTCGAACCCCACGGCCTCTCGGCGACGACGGGACCGGGTTGCGGCCCGCGAGCGCGGCACGCTGAGATTGAAGTCATTGCTCCAAGTCTTTGATGAATAGGACCGCAGTCTCCTGGCGCATGGCAAACCGCCCCACGATGGTGTGGCCGTTCACCGCGCGTTTGGCGTCGAAGCTCACGTCGATCCGCCTGCCCCTCGGCCGTGATCGACGAAATGATAGCCCCTGTCCCTTTTGACGGTCTTGCGTGGGTGCGGCTCCTCGGCAACGTCGGCCAAATCGTTGAACGCGGGCGTGCCATGCCCGCTCGGACCATCGGCGCCCGCGTTGATGGCCCAAACGGTGCGGGGCTTGTTCAGCCACCGGCCCTGATCCATCGCGCGCTGATCTGACCTGCCCCCACCAAGTGGCGGGCGAAGCGCTGATCCCACGCTAAATAACGCTAAGGGAGAACGGGCCGCGAACGATTAGGCGGCCCGGTTGTCACCGATGACGTTGAGCGGTTTGCGTCGCGCCCGCTCGGCGGCACGGTCCCACAGGAAATCGCCCGTCTGCTCCGGAATCCCCATCCGACGGATCACCTCCGCCACCGGCGTACCCGTCTCCGCCTGCTTCAGCGCGAACGCGATCTGCTCGTCAGTATGCTTCGGCTTCTTTATATCCAGCTCCTCGTCCGAAGGCTCTACGCGGCCGGAAACCTCTCTCTCAAACCGGAGGAAAACACAGGGGTGAACCGCGCCGGGTCTGCCGGAGGCGTTCGGTTGTAAGTCACGCTGCCATATCGATGTTGTTCGCGGCAGCATAATATTGATCTTCGGCTTCGGCACGCGGGATGTTGCCGATGGGTTCGAGCAGGCGGCGATGGTTGAACCAGTCGACCCATTCGAGGGTCGCGTATTCCACCGCTTCGAAGGATCGCCATGGTCCACGGCGATGGATGACCTCGGCCTTGTAGATGCCGTTTATCGTCTCGGCTAATGCGTTGTCGTAGCTGTCGCCAACCCTGCCGACCGACGGCTCGACTCCAGCTTCGGCCCGACGCTCGGTGTACTTGATAGACACGTATTGCGACCCGCGATCGCTGTGGTGCACCAGGCTGTCGCATGCGCCGGTCGGATCATGCAGCGCCTGCTCGAGCGCATCCAGCACGAAGCTGGCGTGCGCCGTCCGGCTAGCCCGCAAGCCGACGATCCGCCGAGCATAGGTGTCGATAACGAAGGCAACGTAGACCAACCCCGCCCAGGTCGCGACATAGGTGAAGTCCGACACCCACAGCATGTTCGGCGCTGGTGCGTAGAACTGGCGGTTGACGTGATCGAGCGGGCACGGCGATGCCTTGTCGCTGATCGTGGTGCGCACCGGCTTGCCCAGGATCACGCCTGCCAAGCCCATCTCGCGCATCAGCCGTGCGATGGTACAGCGGGCGACGGGCACGCCCTCCCTTATCATCGGCCGCAAGACCTTGCGCACGCCGAAGACCGCGAAGTTCTCGGCGAACACGCGTGCGATCTCCGGCTTGAGGGCCACATCCTGCCGCGCCCGCGCCGACAGGCGTGTCGGATTCGGTCGCTGCGCGACGCGCTCGTGGTAGGTGGATGGGGCGATCGGCAGGAAGCGGCAGATCGGCTCGACCCCATAGGCATCGCGGTGATCGTCAATGAACGCGATCATCGCCGGAACGGGCGGCCGAGCTCCGCCTGAGCAAAATATGCTGACGCCTTGCGCAGAATCTCGTTGGCTTGCCGCAACTCACGGACCTCGCGTTCCAGCGCCTTCACTTTGTCGGCAACTTCGGTCGGGACACCGGCGCGCTTGCCGCTGTTGACCTCCGCCCTTTTCACCCACTCATGCAGCGTTTGCGGAACGCAGCCGATCTTCTCCGCGATCGACACCACGGTCGCCCATCTGGACGTGTGATCCCGCTCGTGATCGAAAACCATCGCCACCGCTCGCTCGGGGACTTCCGGCGCAAACTTGTTCGTTGTCTTGCTCGTCATGGCTCCACCTTCTCAGATCCCATGAGTGGTGAAGACCGGCCCGCACTGTGACAGAATTGGGCCACCAAAACCGCTGGAGACCAATCATGACTGCGATAGCTGATGGACCCGATGCGCTTCCGACCTGCCGCGTAGATCTCGGCATCATTTTTTTCTCGCTCGAGCTCAGCAAATCGACGTGGCTAGTTACGTCACTTGCGCCGGGCAGCGACAAGATGTCGCGTCGGACAATCCTCGGCGGAGATGTCGACGGCCTGTTTGCCTGGTTTGCCCAACTTCGGACGAAGGCGCTCGAGCGACAGGGCAAGCTTTACCCCTTGGTTGCTATCCAGGAAGCTGGACGCGATGGCTTTTGGATCCATCGCGTGTTGAGCCGACCGAGCTGGATCACAAGTCATGTTGTCGATGCGGCTTCAATCGCTGTGTCACGCCGTCATCGTCGCGCAAAGACCGATCGCATCGATGGCGAAATGCTGCCGCACGCTGATGGCTTACGCGCGGGGAGAGCCGCGGGTTTGCTCAATGGTCCGAGTACCAACGCCTGAAGAAGAGGACCGCCGTAGGATTGGTCGGGAGCGAAAAGCGCTCGTCGCCGAGCGTATCCTCCACGTGAATCGCCTGAAGGGATTGCTCTTTTGTCAGGGCATCCGTGAATATGAGCCGTGGCATCGCGATCGTCGCAAGCGCTTGGAAGAGCTTCGAACCGGCGATGGCCGCGAACTCCTTGGCAATATTAGGCCGTAGACTCATAAGCGCGCAGCCACAGCCGCATTGAGGCGAGCTGGACCATCGCGAGGAAGTTCTCGGCGAGTTTGTCATATCGGGTGGCGACGCGGCGGAAGTGCTTGAGC
>NZ_JAXOJQ010000010.1:0-79411 GCF_036663815.1 Parasphingomonas frigoris | reverse complement strand
CGCGCCCCGGCCCGCCGCGCCCCGCCCCCGGCCCGCCCCCCCCCCCCCCCCCCCCCCCCCCCCCCCCCCCCCCCCCCCCCCCCCCCCCCCCCCCCCCCCCCCCCCCCCCCCCCCCCCCCCCCCCCCCCCCCCCCCCCCCCCCACGCCTCAACAGGCGTCCCGCTCGGTAACGCAGTACTGCCCCTCTCCCCGACCCTCTCCCCTGAAGGGGAGAGGGAGACTTTGGCCGACCTCGCCGACCGCGCCGCGCGCCTGTGCAAGGCCGATCTCGTCACCGGCATGGTCGGCGAATTCCCCGAGTTGCAGGGCCTGATGGGCGGCTATTACGCCGCCGCCCAAGGCGAGCACCCCGCCGTCTCCGCGGCGATCCGCGATCACTACAAGCCGGTCGGGCAGGGCGATGATGTGCCCACCGATCCGGTGACGGTGGCGGTGAGCTTGGCGGACAAGCTGGATACGATAAGCTCTTTCTTCTACGCTGAGATGCCGCCGAGTGGGTCCAAGGATCCGTTTGCGCTCCGCCGCGCTGCGCTTGGCATTATCGCATTAATAGAAGAGCTGAGAATTCGTCTTCCGCTGACAATGGCGATGGCACGGATTGTCGCTTGGCATGTTGCGTCCAAAACCGAGTCTGAAAGGACCATTGACGCGTACAACGAGTTGGTGGCGGCCAAAGATGCGCGTGAAAATTGGCGGAAGATCGATATTGACGAACGGGTTAGAGAGTTCCGTTCTGGGCCAGAAGGCTTGGAGCGAGACTTTCTTGCTCCCGCGCGCCGCACGCGAGATGCTCTGCTTCCCTTCTTCGCCGACCGCCTCAAAGTCCAGCAACGCGAAGCCGGCGTCCGGCACGACCTGATCGACGCGGTGTTCGCGCTGGGTGGGGAGGACGATCTCGTCCGCCTGCTCGCGCGCGTGCGGGCATTGCAGGGGTTTGTCGGGACCGAGGATGGGGCGAACTTGCTCGCCGGGTATAAGCGCGCCGCGAATATCCTGAAGAAGGAGGGCTTCGTCGCCCCGGCGCAGGCCGGGGCCGCTTTACCGCCGGGTGAACCGGGTGCCACCAACGCAACGGCCCCGGCCTCCGCCGGGGCGACGGCATCTGGCTACACGCCCGAACCCGCCGAAACCGCACTCGCCGCCGCGCTCGACTCGGCTGAACCGGCCGCCGCCGCCGCGATCGTTCGCGAGGATTTCGAAGCCGCGATGGCCGCGCTCGCGACGCTGCGCGCCCCGATCGACGCGTTCTTCGAGAGCGTCATCGTCAACGACCCCAAACCCGCCAAGCGCACAGCGCGGCTCGGTCTGCTTGATCGCGTTCGTGCTGCGGTGCACAACGTGGCCGACTTCTCGAAGATCGAGGGCTAGCCCCGCGATGGTGTGATCATACCGCGACTTTTGCCGACGCCTCCCCAGCGAAAACCCAGGCACTGAGTAGGGAATATCCATGACGTACGTATATCGGTTTGGCGGCGGCGTTTCGGACGGGGGCAAGGGCGATCGCAATCTGCTGGGAGGCAAGGGCGCGAACTTGGCCGAGATGGCGTCGATCGGCCTGCCAGTCCCGCCGGGCTTCACCATCTCGACCGATTTCTGCGCGGTCTATTACGACGAAGGCGGGCAGTTTCCGCAAGGGTTGCGCGACGAGGTCGCCACCGGGATCGGACATATCGAAGGCGTGACGGGCAAGCGCTTCGGCAACGCTGCCGATCCGCTGCTCGTCTCGGTCCGCTCGGGCGCACGCGCCTCGATGCCGGGCATGATGGACACCGTGCTCAACCTCGGCCTCAACGACCAGACCGTCGAGGGCCTCGCCACCACGTCGGGCGACGCGCGCTTCGCGTGGGACAGCTATCGCCGCTTCATCCAGATGTATTCGGACGTCGTGCTCGAGCTCGACCATGACGCGTTCGAGGAAGCGCTCGAAATCGCCAAGGAAGACCGCGGCTATTTCCTCGACACCGATCTCACCGCCGACGATCTGCGCGCGCTGGTCGCCGAATATAAGGCGCTGGTCGAAAAGCAGTGGGGCAAGCCCTTCCCGCAGGACGTCCACGACCAGCTGTGGGGCGCGGTCGGCGCCGTGTTCGGCTCATGGCAGTCCGAGCGCGCCAAGGTCTATCGCCGCCTCAACGACATCCCGGCATCGTGGGGCACCGCGGTCAACATCCAGGCGATGGTGTTCGGCAACATGGGCGACACCTCGGCGACGGGCGTGGCGTTCACTCGCGACCCCGCCAAGGGCGACCGCGCCTATTACGGCGAGTTCCTGATCAATGCCCAAGGCGAAGACGTCGTCGCCGGCATCCGCACCCCGCAATACCTCACCACCGCCGCGCGCCAGGCGGCGGGCGCCAAGCCGCTGTCGATGGAAGAAGCGATGCCGGTGGTGTTCGCCGAGCTGGCCAAGGTGTTCGACCTGCTCGAGACGCATTACCGCGATATGCAGGACATCGAATTCACCGTGCAGCAGGGCAAGCTGTGGATGCTCCAGACGCGCTCGGGCAAGCGCACCGCCAAGGCCGCGCTGAAGATCGCGGTCGACATGGCCGAGGAAGGGCTGATCACGCGCGAAGAGGCGGTCGCACGGATCGACCCTGCGGCGCTCGACCAGTTGCTCCACCCGACGCTCGACCCCAAGGCGACGCGTGACGTGCTGACCAAGGGCCTGCCCGCGTCGCCCGGCGCTGCCTCGGGGCAGGCGGTGTTCGATAGCGACACCGCCGAGAAGCGCGCGCAAGCCGGCGATTCGGTGATCCTGATCCGCACCGAAACCTCGCCCGAGGACATTCACGGCATGCACGCAGCGCGCGGCATCCTGACCGCGCGCGGCGGGATGACCAGCCACGCTGCCGTGGTCGCGCGCGGCATGGGCCGTCCGTGCGTCTCGGGCGCGGGGTCGATCTCGATCGACGCCAAGGCCGGCGTGATGAAGGTCGGCGACCGGACGATCCGCGAGGGCGACCTCGTCACGATCGACGGCACCACCGGCGAAGTGATGGCGGGCGAAGTGCCGACCGTGCAGCCCGAACTGTCGGGCGATTTCGCGGCGTTGATGGTCTGGGCCGACGGCGTGCGCCGCCTCAAGGTCCGCGCCAATGCCGAGACCCCGCTCGACGCCAAGGTCGCGCGCGAGTTCGGCGCCGAGGGCATCGGGCTGTGCCGCACCGAGCACATGTTCTTCGATGCGCAACGCATCACCGACGTCCGCCAGATGATCCTCGCCGAGGACGAAGCCGGCCGCCGTACCGCGCTCGACAAGCTGCTGCCCGCACAGCGCAGCGATTTCGTCCAGCTGTTCGAGGTGATGGCGGGCCTGCCCGTCACGATCCGCTTGCTCGATCCGCCGCTTCACGAATTCCTGCCGCATCAGGAAGCCGAATTTGCCGAGGTCGCGCGGTCTGCTGGGATCGACATCGACGTGCTCAAGCGGCGTGCCGCCGAGCTCCACGAGTTCAACCCGATGCTCGGCCATCGCGGCTGCCGGCTCGGCGTGACGTACCCTGAAATCTACGAGATGCAGGCGCGCGCGATCTTCGAGGCGGCGATCGAGGTCGCGGTCAAATCGGGCGCGGCACCGATCCCCGAGGTGATGATCCCGCTGGTCGGCACCGCGCGCGAGCTCGAGCTGATGAAGGCCGTGGTCGACAAGGCAGCGGAAGCCGTGTTCGCCGACAAGGGGCAACGCATCGAATATCTCGTCGGCACGATGATCGAGCTGCCGCGCGCCTGCCTGATGGCGGGCGAGATCGCCGAGATTGGCGAGTTCTTCTCGTTCGGCACCAACGACCTGACGCAGACCACGCTCGGCGTCAGCCGTGATGACGCCGCGCGCTTCCTCACCACCTATGTCGAGCGCGGCATCTACGCGCGCGATCCGTTCGTCTCGCTCGACGTCGAGGGCGTCGGGCAGCTGATCGGCATGGCGGCGGAGCGCGGTCGCGCGGCGCGTCCCGGTATCAAGCTCGGCATTTGCGGCGAGCATGGCGGCGATCCGGCGAGCATCGCGTTCTGCGAGGCGACCGGGCTCGACTACGTCTCGGCCTCGCCGTACCGCGTGCCGATCGCGCGATTGGCGGCGGCGCAGGCGGCGCTGGCGAAGACCGCGGGCTGAGGTAGAGGGCTGGGCCTGCGGCGTTACACGCAGGTTCCTCCCCCGGTCGCCCTGAGCCGGTGGAACGGCACCCTCCATCACGCGATCGACCAGCGTGCTGCGAGGAGGGCTTCGACAAGCTCAGCCCGAACGGTATTGGGGAGCGCGAAAATGAAGCGAAGATGGGAAGGCGAGTTTGGTCTAACCCGCCGCTAGTCGACCCTGTCAGCGGCCGCGAACCGCGCGGCATGTTCGGCATCGCCTCCGGCGCGCAGCAGCGCGGCCTGATCGCGCCATTGTTCGCGGGCCATCCGCCCGACTGTCAGGCCGAGCCGATGCTCCAGCGCCATCTCGTCCGCGTCCGACCATTTCGCAAGATCCTCGAAGCGTATGATGCCGAGGCTGAACATGCGCGCCGCGAGCAGCGCGTCGATCCCGCGGATCCGCGTCAGATCGTCCCGCGGGCTGGCGTCGAGCCAGGCACGCTGCGGCGGCGCGCTGGGCGCGACCGGCGCCTCGGGCACGACGGACGCATCGTCACTTACCGGCGCATCGTTCGGGCGAACCGGCGCGGCAGCCGGTTCCGCGCGGGTGCGGGCTGTGGCGCGCAGCGCGGCGATCGTCTGCTCGGCCTCGGCATGGTCGGCGCGCACCGCGTCGGCTTCGGCCTTGAGGTCGTTCGCGCGCTGCCGCGCGGCGCGAACCTTGTCCTGGGCATCGCGGTAATAGGCGCTGAAGCTGTCGGACTGCGCCAGCACGCGGCGCTTCCATTTTCGCGGATTGGGCGCACTTGCATAGCCGAGCAGCCAGCCCGCGAGCAGCGTGATCGCCAGGACGACGACCTGTTCCGGCGTGGTGAACAGCATGACGATGATCCCCGACCTTTGTTACGCCGGCGATCCTGCCGTCAACGCCGCGTCGGGGCAAGTTCGTACAATAGCTTAGACGCCGTGCTTGAAGGCATCCGAGATCGAGCAGGCCGCTGGCCCGAGAATGACGACGAACAGCGTCGGCAGGATGAACAGGATCAGCGGGATCGTCATGATCGCGGGCAGGCGCGCGGCCTTCTCCTCTGCGCGCATCATCCGTTCGTTGCGGAACTCGCCCGACAGCACGCGCAGTGCCGAGGCGAGGGGCGTGCCGTATTTTTCGGTCTGGATCATCGTGGTCACCACGCCCTTGACCGCGTCGAGCTTGACCCGCTGCGCAAGGTTCTCGAATGCCTGGCGCCGTTCCGAAAGGAACCCGAGCTCGATCGCGGTGAGCGTGAATTCGTCGCCCAGCTCGGGATAGGCGCGGCCCAGCTCGCGCGCGACGCGCTGGAAGGCGGCGTCGACCGTCAGGCCCGCTTCGGCACAGATGACGAGCAGGTCGAGCGCGTCGGGCAGCCCCTTCTGGATCGCCTGCGACCGCTTCGAGATCAGATTGTCGAGATAGAGATCGGGTGCCTTGTACGAAAGGATGAAGTTGACCGCGACCAGGCCATACGCCTTCCACGGCGTCCAGTCGGCAAACATCGTCGTGCCATAGACGACATAGACGCCGAACACGCCCCAGGTGAGCGGCAGCACGAGCCGGCCGAAGATCACCGCGACGGCATATTCCTTCGAGCGAATCCCGGCCTGCATCAGCTTGGTCTGCGCGGCCTTGACCTGACTGTCCTGCAGCACCTTCATGCCCGACAGCAGCGCCTTGATGCGGTCGGTCGTCTCATTCTTTGTGACGAGCTTGGCGCGGCGCTTGGTCGAGGCGGTGATGCCGGCCTTCAGTTGCTCGCGGCGGTCGTTGAGCGCCTTGACGCGCTTGGTCATCGGGTCGCGCACCGTCGTCGCGGCATAGATGGCGAGCAGCACCATCAGCGCGGCGACGCCGGCGAGCATCGTGGCGACGGTGTAGACGTCGACGCCGAGGATGTGCGGGCTGGTGGAAGGGGTGACAGGGTTCATCGCATCAGATCTCGAAATTGACCATGCGGCTCATGATGAACGCGCCGAGGCCCATCCAGATCATGCCGCCGGCACCCGCGACCATCAGCCGCTGGTCGATGAAGAAGTTCTGCATGTAGCTGCCGTTGATCATCCAGATCATCCCGAACACGATGAACGGCAGCGAGCCGACGATATAGGCCGAGGCCTTCGATTCCGACGACATCGCCTTGATCTTGAGCTTCATCTGCCCGCGCATGCGCAACACGTTGGCGAGGTTGGCGAGCGTCTCGGCAAGGTTGCCGCCGGTCTCGCGCTGGATCGCGATGGTGATCACGAAGAATTGGAATTCGGGCGTGCCGAGCCGGTCGGCGGTCTCCTGCAGCGCGGCATCCATCGTCCGCCCGATCTTCATCTTGTCGGTGATGGTCTTGAATTCGACGCCGACCGGGCCGTCGACCTCGGCGCCGACCACGGAGATCGTCTCGGTGATCGGCAGGCCCGAGCGCAGCCCGCGCACCAGCAATTCGATCGCATCGGGAAACTTCGCGGTAAACTTGGCGATGCGCCGCTTGATGAAGAAGCCGACCACCTTGTGCGGCAAACCCGCGCCGACCACGACGCCCACCAGCAGTGCGAGCAACAGCGGCGCACCCGTGAACAGCACCAGCAGCGTCATCACCGTGGCGAGGCCGAGTGTCGCCATGCCATATTGGCCGACGGTCCAGCTCTTGCCGGTCATTGCCAGGCGCTTCTTGAGCAGCGCCGGGCGGGGCAGGAAGCGCATCGCCGCTGCGTCCATCCGTGTGCCGCGCAGCGCCGAGATACGGCGCATCTGCGCGTCGACCAGCGCGGTCGCCGAATCGCCGTGGCGTGCGCGCACTGCCACCATCCGCCGCGCGCGGGCGCGTTCGGGCGACGGGCCGGCAAAGGCGAAAGCCAGCAACATCAGCACGACCAGCGCGCCGGCGCCGAGCAAGAGGACGGGAATCAGTTCCATGCGACCTATCAAGCGCCCCGCTTCGTTACGACGGCGTTTACGCCGTCGGAATTACCGATCATCGTGTGCCGCTCACGGCTTTTTCGCGCGCGAAACCATCGCCTTGAAGTCGAACTTGCCGATTAGCGAAGTGCCCTTGCCGGAGCCCTTCTTCTTGGTCGCGCCGTCGGTCGACTCGGCCGAATCACCGACCGCCATCAACTTGAGCGCGAGATCGACGATCGGCACGATGGTCTTGGACGTCTTGCCGGCCTCGGCGAAGGGTTTGCCGAGCTTGGCCGCCTGCGCCGCCAGTTTCTGGTCGAACGGGATCAAGAAATCGATTTTGCGTTCGATCGACCCTTCGAAATCCTTGCGGCTGATCTCGAGCTGCGCGGCCGGCTGGACGCGGTTGGCAACGACCAGCACCTGCGTCTGCGGCGCGTTGGATTTCATCCACGACAGCAAGCGGATCGTGTCGCGCGCGGCGGCGAGCGTCAGCTCGGTCACCACCACCGCGACCTGGATGTCCGACATCAGGTGCGGGTGCAGCACCAGCACGCCGCGCGGTAGATCGACCACGGTGCATTCGAACGCCGCGCGCATCTCCTCCTGCAACTGGTAGAAGGCCGAACCGTCGGTCAGCACGGGCGAATTGATCGGCGCCTCGGCCGACAGCACCGACAGGCGCTCGCTCGACTTGACCATCGCGCGTTCGATGAACAGCCCGTCGATCCGACTTGGATTTTCGATCGCGTCGGTCAGGCCGCGCCCGGGCTCGAGGTCGAGCGACAATGCGCCGGTGCCGAAATGTACGTCGAGATCGAGCAAGGCGGTGGTGCGCGCGCCCCGCTCGCTGAGCAGCCACGCGACCGATGTCGCCAGGCTCGATGCGCCGACACCGCCGCGCGCGCCGAGGAAGGCGGTCGAGATGTGCGGGCGCTCGGTGCCGGCCTCGACGACCTTGGGCGCGTTCAGGATCGCCTGTGCGTTGGTGAACGCATCGCGCAGCATATCGGGACTGAGCGGCTTGAGCAGATAATCCTGGATCCCGCTGACGACGAGGTCGCGATACAGCCGGACGTCGTTTACCTGACCCGCCGCGATCACAACGGTCCCGGGTTCGCACACCTCGGCGAGGGCATTGATGTCGTTGAGCGGATCGCCGCTCTCCGACAGGTCGACGAACAGGATCTGCGGACTCGCCGAGACGGAGAGCGACTGCACCGCGTTGCGCAGCCCGCCCTTGTTCACCTTCTCGGGCGCCCAGCCCATCTCGACGGCGATCGGGCGCAGCGTCTCGGCGGTGGTCTCGTCGCAGACATAGGCACTGAACGGATCGCGCAGGCCGATACGACCTGGAGAAAAAGGAGCGTTCATTACTTGCCACCCCCGGTGCTTTCGGCCTTGATCGTGGCGCCGCCGGCGCCGGCGGGGGCGGCCTTGCGATAGCTGTCGATCGCCTTGGCCGACGACAACGGGTCGGCCACCAGGCTACCAGGCTGACCGCGGACCAGATCCGCCGGGCTGGCGACCATCGCGGCGAGCGTGGCGTTGACCGCGCAGCCATGGTTGGACGACGTGTTCGACTCGAAATCGGTCGAGCTGTTGCGGCTGTAATCGGGGCAGCCGGGGACGGTGGCCTGCGTGCGTGAAACGACGACGCGGACCGTCCCGGCGCTGACCGGCGTGTTGGTGAAGGGCGCGTCGTCGGCGACGAGCAGGCCGAAATGCGATGCCTGCCGCGCGACCGCGTCGCGCACGCCGCCACCATAAGGGTTGGGATCGTCGACCGCGACGCGGTCGCCATAGCCGACCTGCAGCGACGCCATCCAGCCCGCCAGACGCTGTTCCTCACCGGCAGCGAGGCCGGTGCCGCTGGTCGCGACGTCGAGCGCATAGTCGGTGCGGCTGACGACCGGCTGATGGACCGATTCGAGCCCGCGGTTCTGCGTGCCCTCACAGGCACTGGCCAGCAAGGCGGGAACCAGACCGGTCGCGATCAGGAGTGCACGGCGATACATTGGCATGTCCCTATGGCCTTAATTGATGCTGAAACCGGGGGTGGCGTTGGCGCCCCGCTTGGGCGACCCCGCCGGTGCTGGCAGAGCGCCGGCGGGGTCGCCGCGCCGCTGTCCGCCCGGTGTCGTCGGTGCTGGCGGCATCGGTGCACTCGCCCCGAAGCTCGGTTGCGCGACCGCGCTTGGCGCCATCGTCGGCTTGGGCCGTTCTGCGCCGGTCGTGCCACCGCCGAGCTGCCCCATGAAGACGCGGCCGAGATCGGTCGGCGCCTTGTAGCCGTCGGTCGGCAGGACGATGCTGTTCGCATTAACCGGCTTGACCAGATACGGAGTGATCACGATCACCAGCTCGGTTTCGTTGCGCTGGAACGCATTCGAGCGGAATAGCGCGCCGACGATCGGCATGTCTCCGAGCGCGGGCGCCTTGTCGATCGAGTTGTTGTGATTGTTCGACAGCAGCCCGGCGATCATCATGCTCTGGCCCGAGCCGAGCTCGACCGTCGTCTCCGCCCGCCGCGTCGTCAGCGCCGGGATGGTGACGCCCGACAGCGTGACCGCGCCTTGTGCCGACAGCTGCGAGACTTCGGGGCGAACGTGCAGCGAGATGCGGCCGTCGGACAGGACCGTCGGCGTGTAGGACAGGCTTACGCCATATTGCTTATAGTCGACCGAAACCGAACCGAGCCCCTGCGAGATCGGGATCGGGAATTCGCCGCCCGCGAGGAACGAGCCCGTCTCGCCGGAGATCACGGTGATGTTCGGGTTGGCGAGCGTCGAGACCTGTCCGTCGCGCTCCCCCAGATCGAGTGAGCTCAGCAGGTCCATTCCGAGCAGTTTGCCGGCCAGGCCGAGCGTCGTTCCCATGCCGGTAGCGGCAGGGAAGGTGAAGAGCGTGTCGCCGGGCCGCGCGCCGTTGGCGTCGACCGTCGTGCTGCCGAGCTGTCCCGGAACGGTGGAGATCGTTCCCTGGCGTCCCTGCTGGATGTTGAACAACGGGTTGCCGGTTCCGCGGTTGGTCAGGTTGACGCCGATATTCTTGACGAAGCTGCGGCTGACCTCGGCGATGCGGACCTGCAGATTGACCTGCAGCGGGGTCGCCGCGCGCAGCCGGTTGATCACGCCGATCTTGAGCATCGCATCGGGGCCCTGTGCGACGCCGGGGTTGAGCAGGGCAGAGACCAGCCGCTGCGCTGCGGCGCTGTCCTCGGGCGATGCGACGGTACCGGTCAGCACCGCGATCTGGCCGACCGTGGTCACCTTGATGTCGCTGTCGGGCATGGCCAGCTTGACCATCCGGTCGATCGACGAAAGGTTCTGGCTGACGCGGACGTTGGCGGCATAGACCACCGTGCCGTTCGCCGCGGTGGCGAACAAGGTCGCTTCCCCGAAATCCTTGCCGAACAGGTGAATCTGGCGCGGGCTGTTGACATAGACGTCGGCCACGCCGGGATTGGAGATCCACACGTCGCTGACGCTGGCGGGCAGGTTGATCAATTCGCCCTGGCCGGTGGACAGCACGACTTCGGTGGTCGGGCGGACGGTGGCGGCGGGGCCTGCACCGACATGCGTCACCGGGCGCGCGGCGCGATCGGCGCGGGGCTGGGGGCGCTTGCCCGGCGCGGCCAGCGCCGTTGCGGGCAGGCTCGCGACCAGCGTCGTCATGACCGTCGCCGTCACGGCGCGGTGCATCAAGCTGTGGAACCGCATTATTTCTTCCCTTCGAGGGCGACGTCGGTGACCGCGTTGCCGCGGACGATGTGCACCATTGGTCCGGATCGGACGACGGAACCCGGGAACGCGCCACTCGGGGCGGGTGCGCCGGCCGGTCCGGGTTCGGCCGCCTTGCCGGGGACCGTGCTGCGCTGGAAGCGCGAGACGTCGGCACCCGTCGCCATCGTGCCGCCGCCGGCCGACGGCGCGGTGGCGATGCGGGTGAGCATCGCTTTCTCGGCCTTGGGATCGTCGGGCATCGTCACGTTGCCGCTGGCGATCGCCTGTTCGAGATCGCTGCTGTTGTCGGCAATCGAGCGCAGCGAAAGCGACAGCGAGCCGAGCGTCTGCGCGACCGCGATCTGTTCGGCGATCTTGGGCGTCGCCTCGATCGTCACGTTGGAAAAGGTGCGGACGACCGACTTGCCGTCTTCGCCGACGCCGTTGTCGGTGCGCTGGTCGGTGGCGAGCACGCGCAGGTTGCGCATGATCGTCTCGGCCGCCTTGAGTGGGGGACCATCGCCGCCGCCGGGCACCGCCTGCGTCAGGATGAGATCGATCCGGTCACCTGGGAAGACGAAGCCCGCGACGCTGGTCTGCGTCTGCACTGGCACCGTCACTGCACGCATCCCCGGCCCGAGTGCCGCCGCCAGGAAACCGCGGTCGCCCGGCTTGACCAAGGCGCCTTGCGTCAGCGGCTGTCCAGCGGTGATCGCATTGCGCACCACGGTGCCGATCAACGTACGCTGGTCGAAGCCGCCCTTCTTGATGAAATAGGCGTTCTCGACGAGTTCTTTGGGCCACGGCTGATATTTCAGCGCGGTCGCATCGAGGATCGTGCCGACCGGCAGCGCCTTCGTCGCGACGAGCACCTCGGGGCCATCGACGACCGGCGCCATCGCGACCGCATTGGCCTGCGGCGCGGGACTTCCCACGATCAGTGCGCGCGCCATGAAAGCCGTGATCGCCGCGACGATCAACGCTCCCACCAGCAACAGGACCTTACGACTATCCATCTCGAACCTTTCGACCGCGGGTACTTGAGCCCGCGTTAAGCATAGCCACCAAAGTGGTTAAAAAGCGGTTCACGCAAAGCGAACAACGCCGCCATCGCGATCGCCACGCCATAGGGCACCTCGATCTCCGCGCTGCGGTGGCGGATGCTGCGTTCGACCAGCAGGATTGCGGTCAGCACGCCGCCGAGCAGCGACATCACGATCAGCATCCACACCAGCGGGACGAGCGGCAGCCACAGCGCGAGCGCGCCGATCATCTTGACGTCGCCGCCGCCCATCCAACCAAAATGGAATGCGGCGATGAACAAAGCGAAGACGATCACGGCGAGGCCGAACTGCGCTGCCATGTCGGGCCAGACCGACAGGCCGCACGCCCACCAATAGAGCGGCGCAAGCAAGGCGATCGTCGCGTTCTTCCAGTTGGCGATCTCGCGCGTGCGCGCATCCTGGATCCCGGCCGAAACCAGGAGGAGTGCCAGCATGGCCAGCAGCAGCGTCGCAAGAGAGTCCCCACTCATGTGGGAAAGGTCTAGACGACAGGCCTTTCGAAACCGTAACCATGAATCATGGTTTCCCCACAGCTGTATCGACGCGCGATTCCAGCCGCGGCGCGGATCACGCGCTGGACGGCGCCCGATGGCTGGACGCTGCGGCGCTTCGACTGGCCAGCGCAGGGCACGCCGCGCGGGCGGATGCTGTTCCAAGGCGGGCGCGGCGACGTGTTCGAGAAATATCTCGAGGCGTTCGCGCATTGGCAGGCGCAAGGGTGGTCGATCACCTCGCTCGACTGGCGCGGGCAGGGCGGGTCGGGCCGAGTATCCGCCAACGCCCATGTCGGCGACATTGCCGATTTCCAGATCTACATCGACGATATCCGCGCGTTCTGGGCCGATTGGACTGCCGAAGGTCCCGCCGGGAGCGACTCGCCGCTGGTCGTGCAGGGGCATTCGATGGGCGGCCATCTCATGCTGCGCGCGCTGGTCGAAGGCGCGGTACAGCCCGATGCGGCAGTGCTGGTCGCGCCGATGCTCGGCCTCCACAGCCCGCTCGGCGCGGCGCTCGGCGAGCGCGTCGCAGGGTTGCTGGCTGGGCTCGGCGATCCGGCGCGGCCGGCGTGGCGCGGCAACGAGCGGCCGGCGACCACCGAGACGCGGCAGTCATTGCTGACCCACGACCAGAATCGCTACGAAGACGAACTCTTCTGGCAGGCGAGCAAGCCCGAACTGTTGATGGGGCCGCCGAGCTGGCGCTGGGTGGCGAAAGCGTTCACGTCGACGCGGCGACTGCGCGAGGATCCGCGGCTCGCGACGCTGGCGGTGCCGCTGCTGCTGCTCGTCGCCGACCATGACAAGCTCGTTTCGCCCAAGGCGGCGTTGCGCGTTGCGGCGAAACTTCCCGATGCGCAGGTCGTGCGTTTCGGTGCCGAATCGGCGCACGAAATCCTGCGCGAGGCCGATGGCGTGCGCAATCGCGCGCTCGGCGAGATCGATCGCTTCCTTACTACCCGCGCACCGGACCGTCGGTCATGACTCGGTACGACGTCGCGATCATCGGTGCGGGGATGGCGGGCGCGAGCCTTGCCGCGCGGGTTGCGCCGCATGCCTCGGTGCTGCTGCTCGAGGCGGAGGACATGCCGGGCTATCACGCGACCGGGCGATCGGCGGCCTTCTGGTCCGAAAGCTATGGCGGCCCGGGCGTCCAGCCGCTGACCACCGCGTCGGGCCCGGCGCTGCGCGACGGCGGTTTCCTGCAGGATCTTGGCTCGCTGCATATCGGGCGGGATGCGGACGAGCCCGCGATCGCCGCGTTCCTCGCCGCCTTTGCCGATAGTGGCGTCGCGCTCGAACGCGTCGACCCGCGCCGCTACGTGCCGGGCCTGCGCCCCGAATGGACGCTCGGCGTGTTCGAGCCGACCAGCACCTATATCGACGTCGCGGCGCTCCACGCGCACTATCTCGCGCAGGCCAAGCGTGCCGGCGTGTCGCTCGTCGTGTCGGCGCCGCTCCAGAGCGCGACGCACATGGGCGATCGCTGGCAGATCCAGACTGCGGCGGGGGCCTTTTCCGCAACGATCCTCGTCAACGCCGCCGGTGCCTGGGCGGACCAGGTCGCGCAGGCCGCGGGCGTCGCGCCGATCGGCATCACCGCCTATCGCCGGACCGTCGTGCAGCTCGCCACCAGCCCCGCGGCGCCCGACACGCTGCCGCACGTCGCCGACATTTCGGGCAATTTCTACTTCAAGCCCGAGTCTGGCGGGCGGCTGTGGCTGAGTCCCCATGACGAGACCGAAGTCGCGCCGAGCGACGTCCAGCCCGAGGAAATCGACGTCGCCACCGCGATCGATCGCTTTGAGCAGGTCGTCGACTGGCGGATCACGCGCGTCGAGCGGCGCTGGGCGGGGCTGCGCAGCTTCGCGCCCGATCGGCTGCCGGTCTACGGCTTCGCACCCGATGCGCCGGGCTTCTTCTGGTGCGCGGGGCAGGGCGGCTTCGGCATCCAGACCGCGCCCGCCGCCGCCGCGCTGGCAGTTGCGCTGCTGCTTGGGATCGAACCCGACCCGAGCGTCGCGGCGATCGATCCGGCGCGCTACGCCCCCGACCGATTCGTCGCGCTGGCGTAACGACTTCGCGCACGCTATTCTTGGGCGATCAATCCGGGGAGGCGATGATGGCGCACAAGTTCGTGATCGAGCAGAACAAGGCCGGCGAGTATGTCGCCAAGTTCAAATACAATGCCGAGCTGATCTGGTGGACCGAGGGCTATTCGAGCAAGGCCGGCGCGAAGAACGCGATCGAGTCGATCCTCAAGAACGGCGCCGGCGCGCCGGTCGAGGAGGCTTAGCCCCTACGCCCAGCGACCACCGCGGCATCGCTCGCCAGGCGGTCGGCGCGTTCGTTGTCGGGGTGGCCGGCATGGCCCTTGACCCAGGTCCACTCGATCCGGTGCGGCTTGGCGGCGTCGAGCAGCGCCTGCCACAGGTCTGCATTCTTGACCGGCTGCTTGGCGGCGGTCTTCCAGCCATTCTTCTGCCAGCCTTTGATCCACTTGGTCAGGCCATCCATCACGTAACGGCTATCGGTCGACAGCGTCACGCGGCACGGCCGCTTGAGCGCGTTGAGCCCCTCGATCGCCGCCATCAATTCCATGCGATTGTTGGTCGTCAGCACCTCGCCGCCCGACAATTCCTTCTCGGTCCCACCCGAGCGGATCAGCGCGCCCCAGCCGCCCGGGCCGGGATTGCCCTTGCACGCGCCGTCGGTGGCGATCTCTACCTTGGTGAGCTCGGTGGTCGTGGTCGGGTCGGTCATGCGAAGAGGTCGTCCGTTTCGGCATAGGTGTGATAGCGGCGCAGATAGGCGAGCGGATCCTTGCGCGTCACCAGCGCATCGGCGGGGGTGTTGAGCCAGTCCCACGCGCGCGACAGGAAGAAGCGCAGGCATGCGCCCTTGGCGAGCGTGCCGAGCTGCGCGCGCTCCTCGCCCGAGAGCCCGAAGGTCGCGTCATAGCCGGCGATCAGCGCGCGCCCCACCGCCAGGTCGATCGCGCGCCCGTCGGGGTCGAACGACCAGGCGGTGTGCAGGATGGCGAGGTCGAACGCGCGGATGTCGGTGCAGGCGAAATAGAAGTCGATCAGCCCGGTGACCTGCGCGCCGCGCATCAGCACATTGTCGGGGAAGAGATCGGCATGGATCGTCGAGCGCGGCAGGTCGGCCGGCCAGTCGCGCAGCACCGCATCGAGCATCGCGCGCGCATCGTGCTGCAGCCCGGGCGCGATCTTGTCGAGCGCGGTGCCGCAGCGCTCGAGCAGCGGCGCCCAGGTCGCGACGCCCATCGAATTGGGGCGCGTCGGCGCGAAGTCGGCGAGGGCTGCATGCATCCGCCCCATCGCCTGCCCGGCGGCAAAGGCTTGCTCCGGGGTCGGATGCGTCACCGACACGCCGTTGAGGAACTGGATCAGGCACGCCGAGCGGCCTTCGAGCGTCTGGATGGCGACGCCGTCGCGATCCTTGATCGCGGGAGGAACCGGGTTGCCGCGCGCGGCGAGATGGTCGAGCAGATCGAGGAAATAGGGCAGGTCGCCGCCCGCGACGCGCTTTTCGTAGAGCGTCAGGATGAAGCGATCGGTGGTCGTGTCGACCAGATAGTTGGTATTCTCGACGCCCTCGGCGATGCCCTTGAACGAGACGAGCTCGCCGACGTCATAGCGCACGAGGAATTCGGCCAGACGCTCGGCCGAGACGGTGGTGTAGACGGCCATGGCTCAGGCGGCGATTTCGGTTTCGAGCCCGCGCGGCAGCTTGAAGGTGATCGTCTCGCGCTTGGTCTCGACCTCCTGCTCGCGAATCTCGAAGCGTTCGCCGAGCCGGTCGACCAGCTCGCGCACCAGCACTTCGGGGGCGGAGGCGCCGGCGGTGATGCCGAGCGTCTTGACGCCCGCCAGGAAGCCCCAGTCGAGGTCGGCCGCGCGCTGGATCAGCCGGGCAGGCGTGCCTTCGCGCTCGGCGACTTCGACCAGCCGCACCGAATTGGACGAATTGGGCGCGCCGATCACCAGCACCGCATCGCACGCATGCGCGATCGCCTTGACCGCGCTCTGGCGGTTCGAGGTGGCGTAGCAGATGTCCTCGCCGCGCGGCGGCAGCATCGTCGGGAAACGGCGCTGCAACGTCGCGACGACCGCGGCGGTATCGTCGATCGACAGCGTCGTCTGCGTAAGGAACGCAAGCGTGTCGGGGTCGGCCGGGGCATAGGCCTCGGCATCGGCGACCGTCTCGATCAACGTCATCGATCCCTCGGGAACCTGCCCGAAGGTACCGATCACTTCGGGATGGCCGGCATGGCCGATGAACATGATGTGTCGCCCGGCCTCGACCAGCCGCTCGGCCTGACGATGGACGCGCGAGACGAGCGGGCAGGTGGCGTCGAAGAAAGCGAGCCCGCGCTCGGTCGCCTTGTCGGGCACCGCCTTGGGGACGCCGTGCGCGGAAAAGACCACCGGCACGCCGTCGGGCACGTCATCGAGTTCCTCGACGAAGATCGCGCCCTTGTCGCGCAGCATGTCGACGACGAACCGGTTGTGGACGATCTCGTGGCGGACATAGACCGGTGCGCCGAACTTGGTGATCGCCAGCTCGACGATCTGGATCGCGCGATCGACCCCGGCACAAAAGCCGCGTGGGGCCGCGATGATCAGGTCGAGCGTGGGCTTGGAAGCTGTCAACATCAGGGCTGAACCGTACGCGATTGCTTGCGCGGGCGGAAGCCGCTTCCTATGGTGCGCGGGCCATCTGCGCCGAAAATCCTCATCGGTCAGCGGATTCCTTTTGCATGAATAAGGTGCGTGCCCCCGTGACACTCCGGAAATCGACCATCGCCGCTCCAGTGTTCCTGCTGTCGGCGCTTTCGCTGCTCGCCGGGTGCAAGACCACGGGCGATTTCGACGAGACCGGCGGCATCACCGCGATCCGCAGCGCCTGCCCGAGCGTCGCGGTTCCCGCGCACACCGGCGACATCACGCTGTTCGACCCCGTCACCAGCCGCGACTCGAGCGCGATCGACGTCACCGCGGTGCTGACCAACGTGCGCTCGACCTGCGACGATACCGGCGCCGACGTGGTGACGACCGTCACCTTCTCGGTCGAAGGGCGGCGCGTCCGCACCGACGCGGCGCGCGACGTGACGCTGCCCTATTTCGTCACGGTGGTGCAGGGCGGCAACGCCGTCGTCGCCAAGCGCATCGGCCGTTCGGTGCTGCACTTCGACGCGGGCCAGGCGCGCGCCGTCGTGCAGGGCACCGGCACCGCGACCGTGTCGCGCGCCGCGGCGACGCTCCCCGACGACGTCCGCAAGAAGCTGACCGAGAAGCGCAAGGCCGGCGGCGACGATGCCGCGGTCGATCCGCTGAGCCGCCCCGAAGTGCGCCAGGCGGTGCTCCGCGCGACCTTCGAGGCGCTGGTCGGTTTCCAGCTTACGGACGACCAATTGAAATATAACGCGACGCGCTGATCTGGCGCGTTGACTCGGTTGCTGCAGCGCGGCAAACCGAGTGGGTCGATGCAGGGCAACCTGCATAGGCACGCGCGGGAGAGTGTTCGGTGGTCCGCAAGGACCAGCCGGGCCGCCGAAGGAGCAACCGCCCCGGAATCTCTCAGGCAACCGGACCGCGCGGGCTAACGACACTCTGGAAAGCGCTTTCGCCGCGTTGGTGGGGCCACCGAAGGGGTAAGCCTGCAATACGCAGGTCAAAGCTCTCAGGTATCCGTGACAGAGGGGGCGGTGTGGGTATCGGCGCTGGGGCGTCGAGCCGCGCCGTAGTCCCAGCACGGAAGGCCCGACATGAGCGACACCGAGATTCCCGACGAAATCGCGACGCAGACGCTGCCGCTCGACGCATGGCACCGCGCGCAGGGCGGGCGGATGGTCGAGTTCGCCGGCTATCACATGCCCGTCCAGTATGAAGGCATCATGGCCGAGCATCTGTGGGTGCGCGAATCGGCCGGGCTGTTCGACGTCAGCCACATGGGCCAGCTCGTCTTCCGCGCCGAGGGCGGCGCCGATGTCGTCGCGGCGCTCGAAGCGTTGCTGCCGGCGGACATTGCCGGCCTTGCCGAGAACAAGCAGCGTTACTCGCTGCTGCTCGCGGAGAATGGCGGCATCCTCGACGATCTGATGGTCACGCATCTGCCGCGCGAAAGCCCGTTCGCCGCGGATGACGAATCGGCCGAGCCGGCCGAGCCCGCGGGCTGGTCGCCGCTCGACGCGTCGCCGGCCGATCCCGACGCGCCGCTCTTCTACATGGTCGTCAACGGCGCGACCAAGATCGACGATATCGCGCATCTGCTCGAATATCTGCCCGACGGCATCGCGATCAACCATCTCGAGGAGCAGGCCTTGCTCGCGCTGCAGGGGCCAAAGGCGGTCGATGCGCTGGCGCGACTGGTGCCGGGCGTCGAGCAGATGGTGTTCATGACCGCGGGTGCGTTCGAGTGGAACGGCGTGCCGCTGTGGATCAGCCGCTCGGGCTATACCGGCGAGGACGGTTTCGAGATTTCGGTGCCGGGCGAGCATGTCGTTGCGCTCGCCGACGCGCTGATCGCCGAGCCCGAGGTCAAGCCGATCGGCCTCGGTGCGCGCGATTCGCTCCGGCTCGAGGCGGGCCTGCCGCTCTACGGGCACGACCTCGATCCAGAGACGACGCCGGTCCAGGCCGATCTCGGCTTTGCCCTGTCGAAGCGTCGCCGCGAGGCGGGCGACTTCATGGGCGCCGAACCGATCCTCGCCGAGCGTGCTGCCGGTGCTGCATCGAAGCGCGTCGGTCTGCTGATCGCCGGCCGCCAGCCGGTGCGCGAGGGCGCAACCGTCGTCGATGCGGACGGCGCCGAGATCGGCCGCGTCACCAGCGGCGGCTTCGCGCCGAGCGTCGGTGCGGCGATCGCGATGGCCTATGTGCCCGCCGAGCTCGCCACGCCGGGCACCACCGTTTCCCTGTTGCAGCGCGGGAAGGTCCACACCGCGACCGTCACCGCAATGCCCTTCATTCCCCACCGCTACGTCCGTGCAGGAGGTCCAAAATGAGCCGTTATTTCACCGAAGACCATGAGTGGGTCGATGTCGATGGCGATATCGGCACCGTCGGTATCTCCGAATATGCGCAGAGCCAGCTCGGCGACATCGTGTTCGTCGACGTCCCCGAAGAGGGCAAGGCACTGACCAAGGGCGACGAAGCCGCCGTGGTCGAATCGGTCAAGGCCGCGTCCGACGTCTATTCGCCGGTGTCGGGCACCGTGCTCGAGGGCAACCCCGCGCTTGCCGACACGCCGGGCCTCGTCAACGAGGAGCCTGAGGGCGACGGCTGGTTCTTCAAGCTGACGCTGTCCGATCCGGACGAGCTGAACAGCCTGATGGACGAGATCGCCTACGCGGCGTTCGTCGAGAAGCTCTGAGCCTTCTAACCCCCCTCCCGCTTGCGGGAGGGGCTGGGGGAGGGCCTGTAACAAGACCCTCCGCCGACCCTTTCGACATTCCCTCCCCCGACCCCTCCCGCAAGCGGGAGGGGGGAGTTTCCGAAATGCGCTACCTGCCCCTGACCCAACCCGATCGCGACGCGATGCTCGGCGTGATCGGTGTCGCGACGATCGACGATCTGTTCGTCGATGTACCCGAAGCCGCCCGCCTCGACGGTCCGATCCACGGCCTGCCGATGCATGCGAGCGAAATGGCGGTCGAACGCCACATGACCGCGCTGTCGCGGAAAAACCTCACCGCGGGGGACGGGCCCTTCTTCCTCGGCTGCGGCGCGTACAAGCATCATGTGCCCGCCTCGGTCGATCACCTGATCCAGCGCGGCGAGTTCCTCACCGCCTATACGCCCTACCAGCCCGAGATCGCGCAGGGCACGCTGCAGATGCTGTTCGAGTTCCAGACGCAGGTCGCGCGGCTGCTCGGCACCGACGTCGCGAACGCCTCGATGTACGACGGCTCGACCGCGTGCTGGGAAGCGATCGGCATGGCGCGGCGCATCACCAAGCGGGGCAAGGCGCTCCTCTCGTCTGGGCTCCACCCGCATTACGTCTCGGTCGCCAAGACGATGGCCAAGTTCACCGGCGACGCGCTCGAGACTTCGGCACCGACGCTGGGGGCGGACACCGATGTCGACGCGCTGATCGCGGCGATCGACAAGGATACGTCGTGCGTCGTGGTGCAATATCCCGACATTCTCGGCCGCATCGCCGATCTGAAGCCGCTCGCCGATGCGTGCCACGCCAGCAAGGCGCTGCTGATCGCGGTGGTGACCGAGCCGGTCGCGCTCGGCGCGATCAAGTCGCCTGGAGAGATGGACGCCGATATCGTGGTGGGCGAGGGGCAGTCGCTCGGCGTCGGCCTGCAGTTCGGCGGGCCGTATGTCGGCCTGTTCGGCTGCAAGGAAAAGTACGTCCGCCAGATGCCGGGCCGCTTGTGCGGTGAGACGCTCGATGCCGATGGGCGTCGCGGCTTCGTGCTGACGCTCTCGACACGCGAGCAGCACATCCGTCGCGAGAAGGCGACGTCGAACATCTGCACCAACAGCGGACTGTGTGCGCTGGCCTTCTCGATCCACATGACCTTGCTTGGCGAGGCTGGCCTGCGCCAGCTTGCGGCGATCAATCATGCGGGCGCTGTAGCGGCGGCCGAGCGGCTGTCGCAGGTGCCGGGGGTCGAGCTCGTGACGACGAGCTTCTTCAACGAATTCACGCTGAAACTTCCCAAGGAAGCACGGCCGATCGTGCGGACGCTCGCCGATCGCGGGATCCTCGCGGGCGTTTCGCTCGGGCGGCTGTATCCGGGCGAGGATGCGCTCGCGAACGGGCTCGTCGTCGCCGTCACCGAAACGACCACCGCGGAGGACGTGGAAACGCTTGCCGCCGCGCTTCAGGAGGTACTGGCATGAGCATCAACGCAAGCGGATGGCGCCCTGAAGCGCCGATCTCGGGTGGCAAGGCTGCTCCGACGACGACCGGCAACAAGGCGCTGATGCTGGAGGAAGCGCTAATCTTCGAGATCGGCGATACGACGACCACCGGTGTCGATCTTGTCGAACCCGTCGCGGCCACCTCGCGCCTTGGCAACCTCGCCCGCACCGGGCCGATCGGCCTTCCCGGTCTGTCCGAGCCCGAGACCGTCCGCCACTACACCCGCTTGTCGCGCCAGAATTACGGGATCGACCTCGGCTTCTTCCCGCTCGGATCGTGCACGATGAAGCACAACCCGCGCCTCAACGAGAAGATGGCGCGGCTCCCCGGTTTCGCCGACATCCATCCGCTCGCACCCGTGCAGACCGTGCAGGGCGCGCTAGAAGTGATCCAGCAGTTGGCGCACTGGCTCGTAACGCTCACCGGCATGGACTCGGTCGCGATGAGCCCCAAGGCCGGCGCGCATGGCGAACTGTGCGGTGTGCTCGCGATCCGCGCGGCGCTCGAAGCGCGCGGGGAGGGACACCGCAAGATCATCCTCGTGCCCGAAAGCGCGCACGGGACCAACCCCGCGACCGCGGCGTTTGCTGGCTATAGCGTTGAGGACATCCCCGCGACCGCCGATGGCCGCGTCGACACCGAGAAGCTGATCGCGCGACTCGGCCCCGATGTCGCGGGCGTGATGATCACCAACCCCAACACCTGCGGCCTGTTCGAGCGCGACATGCGCGTGATCTCGGACGCGGTGCATGCGGCGGGCGGGCTCGTCTATTGCGACGGCGCCAACTTCAACGCGATCGTCGGGCGCGTGCGGCCGGGGGATCTCGGCATCGATGCGATGCACATCAACCTCCACAAGACCTTCTCGACCCCGCATGGCGGCGGCGGGCCGGGCTCGGGGCCGGTGGTGTTCTCGAAGGCGCTCAGCCCCTACGCACCGCTGCCGTTCGTCGAGAAGACCGATGACGGCTTCCATTTGGTCGAGGAGGAGACCGCGGGCGAGCATCACGCCGGCGCGTTCGGCCGGATGGTCGCATTCCATGGCCAGATGGGCATGTTCACGCGCGCGCTGACCTACATCCTCAGCCATGGCGCCGATGGGCTGCGGCAGGTGTCGGAAGATGCCGTGCTCAACGCCAACTACATCCTTCGCAGCCTCGACAAGACGCTCGAGGCGCCGTTCGGGGATTCGGGTCCGTGCATGCACGAGGCCTTGTTCTCGGATAACGGGCTCGCCGACGGCTTCTCGACGATCGACGTTGCGAAGGGGCTGATCGACGAGGGCTTCCACCCGATGACGATGTACTTCCCGCTCGTCGTGCACGGCGCGATGCTGATCGAGCCGACCGAGACCGAATCGAGGGCCGCGCTCGACCAGTTCATCGTGGCGCTCCGCTCGGTCGCCGAACGCGCCAAGGCGGGCGACATCAGCCTCAAGTCAGCGCCGCACTTCGCGCCGCGCAGCCGGCTCGACGAAACGCTGGCGGCGCGCAAGCCGGTGCTGGTATGGAAGGACCCGGGACTCGCGCAAGCCGCGGAATAAGGGGGAAATATGCAGGTGCATCAGGTTCAGGCCGGCTGGCAGCAATATGCCATCATGGCCGCGGTGACCGTCATCGTCTTTGCGATCCGCGGACGGAGCCTGATGCGCGTGCGACCGCTCAAGGTCGAACAATTGTGGATCGTGCCCGCGATCTACGCGGCGGTCGTCGCCTATCTGTTCGTGAAGACGCCGCCGACGCTGGCTGGCTGGGGCGTCGCGGCGCTGGCGCTGGTCGTCGGGGGCGCGATCGGCTGGCAGCGCGGCAAGACGATGCGGATCCATCTCGATCCCGCCACGGGCACGCTGATGCAGAAGGGTTCGATCTGGGCGCTGGCGATCATCGTTGTGCTCGTCGCTCTGAAGATGGTCGCGCAGGCCGAAGGGCAGGCGCTGCACTTCAACGTCGCCGTGCTGATCGATGGCCTCGCCGCGCTGACGCTCGGCATTTTCGCGGCGCAGCGGCTCGAAATGTACCTCCGCGCAAAACGCTTGCTTGAAGGCGCACCCGCCTGACCGCGCCCTGGATCCCGGCCGAGGCGGGCGTCGAGGCGCGGCGCCACGCGCCCGCAACCTTGCGCAACCGCATGGCGATCGCCGACACGTTGCGCGACGTGTTGCCGCTGTCGGGGACGGTGCTCGAGGTCGCCAGCGGATCGGGCGAGCATGCCGCCTATTTCGCCGGCGAATTCCCGGCGCTCGACTGGCAGCCGAGCGACCCCGACCCGTCCGCACGCGTGTCGATCGCGGCGTGGTGCGACGGAATCGACAATGTCCTGCCGCCACTGGAGATCGATGCGGCCGCGGCGGCGTGGCCGGTCGATCGCGCCGACGCGGTGCTGTGCATCAACATGGTGCATATCAGCCCGTGGGAGGCGACGCTCGGACTGATGGCAGGCGCAGGGCGGCTGCTCGCGGCGGGCGCGCCGCTGATCCTTTATGGCCCGTTCCTGCAGGACGGCGTGGAGACGGCGCCGAGCAACCTCGAATTCGACGACTCGCTGCGCGCGCGTGATCCGCGCTGGGGAATTCGCTCGGTCGAGGCGGTGCGGGAGGCCGCGACTGGGTTCGAGCTCGATCAGACGATCGCGATGCCCGCGAACAACCTGCTGCTGGTGTTCCGCCGCACGGAGTAGCCAACGGAGATCAGACGGCCATTCCCGATCAAGATAGCCGGGGGTGACGGCGCCGCTTCTCCGCGCTATCCGCGCCTGCATGAAGCATGCACTCCCCGTCACCCGCGAGGCCGATTTTTCCGCCTGGTACCAGTCCGTCATCACCGAGGCCGATCTCGCCGAAGAATCGGGCGTGCGCGGCTGCATGGTCATCCGGCCATGGGGCTATGGCATCTGGGAGCGGATCCAGCGCCTGCTCGACGACCGGATCAAGGCGACCGGGCACGAGAATTGCTATTTCCCGTTGTTCATCCCGCTGTCCTACTTCGAGAAGGAAGCCGCGCATGTCGAGGGCTTCGCCAAGGAGATGGCGGTCGTCACGCATCACCGGCTCAAGGCCGACGGGCTCGGCCGGCTGATCCCCGATCCCGAGGCGAAGCTCGAGGAACCGCTCGTCGTGCGGCCTACCTCGGAGATGGTGATCGGCGCGGCGTTCGCGCGCTGGGTGCAGTCGTGGCGCGACCTGCCGGTGCTGATCAACCAGTGGGCCAATGTCGTGCGCTGGGAAATGCGCACCCGCATGTTCCTGCGCACCTCCGAATTCCTGTGGCAGGAAGGCCATACCGCGCACGCCTCGGCCGACGAGGCGCGCGAGGAGACGCTCAAGATCCTCGAACTGTATCGCAGCTTCGCCGAGGATTGCCTCGCGCTGCCGGTGGTGGCCGGCGCGAAGCCCGAGAATGAGCGCTTCCCTGGTGCTGTCTCGACCTACAGCATCGAGGCGATGATGCAGGACGGCAAGGCGTTGCAGGCGGGCACCTCGCACTTCCTCGGCACCAATTTCGCAAGCGCGCAGGACATCAAGTTCCAGAACTCGGAAGGCGTGTTCGAGCTTGCCAACACGACGAGCTGGGGCGTGTCGACGCGGATGATCGGCGGCGTGATCATGGTCCACGGCGACGATGACGGCCTGCGCGTGCCGCCGCGGATCGCGCCGTGGCAGGTGGTGATCGTGCCGATGCTGCGCGAGAACCCCGAGGATGCGGCGGTGATCGACTATTGCAAGGCGTTGCAGGCCGAATTGGCGCAGCAGTCGAGCCTCGGCGAGCCAGTGCGCGCGTTGCTCGATCTCAAGTTCGGCAAGGCTGCGACCAAGCGCTGGAGCTGGGTCAAGAAGGGCGCGCCGATCGTGATCGAAGTCGGCGGGCGCGACGTCGCGGGCGGCAACGTTTCGGTGATCCGCCGCGACCGGCTGTACCGCGAGGACGGCAAGCTCGACAGCCAGGTCGTCGCGCGCGGCGATTTCGTCGCGGCGGTTTCGGCGACGCTCGAGGAGATCCAGGCGACGCTGCACAGCGACGCGCGCGCGCGGCTCGAGGCAGGTATTGTTCGGGCGGCGGATTTCGCCGCGGTCGAGACGCATTTCGCCGAGGGGGTGAAGAATCCCGGCTGGCTCGAAGTGCAATGGGCCAAGCCGACCGGCGCGGCGCTCGACAGCGTGGTCGAGCGGCTCAAGAAGCTCAAGCTGACGATCCGCAACGCGCCGATGGCGCAGGCGGCGATCGACGGGCCGTGCGTGTTCACCGGCGAGGCTGCAGTCGAGCGCGTGCTGATCGGGCGGTCGTACTGAGGCTGCTGCGCGCGGCTCAGCCATGAAACTGGCTTCCCCGGCCTTCGCCGGGGACGGGACAGCGCTGCGGCAAGCCGCCTCTAGCGTTTGTCGAACGCGGCCCCGACGTGCGCCTCGCCGCGCGCTTCGGCGAGCTTGACCTGGCGGTGGCGTTCGGCGGCGGCTGCGCGCTTGGTGTCGTCGATCGTGTTCGCGCAGGCCGGGCAGGCGACACCGTCTTCATAGAGCGGTGAGGCGCGGTCCTCCGGGCTGACCGGCATCCGGCAGCCGCGACACAGTGCGTGCGTTCCCGGTGCCAGCCCATGCCCGACCGCGACGCGCTCGTCGAAGACGAAGCATTCGCCCTGCCAGCGGCTCTCCGCCTCGGGCACTTCCTCGAGATATTTCAGGATGCCGCCGTCGAGGTGATAGACGTCCTCCAGGCCCTCGGCCTTGAGGAAGGCGGTCGATTTCTCGCAGCGGATGCCGCCGGTGCAGAACATCGCGATCTTCTTGCCCTCGAGCTCGGCGCGGTGCGCGCGGGCCCAGGCGGGGAAATCGCTGAAGCTCGCGGTCTCGGGGTCGATCGCGCCGGCGAAGGTGCCGACCTTCACTTCGTACGCGTTGCGCGTGTCGATCACGACCGTGTCGGGCGAGTCGATCAGCGCATTCCAGTCGGCGGGTTTGACATAGGTGCCGACGCTAGCGAGCGGATCGATGTCGGGTTCGCCCATCGTCACGATCTCGCGCTTGAGGCGGACCTTGAGGCGGTGGAACGGCATGGTCGCGGCTTCGCTGTATTTTGGGGCGAGGGCGGCGCAGTCGGGGAGGGTGCGGATGTGCGCGACGACCGCGGCAATGCCGGTCTCGGGGCCGGCGATCGTGCCGTTGATGCCTTCCTGCGCGAGCAGCAGCGTGCCGCGCACCGCGTTGGCGGCGCAGAGATCGAGCAGCGGTTGGCGAAGGGCTGTCGGGTCGGGGAAGCGCGCGAAGCGGTAGAGCGCGGCGACGGTGATGGGGGAGGGGGCAGTCATGACGCGGCCTCCTCTAACGAGTTTCGGACATTAGGTGAACCACACCCACCCGTTCGCCCTGAGCCTGTCGAAGGGCCATCGCCCCAGGCGAACGCGCGCCAGGGGAGGGCAGCCCTTCGACAAGCTCAGGGCGAACGGGTGTGGGCAGGGGGCGGGCTTACGCCGCCTTCAACGACTCCATGTCGATGACGAAGCGATACTTCACGTCGCTCTTCACCATTCGGTCATAGGCGGTGTCGATGTTCTGGATGTCGATCATCTCGATATCCGCGGTCAGGCCGTGCTTCACGCAGAAATCGAGCATTTCCTGCGTCTCCTGGATCCCGCCGATCAGCGAGCCCGCGATCGAGCGGCGCTTGAACACCATCGCGCCGACGCTCGGCGAGGGGTGCGGCGTCTCGGGGACGCCGACCAAGGTCATCGTGCCGTCGCGCTTGAGCAGGTTGAGGAACGGGTCGAGATCGTGGCTCGCCGCAACGGTGTTGAGGATGAAGTCGAAGCTGTTGGCGTGTTCGCCCATCGCCGCTTCGTCCTTCGACACGATCAGGTCGGTCGCGCCCAGCCGCTTGGCATCCTCGCGCTTGTTGGGCGAGGTGCTGAAGACATAGACGTCGGCGCCCATCGCCTTGGCGATCTTGACGCCCATATGGCCGAGCCCGCCGAGGCCAACGATACCGACCTTCTGGCCCGGTCCGACATTCCAGTGATGCAGCGGCGAATAGGTCGTGATGCCGGCGCAGAGCAAAGGTGCAACCGCGGCAAGATCGGCCTCGTCATGCCCGACCTTGAGCACGAAATCCTGCTTCACGACGATATGGTCGGAATAGCCGCCGAAAGTGTAGCCGCCCGAGCGCGTGTCGGGCGCGTCATAGGTGCCGACGAAACCGGTCGTCTCGCAATATTGCTCCTCGCCGTCGGTGCAGGACGGGCAATGGCCGCAGCTGTCGACCATGCAGCCGACGCCGGCGAGATCGCCGACCGCGAACTTGGTGACGTCGCTGCCGACCGCTGAGACGCGGCCGACGATTTCATGGCCGGGGACGCAGGGATAGTTGGTCGGGCCCCATTCACCGCGCGCGGTGTGGAGATCGGAATGGCAGACCCCGCAGAACAGGATGTCGATCGCGACGTCGTCGGCGAGCAGGTCGCGCCGCTCGAACGAGAAAGGCGCGAAGGGCGCGTCGGCGGCTGGCGCCGCAAACGCGTGGGCGGTGGTGGTCATGGGGGGTACCTCGGCTTTGGAAACGGAATGGCGAGGACCAAGAGGTTGGGTTGTGTACCGTCCGTTACAACCCGCTTTGTTGCGCTGCAGCAGAAAAGAGGACTTTCCACTGCTTGGCAAAGTGCGCCTGCGCGGCGTCTGACAAGTGCAGTCCGAGCTTGCTGCGCCGCTTGAGCACGTCCTCGGGCGTGCGCGCCCATTCGCGGTCGTGGAGCCAGCGCGCTTCGACCTCGGTCAGCCCGCCGCCGAGATCGGGACCGAGATCGGCTTCGCTCTTCACGTCGGCGAGCATTTCGGCGAGCATCGAGCCATATGCATGCGCCATGCGCTCGGCCCGCGCTTCGCCGAGGAACGGCCAGGTCGCGCGCACCTTGGCGAGATAGTCGCCGAAATGCGCGATCATCCCGCCAGGGAAGACACGCGCCCGCGTCACCGGATGCGCGGCGAAGCCCATCGGCGCGGCGAGCTTCCCCAGCGCTTCCTCGGCGAGGTGGCGCGCAGTGGTGATCTTGCCGCCGAAGATCGACAGGAGCGGGGGGCCGTTGGTGTCGAGTTCGAGCACATAGTCGCGCGTCACCGCCTTCGCCTCGCTCGCGCCGTCGTCGTAGAGCGGGCGCACGCCCGACCAGGTCGAGGTGACGTCGGCGGGGGTGATCTGCTTGGTGAAGTGGAGGTTCACCGCCGCGCAGAGATAGGCGATTTCGGCATCGTCGATCTGGGCATCTTCGGGCGCGTCGACGGGAATGTCGGTCGTGCCGATCTCGGTGAAGCTGCCCTGATAGGGAATGGCGAAGACGATGCGGCGGTCGGGCTGCTGCAGGATGTACGAATGCTCGCCCTCGAACAGCTTGGGCACGACGATATGGCTGCCCTTGACGAGTCGCACGCCCGACGCGGCGTTGACGCCGAGCTTGCCGAGCATCTGGTGGACCCACGGACCCGCGGCATTGACCATCGCGCGCGCCGTCACGGTGCGTCCATCCGACAGCGCAGCCTGCCACACGCCATCCTCGCGCCGCGCCGACTCGACCGCGGTGCCGACGCGCACTTCGGCGCCGTTCGCGGCAGCATCCATCGCGTTGAGCACGGTCAGCCGCGCGTCGTCGACGAACGCGTCGGAATAGACGAAGCCTTTGCCGTCGCCCTTGAGCGGGGCGATGAACGCGGTATCGGTCTTGCGCAGCCCGCGCGAGCGGGCGAGCGTCATCTTGCCGCCGAGGAAATCGTAGAGATACAATCCCAAGCGCACCATCCACCACGGTCGCACCGCATTTTCCTGCGGCAGCACGAAACGCATCGGATGGATGATGTGCGGCGCGGCCTTCACCAGCCGCTCGCGTTCGCGCAGCGCCTCGGCGACGAGCTTGAACTCGTAATATTCGAGATAGCGTAAGCCCCCGTGGATCAGCTTGGTCGAAGCCGACGAAGTATGCGCGGCGAGATCGTCGCGCTCGACGAGCAGGACGGAGAGGCCTAGCAGCGATGCTTCACGCGCGATCGCGCAGCCGTTGATCCCGCCACCAACGATCAGCAGGTCATAAGGTGAGGTTGTCATGCAACTGGCGTTACCAGCATGCTCGGCCCATCGGAAGCGCCGAAGATAGCTGCCCCATGCTGTTGACCGAAGCTGAGTCGCATTGTATGCGCACCTCCGCTCGACCGGAGTTCTGCTCCGGGACAGTGCTTGAACATTGCTGGATGCATTCCAGGACCCGGGGGGCTTTTGTCCCTGACGGTCCTTTTTGTATTCCCCGAATTGTTCTGGGGGGGCGTGATGGCTCCAGCAAAGTAACCAACAATCCAAGGTGAAGAGATTCAATGCCGACGATCAACCAGCTGGTCCGCAAGGGCCGCGATCCGCAGAAGGCCAAGTCCAAGGTCCCTGCAATGGAGCAGAACCCGCAGAAGCGCGGCGTTTGCACCCGCGTCTACACGACGACCCCGAAGAAGCCGAACTCGGCTCTGCGCAAGGTGGCCAAGGTTCGCCTGACCAACCAGCGCGAAGTCATCAGCTACATCCCGGGCGAGGGTCACAACCTGCAGGAGCACTCGGTCGTGCTGATCCGCGGCGGTCGCGTTCGCGATCTTCCCGGCGTGCGCTACCATGTCCTGCGCGGTGTCCTCGATACACAGGGTGTCAAGGATCGTCGCCAGTCGCGTTCCAAGTACGGCGCCAAGCGTCCGAAGTAAGCCGGTCGGCTCGATAGCCGATCCCAGATGGCTGAAGTTTAGAAGGAAATTGAAATGGCACGTCGTCGTCGCCCAGAAAAGCGTATCATCCTCCCCGATCCTAAGTACGGTGATGAGGTCCTCTCGAAGTTCATGAATTCGGTTATGCTCGACGGCAAGAAGTCGGTCGCAGAACTGATCGTGTACGGCGCGATGGAAACCGTCGAAGCCCGTGCGAAGAAGGATCCCGTCGCGGTGTTCCATGACGCGCTCACCAACGTGAAGCCGGGCATCGAAGTCCGCAGCCGCCGTGTCGGTGGTGCGACCTACCAGGTCCCGGTCGAAGTGCGCCCCGAGCGCGCCCAGGCTCTGGCGATCCGCTGGTTGATCACTGCCGCGCGTGCGCGCAGCGAGAACACCATGTCGGCCCGCCTGTCGGGTGAGCTGATGGATGCGGCCAACAACCGCGGCAACGCGGTCAAGAAGCGTGAAGACACGCATCGCATGGCCGAAGCCAACCGCGCCTTCTCGCACTACCGCTGGTAACCTAGCGCTCGCTGCAATCGTAACCTATATCGTGGGGAGCCGGACCATCCGGCTCCCCACATCGCTAAGGAAGCACTGACATGGCCCGCAGCCATCCGCTCGACCGCTATCGCAACATCGGCATCATGGCGCACATCGACGCCGGCAAGACGACGACGACCGAGCGTATCCTCTATTACACCGGCAAGTCCTACAAGATCGGCGAAGTGCATGAAGGCACCGCGACGATGGACTGGATGGAGCAGGAGCAGGAGCGCGGGATCACGATCACGTCCGCCGCTACGACGTGCAAGTGGCGCGCCGAAGAGGGCAAGGGCGAAGAGCATCTGATCAACATCATCGACACCCCCGGCCACGTCGACTTCACGATCGAAGTCGAGCGTTCGCTGCGCGTGCTCGACGGCGCAGTTGCATGCTTCGACGGCGTTGCCGGCGTTGAGCCGCAGTCCGAGACCGTCTGGCGCCAGGCTGAAAAGTACAAAGTGCCGCGGATGTGCTTCGTCAACAAGCTCGACCGCACCGGTGCCGATTTCTATTTCTGCGTCCAGTCGATCATCGATCGCCTGGGTGCGCGTCCGGCCGTGCTGTATTTGCCGATCGGCATGGAAGGCGACTTCAAGGGCCTGGTCGACCTGGTCGAGAACCGCGCGATCATCTGGCTCGAAGAGAGCCTCGGCGCGAAGTTCGAATATTCGGAGATCCCCGCTGATCTCGCCGAGAAGGCCGCGAAGTATCGCAGCGACCTGATCGAAATGGCCGTCGAGCAGGACGACGCCCTGATGGAAGCGTATCTCGAGGGCAACGAGCCTTCGACCGCCGACCTGAAGAAGCTGATCCGCAAGGGCACGCTCAACTTCTCGTTCGTGCCGGTCGTTTGCGGTTCGGCGTTCAAGAACAAGGGCGTCCAGCCGCTGCTCGACGCCGTCGTCGACTATCTGCCTTCGCCGCTCGACGTTCCGGCCATCCAGGGCCTCAAGCTCGACGGCACGACCGTCGACGAGCGTCCTTCGTCGGACGAGGCGCCGTTCTCGGCGCTCGCGTTCAAGATCATGAACGATCCGTTCGTGGGGACGCTGACCTTCGCGCGCATCTACTCGGGCAAGCTCGAGACCGCGTCGCAGGTTACCAACTCGGTCAAGGACAAGAAGGAAAAGGTCGGTCGCATGCTGCTGATGCATGCGAACGAGCGCGAGGACATCCAGGTGGCCTATGCCGGCGACATCGTCGCTCTGGCAGGGCTCAAGGACACCACGACGGGCGACACGCTCTGCGCGATGAACGCTCCGATCATCCTCGAGCGGATGGAATTCCCCGAGCCCGTGATCGAGCTCTCGGTCGAGCCCAAGACCAAGGCCGACCAGGAGAAGATGGGCGTCGCGCTCAATCGTCTCGCACGCGAAGATCCGTCGTTCCGCGTTTCGTCGGACGCCGAGTCGGGCCAGACCATCATCAAGGGCATGGGCGAGCTCCATCTCGAGATCCTGGTCGACCGCATGAAGCGCGAGTTCAAGGTCGAGGCCAACGTCGGCGCGCCGCAGGTTGCTTACCGTGAATATCTCGGCAAGCCGGTCGACGTCGATTACACGCACAAGAAGCAGTCGGGTGGTACCGGCCAGTTCGGTCGCGTGAAGGTCAAGGTCACGCCGGGCGAGCGCGGTTCGGGCATCATCTTCAAGGACGAGATCAAGGGCGGTAATATTCCGAAGGAATATATCCCGGCGATCGAAAAGGGTTTCCGCGAGACGGCGGCTACGGGCTCGCTGGTCGGCTTCCCGATCATCGATTTCGAGATCCTCGTCTATGACGGCGCCTACCATGACGTCGACTCGTCGGCGCTGGCGTTCGAAATCTGTGCCCGTGGCGCAATGCGTGAAGTCGCGCAGAAGGCCGGCATCAAGCTGCTCGAGCCGATCATGAAGGTCGAAGTCGTGACCCCGGAAGATTATCTGGGCGACGTCATCGGCGACATGAACAGCCGTCGTGGCCAGATCCAGGGCACCGATACGCGCGGCAACGCGCAGTCGGTGGACGCGATGGTCCCGCTGGCGAACATGTTCGGCTACGTGAACGCGCTGCGCTCGTTCACGCAGGGCCGCGCGAACTACTCGATGCAGTTCTCGCACTACGAAGAAGTCCCGGCGAACGTCGCGGACGAGGTCAAGGCGAAGCTGGCGTAATTGCAAGCGCTGGCGCCCGGTTGGGCGCTAGGGCTAGCGTATCCCGAAATAGGTCGCTATGGGCCCGCGTTCGCGTGGAGCTCTGAAGGCCGCGAGCGAATCAATAAGGTAGGAAATCATGGCGAAAGCAAAGTTCGAGCGGAACAAGCCGCATCTCAACATCGGCACGATCGGCCATGTCGATCATGGCAAGACGTCGCTCACGGCTGCGATCACCAAGGTGCTCGCCGAAACCGGTGGCGCCACCTTCACCAGCTATGCCAACATCGACAAGGCTCCCGAAGAGCGCGAGCGCGGCATCACGATCTCGACCGCACACGTCGAGTATGAGACGCTTGCCCGTCACTACGCGCACGTCGATTGCCCGGGCCACGCCGATTATGTGAAGAACATGATCACCGGTGCGGCACAGATGGACGGCGCCATCCTCGTCGTTTCGGCGACCGACGGCCCGATGCCGCAGACCCGCGAGCACATCCTGCTCGCACGCCAGGTCGGCGTGCCGACGATGGTCGTGTTCATGAACAAGGTCGATCTCGTCGACGACGAGGAAATCCTCGAGCTGGTCGAGATGGAAATCCGCGAGCTTCTCTCGAAGTACGATTTCGACGGCGACAACATCCCCGTCATCCGCGGTTCGGCTGTGGCTGCCCTCAACGACACCACGCCTGAGATCGGCCATGACGCCGTCCTCAAGCTGATGGAAGCTGTCGACACGTACCTGCCGCAGCCCGAGCGTCCGCTCGACAAGCCGTTCATGATGCCGATCGAGGACGTCTTCTCGATCTCGGGTCGTGGTACGGTCGTCACCGGCCGCGTCGAGACCGGCATCGTCAAGGTTGGCGAGGAAGTCGAGATCGTCGGCATCAACGACACGCGCAAGACCACGGTCACGGGCGTCGAAATGTTCCGCAAGCTGCTCGACTCGGGCCAGGCTGGCGACAACATCGGCGCGCTGATCCGCGGCGTCGGTCGTGAAGAAGTCGAGCGTGGCCAGGTTCTCTGCAAGCCCGGCTCGATCAAGCCGCACACGGCGTTCTCGTCGGAAGTCTACGTGCTGTCGAAGGACGAGGGTGGCCGTCACACGCCGTTCTTCGCCAACTACCGCCCGCAGTTCTACTTCCGCACGACCGACGTCACCGGCACCGTCGAGCTGCCTGAGGGCACCGAAATGGTCATGCCTGGCGACAACATCGCGCTCGGCGTCAAGCTGATCGCACCGATCGCTATGGACGTTGGCCAGCGCTTCACGATCCGCGAAGGCGGCCGTACCGTTGGTTCGGGCATCGTCTCGGGCATTTCGGCCTAAATTTTCTAGCGATAGAAAAAAGTGCAGCCCGCGCCTCGATGAGAGGCGCGGGCTGTTGCTTTTTATGGGAGGGGCCTGTAGTGCCCCGCCTCCAGTTTTGGTTTTAATCAGTAGAGGCGGCCATTCAGCCGTCATGCCCGGCGCGAGATGTCGGGGTGACGATTGAGTGAGTTGCCCCGCTCTTTCGCATCGGTAGGGACTATGGACAGCAATATCCGCATTCGTCTGAAGGCATTCGATCATCGCGTGCTCGACCAGGCTACCGGCGACATCGCCGACACTGCCCGCCGCACCGGCGCGCTCATCCGTGGCCCCATTCCGTTGCCGACGCGCATCGAGAAGTTCACGGTCAACCGCGGCCCGCATATCGACAAGAAGTCGCGCGAGCAGTTCGAGGTCCGTACCTACAAGCGCATGCTCGACATCGTTCAGCCGACCCCGCAGACGGTCGACGCGCTGATGAAGCTCGACCTCGCCGCAGGCGTTGACGTTGAGATCAAGCTCGCGTAATAGCGCGCCTCCACGAGATTCGGTGACGCCTTCGGGTGGCACCAGATAGACGGGATACCGCCGAATTTATTCGGGTCTGCGTCCCCCGACACGCTCCACCGCCAACGCGGGGAGCACCAGCCCGGGTCGGGGCCGCAGTATAAAATGAGTTTGGGCTGAGTACGCACCCTTCGGAATGGTCCGAGGGGTGCCTCTGCATTGAATGGAGCATTGATCATGCGCACTGGCGTGATCGCGAAAAAGATGGGGATGACCCGCTGGTTCCAGGACGACGGGCGCCACGTGCCCGTGACCGTTCTGGCACTGGAAAATCTTCAAGTTGTGGCCGTTCGCGAGGCCGATCGAGATGGGTATGTTGCAGTCCAGCTGGGCGCAGGTACCGCAAAAGCAAAGAATGTCGCCAAGCCGCAGCGCGGCCACTTCGGCAAGGCCGAAGTTGAGCCCAAGGCGAAGCTGGCTGAGTTCCGCGTGAGCGATGATGCCGTGCTCGAAGTCGGCGCGACCATCTCTGCCGACCATTATGTTTCCGGCCAGATCGTCGATATCCAGGGCGTGACCCAGGGTAAGGGCTTCCAGGGCGGCATGAAGCGTTGGGGCTTCGGCGGTCTGCGTGCGACCCACGGCGTTTCGGTTTCGCACCGTTCGCTCGGTTCGACCGGTCAGCGCCAGGATCCGGGCAAGGTCTTCAAGAACAAGAAGATGGCCGGTCACATGGGCGACAAGAACCGCACCCAGCAAAACCTCGAAATCGTCTCGACCGACGTCGAGCGTGGCCTCATCTTCGTCAAGGGTTCGGTCCCTGGCTCGAAGGGCGGCTGGTTGCTGGTCAAGGATTCGGTCAAGGTCGCGCGTCACGCCGATGCGCCGTACCCCGCCGGCCTCCGCCAGGTTGCCAACACCAACGATACCGCTCCCGCCGAGACGCCTGCTGACGTCGCGACCGTGGACGCGACCGACGGCCAGGAGGGCTGATCATGAAGGTTACATCTCAGTCTTTCGACGGCGCAGCCGGCACGGAAGTCGAGCTCAACGACGAGGTCTTCGGTCTCGATCCGCGCGCCGACATCCTGCACCGCGTCGTCACCTGGCAGCTCGAGAAGCGCCGTGCGACCGCAAGCGGCACGCGTGAGCGTTCCGACGTTGCGCGTACGGGCAAGAAGTTCGGTCGCCAGAAGGGCGGCGGTACGGCTCGTCACGGCGATCGCCGCGCTCCGATCTTCGTCGGTGGTGGTAAGGCGCACGGTCAGCGGACCCGCGACTTCAACCCCGGCCTGAACAAGAAGATCCGCGCACTCGGTCTCAAGATGGCGCTGTCGACGCATGCACAGGCCGGTACGCTGGTCGTCATGGACAGCCTGGGCGTTGCCGAGAACAAGACCAAGACGCTGATCGCGGATTGGGCCAAGCTTGGCACCGGCAAGACCGCGCTCGTCATCGACGGCGACATGGTCGACACGAGCTTCGCACTGGCTGCGGGCAACCTGCACACGATCAACGTGATGCCGGCTGCAGGCGCCAATGTGTACGATATCCTGAAGCACGACACGCTGGTCCTGACCCGCGCTGCCGTCGAGAAGCTGGAGGCGCGCTTCAATGGCTAAGCCAAAAACCGGGATCGACGCACGTCACTACGACGTGATCGTTGCTCCGCACATCACCGAGAAGGCGACCTTGCTCTCCGAGCATAACGCCGTCGTGTTCAAGGTCACCAACGACGCGACCAAGCCGCAGATCAAGGCTGCAGTGGAAGCGCTGTTCGACGTGACCGTTCTGGGGGTCAACACGATCGTCCAGAAGGGCAAGACCAAGAAGTGGAAGGGCGCGCCCTACACCCGCTCCGACATCAAGAAGGCGATCGTGACGTTGAAGGACGGCCAGTCCATCGACGTGACGACGGGGATCTGATCCGATGGCACTGAAGCATTATAACCCGACGAGCCCGGCACGCCGCGGGCTCATCCTCGTCGACCGTTCGGCACTGCACAAGGGCGGCCCCGTCAAGGCGCTGACCGAAGGCAAGCGCAAGACCGGTGGCCGTAACAACAAGGGCCACATCACGTCGCGGGGCATCGCCGGCGGTCACAAGCAGCGCTACCGCATCATCGACTTCAAGCGCCGTAACTGGGGCGTCGATGGCGTTGTCGAGCGGATCGAATATGATCCCAACCGCACCGCGTTCATCGCGCTGATCAACTATGGTCAGACTGCCGATGGCAAGGAAAACGTTGCCTACATCATCGCGCCGCAGCGCTTGGCCGTCGGTGACAAGGTCATCGCGGACAAGAAGACCGACGTGAAGCCGGGCAACGCGATGGAGCTGGGCCAGATGCCGGTCGGCACGATCGTCCACAACGTCGAGATGAAGCCGGGCAAGGGCGGTCAGATCGCACGTTCGGCCGGCACCTATGTGCAGGTCGTCGGTCGCGACAAGGGCATGGTCATGGTCCGCCTCAACTCGGGCGAGCAGCGCTACCTCCATGCGAACTGCATGGCGACGGTCGGCGCCGTGTCGAACCCCGACAACGGCAACACCAACCTCGCCAAGGCAGGCCGCAGCCGCTGGTTGGGCATTCGCCCGCTGACGCGTGGTGTCGCCAAGAACCCGGTCGACCATCCGCACGGCGGTGGTGAAGGCCGTACCTCGGGTGGCCGTCATCCGGTTACGCCATGGGGCAAGCCGACCAAGGGTGCGCGCACCCGTCACAATAAGTCGACGGATAAGATGATCATCCGTTCGCGTCATTCGACGAAGAGGAAGGGCTAAGATGGCTCGCTCAGTCTGGAAGGGTCCCTTCGTGGACCTCCACCTGCTCAAGAAGGCAGAAACCGCGCAGGAAACCAATGCGCGCGGTGCGATCAAGACCTGGTCGCGTCGCTCGACGATCTTGCCGCAGTTCGTGGGCCTCACGTTCAGCGTCTATAACGGCCGCAAGTTCGTGCCGGTCTCGGTCAACGAGGACATGGTGGGCATGAAGCTCGGCGAGTTCGCGCCCACCCGTTACTTCCCCGGCCACGCCGCGGACAAGAAGGGCAAGCGCTAATGTCTAAGGCGAAATCCCCCCGCAAGGTCGGCGAGAAGGAAGCCCTCTCGGTCGGCACGCAGATCCGTGGTTCGGCGCAGAAGCTCGGCCTGGTTGCAGCGCTCATCCGCAACAAGCCGGTCGGCCAAGCGATGAACATCCTGCAATTCTCGACCAAGGGCATGGCGATCGAAGCGCGCAAGGTGCTGGCCTCGGCCATCGCCAACGCTGAGAACAACCATAACCTCGACGTCGACTCGCTCGTCGTCTCGGAAGCCTCGGTCGGCAAGTCGATCGTCATGAAGCGGTTCGCCACGCGCGGCCGCGGCAAGTCGACCCGCATCCTTAAGCCCTTCAGCCGCCTGCGCATCGTCGTTCGCGAAATGGAAGAAGAAGCGTAATGGGTCAGAAATCGAACCCCATCGGTCTGCGTCTGCAGATCAACCGCACCTGGGACAGCCGCTGGTATGCAGAGGGCGCCGATTACGGTCGTCTTCTGCTCGAAGATCTCAAGATGCGCGCGTTCATCATGAAGACGCTGCCGCAGGCAGCGATCTCCAAGGTGGTGATCGACCGTCCGGCCAAGCTGTGCCGCGTCTCGATCTTCGCAGCACGCCCCGGCGTGATCATCGGCAAGAAGGGCGCAGACATTGAAAAGCTGCGCCGCCTGCTCGGCAAGATGACCACGTCCGACGTGAGCCTCAACATCGTCGAAATCCGCAAGCCGGAAGTCGATTCGAAGCTCGTCGCACAGGGCATTGCCGATCAGCTCGAGCGTCGTATCGCTTTCCGCCGCGCCATGAAGCGTGCGGTCCAGTCGGCGATGCGTCTCGGCGCCGAGGGCATCCGGATCAACTGCGGTGGCCGTCTCGGCGGTGCTGAAATCGCGCGTTCGGAATGGTATCGCGAAGGTCGCGTTCCGCTCCACACGCTGCGCGCCAACGTCGATTATGCCGAAGCGACTGCACACACTGCCTATGGCGTGTGCGGCGTGAAGGTCTGGATCTTCAAGGGCGAAATCCTGGGTCATGACCCGATGGCGACCGACCGGCTGATGATGGAAGCACAGACTTCCGGCGTCCGGCCTGATCCGCGCCGCTAAGGAATAGATCATGCTGCAACCGAAAAAGACCAAGTTTCGCAAGGCCTTCAAGGGCCGCATCCATGGCGACGCCAAGTCCGGCACGACCCTCAACTTCGGCTCGTACGGGCTGAAGGCGATGGAGCCGGACCGGATCACCGCACGCCAGATCGAGGCGGCTCGCCGCGCGATCACGCGTCACATCAAGCGCCAGGGGCGTTTGTGGATCCGCGTTTTCCCGGATCTTCCCGTCTCGGGCAAGCCTGCCGAAGTCCGCATGGGTAAGGGCAAGGGTTCGCCGGAATATTGGGCAGCTCGCGTAAAGCCGGGCCGCATCCTGTTCGAACTGGATGGCGTTCCGGGTGACATCGCCGCTATGGCGTTCAGCCGCGCAGCGATGAAGCTGCCGATCAAGGTGAAGGTCGTTGCCCGTCTCGGCGACACCTCGCATCTGGGAGTTGCATAAGATGGCAAAGCTCGACACGCGTCGTTCCGACCTGGTCGCCAAGACCGAAGACCAGCTGGGCGAAGAGCTCGGCAACCTGAAGCGTGAGGCGTTCAACCTCCGCTTCCAGGCGGCGACCAACCAGCTCGAAAAGTCGAGCCGGGTGAAGGAAGTCCGTCGCGACATCGCTCGCATCAAGACCCTGCAGTCGACGCGTTCGCGCGACGCTGCGGCAAAGTAAGGATTTAGACATGCCAAAGCGCGTGCTGACGGGGCTGATCGTCTCCGACAAGGGCGACAAGACGGTGGTCGTGAACGTGGAGCGCAAGGTCAAGCACGCGCTCTACGGCAAGATCATCCGTCGTACGAAGAAGTATCATGCCCACGATGAGGGCAATGAGTTCAAGCAGGGCGAAACCGTGCGGATCGAAGAGACCGCACCGATCTCCAAGCTGAAGACCTGGAAGGTGATCGATCGGGTTAACACCCACGCGACGCCTGAGCGGGTCGACGTCGACGCCTGACACCTCCGTCGCGGTACCCCGGTGAATGCCGGGGCCGCATGGAAAGGGTCAGGCAATAGTCGTGCTACCCCGGTGTTGGGGTGACGACTGAGTTTAGGCGGCACCGGTCGGAATCGGTGCCTGGAATGAGAAGGAAGCGGATCCAATGATCCAGATGCAATCCAATCTCGAGGTCGCTGACAACAGCGGCGCGAAGCGGGTTATGTGCATCAAGGTGCTTGGGGGTTCCAAGCGTCGTGTTGCAGGCGTGGGCGACATCATCGTCGTCAGCGTCAAGGAAGCTGCCCCCCGTGGCCGCGTGAAGAAGGGCGACGTGCACCGTGCCGTCATCGTGCGTACGGCGAAGGACATTCGCCGGGCCGATGGTACCGTGATCCGCTTCGATTCGAACGCAGCCGTGCTGGTCAACAAGAACGAAGAGCCGATCGGCACGCGTATCTTTGGCCCAGTGGTGCGCGAGCTCCGCGGTAAGAAGCACATGAAGATCATCTCGCTCGCACCGGAGGTGCTGTAAAATGGCCGCCGCTAAGATCAAGAAGGGCGATCGCGTCATCGTCCTGTCGGGCCGCGACAAGGGCAAGACCGGCGAAGTGACGACCTCGTTCCCGAAGGACGGCAAGGTCATCGTTTCGGGCGTCAACGTCGCCGTGCGCCACACCAAGCCGAGCCAGGGCGACCCCGAGGGTGGCCTGAAGCGTTCGGAAGCACCGATGCACATTTCCAAGGTTGCGCATGTGACCGCCGACGGCAAGCCGACGCGCGTTCGCTTCGAGACCCAGGACGGCAAGAAGGTCCGCGTTGCGGTCAAGACCGGGGAGAAGATCAGTGGCTGATGCTGCAACCAAGCCCCGGATGAAGGGCATGTACGACGACAAGATCGTCGCTGCGATGACCGAGAAGTTCGGCTACAAGAACGCGATGGAAGTCCCGCGCATCGACAAGATCGTCCTGAACATGGGCGTTGGCGAAGCGACGCAGGACAAGAAGAAGGTCGACCAGGCAGCCCAGGAAATGGAGCTGATCGCCGGCCAGAAGCCCGTCGTGACCAAGGCCAAGAAGTCGATCGCTCAGTTCAAGCTGCGCGAAGGCATGCCGATCGGCGTGAAGGTCACTCTTCGCCGTGAGCGCATGTACGAATTCCTCGACCGTTTCATCACGATCGCGCTCCCGCGCGTTCGCGATTTCCGCGGGCTCAACCCCAAGTCGTTCGACGGACGCGGCAACTATGCCTGCGGCCTGAAGGAGCAGCTGGTGTTCCCGGAAATCAGCTACGACCGGATCGACAAGATCCGCGGCATGGACGTGATCGTCACGACCACGGCACGGACCGACGACGAAGCGCGCGAGCTGCTCCGCCTGTTCGGCTTCCCGTTCCCGCCGGAAGTCACTGAAGACGCGACCGAAAAGAAGGCGGCATAAGATGGCGAAGGTAAGTTCTGTCAACAAGAACGAGCGTCGCAAGATGCTCGTCAAGAAGTACGCGCCTAAGTATGCAGCGCTGAAGGCAATCGCTGCCGATCAGTCGCTCAGCGACGGCGAGCGGATCGAGGCACGCCTCAAGATGGCCGAGATTCCCCGCAACGGGAACCCGACGCGCATCCGCAACCGCTGCGAGCTGACGGGTCGTCCGCGCGCTTATTATCGCAAGTTCCGCCTCTGCCGTATTCAGCTGCGCGATCTGGCCAACAAGGGCCTGATCCCGGGCGTTACGAAGTCGAGCTGGTAAGGATCAACAGATGGCATTGACCGATCCCCTGGGTGATATGCTCACCCGCATCCGCAACGGCCAGCGCGCGCGCAAGGACTCCGTCCTGACGCCGGGCTCCAAGCTGCGGGCCCGCGTTCTCGACGTTCTCCAGCGCGAAGGCTACATCCGTGGCTATAGCGAAGAGCAGATGGGCCCTGCGGCCGGCATCCGCATCGAGCTGAAGTATTTCGAGGGCCAGCCTGCGATCAAGCACGTTGCCCGCGTTTCGAAGCCTGGCCGTCGCGTCTATTCGGCTTCGACCGAACTGCCGCGCGTCATGAACGGCCTCGGCATCACCATCGTCTCGACGCCTCGCGGTGTTCTGTCCGACGCCGAAGCGCGCGAACAGAATGTCGGCGGCGAAGTCCTCGCGGAGGTGTTCTGATATGAGCCGCATCGGTAAAAAGCCGGTCGCGATCCCGAGCGGTACGACCGCGACGATCGAAGGCCAGCAGCTCACCGTGAAGGGGCCCAAGGGCACCCTCGCGATGCCGCTGCGCGAAGAGATCAGCTATGTGCTCGAAGAGGGTGGCGTTTCGGTCAATCCGGCCAACGACACCAAGCGCGCTCGCGCGTTCTGGGGCATGCAGCGGACGCTCGTGCAGAACCTAATCACCGGCGTTTCGGAAGGCTTCACCAAGAAGCTGCTGATCAACGGCGTTGGTTATCGTGCTGCGGCGCAGGGCAAGAACCTGAACCTCAAGCTCGGCTACAGCCACGACGTCAACATCGACGTGCCGGAGGGGATCGAAGTCAAGACCCCCGACAACACGACGATCGAGATCTCGGGTTCGGACAAGCAGAAGGTCGGCCAGCTGGCAGCTGAAATCCGTCGTTGGCGCAAGCCCGAGCCTTACAAGGGCAAGGGCATCAAGTACGACGGCGAGTTCATCTTCCGCAAGGAAGGGAAGAAGAAGTAATGTCGACCAAGGGTATGTCTCTCTTCGAGAAGCGGCGCCGCCGCAACCGCACCGCGCTTCGTGCACGGGGTTCGGGCCGTCCGCGGCTGTCGATCCACCGCTCGGGCCGCCACATCTATGCGCAGATCATCGACGATGCCAAGGGCGTGACGATCGCTGCTGCTTCGACGCTGGAAAAGGACGTGCGCGACACGTCCGGCGCCAACCTAGACGCAGCGACCGGTGTCGGCACGCGCATCGCCGAAGCCTGCAAGGCTGCTGGCGTGACGCAGGTCGTGTTCGACCGCGGTGGCTTCCTGTTCCACGGCCGGGTCAAGGCGCTGGCGACTGCCGCGCGTGAAGCCGGATTGGAGTTCTAATTATGGCTGACGACAACATTCCGAACGAAATCGCAGCGTCGCCCGACGGCGCACCGGTTCCGCAGCAGGAAGCGCCGCGCGGTCGTGGTGGTCCTGGTGGCAACCGTGGCGGCCCTGGCGGCGGTCGTGGTCCTGGCGGCGGTGCAAACCGTGGCGGCCGTGACAACCGTGGCGGTCGCGACAATCGCGGTCGTGGCGGCCCTGGCGCCGACGATGGCGGCGAAGAGCTGATCGAGAAGCTGGTTCACATCAACCGCGTCTCGAAGACGGTCAAGGGCGGCAAGCGCTTCGGCTTTGCAGCACTCGTCGTCGTCGGCGACGGCAAGGGCCGGGTCGGCTTCGGTCATGGCAAGGCGCGCGAAGTGCCGGAAGCCATCTCGAAGGCGACGGCTGCTGCCAAGAAGGCAATGGTCCGCGTTCCGCTCAAGGAAGGCCGCACGCTGCATCATGACGGTAACGGTCACTTCGGTGCCGGTCTCGTCACGCTGCGCTCGGCGCCGGCTGGTACGGGCATCATCGCTGGCGGTCCGATGCGCGCCGTTTTCGAGTCGCTCGGCGTCGCCGACGTCGTGACCAAGTCGGTCGGCACGTCGAACCCGTACAACATGATCCGGGCAACCTTCGAGGCGCTGACCTCGCAGGTTTCGCCGAAGTCGGTTGCACAGCGTCGCGGCAAGAAGATTGCCGACCTGCTGGGCCGTGGTGGATCCGAGACTGCCGAGGCCGATGCGGCCGCGGTTGTGGAGTAAGCGACATGGCAACCATCAAGATCACGCAGACCGGTTCGCCGATCCGCCGCGAAGCCGACCAGCGCGCAACGCTGATCGGCCTCGGCCTCAACAAGATGCACAAGACGCGTGAGCTCGAGGATACCCCCGAAGTCCGGGGCATGATCCGCAAGGTCGCGCATATGGTGAAGATCGAGGCGTAAGCTTCGAACGATCCAGAAGCGCACTCGATGTCCGGGTGCGCGCTGTATCTCCCTATTCCCGCGGAGGGTGCGCTGTTATGGCGCATCGTCCGCGGGAATATGCGTTTGGGCGACAGTGCTAATGCCGTGTCGTTGTAGGCATGGAGCCGGGGGGCGATGCGGTGGGGATGTTTCGGCTGCTTCTGGCCTTTGCGGTGTTCGCCACGCATGCCGGTATCGAGGTCGCCGGGCTGAGCCTGGGCAACCCGCGCATCGCGGTCCAAGCCTTCTTCATGATCAGCGGTTTTCTGATCTCCTATGTGCTCAACCGCGACGGCGCCTACACGCGTCTGTCGACGTTCTACGTCAACCGCGCGCTCCGCATTTTTCCGATCTATTGGTGCGTTGCAGCCGCGACCGCGGTGGTGTGGCTGACGTTTGCCGAAGTGCGAGAGCCGGTAGGCCTGAACCCTGCGGCGCTGCTGCTCGTCGCTGTCACAAACGTCATCGTTGTCGGGCAGGACTTTGTCATTTTCGTCCAGCAAAATGGCGACGGCCTCGCCTTTTCGCGCGATTTCCATCTGGCCCACCCGTCGCTTTGGGAACTGCTCACTGTTCCCCCGGCATGGTCACTCGCGCTGGAGTTGTATTTCTATCTGTTGGCGCCTTGGCTGGTGCGGCGCGTGGGGCTGATGGTGGCGGTCGCAATTGGCTCGACTGCGCTCACCGTGATCGGTTGGCAGTACGGCCTGGACAACGATCCGTGGACCTACCGCTTCTTTCCCTTCGAGATTTCGCTCTTCGTGGCAGGTGCGCTGGCGGAGCGCTGGCTGCTGCCGCTGGTCCGCACCCACGCGACGCGGTCCAGCATCGTCGCGGCGCCTGGCGTAGCGGTCGGGGTATACCTAGCGCAGGGGTGGGTGCCGCTACCCGAGCCGGCGTCGACGATCGGGACGTTGGCGATTCTGTGGGGGTTACTGCCGTTTTTGTTCCTGTTTCAGCACGGCCGGACGTGGGATGTGGCGCTCGGCGATCTGTCTTACCCGCTCTACATCTGTCACTGGTTGGTCTTGACGATCCTGCAGCTTCGACCGTTTGGGGCGTCGCTCCCGCCAGCGGTGCCGCACGTCCTCGCAATTCCGGCGGTGCTGCTGGTGAGCGTGGTCCTCGAGCGGTACGTTGCCCGCCCGGTCGAGCGCGTGCGGCGTCGCATCCGCGGACACGAGGCTCCGCTCTATTCGCTCGCGCTGCGGCGGGACGCTCGATCCGGATGACGCCTCGACCGCGTTAAAGGGGATGACAAAGGGCGTCGGCGTCGCTATTGGGCCCCCCTTCCAGCAAAGCGCGACAAAAGCGAAAGCGAGTGCACACATGAAACTCAATGAAATCCGCGACAATCAGGGCGCGCGTAAATCCAAGATGCGCGTCGGCCGTGGTATCGGTTCGGGCAAGGGCAAGACTGCCGGCCGTGGTCAGAAGGGCCAGAAGAGCCGTGAAGGCGTCTCGATCGCAGGCTTCGAGGGTGGCCAGATGCCGCTCCACATGCGTCTGCCTAAGCGCGGCTTCAACAATATCTTCGCCAAGGACTATGCCGAGGTGAACCTCGGTGCGATCCAGGCAGCCGTCGACGCAGGCAAGATCGAAGCCGGCGCGACGCTCGACCATGACGCGCTCAAGGCCGCTGGCCTGGCGCGTGGCGGCAAGGACGGCGTCCGTCTGCTCGCCAAGGGCGAGATGACCGCAGTGCTCAGCTTCACCGTCGCCGGTGCGTCGAAGGGCGCGATCGAGGCGGTCGAGAAGCTCGGCGGCAAGGTCGACGTGATTCACGTCGTTCCGGCGGCCGAAAAGGCTGCTGCCAAGAAGGGCGTCAAGTATCGCGAGCGCAAGGCGCACAAGGAATCGTTCAAGGCCTGAACGCTTCGGGCCTGAGTTTCCTCGACCTATGATTTCCGCCGTCCTTTCCGCTTCCGCGGGATTGACGGGCAGGGGGCATTGGCAGGAAATCTGACCGCAAGGTTAGACAAGCCCGTTCGGGCCCCTATATGAGCGGCGGGGGGCGGTAACGCTTTCCGCCGTTTTTTGTTTCCTGACACCTGAGTTACCGGGACGATACGCAGCATGGCATCCGCAGCCGACCAGATGGCTTCCAGCATCAGCCTGTCGAAATTCGCACAGGCGACCGACCTCAAGAAGCGGCTGTGGTTCACCATCGGCGCGCTGATCGTGTTCCGCCTGCTCAGCTACGTGCCGCTGCCGGGGATCGACCCGACCGCGCTGACCGAGCTGGCGAATCGCACCAGCGGCGGTGTGCTCGATTTCTTCAACGCTTTCTCGGGCGGCTCGCTCAAGCGCGCCAGCCTGATCGCGCTGGGCGTCACCCCGTACATCACCGCCTCGATCGTGGTGCAGCTCGCGACCTCGCTGTCGCCAACGCTTGCCGCGATCAAGAAGGAAGGCGAGAGCGGGCGCAAGAAGCTCAACCAGTACACGCGCTACGGCACCGTCGCGCTGACGATCATCCAGGGCTATTTCCTCACGCTCGGCTTCCAGAGCCAGGGCGTGGTGGTCGATCCGGGCCCGATGTTCATCGTCGGCTCGATCGTCAGCCTCGTCGGTGGCACGATGTTCCTGATGTGGATTGGCGAGCAGATCACCGCGCGCGGGATCGGCAACGGCATGTCGCTGATCATCATGGCCGGCATCGTCGCGAACTTGCCGACGACGCTCTACAATCTCGCCCAGGGTGGCCGCGCCGGCAACCTCAACGGCTTCACGATCGTCGCGATCGCGGTTGCGGTTGCGGGCCTGATCCTGTTCATCTGCTTCATGGAGCGCGCGCAGCGCCGCATCCTGATCCAGTACCCCAAGCGCCAGACGCAGCGCGGGATGCAGTCCGACCGCAGCCATCTGCCGCTCAAGATCAACACCGCGGGCGTTATCCCGCCGATCTTCGCCTCGTCGCTGCTGCTGATGCCGCTCACCGTTATGCAGCTGGCGGGCAAGCAGGCGCCGGGCGCGAAGGAAACGTGGTACGGCGATCTGGTCATCACGCTGAACCAGTACCTCCAGCACGGCAGCCTGGTGTACATGCTGCTCTACGGCGCTGGCATCGTGTTCTTTTCGTTCTTCTACACTGCCGTCGTGTTCAATCCGGAAGAGACCGCCGACAATCTCAAGCGCCATGGCGGCTTCATTCCGGGCATCCGCCCGGGCAAGAACACCGAGAATTATTTCGACTACGTGCTGACGCGCATCACCGTGATCGGTGCGGGGTATCTGACGATCATCTGCCTGCTGCCCGAATATCTGGTGTCGGCGCTGGCGATCCCATTCTACCTGGGTGGCACTAGCCTCCTGATCGTGGTCAACGTAACGATGGATACGGTGACGCAGATCCAGAGCCATTTGCTGGCGCATCAATATGGCGATCTGATCAAGAAGGCGAAGCTGAAAGGCGGGCGTCTGCGCTAAGCGCGACGCCGTCTACGAGCGGGTCGAAGAGGGGATTGTGGCGTGAACATCATTCTTTTGGGGCCTCCGGGCGCGGGCAAGGGCACCCAGGCGAGCCACCTCGAGGCGACGCGGGGGATGATCCAGCTCTCGACTGGCGACATGCTGCGCGCGGCGGTCAAGTCGGGCAGCCCGGTCGGGTTGCAGGCCAAAGCCGTGATGGAAGCCGGTGAGCTCGTTTCCGACGCGATCGTTTCGGGCATCATCGACGAGAAGCTGGCTTCGCTCGATCCCGCGCAGGGCGTGATCTTCGACGGCTATCCGCGGACCGCGGCGCAGGCCGAACAGCTCGACACGATCCTGGCCGGGCGCGGTCGCGCACTCGACAAGGTGATCGAGCTCGAGGTTAACGAGGACAAACTCGTCGCGCGGATCGTCGGTCGTTATACCTGCGCGGTGTGCGGTGCCGGCTATCACGACCATTTCAAGCAGCCCAAGACCGAAGGCACGTGCGACGTCTGCGGCAGCCACGACTTCAAGCGCCGCCCCGACGACAACGAATCGACCGTGCGCACGCGCATGGCGGAATATCGCGCCAAGACCGAGCCGATCATCCCGATCTACGCCGCGCGCGGGCTGCTCGCGCGCGTCGACGGCATGGGCGAGATCGGCGCAGTGACCACGGCTATCGAAGCGATCCTCGACGCGGTGTGAGGCGGGGCGCGTTGCGTCTCGCGCCGAGGCGGGCGCATCTCTGACCGCCTCCATTGCAAGCGCGCTTTCCCGGCTGAGGCCGGTGTCCAGTTGCAGTGGCCGCTGGTAACAGCTGCCGCCACATGCCTGCTTCGGTTTCGCTTCTGCGCCCGCCCTTCGCCTGGGAAGCGGGCGTCTTGGTTTTGACGGGTGTTCGTTGGCTGCGAGGCGTGCAGCCTGTCGCGGCGGGTGCGCTCCGGGGGGCATCTCCGTTTAGCGGGATCACCCAAATCCGGTCGGGCTAAGCGTCTCGAAGCCCTGCTCACCAATTGAGCGCGGCCCGCCAGGGAGGGCTGCCCTTCGACAAGTTCCGGGCGAACGGTGAGCGGGCTGAACGCCCACGACCGTCGGGAATCGGACGATCGCTTCGGGCCTCTGCCGCGCGGCCGCCTTTTGGCAAACGGGAATGACAGTTTCGTCACGCCGGCTTCATCGCGGTGTGAGCCGGTGGGATGCATATCTCCTCGCACGCCAGATGCATGCGGCGCGAAATGATTTCCCCAGATCGGCACTCGCACTCCCGGGAGTGCCGTTGGCCGGCGGAAGGCTTGCTTTCCGTCGGCCTCATTTCATTCTAGGCATGAGGAAACCGCCCGGAATGTTGCCAGTGACCCGCAAGATATTGATCGTCGAAGACGATGCCTCCACCGCCGCCTATCTCGCCAAGGGCCTCGGCGAAGCAGGCTATGCGGTGCAGAGCTGTGCCGATGGGCGCGACGGCCTGTTCCTGGCGAGCGAGGGCATCTTCGATCTGATCATTGCCGATCGCATGCTGCCGGGAATCAACGGGCTGGCGATGCTCGGCGCGATTCGCGCTGCGGGCGTGACGACTCCGACCCTCATCCTGTCGGCGCTGGGAACGGTCGACGATCGCATCGATGGCCTCAACGCCGGCGCCGACGACTATCTCGTCAAACCGTTTTCCTTCGCCGAACTGACTGCGCGGATCGACGCGGTCTTCCGGCGCGTCGATCGCGGCGGGAGCGAGGGGCAGCCGACGCGGCTGTCGGTCGGTGATCTCGAGATCGACCTGCTGGCGCGCACCGTATCGCGACAGGGTCGTGCGATCGCGCTTGGTGCTCGCGAATTCAATCTGCTCGAATATCTCGCACGCCATGCCGGGCAGGTGGTCACGCGGACGATGATGCTCGAGAAGATCTGGAACTATCATTTCGACCCGGGCTCGAACGTCGTCGATGTCCATATCGGGCGTCTGCGCCGCAAGCTCGAAGAGGGCTTTACCGCGCCGATCCTGCATACGGTGCGCGGCGCGGGATATCGTCTGTCGGTCGAGCCATAAGGTCTTGAGCGCGTTCCGGCTTTCGGTCACCGCCCGGATCGCCTTGCTGTCGATCGCGCTGGCGCTGATTTCGAACCTCGTGCTCGGTGCCTTCGTCTGGAAACTGGTGCATGACGACGCGATCGACGCGGTGCGCCGCGACACGATCGAACAGTCGGATGCGCTGGCCGCCGTCTATCGGTCGGGCGGGCTTGCAGTGTTGACCCGGACGATCGCCGAGAGCCGCTCGGCGGGGGATCTGACGCAGATCGTCGCAGTGCTCGGTCCCGACGGACGGCGCATTGCCGGCACCGGCGCGGACGTGGCGCGGGTCGACCGGCTCGAGCCGACCATCTTCCGGATCGGGACGTTGGGGGGCGCGGCCGGCGTCGTGCGCGCATGGGGCGACCGCGAGGCGGGCTATACCGTGCGCCAGATCGGCGCCTATCGCTTGGTCAATGGCCGGCTGCTCGACGATTGGGAGCAGGAGCAACGCGGTATCGAGCGGGCGTTGGTCACCGCGATGCTGTTGTCGCTCGCGCTGGGGGTTGGTGGCGGGTTGGTGGTGACGCGCTATGTCGGGCGGCGGCTCAACAAGGTTGCCGACGTGATCGAAGGGGTGGCGAGCGGCGATCTGTCGCGGCGGGTGTCGAACGCGGCGCATGGTGGCGATGCGTTCGACCGGCTCGCGACGCGGCTCAACGCGATGCTCGACAAGACCGAGCGGCTGATGACCGAATTGCGCATCGTCACCGATGGACTCGCACATGATCTGCGCTCGCCGCTCGCCCGGTTGCGCGCCAAGGCCGAGGCGGCGGTGTTGCAGGCCGATCCGGCGCAGCGCGAGGCGGCGATGGGCGGGCTGTTGATCGAGACCGATCTCGTGATGCGAATGCTGTCGACGATGATCGAGATCACGCGCGCCGAATCGGTCCCGCGCGACCGGCTCGCGCCGGTCGATCCGCGCGCGTTGATGGAGGAGATTGCCGAGCTCTACGCGCCGGTAATCGAGGATTCGGGGCTGCGCTTTGAGGCGGTGATCGCGCCGCGCGCGCCGCGGATGGTGCTGCACCGCGAATTGCTGACGCAGGCGATCGCCAATCTGATCGACAATGCGCTGCGCCATGCCGGGCAGGGCAGGGCGATCACGCTGCGGTTGGTGATCGGCGAGGACGAGGCGCGCTTCCAGGTCGAGGACCGGGGGCCGGGGATCGCAGAGGCCGACCGCGCGCAGGCATTGCGGCGCTTCGGCCGGCTCGACAGCGCGCGCAGCCTGCCGGGCGCGGGGCTGGGGATGGCGCTGGTCGAGGCGGTCGCGCGGCTGCACGGCGGGCGGCTCGAGTTGGGCGACAATGCGCCGGGGCTGGTGGTGGCGATCGTCGTGCCGGTGTCGTTGTAAATCGCCCGCGAAAAGCGTCGCTTTGCGGCATGAATGTCCAGGCCAATTTGATCCCGGAGCATCTGATCGAACCGCGCAAGCTGCCGCTCCGCGTGGAGGATTTCATCATGCTTCAGGAAAGCGGTGCGCTCGACGCGTTTGCGAAGTCCGAGTTGATCGACGGCGACATCTACACCGTGAACGCGATCTATCGACCGCACGCGGGCATCCTGGCGGATATCAGTGCCGATCTCGTCTACGCGGTGCGGGCTTCGGGCCTCGCGCTCAAGGTTTACACACCCGTCTCGACCAGGCTGGACGAACACAATCTGCCAGAGCCCGATCTGGTGATTGCAACGGTTGAACCGGAAGATGTCGTGTCGGGGCGCTCGGTACGGCTCGCCGTCGAGGTTTCCGCGAGTTCGCTCGATTTCGACCTCGGCAAGAAAGCCCAGCTCTACGCGCGAAGCGCTATTCCCGAATATTGGGTCGTCGACGTGACGGGGCGCAGGATCGTCCAGATGACGTCGCCAATCGACGAGGCGTATAGTGTCATCGCCGAGATCAGCTTCGGGGACCGCGTCACCGCGATCACGATCCCGCAGATCACGATCGACACCACCGCGCTCGCTTGACACGCACCGAGTCGGGGCTTACCGAACCTCTATTCCGAAACACCGGTCTCCGGCGGCGCTGTTTGCGTGCGCCGGTGTCGTGCGTTACGGTATTCAACGCGTCGAGATGGGGTCTGCAGCCATGCAGCCCCGTGGAGCAGGAGAAAAAGTTCATGGCACGTATCGCCGGGGTCAACATCCCGACCAACAAGCGCGTCGTTATCGCGCTCACCTACATTCACGGCATTGGCAACACCAAGGCCAAGGAAATCGTCACCAAGCTGAACATCCCGATGACGGCGCGTGTGCAGGACCTGACCGATCAGGAAGTGCTCCACATCCGTGAGGCGATCGACGCTGATTACACCGTCGAAGGCGATCTGCGTCGCCAGGTCGCGATGAACATCAAGCGTCTGATGGATCTCGCTTGCTATCGTGGTCTGCGCCATCGCAAGGGCCTGCCGGTTCGTGGCCAGCGCACGCATACCAATGCGCGCACCCGCAAGGGCAAGGCTAAGCCGATCGCCGGTAAGAAGAAGTGAGCTTGAGCCGCGGGTGACCGCGGCTCGCTCCTCGTTCAGGATTTAGGATTTCAAAATGGCACGTGAACCACAGCGCATTAAGCGGCGCGAGCGCAAGAACATCACTTCGGGCGTCGCCCATGTGAACGCAAGCTTCAACAACACCATGATCACGATCACCGATGCCCAGGGCAACGCGATCTCGTGGTCGTCGGCCGGCGCAATGGGCTTCAAGGGCTCGCGCAAGTCGACTCCGTACGCAGCACAGGTCGCTGCCGAAGACGCCGGCAAGAAGGCTGCCGAGCACGGCGTCCGTACGCTCGAAGTCGAAGTGAAGGGCCCGGGTTCGGGCCGTGAGTCGGCGCTTCGCGCGCTGCAGGCGGTCGGTTTCCAGATCACTTCGATCCGCGACGTGACCTCGATCCCGCACAACGGCGTGCGTCCTTCGAAGCGTCGTCGCGTCTGATTTCTCTCGGGCGTGCGCGGTTGATCGCGCTGCACGCCCGAGATTCGTAATTGGTCGGCATTGCGCAGTGCCGGCCCAAAACCAAGGGATAGCCTATGTCCGTCAATGCAAAGAACTGGCAGGAACTGAAGAAGCCGTCCGGCCTCGAAAAGAAGTCCGGTGATGGCAAGCGCAAGGCAACCTTCGTCGCCGAGCCGCTGGAGCGTGGTTTCGGCCTGACGCTCGGCAACGCACTGCGTCGCGTTCTGTTGTCGTCGCTGCAGGGGGCAGCGGTCACCTCGATCAAGATCGAGAACGTGCTGCACGAATTCTCGTCGCTTGCCGGCGTTCGCGAAGACGTGACCGACATCGTGCTCAACGTGAAGCAGATCGCTTTGCGCATGCAGGGCGAGGGCCCCAAGCGGCTCCAGCTCTCGGCAACCGGTCCGGGTGCAGTCACGGCTGGCGACATCGCAGTGACGGGCGACATCGAAGTGATGAACCCGAAGCTGGTGCTGTGCCATCTCGACGAGGGCGCGACGCTCAACATGGAATTCACCGCTGACGTCGGCAAGGGCTATGTCGCTGCCGTCGCCAACCGTCCGGCCGATGCGCCGATCGGCCTGATCCCGGTCGACGCGCTGTATTCGCCGGTCAAGCAGGTGAGCTACAAGGTCGAGAACACCCGCGTCGGGCAGGAGCTCGATTATGACAAGCTCACGCTGACGATCGAGACCGACGGCACGATCACGCCTGAGGACGCCGTCGGCTATGCCGGTCGCATCCTGCAGGACCAGCTCGCTTTGTTCGTCCACTTCGACGATTCGTCGGTGACGCGCTCGGCGCCGATCGGTCACGCCGCTCCGGCTGCTTCGGCAGGCGAAGTGTCGGGCGACACGCAGCAGATCAACCGCTACCTGCTCAAGAAGGTCGACGAGCTCGAGCTTTCGGTGCGCAGCGCCAACTGCCTCAAGAACGACAACATCATCTACATCGGCGATCTGGTCCAGAAGACCGAAGCCGAGATGCTGCGGACGCCGAACTTCGGCCGCAAGTCGCTCAACGAGATCAAGGAAGTGCTGTCTTCGATGGGGCTCCGCCTCGGGATGGAAATCCCGGGTTGGCCGCCTGAGAACATCGAAGAGATGGCGAAGAAGCTCGAGCAGGAAATTATGGGCTGATTTCACACCGGCGCACGCTGCGCCGGAGATGAAATCGACCCGGCCGGCAGGCCTCCGGGCCCGTCCGACGACGCGGCTTTGCCGCGGCGGGCTTGAGTAGAAGAAGATCCTCACCCAACCCTCTCCCGCAAGCGGGAGAGGGCTAAGGTAAGCAAGACGGCGATGGGTGGCGGCCATAACGGCCACCTGGTCTGGGGTACCTCACACGGCCCCCTAACGAACGAAGGAAATCACCATGCGTCATCGCGTAGGCGGTCGTAAACTGCAGCGTACCTCGGCACATCGCATCGCGTTGTTCCGCAACATGTCCGCTGCCCTCATCAAGCACGAGCAGATCACCACCACCGTCGCCAAGGCGAAGGAATTGCGCCCGTACATCGAGAAGCTGGTCACGCTCGGCAAGAAGGGTGGTCTCAGCAACCGCCGCCTGGCGCACGCACGGCTGCTCGACGATGCGCAGCTGATCAAGCTGTTCGACGTTCTGGCGACGCGCTATGCTGATCGCAACGGCGGCTACACTCGCGTGATCAAGGCCGGCATCCGTATGTCGGACGCATCGCCGATGGCGATCATCGAGTTCGTCGACCGCGACGTGAGCGCCAAGGGCCAGGATTCGGGCCCGGTGATCGTCGACGGCGAGTATGACGAGGCCGCATAAGGCTTGATCCTCTCCAGCATGGGGAGGATCAAAGAGTTTGAGAAAGGAGTCGCGCTCGGTAGGGTGCGGCTCCTTTTTTCGTTTTGGAGCCCTACATGCGTTTGACCTTGCCGCTGATCGCTCTCGTTCTCGCGGCTCCCGCGCAACTACAGGCCCAAAGCATGAAATATCCCGAGACCCGCCGTGTCCCGCAAGTCGACGAACAGTTCGGCGTCAAGGTCGCCGATCCGTATCGCTGGCTCGAGAACGACGTGCGGACCGATGCCGAGGTCGCGAAGTGGGTCGCCGACGAGAATGCCGTAACCAACGCCTATCTGGCGACGCTGCCCGGGCGCGACATCTTCGCCGCACGGTTGAAGCAGTTGCTCGATTACGAGCGCTTCGGGGTGCCGGTGAAGAAGGGCGGCCGCTATTTCTACACGCGCAACGCCGGGCTGCAGAACCAGGCGGTGCTGTATGTGCGCGACAGTGTGGACGGCGAGGGGCGCGTGCTGGTCGATCCCAACGGCTGGTCGAAGGACGGCGCGACTGCGCTCGCCGAATGGACGCCCTCGGAAGACGGCCACAAGTTGCTCTATGCCGTGCAGGATGGCGGGACCGACTGGCGCACCGTCAAGGTGCTCGACGTCGCCAGCGGCGCGACCAGCGACCAGATCGACTGGGTGAAGTTCTCGAGCCTGTCGTGGGCGAAGGACGGGTCGGGCTTCTATTATTCGCGCTTTGCAGCCCCTGCCGAGGGTGCCAAGTTCCAGGCGCTCAACGAGAACCAGCAAGTCTATTTCCACAAGCTCGGCACGCCGCAGAGCGCCGACCCGCTGATCTACGCCACGCCCGACCGCCCGAAGATGGGCCACAATGCGCAGGTCACCGACGACGGGAGGTGGCTCGTCGTCACCACGCATGAGGGCACCGACAATCGCTACGAGATCACCGTGATCGATCTCACCGCGCCCAAGCCCGCCCCGCGCACGATCTTCAAGGGGTTGCAGAACCAGTGGTCGCTCGTCGGCAATGTCGGCGGCAACTTCTACTGGCTTACCAACAAGGATGCGCCGCGGCTGCGGATCGTTGCGACGAACCTCTATGCGCGATCCGCCGAGGTGCCCGAGCATGAGGTGGTGCCACAGGGCAAGGACGTGCTCGACGGCGCGTCGATCGTCGGGGGCAAGCTGTTGCTCGCCTATCTCGCCGACGTGAAGAGCGAGGTACGGCGCTACACGCTCGACGGCAAGCCCGATGGCGTCGTGCCGCTGCCGGGGATCGGCGATGTCGGCGGCTTCAGCGGCGACCAGGACGATCCCGAGACCTTCTACGCCTTCACCAGCTTCGCCACGCCGACGACGATTTATCGCTACGATGTGAGCACCGGCAAGGCGACGCCATGGGCGGCCCCCAAGGTCGCGTTCGATCCGTCGCGCTATGCGGTCGAGCAGCGCTTCTACGCGTCGAAGGATGGCACCAAGGTCCCGATGTTCATCGTCAAGCGCAAGGACGTTACCGGCCCGGCGCCGACCTTGCTCTACGCCTATGGCGGGTTCAACATCTCGGTCACGCCGGCCTTCTCGGCGACGCGGATCGCGTGGCTCGAGCAGGGCGGGGTGTTCGCGGTCGCCAACATCCGCGGCGGCGGCGAATATGGCAAGCCGTGGCATGACGGCGGCCGGCTCGCCAACAAGCAGAACGTGTTCGACGATTTCATCGCGGCGGGCGAGTATCTGAAGGCGCAGCACATCACCGGGGCGGACCAGTTGGTCATCCAGGGCGGATCGAACGGTGGCTTGCTGGTCGGTGCGGTGACCAACCAGCGGCCCGATCTGTTCGCGGCGGCACTGCCGGCGGTGGGCGTGATGGACATGCTGCGCTTCGACCGCTTTACCGCGGGGCGCTATTGGGTCGACGATTATGGCTATCCGTCGAAGGAAGCCGATTTCAAGACCCTCTATGCGTATTCGCCGTACCACAATATCCGGCCGGGCAAGCCGTATCCGGCGATCCTTGCCGAGACGGCGGACACCGACGATCGCGTCGTGCCGGGGCATACCTTCAAATATACCGCCGCGCTGCAGGCGGCCGATCTCGGGCCGAAGCCGCGGCTGGTGCGGATCGAGACGCGTGCGGGGCATGGTTCGGGCAAGCCGACCGACAAGGTGATCGCGGAGACCGCGGATGCGTGGGCGTTTGCGGCGAAGTGGACCGGGTTGCAGGTGAAGCCGGTCGAGTAGGCTTCTTCTTAGCCTCTCCCCTTCAGGAGTGTCAGGTGAACCACGCCCCGCGTGGTTCAGGTCAGGCTAGGGGCCTGACCGACCTGACACTGGGTTGGGGTGGGGAAGTGGTGGGTGAAGGCGGGTGCCCGTTACAGCCCCACCACCAGCCCCTCCCCTGAAGGGGAGGGGAGCTCTGTCGAGCCCGCGTCTTCCCGCCACACCAGCAACTGGTGCCCGTCATGCACCCCGACCACGCGCAGCTCCGTGCCCGCCGCCAGCTCCAGCGGTTCATCGAACGGATAATATTGCGCGCCCCAATGCGATTTCGCATCCGGGCCAGGCCGGTTCTCATAGTCGACGACCTCGTCGAGCTGCAGCCGGATCCACTGTACGATCCCGCCGATCGGCCCGCCCTGCGCGACGAGCGTAGCCGAACCGTGGTGCGGCTCGCGCGCCGCCGCGCCGGTGAAGTCGAACGACAGCAATGCCGCCGCATCGCTCTTGAGCACCAGCGTCGCATCGCTCACCGCGACGTTGCGCGGCACTTGCGTCAGCGCGTTGAAGCCGCCGAGATCGAACCCCGACACCATCGTCATCCGGTGGTCTTCCGCCGCCGACCAGGTGCCGAGCGCGATCATCACGTCGCCGCCCGCCGGGATCATCTGCCCGCCCGGCGCGAGCAGCCGCGTCGCGGCATCCGCGAGCGTCTTGAGCACGCCCTCGGCGAGCAGATTGTTCGACACGATCTCCGAGACGATCACGTCGGCCCGCCCCTCGAGATCGGCCTCGACGTCGAGCTCGGTCGAATTGCCCGTCACCACCCGCACGCGGTCGGCAAAGCCATTCGTCGTGACGATCTGGCGCGCCATGTCGGCGATCGCCGGATTTTCCTCGCAGGCGACGACGCGCCCGGCGCCGGCGCGTGCCGCCATCATCGACAGCAGGCCGCTGCCCGCGCCGATGTCGAGCACGTGCGTGCCCGGCGTCACCGCGCGGCGAATCGCGGCGTCGAAGGCGGCGTTGCGCGGCTCGTCGCGCAGCATGTTGAAATGCCAGCGCGGGACGCTCTGCCCGATCAGCTGCTGCGTGCGCGCGGCAACCTCGACATCGTCGGGCTCGTGCGCGCGCGCTTCCATCGCCAGCGAATAGACGCGCCCGCGCAGGCCGATCTTGGCGGCGAGCCCGGCGAGCCCGGCCAGCTTGCGCCCGTCGCGCCCGGCGGCGGTGACCATCGGCTCGAACCCGGCGCGCGCGGCGGCTTTCATATACTTGTCGTGCATTCGGCCCCCAAAGCTCTTCCCCCGCCGCGCTCTTCTGCTATCTGGCGGCATGACCCATCCGACCGACTCCATCCTCATCGTCGATTTCGGCAGCCAAGTGACGCAATTGATCGCACGGCGCGTGCGAGAGGCTGGCGTCTACAGCGAGATCGCTCCCTTCACCACCGCAGAAGCGGCCTTTGCGCGAATGGCGCCCAAGGGCGTGATCCTGTCGGGCAGCCCGGCCTCGGTGCTCGACGAAGGTAGCCCGCGCATTCCGCAGGCGATCCTCGACAGCGGCGTGCCGATCATGGGGATTTGCTACGGCCAGCAGGTGCTGATGCAGCAGCTCGGCGGCAACGTAACGCTCGGCGAAAGCGGCGAGTTCGGCCATGCCGTGATCGAAGTGACCGACGAGTGCGTGCTGTTCGACGGCGTGTGGAAGACCGGCGAGAACCACACCGTGTGGATGAGCCATGGCGACAAGGTCAGCGCGCTCGCCCCCGGTTTCCGTCCGGTCGCGGTCAGCCCCGGTTCGCCGATCGCCGTCGTCGCCGACGACGCGCGCAAATATTATGCGACGCAGTTCCACATGGAAGTCGCGCACACGCCCGACGGCGCCAAGCTGATCGCCAATTTCGCGCGCCACGTCTGTGGGCTGACCGGCGACTGGACGATGGCCGAGTTCCGCGCCGCCAAGGTGGCCGAGATCCGCGCGCAGGTCGGCACTGGCCGCGTCATCTGCGGCCTGTCGGGCGGCGTCGACAGCGCGGTCGCGGCGGTGTTGATCCACGAGGCGATCGGCGAGCAGCTGACCTGCGTGTTCGTCGACCACGGCCTGATGCGCACCGGCGAGGCCGAGCAGGTCGTCAGTCTGTTCCGCAACAGCTACAATATCCCGCTCGTCCATGTGAACGCCGAGGAAACCTTCCTCGCCGGGCTCGCAGGGCAAACCGACCCCGAGAAGAAGCGCAAGTTCATTGGCGGCGCCTTCATCGACCTGTTCGAGGAAGAAGCGCGCAAGGTCGGCGGTGCCGATTTCCTCGCGCAGGGGACGCTCTACCCCGACGTGATCGAGAGCGTCAGCTTCACCGGCGGGCCGTCGGTGACGATCAAGAGCCACCACAATGTCGGCGGCCTGCCCGAGCGCATGAACATGCAGCTCGTCGAGCCGCTCCGTGAACTGTTCAAGGACGAAGTCCGCGCGCTCGGCATGGAGCTCGGTCTGCCGCAGGCGTTCGTCGGGCGGCATCCGTTCCCGGGGCCGGGTCTCGCGATCCGTATCCCCGGCGAAGTGACCAAGGAACGCTGCGACATCCTGCGCAAGGCCGACGCGATCTATCTCGAGGAGATCCGCGCGGCGGGGCTGTACGACACGATCTGGCAGGCGTTCGCGGTGCTGCTGCCGGTGCGCAGCGTCGGCGTGATGGGCGACGGGCGCACGTACGACAATGTGCTGGCACTGCGCGCGGTCACCTCGACCGACGGGATGACCGCCGAGGCGTTCCAGTTCCCCGGCGACTTCCTGCCGCGGGTGGCGACGCGGATCGTCAACGAGGTCAAGGGCATCAACCGCGTCACCTACGATTATACGAGCAAGCCGCCCGGCACGATCGAGTGGGAATGAGACGGCCCGGCCAATCGGGATGCGTTTGCCCACGACGATCGAGCGAGAGGCGCCGGCCGATCCATGTCGAAGCGTGAACCCTAACGACTGACAGAAGTAGGGGAGAGGCATTCGGGGCATGACCGTCAGGCCATGCGTCCAGCCAGCTTTGATACCTTGGTGCTGTCCGCGGGCGAGCGAGCTTCGGCATTGGCACCAAGGTATCAGACGATCATCTGGTCTGCGCTCGCGGCTGTCCGCTCACTCAAGCCCGCGACCCAGGACGCGGGTCAGCCGCGCGGAGAAGCTGCGCGGGTCGACCGGCAATTCGCCATCGGCAATGCGGGCTTCGTCGAACAACAGATGCGCGGCATCTTCGCGCAGCGCTTCGTCGCCGCTCGCCGCGCCAAGCTTTTCGATCAGCGGGTGGCGCGGGTTGATCTCGAGCACCGGCTTGGCGACGGCATCGAGCCGCCCCGCGCCGGCGAGCATTTTCTCGAGCTGGCGGTCCATGCCATGCTCGGGGGCGACCAGGCACACCGCGCTCTCGGTCAGCCGCTCGGACACGCGCACGTCCGATACTGCGTCCCCCAGCGTGGTCTTCACGAAGGCGATGAAGGCATCGACGCTTTCCGAGGCGACCGGTGCGGGGTCGCTCCCCTCGGGCAGCGGGATCAGGCTGAGATCGGCGAGGCCCTGCGTCACCGACTTGAACGGCTTGCCGTCGAAATCCATGCCCGCAGCGGCCCAGAAGCCGTCGACATGGTCGCTCAGCAACAGCACCTCGATCCCGCGCGCACGGAACCCCTCGAGCTGGGGCGACGACGCGAGCCGGTCGAGATCGGGCCCGACCGCATAATAGACCGCGGTCTGATTGTCCTTGAGATCGGCGGCATAGTCCTTGAGCGAGCGCCATGCGCCGCCCGAGGTCGTCGTCTTGAAGCGCGCCAGGCCGAGCAGCGTCTCGCGCCGGCTGTAATCCTCGTACAGCCCTTCCTTGAGCACCGCGCCGAACGTGTCCCACAGCTTGAGGTAGCGCTCGGTGTCGTTCGCGGCGAGCTTGTCGAACTCCCCCAGGATGCGGTTCGACACGCCCTTCTGGATCGCGGCGAGCACCGGGCTGTCCTGGATCATCTCGCGCGAGACGTTGAGCGGCAGGTCGCTCGAATCGACCAGCCCGCGCACGAAACGCAGATAGCGCGGCAGGATCTCGGCCTCGTCGGTGATGAACACGCGGCGGACATAGAGCTTCATCCGCCCGGCGCGATCGGGATCGAACAGGTCGAACGGCTTGGTCTCGGGAATAAAAGCGAGCACGGTATATTCGTGCACGCCTTCGGCGCGGTAGTGCAGCGTCAGCGCGGGCGCGTCGAACTGGCCGGCCACGCTGCGGTAAAAATCGGTATAGTCTTCGGGCGTGATGTCGGCCTTGGGCTTGGTCCACAAGGCGGCGCCATCGGCGATCTGCTTGGGCTCGGCGTCGGGCTTGTCCCTGAGGAAGATCGGCACGGGGACATGGCCCGACTGCGCCTTGATCGTCCGCTCGACGGAGAAGCCGTCGGTGTAGGTCGTCGCGTCGTCCTTGAGATGGAGCAGGACGCGCGTGCCGCGGGCAGGGGCATCGGTGACGTCGGCCGGCTGGATCGTATAGGTGCCCTGGCCATCCGACGACCAGAGCGAGGCGCTGTCCTCGCCGGCGCGGTGCGAGATCACGTCGACCCGGTCGGCGACCATGAAGGCGGAATAGAAGCCGACGCCGAACTGGCCGATCAACTGGCTGCCCTCTGCCTCCTTGGCACCGGCGATGCGGTCGATGAACGCCTTGGTGCCCGAGCGCGCGATCGTGCCGAGCGCGTCGCCGAGTTCGGCTTCGCTCATGCCAATGCCATTGTCCTCGATCGTCAGCTGGCGCGCCTCGGCATCGAGCGTGACGGTGATCCGCGGCTGGCCATCGTCGCCGAGCAAGCTCGCGTTGCTGAGGCCCTCGTAGCGCAGTTTCTCGCACGCATCGGCGGCGTTGGAGATCAGTTCGCGCAGGAACACATCCTTGTCCGAATAGACCGAGTGCACCATCATATGCAGCAGCTTGGCGACATCGGCCTCGAACGAGCGGGGGGTGGCTTCGGTGGTCGTCGTCATGGCGGTGTCAGGGGCCTCCGGTTGATGCCGCGTTGAAATGGACGTTGCGGCGGACGGATTCAAGTTTGTCCAACCACCCTGACGACTTGCTGGCAAAGACACGGACCGGCTCCATCGCGTAGATGATGCCGGCACCGCTCAGGCCGAACGACACGGCAGCGTGACTGGCGTCCACCGTGAGCGGGCCGGAGGTAGCGACCGATACCTCTTCGCCGTCTCGTTCGAACTCCCATCAATAGACTTGGTCGTTTCCCAGGCGGATGCCGACGCAGCGGTGATTTCGCAAATCCTGCGGGTCGGCTGGGGCTCCGAACCGTTCGAGTTAGGCCGGTGACGCTGCCGCGATCCAGCGCACGTCCGGAGACAGCCGCTGCGCGATCATGTCCTCGGGCACAATAAAGGGCCGGTGCTGATCCGCTTCAAAAGGGTCGCTAGCGGGTGAACGCTGCCAGACGCTCGTGCCGTTCAGCGCGGCGCGGGAAAGGGGCGCACTTCGGGCAGATCGGACGTGGCACGCAGCGCCGCGGTTGTGTCCGGCTCGGTCGCCAGTGCGCGCCGGAACCATAGCGCCGTCCGGGACGTGCAAGCCCCAGACCAAGCCCGCTCATGCTGGCGAGGTCGCCTGCACCTTCGCCGTCGTCATGAGTGCGGAATCGTCCGAAACCCAGGCGAATTTCTACCGTACAGCCGGCGAATGGTCGGCCACGCCCACGCGCGAAGACCTGCCCTTTCCCGATCCAAAACCCAGGTAGCGTCCTCACCAACCCGAACCACCGCCGCCACCACCGCCACCACCTCCACCGCCGGAGGAACCACCCCCGGACGATCCGCTGGAGCTCGAGCTCGAGCTGAGCCGTCGTAGGACTGCACCGTGCCGACGGGCGCTGCGGACAGCGATGCTGCGGCCGTCACCAACACGACGGCGACTTTGCCAGCAGATCCTTTCATCGCGCGCTCCTCGCTTCGATACGGCGCAATAGGGGCACAGGTTCGGCGTAGCTCGGGTCACCCGTCAACGCCTGCCAGGCCGGGATAGTCTTGCGGACGCGGTGCGGGGGCGTCCCATCGGAAGCGACGCTCCCGTTCCGCGATCGCCAGGTCGTTCACCGACGCCTCACGGCGTCGCATCAGCCCGTTTTCGGCAAACTCCCACTGCTCGTTGCCGTAACACCGATACCACTGACCAGCGATGCGGCATTCATACTGAAACCGCACCGCGATCCGGTCGTCGGTGAATGCCCACAGGTCCTTGACCAAGCGATAGTCCGCCTCGCGCGTCCATTTGGCGCGCAGCAGCGCGATAATGGCGGGCCGCCCCGTGACGAAGCTGTCCCGGTTTCGCCACTCGCTGTCGATCGTGTAGGCCAGCGCCACCCGCTCGGGATCGCGACTGTTCCAAGCATCCTCTGCGGCCCGCACCTTGAGCAACGCGGTCTCGCGCGTGAAGGGCGGCAGCGGTGGCCGTGGGATTTCGAGGGAGCTCATGCGGGATGGTCCTTTTCGGCGAGCGCGGTGCGCAGCGTGATGTTTTCGGCTTCAAGCGCCGCGAGTCTGGCATGGAGTGGCGCAGACACCGCGGTGACCTCGGCCTCGGTGAAGCGCGGCGTTATATGCTGCGGGCAGTTCCAGTCGAACGCTTCGAGGTGCAGCAGGAATAGACGTTCCGGCACGCCACGATAGGTCGGCTGATCAAGCTTGCTCGCCAGCGCGGGATCGGCGGAGAGATCGCGCATCTCGATCCGGGCATAGAGTTTCAACCGGCGACGACGCGGATAGTCCATCAGGAAGAGCGCGACGCGATCGTTCGCCGCCACGTTGCCAAGGCTGATATATTGGCGATTGCCCCGAAAATCGGCGAAGGCGAGGGTGGTCTCGTCGAGAACCTTGAGAAAACCCGCCGGGCCGCCACGATGCTGCACATAGGGCCAGCCGCTCTCCGACACGCTCGCCATGTAGAAGCTGTCGCGGGCGGCGATGAACTGGATTTCGGCGGGTCCGAAGCGGTCCGACGGCCGCTGTCCGCCGACGCCATCGTAAAGCCCCGCGCTGCCATTCGCGACCTGTGCCGCGAGCACGCTCGGCGTCGTCGCAAGGGTGAGGAAGGCATTCGCCATGATCAATCTCCGGTTCCGAGAAGAGGGGGCCTCGGCAGGCGCATCGAACAGATACCGCCGATTTCGGAACGTCAGGCGGCCTCGGCCGCCCGGACCACGGGGAAGTCGACGTCGGTTTCGGCAACATTGTTTATATAGTTGGTCAGCACGTTGAGCGCGACCGATGCGACAATCTCGATCACCTGCGGCTCGCTGAAGCCCGCCAGACGCACTTCGGACAGATCGGCGTCGCTGACCCGGCCGCGCGCTTCGAGGACCTTGCGGGCGAAGACGACCGCGGCATCGGCCTTGGCGTCGCCTGAATGACCGGCGCGGTTCAGCGCGATCTCGGCGTCGTCGATCTTGGCGACCGTCAGCCCGAAATAGCTGTGCGCCGACAGGCAGTAATCGCAGCCATTGGCTTGCGCGATCGCAAGCGCAATGCGTTCGCGGGTTTTCGCATCGAGCGTCCGGCCGAGTGCGGCGTTAAGCCCCAGATACCCCTCGAGCGCAGCGGGACTGCTGCCGACGAGACGGAAAAGGTTGGGCACCACGCCGAATTGCTTTTCGACCGCATCGAGCAGCGGCTGCGACTTGCCGGGGGAAGCTTCGCGAGTGGGGATGGCGATGCGGGACATGTCTGTTCTCCTCCGTGGGCGGCTGGGTGCGGCCTGCTCAACTCAGATGTCATTTTCGGGATATTGTGATAATCCGTTTGTTCGACACTTCACTCATGCGCAAATCGGGATAATCATGGATCAGCTCGAAATGCTGCGGACTTTCGTCGCTGTGGCCGAGCATGCGAGTTTTGCGGAGGCTGCACGCCGACTGCGTGTCTCGCCGACAGCGGCAAGTCGCGCTGTGGCCGGGCTCGAAATGGCGCTCGGAACGGCGCTATTGCGGCGAACGACGCGATCGGTGCGACTGACCGAAGAGGGTGCGATCTATCTCGAGCGCTGCCGTTCCGCGCTGACCGAACTCGACGATGCGGCGCTGGCATTGCGCGGCACAGGCGCGTTGCCGGGGGGCAATCTTGTCGTCACAGCGCCGGTCACGTTCGGGCGTCTCCATATCCTGCCGATCGCCACCAGCTTGCTGCGCGATCATCCACGTCTGACGGTCGAGCTCACCTTGATCGATCGCGTCGTTCGGCTGGTCGACGAAGGGATCGATGTCGCGGTGCGGATCGGCGATCTGGCGGACAGTTCGCTTCATGCCCTCAAGGTCGCGGAAGTGCGACGCGTGCTCGTCGCCAGTCCTGGCTATCTGGCCGCGCGCGGAACGCCCGCGAACGTGCCCGCGCTGCACGATCACGCGTTGATCTCGTTCACCGAGATCGATCGCGCGCACGAATGGCGCTTCGGCGTGACCGGCAAGCCAGCGATCCGGATCGAACCCAGGTTGACCGTCAATACCGCTGACGCGGCGCTCGCCGCCGCTGCCGATGGCCTCGGGATCGCGCGCGTGCTGTCCTATCAGGCGCTCGATGCCGTCGCCTCGGGCCGCCTGGTCACTGTGCTCGACGAGGCTGCGCCGCCGCCCGTTCCGGTCCACTTGGTCTATCAAGCCAACCGGCGTGCTTCGGTCAATGTACGGGCCTTCATCGATGCAGCGCGCGCGCATTTTGGTGGGGTGGATCTGACGGGGCGCGCGGCGTAGCGGTTATGGTGTCGTTTCCGTCGGTCAACCAAGAAGCGTGGCGCCACACGAAAGACGAGTAGGGTCGCGTGAAAATGCTCTGACCAGGTCGAGGCGACGGCTGCAATCTCCGGCGAAACTGGCGGCAGCGCCTGAGCGCTGCGGACCAGATCGTCGGCGTCTCACGGGGTTGACGGACATTTCTGCGGATCACGGTCACTTGGAGCGAGCAGGTCGCGAACACCAAGCCCACGCGAACCAACGTTGGGCGTCGGCTCGGTTGCACCGGGGTTGTCGAGCTGCTTCATCATCGCCACGACCCAGCTACCCGCGCCGCCCTCGTCGCTGATCCTCGAGATCCACACACGCGGTTCTTGATTCAGGACCTTGCCCGCCTCCTTGTCTTAGGAGGTGATCGCAGGCGCGCGGTGGAACGGTCGGCCTCGTCATCATACCATTGTTTGGTGGTGGTAAAGCGACCGATGTCGGCCATCACCCGACGTGGCGCTGGCGATTCGCGAGCTTCATCCCGCACTACAGCGCGAAGCGTTGTTGGCCGGACCGCCACGATGTTGAACCCGCATTGCCCCTGCGCGGGAGCGCCGTCTGTAGCGGTGGAGTTCCGTCGACACATCGTTGGTGGACGCCGTCTAACCGACAGCCACCATTTTTGGGATGGCGGTCGGTGCAGCTTCGCCGTTACCCGCCGTAAAGCCACGCCGTGAAGCAACCCTAGAATTTCTTCGTAATCTGTCCCCTCAACTGTCCCGAAGTCTGGCCGGATCCAGCGCGGACACCGAGTTCGAGGTCGAAGCCCCAATCGCGTGGCAGCATCCACCTGCTGCCGAGCGAGAGGGTGAAGACATCGCGCCGCCACCCGATGGTCGAAATGCCATACTGCGATGCGTCGGGGATATCGGCATAGTCGAGCCGCTGGACCGAGCCGCCATTGAACTCATGCTGCCATTCGCCCCTGACGTGCGGCGCTACCGATCCGAATGACAGTTTCCGCACGATCCCGATCCGCCCGCCCAGGACGCTGGACAGCGAAGTGACCCGACGTTCGTCAAAGCGCAAATTCAGGCGGCCGGCGCCAACCTCGACATAGCTGCCGAGTTTGGCATCGAGCCATTGGAGATTGCCATAGACCGACCATTGCAGCGTGCCGGAGTCGCGATCGATCCCCGCGGAAAGTGCGCCGAACCACATCGATCCGTCGCGCTCAGCGGTCGCAAACCCGTTGCCCACCGCGCGGCGTGTCGAGAACTTCAGCCCGCCATATCCAAAGACACCGTCAACGAAGACGCCCGGGACAGGGAGCGCGCTGCCATAGGCGGCTACTGCGCTGGTATCCGAGCGGACACGTCCGGCCGCGCCGTTGATCTCACTCAGATCGGCGCCATAGCCTCCGCCGATGCCGAGCGTTAGGGTGTCGCCGATCCGCATATCGACGCCGCCGCTCAGGCCCGCCGTCGACGCCGTGATCTTGCTGCGGCGCGTCGTTGCGTCGAGCGTGCCGATCTCGAGGGCGCCGCCGGTCCACAAGGCGAGCCCACCGACGGGGCGGCCGTTCGCTCCATCGGCAGCCGCGCCGAACGCAGGCGCCGCATTCGACCGGACGCCGCCGGCACCAATGCCCGGTGCCCCGTTCGTCAGCCCCTGTCGACCGCCCCCGCCGATGCTCTCGTTGCCCCAGCTACCGCCGCCTTGTTCGCCGAAGGTCGAGAAGCCGCCAATTTCGGCGCTTCTGCTGGCATTGCCGCCGCTGAACCGATCGAGCACATCGAGATCGTTCTGGTCGAAGCGGTTGCCGAACGCCCCGCGCCGGCCATCGCGCGACGTAAACCTGAAGCCGAGCGGATCGCCGCGTCCGGATGCTGGACTGTGCAGTTGCTCGTTGCGGCGCATGAAGTTGCCGATCTGCGCCTGTGCAAAGCGACGGGTCGTTTCGGATTGTGCGTCGCTGATCGCGCGGACCGTCGGGTCGGCCGAAGGATCGGGGCGGGCGGTGACCGTCACCGTGACGATCGCTGCGTCCGAGGTGCCGGAAACATTGGTCAGCGTGTACCCGATGGCGATCGTGCCGCCAAAGCGGGGCTTTGGCGTGATGCTCAGCTGATAGGTGCGATTGCCGACAGGCCCCGCCTCGATCACCGCTATCGAGGCTGCCTCGGCTGGCGACACCGACGCGAGCGCTGCGCCGGTAAAGGGACCTTCCGTCGCGTCGCCGGTCAGATCTACGAGGACGGTTTGACCATCACCGACGGCGGCTTGCTTCGGGCGCGCCGTTGGGCGGGTGCCAATGATCGTCAGCGACACCGTCCCCGGCGCCGAGCGCCCGCCGGGGCCTACCGCCACGAACTGGAACAAGTCCGTACCGACATATCCGAGGCGCGGCGTGTAGACGGCGATGATCGGCGCCGCGACCGCCTGAACAGTCGCCGCTGCGAGTGTGGATCGCCGTGGCGACAGCGCTGGACTGGAGGTCAGGAGAATCGTGCCGTTTTGCGGGGCCTGCGATATCTCGATCGTCGAGAACATGCCGGTCACATGATCCGATAGGTTGATCTCGGCACCTTGTGCGTCGACCGTCTTGGTCACCGGAACCGTCTGCGCTAGCGGCGTCGTTATCGGCGGCGCCGGAGTTGCTATCGTCAAGCGCACGGTGCCCGTTGGTGACGTGCCACCGGGGCCCGTTGCGGTCACGGTAAAACTGTCGGGTCCGAAATAACCGGTCGTGGGCGTATAGGTAATGACGGTGCCGGCGAGGGACGCCGTGCCGTGCGTCGGCGGGCTGGCAATCGACAGGCTGGAGAAAGTGCCCGACACCGAGGTCGCCAGATCGATCGGAGTCCCGGTACTGTCATACCCAATCGTCACCCCGTTGCGATCGGCGACAACCGGCGCGCTGGCACTGACGGTGAAAGTTCGCTGGGCCTGCGGAGCGGGGGCCACGTCGGCGTCGCCCGGCTGGTCGGCCGTGATCGTGCAGGTCCCGCTGGTGAGCAGCGTGACGCTGCTGCCGGCAACAGTGCAGACCCCGATGGTCGCCGAACTGAACGCGACCACCAGACCCGACGAGGCGGTCGCAGCAAGCGTCAGCGGCGAGGCCGACAGCGACGCGTCGGCGAGCGCTGCAAAGCTGATCGTCTGGGTCGCCTGATCGATGGTTCCGGATACCGTCGCGCCGGTCGCGGTCGCGGGCACCCCTTGGCTGTCGGTCGCCTGGATCGCATAGCTGAACGCGCCCGCAGTGGTGGGAACGCCGGTGACCGTACCCGTGCTCGCGCCGAGCGTCGTGCCCGCGGGCAGCGCGCCGCTCGCCAGCGTAAAGCTGTACGGCGCTGTGCCGCCCGCGGCAGGGTTGGCCTGGCTGTAGCTGGCGCCGACGCTCGCGCCGGAGACGGCCCCGGGGGTGACCGTCAGGCTCGCCGGGGTGACGGTGAAGCTGCGCTGGACCTGCGCGGCAGCGGCCACGTTCGCGTTGCCGGGCTGGTCGGCAGTGATCGTGCAGGTGCCGGGGGTGAGCAGCGTGACGCTGCTGCCGGCAACCGTGCAGACCCCGGTGGTCGTTGAGCTGAACGTAACGACCAGCCCCGACGAAGCGGTCGCCGCAAGCGTCAGTGGCGAGGCCGAGAGCGATGCGTTGGCGAGCGCTGCAAAGCTGATCGTCTGGGTAGTTTGCGCGATGGTTCCGGATACCGTCGCGCCGGTCGCGGTCGCTGGCACCCCTTGGCTGTCGGTTGCCTGGATCGCATAGCTGAACGCGCCTGCGGTGGTGGGCACGCCGGTGACCGTGCCCGTGCTCGCGCCGAGCGTCGTGCCCGCGGGTAGCGCGCCGCTCGCCAGCGTATAGCTGTACGGCGCTGTGCCGCCCGCGGCAGGGTTGGCCTGGCTGTAGCTGGCGCCGACGCTTGCGCCGGAGACCGCCCCGGGGGTGATTGTCAGGCTCGCCGGGGTGACGGTGAAACTACGCTGGACCTGCGTGGCGGCGGCCACGTTCGCGTTGCCCGGCTGGTCGGCAGTGATCGTGCAGGTGCCGGTGGTGAGCAGCGTGACGCTGCTGCCGGCAACCGTGCAGACGCCCGTGGTCGCCGAACTGAACGCGACCGCAAGCCCCGACGAAGCGGTCGCCGCAAGCGTCAGTGGCGAGGCTGATAGCGACGCGTTGGCGAGCGCTGCAAAGCTGATCGTCTGGGTGGCCTGTGCGATGGTTCCGGATACCGTCGCGCTGATCGCGGTCGCGGGGACGCCCTGGCTGTCGGTTGCCTGGATCGCATAGCTGAACGCGCCTGCGGTGGTGGGCACGCCGGTGACCGTGCCCGTGCTCGCGCCGAGCGTCGTGCCCGCGGGTAGCGCGCCGCTCGCCAGCGTATAGCTGTACGGCGCTGTGCCGCCCGCGGCAGGGTTGGCCTGGCTGTAGCTGGCGCCGACGCTTGCGCCTGAGACCGCCCCGGGGGTGATTGTCAGGCTCGCCGGGGTGACGGTGAAACTACGCTGGACCTGCGTGGCGGCGGCCACGTTCGCGTTGCCCGGCTGGTCGGCAGTGATCGTGCAGGTGCCGGTGGTGAGCAGCGTGACGCTGCTGCCGGCAACCGTGCAGACGCCCGTGGTCGCCGAACTGAACGCGACCGCAAGCCCCGACGAAGCGGTCGCGGCGAGCGTCAGCGGCGAGGCCGACAGCGACGCGTTCGAAAGTGCCGTAAAGCTGATCGTCTGGGTGGCTTGCCCGATGGTTCCGGATACCGTCGCGCCGGTCGCCGTCGCTGGCACCCCTTGGCTGTCGGTCGCCTGGATCGCGTAGCTGAACGCGCCTGCGGTGGTGGGCACGCCGGTGACCGTGCCCGTGCTCGCGCCGAGCGTCGTGCCCGCGGGCAGCGCGCCGCTCGCCAGCATGTAGCTATACGGCGCTGTGCCGCCTGCGGCAGGGTTGGCCTGGCTGTAGCTGGCGCCGACGCTGGCGCCGGAGACCGCCCCGGGGGTGACCGTCAGGCTCGCCGGGGTGACAGTGAAGCTGCGCTGGACCTGCGTTGCGGCGGCCACGTTCGCGTTGCCGGGCTGGTCGGCAGTGATCGTGCAGGTACCGGTGGTGAGCAGCGTGACGCTGCTGCCGGCAACGGTGCAGACGCCGGTGGTCGCCGAACTGAACGCGACCGCAAGCCCCGACGAAGCGGTCGCGGCGAGCGTCAGCGGCGAGGCCGAGAGCGACGCGTTGGCGAGCGCTGCAAAGCTGATCGTCTGGGTGGCTTGCGCGATGGTTCCGGATACCGTCGCGCCGGTCGCGGTCGCGGGCACCCCTTGGCTGTCGGTCGCCTGGATCGCATAGCTGAACGCGCCCGCAGTGGTGGGAACGCCAGTGACCGTGCCCGTGCTCGCGCCGAGCGTCGTGCCCGCGGGCAGCGCGCCGCTCGCCAGCGTGTAGCTGTACGGCGCTGTGCCGCCGGCGGCAGGGTTGGCCTGGCTGTAGCTGGCGCCGACGCTCGCGCCCGAGACGGCCCCGGGGGTGACCGTCAGGCTCGCCGGGGTGACGGTGAAGCTGCGCTGGACCTGCGCGGCAGCGGCGATGTCGGCGTTGCCGGGCTGGTCGGCAGTGATCGTGCAGGTACCGGGGGTGAGCAGCGTGATGCTGCTGCCGACAACGGTGCAGACGCCCGTAGTCGTTGAGCTGAACGTGACCACCAGTCCCGATGAGGCGGTCGCCGCGAGGGTCAGCGGCGAGGCCGACAGCGACGCGTTGGCGAGCGCTGCAAAGCTGATCGTCTGGGTCGCCTGTGCAATGGTTCCGGATACCGTCGCGCTGGTCGCGGTCGCGTGGACGCCCTGGCTGTCGGTTGCCTGGATCGCATAGCTGAACGCGCCCGCGGTCGTGGGCATGCCGGTGACCGTACCCGTGCTCGCCCCGAGCGTGGTGCCCGCGGGCAGCGCGCCTGCGGCCAGCGTGTAGCTATACGGCGCTGTGCCGCCGGCGGCAGGGTTGGCCTGGCTGTAGCTGGCGCCGACGCTTGCGCCGGAGACGGCCCCGGGGGTGATCGTCAGGCTCGCCGGGTTGACGGTGAAGCTGCGCTGGACCTGCGTGGCGGCGGCCACGTTCGCGTTGCCCGGCTGGTCGGCAGTGATCGTGCAGGTGCCGGGGGTGAGCAGCGTGACGCTGCTGCCGGCAACCGTGCAGACGCCCGTGGTGGTTGAGCTGAACGTGACCGCAAGCCCCGACGAAGCGGTCGCCGCAAGCGTCAGCGGCGAGGCTGACAGCGACGCGTTGGCGAGCGCTGCGAAGCTGATCGTCTGGGTCGCCTGTGCGATGGTTCCGGATACCGTCGCGCTGATCGCGGTCGCGGGGACGCCCTGGCTGTCACTCGCCTGGATCGCATAGCTGAAAGCGCTGGCGGTGGTGGGCGCGCCGGTGACCGTGCCCGTGCTCGCCCCGAGCGTCGTGCCCGCGGGTAGCGCGCCGCTCGCCAGCGTGTAGCTATACGGCGCTGTGCCGCCGGCGGCAGGGTTGGCTTGGCTGTAGCTGCCGCCGACGCTCGCGCCGGAGACGGCGCCGGGGGTGACCGTCAGGCTCGCCGGGGTGACGGTGAAGCTGCGCTGGACCTGCGTTGCGGCGGCCACGTTCGCGTTGCCGGGCTGGTCGGCAGTGATCGTGCAGGTACCGGTGGTGAGCAGCGTGACGCTGCTGCCGACAACGGTGCAGACGCCCGTGGTGGTTGAGCTGAACGTGACCACCAGTCCCGACGAGGCGGTCGCCGCGAGGGTCAGCGGCGAGGCCGACAGCGACGCGTTGGCGAGCGCTGCGAAGCTGATCGTCTGGGTCGCCTGTGCGATGGTTCCGGATACCGTCGCGCCGGTCGCCGTCGCTGGCACCCCTTGGCTGTCGGTCGCCTGGATCGCGTAGCTGAACGCGCCTGCGGTGGTGGGCATGCCGGTGACCATACCGGTGCTCGCGCCGAGCGTCGTGCCCGCGGGTAGAGCGCCGCTCGCCAGCGTGTAGCTATACGGCGCTGTGCCGCCCGCGGCAGGGTTGGCTTGGCTGTAGCTGGCGCCGACGCTGGCGCCGGAGACCGCCCCGGGGGTGACCGTCAGGCTCGCCGGGGTGACAGTGAAGCTGCGCTGGACCTGCGTGGCGGCAGCCACGTTCGCGTTGCCCGGCTGGTCGGCAGTGATCGTGCAGGTACCGGTGGTGAGCAGCGTGACGCTGCTGCCGGCAACGGTGCAGACGCCCGTAGTCGTTGAGCTGAACGCGACCGCCAGTCCCGACGAAGCGGTCGCCGCAAGCGTCAGTGGCGAGGCTGAGAGCGACGCGTTGGCGAGCGCTGCAAAGCTGATCGTCTGGGTCGCCTGTGCGATGGTTCCGGATACCGTCGCGCCGGTCGCGGTCGCGGGGACGCCCTGGCTGTCGGTCGCCTGGATCGCATAGCTGAACGCGCCTGCGGTGGTGGGCACGCCGGTGACCGTACCCGTGCTCGCGCCGAGCGTCGTGCCCGCAGGCAGCGCGCCGCTCGCCAGCGTGTAGCTATACGGCGCTGTGCCGCCCGCGGCAGGGTTGGCCTGGCTGTAGCTGCCGCCGACGCTTGCGCCGGAGACGGCCCCGGGGGTGATTGTCAGGCTCGCCGGGGTGACGGTGAAGCTGCGCTGGACCTGCGTGGCGGCGGCCACGTTCGCGTTGCCGGGCTGGTCGGCAGTGATCGTGCAGGTACCGGGGGTGAGCAGCGTGACGCTGCTGCCGGCAACAGTGCAGACCCCGGTGGTCGTGGAGCTGAATGTAACGACCAGCCCCGACGAAGCGGTCGCCGCAAGCGTCAGCGGCGAGGCTGACAGCGACGCGTTGGCGAGCGCTGCGAAGCTGATCGTCTGGGTCGCCTGTGCGATGGTTCCGGATACCGTCGCGCTGGTCGCGGTCGCTGGCACCCCTTGGCTGTCGGTCGCCTGGATCGCGTAGCTGAACGCGCCCGCAGTGGTGGGCACGCCGGTGACCGTACCCGTGCTCGCGCCGAGCGTCGTGCCCGCGGGCAGCGCGCCTGCGGCCAGCGTGTAGCTATACGGCGCTGTGCCGCCGGCGGCAGGGTTGGCTTGGCTGTAGCTGCCGCCGACGCTTGCGCCGGAGACGGCGCCGGGGGTGACCGTCAGGCTCGCCGGGGTGACGGTGAAGCTGCGCTGGACCTGCGTGGCGGCGGCCACGTTCGCGTTGCCGGGCTGGTCGGCCGTGATCGTGCAGGTACCGGTGGTGAGCAGCGTTACGCTGCTGCCGGCAACGGTGCAGACGCCCGTGGTCGTTGAGCTGAACGTGACCACCAGTCCCGATGAGGCGGTCGCCGCGAGGGTCAGCGGCGAGGCCGAGAGCGACGCGTTGGCGATCGCTGCGAAGCTGATCGTCTGGGACGCCTGCGCGATGGTTCCGGATACCGTCGCGCCGGTCGCGGTCGCGGGCACCCCTTGGCTGTCGGTTGCCTGGATCGCATAGCTGAACGCGCCCGCAGTGGTGGGAACGCCGGTGACCGTGCCCGTGCTCGCCCCGAGCGTCGTGCCCGCGGGCAGCGCGCCGCTCGCCAGCGTGTAGCTATACGGCGCTGTGCCGCCTGCGGCAGGGTTGGCCTGGCTGTAGCTGCCGCCGACGCTCGCGCCGGAGACCGCCCCGGGGGTGACCGTCAGGCTCGCCGGGGTGATGGTGAAGCTGCGCTGGACCTGCGGGGCGGCGGCCACGTTCGCATCGCCGGGCTGGTCGGCGGTGATCGTGCAGGTGCCGGTGGTGAGCAGCGTGACGCTGCTGCCGGCAACCGTGCAGACGCCCGTAGTCGTTGAGCTGAACGTGACCACCAGTCCCGATGAGGCGGTCGCCGCGAGGGTCAGCGACGAGGCCGACAACGACGCGTTGGCGAGCGCGGCAAAGCTGATCGTCTGGGTGGTTTGCGCGATGGTTCCGGATACCGTCGCGCCGGTCGCGGTCGCTGGCACCCCTTGGCTGTCGGTCGCCTGGATCGCGTAGCTGAACGCGCCTGCGGTGGTGGGCATGCCGGTGACCGTGCCCGTGCTCGCGCCGAGCGTCGTGCCCGCGGGCAGCGCGCCGCTCGCCAGCGTGTAGCTATACGGCGCTGTGCCGCCCGCGGCAGGGTTGGCCTGGCTGTAGCTGGCGCCGACGCTCGCGCCGGAGACGGCCCCGGGGGTGATTGTCAGGCTCGCCGGGGTGACAGTGAAGCTGCGCTGGACCTGCGTTGCGGCGGCCACATTCGCGTTGCCGGGCTGGTCGGCAGTGATCGTGCAGGTGCCGGTGGTGAGCAGCGTTACGCTGCTGCCGGCAACGGTGCAGACGCCCGTGGTCGTTGAGCTGAACGTGACCACCAGTCCCGATGAGGCGGTCGCCGCGAGGGTCAGCGGCGAGGCTGACAGCGACGCGTTGGCGAGCGCTGCGAAGCTGATCGTCTGGGTCGCCTGTGCGATGGTTCCGGATACCGTCGCGCCGGTCGCGGTCGCTGGCACCCCTTGGCTGTCGGTCGCCTGGATCGCATAGCTGAACGCGCCCGCGGTGGTGGGCACGCCGGTGACCGTGCCCGTGCTCGCGCCGAGCGTCGTGCCCGCGGGCAGCGCGCCGCTCGCCAGCGTGTAGCTATACGGCGCTGTGCCGCCTGCGGCAGGGTTGGCCTGGCTGTAGCTGGCGCCGACGCTCGCGCCGGAGACGGCCCCGGGGGTGATTGTCAGGCTCGCCGGGGTGACAGTGAAGCTGCGCTGGACCTGCGTTGCGGCGGCCACATTCGCGTTGCCGGGCTGGTCGGCAGTGATCGTGCAGGTGCCGGTGGTGAGCAGCGTTACGCTGCTGCCGGCAACGGTGCAGACGCCCGTGGTCGTTGAGCTGAACGTGACCACCAGTCCCGATGAGGCGGTCGCCGCGAGGGTCAGCGGCGAGGCTGACAGCGACGCGTTGGCGAGCGCTGCGAAGCTGATCGTCTGGGTCGCCTGTGCGATGGTTCCGGATACCGTCGCGCCGGTCGCGGTCGCGGGCACCCCTTGGCTGTCGGTCGCCTGGATCGCATAGCTGAACGCGCCCGCATTGGTGGGAACGCCGGTGACCGTACCCGTGCTCGCGCCGAGCGTCGTGCCCGCGGGTAGTGCGCCCCTCGCCAGCGTGTAGCTATACGGCGCTGTGCCGCCGGCGGCAGGGTTGGCCTGGCTGTAGCTGGCGCCGACGCTTGCGCCGGAGACGGCCCCGGGGGTGACCGTCAGGCTCGCCGGGGTGACGGTGAAGCTGCGCTGGACCTGCGTGGCGGCGGCCACGTTCGCGTTGCCCGGCTGGTCGGCCGTGATCGTGCAGGTGCCGGTGGTGAGCAGCGTTACGCTGCTGCCGGCAACGGTGCAGACGCCCGTGGTCGTTGAGCTGAACGCGACCGCAAGCCCGGACGAAGCGGTCGCGGCGAGCGTCAGCGGCGAGGCCGAGAGCGACGCGTTGGCGAGCGCTGCAAAGCTGATCGTCTGGGTGGCTTGCGCGATGGTTCCGGATACCGTCGCGCCGGTCGCGGTCGCGGGGACGCCCTGGCTGTCACTCGCCTGGATCGCATAGCTGAACGCGCCGGCGGTGGTGGGCACGCCGGTGACCGTGCCCGTGCTCGCGCCGAGCGTCGTGCCCGCGGGTAGCGCGCCGCTCGCCAGCGTATAGCTGTACGGCGCTGTGCCGCCCGCGGCAGGGTTGGCCTGGCTGTAGCTGGCGCCGACGCTGGCGCCGGAGACGGCCCCGGGGGTCACGGTCAGGCTCGCCGGGGTGACGGTGAAACTACGCTGGACCTGCGCGGCTGTGGCGATGTCGGCGTTGCCCGCTTGGTCGGCGTTAATCGTGCAGGTACCGGTGGCGAGCAGCGTGACGCTGCTGCCGGCAACGGTGCAGACCCCGATGGTCGCCGAACTGAACGCGACCGCAAGCCCCGACGAAGCGGTCGCCGCGAGGGTCAGCGGCGAGGCCGAGAGTGACGCGTTGGCGAGCGCTGCGAAGCTGATCGTCTGGGTGGCCTGCGCGATGGTCAGCTGGAATGTCTTCGCCGATGTCTGTGCGGTCGGCGTGGCGGCGTCGGTGGCGGTGACGGTGAATGTCGTTGTGGCCAGCGCGGTGCTTGGCGTGCCGGCTAGCTGGCCTGTGGTCGTGCTGAAGGAAAGCCCGGTCGGCAGCGTCCCGCCCGACAGGGCAAAGCTGTAGGGCGTGGTGCCGCCGCTTGCGGTGACCGGCGTGACGGCGGCCAGCGCGGTGCCCACCGTGCCCGTCACCGTCGCAGCGGCTTGCGTGGTCGAGAGCGGAGTGGGGGTGACGGTCAGCGTCGCGCTTGCGGTGGTGCCGCTCAGCGCGGTCGGGCCGGTGGCGGAGATGGCGCCGGTGGTCAGGGGGTAGCTCGCGGCGCCTCCAGACGGGGTAACCGTCCCCGTCACGGTGCAGCTCGCACCTGCGGCGAGACCGGTGCCCGACAGCGCGAACGCCGTGCTCGTCGCGCTCAAAGTGCCCGAACAGGTGGTTCCGCTGCCCGAAAGGGTCAATCCCGCGGGCAATGTCGACGTGGCGAGCGCCACGCCGGTCAGTGCGGTGCCGACATTGTTGTTGGTCAGCGTCACGGTCAGCGTCGCGGTCTGCGCGGTCGTAATCGAGCCCGGGCTGAACGCGGCCGCGACGCTCGGTGCCGACACATAGACGAGCTGGTCGGCCGCCGAGGTGGCAGACGCGACGCTGCCCGTCGTCACCACCACGTCGTAGACCCCCGCGCTGCGGGCGGGAGCGGTGGCGGTACAGCTCGTCGCGGACGCACAGCTGACGCCCGTCGCGGGCGTGCCGCCGACGGTGACGCTAGTACTGCCAGGCACGAAGTTGGTCCCCGTGATCGTGATCGACCCCGACGCGCCCGCGACCAGCGCGCCCGGACTGACACCGGTCACGGTCGGCGCGGCATAGGTGAACTGATTGCCGACCGCGGTAGCGCTTGTGCCCCCGCCGCTGGTCGCGGTGACGTTGACGACACCCGCCGCCGCCGCCGCCGGGGCGGTCGCAGTGATCGACGTCGCGCTGTTGACGGTGAAACCGGTCGCGGCGACCGCACCGAAGCTGACCGCGGTGGTGCCGGTGAAACCCGTGCCGCTGAGCGTTACCGCCGTGCCGCCGCCGACGGGGCCGCCGGTCGGGCTGAGCGCGGTGACCGTCGGAGCCGTGCTGAACGGGGTGCACGATACCGTCCAGTTGACCGTCGCGGTCGTGCCCGCATTCTGCTGGGTACTGTACAAGAAGACATCGGTGACATTGGCCGGGAGCGTGACCGATCCCGATCCGCTGGTCGTGACATCGCCGGCGGTGGAGACGTTCGTACTCGTGCCAACGAACGCAAAAGAGCTCGCATTGCCGCCCGCGGCATTGGTCGGCCGGTAATAGGCATGGACGCCGCCATTGGGATTGGAAATCGTGTAGCTGTAATGGATCACGTCGCCCGCAGTGAACTGCTCTACCGTCAGGCCCGCACTGACGGCGCGTTTGACGACCTGAAACGTCGCGTCGGACAGGTTCGCCGTATGGGTGAGCGTACCGGTGTTGACCGCGGTGCAGCCGGTCGATGCGCTTGCCGGCGTCGCGCCGAGTCCGGCCGCGGCCGCGATCGCGGCGATGGCGAACGCTGTCGCCGATAACCGCGCGCGACGGGGGTAGCGTGGTGTCCCGGCGATCCCCGCGTCATCGATGTCGGCTTCACCGATGCGGGCATGAGCGCGACCCCGCAGCGCGCGAACGAACATCGTCGACACTGGCCAACGCCCCCGCACGCGCGCCGCAATCTTCATGTCCCGCCCCTCCGCACGACGCCGACGGATCGTCCGTCGATCGCCTCCCCCTTCCCGAACTGCGCCGTCTTGCGCGTCCGTACCGAACCGCCTTCGCGCCAAGATCCTGCGTCGCCGCTCGTGCAGACAGGATCAGGACGCTCGACGCCTACGCATTACCGAAGTCATGCTTCGACCATGGACGACGCCACTACAAACGCGTCGAGGAAGCCTTATACAGTATTTGGGTAAAACTGATCCAGATTAGTATCGATATCGATCGTTACTGTTCTGCGATGAAACGCGCATAGCGCATCAAGCAAATGTAAAAAAGCTAAAAAATCAGCTTGGTAAACCATGCAATATGGATAGATTCTTCGATATCTATAGCTTGTATTATAGTAAGGGTGGAAGCGACTCGGTATTGCCGAGCTCTATCAGTCAATGCAAATATTCAAAACCGATGTCTGATAGAAAGGGTCGCCAAGGAACAGTAAGCGTGGGATAGGCGTCTTGCCGTCTAGTACGGCTGGTGAAAGCTTTACGAGTCGGATGGGGGGTGGCGAGTCCGGCGCGGAATCATCTTAGCTGCCAGTCGTACAGAGGGGATATCACGATGGCAGATCCATTCATGGGCCAGATCATGCAGGTCGGCTTCAACTTCGCGCCGATCGGCTGGGCGCTCGCGCAAGGCTCGCTGATGGCAATCTCGCAAAATTCGGCGCTGTTTTCGCTGCTTGGGACAACGTTCGGCGGCGACGGCATCCAGACGTTCGGCCTCCCCGATACGCGCGGTCGGATGATGCTCGGCGTCGGCACCGCCCCCGGCTCCCAACCGATCGCCTGGGGGGAGAGGGGCGGCAACGCCAATGTGACGATCCTGCCTGCAAACATGCCCGCGCACACGCATCCCGCGACCTTCGTCGGCCAGCAAGGCACGACCACGGCGAGCGGCTCGCTGCAAGCGGTGGAGGTTCCATCGGGCGGCTCGACGCAGCAGACCGTCTCGCCCTCGACGGGTGACCGTTTGGGGACGACCTATGATACTAGTGGCAATGGCAGCACGATAACGCTGTATGCGCCCGCCAGCGTTGCTGGAACGCCGGTAAACCTCGGCGGACTGAGCGTCACGGGCGGGGCGTTCACGCCGCAGGGCACGGTGACCGTCGGCTCCGCCGGGAACAGCGTGCCGACCAATGTCCTCAATCCCTATCTCGGCGTCTACACGATCATCGCGACGCAGGGGATCTTTCCCTCGCGCCCCTAACTGAAGACCGCCTGATACAGCCGAGGATGACCAGGCCTCGGCTGTAGCTGGCTGATGAAGATGTTGTGCGGGCCGTTCCGGCCGCAGTCCATCGGATAGGTCTCGTCGAGCAGCAGCACGGATTCGGGCGATTCGAAGATGAGGATGAACGGCTCGCGAAAGTCGTTGCGCAGATGCGGCTTGCGATCGATGCGCAGCAAGGTGATCTCCACGGGTGCAGGCACTGTCGCAAGACGTACAGATTTGCCCACCCAGGGCGCGAAATCTTCGGGCGTCGGCAGATCCATGATTTTATGCTCCCCATGCGCGGCGCGCGTCATGATGCTGTCGTGATACCGTCTGTATGGTACTGCATGGCGCGAAGGAGGCAACCATCCTGAAGTCCGTCGCCGCGCCGCTGCCGTCCTTTCCCGCGCCGCGCCGGGAACCGCCCGTCTTGCCGCTTGGGCTGGTCGCGGCCGACGTGGGGCTGCGCGCCGCGTGCCGTGACGATTTCCCGTTCCTCCACGCCCTCTACCGGGCGTTGCGCGCGCCCGACTTTGCGCTGGCGCCGTGGAGCCACGCCGAACGCGAGGCGGTGATCCGCGACCAGTTCGCGCTGCAGCACCGGCACCTAGGCCGTAGACTCATAAGCGCGCAGCCACAGCCGCATTGAGGCGAGCTGGACCATCGCGAGGAAGTTCTCGGCGAGTTTGTCATATCGGGTGGCGACGCGGCGGAAGTGCTTGAGC
>NZ_JAXOJQ010000009.1:0-80837 GCF_036663815.1 Parasphingomonas frigoris | reverse complement strand
GTCGTGATGGCGATCGAGCCGGTTATCGTAGAGCCGCGAGGCGGAGCGATAGGCCGCAGCAGCGAGCGCATTGGAGCCGCTGCCGCGCGAGATGACCTTTGCCGAGAAATGGTAGATCGCCATGACGACCACCCACTTACACTTCAAAGCGCACGTCGGCACGACGTATAAGCGCGCCCTCAAAATATTTCATCTTTCTCGGGACTGGGCAATCCCAAGAGATTTCAGGATATTGTGCCTGATCGACCGTGACGATAACTGGTTCGTCCTCACCCCGAAAAGGAGGACGAACCATGCGCAAACCCCGTGACTACGACGCGGAACTGAAGTTGCTGAATGACAAGACGCGGCACCTCAAGGAGCAGCGGCTGCGCCAGCTCGGTGAGCTGGTAATTGCCACCAATGCCGATGCCTTGCCGCTCGAACAACTTGCGGGCGCTCTGCTTGGCGCCGCAGAGACGGAAGAGCAGACGACGAAGGAGGGTTGGCGCCGGCGCGGTGCCGCGTTCTTTCAGGTCGCACGCAAAGCTGGCGGCGGCGCTCGCGACACTGCACGCCGCGAGCAGACGGACCGTGGCGGCGCGGCATCGGCTTCAGGCGAGGGCGGCGCGTAATGACAGCCGGGCATGGGCGGTGAAGCGTCGCGAACGAACGCGACAGCTGATCGAGCTGGGGGGCCTCGTTGCCAAGGCTGGTCTGATCGAGCTGACCGATGACGATCGCGCCGTGATCTTCGGGCTACTGCTGGGAGGCGTGGCGATGTTGCAGAGCGAACGGCGCGATGAGATGCTCACGCTCTGGCGACGCCGCGGAAAGCGCGCGTTCGCGCTTGCCGCGGATGCAGACAGGTTCGAATAAGGCGGCGATGAACAACGATTTTCAGGCCGTAATTACCGCCACGATCGCGCGCGCTCCCGAATGGATTCGGCAGGAATTGCTATCGAAGGAAAAGGCCACGCGGCCCCGGGCAGGAGAAGCGCTCGCCGCGATGATCGCGGAAGCGCTACAGCAGAACGACCGCGATACGTCAGAGCGTTAAGCGACGGCCTTCTGTTCGAGCGCCGCGATGCGTTCCGAACAGATCGCGTGAACGACGCAACCCAGTTCGTCGACCTGCTCGCCAAGCCATGAAAGCTCTTCCTCGCTGATCTTATAATGCTTCGAGTAGCGCGCTTTCACATAGGCCTCTCGCAGCTTTTCGAACATCGCCCGCTGCTTGTGATTGTCGCGCGGCCAGATGTGGGTAAGCCGGCGATCGATGCGTTCAGCCTGGGTCCGTAGGAACCCCAAGTTGTGAACGTGTGGCGTGTAGAAGGTACAGACCAGAAGCACGCAATGGTACAAGCGCTCGGTCGATTGGTGCATGAGGAATGCAGCGTCTTTTAAGCGCCCTTCGCGTTGACTGAACCGGGCCGTCTCCAACATCCCGGCAGCGGCCGGAAACCATTCCTCGAAGTACTCGTGCGCCATCACCAGCGCCTGCTCCGGCGTCTTGGGCTTCGGCTCGTGAAGCTCGCTATCCTCGCTCTGATAAAGCGCGATGCCGTCCTTCGCGACGTCCATGAAGAAGTAGCGGCCATGGGCCAGGCCGTCATTCACCTCGCTCAAGGTGTGGACGATGAAATTGACCGGCGTGCGCAGCGTCTTGGTGACCGACAGCTCGCGGATCAGCCGATCGTCGAGCTTCGACCAATATTCGACCCGGTCGGTCAAGCGCTTGTCGTTGACGATGATCAGCAGATCGAAATCGGATTGATAGCCCTTGGCGGTATGGGGCTCGTCGACCCAGCCGCCGCGCGCATAGCTGCCGTAAAGGACGACCTTCTGAATGCGACCCTTCTTCTTCCACGGGTGCGTGGACAGCGCAAAGGCATCCTCGAATTCCTCGAAGATGATCTGCACGACACGCTCCAGCTCGCGCTGCTTGGTCGCCGGCAAATGGTCGAGCTCGGATTTCATCGTGTCTTCTTAGCGTTACGTTAGCGCTGCGCCAATATCACCCGGCATGCGCCGGGCGATGTGCCGGATATCAAGAAAACCACCGTCGCCTTCTCGCATCCCACCAGCGCTGCCAGGACGTGCGGTCGTCACCGTCCAGGAAGCGTGACAGCCGAAGCAGCGCTTTCACCATGTGCCGCTCAACCTGTCGGATGCTCAGCCCGGTTGCCCGCGCGATTTCGGCATAGCTCGAACCGTCCAGGCGATGGGCGAGAAACACCTCGCGCGTCGTGCGCGAGAGCGACAGCATGGCGCGCTCCATCGTCGCCAGTTGCTCGGGATGAACGGGCCCCTGCCACTCGCCCAGGTCCCCATCGGTGGACCGCTCGAAGGCGCGCCGGGCGCGCGCCTTCAGTTCCTCGGGATCGCCGGTCATGCTGCCGACCCCCGGTGGGAAACGTCGGCACCTCCGCCGCGAAAGACGAGCAGGTATTCCGCGGCCTTGCTTGCCGCGCTGGCTGCGCGAAAGATCGCCTTTTCATCCTCGCGGAGCACCGCCAGCCAACTACCAATATAGTCGGCATGCCGCACGGTCGGCTCGATCGACAGCGACGCGCAGGCGAACGCGCTGGCCATCTCCGCGACCAGCTCCTCGCGGGCATAATCACCACTACCAAAGCTGCCGCGCTGCTCGCGATCCAATCGGCTCTTGTGCCCGGTCCAGTGCCCAAGCTCGTGCAACGCCGTACGATACCAGTTGATCGGCTCGCCGAACGCGGCCTGCGCCGGCACCGCCACGAAGTCGCCGCCGGGAGAATAATAGGCCTCCCCGCCCCCAACCCGGAAATCCGCGCCGCTCGCCACGATCAACGCCTGCACCTGCGGCAGCATCTCGACTTCGCCTGGCACGTCCGGCGTTCCGGTCAGCGCCTCCGGCAATCCCTCGCACTGGTCGACGTTGAACACGGTAAAGCGCTTGAGGAACGCAATCTGCCGCGCATCGCGATCCTCATCGCGCGCCTTCGTCTGCTCGTTCTTCGGCGTAAAGCGATCGGCATAGCAAACGGTCGTTCCCCGCTCGCCCTTGCGCACATTCCCGCCCGCGGCCTGCGCCTGCCGGTATGTCAGCCAGCGCTGCGAGGAGTACCGCCCCTCAATCACCGCCGCCCACAGGATCAGCACGTTGATCCCGGAATAGCGCCGCCCGGTCCCTGCATTGTGCGGCATGGTGCAACCGCAGGAAGCTACATCCCACGGCTGAACCCAAGGCAACCGCCCCGCCTCCAGATCGGCGATCACCCGCGATGTCACCTCGGCATAGAGGCTCGCCCGATCACTGTTCCGTTCCATCGACCTTACTCCTTCAAACCACCGCAACCGGCGCCGAAATGGCGGGGGTGGGCGGCAGGAGCGGACCGGCAGTCCCGCTGGAGCGGCGGGCGGCACCCGCAGGGCCGGAATGAAATGGAGGAGCCGGCACAGCCGGCTTGCGACCCGCCGCGGCGGGACTACAGGGAAGCGACGCCCACCCCCGCCAATTCGAAAGCCGGAGGCCAACGCCATCGCGCGGGCGCGATGACCGCAGCACCGCAGCGCCAAGCGCTGCCCAGCGCCCACGGAGCTGCACAAAGACGCACTCTCGAATCCGGCCGACCGGCGCGGCGGCGTGCGCGCGGGCGTGTGGGCCAGCCGCCGCCGCGCCCTCCGGTCGGATCGAGTGTGCCACGCGGAAACAAAGACGCTGCGACCTCTGACGGCTTCGCAGAAGGCCGTCAGTGCGCGCTCAATTGATCCCCGCGTTCCGCTTCTCGCGGCCGTGCCACCGCGTCAGGGATCGTCATCCGCGTGGACCGAGACGCGAATACGACTCGGCGGCGCACATGCACCGTAGAGCCTGGCCGCGCGACCGCGCGGGACGCAATCCCGGTATACCAGCTCAGGACAACCTACGCGCACGCAAGTCTTTGCACGCCACCGTACGCAGCAAGCGATCAGCCTCTTGATCCTTAAAAACCCTCGCTGAATGCTCGCTCGAGAAGCATCAGGAACAGGGCGATGTCATGGCGATCGACAGTTCAGACCGTATCATCCGGTTGAAGGAGGTCCTTCTAAAAACGGGGCTCACCCGCTCGACGCTCTATCGAAAAGTCGCCTCGCGAACCTTTCCAAGGCAGATCGCGATCAGCACCCGCTGCATGGGCTGGCGCCAATCCGATCTGGACGAGTGGCTGCGCAATCCAATGGGCTACGAACAAGCGACGTTTGCGCCTTCGACCAAGGTCGAACGGCCGAAAGATGCGCACCACTGACGTTCTCGCCTCAGCGGCAGTATTGTCAGAAGTCAGTTCCGAACACCGACCACAAACGCTTTGCACGCCGAACGCGGCCGGGTCGTCAGGTTATGTCGTCGAACGGACCAGAAAACGTACTGCGCTCTGTCAGCAGCACCTCCGGCTTCAAATGCGTGAGCACCGAGAAAACGGTATCGAGCGCGCCCCCTCTGCCGTTCTCGAGCTTCAAGATCGTCGCTTGCTTGAGGTTTGCCCACTTTCCCCGCTCCTGCTGGGTAAGCCCCGCTTTCAGTCGTGCATTGCACAGCCTTTTGCTCAAGCTCTTCGGCAATGTTCTAGCCGAACGCATCTAACGGCCCCTCCCCTTCGATACCGATAAGCGCATAAAATTTCAGCATACGAATTTCCGTATGCGCCGCGCGTCAGAGTCCGGACGGTATGGAATTCTGCCACTATGATATTTGAATTTCGGGGGGCGAACCCAGCGGCTCCGCTCGGTATTCTTGACATCGCACCACGTGACGCCTATTTTCGCATCAGGAGACGCGCAATGTCAAACGTGGTTCAGCTGCAACAGCCCCCCGTCCTTCCACCTGGGCTCCAGACTTTCGCTGTCGAGAATGACCGCGCGCGCCTGACCGGTGCGGCGGTTAAAGCCGTCATTCGGCTTGTCGAGACGTGGGATGGCAGCAACGCAGAAGGCGCCGCTCTGTTGGGTGTCTCCGAAAGCACCTGGGACCGGATGAAGGCCGGCAAATGGGACGGCGTGCTCGGCCAGGACCAGTTGACCCGAGCCTCGGCGCTGATCGGCGTATTCAAGGGCCTGCACCTCCTGTTTGCCGACGGCATGGCCGACCGCTGGCCCAAGCTTCCTAATCGTGGACCGGTGTTCGACCGTATGGCCCCGATCCAGGCCATGATCGTAGGCGGGATACCGCGCATGCTCGAGACCCGCCAATATATCGACGCCTTGCGTGGCGGACTTTGACGAAGGCATCCTCGACGGGATCCCGCTCGTCCGAGAAGCCTTTCCGCGCACCATTCGGCTCGTCGCCAGCGCACGCCTCCGCGACGCGGTGATGGCGCCGCTCGTGGACGATGACGACGAACTCGCCCTGCTCGCCGAGATCGAAAGCGCGACCAGCGGGCGGCTGATTGCCCAAGAACGCGGCTATGGTGGCCTTCCCGCCGAAGAGCTGGTCCACGGCGTTCCGCACGCGAAATTCATCAACGCCAGTTTTGCTTACGCGAAGCCGCGCGAGCCGATGCGGTTCAATCCCGCCGAGCGCGGCGCTTGGTATGCGGCACTCGCCGTAGAGACCTGCATCGCCGAGGTGGGATATCACCTGACGAACGCGCTTGCCGACGCAGGGAACTTCAACGCTGTGGTCGAATACGGCGAGATGCTCGCCAGCATGGCAGGTGTGTTCGTTAATCTGGGACGCTTGCCTCGCCACGCCAGTCTCGATCCAGACCCGGCAGTCGGATATCGAGCCGGCAATGCGCTCGCTGCATCAGCGCGCGCGGCCGGCCACAACGGCATCATCTATCCGTCGGTGCGGCACGCCGGAGGCACCTGCATCGCCGCGCTCTGGCCCAACGTCGTGCAATCGGTTGTGCAAGGGGCGATGTATCGCCTCACTTGGTCGGGCGCGCCAGACTATCGGGCGGAACCTCTCTGATACGACGACCTAAGGGCAGCCTCGGATCCCATACTGACGTTCCCCTGATCCGTGTGGGACCGCGTGCGCCGCACCGGTGTCCCTGCATACGCCGGCGCTCGCATCGGACGAGCTAGCGAGATGGCGAGGCGATGCTGCCACTCCAGCCGGCTGCGGTCGTACTGGAATGCGACGGCTTGCGTCAAGCCACGCTGCTTACGCTGGCGCTGAATGAGATTGCCAAGCTGTGCTGGCGATCGAACAATGCGCAGCATGTAGACCTCTGAAATTTCTTACGGCGGCCAGCGCGTAAAGGCGCGATATGCGATCTTCGACATATTAAACGGATATGCTCGACTTCGCATAAACCGCTTTATTCGATTTAGCGCATACGAGAAAACCATCAGCGCGAACCAGTCCATGACGATCGTATCTGGCGACCAGCGAAGCATACGCTATGCAGGCCTATGGCTTTTGGCGTTTTCATCCACCGCACAGACTCAATCTACGATGACAGTCCCGCAGAACGCTATCAATTTCCCGCCCAATATCTTGGCCGGGCACAACCGAGCACCGGCGACTGGATTCTCTATTACGAGCCGCGCAAGGTGCCAAACACGCGCGGGTATTTTGCGGTCGCAAAGGTAGAACGGATCATCCCCGACCCATCCGCACCTGGAATGTACCTGGCTCTGATGGAACCCGGTTCGTATCTGGATTTTGCCAGCCCAGTAGCGTTCGCTGATGCGGATGGACCGATCGAAAGCGGCCTACTGAACGAACACGGGCGGATTTCCGGACGGGCACAATCCGCGGTACGCCCAATCTCCGCGTCCGACTTCAATCGGATCGTGGCCAAAGGCCTCAACGAAGAGGCGCCGTTATTACCCCGGACCGGTGAGGTACCGCCGAGCGATCGGCTTCGGGAGGAACAGCCCCCCTTCCTCTTCGAGCAGGATCGCGCGCGCGTTTCATCGCTAACCTCACGGCTTGTTCGCGACCGCGTTTTCCGCCGTGTCGTGCTGCGCGCCTATGACGAGCGTTGCGCGATCACCGGCCTCAAGCTGATCAACGGTGGGGGCCGTGCTGAAGTCGAGGCAGCCCATATTCGTCCGGTCGAGGCGAATGGGCCCGACATCGTGAGCAACGGGCTCGCGCTGTCCGGGACCGCGCACTGGATGTTCGATCGGGGACTGCTGAGTCTTGCCGACGATCTTCAGATCTTGGTGTCGCGGCAAGCCAACGATCCTGAGAGCATCCGCAGCGTCGTCAATCGAAGCGGCTTCGCGCTGTCGCCCGTAAACATGGCGAACCGGCCACACCCTCACTTCCTCCAGTGGCACCGCGAGCATTGCTTCAAAGTTTAAGCTCGGGTGTCATACGGTCAAGTAGATCGCTGCAGCGTCCCAGACCGTTCAAACTGGAACCGCACGGTACAGTTGCATCTAGTTCGAGGACTCATAACGCAGTCATTCCGCTTCCGCCCAATTGCAGAAATTCGCGAAGCTCCCCCACCACCAAAAAGAAGCCTATGGCAGCACTAGTTCGTGAGATGGGTGTAGCGCTATGAAGTCTGAACCTGACGATTTGGCATGCGCGGATAACGCCCTTGTATCGGAACTCGCCACGCGATTGCTGCATGGCAACTTTGCTACGCTCTCAGCGCGAGAGCAGCGCGTGATTGCGGCCATTGCTCGTCGACAGCCGTCCTCGCGCAGCTTAAATCGCACGGTCGCAGAAACGGACACGTTTGGCGACCACATCGCGGATCGTGTCGCACGCTTTGGAGGCTCCTGGGCGTTCATCCTCATATTCGTCGGCGGACTGATCGCGTGGATCGCCATCAACACCGTCATGCTTGCCCGTTACGGCTCGACCTTCGACGTTTACCCGTTCATTTTCCTCAACCTTATCCTGTCGATGATCGCCGCACTCCAAGCCCCGGTCATTCTCATGTCGCAAAACAGGCAGGCAAATCGCGACCGTGTTTCGGCGGGGCTCGACTATGAGGTAAATCTAAAGGCGGAGCTGGAAATCATGACGCTCCACGAGAAATTAGACGGGATGCGGATCGACCAGCTATGGGAAATGCTCGAGGATCAGCGTGAGAAACTTGACCGCTTGGTCGATCACGTTGGTGTCCCCCCGCCCCCTGGTGCAAGATGATCGACCCATCTGCGAAAAGCCCTAATCCGTCTAGGACCTAGGCGGTTTGGGCTTTCAAAAGGCAGATGCGAGCGGCGTAGCCCTCCGCGATGCCGAGGTGTGCGCGCTGAACGGCGATATCCCCCGGCAGGGCCGCCAGCTCGCGCGACTGTCGTTCGCGCGCCACAAGAAATGCCATATCTTCATGTTCGGCCATGGTCGTGCTCCACGTGCAAGCGGGAGCCAGTCTCTGCCCTCGGTCGCCATCCTGCTCGCGGCATGATCGGTGGCGATAGCGGGCCATACCACGAGAAAGCCCAGCTCGTTAGACCGCGCTTGTGCCAAAAAGGGGACCGACCGCTTCCTACGAGTTTTCCCGTTCCGGTGCGATCGATCAACGCGACCTGCCTTATAGCGGACAGGCTGCTATTGGGCAGTAAAGCGGCCCGGCGGCAGTCGACCACACCCGGACGTTCTGGCTGACGATCCGGGCGCCCAATAACAGCCATTCGTTAAGCGCGATCTTTCCCGTTTCCCCGTCTCTGATTGGCCATTTCGGAAAAGAGCAATTGGGAACAGATTTTGGGAAAGCGAAACCCGCAGGCGTCGGTCAGCGCGATCGAGGCAGCGAGATTTCCGCCAGACATTCGTTTTTGAGAACGCCGGATCATAGCTTTCACACAGCCGTCACTCTCTAAAGAGCATCGATTGTGGGAAGGCGGACTGGCAGTCAGCTCAGTTGGTGATATCAACAGTCACGTTGCTAAAGTTTCCACGACGAAGTGCTTCGCGATCGATTAGCAGCACAAGCGAGTAGCAATCGCCCCAGATAAATCCGGCAATATTACTCGTGTGGATTTCCAGCAATACCTCGTTTGGGCTTTCGGGTCCGTGGGGAGTGTAAATGTGCCCGAGAGGAGCGTGGCCCATCGCAGCGAGACCGTCATGCGTTTCGCTTCGCCACTTAGCTTCAACACGTTCGCGTAGGGCTGTTGGCAAATTGGTACGCGTCGACGTGTAGGCCTTAATCGCATGATTTGTTAGACCCGCTTCGTAAAGAAGCCACCAGGGTCGTAAATCGGAACCTTTGGGCTGCCAATCAAGCAACTTTGTTTCTTCCAATATCAATTCAGCATACCCGTCACCATCAGTGCGGGGATATTTTTTTCGATAGGCATTAAGCTCAGCGAGTTCGCCAATAAAGCTGGCTATCGAGGCCGGGTCCACTTTCCCCCCAGAGCGCATTCGCCCTTCAATTTCGAAAAACCGTACAAAGGTGTCTAACACCTCGGCTCGTTTCCCTTCGAACCATGCAGTGTCGGCAGGACGTAGTTTCTTCATGGCCGGGAAGCGCACGATGTCTCGCGCCAAACGCGTCACTGCTTCTTCGAGTGCCGTACATAGCAGTGAAACGGTTTGGCGATCAAAGGGATGATATGCGGGATCGACCAAGGTGCATTGTTCGGGCGATTCAGTTGCTCGGGGTGCATCAGAATCATGAAGTTCGTTACCCGAACGGGTTTCGACAATTAGCGGCCATTTCAGAAGCGCGAAGGTCGCTGGTTCCTTAAAGTCGAAAATACGAGTCCAATCGGCGTCGTTCGGTATCGGGGCTTTCACTTCAACCAGAGGGCCATCGAAGTGAAGTATCGACGGCTTTAGCGGGCCCTTCGCCGAAAGGAATATGCCTAGCCAACCGGATCGCGGACCTACTCCGCCCCACAAATCTCTTGGTAGCGCGGAAAGATCAATTTGCCCGACGAATAGTAGCTTCTGTCCGCCCTCCTCAGGCCAGACCGTGCCTTGTGGCATGGCGGCATTGCCCCCGAACCATCCGGCTATTGGCCCCACCCCAATGGGAATTTGAGGCTTTAATATTGCAATATTGCGTTGGCTAGAGCGAGCGGCATCCTTCATCCGATCGGTATCGGACTGATAGCCAAGGAAATCGGCGATGAATTTTCCGCCCTCGCCCTCTATGCCCGCACTTTTCTTGCGTCCGAACATGCCCGATCTCTCCCTGCCGATCGAACATACATCCACCCGGTTGAAGATCGATTAAGTCTTTCCCTTATGTTCCGCCGTTATGCCGGCATTCCCGCTGAACCATCCTTTTTGGGAAAGGCCGCAGCTGCCCAATGTCGGCTATCACCGCCCGCCTTCTCCGAAAGCAGCCGGTCCGGTTTCCACCACGTATCGCCGTTCCGCCGCCGCCAGCGCGTGCGTCGTGCCCGAAAGCGGCCCGGCAGCTATCGGGTGGAAAAGCGGACGGTCTCAAATCGACCATTAGCCGACGTTTGTCAGGCCCCCTAACATCGTCGTATAGCTGGTTGCGACGTATGAGAAAGGGGAAAGCAAGTGAGTTACCGCGACCATCCTACCTTCAAGCTGATCGCGGGATCGGTCCTTTGCGCGGTTGGGATTAGCGACATTGCACTCGTTGTAGTGCGGCATTCCGGCAGCCCGCTGCGCGCCTTATTGGGCCTTGCCCTGCTTATATGGGGGGCGTCGCTTCTTTGGCAGAGGTTCGCGAGGCCGAGTTTATAAACCGAACGGTCTCAAATCGACCACTGGTTGCCGTTGCGAATGCTCCATGGCCCGCCGCATTGCGGACATTTGCAGAATCAGTCACGTATGCGCAATGAGGTATGAAGCGACGCGTCGAAGGGTCGGCCGTGAACTGTTTGCAGTCGCAGCTATCGCTTTGCTCTGCGCCGTCTATTTGAGTGTGAATTGGGAAACCCGCGCCCCATCATTCATGGTTGGACGGGTCAGTGGTTTCGGCCTCGTAGAGCAGAAGGGATACGGGCAGATCGGAAGTGTTTTGCGAGCGCGAGTAGAGCTGCCCGGGAATCAAGCCGTATCGATCTCGCTTCCAAATAACTCCACTTGCCGTGTTGGATCGCAAATCCAGGTTGAAGAAGCTCACACCCTCGTTGGTTCGCGCTTCAAAGCTGGAATGCGCGGATGCTCTACGTCTACTTTGAACGCCGACAAACCGTAAGCAGCCAGACCGCTCCCCACCACCTATCGCCGTTCACGTCACCGCTGCTCTGCCGTCCCGCCTGAAAGCCGAACAGCAGCTATCGAGCGGAAAAGCGGACAGTCTCAAATCGCCCACTTTTCGCTGTTCGTGACGGGCCAGACGACTGCCACTTGCGCGCATCGCAATCGCGGGCAGGCGGCGATGCATTGGTCGTTATTTTAGTTCCCAAATGAACCTTTGCTATTGGGGACTGTCGTGTCTGCGCTGCGCCACACTGGCTGCGTTAAAGGCCCAAAAAAAGTCACCAGTGTCAGTTTCTATCACTTGGGAAGAGTGCGACTGAGTTTCGGGCAAGCTCCGAAAAGCCGACGGCGGGTCCAGACCGAACCGCTTGAAACCACATACACATACGCTAGCCTGCCGGTCCTGCCCTTCGAGGAATGATCGTGCCATATCGCTTTGCACCGCTTGCGCTCGCAGCACTCGCTTTCGTTTTGATCAGTCCGGCGGCTGTAGTTGCAGAGACACTTCCGGCTGCTATCGCCCCGACAGCAAGCTGGGCCTTAGCGCCCAGCGACGCCGACTGCACCTTATCACGAAACTATGGTGTGGGTGCGGCCGCAAAAACCTTGGCGTTCCGGCCGGAATGGGGTGGCCTGATCGGGGAAATGCTGCTCGTAACTCCAGCGTCTTCCGACCAGACGTTTCGCCGTGACCCGACTAAGATCTGGGTTGGAACAACGAGCGAGCCGATCGTCGCAGACTCAAAAAGTGGCATTGTCGGAACGCAACGCATCACCGAGATAGTCATCCCCGACCCGTTCGGCCCGACCGCAAAAGCGGGCGATCCGCGATTCCCGGACCCTCCAATCGCTTCGACAATTACCCTTCAAGTCGGCCAAGAAGAGCCAGTCACTTTTGCCATGCCCGGTGCCGCGGCGGGCTTCGCGGCACTCACCAAGTGTCAGGACGCGCTGATGGATAAATTGGGCGTCTTTCCTTATGAGCGCCGACATTACGCGCGGGACGTAGCCGCAGCGGACTCAATCGCTTCTGCACGTGGAAACCCCGGCGAGTGGATTACCGCTGACGACTACCCGGCAGCGGCGCTGGCGGCAAAGCTGCAAGGCGATTCGGTCATTTTCTGGACGATCGGCGAGGATGGCGCGGTTCACGATTGCAGGACACTATATTCAAGTGGCTCGGAGATTCTCGACCAGGCCGCTTGCAGCGCGATTACACGGCGCGGACGCTATACTCCCGCAATCGACAAACAAGGTCGACCAATCGCGATACACGATTCACGGCATGTCGTCTGGCAGTTGCCATAAGTACTACCGTTGATTAACGGCTCGCTCGATCTTCAAGGGATAAACATCAGGGATTCATCGCAGTCGATTGGTTCAGCGAACGGCGGCTAACGCAATACTAGTTCCTTAAAGCTATCGCTAAGCTGGGCCGAGCAAGCCGATCGTGGCGGTTATACCCCATCCTGTTGCCAAAAGCAGTCAGTCCCTTTTCCACCACTTTTTGCCGTTCGAGCACCGGCAGCGCGATCGCCATTCCCGCATGCGGTCCGGCAGCTATCGGGCGGGCAAGCGGGCGGGCCGAAATCGACCACTTGCGGACATTCGCGAAATGGCGCTCATTGCTAACTGAGCCAAGGGCTGGAGCACGTTCGTGACACATTTGCCCTTACGCGATCATCTTCAATGTCTGGCCACGGCCATTACGATGGACGCTATGGCCGCCGTTGCCGTCCCGGATGAGCATCGAGTTCGATATGCTGCCTTGGCTGCTGATTGGCGCGCCCTTGCCGCAATCGATCAGGTTGACGACGGCTTACGCGCAGTTCTTGAACAGATCAGCCTTCAGTATCGTCAATAAACCACCACTTTTTGCCGGTCGATCGCCCCCGCGCGACCGCGCGTGCTGAAAGGCGACAGGCAGCTCTTGGGCGAAAAAGCGGACGGGCAAAAATCGCCCACTTGCGGCCATTCCCGCGCCATGCCTTAATCCTCAAATGCCTGCTAATTGTATTTCAACCTCTGACGACGGAGCGCACTTCAACGAGAGGCTGCGCAAGGTCGTGAAGCATAAGCCGGTGCGGGACAAACCGGAGGCGGCAAGTTGAACGTGGTTGCGGTCGGCATGATCGCCCTTATCGCCCTGTCGCTCATTTATGGATTGGCGTCGGGCAGAATGCCTGCCGGCAAAGCCACGCCGGCGATTAAAAGTGACGATCCTACGAGCTACTGGATGCTGGCGGCCCTTCACATTGCATCAATCATCGGTTTTGCCATTTGGGGCGTCGTTTCTCGGTAGGTTTTTCAAATACGTAATCGCCAAAACTTTAGGGTGGGGCGAACGGCAGCATTCCACCAGGTTGAGACATTCCGGACTGGATCCAGCGCGTTTATTGCCTGAAAGCCGACCGGCAGCTATCGGGCGAGACAGCGTTCGGTCTCAAATCGATTACTTGCAGACATTCAGTTAGCAGGCCAAAATCGGCTATGCGAGGACGACAGCCCGACCGATACGACTACGGCTTCCACGCATCGAATGCACTGCTCTCTTATATATTCCTTGTGTTCGCAACAACGCGGGATTGGTCGTGGCCTGTATCTATCGTCGCGCTCATCATTGTCTCCATCCCGATTGGCTTGCTGCTTGGAAGGCTTAAATATCGGATACAGGCGCGAAGCACGAAGGTCGGCTAACCACACCTTTTTGCCGGTTAGCCCATGCGTAAGCAGACAGCATTTTATGGGTTCACGGCCTAGGATATATCAGCCCACGAGAGATCGAAGCGCGCCAGATATTTGCGCAACCGATCGGCGTCATTGGAAGACGTCCTTCGTGTACGCGAGACCGCGAACAATGCGCGGCCAGCTTCGGAAAGAGACCGGCTCTTCCTACAGGCTTCAAGAACGTGCGCGAGCTGGACGCGGTCGAACGGATCGAGCCGCTCCAACCGCTCGGGTGAAAGGAGCGCTGCGAGGTCATCGCCTGTCTGGTCCCCATGGGCCCAGGGGCGCTTTAACCGTGCAATCTCCGCCTCGACGCCGTCGAGATCGATCCGTCCCTTGGGACTGAACGTCGCCATCCGCGTGACGCTCGAGGCGAGGTCGCGGAAGTTGCCGTGCCATTCGGCATCAACGGCGCAGGCGAACGTGAGGAAGCGATCCCGCGCCTCCTTGTTGAAGGTCACACGCGTGCCCTCGCGTTCGGCAAAGCGGTCGAGTTCATAGTCGAGATTGGGGGCGATATCCTCTCGGCGGTCGCGCAATCCCGGAAGGGTGAAGGTCCACAGATTAAGCCGCGCGTACAGATCATCACGGAACGTGCCTCGTCGGACGCACCCTGCAAGGTCGCGATTGGTGCCAGCGATCAGCTGGAAGTCGCTCGCCGCTTCTTTGTCGGCACCCACAGGCAGGAAGCGCTTGTCTTCGATCGCGCGCAGGATCATCGCCTGTTCGTCGATCCCGAGTTCGCCGATCTCGTCGAGAAACAGCGTGCCGGTATCGGCGGTGCGGAGCAGGCCGGGCCGGTCGGCCGCAGCACCGGTGAACGCCCCCTTCTTGTGCCCGAACAGCGCGGACATAGCGCCGTCACCTTTCAGGGTCGCGCAATTCACCTCGACGAACGGCCCGCGCACCTGGTGCTTGAGGCGCTTGAGTTCGTAGATCCGCCGCGCCAGCTGACTCTTGCCCGCGCCGGTCGGCCCCATCAGCAACACCGGCGCCTTGGAGCGCACCGCAACTTGCTCGATATCGTCGATCATTCGGTTGAAGGCCAAGTTGCGCGTATCGATCCCGGATTTGAGGAACGAGGTACTCTCGGCGGCGACCGCGGCAAAGCGCGTGGCGATGCTGTCATACCGCGACAGATCAAGATCGATGATGTCCCAGCTGCCCGGCGCATTCGACGGAGAGCCGCGCTGCGGTTGCGTCTGGATCAGACGGCCCGGCAAAAAATGCGCTTCGGTCAAAAGGAAGAGGCAGATCTGCGCGACGTGCGTACCCGTCGTGATGTGAACGAGGTAATCTTCTGCATCCGGATCGAACGGATAGGCACGCGCGAAGTCGAGCAGCTTGCCGTAAACTTCCTCGAAATCCCACGCGTTGGTAAAGTCGATCACGTGTCGATCAACCTGCGTCTCGGGCGAGACCGAGGCGATATCCTTGGCGACGGATTCAGCGAGGCAACCATGTGGGGTACCGTGGAGCAACACGAAACGATCGATCCGCAGATCTTCGTGCATGCATAGGCCGACCGAGGGCCGCCACTTATTCCAGCGCGACGCATCGAATTTGCCTGCGTCAAGCGTCGAGCCGAGAAATCCAATTGCAACTATGGGCTTCATGACGATCCCATGAGATAAAGGTCTATCTTAAGCGATACGATGTCGCTGCCGACTCCACAAGACCGCCGAGGTCGACAATCACAAGATGATCAAGGAATTATTATAATTCTCAGTGTCTTATGGTTTTTCCGTTCGAAGCACCGGATAACTGGCACGCTGATTGCGAAGGTTGGCATGTCTCGTTGGTGCTCGAACATGGCTGACGGGACGGCGCGGCAAGGGTGGTCGGAATGGGCCGGCCACCCCGAACCGCCTCTCAGGGCGTAGCTCAGTCTGCGCAGAGCACCGGTTTTGGGAGCCGGGGGTCGCAGGTTCAAATCCTGCCGCCCTGACCAAAGGATAGACGCGATGACCGAAGCCAATTTCGAATTTCAGCCCGTCGAGGGTGGCGTACCGATCAAGATGTGGACCCGCGGCGTCGCTGTGGACGACAAGGCGCGCGCGCAGTTGATACGCGCAGCGCAGATGCCGTTCGTGTTCAAGCACGTCGCGGTGATGCCAGATGTCCATGTCGGCATCGGCGCGACGATCGGCTCGGTCATTCCGACCAAGGGCGCGGTGATCCCGGCGGCGGTCGGGGTTGATATCGGCTGCGGCATGATGGCGGCGCGTACCTCGCTCACCGCGAGCGATCTTCCCGACAATCTGGAAGGCGTCCGCGCCGCGATCGAACGCGCGGTGCCGGTCGGACGGTCGGTCGGTCGCGGCAACCGTGACACCGGCTCATGGGGTGATCCGCCGACGGCGATCGTCGACGCATGGGCGACGCTGGCGACGCGCTTCGGGCAGATCGTCGCGAAATATCCCAAGCTCGCCAAGTCGAACAACCTGGTTCACCTCGGCACGCTCGGCACCGGCAACCACTTCATCGAAGTGTGCCTCGATACCTCCAGCCAAGTGTGGGTGATGCTGCATTCGGGCTCGCGTGGCGTGGGCAACGCGATCGGCACGTTCTTCATCGAATTGGCCAAGCAGGACATGCGCAAGTGGTTTGTCAATCTGCCCGACGAGGACCTCGCCTATTTCCCGGAAGGGACCGAGCATTTCGACGATTATGTCGAGGCGGTCGGCTGGGCGCAGGACTATGCGGCGCTCAACCGGCGGATGATGATGACCAACGTCATCGCCGCGATGCGCCGCGTGATCACCAAGCCGTTCGAGGCGGAGCTGGAGGCGATCAACTGCCATCACAACTACGTCACGCGCGAGAACCATTTCGGCCAGAATGTGCTCGTCACCCGCAAGGGTGCGGTGCGCGCGGCGAAGGGCGTGATGGGGATCATCCCCGGCTCGATGGGCGCCAAGTCGTATCTCGTGCGCGGCCTCGGCAATGCGGAGTCGTTCGACAGCTGCAGCCATGGTGCCGGGCGTGTGATGTCGCGCACCGAGGCAAAGCGCGAAGTCACGGTGGCGGAACATGTCGCCGCGACCGAGGGCGTCGCCTGTCGCAAGGATGAAGGCGTGATCGACGAAAGTCCGCGTGCCTACAAGCCGATCGAAGCCGTGATGGCGGCACAGGCCGATCTCGTCGAGATCGTGCATACGTTGAAGCAGGTGGTGTGCGTGAAGGGGTAGCCCTTCACGCCGCCATCCCAAGAAAGAAGACCATGATCATCATCGATGGATCGGAAGGCGAAGGCGGCGGACAGGTCGTGCGCAACGCGTGCGCGCTGTCGCTCGTCACCGGCCAACCCTTCCAAATCACCAATGCGCGCGGCAAGCGCGAGAAGCCGGGGCTGATGCGTCAGCACGTCACCGCGGTCGAAGCCGCGTGCGCGATCGGCGGCGCGATGTGCGAAGGCCTGAGCGTCGGGTCGTCCGATCTGACGTTCCGCCCTGGCCCGGTGACGCCGGGCGAGTACCGCTTCGCGGTCGGCACCGCTGGATCGACCGGTCTGGTCTTACAGACCGTGCTGATGCCGTTGATTCTCGCCGGCGCGCCCTCCCGGCTCGTGCTCGAAGGCGGCACGCACAACATGCTCGCGCCGCCGTTTGAGTTCATCGCGAAAAGCCTCCTGCCGGTCATCAACCGGATGGGGCCGCGCGTCACTGCGCAGCTGATACGGCACGGCTTTTATCCGCGCGGCGGCGGCCGGATCGAGATCGATATCGAGCCGGCTCAGCTGACCGCGATCAACTGTGTCGATCGCGGCGCGCTGATCGGCCGCTCAGCCACTGCGCTATATGCCGGCCTGCCGCTCGATGTCGCAGAGCGCGAGATCAAGACCATTCGTGGGCTCTTGGATTGGCCTGAGGACGCCTTTTCGATCCGTGAACTGCCCGAAGAGCAAGGCCCCGGCAACATCGTGTTGCTCGAGGCAGCTTACGAACATGTCACCGAAGTGGTGAGCGGCTTTGGTAAGCTCGGCGTTTCGGCCGAGCATGTCGCAAAGACCGCCGCCGCGCGGATGGCTGGCTATCTCGCGTCGGATGCCTTTGCCGGACCGTATCTCGCGGACCAGTTGCTCTTGCCGTTCGCACTCGCGGGCGGCGGCAGCTTCACAACGGTCAAGCCGAGCCAGCACAGCCTGACAGCCAGGGTGATCATCGAGGCGTTTCTCGGCCGGCGGTGTAGCTTCCTGCAGCTGCCAACAGGTACACACCGCGTGGAGATCCGCTAAACCCTCACGTTGCGGAGCGCTCGGTTTTCTCGTAACGGGCGCTCCGCAGTTACTTTTCGCCTGCACATTGGAGACACGCATTGCTGGACCTCGCCGCCTTTTCGGGCGTGGTGTTCGGCGGCACGCACTCCCTGCCCTAGCGCTTTTCCACGCGTTTGCGGCAGGTCGGTAACGCCGCCGCAGCACCCCACCCACGACGATAATTCGTCCCGGATCGAGCCGGCGCTTCCGCGCGTCCGTGTTCGCCCCGGGCGGGGCCGATGGAATAATCATGACCGAATATGAGATCGTCCGGAGCATGTTGCTCCGGACCGGGCGCGGCCTTGCCGCGTCCACACCGATGGCGAACGCCACACTCGAATGGGCAGAACCGCATCGCGCGTGGCTGACTGGGGGCGCAAGCGAGGACGCGCTCGAGTGGCCGACGCTGATTGGCGCGCTCGAGCAAGGACTGCCCGCTGAAGAGCTGCGACCGCATGCGCTTTTGCTTGCTGCTCGGTTGGCAGAACTGCTCATGCTGCCGCCGGTCGACGCGGCGTTGCTCACGCTGCTGGTCGCTTGCGACCGGCTGCCGCGTGTCGCCTCGCTGGCCAAGCTCCTCAGCCAGCATGGCCACGACCTGCCGACGCTGCTCGGGCTGCTGGCGGGTGCCGAACCGCATGAGGCCGATCGCCTCGTGCGGCAGAGCGCCGTGCTCAAGCTCGGCCTCGCCGGCTTCCGCGCGAACCGCCAGGGGGAGGTCGAGGTCGATGTGCGCTGGACGCTCGAACGGCTGCTCGACAGGGCACCCGCGCAAGGCGAAGCGATCATCGACACGCTGGTCGGCGCGCGCCAGCCCACGCGGCTGGTACGCGCGGATTTCGCACACGTCCGCGACGTGGACTTCCTCGTGTCGCTGCTTCGCGGCGCGGTCGCGGAATGCGCGGCCGGGATCAACATCCTGATCCACGGCCCGCCGGGCACCGGCAAGACCGAACTGGCGCGTACGCTCGCCGCTGAAGCGGGGCTCGCGCTCCATGGCGTCGGCGAAGCAGACGAGGATGGCGAAGAACCCAATCGCTGGGATCGTGTCACTGCGCTCCAGCTTGCGCAGCGCGTGTTGTCGCGGCGCACTGGCGCGGTATTGCTGTTCGACGAGATGGAGGATCTAATCGGCGATGCGCGCCCGAGCGGCGGGGGTTTCTTCGCCAAGCGCCAGGGCAGCAAGATCTTCGTCAATCGACTGCTCGAGACCAATCCCGTGCCGGTGCTGTGGACCACCAACGCGATCGACAATGTCGACCCGGCGATCCTGCGCCGGATGAGCTACGTGTTGAAGCTCGACTTGCCCTCGCGCAGCGCCGCGCAGCGCATGCTGTCGCGGATCGTCGAAGAGGAAGGTGTGATGGCGAGCGTCGCGCTCGATCACCTGCTCGACGCCGCGCCCGAAACCGCGACGGTGCTGCGGATCGCAGCGCGATCCGCGCGACTTGCGGGCGAGACCGACGGCGGCGCCCGATCGGCGGAAACGCTGGTACGAGCCCTGCGTGGCAGCGCACTGCCGCCAACGGTCGAACATACGCTCGATCTCGACCTATTCGAGACCGACCTGCCGCTCGGGCCCCTGATCGATCGTCTCGCGGCGACCGATGCGCGCGACGTGTCGCTGCTGCTGACCGGCCCTCCCGGAACGGGCAAGACCGCGCTCGCGCATCATCTTGCGCGGGCGCTCGACCGCCCGCTTGAGATCAAGCGCGCGTCGGACCTGCTGTCGCGCTGGGTCGGCGGCACCGAGGCGGCGATCGCAGCGGCCTTCGCCGAAGCGCGCGAGAGTGGTAGCGTGCTGCTGTTCGACGAGGTCGACTCGCTGTTGTTCGATCGCACCACCGCGACGCACAGCTGGGAGGCGGGCCAGGTCAACGAAATGCTGACCTGGCTCGATCATCATCCGCTCCCGGTGGTCGCCGCTACCAACCATGCGCATCGTCTCGATCCGGCAGCGCTTCGCCGCTTCGTGTTCAAACTCGACCTGCGCCCGCTGGGGCCGACCAAGGCCGCAGCTGCGTTCGAACGCTTCTTCCAAAAAAGCGCGCCGGCAGCGCTGCGCGAGGCGACGGGTCTCACGCCTGGCGATTTCGCGGTGGTCGCGCGGCAGCTGCGACACGTCGAGTCCGTCGATGCGGCTGGGATCGTTGCCCGGCTCAAGTGCGAATGCGATCACAAGGGCACGCGAGAGAGGATCGGCTTTGGATGAACAGCCCCGTCGCAAACGGCCAACCGGGCTCGCTCCGCCGCTTGAGAAGCTCCGATATATAAGGGATATAACCCGCCCATGACCAACCTGCCCTCCTCCCAGGCCGATGCGATGATCCGGCGTGTTTCACCCGAAGGGCGGGCGCTTGCCCAGCGCGAGCGGGAGCGCAAGCAGCGCGCCGCCGCGCGCTTGGCGGGCCGCATGGCATTGGCCGGTCTAATCATCGCGATCGTCGCCACTGTAATCAATTTCGGCATCGCTCCGATCGGGATTGCAGGACTCGTCGTGGCGATCCTGGCCTTCCTCGTCGCCTGCGTCGCGATTGGTCTGCTGTCGCGCGAGCAACCGGTAGCCCTCGCGCAATCCAGGCTGGACGCGCTTCCGGACCATACCGAACGTTGGCTCGAACAGCAGCGCCCACTGCTTCCGCGCGAGACGGTGCCGCTCCTTGATTCCATCGGTCATCGCTTGCGCGACATGGCACCACAGCTGGCTGTTCTCGACGCCAAAGGGCCAGCGGCAGATTCGGTGCGACGCCTGCTTGCCACCGATCTGCCCGCCCTGGTGCGAGGGTATGAAGCCGTACCGGCGAGCCTAAGGTCGCGCGTAGGCGCGAGTGGCGGCAGCGCGGACCTGCAATTGCTCCACGGCCTCGGCGTCATCGACGACGAGATCGGCCGCATGACCGAGCAGCTGGCCCGCAGTGCGTTCGATGAACTCGCAACGCAGGACCGCTTTCTCGAACTCAAATATGACGGCGCCGGCGGCCTCGCCTAGCTGTTGACTGAAAGAACCAGCGTTGGATCGGGGATCTCGGTCGGCGCGTGGCCTTCGATCGGCACGACCGCGGTGCCGATCGCGAAAAACTCGATGACGTGGCTCGACCAGCCATGGCTGCCCTCGTGCAGGTCAGCGCCCACCACGCCTTCGGCCCCCGCCTGCGTCGCCTCGAGCTGCATCCGCTCCATCGCGATTTCGCGCGCCTCGTAGAGTGCGACGCTGAAGTTGGTCAGTTCGACATTTTGCCCGACACTCGACAGCGAGGCGATCGGACCACGTCGTGCGACATGGTAGACGCAGCTGCCCATCACCATTTCAAGCGGGCGATATCCCGCTTGCAGAAGCGTCCAGAAATCCTGCCCCGACAACGCCGACGTAAACGGCGTGCCGCGTGGTCCTTTGAAGCCCTGATGCCCCTTGGCATGGACGATACCCGTGCCGATCGCGACGAATTCGAGGACCTTGCTGTCCCACTCGAGCCGCTTCACTGTTAGCCGCACCCCGACGATTCCGTCGGCACCCATATTGGCGGCCTCCTGACGCATCCGCTCCATCGCCAGCGCACGCGCTTCGTACATTGCGGTGCTGAGCACATCGAGTTCGACGCTGCTCCCCCAGCCCGCCATCTGAAAGCCGAGATGGTAGATGCATGAGCCGACGCACAGTCCCACCGGTTCGAACCCGGCCTTGCGGACCAACAGAAACTCATTGACCGAAAAGTCCGAGGTGAAGACGCCGCCGGGATGCCCTTGGCGGCGCAGTCCGGCAAGGCGCGCGAGCGCATGTTCGGGAATGCCAGTTTGATCCGCCATCAGATTCCGCCCTCTTCGTCCATCACGTCACTTTGATACGCCGAATGCCACGAGCCGCCGGGATTTCGCAGCGGCGACGTAACGTCACGCATGTCGATCACCATCTCGATCGGCAGGGGCATGCCCACGCCCGGTTTGGCATCGACCACGGTGCCGATGACGATATGCCGTCCAAGGTAGGCCGCCGGTTGCTTGTCGCGTTCGCGTCGGATCAGCTGGCCGAAATGCGTATGCGCCAGCACGCCATTGCCCTGCTCGGCGACTTTCGCACGCAAGTCGGCGTGTGCGTCGCGGCGGATACGTTCCCAGAAGTTCGTGAGCGTCATGATTGGAATGCTCTGGAACGACGACAGCTTGGCCGAGATGTCTGACAGCGCCGTCCAGTCGCCGCCGCTCCCATAGGGATTGCCGAGCCAGTCGAAACGCGCGCCGACCGCGATGCCAACTGGTACGATATCGGCCTCGAGCAGCCGCACGAATTCGAGCGCGGGCACCGTCGCAACTACCGGATGCGGGCTCGGGGCCAGGCCTTCAATCTTCACCGCGGTGCCGATCAGCGTGAAATCCATGCTCGCACCGATGCGGTGGCGCAGCGTGCGCATCCGCACGTCGACCACGGCATTGGCGCCCGCCGCCACCGCCTCGCGCTGGATCCGCTCGAGTGCCTCGTGCCAGCCCTGCGCGTGCCCCTCGGTCCAGCTCTGGCCGTAGTGAAACCAGCAGGTCCCGGAAACGGTCGCTACTGGTCGAACCCCGTGCGTTCGGGCGAGAAGAAGCTCGGCTGGGGTCATCGTCGCAACCCAGGCGCCAGACCCTACAGCGGCACCAGCCAGGCGCTCGGTCACGAACTGCGGGAGGCCCCCAGCGTTCAACGCCACCTCCCAGGCCTCGAACCGCTCGGCGTGTTGCGCCGGCGAGAGGGCATCCTGATGCGGAGTCGTCATGCCAAATAGTCAATCATCGCGACAAGAGGTGGCATATCAAACGCTTGAGAGCCAGCCCTGGTGTCATCTACCTTCGCGACCAGCCAGCCACGGCCAGATCTCGGGCACGCTCACAAACCCTGCAGGTACTCAGCGTCCATTTCGGCAAGAGCCGAAAGCGCCTTTCCGCGCTTTTCATCGCGAGCACGCTTGTAAGCGAATAGGTCCTGCGCCTTGATCCGACAATGCCGCCCGACGGTGTCAAACGGGATGTCGCCCTTCTCAAGCAGCGAAATCAAAAATGGACGAGATACGTTCAAAGTGTCTGCTGCCTGTTGCGTCGTGAGCGTCTGACTGACCGGAACAAGTGTGACCGCGTCGCCGTCCCCAACGTGCCGAAGCAATTCCACCAGTAGCCGCGACAAGCCAGCCGTCAGAGCGATCTCGGTTGGCGTTTTCTCATCGTCCAAGATCCTGAGTGTCGCATCACCCGGAGCCTGCGAGGCCAAAATCTGACAAAGCTGATTTGCGGTAGCCTTCTCGCTCGCTGAAGGCAGGCGATTGCCAAGCACCTCGGCAAAGGCTGGCATAGTCATTGGTTTTCTCGGTTGCAGCGGGCCGATCTCCGATATTCACCGCGCTGGTTCCTGTCGATACTCGAATCGGACTAGCCCGCGTCACACGTTTGCTTTCAGTCGGGGTAAAGGACCATCTCCAGACGACTGGCCAAGCCAAGACGCTTCTCCTCAGGAAGCCGGTCCAGATTGCGCATCTTCCATTGTACGGCCGGCAGCTGCGCCGCTTCCTCCATGCCAATTGCGGCCCAGTCCGGAGCTCCCTGTTTAAATCCCAGCAAGAAGCTACGATGGGCATCCGGCATGGCGCCGATCATGGCGGCGATGATAGCCTCCCTGGTCTCGATTAGCGCTTCGAGCGGCACTGCTTCGTCGGTCATGCCTACGAAACCTCGGGCATATTCGTCATCGAGGTTGCGGCGTCTCGGCGCGAGGAGTTCCGCGATCGGACGCGGGTGACTTAGAATGTAGATGAGGAAGGCGGATCGCAAAGCACCATCGATACCTTCGTTCGCGAGAAGATCGCGGACGTCGAACAGGTCGCGCGGGTGCTGACGATCGAGCGCCGCGACGATCTTGCCGGCGTAGAGATCGGCAAACGACGTCACCTGGATTTCGGCAAAGCCGAAGGCTTCTTCGACCCGCGGCGTCACAGCCCGCATTTCGGCGGCGTATACCGCATCGCGCAGAACCGGTGTCACTTCGATCTTGATCTGCAAGCGCTCATGGCGAACCACGAGCTTCGTAATCTTATTATCCGGTTGGAGCCGGCTCGGAGTGACCTTGGCACCCTTGATCCCCGCAGTGATCTGGCCTGCCATCCGCAACATTGCAGCATTGATCGCAAGCAGCGACGAAGTCCGGTCGGTTACGGGCAGGTAGGTCAGATCGATATCGACCGAGAGCCGCGGCAAATCGCGAATGAACAGGTTGATCGCGGTTCCGCCTTTCAATGCGAACTCGGGTTCGCTCGCGACCAAAGGAAGGACGCGAACCAGCAAAGCGACTTGCTGGCGATAGGCATCAAGCAGTGCCAAGCAGATCCTCCGGGACCGTGATATTATAGTCTTTCGACAAGCGACCGCCCGGTACCAGAGCCCGCTTTCCGGCACCCAGATCGAACGCGGTAGGATCGACATGACGGCGCCAAGCGTGGCGGTGGCGATCGGCGAAGAAAAAGAACAGGCGTTTCACTTTCACGCTGCGGCACTGGCCAAGCAGCAGCTTCAATCTGGTTGGGCTCAGATTGACCAGCCCCTCCACGAGCACATCGACTTGATGAAAACTCTCATGATCAGGCAGCTCGTCGAGCAGTTCCAAAAAGGCACGCTCAGGGGACGACATGCGCAATGGCCAAGTCAAACCTTGGGGGCCCATCATGAAATTACCGGGCAGGATGTGCTGCGAAGGCGGCGCCGGTCCGAATAGATCAAGCGGCTCCTCCGGAGACAGCTTTGTTGCATTGTGCCAGACAAATCGCACCTCAAGCTTCAACTTTGCGAGCCAGCCGGGCGGCTTGGCGGGGCCGTAGAGGTGCACTTCGTGCCGCTCGCCGAGGTAATGAGAAAAACCCTGCTCTTCCAGAGCGGTGCGTCCGCCGACAGTGAGCGGATACCCCATGAAGTTCTGCAGCGACATCACAGCTTGTTGCCAGGACAACGGTTCCTGCACACGACGATAGACACGTGGAGCGACTTGAGTGAGCCAGCCCGACTTAACGTATTGGCTACGCAGCGACGATGAGTATCCGTGGCGCTCTAGCCATGCGGCATCAACCAGTACTTGCTCGGGCAAACGCTGCAGCCGATTTAGTTTTCCTGTCAAACGCTCAGCCATACTAAGCATTATATACGATTCATAAACTAATATCCAGTTCACAAATCAACGAAGTCACGCAGTCACGCTGTGCAAAAAGACGTTCTAGCAAACCGCGTGCTGCCGTACCAGGTGAGACAACCGCTAGCAAAGCCGCCGCATCCTTATGCTCGGCTCCGAAATTTGCCCTTTACGACCTCGCCACCGATACGAAGCTGGTCCAGATAATCCGACCACCATTGCGCCATGCGGACACGCTCCGCCCAATGAGCGCCCCGGTGATAAGCGGCCCGTACCCTATCCTTCTCGCCATGCGCGAGAGCGCGCTCGATCGCATCAGGGTGCCAAAGCCCTGATTCGTTGAGCAGCGTACTGGCCATTGCCCGGAAACCGTGGCTGGTCATCTCGTCATTCTCAAAGCCCAGGCGCCGCAGAGCTACGTTCAAGGTATTATCTGACAGCGGCCGCTTCGTCGTGTGGAGCGCCGGGAATAGGTACTCGCTCGTTCGGGCGAGCGACCGCAGGTCCTGAAGAATAAACAGCGACTGGCGAGACAGCGGAACCGCGTGCGGCTGCTTCATCTTCATGCGCTCAGCCGGCACCCGCCAGACCTTCTCGGCGAAGTCGATCTCATCCCACTTGGCCTGGCGCAGCTCGCCAGGGCGCAGAAAGACATGCGGCGCAATCCTCAGAGCATGAAGGGTTTCCGGCCGCCCCTTATACTCCTCGATCGCTCGCAGCAGCTCGCCCACCTTCTTCGGCTCGATGATGGCAGCGTGATGCTTCACCTTCGGGACCGTCAACGCGCCCCGCAGGATATCTGCCGGATTACGCTCGGTCCGCAACGTGGCAAAACCGTAGCGAAAAACGCGACCCGCAAACGAACGAAGTCTGAGTGCCGTCTCGTGATGCCCACGGCGCTCCACCCGCTTGAGCACATCGAGAAGCTCGTGCGGCGTCACCAGCGCAATTGGACGCTTGGCAATGCCAGCCAAGAGCTCGAGGAACCAGCGCGCTTTCTTGGTGGTGGCCGGCGAGCGGCCTTCGCGCTCCATCTTCTGGATATATTCCTCGGCCACCAGGCCGAAGGTGGTCTGTGCCGCCAGTTCGGCTTTCAACCGAGACTGACGCTTCTCCTCGACGGGATCGATCCCGTCCTCCAGCTCTGACTTGGCCTCGTCGCGCTTGCGGCGGGCTTGGGCCAGCGAGACCTCGGGAAAGCTGCCAAGCGAGAGTTTGCGCTCAATCCCCGAGCTTCGGTAGCGAAACCGCCAGAGCAGTGCGCCGGACGGCTGGACCAGAACGTAGAGACCGTCTGAGTCGGACACCTTGAAGGGTCGTTCTGCTGGTTTGAGTGCCTTGATCTGAACCACGGTAAGCATGGGGCCACGCCTTCTGCAAAGTTCGTGGTCCCATGATTCGTGGCCCCTTTTTGCCGGGCCTTAGCGGAACAAAGTGAGAAATCATGGGACCGCCGAGAGGCAATATACCGCAGGTTTCTGCGGTTTTCCAGCATGTTCTCTTTATGTACTGGTGCCGCTTACAGGACTCGAACCTGTGACCCCCGCATTACGAATGCGATGCTCTACCAACTGAGCTAAAGCGGCGTCGCGCGCCGTTCGGATGAACGGTGGCGAGGGCGGGCGATTATCAGCTAGGTTGGGCACTGGCAAGCGTCGCGTTCCGCTAATTTCAGGTACGCCCTCCCCGACCCCGCCGCTCTTGCCCGCGCGCGCAAGCAAAACTCTCGCGCTTTACCCGGCGTTTACCACATACGGTGCACAGGGGTCGCGTGATGGTCGCCCAGGTCGGGTGCGGCCGCCAAGTGAGGCGTTTGCGCAATGGATAGTGTTCGTGGGTTCGGGGACGATCGACTCGACATGGGCGAGATCGAGAGCAACCCCGTCGAAGACGCTGGAACGGACGTCGCCGAAACGCCGCTGGGCGTCGGCACCGACGAACGGCGAATGCACGTACGCGCCTATAATCACTGGGTTTCCCTGCTCGGCGGCCGTGCCTATCCGTCGATCGAGGATCTCGATCCGGCGAATATCGCCGACTTCGGCGCGCACAGCGTCCTGCTCGATTTCTCGCTCGGCATCGAAAATCCGGCGATCGCGTTTCTCGGCCGGGCGCTGCGGCAGGAATGTGCGCTCGACTCGACGGCGACGCATATCGCGCAGGTCCCGAGCCGCTCGCTGCTGTCGCGACTGACCGACCAATATCTGCAAATTATCGCGAACCGCGCGCCGATCGGCTTCGAGGCCGAATTCATCAGCACGCGCGGCCACAACACGCTGTATCGCGGCATCCTGATGCCCTTCTCGTCCGACGACGATTCGATCGATTTCATCTACGGGGTGATCAACTGGAAGGAACTGGTCGACCCGGAGACCGAGGCGAGCCTTCACGAAGAGGTCGCCGCCGCCGTCAGCAACGCGCCCAAGACGCTGGCGACCGCGCCGATCTGGGCGGACGGGCCGAGCGCGGATCTCGATCCGGCAGACGCGCTCGACGACGACGCACCGCCCGCCAGCAGTGCAAACCTGACCGATCAGCTGATGCTCGCGCAGCAGACCGCTGCGGCGGTACGCGCTGCCGACACGCGCAGCCGCGCGACGCTCTATCGCGCGCTGGCCCGTGCCTATGATTTCGCCGCCGCCGCCGACGCGCGTCCAGTCGATTATGCCGCGCTGCTCGAATCCGCCGGGATCGCGGTGCAGTTGCGCGCGCCGATGACCCCGGTCGTCAAGCTGGTCTTCGGGACGGATTACGACAAGACACGGCTGACCGAATATGCCGCGGTGCTCGCGCATGCGCGCCGGTTGGACGTCGCGGTCGGCGAATTTGGCGCGTTCGTCGAGGGGTTCGAAGGCGGGATCAAGGGCGTGGTCAAGGCCGAGCGCGCCGCACGGGCGCCCGTCGCGAAGGCTGCATCCCCGGTCGCGACGCGGTTCGCCGCCCATCCGACGATCGCCAGCGTGGCGATCGCGACGACGTGTGCGCGCGGCGACTATGTCGTGCTGCTGGCCCGTGCGGGCGACGCTGGCCAGCTCGATATCGTCGCGACGATCGACGACGATGCAGCGCTCACTGAACGCACCATGCGGCGCGCGCTCTGACCGGCAGCCCTGTCGTCCCCGCTCGACCGCGCCGACATCGGCGCGTACACCAGGCGCGGTGAGGACGGACCCGATGACCGACGACGCAACGCCCCCCGACAGCAAGCTGACCCGCTCGAAGCAGCGCTGGGCGAGCGAGCACAAGTTCATCACCGGCGCGGCCCCGCGCTCGGGCGATGCGCGGCTGCCACCCGGGCAGCATCTCGTGCGCGACTGGCCGGTCCTCGATCTCGGGCGGCAACCCGATATCGCGACCGAGCGCTGGGAATTGCGCATCGGCGGATTGGTCGCGCGCCCGCTGGTCCTCGACTGGGCCGGCTTCATGGCGCTGCCGCAGAGCAAGGCGCGCTCGGACATGCACTGCGTCACGACCTGGTCACGCTACGACAATGACTGGGCCGGCGTTGCGACCCACGACCTGCTCGAAGCAGTCGAGCCGCGCGAAGCGGCCGCGTTCGTGCTGCTGCACGGCTATGACGGCTACACGACCAACGTTCCGCTGGCCGATTTCGCGGCGGACCAGGCAATGATCGTCCACAGCTGGAACGGCGCTCCGCTGACGCGGTCGCACGGCGGGCCGGCGCGGCTGCTGATCCCGCATCTCTATTTGTGGAAAAGCGCGAAGTGGATCCGCGCGATCGACTTTCTCGGCGCCGACCAGGCCGGCTTCTGGGAGCGCAATGGCTATCACATGCGCGGCGACCCGTGGGCCGAGGAGCGCTACAGCTGAAGCATCGCCCGCAGCGTTGAACGCCTTTTCCACGAAGATTTTTGTGAAATGGTCGGGGAGACAGGATTCGAACCTGCGACATCCTGCTCCCAAAGCAGGCGCGCTACCGGACTGCGCCACTCCCCGACGCTGGCTGCGCTTAGGCGGGTCTGCCGCGAAGCGCAAGGATGCTTCGCCGCCGCTCGTGCAGATGACACGATGCGTGGGCCGTGCGGCGTGCGCGCGGACAGCTGCTGCCCGTCCAATGATTTCGAAACAGTGGCGTAACGATTGGTAAGCGCGTATAGATTGCGGCCGATGCCGATCGGCGGTGCCGACCATTTCGGGGGCTGGATGCTAGCTGACGCGAAGACTGGCGCTGATCGCCAAACGCCCGCTCGACTGGCGCAGGCGAGCGCGGCGCCCGCGGGGCGCCCAGCGGCCCGTTCGGCGCGGGCGATCCTGCGCTCGGCCACAGACTCGGTGCACCAGCGGATGCACCGCCATCCGGGCTTCGCCGCGCTGGCCGACGGAACGATCGAACGCGCCGCCTATCGTGCGCTGCTCGCGCGCATTCACGGCTTTTATCGCAGTGTCGAAGCACGCCTCGCGCTCGGCAATGCCCGCAGCACCGCGCTGGCCGACGATCTGGTCGACCTCGGTCTGTCGCGCGGCACGCTCGAAGCGCTGCCGTCGTGCGCGCCGCTCCAGATCGGCGAGTCCCCCGCCGAGACGATCGGGGCGCGCTACGTCGTGTTCGGCGCGTCGCTCGGCGGTCAGGTCATGGCAAAGGCACTGGCGCGGCGCGCGCCCGCTTTGCCGACGCGGTTTCTGTGCGGGACCGGCAGCGCCGACTGGTCCCGCTTCGTCGCGAGCCTCGACGCGCACCTGCCCGACGGCGCCGCGCGCGCGCTCGCGGCCCGCGCGGCGGTAACAACCTTCGCCGCGCTCGAGGGCTGGATGGACGGATGGAGGCCGCACGATGACTGATCGCACCGAAGCTGGCGTCGATCTCACCAATTGCGATCGCGAGCCGATCCACATCCCCGGTGCGATCCTGCCGCACGGCGCGCTTCTCGCGGTCGACCCCGAAACCCTGCAGATCGAACAGATCGCCGGCGACGTGGCGGGGCTGTTCGGTGCCGATGCGGCACTGCTCGTCGGCAGCCCGCTCTCGGCGATTTTCGACGAACGCCAGATCGAGCGGCTGCGCGGCTTGATCGAATCCTCCAGCCTCGCGCGACCGCGGCACCTGCTCGATCCGCTGCTGCGCGTGGTGATCGGGCGGCCGGTCGATGCGAGCGTCCATCTGATCGACGGCGTGATGGTGATCGAGGTCGAGGATGCCGACCTGGCCGATCGCCATGCGATGGACCCGCTGGCCAGCGTCCAGGAAATGTTCGACGGGCTCGCCGAAACCCACGACCTGAGCGCCTTCTGCCAGCATGCGGCAGAGCGCGTCCGCTTCGTCACCGGCTATGATCGGGTGATGGTCTACCAGTTCCTGCACGACGAATCCGGCTGGGTCTGCGCCGAGGCGCGGGATCCCGAGATGGCGCCGTTCCTCGACCTGCATTATCCCGCGTCGGACATCCCGCAGCAGGCGCGCGCGCTGTATCGCACCAGCTGGCTGCGGCTGATCACCGCGGTCGACTATACCCCTGCCCCGCTGCTGCCGCCGATCAACCCGCGCAGCGGCCGCCCGCTCGACATGAGCTATGCCACGTTGCGCGACGTGTCGCCGATCCACCGCGAATATCTGCGCAACATGGGCGTCGATGGGTCGATGTCGATCTCGATCATTTCCGAGGGCAGATTGTGGGGGCTGATCGCCTGCCACCACCGCACCCCGCGCCGCTTGCCGCGCCATCTGCGCGCGGTGTGCGAGCTGTTCGGGTCGATGTTCTCGCTCCAGCTCGAAGCGCGCGTGCGGGCCGACGAGCTCGAGGCGCGGTTGCGCTCGCGCACGACGCTGGCCGAGATCATGCAGGCGCTCGCCCCGGTCGACGATTATGCCGACGGCCTCGTCGCGCAGGAACGGGCGCTGCTTGCGTATCTCGCCGACGACGCGCGGCCGCGCGGCGGCGTCGCGATCAGCGTCGATGGGGTCGTTACGCCGTTCGGCAGCACCCCGAGCGTCGCACAGATCGATGCGCTGTCCACCTGGCTGACGACGCACATGCAGGATTTCGAGGGCGTCTTCGCCACCGACCGGCTGGGCGAACTCTATCCACCCGGGCGCGACTTTGCCGGTGTCGCGTCGGGCGTGCTGGCGATTTCGGTGTCGCGCGACCCGCAGGATTTCGTCTTCTGGTTCCGCCCCGAGGTGATCGCTAACGTCCGCTGGGCCGGCGATCCGCGCAAGCCGGTGACGTTCGGGGTCAATGGCGCGCGCCTCACCCCGCGCAAATCGTTCGAGTCGTGGGCCGAGACGGTGCGCGGCCATTCGACACCATGGCGCAAATCGGAGCGCGACGCCGCGTTCGACCTGCGCGTGTCGCTACTCGAGGTCGTGCTGCGGCGGATCGACGCCACGGCCCGCGCGCGCCAGCGCGCCTGGGAGCAGGAACGGCTGCTGATGGCCGAGCTCGACCACCGCGTGAAGAATACGCTCGCCAACATCCAGGCGATGGTGTGGCAGAGCAGCCGCAGCGCCACCTCGCTGACGGCGTTCACCGAAGGGCTCGATCGGCGGATTCGTTCGCTGTCGCGCGCCCACAGCCTGTTGACGCAGAGCCGTTGGGAAGGCGTGTCGATCGCCGGGCTGATCCACGAAGAACTCGACGCCTACCAGGCCGATCCGCACGTCATCGCGATCGAAGGGCCGGCGGTGACCCTGACACCGAAGGCGGCGCTGGCGATTTCGCTCGCGGTGCACGAGTTGGCGACCAACGCGGCGAAATATGGCGCCTTGTCGAGCACGACCGGCCGGCTCGACGTTTCGTGGCAGATTGATCGCGACGGCACCCTGGCGCTGTCGTGGCGCGAAAGTGGCGGGCCGATCGTCACCGAACCGTCGCGGCGTGGCTTCGGCTCGACGCTGATCGAGCGCGCGCTGGCGATGGAGACCGGCGGCAAGTCGCAGCTGCGCTTTGCGCCGAGCGGCGTCGTCTGCTTGATCGTCCTGCCGGTCGCCGCGATCCAGAAGATCGAGTCCGCCAACCCGCCCGCCGCCGCCCCCGCGATCGCGGCGAGCACGCCCGCGCCGATCCCGCCCGCACCGGCAAAGCGTCGCGTGCTAGTGGTCGAGGATTCGGCGCTGGTGCTGATGGCGATCGAATATGTCCTCGCCAACCTCGGATGGGACCTCGTCGGCCCGGCCACGCGGCTGTCGGAAGCGGTGCCGCTGGCGCGGGAGGCGCGCCTCGATGCCGCGTTGCTCGACGTCAACCTCGACGGCGAGATGTCGTGGGAGGTCGCCGAGATCCTGCAGGACCGCGGCGTGCCGTTCGCCTTCACCACCGGCTATGACGGTGCGATGATGCTGCCCGAGCGTTTTGCCGGACAGCCGATCATCAACAAGCCGTTCGACGGCAACGACGTCCTGCGGACGCTCGGGACGTTGACGCGCGAAGCCGAGGTCGGCGTCGGCTGAGCAGGCGCGCGGCGACGGACCGCCCGACTCCCCCACAGCCCGCGCGCTTCGACGTGGCGTTCGCGCGCTGCACTCGGGTCGCCACGCCGCCTTTGCTCCCACGATCGGCGGCCTGCGCCGATCTGCAAGGATGATCGGCCGTAGCGGCCTGCATCGATCGCGGGTTGCAGCCTCACCCGCTCAGCGGATCTGCGGGGGTGGTGGTGGGCCCGGCAGGACTTGAACCCGCAACCTAGCCGTTATGAGCGGCCAGCTCTAACCAGTTGAGCTACAGGCCCCCGCGGCGAGCGTTAGCGCCGTGGCCCCGGCGCTGGCAAGCCCGTAGCGGCGATGATCTCGTCGAGCGAGGCGGCGCCTATGCCGCGCCGCGCGAGATCGCCCAGCACGCCGTCCCACCAGCGGTGAAAGCGCGCGAGATCGGCGGCGTCGCGGACATAGGGTGTGTGCCCGGGCGCGACCGAAGGCGAGTGGAAGGCGAAGTTGAGCAGCCGCAGCCCCTCGCCCACCGCGACCGCCACCGCCTCGAGCGCATCGCGCAGCGGCATGTCCTCGGGGGTCAGCGCGACGCGTGACAGAAGATGCGTGCGGGCGAACAGTCCACGTCCCCGCGGGATGGGACCAAGCGCGCGGTACAATGCCGTCCCGCCGCGACGCAACGCACCGGTGTACACTGTCGTCAGCGGCAGTTCGACGACAGCGCCCGCCGGCCCCGTGCGAAACGCCGCATTGCCGATCGCCGCGAAATCGGGCCCGCCATCGGCCGTGTAGGCATAGCGCGCGCGCATCGAGCTATCGAGCCGGTAGCCGCGCTCGGCGAGCAGCCGCAGCGTCGTCGGGCCGATCCCGTACCGCCCGGCCCGGTAGACCAATGGTCGGCGGCCGAACGCAGCCACGATGGCGTCGGTCAGCACGTCGAGCTTGGCCGCCTCGAGCGCCGGGGGCAGATTGCCCGCGTAGCTGTTCGCCGGCGTCAGCGCCTCGTCGAACGGGGGATTGACCCACGGGTGCAATTGCGTGCCGACCGCGGACACGCCGTCCGCCAGCGCGCCGCGCAGCACGTCGACCGCGAAGGCATCGGCCACGATCGGATAATCGACCATATAGGTCAGCGGGACGCCTCGATCGGCAAAGCGCGCGTGCGCCGCCGGCAGCGCCGCCATCGCGCCGACCGAATGCGCGTCGCGGGCGAGCGGTGCGCTCCAGTCGAACTCCTCCTCGGTATCGACGAACACGGTGAAGCGCGTGCCGAACGCGTCGGGCCAGGCGATCAGCTCGGCCGGCGCGGGCGCTGGCGGTCGATACGCGGGGGGTGGCGCTGCGACGGCCACGATCAGTTTGAAGAGGCCTGCCCCATGCTCGCAGGAAAGGCGGCCGGCAGCCGCAAAGTCAAGCTCTTGTCGCCGATCACCAGGCTACCGCGCAGCTCGGCGGCAAGGTTGCGCGCCAGACGCAGCGCGAAACCGGTGCCGAGCAGCGGCGCGCCCTCGCGCTCCGCCTCTGCCTCGGCGTCGATCGTCAGCAGGCTTTCCTCGGGATAGGCGGCGAGAGCACGCGGCCGATCGAACTGGATCACCACCGCAGCCTCGCTCCGCGTCGCGCTGGTCGCAATCCGCTCGCCCAGGCTGCCCGAGGCGACCAACGTCGCCAGCAACCGCGCGACCAGCCGCTCGACTGCGCGATCGTCGCCGAGGATCGCCAGCGCTTCGTCGTCGGTCTTAAAGTCGAGGATGGCGCCGCGCAGGGTGGCGAGCGGCGCCAGATCCGCGAGGATCTGCGCGAACAGCGGCGCCACCGGCACATCGCCGGCGCGCAGGTCGAGGGCATGCGTCTCGAGCCGCGCGGCCATGTCGAGATCGTCGATCGCATTGAGCAGGCTGCTCGTCTGGCTGCGGATCGCGGCGGCCTGCGCGCGATAGCCGGCCGGTACCGGGCCGAGCATCTGCGATTCGATCATCTCCGAAAAGCCCGCGATCGCGTTGGTCGGCGTGCGCAGTTCATGCACGAGCTGGCGTAACGCCTCGACGCCCGGATTGCGCGTTTCGCGCGTCGGCGCGGCGGTCTCGTCGGGGCGCGGGCGACGCGCGGTCCCACGGTAGCCGGCGAAGCGGCCATTGGCACGGTCGAACACCGGGATCGCGCTGATCCGCCACTGACCGGCAGCATCGGAATGGCCGTCGACGACGAGCCGCGCATCGGCGAAGCTGGCGCGCCGGCGGAACGCTCCGGCTGCGACGCCGTCGACCTGTGAGCCGACCGAGGCTGGCTTGCTGTCGAGCGAGAGGCCGATCAGCGGCGCGCGGGCGGCGCCCTCGATCCAGCGGACGATCCCGCCGGCATCGGTTTCGAAGCGAAACCCCTCGGCCGGCTGCGGATCGTGCGCGAACAGTGCGAACTGGGGGTCGATCCGCAATTGCGACGGGAGCGTGCTCGGCACCTCTTCGCGCTGCCGCTGGTAGGCGTCGATCCGCGCGACCAGCTCGGCGATCGGGAAGGTCCCGCCTTGCGGCGATGGTGCGGCCCCTGCCTCGCCTCTGGTGCCGGCGCGCTCGGCCTGGCGTCGCGCCTCGGCGACGAGCGGGATGCCGGCCGCGGCTGTCGCGATCGACACGAACGGCGAAACGGCGGCAATGGTCTGCGGAAAATCGGGCGTGTCGCTGACTGGATCCGCGGTCGACGTCAGCGCTTGCTCGGGCGACACGACGTCGTGGGCGGTATCGGCGGCGAGCGGTTCAGCCGCGACAGCATCGGGAGCGCCGAGCACGAAATCGACACTGCCGAAGCTCTCGAGCGCACGGACCACCGCGGCGGGGAGATCGCGCCGGTGGCGCAGGATCGAGCGCGCCGCCGGCGTCAGCCGCGGCAGGATCGCGATCCATTCGCGCGCTTCCAGTTGCGCTGTCCGCAGCACCGGCGCGGATACCGTCAGCGCATCCTCGGCAAAGAGCGACACCAGCATCGCGGGCGGCGAGGCGAACGCGAGCGCGCGTGCGCTTGCCGCACGGACCGGCAGCGCGACGGCGTCCCGGATTGTGCGGAGCCGCGCGAGCGCTGCATCGCTTGCCGGCGCGCGGCCCCGGCCGATCAGGTCGACGAGCTGGCGCCATGCCGACTGCGCGCCGAACGACGTCGACATTTCTGCCGAGAGCACCGTTTCAAGGCTGTCGTCGAAGCGCACGCTTTCCTATCCCCAAGCGGACGCGGGTGCGCCGTAAGAATTTCTTAACCGGCGGAGCGACTCGGCGGAAGCCCAAGATTTCGAGGCGTCGCATTGTGGGACAATTGCGTTCGCCGGCAATTATCTTATACCGAGCGCCATTATGTCTTTGCAAAATACGCGTCGCCGGGGAGCCGAGTGCAATGAGCTTTGATTCGATCGACCGTCGCATCCTGGAACTTCTTCAGGACGACGGGCGGATGACCAATGTCGAACTGGCCGAACGGGTTGGGCTGACCGCGCCGCCGTGCCTACGCCGGGTTCGCGCGCTCGAGGAGGCCGGCGCGATCCGCGGCTATCATGCCGAAATCGATGCCGCAACGATGGGCTATCCGATCACCGTCTTTGCGATGGTCTCGCTGCGGAGCCAGGCCGAACACGACCTCGCCGCGTTCGAGGAGCATGTCGCCACGATTCCCGAGGTGCGCGAATGCCACATGCTCAATGGCGAAATCGACTTCATCCTCAAGATCGTCGCGAGCGATCTGAAGAGCTTCCAGGAGATCCTGATGACGCACCTCACCCCCGCGCCCAACGTGACAAGCGTCAAGACCTCGCTGACGATCCGCACCGCCAAGGCGCTGCCGGGGATCCCGATCCGCACCAGCTGAGCGCCGCACCGCCGCCTGCCACCGCGGGAGCAATGACCGGCCGGCGTTCCTCAGATCCAGCTACGACCGTCGATCGCGCCGCAGCCATATGGCGGCAGTTGCCCGGGGAAGCGCTCCTTGAGCGTGTGGCACCCCCAGCGGCGCAGCGGCGCGGGCGCATAGCCGTTGAGCGCGATAGCGACTTCGTCATACGGGCTGCCGCTATGGGCGACATAGCTGTATCAGCGCCCCCCGAACATGACGACCGCCGCGACGATGACGACGGTCAGGACTTTCAACAGCTTCTGGACGGATTTTTCTTGGATGCGGGAGGGCCGGCGGCTGTGGGCCGTGGCGGACGGCGCCGCAAGGGCGCAGGCGTCTCGTAGCGATGGCGCGAGAGGCCGCTACGTCAGCGCGCGCCCGGCAGATTCACCTTAGCGACAGTAGGGCAACAACTGTCCGCCCTGAAACCCACCCGCCAGATGATGGTTAGCAATCCAGTATAAAACAAATATCGTCTGACTTTACGCTCGTAACGTTTAGTATTCGCATCGAATCATCTCATATTTGATTCGCGTAAGCGTTCATCCATAACGGAGAAAACTTATGACTATTACAGACGAGGACCTGAAGGACGTCGCAGCGGGATCGGAAGCCTGGCTGCGCGGCAAGATTGACGATGCCGAGGTCGACAAATGCGTCGCCGGAATCATCGGAAGCAACGCCGCCGGCGACGAGACGACCTTGACGATCGAGGCAGTGTCCGAAAACCAGTCGGTAACGGGCGTGACCGGCACAACCATCTGCGTCATCTTCTACTGGCGCGTGACGTTGGAAACGCCGGACGGCCATCGCTACACGGGCAATGCCGGCGGCGTCGGGTCGATCGGCGGTGGCGGGATCCAGGGCGGCAAGCTGTGGGGCTTCCCCGATCTCAACACGCTCTATTCGAAGGCGGTCAGCTTCCAGTTCAATTCGGGCGCGGTCGCGCTCAACATCAACTTCTTCGACCGCGACAGCAAATTGGTCGGGTCGTTCGTCGGCGGGGGTCTGGGCATTTGCCTCGGCACCGGTGGCGGATCGGGATCGTGGCAGCCATCCTGAACCCAGCGCGCATTCCCGGCCAGGCTGGCCGGGAATGCGTTTCGCCCGGCATACCGTTTCGCCCGATAGCGAGCCCCAACGAAAAAGGGCGACCCGCAGGCCGCCCCTTCCCAACGAACAGACTGTCCGCGCTTATGCCGCTGGCGGCGCGTCGACGAACACCGTCCACAGCCGGGCAATCGACTTGTTCGGCTCCGAAGCGACCTTGGCGAGCGTCGTCTTGGCGGCGGCGCGGTCACCCGACAGCGCAAGCGCCATGCCGAGGCGCAGGTTGTTGCGGTCGGCGTCGGGCGCACCCTTGGTCTCGCACAGGCGATACATTTCGATCGCCTTGGCGTAGTTGCGCGTGCCGAAATAGGCGTCGCCCGCCTGCTGGGCGAGATCGCCCTTCGGCGCGCCGAGCGCATTCTTTTCCTTGATCGCAAGCGAGGTGCTTCCCGCGATGCCGGTCTTGGCGCGCGTCAGTTCCTCGGTCGCGGTCACGTTGCCCGCCGGGATCACCTTCGAGGCGAAGCCCTCGTCGATCACGGTCTTGGCTTCGTTCGGCAGGCCGATCGTCAGCGCGGCGTCGGCATAATCGATATATTCCTTCTGCCCGGCCTGGCTCTTGGTGGCCCACAGCAAGCGATACAGATCGATCCGGTTCTTGCTGTACTTGACTGCAGCCGGCCCCTGGAAGCCGAACGTGTAGATCGCGCCGCGCCAGTTGGCGGGGGTGCCATATTCGGTCAGCCAGGCCGCGGTCCAGGCATCGGCCTGCTCGGTCTTGCCGGCCTTGCCGAGGCGGGTGAAGGCATATTTGTACCAGGCTTCGGGCGCCTTGCGGCCAGCGGCCTTCTCGGCCTTGACCGCCGATTCGAGATCGTTGGTGCCGCCGATGACGTCGCCGCCCTCGACCTTGGCGCGCGCGATGTTGAGCAGCAGGTCGTCGTTGGTGAAACCGAGGTCACGCGCCTTGCTGTAATATTCGACGGCCTGCGGATAATTCTTCAGCGAGTAAGCGAAGCCGGCGCGCTCATTGTACCGGATGCCGAGTTCGGCTTTCGGTGTCGCCGGGTTGGCGATCAGCGCGTCGAGCGGCGGGGTCAGCTTCTGGATGCGGTTGGCCTCAGGCTGGCCCTGCGTCTGCGCGCTCACCAGCGCCAGGCGCAGGCCCGATGCCAGATACTTTTCATAATCGCTCTTGGCGGCGGCATCGAGCGCGTTGACCGCGGCTTCGCCCTTGACGAGGTCCTTCGGCGTCGCGCTGAGCGCGGTCTGCGCATCGACCGCAGCGGCGCGGGCTTCCTTCGACAGGCTCGGCGCGGGCGCGCCGTCGGCGGCCTTGTCCTTCTTGGCAGCGAGCGCCGGGGTGACGAGCGCCGCGCCGTTCATGCCGACGACGAGCGCGGCGGCCAAAGCGATTTTCGAAACCATCTTCATTGTCGAACTCTCCTCATGCCACGCAGCCCCGCGCGGCGGAATGCTGCCGCCGCTCTAACGCCACGGGTTATACCGTCAAGCGACCGCAATAGTGTCACCGTGGCTGAACACCGCATGAGCGCGTTATATCCCTCGGCGCGAGACCCTTTGACGCGTCGGCCGCGCGCGCCTAACCGCGTCGGCGATGATCGCGTTGCTTTCCCCCGCCAAGACGCTCGATTACGAGAGTCCCCTGCCCCCGCTCACCGCGACCACCCCGCGCTTTGCCGCCGAGGCCGAATCGCTCGCCAAATCGGCGGCGAATCTGTCGCAGAAGCGGCTGTCCGAGCTGATGCACATCTCGCCCAAGCTGGCCAAGCTCAACGCCGACCGCTTCGCCGGGTTCGCCGGTGCGCCCGAGCGGCCGGCGCTGTTTGCCTTTGCGGGCGACGTCTACACCGGGTTCGAGGCGCAGACGCTCGACGAACCCGCGATCGCCTTCGCGCAGGATCATGTGCGGATGCTGTCGGGGCTGTACGGCCTGCTCCGCCCGCTCGACGCGATGAAGCCGTATCGCCTGGAGATGGGGACGCGCTGGGCGCCGCGTCGGCACAGCCTGTACGAATGGTGGGGCGACCGCATCGCCGCCGCGGTGCGCGAGGAGGTCTCGGACGAAGGATCGGGCGTCGTGCTCAACCTCGCCAGCCAGGAATATTTCGGCGCGGTGCTCGGCAAGCTCGACGGCGTGCGCGTCATCGACGTCGATTTCCGCGAGCCCGGCCCCGACGGCCCGCGCTTCGTCAGCTTCCACGCCAAGAAGGCCCGCGGGCTCGTCGCACGCTGGCTGTGTGAGCATCGCATCACGGAGATCGACGACATGAAGGGCTTCGACACCGACGGCTATCGTTTCGACAAGGCCGAGAGCACGGCCGATCGCTGGCGGTTCGCGCGGTCATGAGCGGCGCGGCAGTCATCATCGGCGCGTCGGGCGGGATCGGCGCGGCGTTCGAGGCGGCGCTGATCGAGGAAGGCACGTATGACGTCGTCCACGGTTTCGCGCGGTCGCGCACCGGCGCGCAGTATCTCGACCTGACCGACGAGGCGAGCATCGCGGCAGCGGCAGCGCACGTCGCCAAGGGCCCTGCCCCGAAGCTGGTGATCGTCGCGACCGGCATCCTGCATGACGATGCGCACGGCCCCGAAAAGGCGCTGCGCGAGCTCGACCCGGCGTGGTTGGCGCGGGTGCACGCGATCAACACGATCGGCCCCGCGCTCGTCGCCAAGCACTTCCTGCCGATCACGCCCAAGACCGGCCGCAACGTCTTCGCCGCGCTGTCGGCGCGCGTCGGCAGCATTTCGGACAACAAGATGGGCGGCTGGCACGGCTATCGCGCGTCGAAGGCCGCGCTCAACATGCTCGTGCGCACCATCGCGATCGAGGAAAAGCGCCGCAACGACCGCGCGATCGTCGTCGCCTTGCATCCCGGCACGGTCGACACCGCGCTGTCGAAGCCGTTCCAGGGCAATGTCCAGCCGGGCCGGCTTTTCGACACCGAGCGCGCCGCGCTCCAACTGCTCGACGTGATCGAGGAGCTGAAAGCCCCCGATACCGGCAAGCTGTTCGATTTCGAAGGCAAGGAAGTGCCGTTCTGAGCTAGCGGAATGCTCTCCCACCCGTTCGCCCTGAGCCTGTCGAAGGGCAACGCTCCCCAAGTGCCGGTGCCCGCGGTCCAAGCGGGACTTCGACGGGCTCAGCCTGAACGGGATAGGAGCCGCGGCTCCATGACGAACTTGTCATCGTCGACCCATTGATATGGTCGCAGATCGGCCGCATTCTCCCGGCCATCGCGCATAACGCTCGAAGGTTTTTTGAGGGGACCGTCATGATCAGACACGCATTCACCGCCATCGTCCTGCTGTCGGGCACTGCCGCACTCGCGCAGACGCCCGTCGCGACCAAGACGACCACCAAAACCACCGTCGCCAAGCCAGCCGCTGCGCCGACGACCAAGACGATGGTGACGACCACCAAGACCACCCCGCCCACCACGGCGGTCAAGGCCACCACCGTCGCACATTCGCGCACCACCAAGACGACCACCACCGGCGGCCGCATGGTCCAGGCGAAACTCGCCAACGGCAAGACCGTGACCTACAATTGCTCGCTGCCGGGCAACAAGACCAAGGCGGCCTGCAAATAACGCTCTCCCCACCCCTGCGCCCCGCTCCGGGACATGCGCAGGGGTGGCATTCGTCGCCGTGCTGGGCTAGGGTTGTCGCAATCCCGTAACACAGCCGAAGGCACCGAAAATTGACCGACGAGACCGTGCTCGCCGACCCTTCCGATATTGCGCCGATCTCGATCGTCGACGAGATGAAGTCGAGCTATCTCGACTATGCGATGAGCGTGATCGTCGCGCGCGCGCTGCCCGACGTTCGTGACGGCCTGAAGCCCGTCCACCGCCGCATCCTGTGGTCGGCGAGCGAAAGCGGCTTCGTCTACAACCGCCCGTATCGCAAATGCGCGCGCATCGTCGGTGATGCGATGGGTAAGTATCACCCGCACGGCGACAGCTCGATCTACGACGCCTTGGTCCGCATGGCGCAGGACTGGTCGATGCGCGTCACGCTGATCGACGGCCAGGGCAATTTCGGGTCGATGGATCCGGATAAGGCCGCGGCGATGCGCTACACCGAGGCGCGTCTCGCCAAGGTGACGAATTCGCTGCTCGAGGACATCGACAAGGACACCGTCGATTTCACGCCGAACTACGATGGCTCGGAGCGCGAGCCTTCGGTGCTCCCGGCGCGCTTCCCCAATCTGCTCGTCAACGGCGCGGGCGGTATCGCGGTCGGCATGGCGACCAACATCCCGCCGCACAATCTCGGCGAGGTGATCGACGCGACGCTCGCGATGCTCGACGCCAGGACCGGCGCGCGCGAGCCGCTCACTACCGAGGAACTGCTCGAGATCGTCCCCGGTCCCGATTTCCCGACCGGCGCGATCATCCTCGGCCGCTCGGGCGCGCGCTCGGCCTATGAGACCGGCCGCGGCTCGGTGATCATCCGCTCGCGCTACGTCGTAGAGGAAGGCCGCGGCGACCGCCGCTCGATCGTGCTGACCGAGATCCCCTACCAGACCGGCAAGAACGGCCTGGTCGAGAAGATCGCCGAGGCCGCCAAGGACAAGCGCATCGAAGGCGTCAGCGACATTCGCGACGAATCGAGCCGCATGGGCGTGCGCATCGTCATCGACCTCAAGCGCGATGCGACCCCCGACGTCGTGCTCAACCAATTGTGGCGCCACACCCCGGCGCAGTCGAGCTTCCCGGCGAACATGCTCGCGATCCGCGGCGGCCGCCCCGAATTGCTCAACCTGCGCGACATCCTCGAAGCGTTCGTCGGCTTCCGCGAGGAAGTCATCACGCGCCGCTCGAAGTTCGAGCTCGCCAAGGCGCGCGAGCGGGCACATCTGTTGCTCGGCCTCGTCATCGCGGTCAGCAACCTCGACGAGGTCGTCAAGATCATCCGCGGCTCGTCGAGCCCCGCCGCGGCGCGCGAAGCCTTGCTCTCGCGCGATTGGCCGATCGCCGACATCGCGCCCTACATCCGGCTGGTCGAGGCGGTCGACACCGAGGTCACCGGCGCGACCTATCGCCTGTCCGAACTGCAGGTCCGCGCGATCCTCGACCTGCGCCTGCATCGCCTGACGGCGCTCGGACGCGACGAGATCGGCAACGAGCTCCAGGGCCTCGCCGATTCGATCGCCGAGTTGCTCGAGATCCTCGCCAACCGCGCCAAGCTGTACGCCGTGATGCGCGAAGAGCTGGTCGCCGTCCGCGCCGAATTCGCCACGCCGCGCAAAACCGAGATCGCCGCTGCCGCCGACGGCATCGACGACGAGGATCTGATCGAGCGCGAGGACATGGTCGTCACCGTGACGATGCAGGGCTATATCAAGCGCACCACGCTCGACACCTTCCGCGCGCAGGCGCGCGGCGGCAAGGGCCGCGCAGGGATGGCGACCAAGGACGAGGACGCGATCACCAACCTGTTCGTGACCTCGACCCACACGCCGGTGCTGTTCTTCTCGACGCTCGGCAAGGTCTACCGGATGAAGGTCTGGAAGTTGCCCGAGGGTGGCGCCGCGACGCGCGGGCGGCCGATGATCAACCTGCTCCCGCTGGCCGAGGGCGAGGTCATCTCGACCGTGCTCGCGTTGCCGGAGGACGAGGCCGAATGGGCGAAGCTGCACGTGATGTTCGCCACCGCGAACGGCAGCGTGCGCCGCAACTCGATGGACGCCTTCGCCAACATCCCGACCGCGGGCAAGATCGCGATGAAGTTCGAGGGGATCGACGAAGACGATCGCCTGATCGGCGTTGCGTTGCTGAGCGAGGAAGACGACGTCCTGCTCGCCACGCGCGCGGGCAAGGCGATCCGCTTCGCCGCGCATGAGGTGCGCGAGTTCCAGAGCCGAAACTCGACCGGCGTGCGCGGCATGGCGCTCAAGGGCGAGGACAAGGTCATCTCGCTCTCGATCCTACACCGCGTCGGCGCAACGCCCGACGAGCGCGAGGATTACCTCCGCTTCGCCCCGTGGAAGGGCGAGAAGGACGGCGAACCCACGATGGAGCCCGCGCGCTATCAGGAGCTGATGGAGCGCGAGCAGTTCGTGCTGACCGTCTGCGAGAACGGCTATGGCAAGATCTCGTCGGCCTATGACTATCGCCGCACCGGGCGCGGTGGCCAGGGCATCACCAACATCGACAATATCGGTCGCAACGGCCCCGTCGTCGCGAGCTTTGCCGCGACCAAGGGCCATCAGCTGATGCTCGTCACCGACCAGGCGAAGGTGATCCGCACAACGCTCGGCTCGATGCGCGTGATCGGCCGCAACTCGGCGGGCGTGAAGCTGTTCGATGTCGGCAAGAACGAGCATGTCGTCTCGGCCGCGCGGATCGAAGAGTCCGAAGGCGACGCCGAGGCCGATGTGCGCGACCTGACCGCGGTCGAGATCGCGCCCGACGACACCGCCGACACCGGCGACGATCTCGCCGCCGGCCCGGAGAATGGCGAATGAGCGACCTGCCGCTGACCGCGTACAAGGTGCTCACCGCCGAGCAGATGGCGACGCTGGAGACCGAGGAATCCTTCGCCGGTGCGCCGGTCGATCTCGCCGATGGCTACATCCATCTCTCGACTGCCGAACAGCTGACCGAGACGGTCGACAAGCATTTCGCCGGGCAAAGCGACCTGCATGTCGCCGCGGTCGATCTCGGGTCGTTCGGTGCTGGGTTGAAGTGGGAGGAGTCGCGCGGGGGCCAACTCTTCCCGCACCTCTACGGTGGCCCGCTGCTGCTCGAGACGGTGATCGCCTACGGTCCGCTCGAGCGCGATGCAGGGGGCAAGGTCAAGCTCCCCGTCGCCGGCTGATCAGCCGCGCATCGCGCCGGCCTTGGTCGGCGAACGGCCTGCCCTTGCTCGATCGTTCGCGAACCGCGGCTGAGACATCTCAGGCAAACAGATTGATCACCTCGACATCAGCCGCTTCGGCCTCCAGCAGCAGAGTGCGGTGACAGTGCTGGGGGTTGCGTTCGAAGCATAAGAGCGCACTCGGCTTCTCCGCGGACAAAGCGAGCATCTGCGCGACCTGTGCCTGGGCCTCGGGCAAGCCGAGTTGTTCCTCGTAGACCGCCTCGAGCGTCGCCACATCGCCCTTCTTGGCGGCATCACGCCCGCGCTTGGGGGTGCCGAGCGCCTTCAGATGGACATAGTCGATCCCGGCCTCGGCCAGCGATACCGCGAGCGATGTCTTGGAAAAACCCGGCCGCCGCGACAGCGGAAGCGCGCGCACGTCGATCACGCGTTCGACCCGCGCGGCGGTCAACGCGCCAAGAAAATCGTGCATCGTCGTGGCTTCATAGCCGATGGTATAGATCTTCATTGCGGTTCCTCGCGCGGCGCATCGCAACGATGCCCGGAGCGATCAACGCCCGAGCCGCAGAATCGAGCAGTCGTATCACCATCTGATCTTTGCCTGATCGTCCGCCCGCCGCTATCAGCCGCTGCATGACACATCAGATCCATATCATCGGCGGCGGCCTCGCCGGATCAGAGGCCGCCTGGCAGCTCGCCCAGGCCGGGTTCACGGTCAGACTTTCGGAAATGCGCGGGTCTGGCGAAATGACCTCCGCACACCACACCGATGGTCTGGCCGAACTCGTCTGTTCGAACAGCTTCCGCTCGGACGATGCGACCAGCAATGCGGTCGGGTTGATCCACCAGGAAATGCGTACGCTCGGCTCGCTGATCCTGCGTGAGGCCGATATCCACAAGGTCCCCGCCGGATCGGCCCTAGCGGTCGATCGCGACGGCTTCTCGCAGGGCGTCACCGCCGCGCTCGCCGCGCACCCCAATATCGAGATCGTGCGCGAACGCGTCGACACGCTGCCCGAGAGCGGCCTGACGATCGTCGCCACCGGCCCGCTCACCGCGCCCGCGCTCGCCTCGAGCATCGGTGGCGCGACCGGCAAGGACGCACTGGCGTTCTTCGATGCGATCGCGCCGATCGTCCATTTCGACAGCATCGACATGGAAACCGCCTGGTTCCAGTCGCGCTGGAACAAGGGGGAGGGCAAGGACTACATCAACTGCGCGCTCAACAAGGAAGAGTATCTCGCCTTCCACACCGGACTGATCGAGGGCGAGAAGACCGAGTTCAAGGAATGGGAGGACGTCCCCTATTTCGAAGGCTGCATGCCGATCGAAGTCGCGGCGTCGCGTGGGGTCGATACGCTGCGCTACGGCCCGATGAAGCCGGTCGGTCTCGACGATCCGCGCACCGGGCGCTGGCCCTATGCGGTGGTACAGCTGCGGCAGGACAATGCCAGCGCGACCTTGTGGAACATCGTCGGCTTCCAGACCAAATTGAAGCATAGCGAACAGGTCCGCCTGTTCCGCACCATCCCGGGGCTGCAGAATGCCGAATTCGCGCGGCTCGGCGGGTTGCATCGCAACACCTTCATCCGCTCGCCCGAACTGCTCGATCCCACGCTGCGGCTGAAGGCGCGGCCCAACATCCGCTTCGCCGGACAGATCACCGGCTGCGAAGGCTATGTCGAGAGCGCCGCGATCGGGCTGCTCGCCGGGCGCTTCGCAGCCGCCGAGCTTGGCGGGGCAGCGATGACGCCACCGCCGGTCGAGACCGCGCTCGGCGCGCTGCTGCACCACATCACCGGCGCGGCAGTGGCCGAGACATACCAGCCGATGAACGTCAATTTCGGCCTGTTCCCGCCGATCGCGGGGCGCACCAAGAAGGCCGACCGCAAGAAGATGTACACCGATCGCGCACGCACTGCGCTCGAGGGGTGGATTGCCGCCTGACCATAGTCGCGGCTTTCAGCTGTCCTCGCCGCCGCCGCTCGGCGCGTCGTCCTTCGCAGCCGCCGCCGGTGGCGGGCAATCGCGGCGGATCCGCGGCGGCTTGCGCTTGACCGCGGTGGTGGCGAATTCGGCGCGGGACATCGCGCCGGTCTTGTCGGCATCGGCGAGCGAAAACTTGCCCTCGGCCTTGATCGCCCATTCGTCGAACGTCAGCGTGCCGTCATGGTTGGTGTCGAGCTTCGCGAAGGCCTTGCGCCGCTGCGCGAGATATTCCTCGCGCGTTACCTGTCCGTTGCGATCCTTGTCGTAGCGATCGAAGCGCTTCTCCTCGCGCGTCCGCTCGCTCGCCTCGGGAACCGTCGCGGGCAGCGGCGCGGCCTGCCCCGTGAGCAGCATGCCGGGCGGCGCCGACGGTAGCGCAGCGACCGAGCGGCTCGAACGATTGAGCAACAAGACCGCAGCCGCGATCAGCGCAAAGCCCGCCAGACCACCCACCAGATAGCGCCACATGTCGTTCCCCCCGGATCGTCGAAGGAGCGTAACCCATTCTGCTGTAATATGAAAGTCTAGCGCCCGGTCAGCCGATGCAGCGCGAGGCGCGCGACCCGCCGCGGCGCGCCATGCGCGATCGGCTGGTCGAGCGGCACCGCCAGATCCATCCGCGCGCTCAACGCGAGCGCCCCGAGCGCTCGCCCGGCGCGGCTCCAGCGCGCGGTCGCGATCGGCGCGAGCGCGCGCGTCGCGAGCGCAACCGCACGATCCGCCGCGGCACGATCGCGCAGATGGCGCGCGAGATCGGCGAGAGCCCACCCCTCCCCGGCGGCGGCGACCGGATCGGCCGGGGCGCCACCCAACGCAACGCCCGCCACCGCGAACAGCCCGGCGCCGCGCGCGCGGGCATGGGCGAGCATGGCATCGTCGCCGATCGGTTCGGCCTCGAGCAGCGCCTCCCACCCGTCGATCATCCCGGCGAGATCCGCGCCCCGTACCCCGCGCGGCAGCACCGTCGCGGCGAGCGCCTGCAGCACCGGTTGCGCCGGTGGCGGCGCCTGGTCGAGCGCGCTCAGCGCCTCGTGCCACCACGTCAGCCGCATCTGCCCGACGAGCGGCTCGCGCGTCGTGCGCAGGACCTGCGCCAGCGTATCATCGAGCGCAAACAGTGCAGCGAGCGCGGCCTGACGGGCGGGCGGCGCATAGGACAGCGCCAGCGCGCGTTCGGGGTCGGCGTCGGTCATAAGGAGCATTTTAACCTTGCAGCGATATTCGATCGGATCGGGTGACGCTGCATTGGCCGCCCGAATGACTGCGTGAGATCGATGCGAGGTGGCTGGGTGGCAAGCGCGAATTGTGTTGGTGTGACGCATCTCCAGCGCATTAGTGCCTTTTGGCGCCGCTTCGGCCGCGACGTAGCCGGCAACACTCTGGCGATCATGGCCGCAGCCTTGATCCCGATGGCGGGACTGGTGGGCGGCGGGATCGACATCAGCCGGATGTATATCATCAAGACGCGCATGCAACACGCCTGCGACGCAGGCGCGCTGGCCGGTCGCAAGCAGATGGGCGGCGGTATCTGGGGCAGCGACGATAACGATGTCGCGCTGCAATATTACGACGCGAACTTTCAGGCCAACGGCTATGGCAGCACGGGCACCACGCGTGCCTTTTCGGCAGTAGGCGGCACCGTCTCGGGCACCGCGACGGCGACCGTGCCGATGACGTTGATGCGCGTGCTCGGGATCACCACCGACACGATCACGGTCACGTGCGATTCGGAAATGCGGTTGCCGAATACCGATGTGATGTTCGTACTCGACGTCACTGGCTCGATGAATTGCCCGGCAACCTCGACCACCTGCACCAACAACGGCGGGGTGCCGGCGGCGGGTTCGAAGATCGACGGCCTCAAGACCGCGGTGAAATGCTTTTACGAAATCGTCGCGCGGCTGAAGACCAATGCCACCTGCGCGACCACCAACGCGACCGGCGGCACCGGTGACCAGGTGCAGATCCGGTTCGGCTTCATGCCCTATGCCAGCAACGTCAACGTCGGCTATTCGCTGCCGCCGGCCTATCTTGCCGACACCTGGTCCTATCAGTCGCGGTCGATCAAATCGATCGCCTATCCGACCAACGGCACGCCGACACAAACCTCTACCAGCACGACCAACAACGGCGCCGGGAACTGGCAGAACAAGACAACCTCGAAGGGCAGCATCTATTCAGGCTGGACCACGTGGTGCCAAACCAACGTCCCCGCCACGACGACGACCAACGGCACCCCGACCACCACCACGACCAGTACCACCACCTACCAAGGCTATCGCACCGTCACGTACAAGATCGATACGCCAGTAACGACGACCGAATACCGGTACAACAGCACCGGCCTTTTCATCTGCTATTATGATTCCCGCACGACCACCAACACCAATACGACCAATTACACTCGTAATGATGCGGCGCAGGTGACGTGGCATTATGGCAAGATCAGTCAGTCGGTCGCCGGATTGAAGAACGGTACGTCGTGGAACAGCAGTCTGGCGATGCCGATCGGCCCGAACGGGACCGACCGCACGGTCGGGTGGGACGGCTGCATCCAGGAACGCCCGACCGTCGCGACCACCAACTACACGCCGATCCCGAGCGCCGCCTACGATCTCAACATCGATCTCGTGCCGACGTCGACCAACGCCAACTCGCTCTGGGGGCCGTCGCTTCCGGACGCCATCTACCTGCGCAACATCAGCAGTTACTGGAGCGAGGCGACCACTGTAGAGAGCGATACGACCAACGATTATTACAATTCGGTCGACGACTATTGCCCGACAGCGGCGCAGAAGCTGCGGAGCTGGACAGACCCGACGACGTTTGACGATTATGTCGACAGTCTCGTCGCGCAGGGCAATACCTACCACGATATCGGCATGCTGTGGGGCGCGCGGTTCATGTCGCCGACGGGCGTCTTCGCATCGGAGAATGCGGTGACGCTGCCGACCGCCAACTATAGCGGCGGCGCTGACATCCAGCGGCACATGATCTTCATGACCGACGGCGATTCGACGTCCAATCCGTGCGACTACAATGCCTACGGCGTGCCATTCTACGACCAGAAGCAGACGACCGATGTCGGGCCGGCTTCGTCATGCCCGTCCAACCGCCAGGCGCTGATCGATCAGATCAACCTGCGGCTCTCGGCGCTGTGCACGTCGGTGAAGAACATGAACATCACACTGTGGGTGATCTCCTTCGGCAACGGCACCAACGCCGCCACCGAAGCGCGGTTGCAGGGGTGTGCTACCTCGCCTTCCTATTACTTCAAGGCGACCGACTCGGCCGCATTGCAGACCCAGTTCGCGACGATCGCGAACAACATCTCCGCGCTCAGGCTCACCAGGTGACCAGGGCTCCCGCTTCGGATCGCCGGTTGCGCGACGACAATCGCGGCGCGACGGTCATCGAGTTCGCGATCGTCGCGCCGGTACTGTGCCTGCTGCTGGTCGCGGGGTTCGACACCGCCCATACGCTGTACGCGCGCGCGGCCCTGCAGGGCGTCATCCAGAAGACCGCGCGCGACGCGAGCCTCGAGACCGGTACCAGCGCGACCGCTGCGACCGCGCTCGACAACAAGGTCCGGGCACAGGTCTCCGCACTGGCGAACAACGCCACGATCACCTTCACGCGGCGCTACTATCGCACCTTCAGCCTGGCGGCTGCGGCGACGGCGGAATCCTATACCGACACCAATGGCAATCACACCTGCGACGCGGGTGAGCCTTATATCGATGCCAACAACAACACCGTGTGGGACTCCGACGGCGGCGACAGTGGCCAGGGCGGCGCGAAGGATCGCACGCTCTACACGGTGAAGGTCAGCTATCCCCGGATGTTCCCGCTGTGGAAGTTCATCGGCGTGGCGAGCACGACGACGCTCACCGCCAAGACGATCCTGCAGAACCAGCCGTATTCGGACCAAAACAGCTACGCTGCAGCGACCCAGAGGAATTGCTCGTGAAGCGAACCAGCATCCGCTTGCCCGTTCGTGCGCTTGCACGCGACCGGAGTGGCCTTGCGCTGCTGGAATTCGCCTTCATGCTGCCGGTGCTGCTGCTGCTCAGCCTGACCGGCGCCGAAATCACCAATTACATCACCACGAAAATGCGGGTGAGCCAGTTGGCGCTGCAACTGGCGGACGATGCCGCACGCATGGGCTCGGGCAGCCTGCTGTCGGCGAAGACGATCACCGAGACAGACATCAACGACCTGTTCACGGGTTCGCAGCTGCAATCGGGCGAGCTCGATCTGAAGACGAACGGCCGCGTTATCCTGACCGATCTCGAGCCGACCACGAATCCGAATTCGACCCCGCCGACGTTCAAGATCGGCTGGCAGCGCTGCTTTGGCACCAAGACCAGCTATGTGCCGCTGTACACGACCGCCACCAAGACCGGGTTGACCGGATTGGGACCGGCCGGACACCAGGTTCAGGTCCCGAACGGCAATGCGGCGATGTTCGTCGAGGTGTATTACGCCTACACGCCGCTGGTGAAGACGTCGTTTTCGCCGACGACCTATTTCGTCGAATATGCGTCGATGCTGGTGCGCGACACGCGCGACCTGAGCAGGATCTACAACACCAGCAACGACACCGTTTCGAGCTGCTGAGCGATCGCCGACCCGTCCCCGATCGAGCGGGGACAGGTCGGCGGACGCGACCTAGCGGTAGGTCACCTGCTTGACGGCAGCGACGATCTTGTCGGCGTTGACCAGCATCAGCTTCTCGAGGTTCGCCGCATACGGCATCGGCACGTCCTCGTTCGTCACGCGGAGCACCGGTGCGTCCAGATCGTCGAAGCCCTGCTCCATGCACAGCGCCTGGATTTCCGACGCGATCGAGCAGGTCGGCCAGCCTTCCTCGGCGACGACCAGGCGGTTGGTCTTCTTGAGGCTCTTCAGAACCGACTCGGTGTCGAGCGGGCGAAGCGTGCGCAGGTCGAGCACTTCGGCGTCGATGCCTTCCGCGGCGAGCTTCTCGGCGGCTTCGAGCGCGAGCCCGACGCCGATCGAGTAGCTGACGATCGTGACGTCCTTGCCCTCGCGCATGATCCGCGCCTTGCCGATCGGCAGGACGTGATCGTCGAGCTTGGGCACATCGAAGGTGCGGCCGTAGAGCAATTCGTTCTCGAGGAACACGACGGGATCCTCGGTGCGGATCGCCGCCTTGAGCAGGCCCTTGGCATCGGCCGCGTCATACGGTGCGATGACGATCAGGCCCGGAACGCTCGCGTACCAGGGCGCATAGTTTTGCGAATGCTGCGCGCCGACGCGGCTCGCCGCCGCGTTGGGCCCGCGGAACACGATCGGGCAGCGCATCTGGCCGCCTGACATATAGTTGGTCTTGGCGGCCGAGTTCACGATGTGATCGATCGCCTGCATCGCGAAGTTGAAGGTCATGAACTCGACGATCGGACGAAGCCCGCCCATCGCCGCGCCCGTGCCGATGCCGGCAAAGCCGTATTCAGTGATCGGCGTGTCGATCACGCGCTTGTCGCCGAATTCCTCGAGCAGGCCCTGCGTCACCTTGTACGCGCCCTGATACTGCGCGACTTCCTCGCCCATCACGAAGATGCGCTTATCGGCGCGCATTTCCTCGGCCATCGCATCGCGCAAAGCCTCGCGCAGCGTCAGCTTGACCATCTCGGTCCCCTCGGGGATCGCGGGATCGCTGACTTCTGCCTTGTGCTGGGCGGCTTCGGCCAGTTGCTGCGTGCCGGTTTCGGCCTGCTTGGGCGCGGGCGTCGCTTCGAGCTTCTGCTCGGGAGCAGGCGCTGCGGCTTCAGGCTTGGCGTCGCTCGCAGCGGCAGGCTCTTCGCCTTCCATCGTCAGTGTCGCGATGACGGTGCCGACCTTCACATTGTCGGTGCCCTCGGCGACGAGGATCTTGCTGATCGTCCCTTCGTCGACGGCTTCGAATTCCATCGTCGCCTTGTCGGTCTCGATCTCGGCCATGATGTCGCCGGACTTGACGACGTCACCTTCCTTGACGAGCCATTTGGCGAGCGTGCCCTCCTCCATCGTCGGGGAAAGCGCGGGCATCTTGATTTCGACGGACATCAGTATTTTTCCACCAGAATGTCGGTGTAGAGTTCGGCCGCCTCGGGTTCGGGCGCCTGCTCGGCAAAGTCGGCGGCTTCGTTGACGATCTTGCGGATCTCCTGGTCGACCGTCTTGAGCTCGGCCTCGGACACGCCCTGCGCGTCGAGCAGCTTCTTGACGTGGTCGATCGGGTCCGACTTGTCGCGCACCGCCTGGACTTCGTCGCGCGAGCGATACTTGGCCGGGTCGGACATCGAGTGACCACGATAGCGATAGGTCTTCATCTCGAGGATGATCGGCCCCTTGCCGGCGCGGACCCAGGCGAGCGCTTCCTCGGCAGCACCGCGGCATGCCAGCACGTCCATGCCGTCGACCTGGATGCCGGGGATGCGGAACGATTCGCCGCGGCGGAACAGCTGGTCCTCGGCCGACGAGCGGTTGACGCTCGTGCCCATCGCGTACTCATTGTTCTCGATCACATAGATGATCGGCAGCTTCCACAGCTCGGCCATGTTGAAGCTCTCGTACACCTGGCCCTGGTTCGACGCACCATCGCCGAAATAGGCCATGGCGACGCCGCCATCCTCATTGTATTTGTGCGCAAAGGCGAGGCCCGTGCCGAGCGACACCTGCGCGCCGACGATGCCGTGCCCGCCGTAAAACTTCTTCTCGGTCGAGAACATGTGCATCGAGCCGCCCTTGCCGCGGCTGATGCCCGCGCCACGCCCGGTCAGCTCGGCCATGATCACCTTGGGATCGATGCCGTAAGCGAGCATGTGGCCGTGATCGCGATACCCGGTGATGACCGAGTCCTTGTCGCCATCGAGGCCCGACTGCAGGCCGACCGCAACGGCTTCCTGGCCGATATAGAGGTGGCAGAAGCCGCCAATCAGGCCGAGGCCGTACAGCTGTCCGGCTTTCTCTTCGAAGCGACGGATCAGCAGCATCTGCTTGTAGAATTCGAGCAGTTCCGCCTTCGAAGCCTCGTACGCTTTGGGCTCGTCGGGGCGCTCGCGGTTCGGCACCGGGGGTAGTGCCTTTACGGCGGCGGGGGCTTTTGCCACGTCTTGAAGACCTCATAACCTGGGGAGAGGGACGCCGAGCCTATAGGCGCGATGTTGCGCCGATATCAATCGCCCCTGTCGAAACGATGCGCTTCGACGATGTTTTCCGCCGAACGGCCACCGCGCCCGCTGAAGCGCGTGGCGCGCCGCGATCCCGGATCAAGTCCGGGATGACGGGGGAACAGCGCAAGTTTCCACAGGCCAAGCACATCCTCGATTGCCCCTCCTGCATCGCACCGCTTAAGGCGGGGCAAGATGACCGCCGCTCCCCACCCGCTCCGCATCGCGCAATTCCGTTCGTATTGGGCGGCGCGCTTCGCAATGACGATCGCGCAGAATGCGATGATCATCGTGATCGGCTGGCAGACCTACACGATCGCACGCACGACGATGTCGCCGGCCGGCGCGGCGGCGCAGCTCGGACTGATTGGGCTGCTGCAATTCGTGCCGCTGTTCGTCACCACGCCGATCACCGGCTGGGTCGCCGACCGATTCGACCGCCGGCTGATCACGCGCTGCACGCTCGCGCTGCAGGTCACCTGCGCACTGATCCTCGCGCTCGTCACCTATTCGGGGGCGATGACGCTGCCGGTGCTGTTCTCGGTCGCGGTGCTGCTCGGGCTCGGCCGCGCCTTTGCAGGACCGGCGTTCGGCGCGCTCGCGCCCAATCTGGTGCCGCGCGAAGTGCTCCCCACCGCGATCGCGCTGAGCTCGATCTCGTGGCAGGTCGGCACGATCATCGGGCCGGCGATCGGCGGCTTCGCCTATGCCGCGGCGCCTTGGGGCGCCTATGCGGTGGCGACCGTGCTGTTCGCGGTGGCGCTCGCCGCGATGCTGACGATACCGCCGGTGCCGCGGACGATCGCGCCGAGCAAGGCGCACCCGCTGCGCCAGATCGTCGACGGCCTTGCCTATGTCGGCCAGAACAAGCTGGTGCTAGGCGCGATCACGCTCGATCTGTTCGCCGTGTTCCTGGCAGGGACGAGCGCATTGCTGCCGATCTACGCGCACGACATTCTGAAGGTCGGTCCGCAGGGACTGAGCCTGCTCGCCGCCGCACCTGCCGCCGGGGCTTCGGTGGTCGCGCTGTTCTTCTCGTTCCGCCCGATCAAGACCAATGTCGGTCGCAAGATGCTCGGCGCGGTGCTGGTCTACGGCGTCGCCACGGTGGTGTTCGGCCTGTCGCAGATCATGGCGCTGAGCCTGGCCGCGCTGGCGGTGGCGGGCGCGGCCGACATGTTCTCGGTCTATATCCGCCAGTCGCTGATCACGCTGCACACGCCGGACGACAAGCGCGGGCGTGTCGGCGCGGTGTCGCAGCTGACGATTTCAGCGTCGAACGAGTTGGGCGAGGCCGAGTCGGGCTTCCTCGCCGCCGCACTCGGGCCGGTCGGTGCGGTGCTGGTCGGCGGCGGTGGCGCGATTGTGGTAACGATCCTGTGGACCTATCTCTTCCCCAGCATTCGCAACGCCAAGACTTTCGACCCGCCCAAAAGCGCCCAAGATTCCCGCGATCTCGAACTGGAGGCCACGCCATGAAAGCCAACACGATCCTCGACACGATCGGCAACACGCCGCACGTCCGCGTCCAGAAGCTGTTTCCCGGCGCCGAAGTGTGGATCAAGTCCGAGCGCTCGAACCCCGGCGGCTCGATCAAGGACCGGATCGCGCTGGCGATGATCGAGGCGGCCGAGCGTGACGGGCATCTCCAGCCTGGCGGCACGATCATCGAGCCGACCTCGGGGAATACCGGCGTCGGCCTGGCGATGGTCGCCGCGGTCAAGGGCTACAAGCTCGTGCTCGTCATGCCCGAGAGCATGTCGCTCGAGCGCCGCCGGCTGATGCTGGCGTACGGCGCGACCTTCGACCTTACCCCGCGCGAGAAGGGCATGAAGGGCGCGATCGAGCGTGCGCTCGAACTGGTCGAGCAGACACCGAACGCGTGGATGCCGCAGCAATTCGAGAACCCCGCCAACATCGACGTCCATGTCCACACCACTGCGCTCGAGATCCTCAACGATTTCCGCGATTCGCCGATCGACGTGATCATCACCGGCGTTGGCACGGGCGGGCACATCACCGGCGTTGCCGAGCGGTTGAAGCAGGATTGGCCGAACCTCAAGGTCTATGCGGTCGAGCCCGCCGCTTCGCCGGTGATCTCGGGCGGGTCGCCTGGCCCGCATCCGATCCAGGGGATCGGCGCGGGCTTCGTGCCGGCCAACCTCCACACCCAGGCGATCGACGGCGCGATCAAGGTCGATGCGGCGATCGCCAAGGACATGGCGCGGCGCTCGGCCGCCGAGGAAGGCATGCTCGTCGGGATCAGCTCGGGCGCGACGCTGGCCGCGATCCTGCAGAAGCTGCCCGATCTGCCCGACGGCGTGCGCGTGCTCGGCTTCAATTACGATACGGGCGAGCGCTATCTGTCGGTGCCGGACTTCCTGCCGGAGAGCTGAGCGCGATCCTGTTCCGCGGCCAGGCGACTCATGCTCAGGAGTCGTCACCCCGGCACGAGGCCGGGGTGACGGTTGGGGGTTGATCACCCCTTGCGAACAGTGCCGGACCGCGGATGGCGCTGACATCGCGGCCATTTCGTATCCGCGCGGGAATGCGGTAGAGGCGCTGGCCCAATTCGGTCAGGAGCCGTTCGTGCCCCCGTTCCTTCTCAATGCCCGGTCTTGATCGCATGACCCCCGCCCGCCCTCCCAGCTCCACGCTGCGCGCGATCGTCGTTGCGATCGCGCTGCTGGCGATGCTCGTTCCGCTCCTGCTGATTCGCTTCGCGCCGCCGCTGGTGCGCCACCCTGTCGCGCGCAGTGCCGCGCAGCGCGTCGTCCCCGCCGCCGAGCTGCCACCGGTCGAGCCGGTCGCGTTCCAGGATCTCGCCCCCGACGATGCGCGCGCGTTCAACGCCAGCGTGCCGTTCGTCGACGGCCCCAATCCCGCCGCGCGGCCGTTCAAGCTCGCCGGCGATCCGATCCAGCGCGCGCGCGCGATCGACTGCATGGCCGCCGCCGTGCTCTACGAGGCGGGCGACGATCCGGTCGGGCAACGCGCCGTCGCGCAGGTGGTGATCAACCGCGTGCGCCATCCCGCCTTCCCCAAGACGATCTGCGGCGTGGTGTTCCAGGGCGCCGAGCGCTCGACCGGCTGCCAGTTCACCTTCACCTGCGACGGCGCACTCGCCCGCCATGGCTGGCTCGACGCGCAATGGACACGCGCGCGCGAAACCGCGAGCGCGGCGCTCGGCGGCGCGGTGTTCAAGCCGGTCGGCTATGCGACGCATTACCATACCGATTGGGTGGTGCCCTATTGGCAGTCGAGCCTCGACAAGATCGCCGCGGTGAACACGCATCTGTTCTTCCGCTGGACCGGATGGTGGGGCACGCCCGCCGCCTTCAATCGTCACGTCTCGGACGACGAGCCGATCATCGCGCAGCTCGCGGCCTATTCGGAGGTGCATCGCGATGGCCCGGTGCTGGCCGAGAACGAGACGCTCTACCGCGACCCGGTCGCCGCCGCGACGCCGCTGCCGACCGAGCTCGCCAGCGACGACGGCAGCTTCCTGCTGACGATCGACGCCAAGAAGATGACGCCCGACGGCTTCGCGCAGCTCGCCACGCGGACCTGCGGCGAGCGCGCCTATTGCAAGGTGATGGGATGGAGCGACAAGGCCAGGACACCGACCGCGCTGCCGCTGCAGCCGGCGCAGATCGCGGCCTTGTCGTTCAGCTATCTGCGCGATCGCTCGCGCGGCTATGACAAGGCGTTGTGGAACTGCACCGAGTTCAAGCGCGCCGATCCGACGCAGTGCATGAAGCAGCAAGTCTATCTGCCGGCGCAGCGCGCCGTCGATACGCTCAGGGTCGAGACGGCGCCGGGCGCGACGCGCTCGGTGCCGGCAGTTCCCGATGCGCTCGCCGGCGTGCGACGCAAGTCCGAGATCGCGCCGGTCGCGAAGCCGACGCCCGGCGGGCAGTAACGTGCTCCTCCCCGGGCCGGGGAGGAGCGACGTTCAGGCGGCGGCGAACATCTCGGGCGGGATCGCCATCACCGACTCGGCGCCAGCCTCGATCTTGCGGCGCAGCGCGCCAGCCTCGGGCATGATCCGCTCGGCGAAGTAGCGCGCGGTCATCAGCTTGGCGTCGAGGAAAGCGGCATCGCCCTCGCCCGCCGCCTTGAGCTTGGTCGCCGCCGTCGCCATCCGAAGCCACATCACGCCGAGGCCAACGATGCCCATGATGTGCATGTAGCTGTGTGCGCCGGCGCCGACATTGTCGGGGTTCTGCATGCCGTTCTGCATGAACCACATCGTCGCCGCCTGCAGCTCGCCATTGGCCTTTTCGAGGCGCGAGGCGAAATCGGCGGTCGCCGGATCGGCCTTGCCCGCCGCGACGTCGTCGGCGACGACCTTGAAGAACGCCTGGACCGCGCGCCCACCGTTCTGCGCGAGCTTGCGCCCGACCAGATCCATCGCCTGCACGCCGTTGGTGCCCTCGTAGATCATCGCGATGCGGGCATCGCGGACGTACTGCTCCATGCCCCATTCGGCGATGTAGCCGTGGCCGCCATAGACCTGCTGCGCGTTGGTCGCGACGTCATAGCCCTTGTCAGTGCCGTAGCCCTTGATGACGGGCGTGAGCAGGCCGATCAGGTCCGAGGCGAGCTGGCGCTCTTCTTCGGTCGCGCCGGCATGTTCGAGATCGACCTGGAGTGCGCCCCACAGGCACAATGCACGAAGGCCCTCGGTCAGCGCCTTGGCTTCCATCAGCATGCGGCGGACGTCGGGGTGGACGAACAGCGTGTCGGCCTTTTCGTTCGGCTCCTTCGGGCCGGTCAGCGCGCGGCCCTGGCGACGGTCGTGCGCGTACTGGACGGCGTTCTGATAGGCGACTTCGGCGACGCCCAAGCCCTGCAGGCCGACGCCGAGGCGCGCCGCGTTCATCATGATGAACATCGCGGCGAGGCCCTTCATCTCCTCGCCGACGAGCCAGCCGATCGCGCCGTCATAGTTCATCACGCAGGTCGAATTGGCGTGGATCCCCATCTTGTGTTCGATCGAGCCGCAGGTGACGGGGTTGCGCGCGCCGAGCGAGCCATCGTCGTTGACGAGGAATTTCGGCACGACGAACAGCGAAATGCCCTTCGAGCTCTCGGGCGCGCCCGGGGTCTTCGCCAGCACGAGATGGATGATGTTCTCGGTCAGGTCATGCTCGCCCGACGAGATGAAGATCTTGGTGCCGGTGATCGCGTACGAACCATCGGCCTGCGGTTCGGCGCGGGTGCGGATGAGGCCGAGATCGGTGCCGCACTGCGGCTCGGTCAGGTTCATCGTGCCGCCCCATTTGCCGCTGACCATGTTGGGGACGTACTTGGCCTTCTGCTCGTCCGAGCCCTTCGCCAGCAGCGCGGCGATCGCGCCGTGCGACAGGCCCGGATACATCGCGAACGCCATGTTCGACGAGATCATGAATTCCTGGAATGCCGTCGAGACGACATGCGGCATCGCCTGGCCACCGAATTCTTCCGGCGCGCTGAGCGTGCCCCAGCCCGATTCGACGAAGGCGTTATACGCTTCCTTGAAGCCCTTGGGCGTGGTGACCGACCCATCCTCGTGACGCGTGCAGCCTTCCTGATCGCCCGAGGCGTTGAGCGGGAACAGCACTTCGGCGACGAACTTGCCGCCTTCGTCGAGCACGGCATCGACCACGTCGGGCGTCGCGTTCTGGAAGCCGGCGTGGTTGGCATAGTTTTCGAGGCCGACGACATGCTCGAGCACGAAGCGGACGTCGCGAACGGGGGGCGTATATTGGGGCATCAGGCTTCCTTCGGGTGATTATGTTCGACGAGCTCGATGAACTCGGTCAATTCGGCGATGGCGGCGTCGATGTCGCGCTTCTGCGCGTCGAGCAAAGCGACGCGGCTGCGGCAGCGCTCGATCGTGACGGCACGCTGAGCGCGGCGTCCGTCGCCGATATCGTAAAGGTCGATCATCTCGCGGATCTCGGACAACGAGAAACCGACGCGCTTGCCGCGCAGGATCCAGGCGAGCCGCGCACGATCCCGCTGCGAATAGATCCGCGCGGTGCCGCGCCGCTCGGGGCCGATCAGCCCCTCATCCTCATAGAAGCGCAGCGCGCGGGCGGTGACCCCGAACTCCGCCGACAGGTCGGAGATGGAGAAATGATCACGATCCGGGTGACGATCGATCATGGCATAGGCAGGACCGGTGGACATGCCGCCAAAATAGCTAACGTTTACGTGAACGTCAATCGCTCGAGGGATGGTCCGTGCGCTTTTCCGGTCGGGCCAGGCAGGATCGTTCGCCTAGCCGGCGCTGCCGCAGAGCAGCCGGCCCTTGGCGTCGCGCAGCGTCGAGGCTTCGGACACCGACTCGCTCAACCGCACCGCGTCCAGCGCGGCGACCGAGGCGCGGCCGACGCACAGCGTCTGGCAGCGATCGGGCACGCGCGCCGGGAAGATGATGTGGTCGCCGTCGAAGCGCGCGTCGAAGCTGCATCCCGCGCTCTCGCCGCCGAGCGTCACGTGGAGCGTCTCGCCGTCGCGCGAAACGGTGCCAGATCCGCCGCACTGCTGCTGCTCGTCATAATCGACGAACACGCCGATCCGGTACGCGGTCGCGCTCGGCACGATGCAGACGCGGTCGCTTTCGGTCGCGTAGAGCCCGGTGATGTCGGTGCTGGCGGGATCGGGGATGACGCCGGCCTGGATCGCGGCGGCTTCCAGGCCTTCGGGCGTGCGCGTGGCGGCGGGCTCGGGCGCGCTGCGGTGGCAGCCGGCGAGCAGGAGCAGCGCTAGCGCCATGGCGACACCGCTCGGCGCGACTCGCGTCACGCGACCTCCGTCAGCTGGTCTCCGTCGATGCGGCGATAGAAACAGCTTCGCGCACCGGTGTGGCAGGCCGGACCGGCGGGATCGACGATCAGCCAGACCGCGTCCTGGTCGCAGTCGATGCGGATGTCGGTGACGTGGAGTACGTGTCCCGAGGTCTCGCCCTTCTTCCAGAGCCTGTTTCGGCTACGCGACCAGAAGTGCGCCTCGCGCGTCTCGACCGTCTTGCGCAAGGCCTCGCCATTCATGTGCGCGAGCATGAGGACCTCGCCGGTAGTGCGGTCGGTCGCGACCGCCGTGATCAAGCCGGCGGCATCGAATTTCGGGTCCAGCGCAAGGCCGGTTTCGCGGGGATCGGGCATGCGGGCTGCTTAGCGGGCTTCCCCACACCCGTCACCCCGGCGGAGGCCGGGGTCGCTGGGTTTGTGGCACCTCCTCACACCCTTCCCGGCGGCCCCGGCCTCCGCCGGGGCGACGCATCACGCCTGGCGAATCGCCTTGACCAGTTCCGCCTTGGTCATCCTCGAGCGCCCGACGATCCCGATCTCGCGCGCTTCCTTCAGCAGATCGTCCTTCGAGCGGTCGGCAAGCTCGGTCGAGCGATGATCGAGCGTGCCCGCCGCCTTGGCATTGGCGATTCGCGCGGCCTTGCTCTTCGAGGCGCCGTCGCGTCGCAGATCTTCGTAGAGTGTGTCGTCCTTGACGCTCGGGCCGTGATCCTTCGCCATGCGCACCTCCTGCAAACACCCCGTAAACCGGCCTCGAAAACGGGTGTTGCGACCAAACGCTCCGTACGGTGTGACAAAAGCGCGACAAACCGCGGCACCGCCCCTATATGCCCACCGCGAGCGCTACCCCCGAAGGGCGATATGCTGACCACGAACCCACATGAAGACGACACGCTGCACGAAGAGTGCGGCATTTTCGGCATTTCCGGCGCGACCGACGCGGCCCGGCTGGTGGCGCTGGGGCTGCACGCGTTGCAGCACCGCGGCCAGGAGGCGGCCGGCATCACCAGCTTCGACGGGGTGGAATTCCACACCCATCGCGCGATGGGGCATGTCGCTGGCAATTTCGATCGCGAGGACATCATGGTGCCGTTGCGCGGCACCGTCGCGTGCGGCCACGTCCGCTACTCGACGACCGGCGAGACTGCGCTGCGCAACGTCCAGCCGCTCTACGCCGATCTCGCCTCGGGCGGGTTCGCGATCGCGCATAACGGCAACATCTCGAATGCGATGCGGTTGCGGCGCGATCTCGTGCGGCGCGGGTCGATCTTCCAGTCGACCAGCGACACCGAGACGATCATCCATCTCGTCGCGACCTCGAATTACCGCACGACGGTCGACAAGTTCATCGATGCGCTCAAGCGCGTCGAGGGCGCCTATTCCCTGATCGTGATGACCCCCGAGGGCATGATCGCCTGCCGCGATCCGCTCGGCATCCGTCCGCTGGTGATGGGCAAGATCGACGGCGCCGACGGCGGCTCGATCATCTTCGCCTCGGAGACCGTCGCGCTCGACGTGGTCGGCGCGACCTTCGTCCGCTCGATCGATCCGGGCGAGCTGGTGATGGTCAAGGGCACCGAGATCACCTCGCACCGCCCCTTCCCGCAGGTGGCGGCGCGGCCGTGCATCTTCGAATATGTCTATTTCTCGCGCCCCGATTCGATCTCGGAGGATCGCAGCGTCTACACCGTGCGCAAGGCGATCGGCGCGCAGCTGGCGATCGAGAGCCCGGTCGATGCCGACCTCGTCATCCCCGTCCCCGATTCGGGCACGCCGGCCGCGCTCGGCTATGCGCAGGAATCGGGCATCCCGTTCGAGCTCGGCATCATCCGCTCGCATTATGTTGGGCGCACCTTCATCCAGCCGAGCGACAAGGTCCGCCACCTCGGCGTGAAACTGAAGCACAACGCCAATCGCGCGCTGATCGCGGGCAAGAAGATCGTGCTGATCGACGATTCGATCGTGCGCGGGACGACCAGCCTCAAGATCGTCGAGATGATGCGCGAGGCCGGCGCCGCCGAGGTGCATATGCGCATCGCCAGCCCGCCGACCCGGCATTCGTGCTTCTACGGCGTCGACACGCCCGAGCGCGCCAAGCTGCTCGCCGCGACGAAGAACCTCGAGGAGATGGCGGCGTATATCAAGGCCGACAGCCTCGCCTTCATTTCGATCGACGGGCTCTACAAGGCGCTCGGCGAGCCGCAGCGCAACGCGATCCGGCCGAGCCATTGCGACGCCTGCTTCACCGGCGATTATCCGACCAGCCTGACCGACCAGGATGACGTGTCGTCGGTCGACCAGTTCGCGCTGCTGGCGGAACGCGTGATCTGACAGAAACTAGCCCCTCCCCTTCAGGGGAGGGGTTGGGGTGGGGCCGTAACGGGCGCTGGCTCTCTGCGAGGCACTTCCCCACCCCCAACCCCTCCCCTGAAGGGGAGGGGCTTTCAGGAGATGGAGCCCGCATGACCGACAAACCGCTCGCCAACCAGATCGCCCTCGTCACCGGCGCCAGCCGCGGAATCGGCGCTGCCACCGCGCTCGCGCTCGGCGCGGCGGGTGCGCATGTCGTGATCACCGCGCGCACCGCGGCGGGACTCGAGACGGTCGAGAATGCGATCTTCGATGCCGGCGGGTCTGCGACGATCGCGCCGCTCAACCTGACCGAGACCGACAGCATCGCGCGCCTCGGCACCGCGATCGGCGAGCGCTGGCCCGCACTCGACATCCTGGTGCTCAACGCGGGGATGCTCGGGCAATTGTCGGCCGTGCCGGCGATCGACCCCAAGGAAATGGCGCAGGTGCTGACGCTCAACGTCAGCGCGCAGGCTGCGTTGATCGCCGCGTTCGACCCGATGCTGCGCAAGTCGGCGCACGGCCGCGTGATCGGCCTGACGTCGAGCGTGGCGCGCAAGCCCCGCGCTTATTGGGGAATGTACGGCGCGTCGAAGGCGGCGTTCGAGACGCTGCTCGCGTCCTATGGCGACGAGATGGAGCTGATCAGCAAGATCCGCACCGCGATCATCGACCCCGGCGCGACGCGCACCGCGATGCGCCACAAGGCCTATCCGGGCGAGGACCCCAAGTCGGTCAAGGAACCCTCGGTGGTGGCGGACCGGATCGTCGCCTTGCTGACCGAGGATTTCGCGACGGGGCATTTCGAACGGGTCGCTTAAAGCTCCCCTCCCGCTTGCGGGAGGGGTTGGGGGAGGGGCGTGCCGCAGAGCGCCGCGTCCGAGGCACGCCCCTTCCCTAAGCGGGAGGGGAACTCTTCACCAGCGTAACCTGCGCGACATCGATCCCGCCACCGCGAAAACCGCCTTCGCAATACATCAGATAATAGCGCCACAAGGCGATGAACGTCTGGTCGAACTTGGCCGGCAAGCGCCCCGCCGCAACCGCCGCGTCGAACGCGACGCGCCAGCGCCGCAGCGTCTCGGCATAATGCAACCCGAAGGTGTGGTTGTCCTGCCATTCCAGCCCTTCGGCTTCGGCGAGCGCGCGGAAGCGGCTCTCCGACAGCAGCATCCCGCCGGGGAAGATGTAGCGCTGGATGAAGTCGACATTGTCGGCATAGGCTTCGAAGATCGCGTCATCGATCGTGATGTACTGCAACGCCGCGCGTCCGCCCGGCTTGAGCGCGCGCGCGATCGCGGCGAGATAGGTCGGCCAATAGTCCTGCCCGACCGCCTCGACCATCTCGATGCTGGCGACCGCGTCGTAGATTCCGGTGACGTCGCGATAGTCGATCCGCGCGACGCTCACGCCGTCGAGCCCCGCCGCGGCGATGCGCTGGTTGACCGCCAGTTCCTGCTCGGCCGACAGCGTGATCGCATCGACGCGCAGCCCGCACCGCGCCGCCGCCTCGGCGAAGGCGCCCCAGCCGCAGCCGATCTCGAGCACCCGCTCGCCCGGCACGACCGCGAGCCGGTCGAGGATCGCGGCGATCTTGGTCGCCTGCGCCGTCTCGAGCGATTCGCTGGGGTCGACCGGCTCGGCGAACAGAGCGGCCGAATACATCAGGCTCGGATCGAGCCACAGCCGGTAGAAATCGTTGCCGAGGTCGTAGTGGAATTCGATGTTGCGCCGGGCGCCGCGGCGCGAGTTGCGCCGGCGGCTGTTGGCGACGCGGCGCAGCGTGCGGATGATGCCGCCCGAGCGCGCAGTGCCGCCGAGCGTGCGGCGATTGCGCATGAACAGGTCGAACAGCACGGTCGGGTCGGGACTCGCCCATTCGCCTTTCTCCCAGGCGACGTACCAGCCCGCCGATCCACCCGTCGCGAGGCGCAGCAAGGCGCGCCAGCTGCGCAGGTCGACCACGGCCGCCGGCCCCGGCGCGCGGCCGCCGAGCAGCCGATCGCCCCCGTCGGGCAAGTGCGCGGCGAGTGAGCCCGCGACCAGACCTGCGTCGATCCGGTCCAGCAGACGGTGAAACAATTTCGAGAAGGCCCCAAGCATTGCGCGCCCCCTCGCATCCATGCCCACACACCGCAACGGGATTTTCAGCGCGTCTGGCGTGCCGCCTCGAGCGCACGCTCGCGCGCCTCGCGATGCCCGATGATTTTTGCGGGGTATGCGCGCGGGCGACAACCGGCGTCTTCGGGATCGTGGATGGCGTCGCCTTTGATACCGGCGAGCTCGGGCACCCATTCGCGGATATAGTCCCCGGCATCGAATTTCGGCGACTGGACGAGCGGCGCCATGATCCGCACGAACATGTTCGAATCGATCCCGGTGCCTGCGGTCCACTGCCAGTTGACCGAGTTCGAACCGTAATCGGCATCGACCAGGCAATCCCAGAACCAGCGCTCGCCCTCGCGCCAGTCGATCAGCAGATGCTTGATCAGGAAGCTCGCGGTGATCATCCGTACGCGATTGTGCATCCAGCCGGTGGTCCACAGCTGGCGCATCCCGGCGTCGACGATCGGATAGCCGGTGCGGCCCTGCTGCCATGCCTTGAGGTCGGCGGTCGCTTCGCTGCCCGTCCGCCAGCCGAGCGAATCGAGCGCGTCGCGACCGTTCTTCGAGCCGTAGTCGGGATATTGGCAGATGACGTTCTGCGAATAGTCGCGCCAGCCGATCTCGCTGAGAAAGACGTCGACCGATCCCCCGGCATCGGCAACCGCATGCCACACCTGGGCTGCCGAAAGTTCGCCGAAATGAAGGTGCGGCGAGAGGCGCGAGCTGCCCTCGACCGACGGCAGGTTGCGCGTCTCGTCATAGCGGTCGGCATGATCCGCGAACGCCTTCAAGCGCTTGTGCGCGCCCTTCTCGCCGGGCGTCCATTCCTTGCCGAACCCCTTCGACCAATCGGGCTTGGTCGGCAGCAGGTCCCAGTCGGCGAGCGTGTCGCTCTTGGGCCAGTGCGACGGCGCCGGGATATGCGCCGGCACGCGCGTCGGTTCTGCCGGCGGCAGCGTCGCTTTCAACGCGCGCCAGAAGGGGGTGAAGATCTTGTACTGCCCGCCCGAGCCGGTCGTCACCGATCCCGGCGGCGCGAGGTAGTTGCCGTCGTGGCAGACGAGCTCGAGCTGCTTCCCCACAGCACGCTCGGCATTGCGCCACCACGGCTCGAAATGGCGGATCGCGTGGACGCGCGTGGCGCCCGTCTCCTTGGCGAGCTTGGCCAGTTCGGCAGCGCTCTCGCCACGCCGCAGGATCAGCCGCGATCCCTTCGCGCGCAGCGCCGCGTCGAGGCTGTCGAGGCTGTGATGCAGCCACCAGCGCGACGCGCCGCCCATCGCATAATGCTTCGGCGTAGCGTCATCGAGGATGTAGACCGGGATCACCGCTCCCTCCTCGATCGCGGCGAGCAAGGCGGGCTGGTCGGCAAGCCGCAGGTCGCGGCGCAGCCAGAGGAGAACGGGATCTGTCGGATTGCTCAAGAAAGATGACTCACACAAAGACACGAAGACACGAAAAGCGGATTATCGTTCCGACGGACCGAAATAATTATTGGCGATCCGCCGTACGCCGTCCTTGAAGGTGGCTGCGCCAAAGTTCATCAATAGCCCGAGTTGCAGATCCATCAAACGCAGGTAGGTCAGCACCTGCTTTGCGTGCACCGGCGCGAAGTTTTCAACGGATTTCAGCTCGATCAGCAACCGTCGCTCTATCAGGATATCCGCCCTGAACGCTTCGTCCAACACGATGTCGCCATAGCGGATCGGCACAATCTTTTGCCGCTCGACAAAGAGACCGCGCGCCCGGAGGCTGCTCGACAAGCACGCCTCGTAAACCGATTCGAGCAGACCGGGCCCAAGCGCCTCATGCAGCTTATAACCGCAATCGACCGCGATCCGCGCAAGCGCCTCGAGATCCTCGGTCAAACCGCTTCCTTCCTCTCTTTTCGTGGCTTCGTGTCTTCGTGTGAGCCATCTCCCTGTCGGCCATCAGCGCACGAGCGAACGCGCCGCATCGCGATACACATTTCCCAACATCAGGATCGCGCGGACATGCGCCGACGCCAGCGCCAAGACGTCGCCACCGTATCCTCCGCCAACAGTGCTCGCAAGCGCGATGCCGCGGCGGGCGGCGGTCCGCGCGATGAAGGTCTCGCGCGCGACCAGTCCCGCGTCGCTCAACGCAAGTCGGCCGAGCCGGTCGCCCGCCAACGGGTCGATCCCCGCCTGATAGAGGATCAATTCGGGCCGATACTCGTCGATCAGCGGTACGAGGGTCTCCGATAGCGTGGCGAGATATTCGGCATCGCCCATGCCATCGGCGAGCGGCACGTCGAGCGTCGAGCGCGCCTTGCGTGCCGGGAAATTCTTCTCGGCATGGATCGAATAGGTCGCGATCCCCGGCCGCCCGGCGGTAAGCGCGGCGGTGCCGTCGCCCTGATGGACGTCGCAATCGACGATCAGTACGCGCGCGACATCGCCTTCCTCGACCAGCCGCACCGCCGCGATCGCCAGATCGTTGAACACGCAGTAGCCCGCGCCGGTCTCGGCCAGCGCATGATGGCTGCCGCCAGCACTGTTGGCGGCAAACCCGCGATCGAGCGCGAGCCGTGCCGCGAGCCACGTCCCCGCCGGCACGACCTGCGCGCGCGCGGCCACGGTCGGCGTGACGGGAAAGCCGATCCGCCGCTCCTTCTCGCGCGGCACGCGGGCTTCGAGCACCTCGGCGACATAGCCGGGATCATGCGTCGCCTCGAGCCAGTGGAGCGGCATCGGCTCGGGTTCGTGCCAGTCGATCGCGCCCCCGTGCGTGCGCAGCAAGTCACGAATCGCGGCATTCTTGCTGAGCTGGCTGGGGTTGGTCGCTTGCCCGGGCGCGACATAGGCTGGGTGATGGACGACCGCGATCATCCTCCCTAGGTAGGTGCAAACACGGCCTAGACCAGATGGAGAGATGCGTGACCGATCCGTACGTGCGCCCCGATGTCGCGGGCTTCCTCGCGTTTCTCAACAGCGTCCCTGGCCCCAAGATGCACCAGCTCGAGCCTCCCGCAGCGCGCGCGACCTATGCCGCGATGAAGGACATTGCCGATCCGCCGATCGGCGCGCTGGCGACGATCACCGACCTCAATATCCCTGGTCCCGCCGGCGACGTTCCCGCGCGGCTGTTCGACACCGCCGCGACGCGCGACGCTGGGCCGTTGGTGCTGTTCTTCCACGGCGGCGGCTTCGTGATCGGCGATCTCGACACGCATGCGAGCTTCTGCGCCGAGGTGTCGCGCACGCTCGACCTGCCGGTGCTCGCGGTCGATTATCGCCTGGCCCCCGAAAGCCCCTGGCCCGCCGCGCCCGACGATTGCGAGGCCGCGGCACGCTGGGCGGCGGCGAGCCCTGCCGCGCTCTGCCGCACCGTTACCAGCCTGATCGTCTGCGGCGACAGCGCGGGCGGCAACCTCGCGATCGTCACCGCGATGGCGCTGCGCGATGCGCCCGCCGCGGTGCCGGTGATCGCGCAACTGCCTTTCTATCCCGCGACCGACACGACGCGCGACTATCCGTCCTACACGCAGTTCGCCGACGGCTATCTGCTGACGCGCGACAGCATGGAGTGGTTCAACGCCGCCTATCAGGCCGAGGCCGAGCATATCCGCACCTCGCCGCTGAAGGGCGATCTTGCGGGCATGCCGCCCGCGGTGGTGGTGACGGCGAGCCTCGACCCGATCCGCGACCAGGGGCGCGCTTATGCTGCGGCGCTGGCGGAGGCGGGCGTGGCGGTGACCTTCCGCGAGGCGGTCGGCAACATCCACGGCTTCATCACGCTGCGCAAGGCGATCCCGTCGGCGGCGGACGACGTGGCGGGCGCCCTAGCCGCCGCAAAAACGCTGATCGCCGAAGCCTCTTAATCCTCCCCCGGGAACCGGGGGAGGGGGACCGCCAGCCTCCTTCAGGCTGGTGGTGGAGGGGGCCGCCACAAGCGTCTCCCCCGCGGATATTCCCCCTCCACCATTCGCTAATGCTCATGGTCCCCCTCCCCCGCTGCGCGAGGGAGGATTTTTTCCAACGAAAGCTCTCCAATGACCGACCCCACCACCCTGCCCTATCGCCCCTGCGCCGGGATCATGCTGCTCAACGCCGAGGGCCTCGTCTTTGTCGGCCAGCGGATCGATGCCGAGGTCGAGGCGTGGCAGATGCCGCAGGGCGGGATCGACGACGGCGAAGACCCCGAGGCCACCGCGATCCGCGAGCTCGGCGAGGAAACAGGCATTGCGCCCGAGCATGTCGCGCTGATCGCCGCCGCCCCCGACGAACTGTTCTACGATCTGCCCGAGGAGCTCGTCGGCAAGGTGTGGAAAGGCAAATGGCGCGGCCAGCGGCAGCGCTGGTTCCTGTATCGCTTCCTGGGGCAGGATAGCGACATCGACATCGCCACCGCGCATCCCGAGTTCAAATCGTGGCAGTGGGTACGCCCGGAGACGCTCCCCAACGTGATCGTCGCGTTCAAGAAGGAGTTGTACGAGCAGGTCCTCGCCGCCTTCTCGCCCCACTTGCGCTGAGCACGGGCCGGGGGCTGGAGCAGGGTGCGCAGACCGGCTACACCGCTTCGATGGCGGGGATGACAGAGATAGAACGCGCGGCGGTCGCGCACGTGGCCGCAGCGCCGATGCTGCAGCAGGTCGAGGCCTGGTCGGCGATCAACAGCGGAACGCGCAATCTTGCCGGGCTCGCAAAGGTGGCCGACTTGCTGGCCGAGGCGTTTGCAGTGCTGCCCGGCGAGATCGCGCTGGTGGCGGGCGACACCGCGCAGAACGTCGCCGCCGACGGCAGCGTGACGACGCTCGATCATGGCCGGCACCTCCATCTGGTGGTGCGCCCGCAGGCGCCGGTGCAGATCCTGCTGACCGGACACATGGACACCGTCTATCCGGTCGAACATCCCTTCCAGACGCTGACCGCGCGCGCCGACGGGACGATCAACGGCCCCGGCGTCGCCGACATGAAAAGCGGGCTCGCGGTGATGCTCGCAGCCCTGCGCGCGGTCGAGGCGAGCCCGCTCGCCGCGCGGATCGGCTATGAGGTGATCATCAACTCCGACGAGGAAACCGGCTCCTTCTCCTCCTCGCGCCTGATCGCGGAGGCGGCGCGCGGCAAGATCGCGGCGCTGACCTACGAACCCGCGCTGCCCGACGGCACGCTGGCGGGAGCACGCGGCGGGACGGGCAACTTCTCGATCATCGTCACCGGCAAGAGCGCGCATGCCGGGCGCAACCCCGACGAAGGCCGCAACGCGATCGTCGCGGCGTCGGACCTCGCGGTGCGGCTGTTCGCGGTCCGCTCGCCGTCGCTCGCGGTCAATCCGGCGCGGATCGAGGGGGGCGGGCCGAACAATGTCGTTCCCGACCACGCCGTGCTGCGGATCAACTTCCGCCCTGCCGATCACGCCGAGATCGCGCGCGCGCAAGCCGCGATCGACCGCATCGTCGCCGAAGTCGCCGCGGCGCACGACGTGACAATCGCCGTCCATGGCAGCTTCAACCGCCCGCCCAAGCCGATCGACCCCGGCGCCGCCAAGCTGTTCGCGCTGGTCAAGGCGTGCGGCGCCGACCTCGGCCTCGACATCGCCTGGCGTGCGACCGGCGGGGTGTGCGACGGCAACACGATCGCGGCGTGCGGCGTCCCCGTGGTCGACACGATGGGCGCGCGCGGCGGCGCGATCCATTCCACCGACGAATTTCTGATCGTCGATTCGTTGCCCGAGCGCGCCGCGCTCTCGGCGCTGACGATCCTGCGCCTTGCCGAAAAGGGTACCCTGTGACTCATGTGATCCGCGCCGCGCGCGACAGCGACCTCCAGCCGCTCTACGAAATGGCCAAGCTGACCGGCGGTGGCTTCACCAACCTCCCGCCCGATCGCGCCGCGTTGAAGGCCAAGCTCGAACGCAGCGCGCGCGCCTTCGCGCGGACCGACGACGCCAAGGCCGATGACCTGTTCGTGCTGGTGCTCGAAAACACCGCGACGGGCGAGGTGCGCGGCACCTGCCAGATCTTCACGCATGTCGGGCAGAGCTATCCCTTCTACAGCTACCGCCTCGGCACGCTGACGCAGCACAGCAAGGAGCTCGGCCGCACCTTTCGCGCCGACATGCTCGGGCTGACCACCGATCTCGAGGGCTGCAGCGAAGTCGGCGGACTGTTCCTCCATCCGGGCGAGCGCGCCGGCGGGCTCGGCATGTTGCTCGCGCGCAGCCGCTATCTGTTCATCGCGCAGCACCGCGCGCGCTTCGCCGACCGCGTGCTCGCCGAGCTGCGCGGGATCATCGACGAGGCCGGCGGCTCGCCTTTCTGGGACGGGCTGGCGGGGCGCTTCTTCGGGATGAATTTCCAGGACGCCGACCAGTTCAATGCGGTGCGTGGCCACCAGTTCATCGCCGACCTGTTCCCCAAGCACCCGATCTACATCGCGATGCTGCCCGAGAGCGCCCGCGCGGTGATCGGCCTGCCCCACCCCTCGGGCCGCGCCGCGATGCGGATGCTCGAGAATGAGGGCTTCGCCTACGAAAACTATGTCGATATTTTTGACGGTGGCCCGACGATGCTCGCCAAGACCGACCAGGTCCGCACGATCCGCGATGTGAAGGCGGCGCGGATCGTCGCAATCGACGGCGACGGGGGCGAACCGGCGCTCGTCGCGCATGGCCGACTCGCCGATTTTCGCTGTGCGTACGGCGATGTGCGGACGCTGACCGGCGGGATCGTGCTCGGGCGCACCGTGGCGTCGGCGCTGGACGTCGCGGAGGATGCGATCGTCTACCATGTCGCGCGAAGCTGATCGCACCGACCTACTGTCGGGTTAATTGACACTTAACCATCGCTGTTAAGCAAGAACCGACGCAAAACCGCGATTGGCCCGGCTTTTGCTAAGTATGGCTGCATGTGGACAAAATTCTCGCGGCTGTTCGTCATCAAGAACAAGTTCGAAGCCTTCGCGGTGATCTACGCGCTGGCGCTCGGCGCGGTCGAGCGCGGGGTGCACTACCTCAGCCAGTATCCGGGCTATGGCGGCTGGCTGCTGTTCGCGGTGTGCCCGCTCGCGGTGTTCATGGCCGGCGTCCGCATTCTCGATTCGGTCGAACGCAGCGCGGTGGAGTGACGCCGCTTCCACGCGGATCGGCCCAGCCGCCACTCGACACCAGACGCAAAAAAGCCGGGTCATTTCTGACCCGGCTTTCGCCCGCAACCTGCGGAAATAGGTTGGTGCACCCAGAGCGATTCGAACGCCCGACCCTCAGATTCGTAGTCTGATGCTCTATCCAGCTGAGCTATGGGTGCAGTGGAGTGGCGCTGTTAGCGGCGTCTTTCGGGGGACGCAAGTGCGTTGCGTCACCTTTCTTACCGGCATAGAGCATTTATCGATGAAACGATCGATTTTGCCCGCCCGCCCCGCGCTGTCCGCGCTGCTGCTCACCGGCGCGCTGGCGGGATGTGCCGCGCAGACCGCGACGCGCTTCCCGTCGCTGCTGCCGCGCGCGATCGAGACGCGCAGCGATGCCGAGCCCGAAGTCGCGATCGCCATCGCCGAGCCCGAGCCGTCGACCGATGCCACGGTCGCCGAGCTGCACGCCACACTCGCCAAGACCAGCACCGCCTTTGCCGGCGCGGCGACGACCGCCGAGCGGCTGGCGAGCGCAGCACGCGGCGCGGCGGCAGGCAGCGAGCGCTGGATCGCCGCGCAGACCGCGCTGGCCGAGCTCGACGGCTACCGCGCGACGACCTCGGCCACGCTTTCCGAAATCGACACGCTCGCACTGACGCGAGCCGCCGACGCGAAACCCGACTATCCGGCGATCACCGCGCTCCACGCGACGGCGCAAGCCGCGTTCGACGCCCAGACCGCGACGATCGGGGCGATCGCGGCGCAGTTGCCGAGCGGCTAACGCACGCCTTTGAGCAGCGGCAGGATCGTCGAATAATCGTCGCTCCACGGCGCAAAACCGGGTCGCTCGGCGAGCGGCTGCCACGCACGATCGGCGCGGGCGAGCACGGCGAGCGTCGCGCGATCATGCGATAGCGCGATCCACTGCGACTTCGTCGAGGCTGGCGGGTCGTTCGGTCCGGGACGATGGAACAGCTGTACCGCGCGCCAGCCCCCCGCCCGCGCGGCCGCCGCGACGACGGGCTCGAGATCGAGAAAGCGGTTCGAGATGTGGACGAGCAGCACACCGCGCGACCCGAGCACTCGGCCATAGGTGGCGAACGCCTCGCGCGTCATCAGGTGCATCGGCACCGAATCCGACGAAAAGGCATCGAGCGCGAGCAGATCGAGCGAGGCCGACGGCGCGCGTGCCAGGTTAAGACGGGCATCGCCCAGCACAATTTGCGCATCCGGGCTGCACCGCGACAGGAAGCTGAAGCGGGTGCGCGCGATCCGCACGATCGCGGGATCGATCTCGAAGAAGCGCCACGTCTGGCCGGGCTGGGCATAGCAAGCCAGCGTCCCCGCGCCCAGCCCGACCACGCCGATCCGCGCCTTTGGTCCATAGAGCCCGGGCACCGCGCGCAGCGCCTGTCCGACGCCCGACCCAGGGACGTAATAGGTCGTCGGCGTCCGCTCGCGCGCCGGCGATCCGAGCAGCTGCGTGCCGTGCACCGTCGTGCCGTGCGCGAGCTGCCGCTCAGTGCTGTTGCCGCGGACGGTGTAAATGCCGAAGTAACTGCGCGTGCGCGCGTCGGGCTCGAGCGAGATCAGCACCGCGCGATACCCGCCGAACGCGACGAGCGCCCCAAGCACGGCCAGACCGAACGCCAGGCGGTTGCCGATCGCAAGCAGACCGATCGCGACGATCGCCAGCAACGCGGTCTGCTGCAGCGTACCCGAGGCTTCGATCGCGATCGCCACCAGGAACACGACCAGGATCGCCACCCCGCCCAGCAGGATCCGCCGCCGACGCGCGCCGCCGTCCCACAGCTTCCGCAACGCGCCGACGAGGAAGTCGTGCGGCATCAACACTGCCGCGGCGAGCAGCAGCAGCGGATATTCGTAGGTCCAGTCGAACAGCAAGGGCGCCAGCAGCGCCGCGAACACGCCGCCCAGCGCGCCACCCACCGCCATTGCAAGATAGAAGCCGGTCAGCCGGTCGGGGTCGGGGCGCAGCCGATACAGCCCGGTGTGCAGCGCCACCGCGATCAGGAACAACAAGGCGAGCGCCATGATCGCGCCAAGGAACGGCATCCCCGCCATCCCGCTGACGAGCAACCCGCCGAACAGCAGCAGCGCGACCGGCGCGATCCGCGTCTGCAGATCGGCCGTGCTGCGCTGGGTCGCGAACGCGATCGTGAAGCTCAACAGATACAGGCCAAGCGGCAGCACCCACAGCAACGGCATCGCGACGATGTCGGTTGTGATCAGCGTCGAGGTCGCCAGCATCAGCCCCGAGGGGATCGCCGCGAGCACCACCCAGTGCAGCACGCGGCGCCGGCTCGGCGCGGGCGACTGCGCAACGGTCGCGGTGGTCAGCGGCCCCGTGCGCGGTAGCGTCGCTGCACAGAGCGCGACGAGCAGACCGACGACAATGTAGCCGCTGCTCCACAGCAGGCGCTGGCGGTAGAGCGCCATCATCGGCTCGACCAGCAACGGATAGGCGATCAGCCCGGCGAAGCTGCCGAAATTGGACGCGGCGTAGAGCGCATAGGGATTGTCGCCGTGCCGCGTCAGGCTGAACCAGCGCTGCAGCAACGGCGCCTGCGCCGCGATCGCCAGGAAGAGCGGGCCGATCGACGTCACCAGCAACCACGGCACCCACATGGCGGGCTGCGCGGTTGGGCTCGGCTGGACGCTCGACAGCCCGATCGGCAGCCACAGCGCGGCGGCGAGCAACACCCCGAGATGCGTCATCGCCTGCGCGCGCGGGCTCAGCCGCCCCAGCCAGTGCGCATAGGCATAGCCGCCGAGCAGCAGCGCCTGATAGACCAGCATCGCCGAGTTCCACACCGCCGGCGCGCCGCCGAGCCGCGGCAGCGCCATGCGCGCGACCATCGGCTGGACGAGGAACAGCAGGAACGAGCCGCCGAGGATCGTCACGACGAACAGCAGCCGGGCAAAGCGCGCGGGTGCTCGGAGAGTCGTCATGCGGTCGGCCGATCGATACGATAGAGGATGTGGCGCCGCAGCGGATCGTCCACGGCAAGATCGGGACGGTCGAAATCGCCGCCCACGATGCGCGTCATGCCGAGCCGCTCCATCAGCCCCCAGCTGCGCGTGTTGGCGGGGACGGTGATCGCAGTGACACGCGGAATGTCGAGGTTCGCCCAGCCCCAGGCGAGGCTCGCCTCGGCCGCCTCGCGCGCATAGCCCTGCCCCCACGCGTCGCGCGCGAGCCGCCACGCAATCTCGGTTTCGCCCTCAAGAAAGCTGTCGCCCGGCTTGATCCCGCAAAATCCGATGAACGCACCGTCATCGCGCCGCTCGACCGCCCAGAAGCAGAATCCGTGCTCAGCCTGGCACGCGACCATTCGGTCATACCCCTCGCGCGCGGCCGCCATGCTCAGCGATGGCTTGAGATAGCGCATCACCTCGCGGTCCTGCCCCATCGCATGGAACGGCGCGATGTCGCTCTCGCGCCAGCCGCGCAGGATCAGACGTGGCGTCTCGATCATGCCGCCGGCCGGTCGATCACATAGACCACGCTATCGCGCAGCCGGTGCCCCTCGGCAAAGGCGGGATGCTGATAATCGAGCGCGGGCGCGGCGTGCATCCCGATCCGCTCCATCAGCCGCTGGCTCTTGGTGTTGACCCGCGCGGTGATCGCGACGACCGTGTCCGCGTCAAGATTGGCCCACGCCCAGGCGAGGCTGGCGGACGCCGCCTCGCGCGCATAGCCCTGCCCCCAATAGGGCCCGCCGAACATCCAGCCGATCTCGAGCCGTCCGACGAGCGGCGTTCCGGGATTGCAGCGCTTCAGCCCGCAGAAGCCGACCGCCACTCCATCATCACGGCGCTCGACCATCCAGAAGCCGAGCCGCTCGCCGCGATAGCCGTCATGCCGCGCGATCGCAGCATCGGCGGCCGCCGCGTCCATCACCGGCGCGAGATCGGCCATCACCCGCGGATCGCCGAACCAGCCATGCAAAGTGGCGCGGTCGCCGGGGCCCGGCACCCGCAACCGCAGGCGCTCGGTCTCGACGATCGCCGCAATCACGCGTTGAGCAACCGCGCGGCATGCGCCGCATGATAGGTCAGCACGCCCGAGCAACCCGCCCGCTTGAACGCCATCAGCGTTTCCAGCACCATCGGGTCGCGCTCGGCGGCGCCCGCGGCGACGGCGGCCTCGATCATCGCATATTCGCCGCTCACCTGGTATGCGAACACCGGCACCTCGAACGCCGATTTCACCCGCGCGACGATGTCGAGATAGGGCAGCCCGGGCTTGACCATCACGCTGTCGGCGCCCTCGGCGAGATCGAGTGCGACCTCGCGCAGCGCTTCCTCGGCATTGGCCGAGTCCATCTGGTAGGTCTTCTTGTCGCCCTTCAACAGTCCGCGGCTGCCGACTGCATCGCGGAACGGGCCATAGAAGGCGCTGGCGTACTTGGCCGCATAGGACATGATCTGGACGTTGTGGTGCGCATCAGCCTCGAGCGCCTCGCGGATCGCGCCGATGCGGCCGTCCATCATGTCCGACGGTGCGATGATATCCGACCCAGCCGCCGCCTGGTTGAGCGCCTGCGCGACCAGCGCCTCCGACGTGGCATCGTTGAGCACATAGCCCGCCGCGTCGAGTAGCCCGTCATGGCCGTGGCTGGTGTAGGGATCGAGCGCGACATCGGTCAGCACGCCGATCTCGGGCACCGCGTCCTTGAGCGCGCGCACCGCGCGGCACATCAGATTGTCCGGGTTGAGCGCTTCCTCGCCCGTCTCGCTGCGCAGATGCCCCGGCGTGTTGGGGAACAAGGCGATGCAGGGAATGCCAAGATCGCGCGCTTCACGCCCGCGCGCGACGATCCCGTCGACCGACCAGCGCGACACGCCCGGCAGCGAGGCGATCGGCTCCTCGACGCCGGTCCCTTCGGCGATGAACAGCGGCCAGATCAGGTCGGCAGGGGTGAGCACGGTCTCGGCATAGAGCCGCCGGCTCCAGGCGGAGGCACGAGTACGGCGAAGGCGAAGTGCTGGATATTGCGCGGTCATGTGCATCGTTCTGGAACGTCGCGCGGGCGGGTGCAAGCGGTCTTGCGCGCCTCGCGGATCACTGCAATGATGATGTTACAACATAACAGACATTGGGAGAGACGGCGTGTCCAGGCTATTGGCGTTCGGTCTCGTCGCCTTCTTCCCCATGGCGGTGCAAGCTCAGGCGATGCCGGATCTGGCCCGGCCCAACACGATCCTGGTCACCGCTTCCGGCAAGATCGAAACCGCGCCCGACCTGGCAACGCTGGACCTCACCCTGCGCGGCGAAGGCAAGACACCCGACGCGGCCACGGCCGCCGCCCGACAGCGCGCGGTGTTCGATGGCCTGCGCGGTCTCGACCGCCACCTCGACATCCGCACCGGAACGATCGCCATGCGCGAAGTGCGCGGCGGGAATTGCGCGGATCACGGCACGGATGACACCGGGTTGGTATCCATGGCGGAGACCCTCGACACTGCCGCCGAGACCCTCGACCAGATGGCAAGTGGCAGCGGCGGCGCCGGCGGCACGGGCAAGGGTCCGTGCCGCGTGACCGGGCATGTCGCGAGTACACAGACGAGTGTACGGCTCGCGGCAGTGCTGCAGGCCGGAACCGCAGTCGGCCTCGCCAGGCGGCTCGGCGCCAGCAGCGCAAGGGTCGACGGTTTTGGTCTGCGGGACGATAGCGCGCCGGCGCGACGCGCGCTCGCCGATGCAATGGCCGATGCCCGCGCCCAGGCCGCCGCACTGGCCACGGCGAGCGGGTTGCGGCTTGGGCCGGTCGTCTCGATCGTGCGCGCGGATCCCAACGGGCGCGTATTATTCGATGTCCAAGACGCGCCCAACATGGCGATGCCAGCGATTGCACAGGCTCCCGTCGTGCTCGACATCGCTCCGACCCCGGTCGAAACGCGCGTGCAACTCGTCGTGAGCTTCGCGCTTCTGCCCTAGCCCGACGGGTGCAGCCGCCCCGCCGGCTCGGCCGAACTCGGTACCTGTTCCTGCGCGCGCTCGGCGGGCACGACGAACCGCTGGTTGCGCCACCCGCCATAGCGATAATAGCACAGCGCCATCACGAAATTGGCACACGAGCCGAGCGGGAAGCTCCACCACAGCGCATCCGCGCCCATCGTTGGCTGGAACAGCAAGGCAAAGCCGATCCGCACCGGATACATTGCGACGAACAGCATGATCAGCGGCGCCCAGACCGCGCCGTTGGCGCGCACGGTGGAGAACAGGACCATCGTCATGCCGAAGATGATGAAGTTCCAGCTCGCCAGCACTTGGATATGCCGCGCGATCGCGATCGCCGGGCTCTCGCTGCCGAGGAACAACCCCATCACCGGCCGGTCGAACGCGATGATCGCGACCACCATCGTCGAGGTCAGCACCGCGCTGAAGATCAGCCCGGCGCGCGTGATGCGATCGACCCGATCCCAGAAGCCCGCGCCGATATTCTGCGCCGCCATACTGCTCACCGCCGCGCCGACCGCGAGCGCGGGCATCTGGATATAGGCCCAGAGTTGCAACGACACGGCATAGGCCGCGGTCGTCTCGATCCCGTAGCGGTTGACGAGGCCGGTCATCGTCAGCGCGGCGACCGACATGACGAGCATCTGCGCGCCCATCGGCAGGCCCTTGGCGAGGATCGTCCGCGTCAGTGCGAGGCTCGGGATCAGGTAGCTCAGCTCCTGCCCGCGCAGCCTGATCGGCAGGTCGCGCAGATAGACGTACGCCAACAGCCCGAGCGCCGCGACATGCGCCGAGATCAACGTCGCGGTCGCCGAGCCGGCGATGCCCATCGCGGGCATGCCGAACCAGCCGCGAATGAATACGGGGTTCAACCCGCTGTCGAGCAGCACGCTCAGCAGCGTGAACCACAAGGGCGTGATCGAATCGCCGATCCCGCGCAGCGCCATGCTGAGCAGCACGAGCAGCATCGACGCGGGCAGCCCGAGAAAGATCACGCGCAGATAGGCGAGCGCGAGCGGCATCGCGGTCGGCGGCGTCGCCAGCACGCGCAGAATATCGGGCGAGAAGACCCAGCCGAGCGCCGCGACGACCACCGCGCCCGCCATCACCAGACCAATCGACGCGCCGAACGCGCGGCGCGCCACCTCGATATCGCGCCGGCCCATGCTCTGGCCGATCAGGATGGTCGAGGCCATGCCGAAGCCGAACACGAGCGCGAACATGAGGAACATGATCGTGTTGGCATTGGCGGTCGCCGCGACCGCGCCCTCGCCGAGGAAGCGCCCGACCCAGATCGTGTTGATCGAGCCGTTGAGCGACTGGAGGATGTTCGAGCCCAGCGTGGGGAGCGCGAAGGCGAGCAACGTCATCGCGATCGGGCCGGTCGTCAGGTCGCGCTGTTTAGCTCCCCTCCCGCTTGCGGGAGGGGTTGGAGGAGGGGCTGTAATGTCCAGAACGTCGCTCACAGGCCCTCCCCTAGCCCCGCCCGCAGGCGGGAGGGGAATATGTTCAAACTAGCCGCGCCACGACCAACCGTCGCCCCGGCGCAGGCCGGGGCCGCTGGCGGTGATGCGCACCGGGTGCCCATAGCCCAGCGGCCCCGGCCTGCGCCGGGGCGACGGTTCAGCCCAAACGCTGCAACGCCGCCGTCAACCGCTCGGCCTCGGCGGACTTCTCGGCGTGATCGGCCCGCGCCTTCTCAACCGCCTCGGGCTTCGCGCGTTCCACGAAGCTCGCATTGCCCAGCCGTCCGGCAAGCGCATCGCGCTCCTTGGCGGCCGCGGCGATCGCCTTGGTGAGGCGGTCACGCTCGGCGCCGAGATCGATCACGCCCTCGAGCGGCAGCACGAAGGTCGCGCCATCGACGACGACCTGCAGCGCGCCGCCACCGGGCGCATCCTGCACCACGCTCGCCCGTGCCAACCGCGCGATCGCCGGCGCCTGCCGCTCGAGCCGCGCGAGCGTCTCCGCATCGGCATCGCGGACGTGCATCTGCATCCGCGTACCCGGCGCGATGTTGACCTCGGTCCGCGCCGCGCGGATTTCCGACACCAATCGGATCAGCCAGTCGATCTCCTTGCTCGCCGCGGGATCGAGCGAGCGCGCATCCGCCATCGGCCATTTGGCGACGATCAGGTCGGTCTCGCGCGGGCCCATCGCGTGCCACAGTTCCTCGGTGATGAACGGCATGAACGGGTGGAGCAGCACGAGGATCTGGTCGATCACCCAGCCCGCGACCAACTTGCTCTCGGGATCGATGCTGCCCTTCTCGTCGCCGTCGAACACCGGCTTGATCAGCTCGAGATACCAGTCGCAGAAGCGGCTCCACACGAACTGATAGACCGCATTCGCCGCACCATCGAAGCGCAGGTCGGCAAGCGCGAGGTCGACCGCCTGGACGCATGCGATCGTCTCGGCGATGATCCACTTGTTGACCGCGAGCTCGGCCGAGGGCGCCTCGAGCGTGGTGCTCGCGACGATGCCGTTCGATTGCGCGAAGCGGCACGCATTCCACAGCTTGGTCGCGAAGTTGCGATAGCCCTCGACGCGCTTCTCATCCATCTTGATGTCGCGGCCCTGGCTCTCCATCGCCGCCATGAAGAAGCGCAGTGCGTCGGCGCCGTACTGGTCGATCAGCCCGAGCGGGTTGACGACATTGCCCTTCGACTTCGACATCTTCGCACCATCGGCGGCGCGGACGAGGCCGTGGAGGTAGAGCTTCTTGAACGGCACATCGCCCATGAAGTGGATGCCCTGCATCATCATGCGGGCATCCCAGAAGAATAGGATGTCGAAGCCCGAGATGAGCACGTCGTTCGGATAGCGGCCACCCAAAGTCTCCCTCTCCCCTTCAGGGGAGAGGGTCGGGGAGAGGGGCTGTCCTGGAACATCGAGCGGAACGCTGGCTGCAGCGTGGGGGGGGGCGCGGGCCCCACCCCCCCCCCCCCCGCGGGGGGGGCCGGGGTTGGGGCCCGCCCCCCCCCGCCCCCCCCCCCCCCACCCCGCGCCCCACAA
>NZ_JAXOJQ010000008.1:0-135645 GCF_036663815.1 Parasphingomonas frigoris | reverse complement strand
ACACGCTCGCGCTCGCGAGCAAAACAGATAAACACCCTGGCGCGGGGTGGAGCAGCCCGGTAGCTCGTCAGGCTCATAACCTGAAGGTCACAGGTTCAAATCCTGTCCCCGCAACCACACCCCCACATACCAAACCGTCTCAGGAAACCCCGAGGCGGTTTTTTTGTGCCTTTTTTCTGTGGTCTAACTCGGGGGCGTACCCGCGCTCGACGTGCTGTCGTGTGCTTTTTTGCTCCACGGCATCGATTTTGCACTCGGGGGTTATTTTGAGGGGGCAAACCCGCATCCACGCAGGAGATACCCCGTGGCCATCAAGGAACAGCAGGTCAGCTTTCCGGAATGCGCGGCACGAGCCCCTGATCTGATAAGGGTTGGCGGTCAGCGACGATACGTTTCACTAGCGTTTGGATCGTAACCTCTTTTACGCTTCCGGATCGCGCTTGTGACGATGCTTACGAGGGCTAGCCGTCTGCACCGACGGGCGCGCCATCGCTCTCTTTCGGGTCATCGAGTCTACCCTACCGCCCCGCACAGTCCCTGAATTCGGACGCCGCGAGATCAAACAGTTTCTGTGCGACAATGACGGCGGACGGCGCATTCGGTGCCGTAGCATCCGCACCGACGTCGTGGGCAAGCGCCGGATTCGCTGTGAACATTGGCCCGCCAACCATTATGCCGACCGTCTGATTGCGAGACTCTCGGCGTATCTGTCCAATCGTGGTCCGCATGCTCTCGAGCTGGCGCTCCGACCCCGCCGTCAATCCGACGACCGCAAACCACGTGTTCTTGGCGACGTCGGCGATGTCCTCGGACGTTCCCTCAAGCTCGGTCTGGACCTGCCAACCGGCGGCCAGCAGGAAGCGCTCCACAATCTTGACCCCGAAGGAATGCTGGTTACCCGGCGTCATCGCCATCAGGACATGGCGACGTTCGTCCAGCGCCGACAGCCTATGGGTGTCGTTGAAGATCGCAAGCAGCTTCTGCAGCCGGGCGACGCCCAAGGTGACATCGATGAAATCACACTCGTCGCGGTCCCACATCTCGCCGAGCAGGCGCGCGGTGGGCTCGAGCAGCTCGAGGAACAAGGTCTCCATCGAAAGTCCGCGATCGCGCAGGATCAGCACGTATGCAGCGGCTGCATCCAGATCGCTGCCGAGCACGATGTCGACGAGGCCCGTGATGTCGGCGCTCGTCGGGGCCAGCGTCTTGACGACGAGCGCAACTGGCGGGGCCGCCGGAACAGCCTCGGTATGCAACATAAGCAGCCGCGGGACGATCTCGTTCGATATGATGCGCGCCAGCTTCGCCTGGCGCTCAGCCACGTCGTCCCGGCGATAGATCTCCGGAGCGATGAAGTGCGCCTCAAGCCGTTCTAGGCTGTGCCGGTCGATTGCTGGTCTCGCCAACGCACTAATCGCCTGACCCATACCGTCCTCCGCGCTTCGTTCTTGTGACGATAGCAATAACTGAAATCAGCACATCAGACGGCAGGTGTCGATACCTTACAGTGCCGCGCAATCCCCGCCCGGAGTGTCGAGGACACGGATCGCAGATTCAGCTGGATGCGTTCGCGACGCATCTTGGCGGTAGCAGAATTGCCTGAATGCTCTCAGGCCAAGCGCAGGCTCGAGCGTTATGAAAGCAAGGGCCTCGCTCCAAGCTTCGCTTGTCGCGGTCGTGCTGATACCCTACGAAACGGCCACGACCGCATCCGTTCCTGGCGAATTACGCGACGTTGGGCAGCGGCTTCCCATTGCCGAAAGAGCGAAAATCTAGTCCCGGAGGTCCATCGCGACGCCGATGGACCGCCAGGCCAACCGGTCGCAAGTGCGCTAAAAACGCGCTCCCCGCTGCCGCTTCGGACGCTCCCTGAAGTCGTCGCACATGCCTCACCCTCATTGTCGATGGCTCAGGGTCAGCGAGGTTGTAGTAAGGCGCAAGGGCTGGTGATCTACACCAGCTCGGTATTGGAGCGTGACATGAAGACCCACACCATTCTCGGCTGGGGCACTCTCGGGCTTGGCCTTGCAACACTCGCGACTGGAGGGTTGGGCTTGTACGAACGAAATCTCGAACAGCCTGCTTATACTGTCGTCGAGAAGGACGGTGCGTTCGAGCTACGCGAGTATTCCCCAGTCCTCGTGGCGGAAACCGCCGTCGTCGGCGAGCGGAGCCTCGCGCTCAAAACGGGATTTCAACGGCTGGCGGCGTATATCTTCGACAACAAGCGCGAAAAGATCACGATGACCGCTCCCGTGTTTTCGGACCGCGCGAAGGGGGCCTGGCGCACCCGCTTCGTGATGCCCGCGCGCTTCACTGCAGAGACGTTGCCCGACATGCCCGACGGCGTCACCGCCGCCGAACTCCCTGCGCGTCGCATGGCAGTGGTCCGCTTCGCCGGCCTTGGCAGTGGCCCAAGGCTCGCCGAACAGGAGACGCGCCTGAGAGGGTGGTTGACCGCGCGGGGCCTCGAAGCGACCGGTGATGTGGAGATTGCCTTCTACAACTCCCCGTTCGTAGCGCCGCCGTTCCGGCGCAACGAGGTGATGATCGCGGTGGGGTGACGGCCGATTTGGTGTCGCAGGCCGCCGAGCGGCACGCCAATGCTTCCTTACGCAAATCGAAAAGAAGCGCTAACCTGCCGCTGCCTCACCGGATCGTCCGACCTGCCCGGCATAGACAAAGCGAGCTACCCTATGTTCGACGAATACGGTTTTCCACGCGACCCTTACGTGGACCATGCCGCGCCCACGCTGGCGACGTTCGTCTACTGCAGTCGTGCCGCCGAGGGCGTTGACGACGCCGAGGTTGGCCGGATGGTCGAGTGGGCGCAACGCCGCAATGTCGCACGCGACATCACCGGGGTGCTGGTTTTCGGCAGCGGCGTTTTCTTCCAGTGGATCGAGGGCCCGCCCGCCGAGGTCGAGACCCTGATCGTGAGCCTTCACGGCGATCCGCGCCATTACGACATCGTCGCACTGGACCGGTGTGTCGAAAAGCGCGAGCGTCTGTATCCGAATTGGCAGATGGAGTTAGTCGGAGCCGACGACATCCGCGCGGTGCTGCATGAAGCGCTCGAGGACGCCGAGGACGGAAACGCCATCGCGGCGCTGCGGCGCATTCTCGCGCACCTCTCTTCGGAGCCTCTGGATACGCTTGGGCGAAATTAACTCAGTCAGCCACTGAATCGCGCGAGGGCCGCTTGTTCTAGGCTGCACACTTGCGGCGATTTCAGGATCGCCGCCGTCATGTCCCCAAGCTGTAAAGACGAAACGACCCAATTCTATCTGACCGCACGACCCATCGCGGTCGAAGCGAGCTTGTTCCACGTGCGCAAATGGCGCCGCTGGAACGACCTAGGTCAAAGCGCTCCGCCGCCGGCTGCGACCGCAGCCTGAAACGCATCGGCCGGCCCCCGGTGAGGGACGCGCTGCGATTGACGACTCGATCATAGCGCGCGGAGGCGTTCCACCTGGCGCCCGATGCCGGCCCGCGCGCTGTGGCGCCGGCGGTCCTCTCTGTGAAAATGGCAGACACGTTAAACGTACTGGCACGCGTTGATCGCCCTGCACCCCCCATCTGCAGCAGCCCTGGTCGGGTCGCTTTGTCGATTCTATATCTCGCTAGACAGTGAGATTGCGCGTCATTACCCCAGCACGAAAATACAGGGGGTTAGCGTCATGATCGGTCACACTTCTCGCGCGAAGCGCCTCCGTGCGCGTGCGCTTCAGACAAGTGCGATCGTGTTGGCGCTGACGATTGGACGCCCCGCTTTTGCGCAATGCGCGCCCGATCCGACCCCGGCCAACGGCACCGTCACCTGCTCCGGAACCGATCCGAACGGCCTTACCGTCACCACCTATGGCACCACCGTGGTCGTGCCGACGGGCGCGACGGTCCTTGGAACCACGACACCTGCGGTTGCCGTCAGGCTGCCGTCGGACGTCTATGGCGGCGCCGTCACGCTGGCGGTCGCGGGACGGATCGACGGCGGCACGCAGCCCGGCGTCAGCGCGCTGTGGCAACGCGCCGCCAGCGGAACGGGGTATTCCCCGACCCTGCTCGTACTAACGGTTGCCGCGGGTGGACAGATCGGCGGTGTGAACGCGGTCAACATCGGCCAGGCCGTCGACAGCACCGGCAACACCGCGTCTGCGATCATCGACAATGCCGGAACGCTGACTGGATCGAGCGGGATCGCATTGCTGGCGTCTGCCCCCAATTTTATCGGCTTCCAGTCGATCACCAATCGCGCGACGGGCACGATCGGCGCGATCAGCGGCCCGGTTGGCACGATCTCGAACGCAGGCACGATCGATGGCGGTGCGCGCAGCGCCGTCGATTCGGGAACCGGGACATCCGGGCTGTACGGCGATCTCACCAACACGGGATCGATCGTATCGACGAGCAGTGCGGCGACGCTCGCCAATATTTCGGGACGATCGCTGTCCAACAGCGGCACGATCGCCAATCGCGGCACCGGAGCGGCGATCGCGGGCGAATCCTTAGCAATCACCAATGTCGTTACTGGCAAGATCTCGAGCGCAGGCGCGACCGCGATCCGGGCCAACACATACCTTTCGCTGCTGAATGCCGGCACGATCACCGGCAACATCGCGACCGCCGCAGCGCCATCGTACACCACCGGCAGCACGATCGATTCGACCGCGGGCACGATCAACGGCAGCGTCACATTCGGCGCTGGCGACGATACGCTCTTCGCTGACTTCGACGGCACGCGCTCGGTCACCGGCATCACCGGCGCGATCGACGGCGGGGCGGGCACGGATACCTTCCGTCTGCGCTTTGCCGCCGATGAAACGCTCAAGAGTGGGATCGCGGTTCCGGCCAATTTCGAACGCCTGATCCTCGCACCGGCCGCAAAGGTGACCACGACGCTCGCCGCGGGCTTCAGCACGCCCGCATTGCTGTTGATTGGCGGCACCGGCACGGTCGTCAATCAGAGCACCCTGACCGGAACGACAAAAGCCGTCATGCTGTGGGGCTTTGGCGGCCCGCAGGACTATCCCTCGTTCGTCAACGCGGGCACGATCCGCACGACTGCGGGCACGATGAGCGTGTTCGCGGTCGATCTTGGTTCGACCGCCGCGCGCTTCGAGAATAGCGGCACCATCAGCGCAACGGGTGCGGGCTTGGTCGGCTACATCCAGGGTAGCGTCCTCAATAGCGGAACGATCACCGCTGCGGGAACCGGCGTCTCGTTGTTCAGCTCGGCCTTCACCAATTCCGGCACGATCCGCTCGACCGGCGGCATCGGCCTCGTCCTCACGGGTTTCAGCGGGGCCAATCAGACCAACAGCGGCCGGATCGAAGGCGCGACGATCGGCGCGCAGATCAGCTCTTCACTCGTCAATACGGGTACGATCACCTCACCCGACACCGGGGTCTCGCTCGATTACTACGGCACGCTCGCCAATCGCGCGGGCGGCATCGTCACGGGAGGACGGTTCGCGATTTCCGCGCCGACCATGCTGTTCGGGGCAACCATCGCGAATGCCGGAACGATCAATGGCGACGTTCGGCTGCCGGGGTCCGGGGTGGCTGGCGAGACTTATAACGGCAACCGCTATTTCGCGCTGCCGGGCGGCGTGCTGCACGGCAATCTGACACTCGCCAACGGCACCACGCTGATCACCGATATCGTCAACACCGGGCCCGGCGCCTTTGCCGGGATCACCGGAACCGTGACCGGCGGGGGTGCCGCGCTGCGCTATCGCGTACGGACCGCCGCCAGCGCGACGCTCGGCCTTCCGGCCGGTTTTGCGAGCGTCGGCTATGACCTGTCCGACACGGGGGCGCTTACGCTGACTGGCGGGTCGGCTCCATCGCTGTCGCTTGCCGGCACCGGCAGCGTCGATCTCAACGCCACCATCAGTGCCACGGCCGGCCAGCCGGCGATCTCCGTAGTCTCGGCTTTAATCGCACCCGGCGAAGCCTATCCGCTGACCAACGCGCTCTCGATCACCAGTCGCGGCGCGCTGACGCTCACGCATTCGAACAGCAACCTCTACCCCTATGCCGCGGTCTCGCTCGGCTATGGCGACAGTTTCACCAATGTCGGGACGATCACCGTCACCGACACAGCGACGACAGTCTACAGCCGGATCAACGCGATCGCGGGTGGCGCGAGCGTCGTCAACTCCGGGACGATCAGCCTCGGCGGGTCGGCCGGGGTGTCGTCCGCGAAGACCTTCACCAACAGCGGCAGCATCGTCCAGGCCGCGGGCACGCCCGCATCGGTCGGCGTGGTGAACGTCGGGTCGCTCGTCAACAGCGGTACGATCGACGTTGCGGGCAACGCGGTGCTGGCCAGCTACACGACCGCGTCGATCACCAATTCGGGGCGTATCGCAAGTTCGGGCGCAACCGCGATCGCGACCGATCCCAACGGCTATGCCCCTTCGCTCGCGATCATCAATCTGGCGGGCGGCACGATTGCCGGGGGCGCTGGAAAGTCGGCGATCCAGCTGTCCGGCGGGGGGATCGTCAACGCTGGGACGATCACCGGGTCGGTCGATCTGAGCTATTCGCCCTATGGCGGCCAGTCGTATGCGAGCGGCTTCTATCTCGCCAATGGTGGCACGCTTGCCGGCAACCTGACGTTCGGAAGCGGCTCCGACACGCTGGTCGCACTGAACGATACCACCGGCGTCAGCGGCACGATCGACGGCGGCGCGGGCACCGACCTGTTCATCCACGCCCGCAACACCACCGGGAACGTGACGCTCGGCCTGCCGGGGGTAACCAATTTCGAGCTGCAGGGCGTCCGCGCGCTTGGCGCCGACACCATTGTCACGGCCAGCGCCGCCACGCCGCTCGGATCCGATCTCTTCCTCTCGGGCGATGGCAGCGTCGTCAGTACGGCCACGGTCAACGGCGCCGTGCGGGTGGGCTCGTTTGGCTATGTGCCTGGCAACGCAGACCTCGACGCGTCGTTGCTGTTGGCCGCGTTCGGCAACCAGGGCAGCATCCGCGACGGCTTCGTGGGCGCAACGCGCAGTTTCTCCAATGCCGGCACGATCGGTTCTGCCAAGCTCCGCAACGCGGCGGTGGTGGTGGTAAACGATGCGACAGATCTGACGTTTGCCAACACCGGCCAAATCACGAACGGCGATGGCACCGTGGCGGTTTCCTTGGCGAGCTATCCCGGTGCGATCACCGCATCGAACTCTGGCACCATCACGGGGGGCCTGTCGGCCACATCCGGCGGCACCTTCTACGCCGACCCTAGCGCGCTTCCCACACCGCTCGCGGTTTCTCTCACGAATTCGGGTACTATCGGAAGCCTCTCGCGAGCGGTTTCGCTCAACCTGAACGACGTACAAAGCGTCGGCGGAACGATCTCGCTAGCCAATAGCGGCACGATCGAGGCGACCGGTGTCGCCGGAACAGGCGCCTCGCTGTACGGCTACAACCCTTATTATTACTATTACGGCACCCAAAGCGGACCGACGGCGATAACTGTCAGTAATTCCGGCACGATCCGCGCCAACGGTGGCGGGGTCGAGTACGCCTATGATTACGGCAACGGTTACACGTATCGCTACACGCAGATTGCGACCGGGCTCAGCCTGACCACCGCGACCGGCACGCTGAAAGTCGCCAATGCTGCCAGCGGCGTGATCGAGGCGACAGGCGCACGTTCCGTTGCGCTGATCAGCGATGGTCCTGGGCTTTTGCTGACCAACGCGGGCACGATCCGCGGGGGGGCAGGGACGACCGTCACCGACTACGACTTGCTGACGAATTCGATCGGCTCGACCTATCTCGCCGGCGCGATCCAGACCGTCGGTGATGCCGACGATCGGATCGTCAACACCGACACGATCATCGGCTCGATCGCGCTCGGCGGCGGCAACGACATGATCGAGAATCGCGGCACGATCCAGGGGAACGTGTTCCTCGGCGCCGGCGACGACACCTTCCTGCAGCAGGCGAGCGCCAGCCTGATCGGCACCGTCGATGGCGGCGCCGGGACCGACAGCCTCGTCGTCGATGCGACCGGCGGCGGCACGATCAACGCCGCCCAGTTCGTCAATTTCGAGCGATTCAGCCAGATCGGCGCGGGCAACGTTGCCTATTCCGGCGCGTTCAGCTTCAACACGATCGGCGTGATGGGAGGCGACATCACCGTCAATGCCGGCCAGACGCTCGGAAGCGCCGGCCCGGTGACGATTACCGGCAGCGACGCCAACGAGACCGTCACCAACAACGGCACCATCGCCGGCTCGATCGACATGGCGGGCGGCGACGACCGCGTCGTCAACAACGGCACGATCCGCGGCGCGGTGACGCTCGGCAGCGGCGACGACACGTTCGTCGAAGGCGTGGGCAGCCGCGTTGCCGGGGGCGTCGATGGTGGCGCGGGCACCGACCTCTATACCGTGATGCTTGCCGGCGACCGGAGCGGCATCGGCCAGCGCACGGGGTTCGAACAGCTTGCCGTCGCCGGGACCGGTACGCTGACGCTGGTGCTCGACCAGAATTTCGCGAGCGTCGCGCTCGCCGGCACCGGCCTCAACCTTGCGCTTGGCGGTTTCCGTGTCGGCGCAGTGACGGGCAGCGACGCGGCGGAAACGCTCGCCGTCGATGGCGACGTGGCCAGTGTCGCGCTGGGGGGCGGCGACGATCAGCTGTCGCTCGGCACGACCCGCGCGGCCGGGCGCTACGACGGTGGCACGGGGAACGACCTGCTGCGCTTCACCGCAACGGGACCGGTCACGCTGGCGGGGTCGGCGACGGGGTTCGAACGCGTGCTACTCGCGGGGAGTGCGCTGACCGTCACCGGCACGCTCGGCGCGGTGGGCGCGCCGCTCGCGTTCGGCGACGGCGACCAGCAGCTCGTGCTCGCGAGCGGCGGCACGCTCGCCGGGGTGATCGACCTGGGCGCGGGCAACGACAGTTTCCGCTGGGCGGCGGGCGGCATGCTCAACGGCAGCGTCGCGGGCGGCGCGGGCAATGACAGCGCGACGATCGAACTCGCGGGCGACCGCACGCTCGCGGCGACCACGCTCACGGGCTTCGAGACACTGGCGACCGAGGGCACCGGCACGCTGTCGATCGCCGACAGCCAATCCTATACGCTGATTTCGGCGAACACCGATCTGGCCGTGCTGGCCGGCGGTTCGCTCACCGTCCCGCAGGTCCAGTTCGGCGCGGGCAACAACCGCCTGAGTATCGCTGGCCAGTTTACCGGTTCGGTCGATGGCGGCGCCGGCAGCGACACGATCGCGGTTTCGGGCGGCAACGCGAGCGCACCGGTCGCCTTCGGCACGATCGCCAATGTCGAGAGCTTCGGCATGTCGGCGGGCTATGCGACCATCGCCGGCTCGGCCGCGCTCGGCAGTGTCGATCTCACCGGCGGCCGCTTGGTCGGCCTCGCCGGCTCGACGATCGGCGCGTCGTCGATCAGCGTGCGCCAAGGTGCGACGTTCGGCTCGGCCGGCACCGTCAATGGCACCATCACGGTTGCCGGGACGCTCAGCCCAGGCGCGTCGCCGGGAACGATGACGGTCAATGGCAATGTCGCGTTGCAAGGCGGCTCGGTTTCGCTGTTTGAGCTCACCTCGAGCGTATCGGACAAATTGGTCGTCAACGGCGCGGTTTCGATCGCGTCTGGCGCGACGCTCCAGATCGTGCCGATCGGGACGTTGCGGCCCGGCACATCGTATGACCTGATCACCGCGACGGGCGGCATCAGCGGCGCGTTTACGACGGTACTCAAGCCGGCCGACGTGTTCGGCATCCTGGTGCAGCGCGCGGACCGCATCCAGTTGCTTGGCCAGTTTCTTGGGGACGCGAGCTTCTCGCCGCAGGTCGCGCGCAGCATCGCTTATGCCAACGCCCAGCTCGTGGCGCTGCCCGCAACCAGCCCGTTGTTCGCGGCCGTCCCGGCGCTGCTGACCAGTTCCGGCGCCTCCAATCCGATCGCTTTCGCGCAGATCACGCCCGAAGCCTATGCCTCTGCGACGCAGATCGGCGTCGACACCGCACTGACGCTGACCGGCGCGGCGCGCGGCACGGCCTTCGCCGCGAGTGGCGATACGCCGCACGCCTATACCTTTGCCCAAGTGCTGGGCGGGTGGCATCAACTGGGCGACAACCCTGCGGCTGGCACCGCCGCCACGCGCGGCAACAGCTACGGTTTCCTGGGCGGGCTGGGCTTCGGGGACGCGACATGGAGCGTTGGTGCGTTCGGCGGCTATCTCAACGATCGCCAGCAGATCGATGCGCTGGGCGCGCGGACCAAGGCAGATGGCGTCGTGGCCGGGGTTCACGGTCGATACCGCAGCGGTGGGCTCGGGGCCACCGCTTCGATCCTATACGACGGCGGCGACGCGCGTACCGAACGCGCGCTTCCCGCCGCCATGTCTGCAATCGGTCGTTACGGCCTGCACAGCTGGGTGGGCGACGTTTCGATAAGCTATGGCGTCGAGATGCCCGCGGGATGGACCCTGCGCCCCCGCGTCGGCGTGACCTATGTCCACACCTCGCGGGGCGGCGTAGTCGAGGCCAGCAAAAGCGCCTTTGCCCTGACGGTGGCGCGCGACCGCCACATCGCCGGGTTCGCCGATGCGGGCGTGTTCTTCGGCCGAAGCGACACATCTGATGCGCCGTTCCGTCCGTTCGTCTCGCTCGGCGCGCGCTATCAGATCGAAGGACAAGGCACCGCCGCCGTGGCGGGCTATTCGGGCGGCACGCTTGCCCTCGAAGCCGTCGGGGCGCCGCGTGCGCGGTGGGTTGGCACAGCGGCGGCCGGGATCGGCTATCGTCTCCCGAGCGGACTTGACCTGTTCGCCTCGGCCGCGTCGCAAACCGGTCGCGACGATCACGAGCAATCGGCCACTGCGGGGATACGACTGCGCTTTTAACGTCTGTACGTTCGTCGCATCGCTGCCGATTGGCGGACGATGGGACGCACGGACGGCACGCCGCAGTGCTAAACTCGGGGGCTGCCAAGGCGCGGCAGCCCGAACAACAGGCCGATCGCGAGGTGTTCGGCCTCGGTCGTGCGGCCACGACCGCAACGCTGATGACGAACGCGGTTCGGCCATGGCTGCAGAGCAACGGTATGTTGGGGAAACGCGCCGGATCGCACGCCTCGGCGCTCCCGATCGCGGCGTTGCTCGGCGCGACCGCCAGCCTTGCCCAGACCGTCGCATCGAGCGGCGATCCGCTGCTCGCTGCGTGCCGTACACCGCCCGACAGCGCGCGCCCGCATCCAGGCACGGGCGGTAGCGCGGGATCAGGGGCTCGGCGGTGCGGCCGCCGCGACCAGCTCGATCCGCTGCGGCACGGTGCCGATGTCGATGCCTTCGGCACGGAAGCGCTGGAGCAGCGTCATCAGCACCGCACTGCGCGCGGGGTAGGTCGCGCGCGGGTGGCTGACGTGGCCGAAGCAGTTGAATTCGATTCGCCCGTCGACGATCCCGTCGATGAACACGACGGGGGAAGGATCGGTCAGCACCGCGCTTTCGCCGGCAAAGGCATCGCGCACCATCGCCGTCACCGCCTGCGCATCGCTGTCGAGCGGGACCGAGAATTTGATCTGCATGCGCCCTTGCGGGTTCGACAGCGTCTTGTTGAGCACCGATTTGGTGATCAGCTCGGAATTGGGCACGATCAGCGTCGAATGGTCGGCGAGTTCGATCTCGGTCGAGCGGACGTTGATCCGCCTGACGTCGCCCTCGTCGGTGCCGACACGCACGAGATCACCGATCTTGATCGGGCGTTCGGCGAGCAGGATCAGCCCGGAAATGAAGTTCTGCGTGATCGCCTGCAGGCCGAAGCCGATGCCGACCGACAGCGCCGACAGCAGCAAGGCGACGCGCTCGACGCCGATGCCGAGCGACGCCAGCGCCCAGATGAAGGCGATCGCGATGCCGACATAGCGCGCGACGAGGCCGACCGAATTGCGCCCGCTGCCGTCGAGATCGGTGATCGGCAGGTAGCGCGTCTCGAGCCAGCTCATGAAGCCGCGCACCAGCGCCAGCCCGACGAACAGCACGACGATGCCGCGCAGGATGTTGGCCGGCGAGATCGAAACGCCGCCGAACTCGACCCCCTGCGCGAGGATGCCGAGCCGGCCGAACACCGTGCCGAGCCCCGCGCTCCCGCCGAACGGGGTGACCAGCAGGCTCAGCCCGACCAGTAGCAAAGCGACGCGCAGCAGCGCCGAGAGCAAGACGCCGAACTGGTCGACCATGCTCGGCCGCACGCCGAGGGCGCGCGTCAATGTCACGCCAATCCGGCTGCTGCGCACGAACAGGCTGCTGGTGACGTCGTCGACCGCTGCCATCGACAGATAGAGCGTCGTGCCGAGGATCGTCGCCCAGGCGATGAACTGCGCGACGAACAGGCTGAGCGCGATATAGCCGAGCAGCAGCGCCATCGCAGCGGCGGCGACCAGCAGCCACGCGAGCAGCGTCCCCAGGCTCAGCCCCGCGCTGGTCGTGACATTGTCGATCTCGGCGCTCTCCGCGCGTTTGGCGCGCAGCCGCCCGAGCACGAGCAGGAAGGCGCCGATCAGCAGCAGATGGAGGAGGGCCTCGAGTGCTTGCGTCGCGATCTGCGTCGGCTGGCTCGCGCCGATCGCGGTGGTGAAGGCGGCAACGAGGATGCTGACGAAGGCCAGGCCGGCGAGCACCCACGACAGCGGTCGCAGCGCAGCGGCGGTCTCGTCGTCGATCGGTGCGACGCGCCACGACGACCCGTGCCGCATCAGCAGCGCGCCGGTGACTGCGGCGATATAGGCACAGAAGCCCGTCGCCGAGACGAACGTGTCGAGCACCCCGCTCCAGCGCGTCGGCATCAATCCCGACCAGTGCAGTCCCTGGACGAGCGCGGTCGCGGCGAGCAACGGCGCGACGGTGCCGACGACGATCCGCCACAAGGCATTGGCGGAGCGGCGCACGCGGTGCCCCGGCGCGCCCTCGACCAGCCAGCGCTGCCCGAACAGTCGCACCTGCACACGCACCGGGAACAGAAACAGGAAGGCAACCACCGCGCCGAGCAGCACCTGCCACGGAACGGTGCCCGCCCATTGCGTTCGCATCTGCTGGCGGCCCTGCGACACGAACAGCCCGATGCGGCGCAGGTCGCGCGGCATCGCCAGCACGAGCGAGCGCCAGAAGGTGGGCGTGAGGGGCGAGGCGACCTGCGCCGAGACGCGTTCGTTGAACTGTTGCGCGCGGCTACGGTCGATCTCGTCGATCAGCTGCTCGGCCTCTACGTTGGCCAGCCCGCCGCGCTTGATCGCCGCGTCGATCGTGGCGAGCTGCTGCGCGAGGTTCTTGCGCTCGGCGCTGATTTCCGCCGGTTCGGTGATGCCGGCGGTGACCGGGCCGAGGCCGGCAATCCGCGCTTGCACCAGCGTCTGCTGCTGTTGCAGCTGGTCGATACCGTCGGTCACGACCTCCTGCGCGGCGAGCGTGCGGGCGCGCAGCGCCTTCTGCGCCGCAGCGTCGACCCGGTCGTCGAGCCGTCCGTCGACCGAGCGCAATTCGATTTCGGCGCGGCTCAGATCCGTCGAGATCGAGGCGACCGTCGGCGTTTGCGCAAGTGCGGGACCGCCGAGCGCCAGCGCCAACAGCAGCGCAGCGATCAACCGGGACAGGAAGCGGGGGCAGGGCATTGCATTTTCACCATCGGGTCGGCGGTTCCCCTGCGCCAACGCGCCCGGCCGCGCAACAGCTGGGCACGCCGTGTCCCGCCGGTCCGTCGCCCGGGCGCGGCGACCGGATCGTGGCGAAGCTTCGGCGATCGCCGTGCTAGCGGGCGGGAGGGCCGACCGCGACATCGACCGCGCGCGCCGCGATTTTCGCCGTGACCGGCGTCTGCGCGAGCACCTCGCCGTCGATCGAGATCTTCATGTTCGGCGTCGTCTCGATGCGGAAGCTGCAGCCGCGAAATTCCTCCGTATGCGCGTGGCGGTCGCGCAGCCGGAAGAATTTGGCGTACCAGTCGGCGGCCAGCCGCACACGGCTTCGCCCGACGACCGCCTGGATCACGATCTCGCCGCTCGCCACGTCGGCATTGTCCGACAGCTCGACCCCGCCGTGGTAGCGCCCGTTGAGGATGCGGACCTCGGTCGACCACATGCGGCGCTGCGTCTCGCCGTCGTCGATCATCAGGCGGAAGGCGCGGAAGCGGATCGAGCAGCGCAAGGCCCAGAGCAGATAGCCGACGCGCCCGAGATAGCGCTTGAGCGCGTGCGGCACGGTCTCGCCGATCAGCGCGGCCAGGCCGATCGCGGCGCCGTTGACGAAATAATCGTCGTCGATCATCCCGAGATCGACGCGGCGCCGGTGCCCGTCTGCGATCGTCGCGACCGCGCCGTCGAGATCGAGCGGCAGTTTGAGCGTGCGGGCAAAGCTGTTCGCGGTGCCAAGCGGCAGCAGCGCAAACACACAGTCGGTGCCGACCAGTTCATCGATCGTGCACGACAGCGTGCCGTCGCCGCCACCGACGATCACCATCGGGGTGCCGTCGGCGACGATCTGACGCACCGTCGCGGGAATTTCCGACGGGTCCTCGACCGCATGCGCCGAGCTCAGCACGAGACCGGCGGCCTCGAGCTTGGCGCGCGCCTCGACGAACAGGTCGCGGCCCGACCGCGACTTGGCGTTGACGATCAGCGCGGCGGTACGAGGCAGGGGGCGCGGCAGGGGGTTTGTTGTCATCCCGCAACAACTCACGGCGCGGGATTTGGCTGCGTCACGCCTCGGCGGCCTGCGCGGCGTAGCGACGCGCGAGTGCGGCACAGGCGATCAGCTGCACCTGATGGAAGATCATCAGCGGCAGGATCGCCACGCCGACCTGTGCCGCCGGGAACAGCACGCCCGCCATCGGCACGCCTGATGCGAGGCTCTTTTTCGACCCGCAGAATTGCAGGACGATCGCATCCTCGCGCGCAAAGCCGAGCGCGCGCCCCCCGAACCATGTCGCGGCTAGGATCGCGCCGAGCAGAACAAGCGAGAGCGCGGCGATCAGCAGCAGCGATCCCGGCGAGATGCGCGACCAGAGTCCCTCGACCACCGCCGCCCCGAACGCGGCATAGACGACCAGCAGGATCGACCCGCGATCGACGCCGATGACGAGCGCCTTGTGCCGCGTGACGAAGCCGCCGATCCACGGCCGCAGGAGATGACCGAGCACGAATGGCAGCAGCAATTGCAGCGCGATCGTCTCGGCGCTCGCCCAGGAGAAGCCCACCCCGGCGCCGCCCCCGACCCCGCCCATCGTCAGCGTGACGAGCAGCGGGGTGACGACGATGCCGAGAAGGTTCGAGAAGGAGGCACTGCACACCGCCGCGGCGACGTTCCCACGCGCGATCGCGGTGAAGGCGATCGAGGACTGCACGGTCGAGGGCAGCAGCGTCAGGAAGAGCAGGCCGCTCGCCACCATCGGCGAGAGGAAGGGGAGGTGCGCGACGATCAGGCCGAAAACCGGGAAGACGATGAACGTCGCCGCGAGCACGCACAGATGCAGGCGCCAGGCGCTCGCGCCGGCGACGATCGCGGTGCGCGACAGCTTGGCACCGTGCAGGAAGAACAAGGCGACGATCGCTGCGGTCGCCGCGCTCGACACGACCGGCACGAACAGCCCGCGCGCCGGCAGCACCGTTGCGAGCAGGACGGTGCCCAACAGCATGACGATGAACGGGTCAAACAAAGCGCGGAGACGATGCATCGTGCTGGCTCGATTCAGCATGAGGGGTAGGATGCGCCAGCCTCTGGTCGTGGGCCGCCACGAGATCAACCCTGCGCTTGGAGCGGCCGCGGGGGCAGCCGAGATGGGACTCCTCTGGACCGCGCAGCCGCGGGACGACTGCAGCGCCCTCGTCGTGGATGTGCGGGCACACCGCCGCGCGGTTCAACTATAGGCAGAGTTTGTCGACGTTTGCCGGCCCGCTGCGGCGCATATATGAAGCCGTTTTCGGACCGCTGCCGCCGACCCGCGTTACTCCGACGCGTGCCGTATCAAGAGAGGACTTCTTCATGACGCTCCGCGCCTATCTTCCCGCGCTGCTGGTCGCGACTGCGGTCTCGAGCAGCAGCGGCGCGCAGGTCGCGGCGCCACCGCCGCCAGCTAAGGTCGCCCCGGATGCCGGGATGCCGGTGCTGCCGCAATGGACCAAGCCGCCGATCCGCGGCGCGTGGAACGACGTTCGGCGCACGCCCGATGCGCGCGCGGCGGCGCTGGTCGCGGCGATGACGCGCGACGAGAAACTGACGCTGGTGTTCGGCTATTTCGGCACCGACTTCCCGGTCTGGCTATATAAGGCACCCGCAGCGGCACATGCCGGTTCGGCCGGCTATGTCCCCGCGATCGCGCGGCTCGGCATCCCGGCGCAGCACCAGACCGACGCCGGGATCGGCGTCGCGACGCAGGGTGGCGCGGCGATCAAGCGCGAGCGCACCGCCCTGCCGTCGAACCTCGCGATCGCGGCGAGCTGGGACCGCGCGGTGGCGCGCGCTGGCGGCGCGATGATCGGCGACGAGGCCCGTCGCTCGGGCTTTAACGTGATGCTGGCGGGCGGAGTCGACCTGCTGCGCGAGCCGCGCAATGGCCGCAATTTCGAATATGGCGGCGAGGATCCGTTGCTCGCCGGGACGATGGTCGCCGAGCAGGTGATCGGTATCCAGTCCAACCACATCGTCTCGACGATCAAGCATTACGCCTTCAACGACCAGGAGACCGACCGCAACAGCGGCAATTCGGTGATCGAGCATAGCGCGGCGCGGGTTTCCGACCTGCTCGCCTTCCAGCTGGCGATCGAGCGTGCCGATCCGGGCTCGATCATGTGTTCGTACAACCGTGTCGACGGCACGCATGCCTGCGAGAACAGCTGGCTGCTGACCGACGTGCTGCGCACCGACTGGGGATTCAAGGGCTATGTGATGAGCGACTGGGGCGCGACGCACAGCACGGCCGCCGCCGCCAATGCCGGTCTCGACCAGGACTCGGGCTTCCCGTTCGACACGCAGCCTTTTTTCGGCCGGCCGCTGCGCGAAGCGGTCGAGCGCGGTGAAGTGACGCCCGCGCGGCTCGACCTGATGGTCCACCGCATCGCGCGCGCGATGTTCGCGCAAGGGCTGTTCGAGCATCCGGTCAGCGAGCAACCGATCGACCTCGCCGCGCATGCCGTGGTGACTCGCACCGCCGCCGAGGCGGGGGCGGTGCTGCTCAAGAACAGCGGCGACCTGCTGCCGCTTGCTGCCAGCGCCAAGCGGATCGTCGTGATCGGCGGCCATGCCGACAAGGGCGTGCTGGCGGGCGGCGGGTCGTCGCTCGTCTATCCGGTCGGCGGCAATGCCGTCCCCGGCCTGCTGCCGACCAGCTGGCCGGGGCCGGTCATGTACTATCCCTCCTCACCGCTCGCCGAGATCAAGCGGCTCGCGCCTGGTGCGCGCGTCGACTTCGCCGACGGTACCGATCCCGTCGCGGCGGCGGCCCTGGCGCGCGACGCCGACGTCGTGATTGTCTTCGCGACCCAGTGGCAGGGCGAATCGTTCGACGTGCCGATGGGGCTCGACGGTGCGCAGGACGCGCTGATCGACGCGGTCGGTGCGGCCAATCGCAAGACGGTGGTGGTGCTCGAAACGGGCAGCCAGGTGGCGATGCCGTGGCTCGACCGGGTCGGTGCGGTGCTCGAGGCGTGGTATCCCGGCACGGCAGGCGGCGCGGCGATCGCCAATCTGCTGTTCGGCAAGGTCAATCCGTCGGGCCGCTTGCCGATGACCTTCGCCAGCAGCGTCGCTCCATTGCCCGATCCGGCCAAGCCGCATGTCGGCGACGTCGTCTATAAGGAGGGCGCGGCGGTCGGCTACAAATGGTTCGATGCCAAGGGAGGCGCGCCGCTGTTCGCCTTCGGCCACGGCCTGTCCTACACGCGCTTCGTCACCAACGGGCTTCGCGCCGGGGTCGAGCAGGGCCTGCTGACCGCGCGCTTCACCGTGCGCAATACCGGCCCGCGCGCCGGGGCGAGCGTGCCGCAGCTTTACGTCTCGCCGGTTGCCGGCGGCTGGGAAGCGCCCAAGCGGCTGGCGGGCTTCAGCAAGGTCGCGCTGGCGGCGGGGGCGAGCCAGGCCGTGACGATATCGGTCGATCCGCGGCTGCTCGCGACGTGGGATGAAGCGGGGCACCAATGGCGCATCGCGGGGGGCGCCTACAAGGTCATGCTCGCGGATTCGGCGCGCGACGTGCGCGAAACGGTGACGGTAACCGTGCCGGCGCGGACGCTGCCGGCCGGCTGGCGCGCGCGCTAAGCGGCTGGCGGGCGGTTTACAGACGTTCGTCGCTCTGGACGAGCTGATCGGCGATGCGATTGGCGGCCGCGATCAGCATCGCCGCAACCGTCTCGCGGCTGTGGAACGGTTCGCGCCGCTCTAGGTAGGGCACGGTGAGCGCGGCGGCGGCCGACGTGCCGCGGAGGATCGGCGCCGAGATGTCGGTCACCCCGCCGATCAGCGGGCTCGGCGTCAGTTCGACTGCACGCGCCCGCACCGCATCGGCGTAGGCGCGCAACACGCGCAGCGCCTCGGCGTCGAGCACGGGGGTGAACAGCGCCTCCCACTCGCGGCGGACCGCTTCGCTCTGGAAGGCGTAGAGCACGACGCCCGAGGCGGTGATCGGGATCGGCCGACGATAACCGACGCGGACCGAGAAGCCGAGCTGCTCGCCCGATTCGACGCGCGCGACGACGACCATCTCGCCACGGCTGTGGAAGGCGAGGTGGCACGATTCGCCCGTCTCGTGCACCAGCTGCCGCATCACCGGCAACGCCAGTTCGAGCAGGGTGCGTGTTCGCGGCTGGCGCATCCCCAGCGCGAACAGCCGGTCGGTCAGGCGGTAGCCCTCGGATCCGGCGTCCTGATGAATGTAGCCGCGAAACTGCAGCACCTGGACCATGCGGTGCAGCTCCCCGCGCGAGCGATCGAGCCGATCGGCGATCGCCGCGAGCGGCAGCGGATCGACCGCGGTCGCGAGCAGTTCGAGGATATCGAGCCCCTTTTCCAGCGCGGGCGCCTTGTAGCGGCGGTCTTCCGCGTCGATCTCGCCGTCGCTCATGCGGCCTTGCGCGGCAGGCAGGCCGGGCCGACCGGCTCGAAGCTCTTGTAGGTCAGGATGAATTCGCGGTGGCCGAGTTCCTCCGAGACGCTACGCGCGCCGTGCGCGATCGCCAGCGTGCGGTCGTAAATCTCGGTGCCGACCTGTTCGATCGTCGCTTCGCCCTCGAGGATGCGTCCGGCGTTGATGTCCATGTCGCCGGCGAGCTTGCGCGCGGTCTCGGGATTGGCGCAGATCTTGATGACGGGCGAGATCGCCGACCCGACCACCGATCCCCGTCCGGTGGTGAACAGCGTGACGTGCGCGCCACATGCGATCAGCTCGACGATCTCGGCATTGTCGGAAATGTTGGGGAAGCCGAAGCGCGGCTCGCCGTCGGGGACGACGTCGAGCAGGTAAAGGCCGGGCGAGGGCGGCAGGTCGCCGGGGGTGACGATCCCCGAGATCGGCGAGCTGCCCGACTTGGAATAAGCGCCCATCGACTTTTCCTCCTGCGTCGTCAGGCCGCCCTCGGCGTTGCCCGGCGCAAAGCTGCCGAAGCCGAGGATGGTGTAATAGCGCTCGGCCTTCTCGACCGTCGCGACCAGCGCGGCGCCGAGGTCGGGGGTGATCGCGCGATCGGCCATGATCGCTTCGCAGCCGACCAGTTCGCCGGTCTCCTCGAACACGCAGGTCGCGCCCTCGGCAACGAAGCGATCGAACGCGCGCCCCACCGCGGGGTTGGCGGTGATCCCGCTGGTCCCGTCGGATCCGCCGCAGATCGTGCCGATGACGAGCTCGCTCACCGCCATGTCGACGCGCGCGCCGGCATCGGCGATCGCCTTGACGCGGGCGACGGCCTCGAGCCCGGCGGCGATCGTCGCGGCGGTGCCGCCATTCTGCTGGATCACCAGCGTCTCGACCGGCCGCCCGCTCGCCGCGACCGCGGCGGCGAGCCCCTCGCGGTTGAAGCTCTCGCAGCCGAGCGAGACGATCACCAGCCCGCCGATATTGGGATGCGTCGCGACCGCCTTCATCACCTTGTCGGCATAGCTGTTGGGGAAGCAGCCGGGAAAGCCGATCAGGTGGACGTCGGGATCGTCGATCTTGTCGACGATCCGCCGCGCGACATGATGCGCACATTCCACGAGATAGGCGACCGCGACGACGTTGCGGATCCCCTTGCGGCCATCGCTACGGGCCCAGGCAGAGATCATGACGGGCTTCCTTCGAGCGTATCGCGCAGGTGCGACGCGATATAGTCGCTTTTCATGTTGTGCAGGTGGACGTGCGCGCCGGCTTGCGCGGCGGCGGTCATCGATCCGATCGGGGCGCCATATTTGACGACGGTCGCGCCCGCGGCGAGTGCGTGGCGCGCGATCTTGTGGCCGACCTCGATCCGCGAACCGATCACGACGGTCGTACCGTCGATCGCGATGCTGTCGCCGATGTCGAGCGGCGCGGTGACGACGAGGATGTTGTCGTCGGGGTGGAGCAGCAAGGCGGTCATGGCGTGTGAGGTTCCTTGCCGAGCGCCTTCGCGATCGCGGCGAGTGCGAGCGGGCGCATCACGGCATAGCCTTGAGCGGTGGGGTGGACGCCGTCGCTCGCCAGGCCGGGCTTCATCGCGCCGTCGGGCGTGGCGAGCGCGGCGTGATAGTCGACATAGGTGAAGCCGTTCGCCTTTGCGTACGCGCGCAGCCAGGCGTTGAGCGCGGCGATCTGCGGGACGGGCTGCTTGTCCGGGCTCCACGGGAAGGCGGCGGCGGGCGGGATCGAGGCAAGGATAACCCTGATGCCGTTCGTGCGGGCGAGCTCGGCCATGCTCTGGATATTGCCCTCGACCGTCTCGATCGTCGCGGCGCCGGTATTGCCGGCGATGTCGTTGGTGCCCGCCATGATATGCACCGCGCGCGGCTCGAGCGCGATCACGTCGGCGCGGAAGCGCACCAGCATCTGCGGCGTGGTCTGCGCGCTGATCCCGCGATCGACCAGCCCGCCGGTGAACAAAGCGGCGTCGGACCGGATCCAATTGTCGGTGATCGAATCCCCCATGAAGACGACGCGCACCTTCTCCGCGCTCCGTACCAGCGCGGCATTCTGCGCGGCGTAGCGGCACAGCTGGCCGAAGTCGCGCGTCAAAATGTGGAGCTTCGCCGCCTGCCAGCTGGCCGCGTCGGTCGGGTCGGGATGCGACGGGCAGGGTGCCGCTACGATGCCGACGGGGTCGCTCGCATAAGGGTCGCTCGTCGCCGGGGTCTGGGCCGATGCGACGCCGACGGCAAAGGCGGGCGACACGGCTGCCAGCAGCGGCAGCGACCAGGCGTTGCGGGGCATTCGCAAAATCCTTTCTTCGGCTCGCGCCCGAGCACTCGCTTCACGCCTCTGTATTGAATGTACCTATAAAGAGCGATTGCACGTATGAACAGAGAGCAATGCCGCTCGGATCGCTTTGCCGCCCCGAACGTCTTGGCAGGGCTCCACTGCAAGGATGTCCGATGACTGCGCACGCAACCCCGATCTGGTTCATCACCGGCTGCTCGACCGGCTTTGGCCGCGACCTCGCGCGCGAAGTGCTGGCGCGCGGCTGGCGCGTCGTCGCGACCGCACGCTACCAGGCGCAGGTCGTCGATCTGGCCAAAGGGGCCGAGGATCGCGTGCTCGCGCTGGCGCTCGACGTCACCGACCAGGCGCAGATCGAGGCCGCGGTGGCAGCGGCGATCGCGCGCTTCGGGGCGATCGACGTGCTCGTCAACAATGCCGGCTATGGGTACCAAGCGTCGATCGAGGAGGGCGTCGAGGCCGAGATCCGCGCGCAGTTCGACACCAACGTGTTCGGCCTGTTCGCACTGACCCGCGCCGTGCTGCCGGGGATGCGCGAACGCCGCGCGGGGCACGTGCTCAACCTCAGCTCGGTCGCGGGCTTCGTCGGTTTTCCGGGATCGGGCTATTATGCCGCGAGCAAGCATGCCGTCGAAGGCTTCAGCGACGCGCTGCGCGCCGAGGGAGCGCCGATCGGGATCAAGGTGACCTGCATCGAGCCCGGGCCGTTCCGCACCGACTGGGCCGGGCGCTCGCTCAAGCAGACCCCGGTGGCGATCGACGCCTATGCCGCGACGGCGGGCAAGCGGCTCGACGGCACCGCAGCGGTGAGCGGGACGCAGGCGGGGGATCCGGTGCGCGCCGCCAAGGCGATGATCGCGCTGACCGAGCAGGCCGAGCCGCCGCGCCACCTCGTGCTCGGCCGGTTCGGGATCGATGCGGTCACCAAGCAACTGCGCGACACGCTCGCCGAGGTCGAGGCATGGCGCGAGACGAGCCTGGCGACCGACTTTCCGGGGTGAGGGGCTAGCAAGCGCCACTCCCAAGCGTCTCCCCGGCCTTCGCCGTGGAAGCGGTCATTTGTTTCAGTTGCACTCGCTACGGCGTGGCTCAGGCCGGCTGCGTCTCGAGCGCCGGGTAATCGGTATAGCCCTTCGCGCCGCCGCCATAGAGCGTGTCCTGGTCGATCGTGTTGAGCGGAGCGTGCGCCTTGAAACGCGCGACCAGATCGGGATTGGCGATGAACGGCTGGCCGAACGCGACCAGATCGGCGGTAGCGTCCTCGACCGCGCGGGTGGCGAGCTCGTACGTGTAGCCGTTATTCGCCATATAGGTGTTGGCGAAGCGGCGGCGCAGCGACGCGTAATCGAACGGCGCGGCATCGCGCGGGCCGCCGGTCGCGCCTTCGATGACATGGAGATAGACCAGGTCGAGCGCGCTCAGCGCGTCGACGATATGGTCGAACAGCGGCTGCGGGTTGCTGTCCGAAATGCCGTTGGCGGGCGACACCGGCGAGATGCGGATGCCGGTGCGCTCGGCGCCGACTTCGGCGACGACCGCCTTGGTCACCTCGAGCATCAGCCGCGCGCGATTCTCGATGCTGCCGCCATACGCATCGGTGCGGATGTTGGCGCCGTCCTTGGCGAACTGGTCGAGCAGATAGCCGTTGGCGCCGTGCACCTCGACCCCGTCGAACCCCGCGCGGATCGCATTGGCGGCACCCCGGCGGAAATCCTCGATAATCGCGGCAATCTCGTCGAGCTCGAGCGCGCGCGGCACCGAGGTGTCGACGAAGCTGCCGCCGACGAAGGTCTTGGTCTCGGCGCGGATCGCCGAGGGTGCGACAGGCGCGCCGCCGCCGGCCTGGAGATCGACATGCGACACGCGGCCGACATGCCACAGCTGGAGGAAGATCTTGCCGCCGGCGGCATGGACGCGATCGGTCACCGTGCGCCAGCCTGCCACCTGCGCATCGGTGTAGATGCCGGGCGTGTCCTGATAGCCCTGGCCCTGCTGCGAAACCTGCGTCGCCTCGGCGATCAGCAGGCCGGCGGTGGCGCGCTGCGCATAATATTCGGCCGCGAACGGCCCCGGCACGAAGCCGGCGGCGGCGCGGTTGCGGGTGAGCGGCGCCATCACGATGCGATTGGCGAGCGGGATCGATCCCAGCGTGTAGCTGTCGAACAGGGTGGCCATGGGAAAACTTTCTGTCGGATGAAACGGGGGGATCAGGCGGCGGCGATTTCGCGCAGCGCTCGCTCGAACAGTTCGGGCGGCTGTCCGCCCGAGATGAGGTGGCGGTCGTTGATCACGATCGCCGGGACCGAGTTGATGCCGCGCGACTGCCAGAGCTGCTCGGCGGCGCGAACCTCGCGCGCATAGTCGTCGCTCGCCAGGATCGCGCTGGCACGTGCCGGGTCGAGCCCGACCGTCCCGGCGATCGCGACGAGGGTGGGATGGTCCGACGGATCCTGCTGGTGGGTGAAATAGGCATCGAACAAAGCGTGCTTGAGCGCCGCCTGCTTGCCCTCGAGCTCGGCCCAGTGGAGCAGGCGGTGCGCGTCGAACGTGTTGTAGATGCGGCTGGCGTCGGTCATCGCCATCGTGAAGCCGAGATCGGCCGCGCGCTCGCGGATCGTCGCGCGGTTGGCGGCGGACTGTTCGGGCGTCGCGCCATATTTCTCGGCGATATGCTCGACGATATTCTGCCCGTCGGCGCCCATCCGCGGGTTGAGCTCGAACGGCTGGAAGGTGATCTCGGCGTCGACCACGTCGCGCGTCCGCTCGAGCGCTTCCTCGAGCCCGCGCAGCCCGATGATGCACCACGGGCAGGACACGTCGGAAACGAAATCGATCTTCATCGGCTGCTTGGTCGGCTGGGACATGCGGCACCATCTGCGGTTGGAGGAGAAGCAGACCGCGATGTGGGGGCTTGGCGCCATAAAAACAGATGCGGAGACATCTTGTCATCAATTAAATTGCGCACAATATAAAGCGTCCAACCCAGTCTCAGTCAGGAGATCCTCATGAGCACGCTCTACAGCACCAAGGTTACCGCCGTCGGCGGGCGCAGCGGCACGATCCGCAGCGACGACGGCCTGCTCGACCTGCAGCTCGCCATGCCGACCGCGCTCGGTGGCAAGGGCGGTGCGACCAACCCCGAGCAGCTGTTCGCCGCGGGCTATGCCGCCTGCTTCGAGAATGCCGTTATCCATGTCGGCCGCAGCAAACCGCAGAAGGTCAAGGATGACGACATCCTCGTCGTCGCCGAGGTCGGCCTGTCGCCCAATGCAGCCGGCGGCTTCGTTCTCTCGGTCGCGCTCGACGTGACGATCACCGGGCTCGACCAGGCCGCGGCCGAGGCGCTCGTCGCCGAAGCGCATGCGGTGTGCCCCTATTCGAACGCGGTAAAGGGCAATATCGACGTCAAGATCAGCGTCACCACCAAGTGAGCGGACAGGAGGCGGCGATGCGCGACGATGACGATTTTCTGCGGCTAGATCTGCAGGTCTGCTTCCCGCTCTACGCCGCCTCCAACCTGTTCGGTCGGCTCTATCGCCCGGTGCTCGCGCAGCTCGGGCTCACCTATCCGCAATATCTGGTGATGCTCGTTCTGTGGGAGCAGGCGCCGCAAAGCGTCGGCGCGCTCGGCGAGCGGCTGCATCTCGACAGCGGGACGCTGACGCCGCTGCTCAAGCGGATGGAGGCGGCCGGGCTTGTCACGCGCCAGCGCGACGCCGCCGACGAACGCCGCGTGCTGGTCGGCGTGACCGAACGCGGCGCCGCGTTGCGCGATACGGCACGCGACGTGCCGCGCACGCTGGCGAGCGGGCTAGCGCTTTCGCCCGACGAGCTCGCCGATCTGCGCGCGACGGTGCAGCATCTCGTCGGCGTGCTCGCCGCGGCCGAGGCCGACGTCACGCCAGGCTGACTTGCGCGCTCGGGCTCGCGGTTCCAAGGCGGCACCATGCGCACCACCTCCTCGACCGCAACCGTCCGGCTCTACTATCTCGACGAGAGCGACCCGGTCGCGCAGACGCTCTTCTATGGTCCGCTGTCCGAGGCGATGCTGATCGCCCAGCAGCAGTCCGACGAGGTCCAGGCCGGCCTGTGGTTCGCGACCGACAACGACGTCGTGCCGTTCCTCGACCTCGACGAGCAGTAAGCGGCAGGGGGGTTACTCCGCCGGCCCCAGCGCCGGATGTGCGACGACGCGTCCCGGCAGCGCCGCATCGCCCGGGCGATAGGTCAGCAACCGCCGCCCCATCCGCGGGCCGATCCAGCGCTCGATCCCCATCGCCAGGCTGAAGCTCGCCGGCACGATCACCAGCGTCAGCACGGTCGACAACAGCAAGCCGCCGATCACCGTGATCCCCATCGGCGCGCGCCACGATCCGTCGCCGCTCAGCGACAGCGCGGTCGGTATCATCCCGGCGACCATCGCCACCGTCGTCATCACGATCGGCTGCGCGCGCTTGTGCCCGGCATCGAGGATCGCCGCGATCGGCTCGACGCCCTTGGCGATTTCCTCGAGCGCGAAGTCGATCAGCAGGATCGAATTCTTGGCGACGATGCCGAGCAGCATCAGCATCCCGATCAGCACCGGCATCGAGATCGGATTGCCGGTGATCAGCAAGGCGATCAGCCCGCCGAGCGGCGCGAGCATCAGCGACCCGAGATTGACGAACGGCGCGAGGAAGCGGCGGTACAGCAGCACCAGCACCGCGAACACCAACAGGATGCCGGCCACCACCGCGGCGACGAAATTATTGATCATCTCGGTCTCGAACTTCTGCTGGCCGAGCGTCAGCTTGGCAACGCCGAGCGGCAGCGCCTTCATGACCGGCAGCGCGTCGATCTGGTCCATCGCGGTGCTGCTGACCACGCCCGGCGCGCGATCGGCGCCGACGGTGATCTGCCGCTGCTGCGCGACGCGCTCGATCTTGGTCGGGCCGGCGCCGAAGCTGATGTCGGCGACCAGGCTGAGCGGCACCGAGCCACCGCTCGCGGTGCGGATCGGAAGGTTGCGGATCGTCGACAGGCGCGTCCGCGCATTTTCGTCGAGCGCGACGCGGATCGGCACCTGGCGGTCGCTCAGCGAGAATTTCGCGCTGTTCTGGTCGATGTCCCCGAGCGTGGCGACGCGGATCGCGTTCGACAGCGCTGCCGTCGTCACGCCCATGCTTGCGGCGAGATCCATGCGCGGCTTGATCACGATCTCGGGACGCTGCAGGTCGCCGACGATGCGCGGCGCGGTCACGGTCGATAGGTGCGACATCTGCTCGGCCAGCGTGATCGCGGTCCGGCGTAGCAGCTCGGGGTCCGATCCGGCGAGCGTGATCGACAGATCGCGCCCGCTGTTGCCGCCATTGCTCGAGCGGAACGAGACGCGCGCATCGGCGATCTGCGCGAGTTGCGGTGCCAGCGCGCGCTGGAATTCGCTGCTCGTCTGCGTCTTGTGGTGCTTGAAGATCGCGGTGACGCGGCCACTGCCGACTGCCGCACGCTGATAGGTCGTCTCGACATCGGGCTGCCGCTTGAGCAGCGCAGCGACCTGATTCACCACGGCCTCGGTCTGCGCGAGCGTCGTACCCGGCACCATTTCGATCGTCGCGCGCGCCGAATCCTCGTCCTGATCGGGCTGGAACGTCATCGGCAGCGCGCCGGCGCACAGCACGGTCAGCGCGAGCGCACCCATCCCGCCGACCACCGCCGACCAGCGGTGCAGCAGCGTCCAGCGCAGCACCGCCATATAGACGTTCATGATCGGCCCTTCGCCGTGCGAGCGATGCCCCTCGGCCTTGAGGAAATAGGCCGCGATCATCGGCGTGATGAGGCGCGCGACGGCGAGGCTCATCAGCACCGCGACGACGACGGTCAGGCCGAAATTCTTGAAGAACTGCCCCGAAATGCCCGGCATCAGCCCGACCGGCAGGAACACCGCGACGATCGCCATAGTGGTGGCAAGCACCGCGAGGCCAATCTCGTCGGCGGCGTCGATCGAGGCCTGATAGGCCGATTTGCCCATCCGCATGTGCCGCACGATATTCTCGATCTCGACGATCGCATCGTCGACCAGCACGCCCGCGACGAGGCTCAGCGCCAGCAGGCTGATGCCATTGAGCGTGAAGCCCATCAGGTCCATAAACCAGAAGGTCGGGATCGCCGAGAGCGGGATGGCGAGCGCCGAGATGACGGTCGAGCGCCAGTCGCGCAGGAAGATGAAGACGACGACGACCGCGAGCACGGCGCCCTCGATCATCGTGTCGATCGCCGAATGATATTGCAGCTCGGTATATTTGACCTGGTTGAAGATCTGCTGGAAATGCACCTTGGGATTGCGCTTCTCGAGCGCGGCGAGCTTGGCCTCGGCACCGTGGAAAACGCTGACGTCCGAGCCACCCTTGGCACGCTGGAAATCGAAGCTCAGCACCTGGCGGCCGTCGAGCGCCGAAGCGGTGCGCTGTTCGGCGTAGAGATCGCGGATCTGCGCGATGTCGGCGAGCTTGACGGTTCGCCCGGTGCCGAGCGAGATCTGCGTCTGGCCGAGATCGTAAGCGGTGTGGGCGTTGCCGAGCACGCGGACCGCCTGCTCCGAGCCCGCAATCTGCGCTCGGCCGCCGGCGGCGTTGAGATTGACCTGGCGCAGCTGCTGGTTGACCTCGCTCGCGGTGATGCCCTGCGCCTGCAGCTTGAGCGGGTCGAGGATCACGCGGATCTCGCGATTGACCCCGCCGTTGCGATCGACGTTCGCCATACCGGGGACCGACAGCAGTTCCTTCGCGACGGTATTGTCGATGTACCAGCTGAGCTCCTCCATCGTCATGTCGGTGCCGATCGCGGCATAGCTCGCCAGATCGTTGCCGGTGGTGTCAGCGCGCGAGATTTGCGGCTCGAGGATGCCGTCGGGCAGGTCGCTGCGCACTTGCTGGACCGCGCTGCGCACGTCTTCCACCGCGCGGTCGATCGGCGTGCCGATGGCGAGCTGGATGACGGTAGTCGACTGTCCCTCGGAGACGGTCGAGTTGATCTCGTCGATCCCGGCGAGGCTGCGCACCGCGGATTCGATCTTGAGCGTGACCTGATTCTCCAGCTCGCTCGGTGCGGCGCCGGGTTGGCTGACCGAAACGATGACGACCGGGAAGTCGATGTCGGGATTGTCGTTGACCTGCATCCGCGCGAAGCTGACCATTCCCGCGACGGTGAGCATCACGAACAGGACGAGCGGGGGGATCGGGTTGCGGATCGCCCAGGCCGAGATGTTGCGAAAGCTCACGCGCGCACCAGCGTCGCGCTGCGGCCCGACGGCCGGTTCCCAGACAGTAAGACGCGGGGCATTGCACCTCTTTCGACAGCTTCTCGCTATCTGGTGCTATAGTGCACTATGTCGGTAACACATAGCGAATTTTTCGAATAGGACGGCGGTGGACCCGCGTGGCTTCACGATATGGGCAGAATCGCCTCAGCGGCGTTTGGTCGAGACTTCGGTACCGAACAGGCGATCCCAGAAGATCGCGGTGATCGCGAAATTGCCTTCCTCCTGGGCATAATGGTGCCGGATATGGTGGCGCCGCAGGCGCCCCAGCACGCCGTGGCGCATCGGGAACTGGTGGCAGGCGTAGTGGATGCTGTCATACGTCACGTAGCCGATCCCGAAGCCGATGAAGATCACCGACCCGGCATCGCCGGCGACGAGGCAGAGGATCGCCCACACCATGCTCGAGATGCCGATGCTGACGACCGGCGGCATGATGTTGCGCATCGCATCGTTGGGCTGCGCATGGTGGTTGCCGTGCGTCAGGAAGACGAAGGCGCGGCCCAGATCCGACGTCAGCTTCATGTGGAACAGGAACCGGTGCATGCCATATTCGAAGAGCGACCAAATCAGCAGGCCGATCATCACCAGCCCAACCGACGCGACGAAACTCGCCACGCCCCAGCTCGCATACACCGCGAGCGCGAGCATGACCGACCAGGTCACCACGAAGGCGATCGGCGAAACCATCGTCGTACGTTCAAGAAAGTCGTTACGGAACAACCGGATACGCTCTTCGGGAACTTTGCCTTTCGTCACTGGCGCTGTCTCTCTTCGCGGATCAATGGCAGGCATAAAATCCTAGGATTAGGGCCGCTCGGTTCATTTTTTTACTGCGGCGCAGCATAACTCGTACACCGGGCACCGATCGTGATCAATTCGCAATAGCGTATTTCACCGCAATAACGAGGGATTTTGGCGAAATCCCCGATACCTGTGGCGATAGCTCGTTCCACGTTAATCAATGATGAGTGTCTGCCGCAGAACGCCGTTCGCTGCCAGCGGCACGCCACTCAATTCGAGACCGGCGCGCGAAATGCGCTCTGCGCCCGATGCCAAATCCGTCACCTTGTGAAGACGATATGGGCGCTTTCGATCCAAAGCTCACGACGTCGGCCAGAGTTTTCGCAGACCGGCGAAGCGCGCTGCCCGAGCCGCCTCGGCCGCCGCGTGGGCCGCTTCCAGAGCGGCGAGCGCTGCCGCGACGCTGTCGCGCTCGGCCCGCAGCGCGGTGACCTGATCGTCTGAGGCCGTGCGCGCCGCCTCCGATTCCGCCAGGCTGGCGGCGATCGCGGTACGATCCGTCTGCAAGGCCGTGAGCGCCTCGTCGGCTGCGGCACGGGCCGACTCCGTGCTCGACAACAGCTCCGCGATCCGCACCCGCTCCGCCTCGAGTCCGACGCCACGACCCTCGGCGTCGGCCAGATTGGCGGCGATGCCATCGCATTCCATCCGTAGCGCGGCGAACGCTGCATCGACCGTCGTACGCGCGGTTGCCGCTTCGTCGAGGGCAGCCGCCAGCCGGTCGCGCTCGGTTTCGAGGCGGGCGATGTAGTCCACCGCCGCCGTATGGCCGGCCTGTGTTTCAGTCAGGCGAGTCGCCAGACCGTCATAGTCGGCCTGCAGCGCGGCGAATCCCGCCTCGGCCGCCTCACGCGCGGCCTGCGCTTCCGACAGGCTGAGGGCGAGGCGGTCCCGGTCGGCGGTCAGCGCGTCCACCGTATCTTGCGCTGCGGTCACCATCGCCCGTGTCGCGTTCAGATCGGCGGCGATTCCGTCGCGCTCGTTGGTCAGGGTGACGACGGCCTGTTCTGCGGCGTCGCGCCCCGCCTGAATTTCCGCGAGACTGGCCGCGAGATGGTCGCGCTCGGCCGCGATCGCGGCTACGATCTCGTCAGCGGTTTCCCGCGCCGACACGGTCTGGGCCAGGCTGTCGGCTGTTCGCGCAAGCTCTTCCTTGGACAAAGCGAGATCGTTCGCGATGTCGTCGCGTGCTCCATTAAGCGTGGCAATCTCCGCTTCTGACGCCACGACAGTCGCCGCGAGCGTGTCGCGCTCGGCTGTCAGCGCAGCGATCCTGCCCTCTGCCGCCGTTTTCAAAGAGATCGTTTCCGCAAGCGCGGCGGCGAGCCCGTCGCGCTCGGCTTCGGCGGCCGCGTTGGCTGCCTCCGCTGCTTCTCGCTCTGTCCGCATCTGCGCAAGCGCAGCATCGGCGTGATCGCGCTCAACTTTCAGCGCGGCAAACGCCCCGTCCGCTGCGGAGCAGGACGCCTCGGCTCCCGCAAGCCGCGCCTCGAGGGCGTCGCGCTCGCGTTCGAGCGCGACGGCCCAATCGCGTGCCGCGTCGTGGTCGGCTTGCTTTCGGCGAAGCGCGTCAGCGAGCCGGTAGCGTTCGGCTTCGAGGGATGCGACCGCCTGTTCGGCGACGTTTCGGGTTTCCCCCATATCGGCGAGGGCTGCCGCAAGACGGTGACGCTCGAGCTCGTGCGCAGCGGCGTCAGCCGTTGCCGACGCTGCTTCGGCCGCGCCCCGAGCGGCCTGCGCTTCGGCGAGGGCAGCCGCGAGATGATCACGCTCGCCCTGCAATGCGACGACCATATTATGCGCCGCAGCGTGGGCCGCCGCCGTCTCGGCCAGAGTGGCAGCAAGTGTGTCGCGTTCGCTTGCGACCTCGCCGCGCGCGATCTCCGCCGCGCGCCGTGCCGAGTCGATCTCGGCGACACTCCCCGAGATGCCATCGCGCTCGCCTTCAATCGCCTTCAGCGCGGTTTCCGTTGCCGCGCTGGCGAGCGACTGGTCGTCGATCTTTTGCTGTAGCGCGGTGGACGATCGTTCGTACCACGAGATCGAGTTCCGCATCAGCGTATCGTGCAGATCCCACTGCGCGAGCGTATCGTCCTTGAGCTTGAAGGCAAAAGCCGCAGATCGCTCGGTCGGGCAGGTCGATGCGATAATCTTGACGAATTGCTCGATGGTGTCGACGAACTGCTTCCGGTCGCGAACGAGGAGGATCGAAGCATCGAAAGATGGCGTGGCGTCGGAAAGGTCGATGGGCGCGAACACCAGTTTCGACAGCTCGCCTTCCATCGCATAGCGCTGCTCCGGGTCGGTCGCCACGGCACTGGTGTCGACGACAAGATCCGCTGATTCAACGCCTTGAGCATACAGATAGATATGCATCAGGATGAACAGCAAGAATGTCTGTTCGTCCTTTGGCGAGGCACTGCTGCCCGAAAAGACGTCCCGAAGACCACCGAGAAAGGCATCGTGCCCGAACGACACCGCGGTCCGCGATATCGTCTCCAAGAAAAACGCATTGCCCCGCAGGAACTGCCCCGAATAAGACGACCATTGATCGAATATATTGCGGTGCAGCAAGATATTCTTCACCGGCATGAAGCGTTTGATGGCGGCCATCCGCCCGACGCTGCGGGTGCAACTTAGCAATGGGATCTGACGACTGCGATAGGCGTGATCAACCAGTGTGGTAAGATACGCCTGTTCCTCGAGGGACAACATCCCGTTCAGTCCGCCGTCCGGGATAAAGCGCTCGAGCGCCATGCTGGCGTCAAACCCCACGACCCCGCCGCCGCGCTTCAGCAGAGGCAAAAACTCCAGAAAGTAGGGCGCCTGAGCTGGGTGATGCGACTCCCAGGTCGAATAATTTGAAGCATTTATCGCATTGCCCTCAAGACCGGCCAAAATATCATTGAAGATTTCGTAATATGCCAGGACGTTGGGAAGCCCGCGAAATTTTGACCAGAGCCAGGTGCTCGACGTTCGAAAACTCGAATGTAGAAATATCGGTGTTGGAAGTGAACCCCTGTCGCCACCGGCCAAAACCCAAGATGGCGCCGATTCGAGAAGCGCGTTCGCTGGTCGAGATTCCACTAAGGTCGCGTTGCGCGTCTTGCGCCTCTCCGGGAGACCTGCTTTTGCGCTGGCATGGGGCGACTTTGAAACCAATTTGGATAACCTTGTCTGCTCATACATGGCGAGATATCTTGCGACGGACGTCTCCAGTAGTGGACTATACTACCGCAGACGGGCGTAGCTTACATCGGCGTATCTGCCGGGACCATACGCCAATAGGAAAAAGCGCTCGCGGCTCAAAAGGTTGCGTCCATTCTATCGACAAACGTGCGCGGGCTTCGTCGACCGGCCCTTGGGGCACCGCGGCGCGCCGCGCGGTACAATTGACTTGCCAAATCCGTTTGGGTCGGGCGAAGGCGAGACGTGGCAATTGCCGGCCTTTCGCTCCTCGATGTCAGAGACTCTCGCATGAAAAAATTGGTTGCCTTCGACCTTGATGGAACGCTCGCCGAGAGCAAGCAGCCGCTGCAGGCGGCTATGCAGCAGGCGTTGACCGACCTGCTCGGCGTCGCGCATGTCGCGGTGATCTCGGGCGGCGACTGGCCGCAGTTCGAAAAGCAGGTCGCCTCGCGGCTGCCAGACTCTGCCGATCGCAGCAAATTGTGGCTGATGCCGACCACCGGCACCAAGCTCTACACCTTCAAGGACGGCGCCTGGTCGCCGGTCTTTGCCGAGCTGTTCGACGATGCCACCAAGGCCAAGATCCTGACCGAATTCGATGCCGCGCTGGTCGCGACGGGCTTCGTTCCCGAGCAGACCTGGGGCGAGCGGATCGAGGATCGCGGCAGCCAGATCACCTTCTCGGCACTTGGCCAGCAGGCGCCGCTCGATGCCAAGGAGCATTGGGATCCGGATTTCGCCAAGCGCAAGATCATCCAGGCTGAGCTGCGCACGCGGCTGCCCGGCCTGTCGATCAACATGGGCGGCGCGACCTCGATCGACATCACCCGCGAAGGCGTCGACAAGGCATACGGCCTCAAGAAGCTGCGCGACGCGAGCGGCATCGCGCTCGACGAGATGATGTTCATCGGCGACGCGATCTTCCCGGGCGGCAACGACTATCCGGCGAAGGAGCTCGGGCTCGACACGGTCCGCGTGCGCGACCCTAAGGAAACCGTCGCGGTGATCGAAGGCATCGTCGCCTGCCTTAAGTAAGCGGTCGATCAGACGCTGGCCCGCACGCCGGGCCGGCGTCGCCGCACGCGGCCAGGGCCTGCGCTAGATGTCCGATGCTGTGGCGGCATCCGGCCATACGCAGCCGAGCATCGCATGATGCAGTTCGGCCGGCGACAGATCGACGCGGCCCTTGCCGGGGATCGCGTTGCCGGCCCCGTCGAAGCGCAGCATCACATACGGCGTGTGTCGTGCGCCGCCCGGTTCGATGATGCCGGGAATGCTCGGCCGGTGATCGCCGAAGAAGATGAGCAAGGCGGGTCGCGCGTCAAGCGCCACGCGCTCGCACAGCGCGCTCAGCATCGCGTCGCTGCTTTGCAAATGACGCAAATAGGCGTCGAGACCGATCGCTGCCCCAGGCTCGCGATTCTTGTCCCAAGGCCCGTGATTCTCCATCGTCACCGCATAGAAGAATGCCGGGCCGGATGTTTCATCGACCAGAGCGGAGAGCGTGGCGCCAAGCGCCCGGTCGTTGACATAGCGTCCGCCATCGTCCGGTACCGGCGCGAAATCGTCCGCGCCGATCAGCCGATCGAACCCGATCGCCGGCATCAGGCGATCGCGGCCGTAGAATCGCAGGTCGTGCGGATGGACGAAGCTGCATCGATAGCCGGCGTGCTGGAGCTGCGCCGATACAGCGTAGGTCGTCTCGCTATGCGCAGTCAAAAACGGATCGTAGCGTCGGAAACCCAATGCCTCCTCGGTGCGACCGAACAGCACGCCATATTCGGTCCGCATCGTGTAGGCGCCGAAACCACTCACCTCGAGCTGGCCATATTGCCACGCGGCCGCGCGGGCGGCGTCCAACCCAGGAAGTGCGCGCGCCGGATCGCCCGTCAGCGCGACGGGATCGGCGAATGATTCGCACTGAACGGCAATGATCAGCTGCGGCGGCTCGGCGCCCGCGTGCGCTGCGCCGGGTGGCGGCTGGCGGGGCGAAAGGCGCACGGGGGGCGCCGTCTCGCGCCACCGCTGCCAGTATAGCAGCAGCGTTGCGATCAGGCCGTAGCGCAGCAAATCCTCCTCAAGCGCAGGGCGTTGCGCCAATCCCGCGAAAGCCTTGCCTCGCATCAGCAGGAGCACGCCACTCCCAGCCCCGAGCAGGAGCAGCAGGCCGAACAGGTGCGGCGCAGGGGCCGGCGTGAACAACGCCACCAGCGTCAGCGCGGCAACGGTCGCCGCGACCGCCGCCAGCCAGCGTTGCTGCAGCGGGATCGCGGTAAAATAGAATCGCGGATGGCGCACCACGGCGAGCAGCAGCGCCAGATCCGAGAAGATCAGCGGCTCGCCGAGCATCGGAAATTTCGCGTTGGAAGCGACCACGAGCAGGGCCAGCAGCGCGAAAGCCAACAATGCCGACACGGGCGCGTTGCCCGATCCGGCGAGCGCGAGCCCGAAGACCGCGGTCATCGTCAACAGGTGGAGCACCAGCCCAGGCAGTCGGCGGTAGCGCGCGGGATGCGGCCGGACACCCGCGTCAAGCAGCACCGACGCGACCAGCATGATGATAAAGGAAATCACATCTTCCGCCACAAATGCGCGCCTCGCAATTGGCGCGTCGCCAGTCTCGAATCGAACCTTGCCTGCCGAAATGCTGGAAGGAGAAGCGGTTGCCCCTATAGCGTCGGCGGCGCTGGCTGTCACGATCGGGGGCGGGCATTCGCCTTGGAATAGTCGGAACCACGCCCTATGAGCGCAACCTTGGTGAATATGGTTCGCGGGGCAGGACCATGATTGGGTAACGATAAGGACGAGCAGATGCCCGAACATTTGGCTGACAGGCCAGTCCTCATGCCGCAGGTAGCGGCGCCGGGCGCGCCGCCAGCCCTCGAACAGCGCAACATTCTGCTACTCCAGGGGCTGATGGGGCCGCTGTTCCGCAAGGTCGGCCAGGCGCTCCGGCGCGATGGCTATTGCGTGCACAAGGTGAATTTCAACGGCGGCGACCGGTTTTTCTGGCGTCTGCCGAACGGCATCGACTATCGTGGGACTCCGGCGCAATGGCCGGACGCGCTGAAGCGGATCATCGCCGATCGGGGAATTACCGACGTCGTCCTGTTCGGCGATTGTCGGCCGATGCATATCGCCGCGATCTCCATCTGCCGCGACCTGCACATCCCCGTCCATGTGTTCGAGGAGGGATACATCCGGCCTGACTGGGTGACGCTCGAACTGGGCGGAGTGAACGGCCATTCGACGCTGCCCCGCGATGGGGCTTGGTACCGCGCCGAGGCGGCGACGTTGCCGCCGGTCCCCGAAAATCATCCGCTTCCCGCGTCGTTTCGACGCCGTGCGACCGAAGGCGTACTCTACAATTTCGCCGACGTGTTGACCCGGTGGCACTATCCATTCTGGGAAAATCACCGTCCGTGGCACCCGATCGTCGAAGGGATCGGCTGGATGCGCAAATTGATGCGACGCAAGGAAGCGCGCGCCCGCGCGGACGCGACGATTGCCGCGCTGGCGGAGCAAGCGGCGCCGTACGTGGTCTTTCCGCTTCAGCTCGATTCGGATGCGCAAATCCGGTTCCATTCGTCGTTCGCCGGCATTGCTGACGCACTGCTGATGGTGATCTCGTCGTTTGCGCGGCACGCGCCAAAGACCATGCGTCTGGTCGTCAAGGAGCATCCGCTCGACAACGGCGTGCGGGACTGGCGCAACGAAACCGCGATCGTGGCCGCGTTGCACGGCGTTTCCGAGCGTGTCGACTATCTCGAAATGGGCGATATCGTCCCGCTCGCGCAACGGTCCGCTGGGATGGTGACGATCAACAGCACGAGCGGAACGCTGGCGGTGGCACTCGACGTGCCGGTCATCGCATTGGGTCAGGCCGTGTACGATATCGAGGGCATAACCTTCCAGGGCCGCCTCGATGACTTCTGGTGCGCTCCGGTAAAGCCCGATCCCGAGACGTTCGCGGCGTTTCGGCGTGTCCTGATCGATCGATGCCTCGTGCCGGGCGGTTTCTTCTCGGACGAAGCGCTCGACAAGGTGATCATGGGCGTGGTCGCACGGCTCGAGGCGGCCAGTCCGCTCAAGGTGGCGGCTACTGCCGCTAAGCCACCGGTCTTGCCCGCTAAAGAAGGCGCGACGCCGAAAGCGATCGGGCCGGACCCCTCGCGGTAACGAAGCACGCCGGCGGCAGGGCGCATACGGCGGGGTCGCATCCTGCCGGAGCCCAAATTTGCACTGTACCCCCACAAAAACCCTGCTAATGGCCGACGGGCACTTGTGAGCAACGAAGAGGCATCCAGCTGCGTGCCGGCACGCTCTTTATCGCGGCGCGTATTGTCTGGGGGGCGTGCGTCCCAGACCTGCTCTGAAGCAATCACCATTTGAGAGGCGATTAATGAAAACTGTTGTGATAACAGGGATTTCGGGCCAGGACGGCGCGTATCTCGCGCAGTTGCTGCTCGCCAAGAACTATCGGGTTTACGGTACGTATCGTCGCACGAGCTCGGTCAATTTCTGGCGCATCGAAGAACTTGGCATTCTCAACGATCCGAATCTGCATCTCGTCGAGCACGACCTGACCGATCTCTCCTCGTCGATCCGCCTCCTGCAGACGTCCGAGGCGACCGAGGTCTATAACCTCGCGGCGCAGAGCTTCGTCGGGGTGTCGTTCGACCAGCCCGCGACGACCGCGGAGATCACCGGCATCGGCGCGCTCAACATGCTCGAGGCGATTCGCTGCGTGAACCCGAAGATCCGCTTCTACCAGGCGAGCACGTCGGAGATGTTCGGCAAGGTGCAGGCCGTGCCGCAGAAGGAAGATACGCCCTTCTGGCCGCGCAGCCCGTACGGCGTCGCCAAGCTCTATGCCCACTGGATCACGATCAACTATCGCGAGAGCTACGGCATTTTCGGCAGCAGCGGCATCCTGTTCAACCATGAGAGCCCGCTGCGCGGTCGCGAGTTCGTCACGCGCAAGATCACCGACACCGTCGCCAAGATCAAGCTCGGCAAGGCCGAGGTGCTCGAGCTCGGCAACATGGACGCCAAGCGCGACTGGGGCTTCGCCAAGGAATATGTCGAAGGCATGTATGCGATGCTGCAGGCCGACGAGCCCGATACGTTCGTGCTCGCGACCAATCGCACCGAGACCGTCCGTGATTTCGTGCGGATGGCGTTCAAGGCGGCGGACATCGATCTCGAGTTCCGTGGTGCCGACGATCACGAGACGGCAGTTGATGTCGCGACCGGCAAGGAACTCGTCCGCGTCAATCCGCGCTTCCATCGTCCGGCCGAAGTCGATCTGCTGATCGGTGATGCGAGCAAGGCCGAGCGGGTTCTCGGCTGGAAGCCCAAGACGACGCTCGAAGAACTCTGCCGCCTGATGGTGGCGGCGGATCTGCGTCGCAATCAGCAAGGCGTGTCCTTTTGAGCATGGAGCAGGCGACTGGTCGCGCTGCCTTCGTGCTGCGGCCGACCCGTTTGGCGGCACCATCTGAGGGGCTCGACGTCCGGGGCCTGCGTCTGTGACCAGAACGCTCGTTACCGGCGTCAATGGCTTCACCGGGCGCTACATGGCGAAGCGCCTGAGTGACGCCGGACACGAGGTCCATGGCCTGGCCCGGGAGGCCGCGCGGGTAGGGCAGGACGCGATCGGCGTCCTGCATTCCGGCGATTTGCTCGATCAGGACGGTATATCGGCGCTCATCGCCGAGGTCCGTCCCGACTATATCGTGCATCTCGCTGGGATAGCGTTCGTTGCGCACGGCGACCTGGGCGAGATGTACCGAACCAACATCTTGGGCACGCGAGCGCTCCTCGAGGCCAGCGCGACCGCTTCGACTCCGCCACGCGCGGTACTCGTAGCGAGCAGCGCCAACGTGTACGGCAATGCCAGCGCGGGTACGCTGACCGAGGCCACGCCGATCCGGCCAGCCAACGACTATGCCATCACAAAGGCTGCGGTCGAGAATCTGGCGGCTATCTATGCGTCGCGCCTGCCGGTGATCGTCGCACGACCGTTCAATTATACCGGTGTCGGACAGAGCGACGCGTTCCTGATCCCGAAGATCGTCAGCTACATCAAGCAGAAGGCGCCGGTGATCGAGCTTGGCAACCTCGACGTGGCGCGCGACTTTTCGGACGTTCGTGCGGTCGTGGACGCCTATCTGCGGTTGATCGAGGCGCCGGAAGCCGTCGGCGGGACTTTCAACGTCTGCTCGGGCGAGGCAGCATCGCTGCGCGAAGTCGTTGCGCTGGCATGCCGGATTGCCGGGCACGAGATTGACGTGCGCGTAAACCCCGCGTTCGTCCGCGCCAATGAGGTAAAGCTGCTACAGGGATCGCGCGCGGCGCTCGAGCGCGTCATCGGCCCCTTGGCGATGCCGCCACTCGAAGACACCCTGCGATGGATGATCGAGTCATAGGCATGCGCGTCGGGATTACGGTCGATTCGCTCTCCACGAATCTCACGGGAATTGGCCGCTATACCTGGGAGCTGTGCCAAGGCTTGGCCCAGAACCGCGCGATCGACGACCTTTCCTATTTCCTCGTCGACCATTGGCGTTCCGATCCCGCCGCCCTGCTGACCGGGCAGACGCGGCGGCGGTCGCGCTTGCCCAAGGCAATTCGGCGCTGGCGGACACGGGCCGGCTTCGACCGGCGTTTGATCCACGGGACGAATTACTTCCTGCCGCGCCAGGCCGAGACGGGTGTCGTTACCGTTCACGATCTGTCGATCTACCTCCATCCCGAAACGCATCCGATCGAACGGATCCGTGATTTCGAGAAGCAGTTCGCGAGCTCGCTCGACCGGGCGCTCCACGTCATCACCGATTCCGAGGCGACCCGCCGTGACCTGATCTCGCATCTGTCTTACCCCGCCGAAAAGGTCACCACGGTGCACCTCGGCGTGTCGGACCGTTTTCGGCCCGAGGAACGGGCGACGCTCGCGCCGCGCCTGTCCCGGCTCCTCGGCGGGCCGATCGGCGACTATATTCTGTCGGTTGCGACGTTCGAGCCGCGCAAGCGGATCGAAGCGGCGATCGTCGCCCATGCACGCTTTTGTGACCGGACGGGGCGGGATGTCCCGCTGGTCCTGGTTGGAGCAAAGGGCTGGGGGAATGCCAGCCTACACGCGTTGATCGAGGGCGAGCAGCGCAAGGGGCGGCTGATCATGCTCGGCTTCGTGCCGGAGGAAGAACTGCCCACGCTCTATGCGGGCGCGCGGCTCTTCCTGTACCCGTCGGTCTATGAAGGTTTCGGGCTTCCGCCGATCGAGGCGATGGCGTGCGGCGTTCCGACGATCGTATCGGATCGCTCCTGCCTCCCCGAAGTTACCCGCGGCGCGGCGATGATGATCGATCCCGACGATATCGATGCCCTCAGCCTGGCGATCGAACGGGGTTTGGATGATGACATCTGGCGCAAGGGCGCTATATGGGCCGGCCTGAACGTCGCGGCCCACTATAGCTGGAGCCGATGTATTGAGAAAACGGTCGATATCTACCGTGCATGCAGCGACAGGGTCGGTTAAAGGAACGTGATGACGACTTCTCGGCTGGGCCAGTTTTCCGGTATGTTCGGCAGAGCAGCGGCAGCGTGTGCCGTTGTACTCCCCTTGTCGGCATGTGCGATCATGTCGGCGGCTGGGCCGTCATCCCGCGCGGTAAACCGCGCCGACGGCGCTGTGATGACCAACAACGCGTCGATCAAGATCATCGATGTTTCGGACGCGGTGGCGCGTCGGGTCATTGCCAGCCAGCACGACCGGCTCTTTTCGGAATCGCTGGGTGACGGCTATGCCGCCGGGTCCATTATCGGACGCGGCGACGTGCTGGACATCGCAATCTGGGAGGCGCCTCCCGCGGCGCTCTTCGGCGCTGCCGGGGGGGATGCACGCCTCGTCTCGTCCAGCTCGACGGCGCGCGGCACGACGCTGCCCGAACAGATGGTCAGCAGCGACGGGCGTATCAACATTCCCTTCGTCGGGTCCGTCGTGGCAGCGGGACGAACCGCCTCGCAGATTGAACGCGAGATTGCCAATCGGCTCTCCGGCAAGGCGCATTTGCCGCAGGTCATCGTTCGCATGGTGCGTAATGCCAGTTCGAACGTCACGGTCGTCGGCGATGTGACCTCGAGCGCGCGGGTCCCGGTGACCGCGAAGGGCGAGCGGTTGCTCGACGTCCTGGCGGCCGTCGGAGGGGTACGCCAGCCGATCGGCAAGATGACGATCCAGATCACCCGCGGGCAGCGCATCGCATCGATGCCGCTTGCCTCGGTCATCCGCGACCCACGTCAGAATATCCGGCTGCAGCCCGACGATGTCGTCACCGCCTTGTTCCAGCCTTTCAGCTTCACGGCGCTGGGCGCCACCGGGCGCAACGAAGAGCTGGCGTTCGAGGGGACGGGGGTCACGCTCATCCAGGCGCTGGGTCGCGTTTCCGGCATTCAGGACCAGCGTGCCGACGTGAAGGGCGTGTTCCTGTTCCGGTTCGAGGATCCGGCGACGCTCGATCCGGCCTTGCGGGAAGGGGCGCAGCTGACCCCCGACGGCAAGGTCGCGGTGATCTATCGTGTCAATCTCAAGGATCCCGCGACCTTCTTCGTCGCGCAGAGCTTTCCGATTCGCGACAAGGACGTGCTCTACGTGTCGAACGCGCCGTTGGCCGATATCCAGAAATTCGTCAGCGTCATTTCGTCGACGGTGTTTCCGATCGCAACGCTTTCCACCGCAGTCCCCTGATCTCGTTGATGTCTCTCCTGGGCTAGGATATCTGCCAAGCCTATCATGCGTGCCCGATGACACCCTTTGGCGCGGGCGATCCAGGGGGGCGGGGGCTTTGCAGTTGCAAAACTGGCGCCTCGTGCGCAATTGACTATAAAACCGATCGTATCTCGATCGACACGGAATGCTGAACACTATGCAAAACACGATGTTTGAGCGAATTGCAAAAATCGATCGGGTTTTGCTATTTAGCGTAGTAATTCCTACGATTATTTCGATTTTTTACTTCTTTTTCCTCGCATCCGATGTTTACATTTCGGAGTCCAGGTTCGTTGTGCGGAGTCCGGACAAGCCCGCAACTTCTGGATTGGGCGTGCTTCTGAAGTCGACCGGGTTCACCAATGGCGGGGATGAGGTCTACGCGGCGGAAAGCTTCATTCAGTCGCGCGATGCGCTGGTCGCTCTCAACAAGGGTGACGCTTTCCGGAAGGCCTATGGCGATTCGCATATCTCCTTCATCGATCGCTTCAACGGCAACGGGTTCAACAATAGCTTCGAGGCCCTGTACCGATTTTACAAGGGCAAGGTCGCGATCGACCATGAAAGCGCCGCATCGATCACGACGCTGACGGTTCGCGCTTTTTCCGCGCAGGAAGCCTACCGCGTCAATTCGCAGCTCCTCGGGATGGCCGAAACGACCGTCAACCATTTGAACGAGCGCGGCCGGCAGGACCTGATCCACTTCGCTTCGGTGGAAGTCGACGAAGCCAAGGACAAGGCCCGCGCAGCCGCGCTTGCGCTTTCGGCGTTTCGCAACCGCGAAGGTGTCGTCGATCCCGAGAAGCAGGCGACCGCACAGCTGCAGATGGTTTCCAAACTCCAGGACGAGATCATCGCGGCGCGTTCGGAACTGCTCCAGCTCCGCTCCTATACGCCGCAAAATCCGCAGATCGAAGTGCTCGCGACGCGACTGCAGGGTCTCGAGCGCGAGATGCAGAATCAGGTGTCGATGGTCGCGGGCGGTCGCAAGTCGCTGTCGTCGACCGCGGCACAGTATCAGCGCCTGGCCCTCGAGAGCCAGTTCTCGGACAAGCAATTGGCGGCGGCGATGGCCTCGCTGCAGGATGCGTCGAACGAGGCGCGGCGCAAGCAAGCCTATCTCGAACGGATCGTCGAGCCGAGCCTGCCGGACGAAGCGCTTGAGCCGCGCCGGATCCGGGGAGTCCTGTCGACGCTGCTGCTCGGCTTGGTCGCGTGGGGAATCATGACCATGCTGCTTGCCGGTGTCCAAGAGCATAAGAATTAAGACGATGGCTACGAGCAGTTCCCTGCAGACTTTGTCATCGTCGTTCGCGATACAAAGGCGGGTCGTGTGGGCGTTGCTCCTGCGCGAGATGCTGACGCGCTATGGGCGGCATAACATCGGCTTCTTGTGGCTCTTCGTCGAACCGATGTTGTTCACGCTGGGTGTTACGGCATTGTGGACCTTGACCAAGTCGGTTCACGGCGTTGGTCTGCCGATTATCGCCTTCGCGCTGACCGGCTATTCGAGCGTGCTGTTGTGGCGCAACATGCCGGCGCGATCGATCGGAGCGATAAAGCCTAACCTTTCGCTGATGTATCACCGGCAGGTGAAGGTCATGGACGTGCTATTCGCGCGTCTGCTGCTCGAGGCGGCCGGCGCCACGATTTCCTTCGTGGTCCTGTCTGTTATCTTCATATCGGTCGGCTGGCTCAATCCGCCCGAGGATGTGCTTCAGGTGATCGGCGGTTGGGTCGTGCTCGCGTGGTTCGGCATGGCCAGCGCCTTGCTCCTGACCGCCTGGGCCGAGCAGTCCGAATTGGTCGAGAAGCTCTGGCATCCGGCTTCCTATCTGCTTTTCCCGCTTTCCGGGGCAGCTTTCCTGGTCGATATTCTGCCTGTCGAGGCGCAGAAGATCGTTCTCTATCTGCCGATGGTGAACTGTACCGAATATATTCGAGACGGGTTTTTCGGAACCAAGTTCCACGCGCATTATGACATGGCCTATGCGATGATCGTCTGTGCGGTCTTCACTCTGCTTGCGCTTGCCCAGTTGCGAAAAGTCAGCCGCGAAGTGATCCCGGAATGATCGCGCTCACGAACGTCGACAAATTCTATCATACGCGGCGGGGGCCGCGGCAGATCCTGAATGACGTCAACCTGTCGATCGCGCCGGGGGAACGGATTGGGATCCTTGGTAGGAACGGCGCCGGCAAGTCGACATTGATCCGGATCATCAGCGGTGCCGAACAGCCTTCGTCCGGGGTCGTCACGCGGGAGATGAGTGCGTCTTGGCCGCTCGCCTATACCGGCGCGTTCCAGTCTGCCCTTACCGGTATCGACAATATCCGGTTCATCTGCCGGATCTACGGTGTCGAAGTCGAGGAGCGCATCGCGTTCATCCAGCAGTTCTCCGATCTCGGGGACTATCTTTTCGAGCCGATCAATACCTATTCCGCGGGTATGCGTGCTCGTCTGGCTTTTGCCGTTTCGATGAGCATCGAATTCGATTGTTTCCTAATCGACGAGGTGATCTCGGTTGGCGATTCGCGTTTCCACGAAAAATGCCGGATTGAGCTGTTTGAGAAGCGGGCCGATCGGGCGCTCGTGATTGTCTCCCACGATGCAAATTACATCATGCAGCATTGTACCAGGGCTGCGGTCCTTGTTCGGGGGCAGCTGCACAATTTTGAAAATACCGCCGAAGCCTTCGAATTCTATACCGACTCCCTGCACGCGGTCTGAGCGGACGCGCGCACGCGTGGAGAGGAACGTCGCGACACGAGCGGAACGTAGCCCAAAAGGCACAGCGAGCATGTTTTGGCGGTTAGTTCAGTTGCTGTTGCCAATCCTCTCGCCCAGCTGGTTGGAGCGCCATCGGGTGAGGCGCGCACGGGCGAGCAAGGCGGTCGAGCCCCTTAAGGTCGACGGAATTCCACGGCTCCTGGTCGACGTCACGATGATCGCGCGCAATGACGTCCATACGGGGATCCAGCGGGTCGTTCGCTCGGTCATGCGTCAAATGACGCTCGAACCGCGCGGCTGGATCATAACACCGGTCCGCTATACGGCGGGACGCTATCGCCATACCGCATGGCCGCTCGTGGATACGGAAGAAGGCCTGGCGATGTCACCACGCAGCGGTGACGTGTTCTTGGGGCTGGATCTGTCGTTCGACGCGATCCGCCGCCAGCGCGGTCCTTTCATGCGCTATCGCCGCGCCGGCATGCGTTTCTGGTTCGTCGTGTATGACTTATTGCCAATCCAGGCGCCGCGATATTTCTCGGCAAAGGTCGCCGTGCGGTTTCGCTGGTGGCTGACAGCAACGGCAATGCTCGCCGATGGTTATCTGTGCATTTCCCCACACGTGGCGGAGGAGGTCGGGAGCATGTTGTCCCGTCGGTACCGGGTTCGAGACGGCGTCGCGGTATGCGTCCTTCCGATGGGCATCGACCTTCTGTCCGACACGGCGCGTGTCGCGACTGGCGCGGTGCCGTTGCAGGAGGTCGATACGTTCGTCCTGGCCGTTGGCACAATCGAACCTCGCAAGGGGTATGATGTGCTGATCGATGCGTTTGAACGCCTCTGGGAAAACGGCTCTGACCTCACGCTGGTTATCGTCGGAGGCGCCGGCTGGAAAACCGATACGCTGCAACGGCGGATCCGGCAAAATAAGGAATATGGCGCCCGGCTTCGCTGGCTGACCACGGTGGACGATCAGGCGTTGCTGGACCTTTACGATCGTGCCCGTGCGCTGGTGGCGACGTCTTACGGGGAAGGGTTCGGCCTTCCTGTGCTGGAAGCTCTTGCACGCTCGTGCCCGGTGCTGGCGCGCGACATACCCGCCTTCCGTGTCCATGCTTCTTTGGGAGTGCGGCTATTTGCAGCGAACGCGAATGGCGATGAAATCGCCCGGGCGATCTCCGCTATTGTGCAAGACAGCGAAAATATCTGGCGGCTGGGAACGCCCACCGCGCTTCCAACTTGGCGCGACACGTCAGAGGCTTTGCAGCGCTCAATCCCGCGGGAATGAGCGATTGATCGCCCAGTTCTGGTGTGTGGGTCGCGCTCGCCGTCGCGCTCGCCTTCGCCGGGCGTCGCGTCCAATCGGCGTTGTCAGCCCGCACGAGGGACGGAAGTGCGGCTGGCCAAGCCAGATGCCCGCTGTCAGTGCTGTGCAGAGCAGCATACAAAACCAGTGGGTCGGGACCATACGGAGAGGAAATGCCATGTTCCGAATTTTCGGATTGACCATGATAGCGGGTCTGACGCTGACTACGGGCTGCTACGCCACTCCTGCCAATCCCGCGACCGACGGAGTGGTGAGCAATGGCGCCGATCCGTCGGGTATTGCCGATTCCTCTCGTGCCTTCAACGACGCCCTTAGCAAATCCCCATCGATTTACGTGCCGTGCGGAACGTATCGTCTGAATTTGAAAATCGTCTCGAAGACCAATGTCTCGTTGCGTGGGGCGGGATCCTGCACGATCTTCAAGCCAGTCAATCCGAAAGTGCCAGTCCTGTCGATCGAGCGGACGAACTTTTCGGAATTCAGGAGTTTTTCTGTCATAGGCGCGCGCGATAGCGGTTCGAGCGGCATCGTAATAACGTCGTCGGGCAACGCGATATTTTCAAATATCTTAATTACCGGCTTCAGCGTCGCTGGGTTCAAGTGCACGGGCGGGACGGGATCGAGTGGCGTCAAAGTCACGGAAAGCTATGTTTTGGAGAATGGCGAAGCGGGCATCTGGTATGACGATTGCCAAGACTTTTTTATCAGAGAGAATAATATCGGGAAAAATAAGGGTATCGGCCTGCTTTTGAATAAATCCAGCGCCGGTCAGATAGAGAGTAATTTTATATGGGAGAATGGCGTCGCGATCTCGGCCTCAGCCATCTTCTACGATTGGTTCTCGAGAAATCGCCTTACGCAAAGCGCGAGGGAAGCATTTATCTGCGATGACTGCGGATACATCAATATCTCAAACAATCAAAGCTATCAAAACTCGTCATCCGAGAAAGGAAAGTTCGAGGATTGGAAGTTTCGCTATGCCCGCAACGTGATAATATCAGAAAACATGTTGTATGACTGGACTGGTACCCCGCACGTGAGCCACGGTATTACCGTCGATCAAAAGTCCTCAAAAATATTGCTGTCGAATAACATTTTCGAGAACCAGTCGGCATCGCCTGTCCGTATTGAGCCCGGTGCCAAGGACATATCACAAAGATAGCGCAAGCAACGCGAAAAGTGACCTCCGCCACGTGCTAGTGGCGACCTTCGGAGCCCAGCTTTCGTTGTCATCCTTGCCATTCGTGTCGCGCCGCATCGCTTCCGGCGACAAATCGGGTTTGTGAATGGCAGACAGTCGGCCTGCAGGCAGCGCGTGGCGGTCCCGTCCCGACGCCTATTTTGGGGATCAATCCGGCTGATTGCGCAAAGCAATCGTCCTGCCGCAGCGTTTGGAACGTGCACGGTGCTCCCTGAATCCGAGAAAGCACATGGTTTGGTGACGATTTTTTCAGTTCATGATCGTTCTTTTTGATCGAGATCAAAGTGGTCGCCTAATTGCGTCCAAGCAGGTCCGAAATCGGGCTAAGCGAACGCGGGTAAGCCTTGCCGGAATTGGCAGTGTTGCGTTAAGGGCGATCTACATCGTGGCAATCTTACGACGCGGCCCTTGTTGATTTTGGCGAATCGTCGTTGCCCTGATCGCGTGTCAGGCGCGTCGGTAAGCGAGGGTTCACGTGCCGAGGCTTCTGGAGGAAGAGCGAGTGAAAAGTGTGCTCGGATTGAGGGGCGGCGGTCGGAGCTTGGCGCTTATAGGGTTCTCTAGCTAGCGCGTCTGAGCGGACGGCGGTGACCATGCTCAAGGTCATGTCCCTTCGCGGATCGCCTCTTCGTGCGCACTTTCAGACACGACTTTGACGCAGGCTTGGCGCAGTTACAATGCACGGATGTGCGGCATGGCCCGGTGTGGCGGACGGGGAAATTGGTAAAAATGAACGATATCAATCACGTAAATCAATTGTTGATGCTAAATGGCGCCTCTTTCGTAGAGCAAGCGTATCGGCAGTTCCTGAAGAGATCGCCCGATCGCGGCGGTCGTGAGCATTTTCTTGCCCGATTGCGGAACGGCGACAGCAAGGAAATGATCGTTCACGCGATCGCAAGTTCGCCCGAAGCCCGCACGATGCGGTCGACGCTGGATGGCATGAGCGAATTCAATGAGCGTTTCGAGCGGAGCAAGAAGGCTGCGAAATCCTCCCCCGGCGCTGAGCAAATCGGCCGTTCGCTAAACCGGATGGAATTCGGTTTCGGGCAATCGCAAGACAAGATCCTCGAGCGTCTCGGGGCCATCGAGGCTACACTCGAAGACCTGCAGCGTGCTGCGGTCAACACCATCATTGTCGCATCATCCGGGCCCGCAACGGCGACATCCGATAGGCCGGAAGCCAAGGTTTCGATCAAGCGTGGGGTCGCTCTGGCCGACTTCAAAGCGCCTGCGGATTTCATTCTGGATCTTCAGGGCAAGATCCGCAACTCCGCTGAAGCCAGCGCCTTTGCATCCAGCGCGCAATAAATCCGAAAAAGGTAAGATCTCAATGCTGCTATCCACAGGTTTTTCGGGCCGAATCATCCAGTTGACTGATGCGCTCGATCGGTTTGACGCTGTGTCGAACCAGGTTGTGGCGCTCGACCGTATCCTCAAAGATGGCGGCTTCGATAGCCTTATTACAGCGCGATTTGCGCACCCCGACCGCGAGCATATGCGTGTTTCACGCGATCTTGTGTCGATCAGCGATAAGGACGTTCTTATCGTTCATTACTATGGTTATAGTGACGGCCTTGAAGCGTGGCTGGCAGACCAATATTGCACAAAAGTTATAATATATCATAATATAACCCCGCATACATTTTTCGATGTTTCAAATAGCGCTCATGAATTTTGCGAAAAAGGGCGTTCGCAGCTCGAAAGTATCCTGCCGAGTTTCCATTATTACTGGGGAGATAGCCAGTATAATATCGACGAACTCGTCACACTTGGTGCCGAACCGGCCAAAACCGCGGTCATTCCGATTGTCGTCGATCCCTTCACGGTCGATGTCGGCTCGATCGTCCGGCGCTCGGGTCAGTGGGTGTTTGTGGGTCGTGTCGCGCCAAACAAGGGCATTGTCGAGCTTGTCAATATGTTTGCCGATGTCCACCGCAATGCCCCGGATGCGGCGCAGAAGCTGGTCATCGTCGGATCCTATGATCCCACCGATCACTATGGCAAGATGGTCGCCGCTGCCGTTGAGCGTAGCGGCCTCGGCGCAAGGATTCAGATCACTGGCAAGATTACCGACGAAGAGCGCAATGAAGTACTGTTGTCGTCGAGCATCTATATTTCGCTGAGCGAACACGAAGGGTTCGGTGTTCCGCTCGTGGAGGCGTGCTATTTCGACCTGCCGACGGTGGCGTTGGATCATGCGGCAGCGGCCGAGACGTTGGGCGGTCACGGTATATCTCATGGCATCCAAGCTGCTAAGGCTCAGGTCTTGCTCCTCAGCGAGGACGTGGTCGCGCAGCAGCGCTTGCTTGCCATGCAGAAAGATAATGCGCGCCGCTTCTTGTCGGGCGCCGTCGGTTCCGCGTTGGCGCAGGCGCTCGGTAAAGTCCTGCCGAAAAAGAACCAGTTTCAGACGGTCTCGGTGGTCATTTGCACATATAACCGGTGCGATCATCTCGAGCGGTGTCTTGAGTATCTGACCTATCAGGCTCGAGAGGACTTCGAAGTCATCGTCGTCAACGGTCCTTCGACCGATCGAACCAACGCTGTTCTCGATCAATATAAAGATCGCATCAAGCTTGCCACCAATCCCGAACGGAACCTTTCGAAGTCGCGTAATATCGGTATAGACTTGGCGGCGGGTGATATCGTCGCCTTCATCGATGATGACGCGCTGCCATTCGATGACTGGGTCGACCAGATCCTCGCTGCCTATAATGAGCGGCCGCTGACAATCGCGGGTCTTGGCGGGCCCGCATATTATGCAGGCACCTTCTGGTTCCAGGCAGAGGACAATGGAATCGATGCCGATTGCCAAGTGAAAGTTAATATCAGTAGCAGCGAGATCGGCAAGGATGGTTGGTGTCGCTACAATACCGGGACCAATGCAACCTTTACACGTAGGCATCTACTCGAGGTTAGCGGTTTCGACGAGCAATACGACTACTTCCTTGATGAAGCCGAGCTGTGCTTCCGGATCCAAAAAAATAACTTCTTGATGGCTTACGTTCCCGAGATTTATGTCAGGCATGAGTTTGCGCAGAGCCATAATCGCGACGGCAAGTTCAAGTATAACTGGTTCACGATCTGCAAGAATACCGCATATTTCATCGCGGTGCATAGCGGTCGCTCCGGCCGTGATTTGCGAGATTTCATCGACCGCCGGATGCAGGACGAGCGCATCAAGCCGCTCAACGATGCGGTCTTGGAAGGAAAGCTGGAGTCTGCGGAGCGGGATCGTCATGTCGATGCGATCCTGAAGGGCGTAGAGCAGGGGCTTATCGATGCTCGGTCCGCGCCGCGGACGAGAGATATTGCAGACCGGCCTGGCACGTTCCTGCCGTATGAGGTTCGTCGTGATCGGTGCGCCGTTGGACGTGACATAAAGCCGCTTCACATTTGCATTGTCTCGCGGGAGGCGCCGCCGTTCGCGGGATCCGGCGGTGTCGGGACGCTCTATTATCACCTTGCGAGCGAGCTGTTGCTGATGGGGCATCACGTGTCGTTGCTGGTGCCCAGCGGTGAAGACTATGTCCACAGGCAGGGACGTTTGTCGGTCTATTTCACGACACCACTAGCGTTCCAGTTGCCAGAGATGGACAGCGGGTTCGGTGGGAATGTCGAGTGGTCGTTGACTGCGCTCGCCAAGCTGGCGTTGATTCAGAAAGAGCGGCCGGTCGATGTCGTGGATGGGGCGCTCTGGGACACCGAGACACTGAGTTTCGCGCTGCTCGATCCCGCCAGCCGCCCGCCATTGGTGGTGCGTCTGGTGACTCCGTACGCCGTCTCTGCGGATCACAACCGGTGGAACCCCTCGGCGGATCAGCTTGCCTTGTTCATGGAGGCCGAAAGGTCGCTCATTCGCAACGCCGATGCGGTCATTCCGATCAGCCATATGATCGAGGACACGCTGATCAGCAAATATGGCCTTGAGCGCGACGGTCGCTGGTCGGTCGGACACTGTGGTATTGCGCATTGGCCCGCTTTTGACGTGAACGAGGGCTATGGAGAATTTCCAGAGCTCGCAATGCTCGACCAGGATCTGTTGCCTGACAGCAAGCTGGTGGTCTTTGTTGGGCGGCTCGAACGCCGCAAGGGGATCGACCTGATCTATCAAGCCGCTCGCCAGATTCTGGAGGCCGATCCGAAGGCGATACTGGTCCTTGCCGGTCGCGACCCGGAAGGGTGGGGTGACCGCTTTCGGCAAGACCTCGACGGCCCGCTCGCGAGGAGGTTTGTTGCGCTCGGCGAAGTCTCCAATGCGATCCGCGAGAAGTTGCTTGCGCATGCCTATTGTGTGCTGTTCCCGTCGCGCTACGAATCGTTCGGGCTTGTGCCGTTGGAGGCGTTCGTGCACGGTACGCCTGTCATCGCAAGCCGGTCGGGCGCTATTCCCGAAGTGGTGATCGACGGCAAATCCGGGATTCTGTTTGAGGTTGATCAGGCGGATGGCCTTGCCGACGCAACTGTCAGGCTTTTGCACGATGAGGGGTTGCGCGCCGAAATGGCGTCTCATGCGCGGCAGCGCGTAAAGGTCTTGAGTGCCCGGAACAGTGCGCTGCATTCGATCGACGTCTATTCGCGTTTGTTGGATCGCAGGCGTCCCTAGGTCGCCAAGTGGGGATTTCAGGACCGGATCGCTCGGCGGTTCGGTCCGGGGTGTGTTGGTGGAGTGGTGTCTTGGCTCCCGCCTTCTGATCCTTTCACGTTGCTAAGAATAATGGATAGGGGCGTAATGTGAGCCGTAACATAGTGGTAACGAGCAACTGCCAAACGGGTGGCTTGGCAGCCGCGCTGCAGGTCATTTTCCCGCGTGATTCGATCCGTCCGATGCCGATCAACCTCTTCGACCGAGGCGGCGAATTCGAAAGCAACATGAATGTGGTCCGCGGTGCAGATATCTGGGTGACCTCGGCGGCGCCCGAACTGCTCGAGTTCGGTCCCGACGGTCCGCAGGTTGTCCGTACGCCGACGATCAATTTCGAGGCGTTTCATCCCGATATTGGCTACGTTCTGCCGGCCGCTCAAAAAGCACCGATCGAGCCGCATTACAATTCACTGATCGCGGTATGGGCCTATGTAAATGGCCTGGACGTGAAAGACGCTGCGAAGCTTTTCAACCACAACGCATTTCGCGACCTGGGCTATTTGTCGGCATGGGAGCATCAAGCAGAGCAACTGCAAAGTGATTTCGTCGCCGCTGGCGTCGATTTTTCGCGCTTCTTCCTGTTCGCAAAGCGACAGGGTGCCTTCATGTATTCGGTCAATCATCCGACCGCTGACGTTCTGGTCTTTCTCGCGAAGCAATTATCGCTCAAGATGGGCGAAAGCGAAGCGATTTTCGATCGAGACATAAAAATTCCCGATGGGTTGGCCAGCCTTATATGGCCGATATATCCGGACATCGCGCAATATTACAGCCTGCAAGGATCCTATTGCTGGAAGCTGTCGGATGGGCACTATCTGACCGATCTGCCTTCGTATCTCGAATGGGCGTACGGCAACATGGAACAACACCGCTTGGAAAAGAATTTGATTGTGTTGCGGCGCCCGATCGCTGAGCTTGATCAGGTTTTGTTCAACAATTTTAAGATGGCAGCATGACAAATCCTTACCGTGGTCTCGAAGACTATCGCTTTTGGTCGAAGGCAATGTCGGCCCCGCAGCCCGGTCGCGTGGATCCTGTAACGCGTGGCGGCGAAATCGCCGCGACGGATAAGGTCGCGACGATGGGGAGCTGTTTTGCGCAGCACATCGCGCGCCGCATCAGCGATTCCGGCTTGAATTATTTCGTGCCCGAAGCCGCCCCTGCCGACATGGCGCCCGATGTTGCCGCGTCTTTGAATTTCGGCGTGTTTTCGGCGCGCTACGGCAACATCTACACGGTTCGCCAAGCTCGTCAGTTGTTTGATCGTGCGTTCGGCACGTTCACGCCGCAAGACGATGTGTGGACAGCGCGCGGGGATGCAGGCGGCTATGTCGACGCGTTTCGTCCCCAGATCCAGTCGACACCCTTCTCGAGCGTCGAGGAGGTCCGTGTCGCCGCGACCGAGCATCTTGCCCACGTGCGACGGATCTTTCTCGAAAGCGATTGGCTGGTTTTCACGCTCGGGTTGACCGAAGGCTGGGAGTCGAAGGTAGACGGCGCCGTCTATCCCTTGGCGCCGGGTGTGGGGGGCGGCGCGTTTGACACCGAAAAATATGCCTTCCATAACTTTACGGCGGCGGAGGTGACGCAAGATCTCAAGGAATTTATCGAACGTGTGCATTCGGTAAACCCCAAGTTGAAGATCATTCTGACGGTTTCGCCCGTTCCGCTCATCGCTACCTACGAACAGCGCCACGTTTGGGTATCAACCACCTTCAGCAAGGCGGCGCTTCGCGTGGCGGCTGATGAGGCTGAGCGTTGCTATGATTTCGTGCGTTACTTCCCGTCATACGAAGTGATCACTTCACCCGCTGCTGGCGGACGATATTATGCCGACGATCTCCGCGAGGTCAGGCCTGTTGGGGTGCAGCATGTCATGCGGCTCTTCAGCGAGCACTTCTTCCCGAAGAGCGAAGATCTGCCGCCGCCAGAGGCGAGCGGCTCGCGGGTCGACCTATTGTCCAGCCGGGATATCGTTTGCGACGAAGAGGCGATCGAACAGTCGCTGAAAGCGAGCGGTTTTTAGGCAGGAAGCGATCCTGTGTAACCGTGTCCTGCCGTTTCCCTTGCGAACCCGAGGTCGCAAGCGAGGCGCGGGGTTCTGGCCGGGATTGCTTCAGGCTTCGTTGTTTCATGACGGTGCATCAGGCTCACGAGTGAAATGCGGAAAACCGTCGTATAAGATGTCCTTCGACTTCAAGTGTTTCGATCTAGAACGGATAATTCAATGAGTGTTCCCAGCGTAGGCAATTCGGCAGCGAGAAGTGCGTCCGATATCAATTGGTTCCATTCGTTCGAACTCCCGGACGGGAGCTTGATCGACGGGATCAAGCCGTTGGATATCCAGCGGGCGGAAGCTGACATCTATTTTTCCGGCGGCGTCGAGGGCAAGACAGTGCTCGATATCGGCGCGTGGGATGGCTTCTTTTCGTACGAAGCCGAGCGGCGCGGAGCCAAGCGCGTTCTCGCGACCGATCACTTCTGCTGGTCGGGCGTGGGCTGGGGCACGCGGGATGGCTTCGACTTTATGCACGACACCCTCAATTCTCGTGTCGATAGCCTCGATGTCGATCTGCCGGATTTGGATCCGACCGTGCTCGGTCAATTCGACGTCGTGCTTTTTCTTGGTGTCCTGTACCACGTCAAGGATCCGTACAGCAGCCTCGAAGCCGCGGCGCGGATGTCCTCCGACCATCTGGTGATCGAAACGGTGACGGCACTTGCACAAGAGCCGTTGCCGGCCATGCGCCTGTATCGGCCTGGCGAGTTGGGCGATGATCCGACGAACTTCTGGGCGCCGAATATTCCTGCCATCGAAGTCATGTTGAACAGCTTCGGATATTCGAAGGTCGAAGCGGTGCCGTCTCCGGTTTCACCTGAGCACCCGCTGCGGCGGGCCGGGGGATTGGGTTCGCTGAAGCGTGCCCGCCCGGGTGCGGCGCATAGAACAATCATCCACGCGCGGCGGTAGGGTCGGGGTATTTCGTCCTGAATGTCTCGGATCGGGGGCCGCAATCTTTCGCTCAGCCGCCCTCGTCCGCCATCCTTCCACTACGATCGGGAGCCGCCGAACTGGACTCGGTGCGTGGCGGCTCCCATCGCTCTGCTGTAGACTGGTCGTGCGCGGTCGCTCAGCGGTAGTGTTTCCTGTCGCGCCGTGTGCCAGTGCTGAAGGCGGCCGCTCAGGCTGACCTCGGCCGGACGGCCGGCGCGCTTGCCGCCGCCGAACTCGACCTCCTGTACCTCCTTACGGCGTAGCGTCTGCGACGCGCACCGGATCCTGCCTGCAATCGATCTAACCGTCGCCCTTCGCGATGGCTGATCCCGCCCATGATCGAGCGCCAGCGGTCCCACTCGCTCGTGGCGCCCGGGTGCAAACCTGCTCGCGGTCTCGCTCGTCATGTCTCCAGTTCTCGGGAAGTGGAGTCTTCGACAAACCCGGGCGGATCACTGCATCGCCAGCCGCCTGTAGTGCTTGCCGCCGTCCCTGCAGGCTATCTCCGCGGACAGTCGGAGCGGCGTTGCAGTAACGCACCAATTTTGATACCAAAAGCCCACTAGGGCCGTGTAATCAAAGGCGAAAGCCTGCCTAGTCGCGCTTTGAACATGATTGTCACTTCAATCTAACAGAATTGCGTCTAAGGAGCGTTTGCATGCAAGATGATAGCCTTGTCGCGCACTATGAAAACACCTTCGGGTCGCAGGAAGGCGAGTTATACGCACCGCTGGCGGGGTTTGACCTTGCTGCTCATAATCGTCGGATGGAAATCCTAGCCGGCATAGACCTTCCAGACCTGACCGAAGCAACTGTGATGGATTATGGCGTTGGCTCCTGGGGCTTCGCTTGTATTTTTGATAGACTGAAGCAATGCGCTCACCCAATTGGTGTTGATATATCGCGGTCCGCTATCGAGCGCAGCATAAAGGTAAGCCGTAACGATCCATTGTTGGCTGGTAAAACGGTTACATATTTGACTTCGCAAGGATATAATATCGACTTGCCGAATAATTCGTGTGACGTTATATTTTGCGGAGAATGTATAGAACACGTCGAGGATACCGACGGATTTCTATCTGAATTCCATCGAATATTGAAGCCTGGTGGAACCGCGATCTTCACCACGCCAAATGCCTCGCCCTATGTGTACCGTCAGCTTGGCCTTAAGTGGTGCGCCGGGTTTGAGCATGTCGCGCTAATGGATTATGACGAATTCGTGTTCTGGCTCGGAAAATATTTCGAAGTCGAAAGGGTTTTCGGATTTAACCAGACGATCTTGCCGGGAGTTGATACGGGCATTGCCGACGCCGTGAGACAGAAATGGGCGACGTCGGCGCTGGACGATCCTCGCAACGCGACGAGCCTGATTGCCAAGGTCCGCAAGCCCTTCAACGGGCGAGAATGGCCCAAACGCGAGATCGCCACCGTCGGCCTTGCCGATATGAAGGTTTTTGGTACGAGTGAAATCGTGCCACTCGTGAGTGGCATTGAAGGGTTGAAGATCGAGCCGGGGTCGAGCATCGAGATCCCTGTTCCTGCCGGATACACGCATTGCAACCTCATCATGTGGAGCCATGATTGGAGCGGGATTTGCGAAATTGTATCTGGAACAAGCACTGAGATCGTGGACTTGTACGGTCACGTGGGGGGATGTGCGCGAGTGCGGGTGTCCACGGAATCGGGCGGCAAGGTCGAGATCAGGCCAACGCTCCAAAAAAATCCGATGAGCTCCAGTACAGAGGCAATCGTCTACCGGGCGGTGTTCTCGCGCGCGAAATTGCGGCGTTAAGTCTGAAAAGCATCGGTGCGCTCGCCGTCCGCGAAATGGGGCAGGCGAAACAAGAAGCGTCCTCAGATCGCAGGATCGGGCCCGTCAGCGACGGTGCCCGTGCAGCGCAGTACTTGCCCTAGCGTCGGCAACGAGCGTTTGACCAGTCGTGGCTCGATCGGTCCCGCTTCGGTTTCGCGGGCGAATGCCCAAATCTGCTCAAGCGTTGACCCTCAAAAGCTGGTGTCGCGAGGCCGGCAGCACGATCTGATGCTACATCTTTACCACCGCATCGATTGCCAGCAGCCGCTCCAGCAGCGGCTCCAACTGGTCGAGTGGCCAGCTGTTCGGCCCGTCGGACAGCGCCTGGTCAGGATCGGGGTGCGTCTCGAGGAACAGCCCCGCCACGCCCGCCGCCACGGCCGCGCGTGCGAGGACCGGCACGAACTCGCGCTGGCCGCCCGAGCGGTCGCCCTGGCCGCCGGGGAGTTGCACCGAATGCGTCGCGTCGAACACCACCGGGCAGCCGGTCTGCTGCAGGATCGGCAGGCTGCGCATGTCGGAGACGAGGTTGTTGTAGCCAAAGCTCGCACCGCGTTCGCACACCATGATCGTATCGTCCGGCACACCCGCTTTGGCGGCGGCAGCGCGTGCCTTGGCGACGACGTGCGTCATGTCGCCCGGCGCCATGAATTGCGCCTTCTTGATGTTGACCGGCTTGCCGCAGGCGGCGACGGCCGCGATGAAATCGGTCTGCCGGGCGAGAAAGGCGGGGGTCTGCAGCACGTCGACGACCTCCGCCACCATCGTCACCTGGCTCTCGGTATGGACGTCGGTCAGCACCGGAAGGCCGGTCTCGGCACGCACCTTTTCAAGGATTCTCAGGCCCTCTTCCGCGCCCGGGCCGCGGAACGACGTGCCCGAGCTGCGGTTGGCCTTGTCGAACGAGCTCTTGTAGATCAGCAACACCCCGAGCCGGTCGGCAATCGCGCGCAGCCGCGTCGCGATCGCCAGCGCCTGGTGCTCGCTTTCGATCACGCAGGGGCCGGCGATGAAGAAAATCTGCTGGTCAGGACCGACCGTTTTTCCGCACAGCTGCATGAACGCGCTCTCTTCTGGTTAATGGCCCCCTATGGCTTTTTGCATGGGGGAAAGCGTATAAGCGACCTGCGCTCGCAAAGCGCTCGAAGTCAACGGGGTACCGATCATGGTATCCATCGCGGCCCGAGGGGCTCGGCCGAAGGAAACACTATGAAAGCGACCGCGCTCAGCAGCTCGCAACATCCCGGTCTCCTGTCCGCGCTGCGCACCACGCGAATCGAGATGGCGGCGCTGCAGGCGCTTGCGCAGGCGCTCACCGAGGTCCCTTTGCGCGACCGATTCCTCGAAGCGGTCGATACGATCGGCGCAAATTCAGGGCGACTCGTCGTAACCGGCATGGGCAAGAGCGGCATCGTCGCGCGCAAGATCGCGGCCACGATGCGCTCGACCGGCACGCCTTCGCTCTTCCTCCATCCGAGCGAGGCGAGCCACGGCGATCTCGGCATGATCGGCAGCGAGGACATCGTGTTCGCGCTGAGCTGGTCGGGGGAAACCACAGAGCTCGGCGACATCATCGCCTATTGCCGGCGGTTCGGCATCCGCCTGATCGTCGCGACATCGCGCCCGGAGAGCACGGCCGGGAAAGCGGCCGATATTTGCCTCACTCTGCCGCAAGTGCGCGAGGCCTGCCCCAACGAGCTCGCCCCGACGTCTTCGACGACGGTGCAGGCCGTGCTCGGCGATGCGCTGGCAGTCGCGCTGATCGAACGGCGCGGCTTTACGCGATCGGATTTCCTCGCCTTCCATCCCGGCGGCCGACTCGGCGCGCGTCTCGCCACCGCGACCCAGCTGATGGCGAAAGGCGACGATATTCCCGTCGTCAAAGTCGGCGCGAGCCTGATCGAGGCGACCATCGAGATGAGCCGCAAGCGGTGCGGCTGCACCGCGGTGGTCGACGAGGAGGGGCGTCTGCAAGGCGTGTTCACCGATGGCGATTTGCGGCGCGCGGTCAGCGGCGATCACATGCGCGCCGACATTCGCGATCACATGACGTCAAAGCCGATCACGATCAGCCCCGAAACCCTTGCGTCGGACGCGCTGCGCATCCTCAACGAGAAAGCCGTGTCTGTGCTGTTCGTGGTCAGCGGCGAAAAGCTCGTCGGGCTGATCCACCTGCACGACATCCTGCGGGCGGGCGTTGCCTGACGCACCGTCGCCGGACGTTGTCGAGATGACCGATCGGCCCGATCTCATCGTCATCCCGGCGCGCTTCGGGTCGACGCGATTGCCGGGCAAGCCGCTGATCCCGATTGCCGGAGAAACGCTGTTGTCGCGCGTCGTCGCTGTCGCGCGCGAAGGCGCCAAGCGCGCCGGAAACACCGATGTCGTGGTTGCGACCGACGATCCGCGAATCCTCGATCATGCGCGCGCGCTGGGCTGCGATGCGGTGCTGACCGAACCGACAATCACTTCGGGGTCGGGCCGTGCCTGGGCGGCGGCGCGTGACCGGGCGCCGGCGATCGTCGTCAACCTGCAGGGCGACGCGCCGTTCGTCGATCCCGCGATGATCGCCGCGCTGATCGACGCGCTGCGTGAATCGCGCAGCGCGGTGGCGACTCCGGTGGTGCAGCTCGACTGGGACGCGCTCGATGCGATGCGCGCGCACAAGGTGGGGTCGCCGTTCAGCGGGACGACCTGCGTGCGCGCGGCCGATGGGCGGGCGCTGTGGTTTTCCAAGACGGTGCTGCCGGCGATGCGCGACGAGGCGCGGTTGCGCGCGGCCGCGCCGCTCTCGCCGGTGTGTCGTCATATCGGCCTCTATGCCTATCGCTTCGACGCGCTGCGCACGTTCGAGGCGACCCCGCCGACGCCGTACGAACAGCTCGAAGGGCTCGAGCAATTGCGCTTCCTCGAATCGGGGGTCGAGATCCGGACGGTCGAGGTTGCGCCGCCGCGCCACGCCATGTCGGGGATCGATACGCCGGCGGATGTCGCGATGGCCGAGCAATTGATCGCGCGCTTCGGCGAACCACGGTTCGCATGGCGCTGAGCGTCACCATCGTCCGGCACGGCGACACGTTCGACGCCGGGGTCGCGCCGCGCCGGATCGGTGCGCGCACCGATCTGCCGCTGGTCGCGAGCGGGCGCGCGCAGGCGGCGTCGCTCGGCGCGGCGTTTGCGGGGCGCGGGCAGGGGTTCGATCGCGCGCTGACCGCGCCGCTCTCGCGCAGCCGCGAGACGCTCGCTCTCATCCTTGCCGCGCAGCCAGCTTCGCCGCCGATCGAGACCGCCGATTGGCTGAGTGAAATCGACCATGGTCCCGACGAGGATCAGGACGAAGCCACGGTGGTCGCGCGGATCGGCGAAGCGGCGATTGCGGCGTGGGATCATCATGCCACTGCACCCGACGGCTGGACGGTCGATGCCGCGCGGCGCTGCGCCAGCTGGCGGACGCTGTGGGAGACGGGGGCCGGCGATATCGTGCTCGTTACCAGCAATGGCGCGGCGCGGTTCGCCTTGCTGTCGGACCCGGCGCTGTACGCACAGGCTGCGGCTTTGCCGACGCTCAAGCTGCGGACAGGGGCTTATGGGACGATCGTGCGGGAGCAGGGTCGGCTGCGCCTGGTCGACTGGAACCGCCGGCCGTGATGTAGGACCCGTTGGAACGGGCGCTTGCATCGTAAGGGGGTTTGCTCGAAAGCCACGCCATGCGCCATTCTCTGCTTCGTTTTCCGGTATTTCCGGGCGCCGCGCCGCACGTCGCGTCCGCTTCGCCCGGTGCCGGCGGGCGCGCGAGCGGGGCGGGGACGATCGCCCCGGACGCGATCGAACCGCTGTTTGCCGCGATTCGCGCCGCGCGCGTGGGCGGGGCGTTCTGGGCGCCGCCGGGCGTGCTCGGCAGCGCCACCAGGATCGTTCGGGCACGGACGATCGACGATCTCGACGGCGCAGGTTCGGCGGGTGCCGACGACACGCTGTGGCTGCTGCCGGCGCGACTGGCGCGGCGCGGCGATGTGCGCCGACGGCTCGGCGCGGCGCGGATCGGAGCAGATGCGGTCGATCCGTGGTCGCTGCTCGATGGCCGTGCCGAGCTGGTCGCGCACGGGGATGACGAGTGGGTCGCGATCGCGGTGATCGCCGGTTGCCCGGTCCGGCTGCTGTCGGCCGGCCGCTTCGGCACACCGGGCGACGATCGCGCCGCGCTCGCAGCGCGCGTGGCGCGGGATCTGGAGGAGGCGTCCGACCCCGACCCGTTCACCGGGGAGGCGGTCGACCCTGCGGCGCTCGTCGCCTGGCTCGGCGACCTGCGGCGCAGCTTCGCGGCGAACCAGGGGATCGTCGCGGCCTGCGGCTTCAGCTGGTGGAAGCGCGCCGAGATCGCCCGCTTCCTTTCGACCCCGCGCCACGCGCTGCGCTTCTTCTGGTCCGAGCGCCGGGCGATTGCCTATGCCGCGCGGGTCGGCGGGGCCATCGCGGTGTGGCCCTCGCGCGTCTCGGCGGGGTTGGCGGCGGCTGCGGCGGCGCGCGGAGTCGCGCTGGTCCGTGTCGAGGACGGCTTCGTCCGCTCGGTCGGGCTCGGCAGCAATCTCGTGCCACCGTCGTCGATCACGATCGACCGGCTCGGCATCCATTACGACCCGACGCGCCCGAGCGACCTCGAGCGGCTGCTCGCCGAGGGCGTGTTCGCGGACGACCTGCTGGTCCGCGCCGAACGGCTGCGTGCGACGATCCTTTCGGCGGGTATCAGCAAATATGGCGGCGATGCCGTCCATGTCTTTCCCGAACGCGTCGCGGGCAAGCGGCTCGTGCTGGTCGCGGGGCAGGTCGAGGACGACCAGTCGGTGCTGCTCGGCGGCGGCGGGCTGACGAGCAATCTCGAAGTGCTGCGCCGCGCCCGGCTGCTCGAGCCCGACGCCGAAATCTGGTTCCGCCCGCATCCCGACGTCGATGCCGGGCATCGCCGCGGCGTGGTGCGCGATGCCGACGCGCTGCAGCATGCCGACCGGATCGTCCGCGGTGGCACGATGGCGCGCTTGCTCGATCTGGTCGATGCGGTCCATGTGCTGACCTCGCTCACCGGGTTCGAGGCGCTGCTGCGCGGGCGTGCGGTGACCTGCCACGGCGTGCCTTTCTATGCCGGGTGGGGGCTGACGCGCGACCTGATGGCGGTCCCCGAGCGCCGCCACCGGCGGCTGGCGCTGGCGGAACTGGTTGCCGCGGTATTGATTGTCTATCCACGCTATCTGGATCCGCTGACGGGGTTGCCGTGCCCGCCCGAGGTGCTGATCGCGCGCATGGCCGCCGGCAATGCTAGAAACCGGTTGGCCTGGGTGACGAAGTTGAAGCAGGTGCAGGGACGAATGACGATGGGTTGGTCATGACGGCGGGCGAGGTCATTCTCGACGTCTCCCGCCTGCTTTCGCGCGCGCGGCATCAGACTCCATCCGGCGTCGACCGGGTTGAAATGGCCTATGCGCGCGGCCTCGTCGCGCGGTTGGGCGAGCGGCTGGCATTTGCCGCGGTGCATCCCTTCGGCGGCTACGGGCGGCTGTCGTTCGCGCGCACGATGGCGTTTCTCGACGTGACCGAGGCACGTTGGGCGAGTGTCGACGGCAAGGGGGCGCCGCGCCCGCTGTCCGAAGTGGTGCCGACGCTGCTGCGGCTATTGCCGACGGCGCCGCGCCCCCGCGCCAACAGCATCTATGTGCAATCCTCGCCGCACCATCTGACGAAGCCTGCCTTGGTCGGGCGGATTCTCAAGCGCGAGCAAGCGCGCTTCCTGTGCTTCGTGCACGACCTGATCCCGATCGAATATCCCGAATATGCCCGCCCCGACGGCGCCCGACTGCACCAGCGGAGGGTGGAGACGATCACGCGCTTCGCCGACAGCGTGATCGTCAATTCGGTCTCGACCGCACAGTCGCTACGTCCGTGGCTGGTCGCCGCGGGGCGGTCGGTCGATGTTCGCGTCGCTTTGCTCGGCACCGAGGACATCGCGACGAGCCCCCCGGCGCATGCGCTACAGCCCACGACGGAGCGGCCCTATTTCCTGTGTCTCGGCACGATCGAGCCGCGTAAAAATCACCTGCTGCTGCTCAACCTGTGGCGCGCGATGGCGCATCGCATGGACCCGGCCGACATTCCCCGGTTGGTGATCGTCGGTCGGCGCGGCTGGGAGAATGAGCAGGTCGTCGACATGCTCGAGCGCTGCCCCGGGCTCGAGGGGCATGTCGAGGAACTCAACGGCTGCTCGGACGAGCGGATGCATGCGCTCCTGCGCGGCGCGCGGGCACTGCTGCTGCCGTCGTTCGCCGAAGGATATGGCATGCCCGTCGCCGAAGCGTTGTCGGTCGGGACGCCGGTCATCTGCAGCGATTTGCCGGCGTTGCACGAAGCCGGCGGTGCCGCGCCTGATTTCCTCGATCCCCTCGATGGCGTGGGGTGGGAGTCGTGCATCCTCGATCACGCCCGCGCGGGCTCGATGTACCAGGCGCAGCTCGAGCGGATGCGCGAATGGCATCCCCCGACGTGGCACGATCACATCACGATCCTGTGCGACGCGATCTCGGCGCTTCAGCGGTAAGAGTCGCGGGATTTTGTCCCCGGCGCTTACAGTGACGGGTGGCGGCTCAAGCGGGCAAAAACCGCTGCCACGAAGCATTTGCGCCAACATATTTCGAGAAGGACGTCAGGGCCGACATGGGTGGCCTCTAAAAACGCTGGTGACCCCTACGAGAATCGAACTCGTGCTTACGCCGTGAGAGGGCGTCGTCCTAACCGCTAGACGAAGGGGCCGCTTGCGCGAGGGAGGGCCTTACGCACCGGGCGGGCGGGCGTCAAGCCGATGTCGACGGCGAAGACACGGAACTTGCCACAGCAACGAACGTTTTCGTTTCAGTTGCGGTTCGAATTCTCCACCCGCAAGGAAAAAAGGGTTTCCCGATGCTTTGGACTATCGTCGTCGTCTTGCTCGTTCTCTGGGCACTCGGGTTTGCCATCCATATCGGTGGCGGGTTGATCCATCTGCTGCTCGTCATCGCGCTGATCGTCGTCGTCGTGCGCCTGCTGCAGGGCCGCAGCGCACTTTGACCCCGGGCGGCGCGGGGCGGCTCAGGCCGCCGCGCGCCGTCGTTCGGCCATTTCCTCGTTGAGCATTTCGGCCAGCAGGAAAGCGAGCTCGAGCGATTGACCCGCATTCAACCGTGGGTCGCAATGCGTATGATAGCGGTCCGCCAAGGACTGCTCGGTCACATCGACCAGTCCACCGGTGCATTCCGTTACATTCTGCCCCGTCATCTCGGCATGGATGCCGCCCGCGATCGAGCCCTCGGCGCGGTGCACCGCGAAGAAGCCGCGCACTTCGGCGAGGATCCGGTCGAACGGCCGCGTCTTGTAGCCGTTCGCCGCCTTTACGACGTTGCCGTGCATCGGGTCGCAGCTCCACACCACCGGATGCCCCTCGCGCAGCACAGCGCGCACCAGCTTGGGCAGGCCGGCCTCGATCTTGTCGTGACCGTAGCGCGTGATCAGCGTCATGCGGCCGGGGACGCGGTTGGGATTGAGCGTGTCGAGCAGCCGTAGCAGCGCGTCGGGCTCGAGGCTCGGGCCGCACTTCATCCCGATCGGGTTGCCGATGCCGCGCAGATATTCGACATGTGCCGAGCCCTCGAAACGCGTGCGGTCGCCGATCCACAGGAGGTGCGCCGACGTGTCGTACCAGTCGCCGGTCAGCGAATCCTGCCGCGTCAGCGCCTGCTCGTAGCGCAGGAGCAACGCCTCGTGGCTTGTATAGAATTGCGTTTGCGCGAGCTGCGGCACCGTCTCGGGGCTGATCCCGCACGCTTCCATGAAGTCGAGCGCTTCGCCGATCCGGTCGGCGACGTGGCTGTATTTCTCGGCCCACGGGCTGCGGCCCATATAATCGTGCGTCCAGCGATGAACCTGGTGGAGGTTCGCATAGCCGCCCGTCGCGAAGGCGCGCAGCAGGTTGAGCGTCGCCGCCGACTGCGAGTACGCGCGGATCATCCGCTGCGGGTCGTTCTGCCGGCCCTCGGGCGTGAAATCGATGTCGTTGACGATATCGCCGCGATAGGCGGGGAGCGTCACATCGCCGATCGTCTCGGTGTCGGCCGAGCGCGGCTTGGCGAATTGCCCCGCCATGCGGCCGAGCTTCACCGTCGGCAGCTTCGAGGCGAACGTCAGGACCACCGCCATCTGCAGGATGACGCGGAAGGTGTCGCGGATGTTGTTCGCGCTGTGCTCGGCGAACGATTCTGCGCAGTCGCCGCCTTGCAGCAGGAACGCCTTGCCCTCGGCAACACGGGCGAGATCGGCGGTGAGGTTGCGCGCTTCCCCAGCGAAGACGAGCGGCGGGAAGGAGGCGAGCTGGTCGGTCGCGGCGTCGAGCGCGGCGGCGTCGGGATAGGTCGGCATCTGTCGACCGTCGGCGCGCGTCCAGCTATCGGGGGCCCAGCTGCTCATGTCATTCTCCGTGCGAATCTGTACGTACCAATCGGCGTGGCTGGCGATGGCGTTGGCGGCGATCTGATTGACGACCGGGCCGCTGGCGCGCTTGCCATCCTCTTCCCAGCCCTGGACGGTCGAGCCCGGCGCGCCATACCACGCCCCAAACGCAGCGCGGGTAAGGCTGCGCTCTTCGCGGAAGCGTTTGATCTTGAGGCCGGCCATCGTCGTCATGCGATGAATGTTACCCAGTCGGGGTAAAGCAGGCAAGGGCGATTTTCCCTGACGGGGTAAATCGCCTCGCGCGAGAGGCACAGCAGGGCCGCAGCAAAACCCGCGCTGGATTTACGACCGCTTTGGGACTATTGTTTCGAGACCGTTTCGAAGGGGGTCGTTATGCGCCGTCTGATCGTAATCGCGTCCGCAGCTGCGGTGTTGACGGCAAGTTCCGTCCTGGCGCAACGCAAGCCCTCCCCGAAAAGCCCCAGACCCGCAGCGAGCCAGACCGTCACCGGGCCCAAGGCGCGCTATGCGATGGATGTCGGGACGACAACGGGCATCGGCGGGATGAGCGGCATGGCCGGCGGCGGCGGCCGGCCGAACCTCGGCGAGATGATGGCGGGAATGAGCGGGCGCCGCGGCGGCGACCAGCATGAACTTCGTCTGCGCCTTGGATCGACCATTGCCGCGACGGGCGTGGCGCAGGGCGATCATTATTTCCTCCCGCAAGCGGCGATGGGCGCGTCGGTCCCGCTGCTCGCGCCGCAGCGGACCGGCGGGCGTGAGGATGTGCCCGATAACTTCCAGCGACCCAAGGGACGGTTGCTGATCTTCTGGGGATGCGGCGCGCATGCGCGGCCGGGCCAGCCGGTCGTGATCGATTTCGCGAAGCTCGCGGCGGGACAGATGCCGCCCGATCTGTTCAGCGCGCGCGTTCCGGTCGATCGCGGGCCGACGCTCGCCAACAGCCGCAGCTATGCCGAATGGCCCAACCCGCGGTCGGGCCGCCAGCCGCAGGGCGGGTCACTGCTCGGCGATCACCGGATCCAATCGACCTTCGCGCCGTCGATCGCGTTCAACCTGCAGCAGGATTATCTGCAGGGGCTCCACGTCCGCACCGGGGGCGGCCCCGATGGCGCGGTCCAGCTGTCGTGGAACGGAGTGCCGATGGCGACGGGCTATTACGCGTGGATGATGGGGGCAAAGGATGCCGGGCGGCGCGGCAACACTGATACCGGCGACATCGTCTGGTGGTCGTCCTCGACCAGCCGCGAATTCGGCGGTGCGCTGTGGGACTGGATCAGCCCGGCCAAGGCGCAGCGGCTCGTGTCGGACGGTACGTTGCTCGCGCCGACGCAGACCAATTGCGCGGTGCCCGCCGAAGTGAAGCAGGCGGCGGGCGAGATGATGTTCGGCACGCTGATCGGCTATGGGCCCGAATCGACCTTCGTCTATCCCGAACGGCCCGCGACCGGACCGTGGAACCAGGAATGGAGCGCGCGCGTGCGCTTCCGCACCTCGGCCACCTTCTTCCCCGGCATGCCCGAGATGGACGACGAATCGGGCGGTGAGCGGTCGGCCGGCGACCGATCGAGCAGCGGCCGCCCGAAGAAACGCTGCCGGCCGAGCTTGCTTGGCGCGGTCACCGGGCTTGGCGGATGTTGAGACACGTCCCATCAGTAATGGCGGAGCGTTCGGCGTTTGGATGACTGGCCGGGTGAACCTTGGCTGCATCATGTGTTCAGCGAGGGCGCATCGCGTGATTGCTAGACGATGGCGATCGGCCTCTTGCCGACGAGGAGTTCGCGCATGTTTCGTAAATTGATTCTTCCGGCGTCGCTCGGCCTGACGGCCCTGCTGGCGATCATCCCCGGCGCGGCCTCGGCACAGCGCTATGGCGGCTGGAACGGCCACGCCCAGTATCAGGACGGCTTTCGCGACCGCGGCGATCGTCGCTACGGCGACTATGGCTACCAGCGCGGAGGCTATGCCCGCCAGCGCTGGATCCAGCAGCGTCGCTGGCAGGAGCAGGCCCGCCGCCGCCACTGGCAGCGTGAGCGCTTCGAGCATGGTGGCTGGGGCCGCGGTCGCGATTGGCGCAACGACGGCTATTGATCGGCGGGACGGCGCCCGAATGGATCGGGCGCCGTCACGGCCTCAATAGCCGGCGTCGAGATCGACTACATTCTCCATCGGCGTACCCGCCAGGAACGCGTCGAGATTGCGCAGGAAGAGCGCAGCGGCCCGCTGGAACATCTTGGTCTGGCTGCGGCCCGACAGATGCATCGAATGGATCGTGTTGGGCGCCGACCATAAAGGATGATCGGCGGGCAACGGCTCGGGCGTGACGGTGTCGAGATAGGCGCCGGCGATCGTTTTTGCGGTGAGCGCGGCGATCAGTGCCGCCTGGTCGACCATCTCGCCGCGCGCGATGTTGATCAGCCAGGCGCTGGGCTTCATCGCGGCGAGCTCGTCTGTACCGATCATCGCCTTGGTCGTGTCGGTCGAGGGGGCGGCGAGGATCACCCAGTCGTACTCGCCGAGCCGGGCTTTCCACGCGTCGGGGGTAAGCGTGCCGTCGCGCCCCGAACGGGTGACGCCGGTGACCTCGACGCCGAACGCCCTGAGGCGCTCGGCGACCAGCGTGCCGATGGCGCCATAGCCGACGATCAGCGCACGGCTTTCGAACAGTTCGATCCGGCCCGGTGCCGAATCGGGCCATTCGCGGTCGTCTGCCATCCGCACGACGCGGTCGAAGCGCTTCGCCGCGGCAAGCATCCCGAGCACGGTATATTCGGCGACCGCGATCGCGTTGATCCCGGTGCCGTTGGTGACGATCGTCCCGCGCCGCGCCAGTTCGGGCAAGTCGAGCGAATCGAGCCCGGCGATCGCGGTGAACAGCCATTTGAGCGACGTACCCGCGGCGACGGCTTCCTCGGTAAGCCCGTGCGGATAGAGATCGACCCAGCCGATATCGGCATCGGCCATCGCCGCGGTCGCCTCTTCGCGCGTCATGACCCAATTGATGTCGAGCCCGGCGGGGAGCTTGGGCTCGAGCAGCGCGCGGGCGAGGGCGGGGAGGACGACTTTCATGGCGAGGCTCCTGTTGCGAATTCCGTCACGGTTCGACCGAACCTCTCATCCCCGTTTGGGCTGAGCCTGTCGAAGCCCTGTCCTTACTGGCCACGGTTGCAAGAAAGGCAGTGCTTCGACAAGCTCAGCACGAACGGGATCGGGAGAGCGCGTCCCGATCCTCTATAGCGCCAGCTTCCAGTCCCAGCCGAGCGGATCGCCGTCCATCACTTCGACCCCGGCCGCGGCTAACGCATCGCGAATCGCATCCGATGCCGCGAAATCCTTCGCCGCACGCGCATCCTTGCGTGCCGCGAGTTGCGCATCGATCGCGGATTCGTCGAGCGTCGCATCGACCGGGCGCAACCGCAGCGCCGCACGCTTGAGCGGAACGAGCTCAAGCCCGAGTACCGCATCGAAATCCTCGAGCGCGCGCAGCCGCGTCGCGGGCGACAGGCGCTTGTCGGCGAGCATTTCGTCGAGCGCGATCAGGGCGCGCGGCGTGTTGAGATCGTCGCTCACCGCGGCGTCGAGCTGCGCGAGATACGGCTCGGGATTGCCCTTGAGAACGTAATCGTCGCGGGCACGCAAGGCGTCGCGCGCGATCACCAGCCGCTTGAGTCGCGTGAAGGCGGCGGCGAGATTCTCCCAGGTGAACTCGAGCTCGCTGCGATACTGCGCCTGCAGGCACATCAGGCGATAGGCGAGCGGGTGGACGCCGGCGTCGACCAGCGTCTGCAGCCGCAGGAAGTCGCCCGTCGACTTCGACATCTTCGCGCCACGGTCCACCAGGAAATTGTTGTGCATCCAGATCCGCGCACCACTGTCGTCGCAGCCGCAGAACGACTGGTTCTGCGCGATCTCGTTGGGATGGTGGATCTCGCGGTGGTCGATCCCGCCGGTGTGGATGTCGAAGGGATGGCCAAGATGCTGGCGGCTCATCACCGAGCATTCGAGATGCCAGCCCGGCGCGCCCGGCCCCCACGGCGACTCCCATTCCATCTGGCGCTGCTCGCCCGGCGGCGAGCGCCGCCAGATCGCGAAGTCCTGCGGATGGCGCTTGCCCGAGACAGGGTCGATCCGGCTTTCGCCCTCATCCGACACCGCACGCGCGAGGCTGCCGTAATTCGGCACGCGCGTCGTGTCGAAGTACAGCCCGCCGTCGATCAGGTAGCAGTCCTTCTCGATTGCCTGAGCAAAGGCGATCATCTGCGGGATGTGCTCGGTCGCGACGGTCCATTCGGCGGGCGGATCGATGTTGAGTCGTGCGACGTCGTCCTTGAACGCCTGCGTGTAGTGCGCCGCGATCTCCCAGATCGACTTGGCCTCAGCCGCGGCGGCCTTCTCCATCTTGTCGTCGCCGGCATCGGCATCCGAGGTCAGATGGCCGACGTCGGTGATGTTGATGACGTGCTTGGTCGGATAGCCCTTCCAGCGCAGCACGCGCCCGAGCGTGTCGGCGAACAGGAAGGCGCGCATGTTGCCGATATGCTGGTAATTATAGACCGTCGGCCCGCAAGTGTAGACCCGCACCTGCGCCGGATCGATCGGGACGAACGGCGTCAGGCTGCGCGTGAGGCTGTTATAGAGCGTAAGCGGGGTTGCATTCATACCGCTCGCTTACAGACCGGGCGAGCCCAAAGTCACGTAAAAGGTGACGGATCGCTTGAAACTTGGACCCCTCCCGTGTAGGGCGCCCACCTTGCGACGCGGGCCGTAGGTTTGCGGCGGCGCTTTTCTATCGATTCGGAGCTGTTCGGTTTTATGCAAATCATCGTACGCGACAACAATGTCGACCAGGCGCTGCGCGCGCTCAAGAAGAAGCTGCAGCGCGAGGGCGTCTATCGCGAGATGAAACTGCGCCGGCATTACGAAAAGCCGAGCGAGAAGCGTGCGCGCGAGCGTGCCGCTGCCGTGCGTCGTGCACGCAAGCTCGAGCGCAAGCGCATGGAGCGTGACGGCGCACGGTAAGACCGTGTCGGGGCTGGCTCGTATGCCTGCCTGTGCCTGTTATTTCTAATACTTCCTGACCCCCGCCCGGGAGCCACCATGTCGATCACCGCAGTCCCGCTGAAGCCCGTGAAGCGGGGCATTCTGGTGTATGTGTGGATCGGCGTCGCCGTCGCAGTGTTGGCGGCGATCGTGCTGGCGTTCCAGACACCGGTCGACCCCGCAGCGCGCTTCCTGGCGCGCAACGCGCGCGCGGCCGGGATCGTGACGACGCCGTCGGGTCTGCAATATCAGGTGCTCAAGCCCGGCACCGGCGCAGCACCGACCGACGACGACGTCGCGTTGGTCAATTATGAGGGCCGGTTGCTCGACGGCACCGTCTTCGACAAGTCGCAGCAACCCACGCCGATGCCGATCGCGGGCGTCGTGCCGGGGTTTAGCGAAGCGCTCAAGCTGATGCCCAAGGGTGCCAAGTATCGGATCTGGCTGAAGCCCGCTCTGGCGTATGGCGACAAGTCGCCTCCTGGCATCCCGGCTAATTCGACGCTCGTGTTCGATGTCGAGATGCTCGAATTCATCCCGATGGCGACCTACCGCCAGATCCAGCAGCAACAGCAGATGATGATGCAGCAGGGTGGCGGTGCCGGCGGCATGCCGCCGGGCGCGGCGCCCGGTGCCGCCCCGGGTGCCGACGGTCCGCCGACCGGTCGCTGAGATGCGCGTGCTGGGGGCCGTTCCATCCTGTATGCTCGCGGTGTGCGCGACGCTTCTGCTGACCGCCGCCCCGGCGCAGGCCGTCCAGCGCAAGCCCGCGCACCGACCAGCCGCCAAGGCTGCGGTGCAACCGGCCGGTACCGATGCCTATCTTGCCGCAAACGCGCGCCAGCGCGGCGTCGTCCAGACCGCTTCGGGTCTGCAATATCGCGTTCTCGCCGCCGGCGCCGGCACTGCCAAGCCGGGTAACGACGATGTCGCGTTGGTCAATTATGTGGGCAAGCTGACCAACGGCACGACGTTCGACCAGAGCGCACAGCCGACGCCCATGCCGGTCGCAGGCGTCGTGCCCGGTTTCAGCGAGGCGCTGAAGGCGATGCCCAAGGGCGCCAAGTATCGCGTCTGGATCAAGCCGAGTCTGGGCTATGGCGATGTTGCCTCGGGTCCAATCCCGGCCGGCTCGGTCCTGGTGTTCGACATCGAATTGCTCGATTTCATCTCGGCCGCGCAGTTCCAGCAGCTGCAGCAGCAGGCGCGCCCGGCCAATTGAATCTCGTTTGCAGGGTGCGTTGCAACCTCTGCTATCTTCCTTCGTCTTCCTGCAAATAGTCGCCTCGTCGTCAAAACCACCGAGATTGAAGGACAGTCATGCCGATCAAGCCTCTTCGCAAAGCCGTCTTTCCCGTTGGTGGCCTTGGAACGCGCTTCTTGCCGGCGACCAAGGCGATGCCGAAGGAAATGCTGCCGATCGTCGATCGGCCGTTGATCCAATATGCCGTCGACGAAGCGATCGAGGCGGGGATCGAGCAGATGATCTTCGTCACCGGGCGCGGCAAGTCGGCAATCGAGGACCATTTCGACATCGCCTATGAGCTCGAGGCAACGATGACCGGGCGCGGCAAATCGCTTTCTGTCCTCGACCAGACGCGTCTCGCGCCAGGCGCGGTGGCTTATGTTCGCCAGCAGGAGCCGATCGGATTGGGCCACGCCGTCTGGTGTGCGCGCGACATCGTTGGCGACGAGCCCTTTGCGGTCTTGCTCGCGGACGACTTCATGCTCGGCACACCGGGCTGCCTCAAGCAGATGGTTGACGCCTACATGCAGGTTGGCGGCAACATGATCTGCGCGCAGGAAGTCCCCGAGGACCAGACGCACATGTACGGCGTGATCACGCCGGGCGCGCGCAACGGCCCGCTGACCGAGGTCAAAGGGCTGGTCGAGAAGCCCGCCAAGGGAACCGCACCGTCGAACCTGTCGGTGATCGGGCGCTACATCCTCCAGCCCGAGGTGATGCGCGTGCTCGAGACTCAGGGCAAGGGCGCGGGCGGCGAGATCCAGTTGACCGACGCGATGGCGCGGATGATCGGCGACCAGCCGTTCCACGGGCTGACCTTCGACGGCACGCGCTACGATTGCGGCGACAAGGCCGGTTACGTCACCGCCAACCTTGCCGTCGCGATCGGGCGCGAGGACATCGGGGCGACGGTGCGGGCGTTTACGGTCGACCTGCTGCGCTGAGGCGGCGGGGTGGGCGCTTCGCGATCCGGTTCGGTATCGTAGAAGCGCCTTCCGGCGCATTGCTGGCCAGTAACGATCAGGCGCTGTTCAAAGCGCGATGTAGTCCCGATACCAGTCGACAAAGCGCGGGACTCCCACGTCGATGCTCGTCGTCGGTGCATAGCCGAGGTCGCGCTGGATCGCGCTGATGTCGGCGAAGGTGTCGGGCATGTCGCCGGGCTGCATCGGCTGGTTGACGCGGATCGCTGGCGTGCCGCACGCCGCTTCGATCAGCGTGATCAGCCGGTCGAGCTGCTCGGAGCGGTGGTTGCCGATATTGTAGACCCGGTGCGGCGCGTTGCTGCCGCCAGCCTTGCGGCTGCCATCGTCCGCCGGCGGATGATCGAGGCACGCGACGACCCCCGCGACGATGTCGTCGATGTAGGTGAAGTCGCGGCGCATGTCGCCGTGGTTGAAGACCTGGATCGGACGGCCCTCGAGGATCGCGCTGGTGAACAGCCACATCGCCATGTCGGGCCGCCCCCACGGGCCGTAGACCGTGAAGAAGCGCAAGCCGGTTTGCGGCAGGCGATAGAGATGCGCGTAGGTCTCGCTCATCAGCTCGTCGGCGCGCTTGGTCGCGGCGTAGAGCGAGAGCGGGCGATCGGCGCGGTCGTCGACCTTGAATGGCACCGTCGCATCGCCGCCATAGACTGACGAGGAGGAGGCATAGACGAGATTGTCGACGCGGCGCTGCCGGCCGAGCTCGAGCAGGTTGAGATGCCCGGCGATGTTCGAATGGATGTAGGCGCGCGGATTGTCGATCGAGTAGCGCACCCCGGCCTGTGCGCCGAGATGGACGATCCGGCCGATCTCGGTCGTGCCGAGCGCGGCATCGAGCGCTGCATGATCCGCGAAGTCGACGCGGTGCATCGTGAAGCGCCCGTCGGCCTCGGCCATGATCGCGGCGAGGCGGGCTTCCTTGAGCGCGACCGGATAATAATCGTTGAACGAATCGACCCCGATCACCGTCTCGCCGCGCGCGAGCAGCGTTCGCGCGACATGCATGCCGATGAAACCGGCGGCGCCGGTGACGAGGATGGGGCCGGCGGTCGTCATGCTGCGCTGTCTATCGGCGCTCAGCTCGCCAAGCGCAACGGCGCGGTGCGCGGGACGGCGCGCGGCTGATCGGGCCAGATCCCGCGCGTGTCGTAGACGATCTTGTCGGCGCGCTCGTCGACCGGCACCGATTTGAACATGTCATGGTCGACCAGCACGATCATGATGCCGCACGTCTCGATCGCGGTGTCGATGTCGGTCAGCGTCGCGCCGGTGCCGTCGAACGCCGATGGCAGCGTCGCGGTATAGGGTTCGACCACGCGCAGCCGGTCGCCGAAGCGCGCCGCCAGCGCGAGCGCGACCTTGAGCGCGGGCGATTCGCGGAAATCGTCGATGTTCGCCTTGAAGGCGAGGCCGAGGCACGCGACCAGCTGGCCCGGATTAGCCGCGACGATCGCCTCGGCGCGGTCGACGACATAGTCGATCTTGGCGTCGTTCACTTCGCGCGCGGTGCGGATCAAGGGCGTGTTGGCGGGGTCGGCATGGACCAGGAACCACGGGTCGACCGCGATGCAATGCCCGCCGACGCCGGGGCCGGGCGAGAGGATGTTGACGCGCGGATGGCGGTTAGCGAGGCGGATCACCTCCCACACGTCGACGTCCATCGTGTCGGCGACGCGGCTGAGCTCGTTGGCAAAGGCGATGTTGACGTCGCGAAACGCATTTTCGGTCAGCTTGGTCATCTCGGCCGCGCGCGCGGTGGTGGTGACGCACGCGCCGCGCACGAAGCGGCGGTAGAATTGCAGCGCCTTGCGCGCACAGCGCGGCGTGATCCCGCCGATCACGCGATCATTGTCGATCAGCTCGACCAGGATCCGGCCCGGCAACACGCGCTCGGGGCAGTAGGCGATCGCGATGTCGGGGCTCTCGCCGCTGGTGCCGGGCACCTTGAGGTCGGGCCGCAGCTGCGCGAGCAGGTCGCGCACCTTCTCGGTCGTGCCGACCGGCGAGGTCGATTCGAGGATGACGACGTCGCCGGCCTTGATCACCGTCGCGATGGTCGTGGCGGCGCGCAGCACATAGCCGATGTTGGGCGCGTGATCGGCGTCGAACGGCGTCGGCACGGCGATGACGAACACTTCGGCCGGCTCGATCTGGGTCGAAGCGCGCAAATTGCCGCGCGCGACGACGCCCGAGACGAGACCGTCGAGATCGACTTCCTCGATGTGCACCTTGCCCGAATTGACCGTCTCGACGACATGTTCGGACACGTCGAGGCCGAGCACCGAGGCGCCGGTCCGCGCGATCACCGCTGCAGTCGGCAGGCCGATATAGCCCAGGCCGACGACGACGACCTTGAGTTCCGTGTCTGATATCATCGTGTCGGTCCCGTTTGCTTGCGGGGTTGGTGTGCCGGGCGAGGATGAAGATTTCGCAAAAGGGCTCATGCCACCCTAGCGGCGGATTGCCCATTCGCCGATGATCGTCGCGATCCGCGCGCTGGCATGGCCGTCGCCGAACGGATTGTGCGCGCGCGCCATCGCGGCATAAGCGGCGGGGTCGTCGAGCAGCGCAGCGACCTCGGCGACGATGCGGTCGGGATCGGTGCCGACGAGCTTGGCGGTGCCGGCCTCGACGCCCTCGGGCCGCTCGGTCGTCTCGCGCATCACCAGCACCGGCTTGGCGAGCGCGGGCGCTTCCTCCTGCACACCGCCCGAATCGGTCAGCGCGAGGTGGCACAGGTCGAGTGCGCGGATGAAGTGCGGGTAATCGAGCGGGTCGATCCGCGCGACGTTGGGCCGCTCGCCGAGCACGCGCTCCATCGCCGCGACGACATTGGGGTTGGGGTGCATCGGGAACAGGATCGCGACGTCGTCGCGCTCGGCGATGCGGGCGAGCGCGTGGGCGATATTATCCATCCCGCCTCCGAAATTCTCGCGGCGATGCGTGGTGACGAGGATGATGCGCTTGCCCGCGAAGCGCGCGGCGATGGCGTCGAGCCCACTGGCGAGCGTCGGATCAGCAGCGAGCCGTGCGCGTGTTGCGTGCAGCGCATCGATCACGGTGTTGCCGGTGACGTGGATCGTCTCGGGCGCGATATTCTCGCGGCGCAGCGCGCTCGCGGCCGTCTCGGTCGGCGCGAAATGCTGGTCGGCGATCGGCGCGACGATCCGGCGGTTCACCTCCTCGGGCCAGGGATGGTAGATGTCGCCCGAGCGCAGCCCGGCCTCGACATGGCTGACGGGAACCTTGCGATAATAGGCCGCGAGCGCGCCGACCATCGCGGTCGCGGTGTCGCCCTGGACGATCACGCGATCGGGCTTTTCGGCATCCATCACGTCGCCGAGCCCGACCAGCAGGCGCGCGGTCAGGCGGTCGAGCGACTGGCCGGGTTCCATCAGGTCGAGATCGATGTCGGGCGTCACCCCGGCGATCGCGAGCACCTGGTCGAGCAGACCGCGATGTTGCGCGGTGACGCAGGTGCGGACGGTGATCCCGGCAGTCTGCTGGAGCGCGGCGATGACCGGAAAGAGTTTGATCGCTTCGGGGCGGGTGCCGAAGATCAAGAGGACGCGGGCTGGTGTCATGCAGCGGTCGTAGCGCGGTTGCGTTGCGAGCGCGTTAACCGCACCCGGCGCAGCCCGGATCTTTCGGCAGCGCGATCGTGCGGAAGCGGAAGGCGAGCGCGTCGACCAGCAGCAGCTTGCCCGCGCTGTCATCGCCGAAGCCGACGATCGCGCGCATCGTCTCAAGCGCGGCGAGGCTCCCCATCACCCCGGTCATCGCGCCGAGCACGCCCTGGTCGGCGCAGCTGTCGCCGGCCTGGTCGACCGCGCCGCCGACGAAGCAGCGGTAGCAGGGCTTGTCGGCTTCCCATCCGCGGAAGGTGGCGAGCTGCCCCTCGAACTGCCCGACCGCCGAGGAGACGAGCGGGATGCGCAACGCGTGCGCGGCATCGGCCACCGCGAGCCGCGTCGCGAAACTGTCGGTCCCGTCGAGCACCACATCGACTCCGCCGAGGAGCGATGCGGCGGTGGCGGGGGTCAGCCGGGTGGCGTGCAGCGCGAGCGTGACGTGTGGGGTCAGCCGCGCAACCGCGCGCGCCGCTGCGGCGACCTTCGACGTGCCGAGATCGGCGTCGCCGAACAGCGTCTGTCTCTGGAGATTGGAGAGGTCGACGCGATCGTCGTCGATCAGCACCAGCCGGCCGACACCGGCGGCGGCGAGATATTGGATCGCGGGGCTGCCGATCCCGCCCGCGCCGACGATCGCGACGCTGGCGCCGCGCAGCCGCGCCTGGCCGGCGCCGCCGACCTCGCGCAGCACGATGTGACGGGCGTAGCGCTCGAGTTCGGCGTCGGACAGCGTCATCCGCGCCAATCGAAGACGATCGTCGCGCGATACCAGGTGTCGCCGGTGGTCGTGCGGACCGCGAGATTGCTGCGCGCAAAGCCAGCGACGAGCCCGGCGGCATATTGCTCGACGGTCGGGCAGGCGATCGCGTGCGGCACCGTGCGGCGCACCACGCCGTCGCTCGCGACCAGCGCCGCGACGTCGACCCGGACGACATAATGGCCGTCGGCGGGCTTGGCGACCGCACAGCGGTTGGCGGTGACCTCGTCGGCGACGAAAGTGGTGAGTTGCTGCGTCAACCGTGGCGGGGTGACATAGGGCAAGGGCGCAAGCGTCGCCCAATCGACCGGGACCGCCGGAAGCTCGGCAGCCTGGAGCAGAAGAAAAGCAATCATCGTCCCGTCGACCCGAAACCCCCGGTTCCGCGGATGGTATCGTCGAGGCTGGCGACCTCGTCCAGCAGCGCGCGTTGAACCGGGGCCGGAACGAGTTGGGCGATCCGGTCGCCGCGCGCGATCTCGAAGGGCGCGTCGCCGAGGTTGGCGAGGATCACCTTCACCTCGCCGCGATAGTCGCTGTCGATCGTACCGGGGGTGTTGAGGCAGGTCACGCCATGTTTCAGCGCGAGCCCAGAGCGCGGGCGCACCTGCACCTCATAGCCTGCCGGGATGGCGATCGCGAAACCCGTCGCGACCGCGGCACGCGCGCCGGGGGCGAGCGTGAGGGCTTCGGCGGCGACGACATCCATCCCCGCGGCGCCGTCTGTCGCGTAAGCCGGCAGGGGCAGCGCTTCGCCATGCGGAAGGCGCTTGAGGGCGATCGTGATCGGTTTGGTCATGGGCGGCTCATAGCAAGACGGGCGCCGCCTGTCGAAGGCGGGCCGGGTGAAAGCGCAACCGGCGGGAACCGTGCGGTCGCTCGTCGGTTGAGAACATACCAGCAACATGCGAGATGTACCATGGCCGATCCCGTTCACAATCCCAAACTCGACGAGCATCCCGATTCGACCACCGAGAAGGATCCCGCGCAGTGGGTTTCGGGCGGCGACCCGATGACCGGCGCGCAGGCCTCCTATCTCACCACGCTCAGCGAAGAGGCGCATGTCGAGGCGCCCCCCGCCGATCTCAGCAAGGCCGAAGCCTCGCAGCGGATCGACGAGTTGAAGGGCAAGCTCGACCTGTAAGGGGGTCACGCGCCAGCGACGCTAGCGCGGACTACTTTACCCCCGTTCGTGCTGAGCTTGTCGAAGCACTGCCCTTATCGCGCGCGGCGAGTGCGCGGCGGGGGCGCTTCGACAAGCTCAGGGCGACCGGTAGGGAACCCCCAAAGGGTATCACCGCTCGAGCGAACGCCCGTTTCGCCCGGCCAGCTCGACAATATAATGCCACGCCACGCGCCCCGACCGCGCACCGCGCCGTGTCGCCCAGCCGACCGCGTCGCCAGCATCGAACGGCAGATCGTACGCCGCGGCATAGCCGGCAACGATCGCGAGATAGCCATCCTGGTCGACGACATGGAAACCCAGGCTCAATCCGAAGCGGTCGGCGAGCGCGAGGGCGTCGTCGGCGGCGTCGCGCGGATTAACCATCGTCGGCTGGTCGATCATTTCGCGCGGGACGAGGTGGCGGCGGTTGGAGGTCACGACCAGCCGCGCATTGGCCGGGCGCGCTTCGGCGCCACCATCGAGCATCGAGCGCAGCGCCCGCCCGTCGGCGGCGGCATCGAAGCCGAGATCGTCGAGAAACAGCAGGAAGGCGCGTGGCACGTCGGCGATTGCCGCGAACAGCGCCGGCAGCGTGTCGAGCTGCGCCGTCACGATCTCGACCAAGGCGAGCGCGCCGCCCTCGGCCCGCACCGCGCCGGTCACCGCCTTGACCAGCGCCGACTTGCCTGTCCCGCGCGCGCCCCACAGCAGTACGTCGTGCGCCGCGGCCTTGGCGGCGAGGTGGCGCGCATTGTCGAGCATCGCGCGGCGCTGCGCGTCGATGCCGTGGAGGCGCTCGAGCGGCAACGGCCGGAAATCGCGCACCGGCTCGAGCACCGCGCCGCGCCAGACATAGGCAGGGTGCGTGAGCGGATCGGCATTGGCGGGCGGCGGCGGCGCGAGCCGCTCGAGCGCGGCGGCGATACGGTCGAGCGGGTCGGTCATGTCCGCCCCCTTAAGCCCCACGCCGCCGCCCCGCCAGAGCTCAGCGCTGTGCGTCGAGCAGCCCGCGGCGATATTCGCCCTGCCGCTCGAACATCCAACCGGGATATTCCGCCGGCAGCGCGCTCGCATCGCCGAGCGTCTCGAGCTCGGCGTCCGACAGCGTCACCTCGGTCGCGGCGAGATTGTCGGTCAGCTGGTCGGGCCGCTTGGCGCCGACGATCACGCTCGACACGACGCGCTGGTGGAGCAGCCAGGCGAGCGCGATCTGCGCGACCGACACGCCCTTCGCCGCGGCGATCGGGCGCATCAGGTCGATCACACCGTAACCGCGATCCTTGTCGAGCGGCGGGAAGTCGAACTGCGCGCGGCGGCCGTCGGCCTTGCTCTCGTCGGCACGATCATATTTGCCCGACAGGAAGCCGCCGGCGAGCGGGCTCCACACCATCAGGCCGACCTCTTCGGAGGCGAGCATCGGCACGATCTCGCGCTCGAGATCGCGGCTGGCGAGCGTGTAATAGGCCTGCAGCGAGGCGAAGCGGTGCAGCCCGAGCCGCTCCGACGTGCCGAGCGCCTTGACGATCTGCCACGCCGCCCAGTTCGACACGCCGACATAGCGGACGTGGCCGTGCTGGACGAGCGTATCGAGCGCGCGCAGCGTTTCCTCGATCGGAGTGGCGGGGTCGAAGCCGTGGATCTGGTAGAGATCGATATGGTCGAGCTGGAGCCGCTTGAGGCTCGCCTTGCACGCGTCGATCAGGCGATAGCGCGAGGCACCGCGGCCGTTGGGGCCGTCATGCGTCTGGCCGAACGCCTTGGTCGCGACGACGATCTCCTCGCGCTTGAGCCCGAGGTTGCGGATCGCCTGGCCGGTGATTTCCTCCGAGCGACCGTCCGAATAGACGTCGGCGGTGTCGAAGAAGTTGATCCCGCCGTCCACAGCGACGCGGACCAGCGCGTCGGCCTCGTCCTGCCCGAGCCGGCCGATCTTGCCCCACATGTCGTCCTCGCCGCCGCCGAAGGTCATCGTGCCGAGGCACAATTCGGAGACGAACAGGCCGGTACGGCCAAGCTTGTTGTAACGCATGGAAAATCCTCTCGGGGGCGGCGGCCGGTGCAGGTGCGCCGGGCGGTCGCGGGATGAAAGCGCGAGGCCGCAAATAGGTCCGCGCCGATCAGCGCGCCATGGATTTCCGCACCGGAATGGCGTTGAGCGCGCAGAAGGCGGCGGCGGCCCCGGCCATGATCGTGGCGACCCAGCCGATGGGGCCGAACACGCCGCCCCATGCGCGCAGCGACAGCACGAAGTCGAGCGCCAGGCATGTCCAGGCCAGGCCGCGCAGCAGCCGCGCGCGCCCCTTCGGGCAAGGGCGCCGCAGCCGCTTGCCATGATGCTGATCGGTCGCAAAGGCGAACAGCGTGAAGGCAAGTGTCGCGACGAGGAAGCAGGCCGCGCTCATTCGGCCGGGACCAGCCGGCGTGTCCGGCGCTGCGCCGGGCGGTGCCGCCATACCGAGCGTGCCGCCCAGGCATAGCCGAGCCCAAGGCCGAGCAGCGTGAGATCGACCCCCGCCAGCGTCCAGTCGCCCGCTGCGATCGTCGCGGGGAGGCCCTTGCCGGTCGCGAGCATGTCGAACAGCGGCAAGGCGAGCAGCAGGGCGGCGGTCAGCGCCAGTTGCTCGACCCAGGCGGGGCGCGTCGCGCGGGTGAAGGCGTGGAGCAGCAGCGCGCCCCACAGCAGGAACATCGCGTTGACCTCGGCATCGGCGCGCGCCGGCATGGCGAGCGGCAGCAGACGGTTGGCCCACAAGAAGCCGACCATCGCCGCGGGGAAGCCCGCGACGAAGCCGATGTTCAGGCGCTCGACCAGCCGGAAACCGAAATAGGGGTGCGCGGGATCGGGCAGTTTCTCGCGGCGCTTGACGATCCACAGCACCAGCCCGCTTGCGACCATCACCGATCCGCCGATGCCGCACAGGAAATAGACCCAGCGGATCGTCGCGTCGGCAGAGCGGCCGGAGTGAAGGCCGATCATCGCCCCGGCGGTCACCGCGGCGGCACCGGGGCGCGGCGAGGCCCAGAGCAGGCGCCCGGTCACGCCGTCATAAGCGAGCTTCGGCGTGAAGTTGGACAGCCCCGCGCGCGGCGCCTGCGACAGCGTGACGCGCGCCGAGGCGTCGCCCGGCGCGGTCACCGATACCACATCAACCGGCGCGCCGAGCCGCCGCTCGCCATCGCGCAGCAGCGTCGCGAGATCGACCAGCGGCGCCGCGCGGCCGGCGCGCTCGACCGGCGGCGCCTGCGGATAGACGAAGCCGGCAAAGCTGTTGGGGTCGGTATAGTTGGCGATCGCCGCCCACGGCATCAGCAGCGTCATCAGCGTGACGAGCCCGGTATAGGTGATCATCAGGTGGAAGGGCAGGCCGAGCACCGCGACCGCGGCATGCCCGTCGAGCCACGAACGCTGGCCTTTGCGACCACGGAAGGTGAAGAAATCGCGGAAGATCTTCTTGTGCGTCACGATCCCGCTGAGGATCGCGACGAGCATGACCATCGCGCAGATCCCGACGATCCAGCGCGACACGTAATAGGGCACATAATGGAGGTCGAAGTGGAAGCGGTAGAAGAAGTCGCCGCCGCGGGTCGCGCGCGCGACGACTTTGTCGCCGTTGGCGTCGATCAGCGCGCTGGTCTCACCGGGCTTGGGCGGCGCGTCGGCGCCCGGCACCCAGAAGACGCTCCCGCTCGCCGAGCGCGTGCTCGGCACGGTGATGAACCAGCTTGCGGCATTCGGCGCCTCACGTTGCAGGAGCGCCTGTGCGCCGCGCAGGACGCGCGCGGGGCTTTCGATCCGCGGCAGTTCGGGCTGCGCCCAGCGGTTGATCGCCTCGCGCCAATAGGCTGCCGTGCCGGTGACGAAGACGATGAACAGCACCCAGCCGACGAGCAGCCCCGACCAGGTGTGGAGCGTCGCCTGGCTCTGGCGGAAACCGCGGCTCACGCGCGGCCCGTCAGCGCGATCGACCCGAAGGCGATCGCCGCGGCGATGCCGCCTGCGAGCAGCGTCGTCCACGCCGCGCGCCCGCCGCTGCGCGCGGCGAACGCCCACATCGCGGTGAAGGCGCACAAGGCAAAGGCAACGAGTGTCGCGGTGAAGGTCGCTTCAGCCGGTCCGCCCGGGATAATCCGCGCGAGCGCCATCGCCCATAGGCTCGCCACGGCATAGCCGCCGGGAATCGCCACGACGATCCGCAGTGTCGTGTCGGCGCGGCGGCGCCAGCGGCGGTCCCGGATCATGCGTTCCGTCCTCGGCGCTCAGAAGCGATAGGCGATCGTGCCCTGCACGGTGCGGCGGTTGCCGTACCAGCACCAGGCATAATCGAGATAGCAGGTCGTGACATACTTCTTGTCGAACAGGTTCTGCGCGTTGACGCCGAGCGACACGCCGGCGAAGCGCGGCGCGACCGTGCCGAGATCGAAACGCAGCAGCGCGTCGACCAGCGTGAAGCCCGGCGTGCTCTGGCGCGTCGCGATCGGCGTGAACGACGCGTCGTAGAGGGTGCCGGCATAGATGCTGTCGACATGGCGCACCGCGCCGCCGATCGCGAAGCCCTGCCACTTGCCGTCGCGCGGCGCCCATTCGAGATTGCCCGACACCCCGCCGCGCCCGACGCCGAGGATCCCCGCGCCGATATTGGCGGGGTTGCTATCGGCGATCGTTCGCACCTTTTGGCGGCTGTAGGCGATCTTGGCGTTGAAGCCGTACGGGAGCGGCGCCCTCGCCTCGACCTCGACCCCGGTCGAGCGGACCTTGCCGCTTTGCGTCGAGACGTTGGTCACCGGGTTGGTGGTGATCAGGTTGGTCTGGTCGATCTGGAACCACGCGCCGGTGACGAGGATCTGCGTGCCGGGCACGGTGTATTTCGCGCCGGCCTCGATCTGCTTGCCCTCAGAGGGCTTGGCGACGGTGATCAAGCCGCCGGGTTGCGTCAGCGTGCCGTTGGGCTCGAACGAGGTCGAGTAGCTGACATAGGGCGCAAGTCCGAACGGCAGCGTATAGAGCGCACCGGCGCGATAGGTGAACTTTTGCGAGTCCTGCGACGCGGTGTTCGGTCCGGTGCGGACCGACGCCCAATCCTGGCGTCCGCTGAGCAGCACGCGCAATGCGCCGAGCGAGAGTTCGTCCTGCGCATAGACGCCTGCCTGGTTCGAGCGCGGCTTGTTGTCGGTCACGCCGAAATTGCCGGGCACCTGCGCAGGGCTCTGCGGCACGACCATCGTGCCATACACCGGGGCATAGCCGTTGAGCGGGGTCGCCGAGCCGAAGGCGTTGATCGAGCGGGCGTTGCCGGTCTGGTAATCGACGCCGAACAGCACGTCATGCTTCACCGCGCCCGTGGCGAAACGACCGTGGACCTGATTGTCGAACACCCACGAATCGCTGCGCTCGCGCGTTGCGTAGGAGGCGCGGTTGTAGAGCGCGGAAGTGGGGTTGGTGGCGGCATCGACCAGCGGTCCCGCGGCATAGACGATCCCGAGCCGCGAGGTGCCATGCTGGTAGCGGCCCGAGGCGCGGATGTTCCAATCGGGGTTGATCTGGTGCGTCAGGATGTAGGTGCCGGCGACCTGCTCGCGCGCGAAATAATTGCCGGGCTCGCCAAAATCGGTCGACGTCGGCAGCTTGCCGTTGGGATTGGCGAGGAGGGTGCCCGAGGCCGGGAACACACCGTAGCTGCCATTCTGCGGGTCGTTCGAATAGGCGCCGAGCAGCGTCAGCTTGGTCGCGTGATCGAGAGTGAAGGTCAGCGCGCCCGAGACGGTCTGGCGTTCGCGTGCGCTGAAAGTCTGTTGTGTATGCGCGCCGTTGACGCTGCCGTTGATGCGCCACAGCACCGAATCGCCGATCTTGCCGCCGAGATCGGCATCGGCACGGTACAGGTCGTAGGTACCGTAGGTTCCCGACACCGCGCCGTAGAGCGGCTTGTCGAGCGGGAGCTTGCTCGACAGCGCGACGAGCCCGCCCGGGCCCGACTGGCCGTAGAGCACCGATGCGGGGCCCTTGATCACTTCGATCCGGTCTAGCCGCGAGACGTCGACCTGCGGTTCTAGATAGCTTGCCCCGCCGATCAGCTTGAGCCCGTCGAGGAATTGCGGCGCATCGAACCCGCGCAGCTTGAACTGGTCATAGACTTCGGCGCTCGATCCGCGCTGCTCGGTGGTGACGCCGGCGACGAAGCGCAGCGCCTGGTTGAGGTTCGACAGGCCGAGACCCGCGATGTCGTCCGCACTGATCACGCTGATCGACTGTGGGGTTTCGGCAAGGGGAGCCGAGTTTTTGGTACCAGCGGTCGCCTCGCTGCGCGGACGCGCGCCGGTGACGACGATCGAATTGTCCTCGTTCGCCTCATCCTCCGCCATCGCCGGCGCGGCATAGGCGGCAGAGCTCAGCAGCAGCGCGGAGATGACAAAACGCTTCATTCGTAGGTCCCTTTGATATCTTGGGGGCCTAGTGGCGTATTTGCGAACGCTTATCAATAGCGTTATCATTAGCTGTGCGGTGGCGCTTCAGACAGTCTCGCTTGCTTCGGAAATCGCCGCATAGATCGCGGTCAGGCTGTCCTCGTCGATGCAGTAAGGCGGCATGACATAGACGGTGTTGCCAAGCGGGCGGAGCAACAGGTCGCGATCCTTGAAGAAGGCGAGCAGGCGCGGGCCGAGGCCGTCGAGATAGGTGCCGGTCGCGCTCGCCAGTTCGAATGCTGCGATCGTCCCGCAGACGCGGGCGTTGTGGATCGTCGGCTGCTGGCTCAACCGCGCGGCCCAGGCGGCCTGCCGCCGCGACAGGTCGGCGACGCGATCGAGCACCGGCTCGGTGCTCCAGATTTCGAGGTTGGCGTTGGCGGCGGCGCAGGCGATCGGGTTGGCGGTGTAGCTCGACGAGTGGAAGAACATCCGCGAGCGGTCGGACGAATAGTGCGCGTCGAAGATCTCCGCCGTCGCCATCGTCACCGCGAGCGGGACGGCGCCTCCGGTCAGGCCCTTCGACAGGCACAATATGTCGGGCACGACGCCCGCCTGCTCGCACGCCAGCAGCGTGCCGGTGCGGCCCCACGCGGTCATCACCTCGTCGGCGATGAACAGCACGTCGTGACGCGCGCAGATCGCGCGCATCTCGGCGAGGACGTGCGGGGAATAGAAGAGCATCCCGCCCGCGCCGAGCACGAGCGGTTCAACGATGAACGCGGCGGGGTTTGCGCGGCAGGCGTGCTCTAGCGCGTCGAGCGTCGCCTGTTCGGCACCAGCGGCGGGGTAGGGGATCGTGCCGACGTCGAACAGCAGCGGCGCATAGGCCTGGTTGTAGACCCCGCGCGCGCCGACCGACATCGCGCCGATCGTATCGCCATGATAGCTATGCTCGAGCACAAGGATGCGGCTGCGCGGCGCGCCGCGATTCGCCCAGAAGCCGAGCGCCATCTTCAGCGCCACCTCGACCGCGGTTGAGCCGGAGTCCGAGAAAAAGACGTGCTCGAGCGCTGGCGGCATGATCTCCACCAGCCCTTGCGCGAGCGTCTCGGCGGGTTCGTGCGTCCAGCCGGCGAAGATGATCTGGTCCATCTTGCTCGCCTGATCGGCGATCGCCGCCATGATCGAGGGGTGGCAATGGCCGTGTGTCGTCACCCACCACGACGAGATCGCATCGATGATCCGGCGACCGTCGTCGGTGTAGAGAAACGCCCCCTCCGTGCGCGTGACGCGCGGGATCGACTCGCCGAGCCCGTGCTGGGTGAAGGGGTGCCAGACGGGCGAGCTCATCGGAAATCCTCGATCGAGAAATGCGCGGCGAAGGCGGCGGCGAGGCTCGCGCGGTCGAGCATCGGCAGGATCGGCAGGCGGCCGAGCCGGCGCACGCCGCCGATCCGCGCGATCGTCGCCTCGCTATCCTCGATCGGTTCGCCGATGAAGGCGATGCCGTGGATCGGCACGCCGCGCGACCGCAGCGCCTCGATCGAAAGCAAGCTGTGGTTGATCGTGCCGAGCTCCGTGCGCGCGACGAGCACCACCGGATCGCCCCAGCGTGCGAAGATGTCGGCGTAGAGCGTCGTGTCGTTGACCGGCACGAGCACGCCGCCCGCCCCCTCGATCACCATCGCGCCGTCATGCGGTGGCGGATCGAGCGCCTCGGCATCGATCGTCACGCCGTCGATCTGCGCGGCCAGGTGCGGCGAGCAGGGTGTGACGAGCCGATACGCCTCGGGCAGGATGTGGCGCGCGGGCAGGCCGCTCAGCGCCGCGACGCGCGCGGCGTCGCTGCCGCCGTCGAGCCCGGCCTGCACCGGCTTCCAATAGGCCGCGCCGAGCGCACCCGCGAGCGCGGCGGCGAACACCGTCTTGCCGATGTCGGTGTCGGTGCCGGTGACGACGATGCGGGCGATCATGACAGGGTTTCCAGGCAGATGGCGAGACGGTCGATATCGGCGATATCGACGTTGAGCGTGATCGAGATGCGCAGCCGCGAGCTTCCCGGCGGCACCGTCGGCGGGCGGATGCCGCGCACGTCGAAGCCTGCCGCCTGCAGGCCCGCGGCGAGCGCCATCGTCGCTTCCGCGTCGCCGACGATCAGCGGGAGGATCTGCGATCCTGTCACCGTCGCCCCGAGCGGCGCGAGCACCGCGCCAGCATGCGCGATCAGCGTATCGAGGCGCGTGCGCCGCTCGGGCTCGTCGGCGAGGATGTGCAGCCCCGCGCGCACCGCGCTCGCCATCAGCGGGGAGGGGGCGGTCGAGAAGATGAAGCCGCGCCCGCGATTGATCAGGAAGTCGCGCACGATCGCTGGCCCGCACACCAGCGCGCCCTCGCAACCCAGCGCCTTGCCGCATGTGCGCATCGTGACGACGTCATCGCGACCGTCGAGCGCGGCGGCCAGACCGCGCCCGTCGGGGCCGAACACGCCGGTCGCGTGCGCCTCGTCGATCAGCAGCATCCCGCCGCGGCGTTCGGCGATGGCCGCGAGATCGGCGAGCGGGGCGCGGTCGCCGTCCATGCTGTAGAGGCTTTCGACCGCGATCCACGGCGTCCCCGTGCCGCCGGCGCGGCGCCACGCGGCGATCGCATCGTCGAACGCCTGCGCGTCGTTATGCGCGACGCTCTGCGCCGGGGCCCGCGCGAGCCGCATCCCGTCATGCGCGCTGGCGTGGATCAGCGCGTCATGCACGATCAGGTCGCCGGTCTGCGGCAGCGTCGCGAACAGCGCCGCGTTCGCTGCAAAGCCGCTCGAGAAATAGAGCGCCGCCTCGCTCCCGAAGAAAGCGGCGGCTTCTGCCTCGAGCGCCTCATGCTCGGGATCGTTGCCGCGCAGCAGCCGCGACCCCCCCGATCCGATCGGCACGCCGCGCGCCAGCGCCGCCGCCACCGCCGCGCGCAGCCGCGGCGACGCGGCGAGGCCGAGATAGTCGTTCGAGGCGAAGTCGCGCCCGGCGCGCGGCGTCAGTGTGCGGCGGCGGTGGGAGAGCGCGAGCGCGTCGAGGTCGTGGGCATGGCGGTCGAGAACGGTCATCGCGGCCCCCTACCGCGATCGCACGCGCGGCGCGACCTTTGGTGCAAGGGAAGAGCAGGGCTTCGACAAGCTCAGCCCGAACGGATTTGGGGGATCAGTCTCAGACGAAAAAGGCCCTAGCGCTGCAGGCTCGCCGCGATCCGCTCGGCCAGCCGCGCGGCGACGGCGTCCTTGCTCAGCAGCTCCCAGCTTTCGACACCGGCGGCGGTGACGATGTGCACCGTGTTGGCGGTACCCCCCATCACGTCGCCCGAGACGTCGTTGGCGACGATCCAGTCGACCTGCTTGCGCACCAGCTTGGCGGTGGCGTGCTCGATCACGCGCTCGGTCTCGGCGGCGAAACCGATCAGCAAGCGCGGCCGGCGCGGGTTGCGCGCGAGTCCGGCGAGGATGTCGGGATTCTCGACCAGCCGCAGCACCGGCGGTCCGTCCACGCCCTTCTTGATCTTCTGCCCCGCGCCCTCGACGCGCCAGTCGGCGACCGCAGCGACGAGGACCGCCGCATCGGCGGGGAGCGCGGCCTCGACCGCCGCCGCCATTTCGCGCGCGGTCTCGACGTCGATCCGCGTCACGCCGGCAGGGGTGGGCAGCGTGACCGGGCCGGCGATCAGCGTCACGCGCGCGCCCAGTGCGGCGAGCGCGCCCGCGATCGCGAAGCCCTGCTTGCCCGACGAGCGATTGGCGAGATAGCGCACCGGGTCGATCGGCTCGTGCGTCGGGCCCGCGTTGACGAGCATGTGCAGTCCGGCAAGCGACATCAGCGCGCCAGCGCCGCCTGGATCGCCGCGAGGATCGCCGCCGGCTCGGGCAGGCGGCCGGGGCCATATTCGCCGCACGCCATCGTGCCCTCGTCGGGTTCGAGCACGGTGACGCCGTCGCCGCGCAGCGTGGCGACGTTGCGGCGGGTCGCGGCATGCTGCCACATCCGCACGTTCATCGCCGGCGCGGCGAGCACCGCCTTGTCGGTCGCGAGCAGCAGCGTCGTCGCGAGATCGTCGGCGATACCCGCCGCCATCTTCGCCATCAGATCGGCGGTGGCGGGGGCGACGACGACGAGATCGGCCTCGCGGCTGAGCTGGATATGCCCCATCTCGGCCTCGTCCTTCAGATCCCACAGCGAGGTGTAGACCTGATTCTCGGACAAAGCGGCGAGCGTCATCGGCGTAACGAAATGCGCGCCGCCCGCGGTCAGCACGCATTTGACGCCGATCCCGGCCTTGCGGCACAGCCGGATCAGCTCGCACGCCTTGTACGCCGCGATGCCGCCGCCGACGATCAGCAGGATCTTCATGGCGTGATCCGCGTGACGGTGATCCGGCGCCGGTCGCGCGCGATCGCCACGAGATCGCGCAGCGCGTCGGGCACAAAGATCAGACCGATCAGGGACAGCGGCGCGACCATCAACCCCCAATAACTGGTATCGGCACGGCAGAACAGCGCGATCAGCAGCGCATAAGCGACGACCACCGCCAGCGCGCGCAGCGCCGTCGGATCGCGCCACGCGCTCCAGCCGAACAGGCCGAGCGCGGCGAACGGCGCGCCGAGCCACAGCGGCAGCGCGGCGAGCGCGGTGAGCAAGGCGGTCAGTTTGAAGAAGAAGCCGAAGCCGAGCAGCCCCGACCAGCCGAGCCCAACCGCATCGTCGGGCCGCGTCACCAGCGACCACGCGTAGGCATGCGCCAGCACCGCGACACCGAACGCGAGCAGCCCGATGCCCCAGCCGGCCGTCTCGCGCCGCTGGCCGCCATAAAGCGCGCACAGCGCCATGACGATCGCATAGAGCGCGGCAGTCTCGCGGATCAGCATCGCGCAGGTGGCGATCGCGACGGGCTCGATCCAGCGATCCCGGCGCCACAGGCCGAGCGACAGCGCGATCAGCAGACCAGCCCAGATTTCGTGAAACGCGACGAGATCGGGCCGCGCGAAGACGAGGCCGCCGCACGCCACCAGCAGCACCGCGATCAACCGCGGCGTCGGCCCGGCAAGCGCCGGCTGAAGCGTGCGATACCAGCTGTAGAGCACCCCCGCGGCGAGTGCATAGAGCAAGGCGAGCGTCACGAAGCGTGGCAGCGTCGCCTGCACCATCGTCAGCGTCGGCAGCCGCATCGTCACGAATGGCCGCAGCGGATAGCCCGAGCTGCGCTGCGCGGCGGCCGCCGCCGCATAGTAATTGCCGCCATGCCGCACCGCCTCGGTGATGCTGGTGTAGAGGCCAATGTCGGTCTGCTCGCGCGCGGCGTCGGCGGGGTCGTGCATCGCGGTCAGCGGCCCCGCGCTGACCAGCGCGGTCAGCGACAGCGCGAGCAGCAAGGCGAGCGCGGCGAGCACGCGGCGCGCCTGGTTGCGCGTGAGGGTCGCGAAACGCGACGGCGCGGCGAGCCAGAGCGGCGCGCGGCTCGGTCTCACCCCCACAGCATCCACCCGGCGCCGAGGCTGACGCCGGCGCTCAGCACCGCGACCAGCGCATAGCGCCAGCCGCCGCCGATCCGCACCACCTCGATCTCGCGCAGCGGCGGCTCGGGCGGGGCGCCGGGCGGGTTGGGATAGCGCCGCTCGATGTTGCGGATCAGCTCGGGCAGGCGCGCGAGCGTGCGGAAATCCTCGATCAGCCGGTCGGCGACCGCGGCCTCGGGGCCGAGCTCGGTGCGGATCCATTCGCGCACGAACGGCGCCGCTGCGTCCCACAGATTGATCTCGGGATCGAGGCTCGTCGCGACGCCCTCGACCATCACCATCGTCTTCTGCAGCAGCAGCAGATGCGGCTGCGTCTGCATGTCGAAATCGCGCGTGATGTTGAACAGCCCGTCGAGCATCATGCCGATCGACATGTCCTTGACCGACATGCCGCGCATCGGTTCACCGACCGCACGCAGCGCCGTCGCGAACTCGGCGACACTGTGATGCGGCGGGACATAGCCGGCCTCGAAATGGATTTCGGCGACGCGTTTATAGTTGCCGGTGATAAGCCCGTAGAGGATCTCGGCGAGCCAGACACGCGCGCGCCGGTCGATGCGACCCATGATGCCGAAGTCGATCGCCGCGATCTTGTTGCCGGGCAGCGCGAACAGGTTTCCCTGGTGCATGTCGGCGTGGAAGAAGCCTTCCGCGATCGCCTGGCGCAGGAAGGCGTGGACGAGCGTGTTGGCGAGCGTCTTGAGGTCATAGCCCGCGGCGACGAGCGCGGGACGGTTCGACAGCTTGATCCCGTCGATCCACTCGAGCGTCAGCACCTTGCCGCTGGTGCGCTGCCAGTCGATCTTGGGCACCAGAAAATCAGGCTCGGCGGTCATCGCGTCGGCGAGTTCGGAGGCCGAGGCGGCTTCGCGCCGCAGATCGAGCTCGCGTGCGGTCCAGCGCTTGAAGGTCTCGATGACGAGGCGCGGGCGCAGGCGGGCGAGCTCGCCGCCATAGCCCTCGACCTGCGCCGCGGCCCATTGATAGGTCTCGATCGCGCGGGCGAAATCCTCCTCGACGCCGGGGCGCAGCACCTTGATCGCGACGGTGCGGCCATCGGTGGTGACGCCGCGGTGGACCTGCGCGATCGACGCGGCGCCGACCGGCACGGGGTCGATCGAGGCGAACAGATCGGCCGGATCGCGCCCGAAGGCGCGCGTCATCGCCGCGTGGATCGTCTCGTAGGGAACGGGCGGGAGCGCGTCCTGGAGGCGCATCAGATCGTTCGAGGCGGCCTCCCCGACGATGTCGGGGCGCGTCGCGAGCGTCTGGCCGAGCTTGATCGCGGCGGGGCCGATCGCCTGGAGCGCATCGGCATAGCGCGGCACTTTCGGCACACGCGCGCCGATCCGGGCGATGCGGGCGAGGCGGCGGATCGGCAGCGGGGTGTTCTGATCGCGCTCGATGCCGCTGAGCGCGCCGTGGCGCGCGAGGATGCGGCCCCATTTGAGCAGGCGCCAGACGTGGGTTGCCGGGGCGGTCATTTTCTACTCCCCTCCCTGGAGGGGAGGGGTTGGGGGTGGGTTGGTATGAGGTGGGTGCTGCGTTCGACAACGGGCCGACCCACCCCCAGCCCCTCCCTTCCAGGGAGGGGAGGACGTGTGGTAATCCCCATCAAATCTTCCACCCGTGGTGGATCGCGACCAGCCCGCCGAGCATCGGTTCGACGCCCGTCTGCACGAAGCCCGCGTCGCGGATCATCCCTTCGAAGGTTGGCATGTCGGGGAAACGACGAATCGACTCGATCAGATAGCGATAGCTGTCCTCGTCCTGCGCGAGCAGCTTGCCGAGCTTGGGGACGAGCTTGTGCGAATAAGCGTCGTAGACGTCGGCGAATCCCGGCCACAGCGTTGTCGAGAATTCGAGGCAGAAGAACCGCCCGCCACGCCGCAGCACGCGGTTCGCTTCACGCAGCGCCTTGGGGATGTCGGTGACGTTCCGGATGCCGAAGGCGATCGTATAAGCATCGAAGAAGCGGTCGGGGAAGACCAGCGTTTCGGCGTTGGCTTCGCTCCAGACCAGCCCGTCGATGCCGCGCTTGGCGGCGCGGGTCATGCCGACTTCGAGCATCTCCGGGTTGATGTCGGCGACGGTCACGCTCGCGCCCGATTCGGCGAGGCGGAAGGCGATGTCGCCGGTGCCGCCGGCCATGTCGAGGATCTGCTCGCCGTCGCGCGGCTTCACGCGGCGCACGAAGCGGTCCTTCCACAGGCGGTGCATGCCGCCCGACATCGCATCGTTCATGATGTCGTAGCTGCGCGCGACGCTGGAAAAGACGCCGCCGACGCGGGCAGTCTTTTCGGTGGCGGGGATGTCTTCGTAGCCGAAGGAGACGGTGCCAGAGTTTGGATCGTTCATGCCGCACGCTCTAGCCGAGCAAAGCGGCAGCGCAAACCGCTGCGTTGCGGCTCCACCAAATAGCCACGGGCGTGGGCTGATGCGGCCTTCGCCGGGGAAGCGCTTGGTCAGGGTCGGCGCCGCGCCATCCGGGCATCGAAACTTGCGCCCGCACAGCAGAAGCGGGCAGGAGCGGGGGATGCCAGAACTTCCCGAAGTCGAGACTACCGTGCGGGGGCTCAGGCCCGTGCTCGAGCGCCAGCGCATCACGCTGGTGCAGACCCGCCGCGGCGATCTGCGGCGCCCGTTTCCCGAGGACCTCGGCCAGCGGCTGACCGGCGCCACCGTCACTGGCCTGTCGCGTCGCGCGAAATATGGGCTGATCGACACCGATCGCGGCGACACGATGATCTTCCATCTCGGCATGTCGGGGCGGTGGCGAGTCGATCCGTCCGAGCTGTTGCCACACGATCATCTGATTCTCGAAACCGCGACGCAGCGTCTCGCGCTCAACGATCCGAGGCGCTTCGGCTCGGTCGACTTGCTGCCGACCGATTCGCTCGCCGAGTTTCCCGCGTTCAAGGCGCTTGGCCCCGAACCGCTCGGGCCCGAGCTGACCGTCCCCTATCTCCACGCCAAACTTGCCGGGCGAATCGCCTCGATCAAGCTGATGCTGCTCGACCAGCGACTCGTTGCGGGACTGGGCAACATCTATGTCTGCGAAGCGCTGTTCGCCGCGCGGATCTCGCCCAAGCGCGCGGCCGGCAGCGTGTCGCGCGCCAAGCTGGCGCGACTCGTGCCGGCGATTCGCGATGTGCTGCTTGCGGCGATCGAGGCGGGCGGGTCTTCGTTACGCGACTATGCGCGGCCCGACGGCGAGCTCGGCTATTTCTCCAAGCAGTTCGCGGTCTATGGTCGCGAGGGCGAGCCGTGCAGCTGCGGCGGCACGGTCGAGCGCTATGCGGAAGGCGGTCGCTCGACTTTCTGGTGCCCGAAATGCCAGAAATGATTGACCGCCCCCCCCGTTCTGCGTAAGGCGCACGGCTTCCGGGGCCGGGAGCTTACTCCCGCCCTTTCTTATTTACAGATCAGAGGGCTTCATGGCGAACACGCCACAGGCGAAAAAGCGCATCCGTCGTAACGCCGCGCGGACCATCGTGAACGGCAACCGCACCGGTCGCATTCGCACCTTCGTCAAGAAGGCCGAGAATGCACTCGAAGCGGGCGACAAGGCTGCTGCAACCGCCGCGATGGCGATGGTTCAGCCTGAGCTGATGCGTGGCGTCGCCAAGGGCGTCCTGCACAAGAACACCGCGAGCCGCAAATTCTCGCGTCTGACCAAGCGCCTTTCCGCGCTGGCCTGACCCGAGCGGTCAATACTGGCTGAAACGCCCGTCGGATGCAGGTCCGGCGGGCTTTTTGTCGTCGTTCCGCGATGGCGCTGCGGGCGGGTCGCCTTGGTCCACCAGCGAAATCGCGGGCGACGCGAACGTTGCGCGAACGCGCGAATCAGTGCGGCGCAGCAAACGGCGGATTTACCGCGATTCGCACAAGCTTCATCAAACTGTCATGGCCAAAGCTGTTTGATTTCAGAGGCTTGTGAGAAATTTGACGCGAAACCTTCGCTCGATCCGAGTCAACCGGCATTATTTAGAAAATGTGACAGGTCGGCCTCTTGCTCGACTCGCTGCGATCTTCATAAATGACCCTCCGTCGCGCAGGCTTTTCCGTCTCGCGTCTCTATTCGAATGGCAAATGTCAGACGGACGTGATTCCGCCTGGGGGGAGCTTTGTCGTTAATTCAGCGGTGTGGCGCCTCGGCGCCGCGGCTCGCAAATGAAGGTTCTGGTGTGGTCTTGACGGTATACGGGGGGGCGATCGTACACGATGCCAGCTTCGGCGGCGGGCAGGACGATTCGGTCGCGCGCGCATGGCAGACGGTGCGGACGCACCTGCGCGAATCCGCCGGCGTGCGGTTGTTCGACCAGTGGCTCAAGCCGATCAGCTTGGTGCCCGGCCCCGATCGCGAGACGGTCAAGCTCGCGCTGCCGTCGGCGTTCATGACCAATTGGGTCCGCAACCATTATGGCGACCGCTTGCTCCAGGAATTCCGTGCGCTGCTGCCGAGCGTGCGCAGCGTGTCGATCGAGACCGGGGTCGGCGTAACGCCGGTGCCGGTGCTGACGGTCGAATCGCTCTCGGCGCCGGCCGCACCTGCCGAGCCGGTGGTGATCGCCGACCGCCCGACGCTCGACCCGCGCTTCACCTTCGACCGTTTCGTCGTCGACGCCTCGAACCGCGTCGCGTTCAACGCCGCCAAGGCGCTCGCCGAGCCCGGCGTGCCGCGCTTCAGCCCCTTGTTCCTCCACAGCGGCACGGGGCAGGGCAAGAGCCACCTGATGCACGCGATCGGCGCAGCCTATCTCGCTGCCGTCCCCGAGGCGCGCGTACTGCTGATGTCGGCCGAGCGCTTCATGTTCGATTTCGTCCAGGCGCTGCGCAATCGCGACACGCACAGCTTCAAGCTGCGGCTGCGCTCGGCCGATCTGCTGCTGGTCGATGATCTGCAGTTCATCGCCGGCAAGGATTCGACGCAGGAAGAATTCTTCCACACCATCAACGAGGTGATGGGCGCCGGCAAGCGGTTGGTGATCTCGGCCGACCGCTGCCCGCAGGGGCTCGACGGGGTCGAGGCGCGGATCATGTCGCGGCTGTCGTGCGGCCTCGTCGCCGACATCAAGAGCCCCGACCATGCGCTGCGCCGCGCGGTGCTCGAGCGCAAGCTGGTCGACATGCCCGGCGCGCGCGTGCCCGCCGACGTGCTCGACCTGCTCGCCGCGCGCATTACCGCGAGCATCCGCGACCTCGAGGGCGCGCTCAACCGCGTCGTCGCCTACGCCCAGCTCACCGGTGTCGAGGTCGACCTCGAATTCGCCGTGGCGACGCTCGGCGACGTCCTGCGCGGCGCCGAACGGCGCGTGACGATCGACGAGATCCAGAAGGCGGTCTCGGCGCATTTCGAATTGAAGCCGGTCGACCTGGTGTCGGCCCGCCGTGCGGTCGTCGTGGCCCGTCCGCGCCAGATCGCGATGTACCTCGCCAAGCGCCTGACGACGCGCTCGCTGCCCGAGATCGGCCGCAAGTTTGGCGGCCGCGACCATTCGACGGTGATCCACGCGGTCCGCCGCATCGAGGAACTGCGCGACACCGACCGCGACGTCGACACCGCGGTGCGCGTGCTGCTGCGCGAGCTCGAGGGATAGCGATTCGGCTGAATTTCCGGTATGGCGGGGTCCATAGCGGATACAGGCGACGCAGTTGGCGAAGTGGGGCGACGACTTCGCAGTCCGGTTGCCCAAGGAAATGGTCGAGGCGCTTGCGGTAGAGCTCGGCGAGGAGTTCGATGTTCGGGTTCAACTTGACGGCTCGCTTCGCATCGCGCGCAAGATGACGCCCGAAGAGGCGATCATAGGGCTGCGGAAGTTTCGCGGCATGATGCCCGCAGACGTCAAGTTCGACCGCGATGAGGCTAATGCCCGGTAGTTTTTTCGATAGCAACGTCGCGCTCTATCTCGCTGCCGGCACGTCGCCCAAAGCCGATCATGCAGAGGCGCTTCTGTCGAAGGGCGGCGTTATCGGCTTTTAGGTCCTTAACAAGATTGCCAATGTCGGGCCCCGCAAATTCGGGATGTCGATGGCGCAACTCGATTTTTTTCTAGCCGGTATACGTGGCGCGATGCGGACGATCCCAGTCTCGATCGAGATTCATGAATTGGCGCTGGAGGTTCGCGAACGGCACCGCTTTGCGTTTTACGACTGCGCGATCGTCGGCGCCGCATTTTACGCCGAGTGCGACACGCTGTGGTACGAGGACATGCACGACGGCCTCGTCATCGACGGCCGTCTCACGATCCGCAACCCGTTCGCCGCTTAGACCTGCAACCCCACCGCCGCTTGCGCCTTCGCCAGCGTCGGCGCGGCCAGAATCGCCGCGCGCGCCGCGCCATCGGCGAGCACCGCGCTCACCGCCGCACGATCGTCGAGCAACGCCGTCAGCCGCTCGCGGATCGGCGAGAGCGTCGCCACCGCCAGATCGGCGAGTGCCGGCTTGAACGCGCCGAAGCCCTGGCCGGCAAACTGCGCCAGCACCGCCTCGGGCGTGCTGCCTTCGAGGGCTGCATAGATCGTCACGAGGTTCTTCGCCTCGGGCCGCTCGGCAAGCCCCGCGACCTCGCCCGGCAACCCGTCGGCATCCGACTTGGCCTTGCGGATCTTGCTCGCGATCAGCTCGTCCGAATCGACCAGGTTGATCCGCGAGGCATCGCTCGGATCCGACTTCGACATCTTCCCGCTCGCATCGCGCAGGCTCATGATGCGTGGCGCGGCCTTCGAGATGAACGGCTCGGGCAGCGTGAAGGTCTCGCCATAGTCGCTGTTGAACTTGACCGCGATATCGCGCGCCAGTTCGAGATGCTGCTTCTGGTCCTCGCCGACCGGGACGTGCGTCGCCTGATAGAGCAGCACGTCGGCGGCCTGGAGCACAGGATAGGTGAAGAGCCCGACGCTCTGCGTCTCGCCCTTCTTGCCGGCCTTGTCCTTCCACTGCGTCATGCGGCTGAGCCAGCCCATCCGCGCGGTACCGCCGAGGATCCAGTTGAGCGCCGAATGCGCAGGGACGCGCGCCTGATTGAACAGGATCGAGCGCTGCGGATCGATCCCGCAGGCGAGCAGGGTCGCCGCCATCTCGGTGGTGTGCGCGTTGAGCTCGGCCGGGACGACCGGCTGCGAAAGCGCGTGCAGGTCGGCCAGGAAGAACAGGCATTCGTCGCCCGCCGCCATTGCGTTCTGCATGGCGACCCACTGCTTGATCGCGCCGAGATAGTTGCCGAGGTGGAGGTTGCCGGTGGGCTGGATGCCGGAGAGAACGCGCATGGCTTATTCCTGAACGGGTTTGGAGGTCGCGCCGCGCTTGCGCAGCAGCGCTTTGATGTCGGCGATGCGATACGCGCCGGTGAGGAAGCACGCCACGCCATAGACCGCGCTGCCCGCGCCGACCAGCACGCCGAGGGCGGCATAGCGCACGATCAACGGGCCGCCGAGATAGGGATCGAGCAAGCGCTCGGACGCGAAGATCGTCGCGCCCATCAGCAGCGCCGCCAGCAGCAGCCGCGGCAGCTTGCGACGCAGCGCGGCATCGGCGACGAAATGCCCGCGTCGCGCAAGCGTGCGATACAGCATCGCGACATTGACGGTCGAGGCGAGCGCGGTCGCGAGCGGCGGGCCGACATGCCCGATCAGCGGGATCAGGACGAGATTGCCGATGATGTTCACCGCAATCGACATCATCGCATAGCGCACCGGCGTGCGCGTATCGCCGCGGGCGTAATAGCCCGGCGTCAGCACCTTGACGAGCACGTAGGAGGGCAGGCCGATCGAGAAGGCGCTGAGCGCCCAGCCGCAGCGCCGCGCGTCCATCGCGTCGAACTTGCCATATTCGAACAGCCCGCGGACGATCGGCTCGGCGGCGATCAGGAACGCGACCGTCGCCGGCAGCGTGAGAAACAAAGCGAGCTCGATCCCGCGATTCTGGGTCTCCATTGCCGCTGTGTCCTGCCCGGTCGACAGCAGGCGCGAGATCGTCGGCAGCAGGATCGTCCCGAGCCCGATGCCGATCAGCCCGAGCGGGAGCTGGTTCAGCCGGTCGGCATAATAAATGTAGGTGATCGACCCCGACGCCAGCAGGCTGCCGGCGAGCGAGGTCGAGATCAGCAGGTTGATCTGTGACGCGCCCGCGCCCGCCGCGGCGGGGACGATCAGCCGCAGCATCTCGCGCACGTCGGCATCGAGGCGGGGCATGCGCAGTCGCATGTCGACCCCGGCGCGGCGGCAGGCGAGGATCAGCCACGCCAATTGCAGCACGCCGCCGACGGTGACCGAGATCGCCTGGACGCGCGCGGTCTCATATTCGTCGGCGCCGTGGAACAGCCACAGCCCGCCGATCATCGCGAGGTTGAGCAGGATCGGTGCGGCGGCGTTGACCCAGAATTTGTCGAGCGAGTTGAGGATCCCGCCCAGCAGCGAGGCGAGCGAGATCAGCGCGAGATAGGGCAGGGTGATGCGCGACAGCGTCACCGCGAAGGCGAATTGCTCGTGCGTCGGGTGCTGCCGCGCGAAGCCGCCCGACAGCAGATAGGTGATCGGCCAGGCGGCAAGCAGCATTGCAACTGTGAAGACGATCAGCACCGGCAGCAGCACGGCGAGCGCGCGCTCGGCAAAGGCGTAGCCCGCGGGCAGCCCGTCGGGCCCAGAGGCCTTCTTGTTGAACAAGGGGATGAAGGCGGCCGAGAAGGCCCCTTCCGCGAACAAGGCGCGGAACATGTTGGGCAAGCGGAAGGCGACGCCGTTGAACGCGTCCGAAGCGAAGCCCGCGCCGACATAGCGCGCGGCAAGCGAATCGCGCAGCAAGGCGAGGATGCGGCTGACGAGCGTCAGGCCGCCGACCGAGCCGAGGGATTTGACGAGGTTCATTGCGCCATCAGCCCGATACCCATTTCGTCACCCCGGACTTGTTCCGGGGTCCACCGGGCCGCGCGCCGATCGGCGGCAAATGTGCGGCGCGGTGGACCCCGGGACAAGCCCGGGGTGACGCAGCTAGGCTTACGCCGTGCCGAACGCGCCCGACGCTTCGCCGGCTTCCTGCTGCTGCAGGAACACCGCGGTGAAGTCGATCGGCTCGAGCATCAGCGGCGGGAAGCCGCCGTCGCGCACGGCATCGGCGAGCACGCGGCGCGCGAACGGGAAGAGCAGCCGCGGCGCTTCGGCCAGCAGGAACGGCTGGAGATGCTCGAGCGGGAAGTTGCGCAGCCCGAAGAGGCCGGCATAGGACAGGTCGACCAGGAACGCGACGGTGCCCTCGGCCTCGGCCTTGACCTCTATCCGCAGGATGATCTCGTACACATCCTCGCCGACCTGTGCCGATGCGATGTTGAACTGCACGTCGATCGCGGGCGGGGTGGTGTTCTGGTAGATCGCCGGTGCGTTGGGATTCTCGAACGAGAAATCCTTCACATATTGCGAGATCATTCCCGCGGTCGGCGTCGTGTCGGCGCCATTTGCCATCGGCTCGCCACCAACCGTGGTGGTGATGAAGCCGTCATCCTGCTCGCTCATGGAACTCGTCCTTGCTTTGGCCGTATAGTCGCCACAGCCTTGTGGCATCGAAGGCGCGCGCCTAGCAGGGGGTGGGGCCGAGTTCAACATGGGGAGCCGCGCCGATGGACGGTCGCCTGTGATCACTGCGTTTGAAACATCGGCGTGTTACGCCTATGTAACCTTAGTATTGAAAGCCCCGGAGGCCGCGTGTTCCTGATTGTAATCCTCGCGATGGTCGCCGGCTTCCTGGCGTTGCGTCTCTACATGGTCCTCGGCAAGCGGACCGGGCACGAGCAGCCGCTGCCGAAGCCGGCTGAGGATCGCACGCCGCTGACCGTCGTGCAGCGCCCGACCGAGGCGCTCGGCGAGAGTCGCGAAACCGTCAGCCGGATGGTCGAGCCGAAGGCCGAAGCCGGCGTACGCGCGATCATCGCCGCCGACTCGTCATTCGACGTTACGCGCTTCCTCGACGGATCGAAGGCGGCTTACCGCATGATCCTCGAGGCCTTCTGGAAGGGCGACGAGGAAGAGCTCGGCTGGCTCGCCGAAGACGACGTGCGCGATGCCTTCACCACCGCGATCGCGGCGCGCAACAGCGCCGGCCACGTTCTCGACAATCGCCTCGTTTCGATCGAGCGGGCAATCATCGCCGATGCGACGCTCGAGGGTAAGCTCGCTCGGATCACCGTCCGCTTCGACGCCGACATCGCCGCAATCACGCGCGATGCCGACGGCGTCGTCATCGCCGGCTCGATGACCGATGCGGTCGAGACTCATGACGCGTGGACCTTCGCACGCACGCTGAAGAGCAGCGATCCGAACTGGAAGCTCGCCGACACTGACGAGGCGTGATGCCGATGTCGGGGGACGGAGCGGGTAGCTTCGCCGCGGCCACGGTGTTTCGCCGCGGCCGTTTGGTGGCGAGTGCCACGCTCGCGTTATTGCTGGCCGCTTGCGTTGGCGGCGGCCAGGTCGATCGACCCGGTCCGGTCCCCAATCGTCCGGTCCCCGCGCGCCGTCCCGTCGCCGCCACGCCGATCACGCCGCAAGCTGCCGCGACCGTCCCGGGCGCGCCGACGGCGCGCAGCGCGGGCCTGGTGGCGGGGCCACCGCTCTACACCCTGCCGATCGACGATGCGCAGGCGGCGCGCGCGCTTGTCGCGTTCCGCGCGACCTGTCCGTCCCTGCAACGCCGCACCGACGCATCCGGCCTGACGCAGGGCGCCGACTGGCAGCCCGCCTGCACTGCAGCGGCGACGACCCCGCCCGGCGGCGCGCGCGCGTTTTTCGCGCAATATTTCGAAGCGGTGCAGGTCGGTGACGGCAAGGCATTCGCGACCGGCTATTACGAACCCGAAATCCGTGGATCGCGCGACCGGCAACGCGGCTATGACGTGCCGATCTACGCGCGGCCGAGCGACCTGATCGACGTCGATCTCGGCCTGTTCAGCGACACGCTCAAGGGCAAGAAGATCCGCGGTCGCGTGTCCGGCAAGAGCTTCATCCCGTATGACGACCGCACCGCGATCGAGGATGGCGCACTCGCCGGCCGTGCGCCGATCATCGCCTGGGCTGCCGATCCGGTCGAACTGTTCTTCCTCCAAGTCCAGGGATCGGGTCGACTGCGTCTGCCCGACGGGTCGGTGATGCGGATCGGCTATGACAGCCAGAACGGTCGCGACTATACCGGCATCGGCGCGCTGATGAAGAAGCGCGGCCTGCTCGCCCCCGGACAGAGCTCGATGCAGGGCATCGTCGGCTGGCTCCACGACCACCCCGACGAGGGCCGCGCGATCATGCGCGAGAACAAGAGCTACGTTTTCTTCCGCGAGCAGACCGGCCCGGCGCTCGGTGCGCTCGGCATCGGCGTGACCGGCGGCGTGAGTGCTGCGGCCGATCCGCATTTCGTCCCGCTCGGCGCGCCGGTGCTGCTGTCGATGGACCGCGCCGATGCAAGTCGGCTGTGGATCGCGCAGGATACCGGCGGCGCGATCAAGGGCGCCAATCGGATCGATACCTTCTGGGGCGCGGGCGCCGATGCAGAGGCAACTGCGGGCGGCATGGCGGCGCGCGGCACCGCGTTCCTGCTGCTTCCCGTTGGCACGCTGCAGCGCCTGGGTGCTGCGGCCGGGGGCTGAGCCGCCGATGGCGACGCGCTCGCTCAAGCCCGAGGAAGCGGCCTTGTGGGCGCGGGTGATGGCGGGTGTCCGCCCGTTGCGCGCACTGCCGGTCGCGCCACCCAAGCCTGTCCCCGCGTCGCGCGCGGCGCCCACCGCCCGGACGAAGCCTGCAGCGCCGCCGCTGGCGCCATCCGCCGCGCCCGCGACGCACGCGCGCGTCAAGACGTCCGCGGCGCTGATCCCCGCGCAGCGAAAGGCGCCGGCTGCACCGAAAGCGCCCGCGAACACGCTCGACGGAAGCTGGGACCGGCAGCTGGCGCGCGGCCTCGTCGCCGTCGACCGCACGATCGACCTGCACGGCCACACGCTGCATTCCGCCTATGACATGCTCGATGCCGCGCTCGGGGCGGCGATTCGCGCGGGCGACCGCACGATCTTGCTGGTCACCGGCAAGCCGCCGCGCCCGGCGAGCGACCGCCCGTTGCCGCCGGGCACGTTCCGCGGCGCGATTCGCGCCGCCACGGGCGACTGGCTCGCCGGATCGCGCCATGCGTCGGCGATCGCCGCGGTGCGCGCGGCGCATCCTCGCCACGGCGGCGCGGGCGCCCTTTACATCGTTCTCAAACGATCGCGCGGGTCGCAAAAGTCTTAACCTTTTGCTGGCACGTTTGCTTCGGGCCCGAGCATTGGCGCGGGGAGGGAGTGGCGCATAACTGCAATGAAGGAGGTCACGCTCAAGAGCCGTGCCATCGCTTTCGCGATGTGTGCCGGGGCGGTTGCCTTCATTCTGGCGCTCTCCGCCACGTCGGCGGGCGGCGTCGACGTCAGCAATGTCTCGCGTGCGCTGATCCCCGCGGTCGTCTGCGCGGTGTTGTGCTGGGCGTCAGCAGAGCGCAGCATCGCTGGCACCGCGAGCGCGATCGACGCGGCGATCGCCCGACTCGCTCGTGCTGCACAGGGTGATCTCGCCGGTGACATCCCGGCCGAAATCGGCGAAAACGTGCCACAGCTCGCATCCGCCATGCACAGTCTGTTCGAACAGTTGAACGCCAATCTCGACAGCGTGAGCCGGCTGGCGATGTTCGACGCGGTCACCGGGCTTGCGAATCGCACCAATTTCCGGCGCACCTGCGATCGCATGCTGGCCGATCTGCCCGCCGGTCGGCCGGGGGGCGGGGTGGGTGCGCTGTTCTTCGTCGATCTCGATCGCTTCAAGGCGGTCAATGATACGATGGGTCATGCCTGCGGCGACATATTGCTCGGCATGGTCGCCAATCGTCTGCGGGCAGTGGCGGATGGCGTCCCGCTTCGCAGTGACAACACGGCGCCGCTCATCGGGCGGCTGGCCGGCGACGAATTCACCCTCTTCTTTCCCGCGGTGCACGATCCCGCCGAGGCGGCGCGGATCGGTCGCAACCTGCTGTTCGCGCTCGCCGAACCGTTCGACCTCGCGGGCAACGCGGTGTCGATCGGTGCCTCGATCGGTATCGCGTTACGCCCGCAGCATGGCGACGCTCTGCCCGAACTGATGCGGGCGGCTGATGCTGCGATGTATTATGCCAAGGGTAATGGTCGCGGACGGGCCGAGCATTTCAGCGTGGAGCTCGCCGCGCGGATTGCCGAGCGGGCCACGCTCGAGAGCGACCTGCGCGAGGCGATCGAACGCGACGAGTTCACGCTGGTGTATCAGCCGCAGGTGACGACCAGCGACGAACGAATCGTCGCCGCCGAGGCCTTGCTGCGCTGGCGCCATCCGCGCGAGGGAATGCGGTTGCCGCTGACCTTCCTGCCCTGCGCCGAGGAAAGCGGCATGATCGTGGAGATTGGCGAGTGGGTCGTCCACACCGTGGCCGAGACGATCGCGCGCTGGGCGCGCAGCGGGATCGAACAGCGTCTCGCGGTCAACATCTCGCCGCGTCAGATCGACCACGCCAGCTTCTTCCGTCGGCTGCGCGAAACGATGGCCGTCGCCCGCGCGCCGGCGCGGCTGCTCGAGCTCGAGATTAGCGAGACGCTGGCGATGCAGTGCAGCGACGACGTGCTCGAGGCGGTCGCCTTGCTGCGCGGCGACGGCGCGACGATCGCGATCGACGATTTCGGCACCGGCTATTCCAACCTGCCGCGCTTGCGCGCGCTGCCGATCGATCGCATCAAGCTCGACCGCAGCCTGATCGAGCATATCGCCGACGATGCCAACGCGCGCACCATCGCGCAGGCGGTGATCGGGCTGATCCACGGGCTCGGGTGCGAAGCGGTCGGCGAAGGGGTCGAGACGCACGCGCAGGCCGAGATCCTGCGGGTGATCGGCTGCGACGTGATCCAGGGCTATGCGGTCGCCGCGCCGATGGACGAGCGCGACTTCATCGCTTGGAGCCAGAGCGAGGTGCGCTGGGCGGCAGTCGGCTGAACGGCTGCCCGTCGCGAAGGCCGCGCGCGGCGCCGCCGTCCGCTAGCCGCTGATGCGGAGCGCCTTGGCCGGCTGCCACAAGGTTTCCTGCGCGCGGTATTTCGCCAGGAAATCGGCGAACGCTGTCGGGCGACCGAACAGATAGCCCTGAAGCTTGTGGCAGCCCGCGAGGCGCAGCAGCATCGCCTGCTCCTCGGTTTCCACGCCCTCGGCGATGATCCGCATGTCGAGCCCGATGGCGAGGAAGATCGCACCCGCGATCAGCATCGATGCCTTGCTGTCGGCATGGAGCCCGACGACCAGCGACTTGTCGATCTTGATGTGGCAGAAGCCGTAGGACTGCAGATATTGGATGCTGGTGAAGCCGGTCCCGAAATCGTCGAGCGCGATCGACATGCCGAGCGCCTTGAACGCGTCGATCGCGCGCACCGCACGCTCGGGATTCGCCAGTAGATAGCCCTCGGTAATCTCGAATTGCAGCCGCTCCGGCGGGAAGCGTGTCTGTGCGAGGATACGGGCGACCTGCCGTTCGAACGCCGGATCGCGGAACTGCGCCGGCGAGACGTTGACGCTGAGCTTGAGATTGCCGAGCGGCAGCACGTCGCGGCAGCCGCGCTCGAGCACGAACAGGCCGAGCGGCTGAATCTGACCGGTCGCCTCGGCAATGTCGATGAAGTCGTCGGGCTCGAGCGCACCGGCCGGGCGGCGCGGCCAGCGGACCAACGCCTCGGTCGCGACGATCGCACCGCTTTGCGCCTCGACCACGGGCTGATAGAAGACTTCGAATTCGTCGTTGGCCAGCCCCTTGGCGATCTGGTCCTCGATCGCGAGGCGGTGGAGCCGCCCCTGGTCGAACGCGACGTCATAGGCCGCGATCTCGCCCTTGCCGCGCATCTTGACGGTATACATGGCGGTATCGGCGCGGCGCAGCAGCTCGTGCGCGCGCAGCGGCCCTTCGGCATTGCCGGCGATGCCGATGCTCGCGCTGACCTGCAGGATGTGGCGTTCGACCAATACCGGCAGGCAGATCTCGTCGTACAACCGTCGCGCCAGCGCATTCGCCTCGGCGGTCGCGCCATCGGTCTCAATCAGCACGGCGAATTCGTCGCCGCCGACGCGCGCCAGCATCGCGTAAAGCGGGCACGCCGCGCGCAGCCGTTCGCTCAGGCTGGCGATGAGCGCGTCGCCCGCCTGATGGCCGTGCGCGTCGTTAATCTCCTTGAAGCCGTCGAGATCGATGAACATCACCGCCAGGCAGTCGCGCGGCAGCGCCGGGCGGCTTTCGAGGCGATCGAGCCGGGCCAGCAACGCCCGCCGGTTCGGGAGACCGCTCAGCGCATCGGTCAGGGCAATGCGGGAATTTTCCTCGCTCAGCCGCTCGGCTTCGATCTGGCGGATGCGCAGGTCGCGCTGCGAGTTGATCAGTCCGGAGAAATCGAGGTTGTAGCGATGCGTGACGATGATCATGCCCCCGCCGACCAAAGCCAGCACGCACGCCTCGACCAGCATCCGCCCCTCGTCGACGAACGAAAAATAGATGCTGAACGCGAGCGTGCTCGTCACCGCGACGCGCATCGCCGCGGTGCGGATGCTCATCAGGCAGAAGACGCTGCTGACCTGGGTCAGCGCCAGGAAGAAGGTGACGTGGCCGCGCTCATAGGCGTCACCCAGTTCGTAGATCGACATGCACCACAGATCGAAGGCGATCGTCATGCCGAGCGCCAGGTTGCACGTCCGTCGGATCAGCCGGGCGATCTCCGCGTCGCCTAGCGTCTTCCGGCCATCCTGCCGCAACCACCATATGGCCCGGAGCGAGGCCATCGTGCACATCGCCGCGGGTATGACGAACGTTTTGATCAGCGCGTCGGCACGATAGAAGTCTATCATGAGAGCGACCGCGCTGCTCACCAGGATGAAATAGGATAGCGGCACCTGCTTGACAAAGGAACGGAACTGCGCGCGCGCCAGTTCGGCGTCTCGCGTGTCGACTTCGAACAGGGATGCTACGCCACGTAAGATCGTCTGGGTTCCTGTCGCTAGCGGATCGAGCGTTGCTGCTCCTCGCTGTGCGCAGTCGGCGCTAAAGGCCTCGTAAAAAACTCCCTATGTAGAAACACAGGGGCCGCGCTCAATCGCGCGATCGGCGCTTGGAGGCCGGCGCGAACGGATCGCGCGGGATCTGGCCGGCGCGGTCGCGTGCGCGCGGGCGGGGCGGCGCCGCTTTGAACAGCGCGACGCAGCGTCGCAGTTCGGCCACCGCGGCACCGCTTCCCGCCAGGTCGAGCGCCTCGACCGGCACATCGCCGCGCGAGATGTCGAGCGCGTTCGACCCCGCCAGATATTCGGGGAATTTGGCCTCGAAGCTCGTCACGAAGCCTTGCTTGCCGTCCGCCGCGATGCCGACGACCGGATGATCGACATACCCGCCGCTCGACAGCCGAAAACGCAGCTTCAAGGCCTGCCTTGGCTTGATCGACCAATTGTCGTTGAGCACCGACAGGCGGTTGCTGCCGTCGACGTCGAGCCCGAGCAGCAAGGTCGTCGCGCCTGTGCCGTCATAGGTCCGGGTCGCGAAGCAGCCGCTCTGGTCCTTGCTCGCCGCCACCGTCCAGTCGCCGAGCGTGTGCAACGCATAGTCCTGCGCGGCGGCGGGCGCGGCGGGGAGCAGACCGGCCGCCAGCGCGAGCGAGAGGTGCATCGATGTCCGCATGGGGCTCCTCATCGTCCCGACAAACCCGCCGCGCGCGGTTGCGCTCAGCTCTCGTCGCCCATCCGCAGCGCGGCGATGAACGCCTCCTGCGGGATCGACACCGAGCCATATTCGCGCATCTTGAGCTTGCCCTTCTTCTGCTTGTCGAGGAGCTTGCGCTTGCGGCTGGCGTCGCCGCCGTAGCATTTCGCGGTGACGTCCTTGCGCATCGCGCTGATCGTCTCGCGCGCGATCACCTTGCCGCCGATCGCCGCCTGGATCGGGATCTTGAACAGGTGGCGCGGGATGAGATCCTTCAACCGCTCGACCATGCCGCGCCCGCGCGTCTCGGCGGTGCCGCGGTGGACGATCATCGACAGCGCGTCGACCGGCTCCTCGTTGACGAGGATGCTCATCTTGACGAGGTCGCCCTCGCGCTTGCCGATCTGCGTGTAGTCGAAGCTGGCATAGCCCTTCGACAGCGACTTCAGCCGGTCGTAGAAATCGAACACGACTTCGTTGAGCGGCAGCTCGTAGGTCGCCTGCGCGCGGCCGCCGACATAGGTGAGATCCTTCTGGATCCCGCGCCGGTCCTGGCAGAGCTTCAGCACGCTGCCGAGATATTCGTCGGGGACGTAGATGACGGCCTGGATCCACGGCTCGGAAATGCTCAGGATCTTGTTGGGATCGGGCATGTCGGCGGGGTTGTGCAGCTCGATCGTCCCGCCGCCGTGCGTCAGCTCGATGTCATAGACCACCGACGGCGCGGTGGTGATGAGGTCGAGATCATATTCGCGCGTCAGGCGCTCCTGAATGATTTCGAGGTGGAGCAGGCCGAGGAACCCGCAGCGGAAGCCGAAGCCGAGTGCGGCGCTGGTTTCCATCTCGAACGAGAAGCTCGCGTCGTTGAGCCGCAGCTTGCTGATGCTCTCGCGCAGTTTCTCGAAATCGGCGGCGTCGACCGGGAAGAGGCCGCAGAACACCACCGGCTGGACTTCCTTGAAGCCCGGCAGCGCCTCGGTCGCGGGGCGTTTGGCGTCGGTGATCGTGTCGCCGACGCGGGTCTGCGCGACTTCCTTGATCTGCGCCGTGATGAAGCCGATTTCGCCCGGGCCGAGGTCGGTCAATTGCTCGATCTTGGGGCGGAAGCAGCCGACGCGGTCGACCAGGTGCAGCGTGCCGGCCTGCATGAACTTGATCTGCTGGCCCTTCTTGAGGACGCCAGCGACCACGCGCACGAGGATGACGACGCCGAGATACGGGTCGTACCAGCTGTCGACGAGCATCGCCTTCAACGGCGCATCGGCATCGCCCTTGGGCGGCGGGATGCGCGTGACGATCGCTTCCAAGACTTCGGCGATGCCGATCCCGGCCTTGGCGCTGGTCAACACGGCCTGGCTCGCGTCGAGGCCGATCACTTCCTCGATCTCGGCCTTGACCTTTTCGGGGTCGGCGGCCGGTAGGTCGATCTTGTTGATGACGGGGATGATCTCGTGATCATGCTCGATCGACTGATAGACGTTGGCGAGCGTCTGCGCCTCGACGCCCTGCGCGGCATCGACCACCAGCAGCGCGCCTTCGCACGCCGCAAGACTCCGGCTGACCTCGTAGGCGAAGTCGACATGGCCGGGCGTGTCCATCAGATTGAGGACGTAGTCGATGCCGTCCTTGGCGGTATAGCGCAGGCGCACCGTCTGCGCCTTGATGGTGATCCCGCGTTCCTTCTCGATGTCCATGTTGTCGAGCACCTGCTCGGACATTTCGCGGTCGGTGAGGCCGCCGGTCGCCTGGATCAGGCGGTCGGCGAGCGTCGACTTGCCATGATCGATATGCGCGATGATCGAGAAATTGCGGATGTTCTGAAGAGGGGTCACGAATTCGCCCGGATGAGTGCTGCGGAAGGGAAAGAGGGCCCATAGCATCGCATGTCGCCGGGCACAAAGCCCGTCGCTTAGCGCCGTATTCTGCCTATGCCGCCCGCGCGAATGGCTGTATTGGCGACGTAACGATGTTCAGCGGGGGCAGTATGGCGAAGTTTTCAACCGGAATGGCAATTGTCGCGGTGTTGGCGGGTGTGCCGATCGAGGCGGGGGCGCAGCGGCTGGCCAAGCCGTCGGGCACGCAGAAGCTGCAGGAAGCGACGATGAACGACGTGCCGCGCTGCGCGCGCAAGCACGGCACGATCTCGATCGTCGATGGCGACGATTCGCGCGGCTGGACGCAGTACAATCTGGCGCCGCCGCAGAAACTGCTCAAGGTGCTGGTCGCGCGCTCGGGCTGCTTCAACCTCGTCGATCGCGGAAGCGGGCTGCAGGCGGCGCAGCGCGAACGCGACATCGGCGGCGATCTCGGGCTGCAGCGCGGCGCCAATGTCGGGCAGGGGCAGATCAAGGCGGCCGATTACGTGCTGCAGGCCGAAGTGCAGGGCGCCAACAGCAATGCCAGCGGTAGCGGCGTCGCGGCGGGGATCGGCGGACTGCTCGGCGGCCCGATCGGTGGGCTCGTCGGCGGGGTGCGCAGCCGCAAGATGGAAGCCAATGTCGTGCTCTCGATCACCAACGTCCGCACGACCGAGACGCTCGCGACCGAGGACGGCTATGCCGCCAAGAACAGCCTGAGCTTCGGCGGCGGGGGCGGGGTGTTCGGCGGCGGCGTCGGCGGCGGTCTGGTCGGCGGCGGTTACGACAACACCGATATCGGGCGGATCGTGACGCTCGCCTTCATCCAGGCCTATTCCAAGCTCGTCACCGAGCTCGGCTACACCAACCCGGGCGACACCGGCACTGCCGAGGCGGCACCCGCCAAGACCTTCATGACGCAGGGTCCGGTTGCGATGCGCAGCCTTCCGAGCGCGACGGGCAAGGCCGTGCGGACGCTGCCGCCCGGCGCGATCGTCTATCCCACCGGCAAGAAGGACGGGATGTGGTGGGAGGTCGCCGACGAGAATGACAATGTCGGCTGGGTGCTCAACACCAAGCTCGCGCCGTCGCGGTAGGAGGGAAACGCTACCCCCCCCCCCGTTCGCCCTGAGCTTGTCAAAGGGCTGCCCTGCACACGCGAGCGGCGCGTTGAGGGAGGGGGGCTTCGACAGGCTCAGCCCGAAAGGTTTGGGGGAAAGCCCTTCTGCGTCACCCCCGGGTTCGTCCCGGGGGCCACCGCGCGGCGCATGCTTCGCTCGGCTTTTACACGGCACGGTGGAGCCCGGCACAAGGCCGGGGTGACGGTTGGGGGCGGCGTGCGGATCCGCCGATCGTGCTGGCGGTGCGCCAAGCGGCGGGGTAGGATGCGGCACTATCCCAGGAGACGATGCCATGAAGTTCGCTGTTCCGCTTATCGCCACTGCTACCGCCGCCCTCCTCGCCGCCGCGCCTGCCAGCGCCGCGCTGAAAGTCGGCGATGCCGCACCGAACTTCTCGACCGAGGCTGCCCTCGGCGGCAAGACGCATCCCTTCTCGCTGGCGGCGGCGCTCAAGAAGGGGCCCGTCGTGCTCTACTTCTTCCCCGCCGCCTTCACCTCGGGTTGCACCGCCGAGGCGCACGCCTTTGCCGAGGCGGCCGACGATTTCACCAAGCAGGGCGCGACGCTGATCGGCCTGACCGCGGGCAATGCCGAGCGGATCAAGGAATTCTCGTCGGTCGAATGCCGCGACAAGTTCCCGGTCGGTCTCGCCACGCCAGCGACGATCTCGGGCTATGACGTCGCGCTGCCGCAAAAGGCCGGCTGGACCAACCGCACCTCGTACGTGATCGGAAAGAACGGCAAGATCGCCTATGTCCTGTCCGAGATGGCGCCCGCCGGGCACATCACCGGCACGCTCGCCGCGGTGAAGGCGCTCAAGGCGAAGGGCTGATCTCGCCCTGTCCCGCCGCCTCGATCGCCGCCAGCGCGGCGGCGAGGCGCGCGGGGCCCTGGCCGCCGACGATCGCATAGCCGAGCCCACGCCGGTCGAGTTCGGCGCGCGACAGGTCGAAGAAGCGTTGGCGCGCGGCGGCGCTGCCGAACAGGCGCGTGCCGTCGTCGATCCACGGCAGATCGATATCGAGCAGCAGATACAGGTCGGCGGTGCCGTGCCACGCGTCAAACCACGGATCGCGCGCGCCGAAGAGCATGTCGGCCCACACCGCGGTCATCAACGGATCAGTATCGAGCAGCAGCGGATCGGCGCCCGTCGCCAGCGCCGCGCGCGTCTGCGCATCGTGCTGCTGCGCGATTTCGACCAGATCGGCCATGGTGAACGTGGTGCCATGCGTCTCGGCGAAGGTGCGGCCGTATTCGGGCACGAAGATCGTGTCGAAGTGCGCCGCGAGCTGCGGGATCAGCGTCGATTTGCCCGTGCTCTCGGGGCCGTGCAGGCAGATCGTGCTCATGCCGCGACCGCCGTCCGCCGCGCGACGCGGCGCCAGTCGATCAGCCCCCAGATCGCGAGCACCAGAAAGATCGAGTAGAGCAGCATCGTCAGTCGCAGTCCCTTCGCGGCATACAGCCCGACCGAGCCGATATCGACCGCGATCCACAGCCACCAGCTTTCGAGCTTGCGCCGCGACTGCAGGATCTGTGCGACGACGCTGACGATCGCGAGCGTCGCATCGAGCCAGGGGAAGGACGCATCGGTGAAGCGGAACATCGCATAGCCCCAGCCCGCGCTGCCCACCGCCGCCGCCGCCAGCCACAGGAGGCGCTCGCGGTCCGGCAGGGTGCCGACCGCGATTTCGCCGGTTTGGGCTTTGACGCGCGACCAGTTCCACCAGCCGTAGATTTGCAGGACGAAGAAGAACAGCTGCAGCAGCGCGTCGCTATAAAGCTTGGTATGGACGAAGATCACCGCATAGAGCGCGACCATCGCCAGCCCGAACACGTAGTTCCAGATGCTGCGCAGCACGACCAGCGTGACGTTGGCGAGCCCGAGCCCGAAGGCGATGATTTCGAGGGCGGTCATTGCCCCACCGCGTAGCAGCGCGATTGCGCCAGCGTCGAGCCTTGCGCGCGGCCATGATGATTTTCCGCTTGATAGTCCCGGGCCGCCGGTCTACGCGCTGCGCCCTGCAATGTGTCGGGGCGTGGCGCAGTCTGGTAGCGCACTGGTCTCGGGGTCCAGGGGTCGTAGGTTCGAATCCTATCGCCCCGACCATTGCAGCGATTGACGAGTCTTCCGTGAGCATCGCTCCGGGCCTCGCACTCCCGCTTCCCCGTTTGCAGTCCACCCCGATCGCGATCCGGGCCGGCCGGGTGCGTCTGCCGCCAGGGCCCGGCGGGTGAAGCGTTTGTCATCTTGGCGTAGGCATTGCGCCATGCCAAAGCTCCGAAGCGAACCTTTCAGATGTTGCCCGAGGACACCGATCGCATGAGCCGCGCGCCCGTTTTCTACGATGCCTCGGGCCGGCGGCGGCGCCGCTTCGCGATGGCGGTGATCGCGTTCGTGCTGCTCGTGGTGATGGCGGTGGTTGCGCTGGGTATCTCGATCGGCGCGGTGCCGCGCGCGCCGCTGCTGCCGGTCGAGGCCGAACATGCCGCGCTGACCAAATTGCCGCCACCGCACGAGCCGTTGCTGCGCCGCGCGCGCCACGGCCTCAGCGGCTATGCCCGCCTGCTCGGTGCGCCGGCACGCGGCGTCGGCGTCGACCAGCCGCTCGCGATCGCGTTCCACGTGCCGTGGGATCCCTCTTCGACCGCCTCGCTGCGCCGCCACATCGGCGAGCTCGACTGGCTGGTGCCGGGCTGGGTGTCGGTGACCGGCGCGAACCACCACATCACCGTGTTCCGCGACACGGCGGGGCGCGAGATCATCAACCGCGCCACCCCGCGCCCGCTGATCCTGCCGATGATCCAGAATGCGATCGACGGAAAATGGGATTCTGCGGGCATTGAAGCGCTGCTGCGCGATCCCAAGCTGCGCAAGAAATTCCTCGACACGCTCGAGCCGTGGCTCGCCGCCAACGGCGCGGGCGGCGCGTTCTTCGATTTCGAGGAACTCTCGCCCAAGGGGCAGCAGGATTTCCTCACCTTCCTGCGCGAGACCAAGGCGCGCTTCGCCAAGCGCAACTGGGTGATCGGCATCGCGGTGCCGGTCGGTGCCGCCGCGGACGAAGCGGGCGGCGAGGCCGGCTGGAACATCGGCGCCTTCGCCAAGGTGGTCGATCGCGTCGTGCTGATGGCGTATGACGAGCATGAGGTCAGCGGCGAGCCGGGCCCGATCGCGTCGCAAAACTGGTTCGAGCAATCGGTGTCGCGCGCAGTGAAGAATGTCCCGCGCGACAAGATCATCGTCGCGATCGGCAATTACGGCTACAATTGGCACGACGGCACCGGCGAACCGCTCGCCATCGACGAAGCGTGGGAAACCGCGCGCGAATCGAGCGCCATGCCGACCTTCGACCGGCAGAGCGGCAATACCGGTTTTGCCTATGACGAAGCCGGCACGCGCCATGTCGTGTGGATGCTCGACGCGGCGTCGGCCTATAACCAGATGCGCTGGCTGCAACGTGTCGGGCTGAGCGGCATCGGGCTGTGGCGCCTGGGATCGGAAGATCCCGGCCTGTGGTCGATCTTCGGGCGCGCGCATCGCACGCTGCCGCCGGCGCCGGTGATCGAGAACATTCCCGCCGGTACCGACGTCGACATCGACGGCAGCGGCGAGATCCTCAAGATCGCCGGCGTCCCCGTAAAGGGCGTGCGGCGCGTGCAATATGGCAAGGACGGCGCGATCGCCAATGTCGCGTTCCAGACGCTGCCGTCGCCTTATGTCGTCGCGCGCACCGGCTACAAGCCGGGGCTCGTCGCGCTGACCTTCGACGATGGCCCCGATCCGAACTGGACGCCGAAGATCCTCGACGTCCTCAAGCAGAAGAAGGTGCCCGGCACCTTCTTCGTGATCGGCGAGAACGTGCTGACGCAGCGCGCGCTGGTCAACCGCATGGTCGCCGAGGGGCATGAGATCGGCAGCCACACCTATACCCATCCCAATCTCGCCGGCGCGACGCAGGCCGAGACGACCTTCCAGCTCAACACCACGCAGCGGCTGTTCCAGGCGTTCACCGGCCATACGCTGCGGCTGTTCCGCGCACCCTATTTCGGCGACGCCGAGCCGAGCACCGCGGACGAAATCGACCCGGCGCTGATGGCGCAGGATCGCGGCTATATCTCGGTCGGCCTGCACGTCGATCCCGGCGACTGGAAGCGGCCGGGGGTGCAGCAGATCATCGATTCGACGATCGCCGAAGTGACCGATCCGAAGGGCGTATGCGAGGCGACCAACCCCGATCCGCAATGCAGCCGCAACATCGTATTGCTCCACGACGCCGGCGGTGACCGTTCCGAAACGGTCGCGGCGCTGCCCGTGATCATCGATCAGCTGCGCGCCAAGGGCTACACTTTCGTGCCGGTCTCGACGCTCGCCGGAATCCCGAAGGACGTCGCGATGCCGACGCTGTCGCCCGCGGATCGCGCCGCAGCGGAGACCGACCTGTTCATCTTCTCGGTGCTTGGCGGCGGCGTCGTCGCGCTCGGCTGGATCTTCTTCTTCGCGATCAGCATCGGCATCGCGCGCGCGATCATCCTGTCGGCGCTCGCGCTGCGCCAGGCGCGGCGCGAGGGCAAGAAGGTGTTCCCGGCGATCGACCCGGCGCGCTTCGTCACGGTGATGATCCCGGCGTTCAACGAGGAACTGGTGATCGAGCGCGCGGTGCGCGGTGTGCTCGCCTCGACCGACGTGCAGATCGAGGTGATCGTGATCGACGACGGATCGACCGACGACACCAGCGAAGTCGTCGCCTCGGCCTTCGCGCAGGATCCGCGCGTCAAACTGCTGACGCTCGAAAATGGCGGCAAGGCGAGGGCGCTCAACCAGGCGCTCGCGCTCGCCAAGGGCGAGATCGTGATCGCGCTCGATGCCGATACGCAGTTCGAGCCGACCACCATCGCGCGGCTCGCGCGCTGGTTCGAGGATCCCAAGATCGGCGCCGTCGCGGGCAACGCCAAGGTCGGCAATCGCGTCAACCTGCTCACCAAGTTCCAGGCGGTCGAATATATCACCGCGCAGAATCTCGAGCGACGCGCGCTCGCCAGCCTCGATGCGATGACGGTCGTGCCCGGCGCGGTCGGGGCTTGGCGGCTCGCGGCGATTCAGCAGGTCGGCGGCTATCCCGACGACACGCTGGCCGAGGATCAGGATCTGACGATCGCGATCCAGCGCGCGGGCTGGGCGGTGACCTATGATCAATATGCCGTCGCCTGGACCGAATCCCCCGAGACGATCAAGGGCCTCGCCAAGCAGCGTTTCCGCTGGGCGTTCGGCACGCTGCAATGCCTGTGGAAGCACGGCATCATCATGGCGACGGGCAAGCCGCGTGGCCTCGCTCGCGTCGGGCTGCCACAGGCGATCCTGTTCCAGATCGTCTTCGCTGCGATCTCGCCGATCATCGATCTCGCGCTGCTGGTCAGCTTCGTGATGACCTACATCGCGGTGCAGGCGCATGGCTGGGCGCAGACGCAGCACGACGTCGAGAAGATGCTGCTCTACTGGCTGGTGTTCACCGCGATCGACCTGCTGGCGGCGACCGTGGCGTTCGCGCTCGAGCGGCGCGAGCAGTGGCGTTTGCTGTGGCTGCTGATCCCGCAGCGCATCGGGTACCGCCAGATCATGTATTATGTCGTGCTCAAGGCGATCACGCAGGCGCTGCGCGGCCCCCGCGTCGGGTGGGGCAAGCTGGTGCGGACCGGGCGCGTGCAGGCGGGGTGAGGCCTGGCGGGGCAGGTTTCGCTATATGCGGGTCGATACAGCTGTCGTATGGACCCGCCATGCGACATTTCTTCCTGCTGCTTCTCCTGCTCACCGGCATCGCGCCTGCCGCCGCGCAGCCCCGCCCGCAGCGCCCGCTCGTCCTGGCGGCGGCGAGCCTGCAGGAATCGATGACCGCCGCCGGGCACGCCTGGGCGGCGCAGGGGCATCCCGAACCGATCGTGTCGTTCGCCGCGTCGTCGGCGCTCGCGCGGCAGATTGCGGCGGGGGCGCCGGCCGACCTGTTCGTGTCGGCGGACGAGGCGTGGATGGATGATCTGGCGACCAAGCGCCTGCTCGCGCCGGGCACCCGCGCCGACTTTCTCGGCAACCGGCTGGTGATCGTCGCGGCCAAGACCGACCGCACAGCCATCCCGCTCGCGCCGGCGGCACTGGCGCGGGTGCTCGGGCGCGGACCGCTGGCGATGGCCGATCCCGCCAGCGTGCCCGCAGGCCGTTATGGCAAGGCCGCGCTGGCGAAGCTCGGCGTCTGGTCGCAGGTCCAGCCGCACGCCGTCGCCGCCGAGAGCGTGCGCGCCGCGCTGGCGCTGGTCGAGCGCCGGGCCGCGCCGCTCGGCATCGTCTATGCGACCGACGCCCGCGCATCGTCGGCGGTGCGCATCGCGGGGGTCTTCCCGCCGCACAGCTATCCGCCGATCCGCTATCCGCTGGCGCGCCTCGCCGCCTCGACCAATCCCGAGGCGGAGGGCTTCCGCCGCTTCCTGCTGTCCCCGCGCGGGCGCGCGATCTTTGCGCGCTTCGGCTTCAGCGCGCGCTGAATGCTGAGCGCCGAAGAGTGGGGCATCGTCCTGCTGTCGCTCCAGGTCGGCGGGGTGGCGATGGCGGCGATGCTGCCGGTGGCGTTCGCGCTCGCCTGGCTGCTCGCGCGCGGGCGGTTTCCGGGGAAGATCTTGCTCGACGCGCTGGTGCATCTGCCGCTGGTAGTGCCGCCGGTGGTCACCGGCTGGGTGCTGCTGCTCGCCTTCGCGCCCAGCGGCGTCTTCGGCGCGCCGTTGCAGGCGTGGTTCGGCGTCTCGGTACTGTTCCGCTGGACCGGCGCGGCGATCGCGGCGGCGGTGATGGCGCTGCCGCTCACCGTCCGCGCGATCCGTCTGTCGATCGAGGCGGTCGACCAGCGGCTCGAGAGCGCCGCGCGCACGCTCGGCGCGGGGCGCTGGCGGGTGTTCTGGACGATCACGCTGCCGCTGAGCGTACCCGGCATCCTCGCCGGCACGGTGCTCGGCTTCGCGCGCTCGATCGGCGAGTTCGGCGCGACGATCACCTTCGTGTCGAACGTACCCGGCCAGACGCGGACGCTGCCGCTCGCGATCTACGGCGCGTTGCAGCAACCTGGGGGCGACGCGATGGCGTGGCGGCTCGCGGGCATCTCGATCGCGCTGTCGCTGGCGGCGCTGGTCGCATCCGAACTGCTCGCGCGGCGGCTGGGGGCGGGGCGGCATGACCTTTGACGTCGATATCCACGGGCGGATCGGCGAGACCGTCATCCGCTTCCGGATCGAGCCGGCGGACGGGCTGACCGTGCTGTTCGGCCCATCGGGAATCGGCAAGACGACGGTGCTGAACATGATCGCCGGGCTGATCGACCCGGCCGAGGGGCATATCCGGGTGGCCGGGGAGACGCTGTTCGATGCCACCGCCAGCGTCCCGCCCGAGCAGCGCCGCGCCGGCTATGTCTTCCAGGAGCCGCGGCTGTTCCCGCATCTGCGCGTGCGCGGCAATCTGCTGTACGGGGCGGGGAAGGGCGCCGAGATTGGCGACCGGCTCGATTTCCTCGGCATCGGCGGCCTGCTCGACCGCTGGCCGCGGACGCTGTCGGGCGGCGAGGCGCGTCGCGTGGCGATCGGGCGGGTGTTGCTCAGCGACCCGCGCTTCCTGCTGCTCGACGAACCGCTCTCCTCGCTCGACCGACCGCGGCGCGAGGAGGTGATGCAGGCGATCGAGCATATCCGCGACGTGCTGCGCCTGCCGATCCTGATGGTCACGCATGATCCGGAGGAGGCCGCGCGCCTCGGCACGCGCGTGATACGGATGGACTGACGGGGAGGCGCCGCCCGGGCGCCTCCCTATCGCCGCTCAGGCCTTCAACGCGGCGAGCAGCTGCTGTGCGGCGGCGGCCGACGAGGCCGGGTTCTGGCCGGTGATCAGCAGGCCGTCCTGGACGACGTGGACACCCCAATCGCCGGTCTTCTCATAGTGCCCGCCCAATGCGGCGAGCTCGTCCTCGACGAGGAAAGGGACGACCTTGGTCAGCCCGACCGCTTCCTCCTCGCTGTTGGTGAAGCCGGTCACGCGCTTGCCCTGCACCAGCGGAGTGCCGTCGGCGGCCTTCACGCGACGCAGCGCGCCCGGTGCATGGCAGACGAGCGCGACTGGCTTGTCGGCGGCGACGAACGCTTCGATCAGGCCGATTGACGCCGGGTCCTCGGCGAGATCCCACAGCGGGCCGTGGCCGCCCGGATAGAAGACGGTATCGAACGCCGCCTGGTCGACGCTATCGAGCCGCACGGTGCTCGCCAGCTGCGCGGTTGCCGCGGCATCCGCCTCGAAGCGGCGCGTGTCGTCGGTCTGGCTGTCGGCTGCAGCGCTCTTGGGGTCGAGCGGCGGCTGGCCGCCGGCGGGTGAGGCGAGCGTGATCTCGGCACCGGCGTCCTTGAACACATAATACGGCGCGGCGAGTTCCTCGAGCCAGAAACCGGTCTTCTCGCCCGTGTCGCCAAGCTGGTCGTGCGACGTGAGCACCATCAAAATCTTCATATCGGCTGCTTTCTGATTTGCGAAAATCGCGGCACGGTCACCGCGCTGCTGCCGGGCGGGTGTCGTCACCCGTGCCCGCACTGCCACGGCGTTTCCGTGCCCCACGGAAATGGGCGTGCGGCGGCGGCGCTGCAAGGGGCGGGGGGCACGCTTGCCAGCCCCAAAGAAAAAGCCGCCGCCCGGGTGTCCCCGGACGGCGGCTTTTCGTCAGTTCAAGCGCGAAGCCCGAACAAAGAGGATCACTCCTTGTTCAGATACTCGCCGGCGTCGGCATCGGTGCCGGTGCCGCTCGTCACGACCTCGCCCAGCGCATCGTCGCCGGTGCCGCCGGCATCGCGCGGCGAACGCGCGAGCTCGGCGTCATGCTCTTCCTTCGCCGAATTGGGGGCGATGATCGAGACTTCGGCCATGCGACGCTGCGAGACGCGCATCGCCGCATCGCGCGACGAAGCGGTGACGCGCAGGCGGTTCATGCCCGCACCGGTGCCCGCCGGGATCAGACGCCCCACGATCACGTTCTCCTTGAGACCGGTGAGGGTGTCCTTCTTGCCCTGCACCGAAGCCTCGGTGAGCACGCGCGTCGTTTCCTGGAACGATGCCGCCGAGATGAAGCTGCGGGTCTGCAGCGACGCCTTGGTGATGCCGAGCAGGACGGGCTTGCCCTGTGCCGGACGCTCCTTCTTGCCGATCTTCGAGTTGATGTCGTCCATCTCGTCGCGATCGACCTGCTCGCCGGCGAGCAAAGTGGTGTCGCCGCCGTCGGTGATCTCGACCTTCTGCAGCATCTGGCGAACGATCGTCTCGATGTGCTTGTCGTTGATCTTCACGCCCTGGAGACGATAGACCTCCTGGATTTCCGACACGAGATATTCGGCCAAGGGCTCGATGCCGAGCACTTCGAGAATGTCGTGCGGATCAGGCGAACCACCGATAAGGTTGTCGCCGCGCTTGACGTAATCGCCTTCCTGCACGTCGATGACCTTCGACTTGGGCACCAGATACTCGACGACCTCGCTGCCATCCTCGGGCTGAATGCCGATCTTGCGCTTGGCCTTATAGTCCTTGCCGAACACGACACGGCCCGAGACCTTTGCGATGATCGCATTCTCCTTCGGCTTGCGCGCTTCGAACAGCTCGGCAACACGCGGCAGACCACCGGTGATGTCGCGCGTCTTCGCGCTCTCGCGGCTGACACGCGCCAGGACGTCGCCGCCCTGAACCATCGCGCCATCCTCAACCGAGAGCGTTGCGCCCGCGACCAGCATGTAGCGGCCGGCTTCCTCGGCGCTTTCACCCGTGAGGGTCAGGCGCGGACGAAGATCCTCCTTCTTGCTGGCGATGCCGCGGTTCTCGGTCACGACCCGCTGCGAGATGCCGGTCGCTTCGTCGGCCTGCTCGGTGAGCGTCTTGCCCTCGATCAGATCGACATACTTCACGACGCCGCCATTCTCGGTGATCACCGGCATGGTGAACGGATCCCACTCGGCCAGACGATCGCCCTTCGACACGATGTGCCCGTCGTCGAAAAGCACGTAGGCGCCGTACGGGAGACGATGCACCGCGCGCTCGCGGCCATCCATGTCCATGATCGCGACTTCGCCCGAGCGCGACAGCACGACGCGACGGCCGCGCTGGTCGGTGATGGTGCGCAGGTCGCGATATTCCATCGTGCCGTCCGAGAGCGCCTCGAGGTTCGACTGCTCGTTGAGCTGTGCCGCACCACCGATGTGGAAGGTACGCATCGTCAGCTGCGTGCCCGGCTCACCGATCGACTGGGCGGCGATGACGCCGACCGCTTCACCGATGTTGACCGGGGTACCGCGGGCGAGATCGCGCCCGTAGCACTTGCCGCACACGCCGATCTTGGTTTCGCACACCAGCGGCGAGCGGATCTTGCACGATTGCGTGCCGATCGCCTCGATCTGCAGGATCATCGGCTCGTCGAGCAGCGTGCCCGAGGGGATGACGACCTCGCCGGTCTTGCTGTCGACGATGTCTTCCGCGGTCGTACGACCGAGGATGCGCTCGCCGAGCGACGCGATCGTCGAGCCGCCCTGGACGATCGCGCGCATTTCCAGCGCGCGGGTCGTGCCGCAGTCGAGCTCCATGATCACGCAGTCCTGCGACACGTCGACCAGACGACGCGTGAGGTAGCCGGAGTTCGCCGTCTTCAACGCCGTATCCGCCAGACCCTTACGGGCACCGTGGGTCGAGTTGAAGTATTCGAGGACGGTCAGGCCTTCCTTGAAGTTCGAGATGATCGGCGTCTCGATGATCTCGCCCGACGGCTTGGCCATCAGGCCGCGCATGCCGGCGAGCTGCTTGATCTGCGCCTGCGAACCACGGGCACCCGAGTGGGCCATCATGTAGATCGAGTTGATCGGCTTCTCGCGACCCTTGTTGGGGCCGTCCTCATAATGCTTAACCGCCTTGATCTCGTCCATCATGGCGTTCGCCACCTGGTCGCCGCAACGGCTCCATGCGTCGATCACCTTGTTGTACTTCTCCTGCTGCGTGATCAGGCCGTCCTGATATTGCTGCTCGAAGTCCTTCACCAGGCCCTTGGTCTCGTCGACCAGAGCGATCTTGGCATCCGGAATGATCATGTCGTCCATGCCGAACGAGATGCCGGCCTTGAACGCGTGCTTGAAGCCGAGGCTCATGATCGCGTCGGCGAACAGCACCGTGTCCTTCTGACCGGTGTGACGATAGACCTCGTCGATCACGTCGCCCACGTCCTTCTTGGTGAGGAGGCGGTTGACGGTATCGAACGGCACCTTCGACGACTGCGGCAGGCACTCGCCGAGCAGCATGCGACCAGGGGTGGTCTCATAGCGCTTGAGGTACTGGTTGCCCTTTTCATCGGTCTGCGGAACGCGGCTGATGATCTTGGTGTGCAAGGTGACAGCACCGGCTTCGAGCGCCTGATGGACTTCCGACATGTCGGAAATCATCATGCCCTGGCCCGGCTCATTCTCCTTGAGCATCGAGAGGTAATACAGACCCAGCACCATATCCTGCGACGGCACGATGATCGGCTTGCCGTTGGCGGGCGAGAGGATGTTGTTGGTCGACATCATCAGCACGCGCGCTTCGAGCTGCGCTTCGAGCGAGAGCGGCACGTGGACCGCCATCTGATCGCCATCGAAATCGGCGTTGAAGGCCGAGCAGACGAGCGGGTGCAGCTGGATCGCCTTGCCCTCGATCAGCACGGGCTCGAACGCCTGGATGCCGAGACGGTGAAGCGTCGGCGCGCGGTTGAGCATGACCGGATGCTCTCGGATCACCTCGTCCAGGATGTCCCAGACTTCCTTGCGCTCCTTCTCGACCCACTTCTTCGCCTGCTTGAGGGTCATCGAGAGACCCTTGGCATCGAGACGGGCGTAGATGAACGGCTTGAACAGCTCGAGCGCCATCTTCTTCGGCAGGCCGCACTGGTGCAGCTTGAGTTCTGGGCCGGTCACGATGACCGAACGACCCGAATAGTCGACGCGCTTGCCGAGAAGGTTCTGGCGGAAGCGGCCCTGCTTGCCCTTGAGCATGTCGGACAGCGACTTGAGCGGACGCTTGTTGGCGCCCGTGATCGTGCGGCCGCGGCGGCCGTTATCGAACAGCGCGTCGACGGCTTCCTGCAGCATGCGCTTTTCGTTGCGGACGATGATGTCCGGCGCGCGGAGCTCCATCAGGCGCTTGAGGCGGTTGTTGCGGTTGATCACGCGGCGATACAGATCGTTCAGATCCGAGGTCGCGAAGCGGCCACCGTCGAGCGGCACCAGCGGGCGCAGCTCTGGCGGGATGACCGGAACGACTTCGAGGATCATCCATTCCGGGCGGTTGCCCGAATCGATGAAGCTCTCGACGACCTTCAGGCGCTTGATGATCTTCTTGGGCTTGAGCTCGGACTTGGTGACCGCGAGCTCCTCAAGGAGCTCCTTGCGCTCGCCCTCGAGATCGAGGTCCTGCAGCATGATGCGCACGGCTTCTGCGCCGATGCCGGCCGAGAAGGCGTCTTCGCCATATTCGTCCTGCGCGTCGAGGAGCTCGTCCTCGGTCATCAGCTGATACTTTTCGAGCGGGGTGATGCCCGGCTCGATCACGATATACGCCTCGAAATACAGCACGCGCTCAAGCTGCTTGAGCTGCATGTCGAGCAGCAGGCCGATGCGCGACGGCAGCGACTTCAGGAACCAGATGTGCGCGACAGGTGCTGCCAGCTCGATATGGCCCATGCGCTCGCGGCGGACCTTCGAGACGGTGACTTCAACGCCGCACTTCTCGCAGACGATGCCCTTATACTTCATGCGCTTGTACTTGCCGCACAGGCACTCGTAATCCTTGATCGGACCGAAGATGCGCGCGCAGAACAGGCCGTCACGCTCGGGCTTGAACGTGCGATAGTTGATGGTTTCGGGCTTCTTGATCTCGCCGAACGACCAGCTGCGGATCTTGTCCGGGCTGGCGATGCCGATCTGGATCTGGTCGAAGGTCTCGGCCTTGACGACCGGGTTCGCGAAGTTTGTGAGTTCGTTCATATTCTAATTCCCTCTAGGGGTTAGACCTGTTCAGCTGCGAGCAGTGAGGCGACCATTCGATGATCTCGACAATGGCGGCCTCGGCACTCTCATTCCAAATCGTGATCTGATCGTCGTAGAGATCAATGGAATGAGGCTGATCGTCCTGCAAAGTGACGATCGCCTCACCCTCGACCGGAATCGTGTACGTGTCGCAGAGCACCTCGATAAAGAGGGTCAGCGGCTTCGTGCCACAATTCCGGATCGGTATTTTCACTCCGCCGCGATCGCGACGCCGTCGGTGTCGAACTGCTCGGTGGTGGTGAGCTCGATGTTCAGACCCAGCGAGCGCATTTCCTTGACGAGCACGTTGAAGCTCTCGGGAATGCCGGCCTCGAACGTGTCGTCACCCTTGACGATCGCCTCATAGACCTTGGTGCGCCCGACCACGTCGTCCGACTTCACCGTCAGCATTTCCTGCAAGGTGTACGCCGCGCCGTAGGCCTGGAGGGCCCAGACCTCCATCTCGCCGAAGCGCTGACCACCGAACTGCGCCTTACCACCCAGCGGCTGCTGCGTGACGAGCGAGTACGGCCCGATCGACCGGGCGTGGATCTTGTCGTCGACCAGATGGTGGAGCTTGAGCATGTAGATGATGCCCACCGTCACGCGCCGATCGAACATGTCGCCGGTGCGACCGTCGAACAGCTCCGACTGACCCGACGAGTGCAGACCCGCCAGCTCGAGCATGTCGGACACATCGGCTTCGCGGGCGCCGTCGAACACGGGGGTGCCCATCGGCACGCCGGTCCGCAGGTTCTGCGCGAGTTCGATGATCTGGCCCGCATCGCGTGCCTCGATGTCCGCGGCGTAATGCTCGCCGTAAACTTCGAGCAGCCGTGCCTTGACCGCGTCGGGCATGTCGCCCGCTGCGGGTTCGGGGTTGGCTTCGCGCCATTCCTCGAGCTGCGTGTAGATCTGCTGACCGAGGTTACGGGCAGCCCAGCCGAGATGCGTCTCGAAGATCTGACCGACGTTCATGCGCGACGGCACGCCGAGCGGGTTGAGCACGATGTCGACCGGCGTACCGTCGGCGAGGAACGGCATGTCCTCCGCCGGCAGGATCCGCGAGATCACGCCCTTGTTGCCGTGACGGCCGGCCATCTTGTCGCCCGGCTGCAGCTTGCGCTTCACCGCCACGAAGACCTTGACCATCTTGAGCACGCCCGGCGGCAGCTCGTCACCGCGCTCGAGCTTGTCGCGACGATCCTGGAACTTGTCCACGATCACCTTGACGGCGTCGTCATACTGCACCTTGACCGCTTCCAGATCGCTCTGGGTCTTGTCGTCGGCGACAGCGAACTTCCACCACTCGTGACGGTCGACCGAGTCGAGCACGTCCTGGTCGATGACCACGCCCTTCTTCGGGCCGTTCTTGGGAACGGCGGTCGCGGTCTGGCCGAGCAGCATTTCCTTGAGGCGCGACCAGGTCGCACGGTTTAGGATGGTGCGCTCGTCGTCCGAGTCCTTCTTCAGGCGCTCGATTTCCTCGCGCTCGATCGCCATCGCGCGCTCGTCCTTGTCGATGCCGTGGCGGTTGAACACCCGGACCTCGACGACGGTACCAGCGACGCCCGGCGGCAGGCGGAGCGAGGTATCGCGCACGTCCGACGCCTTCTCACCGAAGATGGCGCGGAGGAGCTTTTCCTCCGGCGTCATCGGGCTTTCGCCCTTCGGCGTGATCTTGCCCGCGAGAATATCGCCCGGCTCGACCTCTGCACCAATGTACACGATGCCTGCTTCGTCGAGGTTGCGGAGTGCTTCCTCGCCGACGTTGGGGATGTCGCGCGTGATGTCTTCCGGCCCGAGCTTGGTGTCGCGCGCCATCACTTCGAACTCTTCGATGTGGATCGACGTGAACACGTCGTCCTTCACGATGCGCTCGGAGATGAGGATCGAATCCTCATAGTTATACCCGTTCCACGGCATGAACGCGACGAGCGTGTTCCGGCCGAGCGCGAGCTCGCCAAACTCGGTCGACGGACCGTCGGCGAGGACGTCGCCGGCGGTGATCACATCGCCCACCTTCACCAGCGGACGCTGGTTGATGCAGGTGTTCTGGTTCGAGCGCTGGAACTTCATCAGCGTGTAGATGTCGACACCCGACTGGCCGGCATCGATCTCGCCGGTTGCGCGGATGACGATACGTGCCGCGTCGACCTGGTCGACCACGCCCGCACGCCGTGCGGAGATGGCAGCACCCGAATCGCGTGCGACGGTCTCTTCCATGCCGGTGCCGACGAACGGCGCCTCGGCCTGGACGAGCGGCACGGCCTGACGCTGCATGTTCGAGCCCATCAGTGCGCGGTTGGCGTCATCGTTTTCCAGGAACGGAATGAGCGATGCGGCGACCGAGACGAGCTGCTTGGGGCTGACGTCCATCAGCGTGATGTTGTTGGGGATCGCCATCAGGAATTCGCCCGCCTGACGCGACGACACCAGTTCCTCGACGAAGCCGTTCGACGAATCGAGCTCGGCGTTGGCCTGCGCAATCGTGTGCTTGGCCTCTTCCATCGCCGACAGATAGACGACGTCGTCGGTGACCTTGTGGTCGACGACCTTGCGGTATGGCGTCTCGATGAAGCCGTACTTGTTGACGCGGCTGAACGACGCCAGCGAGTTGATCAGACCGATGTTCGGGCCTTCCGGCGTCTCGATCGGGCAGATGCGGCCATAATGCGTCGGGTGAACGTCGCGGACTTCGAAGCCGGCGCGCTCACGCGTCAGACCACCCGGTCCAAGGGCCGACACGCGACGCTTGTGGGTGACTTCCGACAGCGGGTTGGTCTGATCCATGAACTGCGACAGCTGCGACGAGCCGAAGAATTCGCGGACCGCGGCAACCGCAGGCTTGGCGTTGATCAGGTCGTTCGGCATCACCGTCGACACGTCGACCGACGACATACGCTCCTTAACAGCGCGCTCCATGCGGAGCAGGCCGACGCGATACTGGTTCTCGAGCAGCTCGCCGACCGAACGGACACGACGGTTACCGAGGTTGTCGATATCGTCGATGTCGCCCTTGCCGTCCTTCAGGTCGACCAGCGTCTTGATGACCGCGAGGATGTCCTCGGTCCGCAGCGTGGTGACCGTGTCCTCGGCGTCGAGGTCGAGGCGCATGTTGAGCTTGACGCGACCGACGGCCGACAGGTCGTAGCGGTCGGGATCGAAGAACAGGCCGCTGAACAGCGACTCTGCGGTCTCGAGCGTTGGCGGCTCGCCGGGGCGCATGACGCGGTAGATGTCGGACAATGCCTGCTCGCGCTCTTCGGCCTTGTCGACCTTGAGCGTGTTGCGGATCCATGCGCCGGTCGCGATGTGATCGATGTCGAGCAGTTCGATCCGGTCGATCCCGGCCTGGTCGAGCAGTTCGAGATTCTCGGCCGAGACTTCGTCGCCGGCTTCGATGTAGATCTGGCCCGTGGTCTCGTTGATAAGATCATAGGCGCTGTAGCGGCCGAAGATTTCCTCGGTCGGGATCAGCAGATCGGTGAGACCGTCCTTGGCCGACTTGTTGGCAGCGCGCGGCGAGATCTTCTGGCCGTTGGGGAACACCACTTCGCCGGTCTTGGCGTCGATGATGTCGTACATCGGCTTTTGGCCACGCCAGTTCTCGGCCTGGAACGGGATGATCCAGCCACCCTGGCCGCGGACGAAGGTCACGCGGTTGTAGAACTGGTTGAGGATTTCCTCACCGGTCATGCCGAGCGCGTAGAGCAGCGCCGTCACCGGCAGCTTGCGCTTGCGATCGATGCGGACGTTGACGATGTCCTTCGCGTCGAACTCGAAATCGAGCCACGAACCGCGATACGGGATCACGCGGGCTGCGAAGAGATACTTGCCCGATGCGTGCGTCTTGCCGCGGTCATGGTCGAACAGCACGCCCGGCGAACGGTGCATCTGCGAGACGATGACACGCTCGGTGCCATTGATGATGAAGGTGCCGTTGCCCGTCATCAGGGGCATGTCGCCCATGTAGACGTCCTGCTCCTTGATATCGAGGACCGAGCGCGAATCGGTGTCGGCATCGACCTCGAACACGATCAGGCGCAGCGTGACGCGCATCGGCGCTGCATAGGTGATGCCGCGCTGGCGGCACTCGTCGGTGTCGAACTTGGGGGGCTCGAGCTCGTAATTGACGAAGTCGAGCTCGGCGGTGCCGGCGAAATCGCGGATCGGGAAAACGCTGCGCAGCGTCTTCTCGAGACCCGAGACATAGCCGATCGACGGATCGGAGCGGAGGAACTGTTCGTAGGATTCGCGCTGAACCTCGATCAGGTTCGGCATCTGCACCACTTCGTGGATGTTGCCGAACACCTTGCGGATCCGGCGCTTTGCCGTGCCGCTCTCGGCGCGCCGCGTGGGCGTGCTACCGTCGATTGCCTTGGTTGCCATGGAGTTTTCTGCCCTCAAGCCTGAAATTCGGCCCGGAATCCACCGGGCGGGCGTGCAAACCGGAAACGACAAAAAGCCGCGTGTTGTCCGCGCAGGCGGAAAACAGCAGCTTTCATGCGTCTCGAGAAACCTCAACCATCAATACGATCGATGCACTGCGCGACGGCACATCATTTCCCGAAGGTTGGGGTGGAGTGCGCGATATAGGTGAGGGGCGGGGGCGTGTCAACGCACTCGGCCGCGACCGGTTGCGCTGCGGCGAACCGCTTGGCGCAGCAATCCTTGGCAGGCGAGCTTTTATCGCTATGCCCGGGCGCGTGAAACCCTTGCATCGTCTATCCCTCCTCGTCGCCACCAGCCTGACGGCGTTAGGCACCCCGGCGCTTGCGCAGAACAGCGTGACTCCGCAGCCGCTTCCGGGGCTCGATTCGTTCAGCCTGCCGTCGAACCGGCCAACGCCGCGAAGCGTGCCGACGCCAGAGCCAACCACCAATCCGCGTCCGGTCGAGACCGCGACCCCCGAGCGCGTCGCGCCGCCGGCCGCCGTGCCGACCGTGCGCACGACGCCGGCCCCGCGGCCGAGCGCCACGCCCGCCCGCACCCCGCCGACGGCGCGCGCGACGCCGACGGCGGAGCGCACCCCGGCGCCGCGCGCCAGCGCCAGCGCGACGCCGGAGCCAGTCGCCCCGGCGGTCCGGGTCGTGGCGCCGACCGCCACGCCCGCGGCAACGCCGACGCCCGCGCCGACATCACCGCCGACGCCGCAGCCCAGTGCCGCTCGGTCGGAAGCGCCCGCACCGGCATCGACCGGAAGTGCCTGGCTGTGGCCGGCCGTCGGCGGGGCGCTGGCGCTGATCGTGGCGACCGGCCTCGGCCTGTGGTGGCGCCGACGTGCGGCGCCGGACACTGCGATCTTCGACGAGGATAGCGACGCTATGCCCGTCGCGCCCGGCGATGCGGAGCCGGAAACCGTGGTCTCCGACGCAAGCCCGGTGCCGGCCGTCGTTCGCCCGCCGGTGGCGGAGCCCGCCCCACCCGTCATGGGACCGGCCGCACGCGCCGCGATCACGCTCGAGCTGACCCCGAAGCGTGCGGGCACCAACTTGCTCAGTGGCGCGGTCGAGTATACGATCGTCCTGCGTAATACCGGCGAAGCGATGGCAACCGGCATCCGGCTCGACATTCGCTTGCTGAGCGTGGGGTCGCAGCAGGATGCGGTTATCGCCGCGCTGTTCGCCGCGCCGATCGCGCAGCCGAAGCCGGCCCCCTTCGATCTGCCGCCCGGCACGGCCGTCGAACTCGGCGGAATGGCGATGCATCCCAAGGACGCGCTCGACGTGATCGAGGCGGGCGGCAAGACGCTGTTCGTCCCCGTGCTGAGCATCAACGCGCTCTATGACTGGGCGGGCGGCAGCGGCCAGACCGCGCGCTCTTACGTCATCGGCATCGACCGCGGGGCAGGGGGCAAGCTCGCGCCGTTCCGCCTCGATACCGGCGCGCGGATGTACGATACGGTGAGCGCGATCGAATATACGGTGTCCGCCACGCGCTGAGGCTCTTTACGTTTATCGATAATCAGCATATCGATAAACGATAAGGAGATTGGCCGATGGGGGACGATCGTATTCTGACGTTTGCGCGCAGGATCCTGCGCGCGATGATGACCGTCAATCTGCTGGCGACCGCCATCTTCGTGATCGCGGCGCCGGCCTCGTTCGTGTTCGCCGATGTCCTTTCTGCGCATCTGCTCGCGAAATACGGGCCGAAGCTCGACGTCGCGGGCGGCCTGCTCGCGCTGCGCCTGCTGGTGGTGATGACGGTGCCGTGCGGTATCGCGATCCATGCCGTCTTCCGTAACCTGCTGCGCATCGTCGATACGGTGCGCGAGGGCGATCCCTTCACCGCCGTCAACGCGACGCGACTGCGCGCGATCGGCTGGGCGCTGCTGGCGATCCAGCTGTGCGATCTGCTGCTCGGCGGCTTCACCGCCTGGTTCGCGCTGCTGCACATCCAGTTCTCGACCTGGTCGCCGTCGTTCGGCGGGTGGATCGCGGTGCTGATGGCGTTCGTCCTGGCGCACGTCTTCCGACGCGGCGCGGAGATGCGCGACGATCTGGCGATGACGGTCTGATGCCGGTCGTCGTCACGCTCGACGCCATGCTCCACGAACGGCGGATGACGCTGACCGAGCTCGCCGCGGCGGTCGACATCAGCGTGGTCAACCTGTCGATCCTCAAGACCGGCAAGGCGCGCGCGATCCGTTTCTCGACGCTCGAGGCAATCTGCATCGTGCTCGACTGCCAGCCGGGGGATATTTTGCATTTCGAAGGGGGAGATGAAGCATGACATTCTGGAAAGCGTTGCGCGAGACCTACCGTGGCAGCATCGCCTTCATGGTCGCGTGTCCGCTGTTGACCTTGGTTCCCGTGCTGTTCGAGATCCTGCAGCATGTCGTCGAGGTGAAGATCGGCCTATATGCGAGTGTCGCTGCAGCCAAGGCGCTGGAACATGATCCGTGGCGGATGGGGTTCGGTCTGCTGAAAGTCGCCGCGCTGACGCTGCCGGGCTATTGGATCGTGCGCTTTCTTGCCTGGCGCGATCCGGCGCGCGCGGCACGGCTCGAGACGCCTGCCGTGCAACTGTTCGCGGTCGTGCTCGCGATGCAGTTGGTCTCCGCGGTGCTGCAGCTCTTCGTCTTTTCGCGCAACGGGTGGGTGCTGCTGGCCGCGTTCGTCGTGCTCCAGATCGTCTCGGTCGCGTTGCATCCGTGGTTCGTGGCCGCGGCACTCGGCAACCGCGCGATCGGGCCGCGGCGGTCGGTCGCGATCATGCCGCGCCAAATCCCGTGGAGCTTCGTCTTCATGATCGTGGCGATGCTGCCACTCATGATCCCGCATTATGTCTTCGGCGCGCTCGCGATCATCGGCCCCAAGCCGCTGCTGTGGCCCATCCTGCTCGTCGATTCGGTGCTGGTCGGGTGGTTGTCCGCGGTCATCGTCGCGAGTGGCTTCGTGGTTGCGACGCGGGCGGCGGCGAAGCAGTGTGTCGACCTTGGCGGTGTTGGTTCGAGCGCGGCCGATGCCGTGCGCTCGGGGGCGGTCGGGGCGGCGTTTCCCTAACGGCGCTTCCATTTGGAAGCCGTCATGCAAAAAGGGGCGACACCTTGCGGTGCCGCCCCTTTTCTGTGGCAAGCCGTCATGGGCGAAGCCCATGACGTCGGACGTGGGGCGAGCCCCACGCCGTCCGGCTTTGCGGGAGTGCGATTTAGCTTTCGCTAAATCGTCTCTCCCGCTGCAGCTTACTTGACTTCGACGGTCGCGCCGGCTGCTTCCAGCTGCGCCTTGATCTTGGCGGCTTCGTCCTTCGACACGCCTTCCTTGATCGCCTTCGGAGCCGACTCGACCAGCGTCTTGGCTTCGGTCAGGCCGAGCGCGGTGATCGCACGGACTTCCTTGATGACGTTGATCTTCTTGCCGCCGTCGCCGGTGAGGATGACGTCGAATTCGGTCTGCTCTTCAGCAGCCGGTGCAGCAGCGCCGCCGCCAGCAGCAGGAGCCGCTGCAACAGCAGCAGCGGCCGAGACGCCCCACTTCTCTTCGAGCAGCTTCGACAGGTCGGCTGCTTCGATGACGGTCAGGGCGGAAAGCTGGTCAACCAGCGCGTTCAGGTCTGCCATGTGTATTCTCCAGTAAAATCAGTTCGGGTTTGAAATCTCGAAGGCCTGAAACGATCAGGCGTCCGCCGTGTCCTTTTCCGCATAGGCGGCGAGCACGCGGGCGAGCTGTGCTGCTGGCGCCTGGGCGATCGTCGCGAGCTTGGTTGCAGGAGCAACCAGGAGGCCCACGATCTTCGCGCGCAGTTCATCCAGCGACGGCATCGTCGCGAGTGCCTTGACGCCTTCTACGTCGAGGACGGTCGCACCCATCGCACCACCAACGATTTCGAACTTGTCGTTCGTCTTCGCGAAATCAACGGCCACCTTGGCAGCCGCGACGGGGTCGATGGACGTGGCCAGACCGACCGGCCCGGTGAGCATGTCGCTCAACGTGACGTAGTCGGTGTCGGCCAGTGCGATCTTGGCAAGCTTGTTCTTCGAGACCTTATAGCTCGCCCCTGCGTCGCGCATTGCGTTACGCAGCTTGGTCGACTGAGCCACCGTCATGCCGAGGTTGCGGGTGACGACCACCACGCCGACTTCGGCAAAATTGTGGTTCAGCTCGGCGACGAGCTCGGTCTTTTGAGCGCGATCCATGCCATTCTCCACGTTTGGCCGTGACCTGTGAGGATCACGACCGGTTACAAACCGGGCGCTGTTGCGCCCGATCAGTCCAGCGATGGGGAATGGGAGCGTCGCCCCGTTTAATGGAGGGCGGCAAACCGGGCGCGGGCAAGCCGTGCGCGGTGAAATCCTGGTCCCCGTCTCGGCAGGAAATTAAGACCGGGCAAATCCCGATCACCTACTGTCTTGGACGGTCCCGCCGCGCCGAAGCCCGACGGGAGAGCGCGGCTTTTAGCCGACGGGGCGCGAAAGTCAACGGGTAGCGGGGATTCGACGCGGTGCGGTTCCCAGGCGCCTTCGCCACTTTTTGTGTCCGGCACACTGGCTTTTGGTGCGAAACTGCGAAACACTCCACCCCAAGGACCGCCGAGTCCACGCAGGAAGGATCGCAACTCGCTTGAAGCAGGGGACCGATTCCATGACTCACGACTCTCTCGCCGTACCGCTCGCCGAAGACGCGCAGGACGATCTCCTGTCGCGTGGCTTTGCCCGTCGTGATCTCGCCCGGATCGCGGCGGTGTTCGGCGCCGGTGCGCTCGCCGCATCGGTCGGCCGGCCGGCGTTCGCATCGGGCGGCGTGCCCGATCCCGCACCGAGCGCGAAGGTGCGCATCGGCGCCAACGAATGCTGGACAGGCCCGCTCGCGCCCGGGCAGCGCGCGGCGGCGGCGATGATCGCCAGCGGCAACCGCTATTCGCCGCACGACGAGCGCAGCGATTTCATCAAGGCGGTGATGTCGGTCGAGAGCGTGCCGTTCGATCATGTCGCGCCCTGGCCGGGCTCGAGCGATCCGCTGTGCCGCGCGGTCATCACTTTCTGTTCGCCGACCAAGGGGCTCGTCACCGCCGACCCGACCTTCGAGCTGGCCGGTCGCACCGCGGCGTGGCTCGGCGCGCCGGTCAACGCAGTGCCGCTGACCGCGGACTATACACACGACGTCAAGGCGATGCTCGCGGCCAACCCGGCGGCCGGCCTCTATTACATCTGCACGCCCAACAACCCGACCGGCACCGTCACGCCGCTCGCCGACATCGAATGGCTGATCGCCAACAAGCCGGCCGGATCGATGGTGCTGATCGACGAGGCCTACACGCATTTCGCCGGCGTGCCGGTCGCTTCGTATCTCGCGGTCAAGCATCCCGACGTGATCGTGATGCGCACCTTCTCCAAGCTGTTCGGCATGGCGGGGCTGCGGATGGGCTATGTCATCACCAACCCCGCAAACCTCACCAAGATGATGCGCTATGACGGCGGGATGCAGTCGGGCGCGTTGCCCGTCACCAGCCTGGCCTGCGCGACGGCAAGCCTGACCGCCGCGCCGCTAATCGTCGCGCGGCGCACCGAGATGCAGAACGCACGCGGGCTGACGCTCGATCATCTCAAGGCACGCGGCGTCAGCGTCAAGCCGACCGACGCCAACATGTTCATGATCGACTGGAAGACCCGTCAGGCCAAAGACATGCAGGTCGCGTTCCGCAAGCAGAGCGTCGAGATCGGGCGGTCGTGGCCGATCTGGCCGACGGTCAGCCGCGTCACCGTCGGATCGAGTGCGGAGATGAAGGCGTTTTGCACCGCGCTCGACAAGGTCATCGCTTGACCTGACGGGCGGCGAGCGATCCGTCCCGCGCGCATGGCGGGGCGGGTCAGCCGTCTTTTGCCTCGCTGACCGTCGCCGCCGGTTGCGGCACCAGCCGCGTGTACCAGCGCGGATTGCCGTTGGCGTCGCGCTCGATATCGGGGACGCCGACCGGGTCGCGGCCGGTCTCGATCCAGCCCGCGCCGGCGCAGCGATCGCAGATCGTGCGCTTGCACCGGAAACTCACGAGATCGATCTCGCTATTCCATTGGCCATGACCCGCGCACACCGGGCAGCGCGCGTCGAGCGAGCCGTTGCGCGGCTGCAGCGGCACGATGTCGAAGGCATGCGGCGCTTCGGGGCCGGAGCAAAGGACGATGTCGCTGGCGTGGGGCATGGCGTCTCTCGCAACGGCTGAACGGGGAATGCAAGGCTCAACGTCCTTCCGTCGGATCGGGTCCGCGGTGCGGCGCGGTGCAACCGTTCGCTACGCCGGTGAAACAATCGGTCCGGATCGGTGTTTATCCGCGTGATGAACAGTTCCATTCCCGCATTCCCTGCTCCGGGCGAGCATCCCGCGCGCCCACGGCGTCCGCTCGCGCTGCGCATCGCGCTCGGCGTGGTCGCGGTCGTGCTGCTGCTTCTGCTCGCGCTCGGTGCCTTTCCGGTCGGTCTGATGCGCGGCTTCGTCGCGAACCGCCTGTCGGCAGCGCTTCACACCCAGGTCGAGGTCGGCGCGGTGACGCGCGACAGCCTGTTCTCCTACACGCCGGTCGTCGCGCTGCGCGACGTGCGGATCGCGCAGCCGAACTGGGCGGGGCAGGGCGACTTCGTCCGCGTCGGGCGCGCCAGCGTGCGCGTGCCGGTCTTCGCCTTGCTGCTCGGGCGCTTCCGCCCCGACCGCGTTGCGATCGACGGCGCGCGAATCGCGCTGGTGCGCGACGCCACTGGCCGGGCGAACTGGCAGCCCGACGGTGCCAAGCCCAAACAAGGCGGTGACAGTCGCCCGAGCCTGTCCGACCTGACCGTCACCAACACGCAGATCGTGCTGCGCGACGCCAAGCGCAAACTGGTGATCGCCGGTCCGCTCTCGGTCGATGCGACGCGCGGGCTGCGGCTGTCGGCGACCGGCAGCTTCCGCGACACGCCGGCCAAGCTTGATTTCACCGGCGGGCGGATCAGCGGGATCGATCCGACCGCGCCCTATCCGTTCACCGCGACCATGGTATCGCCCGCGCTGCGCATGGCGGTGCGCGGGACGACCGACGGCGTGCTCGATACGCGCCACTTCACCGCGAAGATCAGCGCGCAGGCGCCGACGCTCAAGAATCTCGATTATATGATCGAGGCCGGGCTGTTCGGCACGCAGCCGATCGATCTCACCGGCACGATCCGCCATTCGGGGCGCGACTGGTATGTCGACCGGATCGTCGGTGGCGTCGGCCGCTCGCGGATCGACGGCAGCGCGACGATCCACAAATATGGCATCCGCACCGCGATCGACGCGCGCGTCCATGCCACGCAATTCGATTTCGACGATCTCGCCGACAGCCAGGGCCGCGCCGAATCGGCCGCCCGGCTCGCGCGGATCGGGCCGCGCGTGATTCCGCCGACGCGGATCGACCTGTCGAAATTGTGGAAGACCGACGGCACGATCCGCTTTTCGGCCGATCATCTGCTGTCGGACGGCGGCACGGTGTTCAAGAGCCTGTCGGGCACGCTCAACCTCGACAACCGCATGCTGACCGTCAGCAATGTCGTGGCAACGCTGCCGAGCGGGCGGATGACGGGCACGGTGCGCGTCGATCATCGCGCGGGTCTGCCCAAGCTGGCGATCGACGTGCGGCTGGCCGGGGTCACGCTCGAGCGGCTGATCGGCAAGCCCGACATGGTGTCGGGGCTGGTGCGCGGTCATATCGTGCTGCGCGGGCAGGGCGAGACGGTGCGCGACGCGCTGTCGCGCGCCAGCGGCAAGGCGGCGATCGTCGCGACGCAGGGCCAGATCCGGCGGATGGTCGCCGATGTGCTCGGGCAGAGCCTGAGCGGCGCGGTCGCGCATGCGATCGGCGGTCCGAGCGAGCAGGTGCCGCTGCGCTGCCTCGTCGCCGACTTCCATGCGAGCAATGGCGTGCTGGTGCCAAGCCCGCTCGAGATCGACACCGGGAGCTCGGTCGGCCGCGGCGCCGGGCGGATCGTGCTCGATGGCGAGCGGATCGACCTGACGCTGGCGGGGACGAGCAAGAGCCGCGCGCTGCTGCGCATCGCCGACCCGATTCGCATCGGCGGCACGCTGAGCAATCCGAGCATCGCGGTCGCGGGTCTCGGCACGCAGGACAAACCGAGCACCGGCGGCGTGCTCAAGGTGCTCGGCCGCTCGCTCGGCCAGGCCCTGGGGTTGACGAAGACCGACCCGTCGGCCGGCGGATCGACGCCGCGCACCTTCGATTGCGCATCGGCGGTCGCCAAGGCGCTGCGCTGAGCACAAAAAAAGGGCGGCCCGGAGAACCGGACCGCCCTTTCTTTTAGCAGACGCTTTTAGGCGTGCTGCAGGTTCACAGCCGACATCTTGCCGCGCTTGTCCTGCTCGAGCTCGTACTGGACGCGCTGGTCCTTATCGAGCGTCGCCATGCCGGCGCGCTCGACGGCCGTGATGTGCACGAATGCGTCTTCCCCGCCGCCTTCCGGCGCGATGAAGCCATAGCCCTTGTCTGCGTTGAAGAACTTTACGGTGCCGATGGTCATAACATGATCCTTCTTGGTGGGCCGACGCGAATATCACGCCGGCTGTTGCCGAAATCAGCAGTGAAAGAAGGAAGATGGAGCCGCAAAGCGCCCAAGACCGTCGATTTGCGAAAGTAGCCCGGTCGCTCTAGGCGCCTTTCCGCGAAATAGCAAATCACGGGTGCAGGGTGGGAAGGCCGGCCCTTCTTCTCCCTCTCCCCGCTCGCGGGGAGAGGGTCGGGGAGAGGGGCAGTGCTGCGTTACGGAGCGTGACGCTTGTTGAGACGGGGGGGGGGGGGGGGGGGGGGGGGGGGGGGGGGGGGGGGGGGGGGGGGGGGGGGGGGGGGGGGGGGGGGGGGGGGGGGGGGGGGGGGGGGGGGGCGGGGGGGGGGGGGGGGGGGGG
>NZ_JAXOJQ010000007.1:0-151800 GCF_036663815.1 Parasphingomonas frigoris | reverse complement strand
GACAATGTCAAAGAGCGCAAAATACCGACGCTAAGGAAATGCCCTTCTTTCAAAGAGCCCCTCGGCGCCGACAATTTGGTGACTGCAGAAGCGAACCGTGTGGTCCGTCGCTGCGGTTCAACTCCTCTAGGGGGGTGAATCGCGGCGGTCAACGCATATTTTGCATTTTGTTCGGTCCGCGCCCCAACGAGCATCGCCGTCACCGGTTCCGCGACAGGTCAGTGGGCGCCCGCTACCCCCGCCCGTCAGATATGCGCCCCCCGCCCGCGATCATTGTGCAGCGCCACAAGTCTTGAGGTCGGCCAACGACCGGCGCATAGGGTCGCGATGGCTAAAACCACGCTGAAATCGCTGTCGGACGCGCTTGCTGCCCGACTGACCAAGGGTGCTCTTCCGGGCGAAATACAGGGGTTCGGCAAGGCCGAACGGGCAGATGCCGCGGCATTCGTCGCGGCCACTGCCGAGCATCGGACCCCCGGAACCGCAACCGTCGCGCTCGAGCCGCTGCCCGGCACCGACCCGCGCCGGCGGATGCGGCTGGCGATCGTCAATGACGACATGCCCTTCCTGGTCGATTCGATCGCCGCGACGATCGGCGCGCACGACATCTCGATCGACCGAATCATTCACCCCGTGCTCGGCGTCACGCGCGATACCCGCGGTACCCTGCTGAGCGTCGACGATACCGGCCCTGCCGAATCGATGATCTATATCGAGCTCGAACGTGCCGATGCGCGCGAACGGCGGGAGCTCGTTACCGCGCTCGAACGCAATCTCGCCGACGTGCGCGCGGCGGTGAACGACTGGCAGCCGCTGCAGGACGCGATGGCGGCCGACATCGCCACCCTCCCGCCAGGCGAAGGCGCGGCGTTGCTCGCGTGGCTGCTCGACCGCAACTTCACTCTGCTCGGCCATGAATCGTGGCGCGGCGCGACCGAGACGACGCTCGGCCTCGCGCGCAACCCGCAGCCGGTGCCGATGCTCGCCGCGGCCTCGCGCGCGCTGGCGATGCAATGGTTCAGCGATGGTGGCGAAGCGCCGCTGCTGCTCAAGTCCAATCTCATCTCGAGCGTCCACCGCCACCTCCCGCTCGATCTCGCGGTCGTGCCGGTGCGCGACGCCAAGACGGTCGTCGGCCTGTCAATCCACGCCGGGCTGTGGACGAGCAGCGCGCTCAACGCCGCGCCGCAAGACGTGCCGGTGCTGCGCGCACATCTCGCCGCGCTCGAGCAGAAGTTCGGCTTCGACCCCAAGGGGCATACCGGCAAGGCGCTGACGCACGCGCTCGCCGCGCTGCCGCACGACCTGATCACCGCCTTCACCCCCGAGGCGCTCGAGAATGTCGCGCTGACCGCGATGTCGCTCGCCGATCGCCCACGGCCCAAGCTGGTGCTCGTGCGCAGCGTGCTCGGGCGGCACCTGTTCGCCTTCGTCTGGCTGCCGCGCGACGATCTGACCACCGCGCGGCGCGTCGCGATCGGCGAGATGCTGGTCGAGGCGGCCAATGGCAGCCTGCTCAACTGGGCGATCGCGATGGACGACGTAACCGCGCTGATCCGCTTCACGATCGACGTGCGTGGCGAGGGCGTGATGCCCGAGACCGGCCCGCTCGACGCGCGGATCGCGCGGATGGTGCGCGGCTGGGCGCCCGCGGTCGAAGCGGCGCTCGCCGAGCTGGTCGAGCCGGCGCGCGCGACGCGGCTCGCGCTGCGACACGCGGCGACCTTCCCGGCGGGCTACCGCGCCGCCAATCCGGCGGAGGAAGCCGCGCACGACATCATCCGGCTCGCCCGGCTCGAAACCCCCGAGGCGCGTTCGGTGCGGATGTACCGCGATGCCAAGGGCGCGGCGCGCCTCAAAATCTATCGCCTCGGCGGTGCGCTGGCGCTGTCCGACGCGGTGCCGGTGCTCGAGAATTTCGGCTTCCGCGTGATCGAGGAATTGCCGACCGCGCTCGCCGATGTCGAACAGGGCTTCGTCCACGAATTCCTGGTCGAGGCGGCGGGCGTGCGGCTCTCGGCCGACACCACCGTGCTCGAGGACGCGATCCAGGCGGTGCTCGAGGGCAAGGCCGAGAATGACGCGTTCAATCGGCTGATCGTCGACGCCGGGATGGCGCCCAGCTCGGTACTGCTGTTCCGCGCCTGGTTCCGCTATCTGCGCCAGGCCGGGCTGACCTACGGCCTCGTCACCGTGGTCGACGCGCTGCGTCGCGCGCCGAAGGTGGCTGCCGCGCTGATCGAGCGATTCGCCGCGGCGCATGATCCCGCACGCGCGCGCGCCGGTGTCGAAGCTGCCGATGCGGCGATCGATAGCGGGCTCGATGCGGTCTCGGCGATCGACGACGATCGCATCCTGCGTTCGCTGCGCAGCGTGATCACGGCGACGTTGCGCACCAATGCGTTAGCCGCCGCCGGCCAGATCGCGCTCGCGTTCAAGCTCGACAGCCACCTTATCCCCGGCCTGCCCGCCCCCGTGCCGTGGCGCGAGATCTGGGTCTATTCGCCGCGGGTCGAGGGCATCCACCTGCGCGCCGGCCCGGTCGCGCGCGGCGGCCTGCGCTGGTCCGACCGGCGCGACGACTTCCGCACCGAAATTCTTGGGCTGATGAAAGCGCAGCGCGTCAAGAATGCGGTGATCGTCCCGACCGGCGCGAAGGGTGGCTTCTATCCCAAGCAGCTCCCGTCCGCGGCGAATCGCGATGCGTGGCTCGCCGAGGGCACCGAGAGCTACCGCGTGTTCATCCGCACCTTGCTGTCGATCACCGACAATATCGTCGAGGGCGCGGTGGTGCATCCGACCGACGTCGTGATCCACGACGGCGAGGACCCCTATTTCGTCGTCGCCGCCGACAAGGGCACCGCGACCTTCTCCGACGTCGCCAATGCGATCGCGCTCGAGCATAATTTCTGGCTCGGCGATGCCTTCGCCAGCGGCGGCTCGGTCGGCTACGATCACAAGGCGATGGGAATCACCGCCAAGGGCGCGTGGGTCAGCGTCCAGCGCCACTTCGCCGAGCGCGGGATCGACGTGCAGACGCAACCGATTCGCGTCGTCGGCTGCGGCGACATGTCGGGCGACGTGTTCGGCAACGGCATGTTGCTCAGCCAGACGTTGAAGATCGTCGCGGCGTTCGATCATCGCCACATCTTCCTCGATCCCGACCCCGACCCCGCCGCAAGCTGGGCCGAGCGGTCGCGCATGTTCGCCCTCCCCCGTTCGTCGTGGGCGGATTACGACGCTTCGCTCATCTCGAAGGGTGGCGGCGTCTTCCCGCGCACCGACAAGGTGATCAAGCTCTCCAAGCAGATCCGCGCCGCGCTCGGCATCGAGGCGAGCGAGATCGAGCCGGGCGCTTTGATCTCGCTGATCCTCAAGGCCCCGGTCGACCTGATCTGGTTCGGCGGGATCGGCACCTATGTGAAGGCGAGAGCCGAGAATAACATCGCGGTTGGCGATCCCGCGAACGATCGGCTGCGCGTCGATGCCGAGGATCTGCGCGCCACCGCGATCGGCGAAGGCGCCAACCTGGGTGTCACGCAGGCCGCGCGCATCGCCTTCTCCGCGCGTGGCGGCCGGATCAACACCGACTTCATCGACAATTCGGCGGGCGTCGATTGCTCGGATAACGAGGTCAACATCAAGATCGCGCTCAACCGCGAGATGATCGAAGGCCGCCTGGGCTATGAGAAGCGCAACGCCTTCCTCGCCAGCATGACCGACGACGTCGCGCATATCGTGCTCGAGGACAATCGCCTGCAGACGCTGGCACTGTCGATCGCCGAGGCCGACGGTGCGCGCGACGTACCGAGCTATGTCCGGCTGATCGAGATCTTCGAGGCAGGCGGTTCGCTCGACCGCGTGGTCGAAGGCTTGGCGGGCAATGACGATCTGCTGCGGCGTTCGGCCGAAGGCCGCGGGCTGACGCGGCCCGAGCTTGCCGTGCTGCTGGCGACCGCCAAGCTCGCGCTACAGGCGGCGATCGAGCAGTCCGAACTGGGGCTCGATCCCGAACTCGCGCCCGATCTCCACGCCGCCTTCCCGCCGGCGATGCGCAAGAAGTTCGGCGCCGCGATCGACCAGCACCGGCTGCGCGGCGAGATCGTCGCGACCAAGCTCGCCAACCGCATCGTCAACCGGATGGGCGTGCTCTATCCCTTCGAGCTGGCCGAGGAAGAAGGCGCTGCGATGAGCGACATCGCGGCGAACTTCGTGGTCGCCGAGCGATTGTTCGATCTGCCGGCGCTGTGGCGCGAGATCGAGACCGCCGAAATGCCCGAGGCGGCGCGGATCGCGCTGTTCGACGAGGTCGCGGTGGCGACGCGGTCGCAGATCGCCGATCTGCTGCGCGTCACCAAGAGCGGTACCGGGCCGGCCGAAGTGCTCGCGCGGCTGTCGAAGGGAATTCGCGCGCTCGACAAGCAGACCAAGGCGCTGCTGCTCGAGGAAGCGAGCGCGCAGAGCGCGCGCATCGCCGCGACGCTCGAGACGGCGGGGGCGCCCAAGAAGCTGGTGCAGAAGGTCGTGCGGCTGTTCGAGCTCGACGGCGCGGTCGGGCTGGCCGATCTCGGCGAGCGGCTCAAGCTCGACGAAGCAGTGCTCACGCGCGCCTTCACGCGGCTTGGCCAGGCGCTCGGGCTCGACTGGGCGCAGGCCAATGCCGCGCGGATCGCGTCGAGCGACCCGTGGGAGCGGCTGCTGATCGCCGGGCTCGCGCGCGACTTCCAGCAGTTGCGGCTCGAATTCCTCGGCCGCGGTGCCAAGGGGGTCGGGAACGATCCGCAGGCGCTGGTCGAGCGCTGGCTGACGGACAATGCCGGCCGTGTCGCGCAGTTCAAGGCGGTGGTCGATCGCGCACGGCTGGCGCCGGCGCCCAATGCGGCGATGCTGGCGCAGATTGCGGGCCAGGCGCGGGTGGTGCTGGGGCGGTAACGCGAAGACCTAACCGTCACCCCGGACTAGTTCCGGGGCCCACCGTGCCGCGCGATCTGCCAAGGTAGGACGCGAGGCCCGGTGGACCCCGGGACGAGCCCGGGGTGACGTTTTAGCATCAGGTCGGCGAGGTCACCGCACCCCGACAGTTTCCCGCTCCCGCTGCCGCGCCGTCACCTGCGCGCGCCAGCCGCGCGAGCGCCACCACATGATGATCCCGGTCACCGCGAGGATCGCCGGCAGCAAGCCGCCGAGGAAGATCACGATCTGCCAGACGAGCCCCATCTGCGTGCCGTCATGGATCCGCCGCATCGTCCGCGCGAGCGATTCGGGCGCGGGCGGCACGACCTTGGCCACGCCGCTGGCATCGTCGATCACAACGCTGCGGGGCTCATCGACGAACGAGACTCTCCACGCCGGCTTCTGGTCGGTTGGCCACTCGATCCTGGCGACGCTACCGGCAAGCACCCCGTCCGCACGGTCGATCACGCCGTCAACCGGCAGCTGCGGCGTCGCGAGCGGAACCGGCCGCGCGCCGCCGGGGCGTCCGCCCGGCGGTCCGCCGCCGAACACCTTGGGAAACGAGATCCACGCCCCCGTCAGCGAAAGCACGAACAGTGGCAGCGCGATCCAGAAGCCGAACAGATGATGCAGATTGGTGTCGGTGTTGCGATGCCGCCGCCAGCGCAGGCCGCGCACCCAGCGCCCGACCGTCGGCCACCACAGCCACAGCCCCGACACGCACGACAGCAGCATCGCCACGCCGATCCAGCCGACCACCTGCCGCCCGACGCCGGGAATCAGCAGCGATCCGTGGATCATATGGAAGGTGCGGAGCAGCCCGCCGCCGCTACCGGCGGTATCGAGCACGCGCGCACTAGCCGGATCGAGCCACACCGTCTTGCGCGCCGGCGGTCCCGGCGTCCGCTTCGGCTTGGCCGCGCTGGTCGCGGTGACGACGACCGGTTCGACCGGCGAATCGGGCAAGGTCAGCGCCGTGATCCGCTCCCCAGGCGCGAGCGCCGCGCGCACCGCCGCGACATAGCGCTCGGGCGCCACGCTCGCGCCGCCGCTCGTCGCATAGCGCTGCGGGTTGAGCGCATGGTCGAGCGCATCGTCCCACACCAGCGCCGCCCCCGTCACCGAGAGCGGAATGATCAGCACGGCCAGCAGCAGCCCGATCCATTTGTGCACCTGGAACCAGGCATTGCGCATCTTGATCTTGCTCACTCAAACCTCCGCCCAGCGGCGCAACAGATTGTGGTAGACGCCGGTGAGCCGGACGATCTCGCCGTCGCCCTGCCCCAGCCGACCAGCGACCGACTGGATCGCGGTGTCGAGCTCGAACAGCATCGCGCGCGAATCGGTGTCGCGCACCATCGACTGGATCCAGAAGAACGAGGCGACGCGCACCCCACGCGTCACCGGCGCGACATGGTGCAAGCTCGACGCCGGATAAAGCACCATCTGCCCCGCCGGCAGCTTGACGCTCTGCTCGCCGAACTGCGTCTGCACGACGAGCTCGCCGCCGTCATAGCTGTCGGGATCGGCGAGGAAGAGCGTCGCCGACAGGTCGCTGCGGATGCGAAAATCGCTGCCGCGGCGGATCCGGATCGCGCTGTCGACATGCGCGCCGAAGCCATCGCCTGGCGCATAGCGGTTGAACAAAGGCGGGAACACTTTCAGCGGCAACGCCGCCGCGACGAACAACGGTGAGGCCGCGAGCGCATCGAGCACGATCGCCCCGCCGCGCCGCGCAGCCTCCGACTCCTCGGGCAATTGCGCGTTGTGCTTGGCGAGCGCGGACTGATGGCCCGACGTGGCATTGCCGTCGATCCAGTCGGCGGCGTCGATGACTGCGCGGAGCGCAGCGACCTGCGCCGTATCGAGCAGGTCGGGGACGACGGTCAGCATGCCGCCGCCCGGATCGCCTGGACCCCGCGCACCCGAAACGCCGGCAGCTCGGATGCGGCAAGCCACGCCGCCGCTTTCTCGACGAAGGCCGGCGTCGCGCCGGCGCCCGCGCGCTTGAGCCAGCCGATCGCATCCTCGATCCGCCCCGCTGCGCCGAGCATCCGCGCATGGTTGAACGCCCCGCGAAAATCCCCGCCCTGCGCCGCGCGTGCATAGCAGAGCGCCGCTGCCGCCAGGTCGCGTTCGACCACCCAGCCATCCTCGTGGAAGCTGCCGACGAAGTTTAGCGCCTTGGCATTCCCGAGCGCCGCGGCCTTGCGGAACCACGCCAACGCCGCTTGCTTGTCCTCCGCCACCCCGTCGCCGAGCGCGAGCAAGGTGGCGTAATTGTACATGCCCCAGTCGAGCCCACGCTCGGCGGCGATTCGGTAGCAATCCGCCGCGCGCGCCTTGTCGGGCACGGTGCCCCAGCCGAGATCGTAGCAGCGCCCGACCATGTTGATCGCCATCAGATGATGCTGCGCGGCCGCGCGCACGAACCAGCCGAGCGCCGCGGCGGGATCGCGCGCGACGCCCGCGCCGTCGAGCAGCAACTGCCCGTACAGCGCCTGCGCCTCGGCCACCCCGTCATCGGCGCAATCGCGCAGGAAGGCAGCGCGCTCCTCCGCCGATCCGGCGAGCCGCGCGGCAATCTCGGCCGCGGACAGCGCGCTCAAAACGCGACCTGCACCGTGCCGAACACCGTGCGCCCCGCCGCGATCGAGGCATAATGGCTCGTGTAAGTCTGCGTGTAATAGACCTTGTCGGTCAAATTCTGCGCGTTGACCGACAGCTGGAGCCGATCGTTGAGCTTGAAGCGCGCCTGCGCATCGAAGCGCCAGTAGCTCGGAATGCCGCGCGTCAGGATCTTGGTCGCGGGATTGACGGTGACCACGCCCGCGCTGGTCTGCGTCGCGGTGCGATTGTCGGCATAGCCGCCATTCTGCTTGTCCATGTAATACGCGCCGCCGCCGACCGAGAAGCGCTTGGTCACTTCGAGGTTGGTCGACATCGTGAAGCTGTTGCGCGCGGTCTGCGGCACGGCCTTCCCGGTGTTGACCGAGGGCACCAGCACCGTCTTGGCCGCCGCCGCACCGTTCGCCGCCGCCGTCAGCGCGGTGAACCCGCCGTCGACGATCTTGGCGTCGAGGAAGGTGTAGCCGCCGAACACCGTCCAGCCCGGCAGGATCGCGCCGCTCGCGGTAAGCTCGACCCCGCGGATGCGCGTCGATCCGAGATAGGCGATGTTGTTGTTGGCATCGGTCACTCGGGCATTGGCGATATCGGTCTGAAACACCGCCAGCGCGAGCGCGAGCTTTTCGTGGAACAGGCTCGCCTTGGCGCCGACCTCGTAAGACTTGGTCTTCTGCACCTTGAGCGCGTCGAGCGCGTTCGCGGTCGCGACGGTGGTCGGCAGCGCATTGTCCTCGCGCCCCTCACCCAACAGGCTGTTGGGCGGCGTCGCGGCGGTGGCGTAGCTCGCGTAGAGGCTGGTTTCCTTGGTCGGCTTGAACACCAGGCCAGCCTGCCAGTTGAACAGCTCGTCGGTGCGCGAGAACTGGAATGCCCGCGTCGCATTGGCGGCCTGCCCCGGCGTGACTCGCGAGGTGAAGCGATCGTAGCGCGCGCCGACATTGAGGATCAGCGACGGCAGCAGCGTGATCGAGTCGAAGCCGTAGAGCGCCTGCGTCTCGGCGTCGTTCTGCGTCTCCTCGATCGGCAGCGAGCGTACAATCGCCGAGGGCGTCGTCGACGTGTCGCTGGCGTAATTGACCCACGGATCGTTGGGGTTGGGCGTGAAGATGCTCGCGCAATAGTAACGCGACACCGTCGCGGCGTTGCAGCGCGGCGAGATGGTCGACCCGTTCGACAGGATCTCGGTTCCGCTCGCGTTGAGATAGCCCCGCGTGACGAAGGTGCCGCGCCGCGCCTTCTCCCACGACACTTCGGCGCCGACCGCAAAATCATGCTTGATCGCGCCGGTCGTGAAGCTGCCAGACAGGTCGAGCTGGTCGACGATGCTCTTGGAATAGCTGTAGCGCGTGTTCGACCGGCGCCACACCTGCCCGCTGCCATAGATGTTGCCGGTCGAATCGTCGGGCAGCGTGAAGATGTAGGCCTGGTCGGACGCGCTGTAGCGCGCGGTGTTGCGAAGCGTGATGCCGCCGAAATCATGCTCGACCCGCAGCGTCGCCTGGTTGGTCGTCGTGTCGCGGAAATCGCGATCGGTCAGGCCGTAGAAGGTCGAGCGCGCGACGGTGCCGGTCTGGCCGGTCGCGGTGGTGATGCGCCCGAGCGCGGGTTCGGTGCGGATCGCGCCCGTCCCAGGCGCATTGCCGATCGTGTAGAGATAGGGAATGCCGGCGTCGGGCAGTTCGTGGCTTTCCATGTAATAATAGCTGGCGGTCAGCCGCGTGTCGGTGCCGAGCCCGATCGTCACGCTCGGCGCGACGCCCCAGCGGCGCTGGTAGATCGCGTCGCGCCCGGCGACGTCCTGGTCGTGCCACATGCCCTCGATCCGGAATGCCGCGGTGTCGCTCAGCTTGACGTTCAGGTCACCGACGACGCGCTTGTAATCTCCATTGCCATAGCTCGCCGCGACCGAACCGAAGGTGCGCAGCTGCGGCAGCTTGCTCAGGATGTTGATCGTGCCCCCCGCGCTGCCACGCCCGCCGAGCGTCGAATCCGACCCGCGCACGATCTGCACCGAATCGATCGCGAAGATCTCGCGGCTCTGCGACGCGAGGTCGCGCACGCCGTCGACATAGATCGAGCCCTGGCTGTCGAAGCCGCGGATGAAGGGCCGGTCGCCGATCGGATTGCCACCCTCGGCCGCGCCGAAGGTGATGCCCGGCACAGTGCGCAACGCATCCTGGAGCGTGGTCGAGCCGGTCTGCTCGATCACCGACTTATCGAGAACCAGGATGGACTTGGGCGTGTCGACCAGCGGCGCCACCAGCTTGGGGTCGCGCGGACGCTCTTCGCGGTGGCCGTTGACGATGATGTCGATCTTCTGGTCGGGGTCGGCGTCCGCCGCGGGTGGCGGAGGCGCGGCGTCGTTCGCGAACGCCGGATGCGCGGCGAAGGCACCGACGCAGGTCATGGCGAGATAGGCAGGCTTGCGGACAGCGGAGCGAGACAATTGGTTTCCCCTTATTCGTTGGGGATTGGCTATTGCGAGTCACTCTCATTGTCAACGCTATTGCGAGTTATTCTCACCTCTGTCGCAGCTCAGGATCCAGCTGCGCAGCGCACTCGCGAGATTCGGGGGCTCGTCGACGACGATCCGCAATGCGTCGATCTGCGCGATCAGCGCATTGAGCGGCAGCACGCGCCGTGCCGCCGCCGCCTCGAGCGCGCGCCAGAAAATCGGCTCGAGGCTGATCGATGTCTGATGCCCGGCAATCGTCACCGATCGCTTGACCGGGCCGATAAAGCCGTCGGGGGGTGGGGTTATCATGTCGCCGCGCATATCACAGCATCCTGCAGAGCGCGAAGCAGACAGACAATTCCATAGAATTTCCAAGACATATACCGATTGTTGACGCGTACCGCATAGATGTCGTGCGCGATGACCTATGCGCTCAAACTGTACCTGATCATCACCGGGATCGGTACGGCGCTATGCCTGACAATGCCCGGGCTGGTGGTCGTCGGTTTCTTCCTGATTCTTCCGGGGCTGATCCTTTTCGTCATGCCGACGGCGTTTCTGTGGGGAAGCTGCTTTGCGCTGCTGTGGTTTCCGCTGCGGCTGCCGCTGGGCGATCTGCTCGCCGCGATGCTCGCCGCGCCCGCCACGGTCGTATTGCTGTGGGTGCTGCCGGCCTCGAACGTCGCTCTGAGCAAGGCGCGGCTGGCGGTGGCGCTCCGACCCGACGTGGTTCCGACACTGCCGATCCGCCTGTCCGGCCATCTGCGAATCGACGTTTCGTCGGCCCCGACCGAGGAGTTCGACCCCACCCGTCCCACCGCGGCGCGACCCTTACGCTGCATCGGGCTCTGCGCCGCCGCGCTGTTTACCGAGGGCGTCGAGAGCGTGACCGTGAACGTGCCCAGTCGCAAAGACCTGACCGAGGCCGATGTCATCGGCGCCACGCCGCTTCAGCCGAATGCGCGCACCTTCCGCAGGGTCGCGCGCGCCGATTGCGCCGTGAGCCTGCTGCCGACCGGCGCCGACGGGCTGGGCCTCGACTATCCCGAGCGGCGCAGCAAGGAAGCCGAGTGGAACCTCCGGCTTTCGACCACCGATTGCATTATCGCGGTCCCCACGCGGAGCGAGCACGACATCAGCATCGCGCAAGGACAATACGACCTGTTCGGCGGGAGCTCCGCATCCTACGACTGGTCGTTCAATCCCAAGCGGGTTGCGGTTTCGCGCTTCGAGCTCCGCGCACGCGGGGGACGCGTGCTGCTGCGCAAGCTCGTCGCGACCACCCTGGCGCTGCGTCGGCCGTTGTGGATCGACGCCGGCGGGTCGTTCACGACATTCCGCTTCGGATGGGCGCGCACCGCTTTGTCCAACGCCCCGAGGTATGAAACGGTCGATGGCGGCGCCCTGCTCGCGGCGCACACCAACCTTGCGGTCCACGCCGATCCTGCCGCGACCGCGCGGTTGGCCCGCACGCGACTGCAGGCCATGCTGGCCGATCCGCGCGTTACGGCGGAGGACCCGGGATGGGCGGCCGCGGATGCTTTCTTCACGGGGATGCGCCGGACGATCGAACCGGGGGACCATGCGCTCCTCGTCGCGCTCATCCGCGACCATCGCATGACGCGCTTCGAAGGTTTCTGGGACGCGAAGCAGGCGCTGCGCGACGACAGCGCATTCCTCCGCGCCGCGATCGTCGAGCGGCTGACCACCGTCACCGACGATGATCGCGAGGCAAACCCGATCCGCGTCCTGAGTTCGATCCTCTACGCGATGCCGCCAGGCACCTTTGCGACGCCGAGCGCTGCCGAGCGCGCGCTGCTCGCCGATCCCGTGATGCGGCTGCGCGCGGGCGGGTTGATCATGCGCCAGGCCGACCGCGGTGCGGCAGCCGTTCCCGACCTCGTCGCGATGCTGGGCTATCACGTCCGGGCGGAGCGGGCCGCCAACGCCATGCCCAAGCGTCGGCGACGGATCTCGAGCGACGATTCCGTGGCGATCGAAGCGGTGCGGGTCGCGCTGTGCCGGCTTGGCCCCGACGGCGCCGCCGCACTGCCCGATATCGCTGCGCTCGACGCCGAGGCCCTGCCACCTCAGCGCTTCGACCGCAGGTCGACTTGGCACTTGACGCTGGCGCGGCTCGGCTACCCGATCGACAGCCTCGACATTCCCCAAGGCTATTCCGGAACGAACGAGCGCTATCGCGAGAACCTTCGCCGTCGCCTGGAACATTTCAGGGCGGACAGCGACTGCCGCTAACGTCGGCCTCCCTCGCGGGCGATCACGAGCGGAGGGCAGCCCCGCGACGGCCAGGGCTCACGGCGTATCGAACAGCGCCGCCAACTGCTCGATGATCGTCCCGCCCAACTGCTCCGCATCCATGATCGTCACCGCGCGCGCATAATAGCGCGTCACATCGTGCCCGATCCCGATCGCGGCCAGCTCGACCGGCGACTTCGCCTCGATCCAGCCGATCACCTGGCGCAGATGGCGCTCGAGATAGCTCCCCGAATTGACCGACAGAGTCGAATCATCGACCGGCGCGCCGTCCGAGATTACCATCAGGATCTTGCGCTCTTCGGGCCGCGCGATCAGCCGCGAATGCGCGCAGAGCAAAGCCTCGCCGTCGATATTCTCCTTGAGCAGCCCCTCGCGCATCATCAGCCCGAGCGACGGTCGCGCGCGGCGCCACGGTTCGTCGGCCTTCTTGTAGACGATGTGACGCACGTCGTTGAGCCGCCCCGGCTGCGGCGGACGCCCCGCGGCGAGCCACGTCTCGCGGCTCTGCCCGCCCTTCCAGGCGCGCGTGGTGAAGCCGAGGATCTCGGTCTTGACGCCGCAGCGCTCGAGCGTGCGCGCGAGGATGTCGGCGCTGATCGCCGCGATCGAAATCGGCCGCCCGCGCATCGAGCCCGAATTGTCGATCAGCAGCGTCACCACGGTGTCGCGGAAATCGGTCTCGCGCTCGATCTTGTAGCTGAGCGACAGCGTCGGGTTGACGATGATCCGCGCCAGCCGCGCGGCGTCGAGGATGCCCTCCTCCTGGTCGAAGTCCCAGCTGCGGTTCTGCTGCGCCATCAGCCGGCGTTGCAGCCGGTTGGCGAGCTTGGTCACCGCGCCCTGCAGATGAACGAGCTGCTGGTCGAGATAGGAGCGCAGCCGCTGGAGCTCGTCGGCGTCGCACAGGTCGGTCGCCGCGATCACTTCGTCATAGCTGGTGGTCCACGCCTTGTAATCGAACTGCGCCGAAGGGTCGGAGAGCGGACGATTCGGGCGCACGGGGAGCATCCCCTCCTCGCCCTCGTCGCCGGGTTCGCCGTCCATGTCGTCGAACGAATCATCGCTCTGCTCGGAGCCCTCGCCTTCCTCGCTGTCGGTCTCGCGCTCGGAACCGCGCGCCTCGATCTCGCCCTGCCCCTGCTCGCCTTCGTCCTCGCCTTCGTCGCCCTCGTCGTCCTGCTTGTCCTCGCTGCCTTCCTCGTCCGAACCGCCCTCGTCGGCTTCGTCGGGGATCATGTCGCCTTCGATCAGCTCGAGATCCTCGAGCAGCTTGGTCGCCAGGCTGGCAAAGGCGCGCTGGTCGTCGATCGCGAGGCCGAGCGCGTCGAGATCGCCGCCGGCTTTCTCCTCGATCCAGTCGCGGACCAGTTCGAGCCCGGGCTCGGTGGCGGCCGGCGGCGGCGCGCCGGTCAGCCGCTCGCGCACCAGCAGGGCGAGCGCGGTCGACAGCGGCACCTCGTCGCGCGACCGCGCGCGCGTGATCGGGTCGGCGCGCAGCCGCGTCTCAAGCGCGACGTCGAGATTGGCGGTGATCCCGGCATAACCGCGCGACCCCAGCGCCTCGACCCGCGCCGTCTCGACCGCGTCGAACACTGCGCGCGCAACCGCCTCGGCCGGCGCGATGCGAGCGTGGAGCGCGGTGTCGTGATGCCGCAGCCGCAGCGCGAAGCCGTCGGCAAAGCCGCGCGCCTCGGCCACCTGCTCGGCGGGCAACGTGCGCGCAGGCATCGGCACCTTGATGTGCTTGCCCGACTGCGCGGGCGAATCCGCGGTGAAGGCGAGCTCGATCTCGGGCTCGTGCGCAACCGCGCGCGCGGCGCCGCCGAGCACGGCCTTGAAACGATCGAGGGGGGTATCAGTAGCCACGAGTCAACTCCGGGAGCGCGATGGGTTCCTGCGCGAGTCCCGTTTCGATCGGGTGGGTCGCACCATCGCTCGCACCGTCATAGGGCAGCCCGCGGCGGACGGCGACACCCATGACGGCGTTAAATGCGCAATGCGGGGATCGCCGTCACAGCGGAATGTTGTCGTGCTTCTTCCACGGATTCTCGAGCGCTTTGCCGCGCAGCTTGCGCAGGCCCAGCGCGATCCGGCGGCGCGTCGAGTGCGGCTGGATCACCTCGTCGATGAAGCCCTTGCTCGCCGCGACGAACGGGTTGGCGAAGCGTGCCTCATATTGCGCGGTCTGCTCGGCGATTTCCTCGGGCGAGCGGCCGCGGAAAATGATCTCGACCGCGCCCTTCGCGCCCATCACCGCGATCTCGGCGGTCGGCCAGGCGTAATTGAGGTCGCCGCGCAGATGCTTCGAGGCCATCACGTCGTACGCGCCGCCGTAAGCCTTGCGCGTGATCACGGTGATCTTCGGCACGGTCGCCTCGGCATAGGCGAAGAGCAGCTTGGCGCCATGCTTGATGATGCCGTTCAGTTCCTGCGCGGTCCCCGGCAGGAAGCCCGGCACGTCGACGAAGGTGACGATCGGAATCTCGAACGCATCGCAGAAGCGCACGAACCGCGCCGCCTTCTTCGAGCTGTTGATGTCTAGGCAGCCCGCCAACACCATCGGCTGGTTGGCGACGAAGCCGACGGTGCGCCCCTCGATCCGCCCGAAGCCGACGATGATGTTGCCGGCATGCGTCGGCTGCACCTCGAAGAAATCGCCTTCGTCGACGGTCTTCCGGATCAGCTCGTGCATGTCATAGGGCTGGTTGGCGCTTGCCGGCACGAGCTGGTCGAGGCTGTGCTCGAGCCGGTCCCACGGGTCGGACGACGGCCGCTCCGGGCTCGCCTCGCGGTTCGAGGCGGGAAGGAAGTCCACGAAGTCGCGGGCCGCAAGCAGCGCCTCGATATCATTCTCGAAGGCCACGTCGGCGACCCCCGACTTCGTGGTATGCGTCACCGCTCCACCCAGTTCCTCCTGCGTGACGATCTCGTTGGTAACGGTCTTCACTACATCTGGGCCGGTGACGAACATATATGACGAATCCTTCACCATGAAGATGAAGTCGGTCATTGCAGGAGAGTAGACCGCGCCGCCGGCGCAGGGACCCATGATCAGCGAGATCTGCGGCACGACGCCGCTCGCCAGAACGTTACGTTGGAACACTTCGGCATAGCCGCCGAGCGAGGCGACGCCCTCCTGGATGCGCGCGCCGCCGCTGTCGTTGATGCCGATCACGGGTGCGCCGACCTTGAGCGCCATGTCCATGATCTTGCAGATCTTCTGCGCGTGGCGCTCGCTGAGCGAGCCGCCGAACACGGTGAAGTCCTGGCTGAAAACGAAGACGAGCCGGCCGTTGATCGTGCCCGATCCCGTGACGACGCCGTCGCCCGGGATGATCTGGTCCTGCATCCCGAAGTCGACGCAATTATGCTCGACATACATGTCGAGCTCCTCGAACGAATTTTCGTCGAGCAGCACGGTCAGGCGTTCGCGCGCGGTCAGCTTGCCCTTGGCGTGCTGCGCGGCGATGCGCTTCTCGCCGCCCCCCATGCGCGCGGCGTCGCGCTTTCGGTCGAGTTCGGCGAGGGTCGAGGACATGGGCGCTCCTTTACGTGCGCCCTCCTTTCCAACTTTCCGCGCCAAACGCAATCTCAGACCGAGATGACGCCGCGATCGATCAGGCTGCGCGCGGTGTCGAGGATTGTCATGCGTTCGTCGCGTGTCTGCCAGCCGAGCCGCGCCAGGGCGTGGCCCGCATCGCAGGTGCGATCCCGGCCGAGTTCGCCGGTCACCTGGCGGATCGTCGTGTCAAAGATGGCGAGCAGCCGCACGACGACGTCGGGAACGCCGTGGCGCGGCACCTTGCGCGCCTGCGGCCCGAGCCCGTCGCGCAGCATCACGGCGACCTCCTTCATCCAGAGGAACGCGCCCGCGCCGATGAACCGCTCGCCGTCGAGGCCCGGCGTCTCGAGCGCCAGCACGTGGAGGTCGGCCAGGTCGCGCACGTCGACCACTGCGAAGCCGAGCCGCGGCGTCCCCGGCATCGATCCGTCGAGCAGCCGCTGGACGAACTGGATCGAGGTCGAGAAATCGTCGCTGAGCAAGGGCCCGAGCACCGCCGACGGATTGACCGAACAGAATTCCATCCCCGCCCCGTGCGCCGCCATCCAGTCGCGCGCGGCACGCTCGGCGATCGTCTTCGACTTGATGTAGGCGCCGACGCCGGGTGCGGTCGGATCGGTCCAGTCCGCTTCGGTGAAGGCGCGCCCATCCGCGCGCGCATGGCCGTACGCGACCGCCGCGACCGACGACGTCAGCACGAATCGCTCGACCCCGGCGGCATGCGCGAAGCGCAGCGCGCGCAGCGCCCCCTCGCGCGCCGGCACGACCAGTTCGTCGTCGCTTTTGGGCGCGGCCGCCGGAAAGGGCGAGGCGACGTGCGCGACATGGCTGCACCCCGCGACCGCCTCGGCCCAGCCCGCGTCGTGCATCAGATCGGCCGCGAAGAAGGTCAGCGCCTCGTCGGCCACTCCGAGCGTCGCGCGCACTTCGGCCTCGCGCGTCAGCGATCGCACCGTCGTGTTGACGTGCCAGCCGCGCGCGACGAGCGCACGGATCAGGAAGCTGGCAATATAGCCGCTACCCCCGGTGACCAGGACCGTCTTCGTCATCGTGCTTCCCCCCGGTTGCCGCGTTGCCCGCGCGATCGGTTGTAGAGTGAAACGCGTTGACAACAAAGCGACTTGATCTTGCCAAGCGCTAGCCTGCGTCGCACAGGAGCCCCGCAGGAGAGCGCGCACATGGCCGATCAGGACCTCTATCCCGTCCCGCCCGAATGGGCCGCACAGGCGCGCGTCGATGCCGCCGGCTATGCCAAGCTCTATGGCCGCAGCCTCGCCGACCCCGGCAGTTTCTGGCTCGAGCAGGCGAAGCGGCTCGATTGGATCAAGCGCCCTGAAATCGCCGGCGACTGGTCGTTCGACAAAGCCGATTTCCACATCAACTGGTTTGCCGACGGCAAGTTGAACGTGTCGGCCAATTGCCTCGACCGGCACCTCGCAAAGCGCAGCGACGACGTCGCTCTGATCTGGGAGCCCGACGAGCCGAGCGAGGACGCGCGACGCTTCACCTTCGCCGAACTCCACGCCGAGGTCTGCCGCTTCGCCAACGTGCTGAAGGCGCAGGGCGTCGCCAAGGGCGACCGCGTCACGGTCTACATGCCGATGATCCCCGAGGCGGCGTTCGCGGTGCTCGCCTGCGCGCGGATCGGCGCGGTCCATTCGGTGGTGTTCGGCGGTTTCTCGCCCGAGGCGCTCGCCGGGCGGATCGAGGATTGCGGGTCGACGATCGTGATCACCGCCGACGAGGGCCGGCGCGGTGGCAAGCGCGTGCCGCTGAAAGCCAATGTCGATGCCGCCGCCGCGCACGCGCCGGGGCTCGCCAAGGTCATCGTCGTCAAGGCGACCGGCGGCGACGTGGCGATGCACGATGGCCGCGACATCTGGTATCATGCGGCGGCCGAAGGCGTGTCCGCCACCTGCGCGCCCGAACAGATGGGCGCCGAGGACCCGCTCTTCATCCTCTACACTTCGGGCAGCACCGGCCAGCCCAAGGGTGTGCTCCACACCAGCGGCGGCTATCTGCTGTGGGCGAGCCTGACGCACGAACTCGCCTTCGACTATCGTCCCGGCGACGTGTGGTGGTGCGCCGCCGACATCGGCTGGGTCACCGGCCACACCTACATCCTCTACGGCCCGCTCGCCAACGGCGCGACGACGCTGATGTTCGAGGGGCTGCCGACCTGGCCCGACGCCAGCCGGATCTGGCAGGTGGTCGACCGCCACAAGGTCAACATCCTCTACACCGCCCCCACCGCGCTGCGCGCGCTGATGAAGGAGGGTGATTCGTTCGTCACCGCAACCGACCGCAGCTCCTTGAAGCTGCTCGGCACCGTCGGCGAGCCGATCAACCCCGAGGCGTGGCGCTGGTATCACGAGATCGTCGGCGAGGGGCGCTGCCCGATCATCGACACGTGGTGGCAGACCGAGACCGGCGGCGCGATGATTGCGCCCTTGCCCGGCGCGATCGCGCTGAAGCCCGGCTCGGCGACCACACCGATGCCCGGCATCGACCCGCAGCTGGTCGATCCCGAAGGTGTCGTGCTGACCGGCGCGGCGGCAGGCAACCTCGTCATCGCGCGCAGCTGGCCCGGTCAGATGCGCGGCGTGTGGGGCGACCGCGAGCGCTTCTTCCAGACCTATTTCACCACCTATCCCGGCAAATACACCACTGGCGACGGGGCGCGGCGCGACGAAGACGGCTATTACTGGATCACCGGTCGCGTCGACGACGTGATCAACGTGTCGGGCCACCGCATGGGCACCGCCGAGGTCGAGAGCGCGCTCGTCCTCCACCCGCACGTCGCCGAGGCCGCGGTCGTCGGCATGCCGCACGAGATCAAGGGCCAGGGCATCTACGCCTATGTCACGCTCAACGCCGACCAGACCGCGTCGGACGAGTTGCGGCGCGAGCTGATCGGCTGGGTGCGCAAGGAAATCGGCCCGATCGCAGCCCCCGACAAGGTGCATTTCGCACCGGGCCTGCCCAAGACCCGCTCGGGCAAGATCATGCGCCGCATCCTGCGCAAGATCGCCGAGGGCGACGTATCGAGCCTGGGTGACACCAGCACGCTCGCCGACCCCGCGGTTGTCGACGATCTCGTCGCCAACCGCGTCGCATGAGGCGGATTGCAGCCTAAAAAGTCGGCGCTATACTCGGGTAAAACACAGGGGAGTTTTACCATGCGCCGCAAATCACTCTTACAGCTTTCGACAGCTGCCGTCCTCGTCGCGCTGGCCGGCGCCGGGATCGCCAAGACCGCAACGCCGGCGACCGGCGCGCGCTACGGCGCGTTCGGGATCGACCTGACGACCCAAGAGAAGACGGTGAAGCCGGGCGACGATTTCTGGACCTTCGCCAATGGCGGATGGGACAAGCGCACGCAGATCGCGCCCGATCGCACCTCGGCCGGCTACGGCGTCGTGCTGACCGACGAGGCCGAGGCCAACGTCCGCAAGATCCTCGACGATGCCGCCGCCAATCCGGCCGCGGTCGGCGCGGGCGCCAAGCAGTTCGGCGATCTCTATGCCAGCTTCATGGACGAAGCCGCGATCGACAAGGCCGGCACCGCCCCGCTCGCCCCCTATTTCGCCAAGATCGACGCGGCGACCGATCGCGCCAAGCTGCAGACGCTGTTCGCGACGACCGGCTATGCCAGCCCGGTCGAGCTCGGCCAGCTCCCCAACCCGTCCGACCCGACGCACTACACCGTCGCCGCCGGGCAGGGGTCGCTCGGCATGGGCGGGCGCGATTATTATCTCGAGGCAGGGCCCAAATACGACGCCTTCCGCACCGCCTATCGCGGCTATGTCGAGAAGATGCTGACGCTGGCAGGCCTGCCCGATGCGAGCGCCCGCGCCGACCGGATCATCGCGCTCGAGACTGCGATGGCCAAGGTGCAATGGTCGCCGGTCCAGTCGCGCGACCTGATGGCGATGCTCCGGCCGATGGACGCCGCCGCGCGCACCGCGCTGGCGCCCGAATTCGATTGGCCGTTGCTGCTCACGACCGCCGGCTATGGCGACTTCCCGGTCGTCATCATGGGCAATTCGACCGCGCTCACCGGCCTCGGCAAGATCTTCGCCGAGACGCCGGTGTCGACCTGGCAGGACTGGATGAAGTTCCGCTTCGTCGCCGCCTCCGCGCCGACCCTGCCCAAGACCTTCGACGAGACGACCTTCGCCTTCTACGGCAAGACGCTCAGTGACCAGCCGTCGCAGCGCGCGCGTTGGAAGCGCGGCATCGCACTGGTCAACGGCACGATGGGCGAGGCGATCGGCGAGATCTACGTCAAGCGCCACTACCCGCCCGAGAGCGAAGCGCAGATGGGCGAGCTCATCTCCAACCTGCGCGCCGCCTATAAGGATCGCATCGGCGCCAACAGCTGGATGGACGACAAGACCAAGACGGCGGCACTCGCCAAGCTCGCAGCGTTCGATCCGCGCGTCGGGCATCCCGTCAAATATATCGACTATACCTCGCTCCAGGTCGTCCGCGGCGACCCGCTCGGCAATGCGATCCGCGCGGGGGAGTTCGGCCATCAGCTCGAGCTGTCGCGGCTCAAGGCGCCGGTCGACCGCACGCTTTGGGAGATGACCCCGCAGACGGTGAACGCCTATTACAATCCGCTCGCCAACCAGATCACCTTCCCCGCCGCGATCCTCCAGCCGCCCTATTTCGACCCCAAGGCCGACGCGGCGGTCAATTACGGCGCGATCGGTGCGATCATCGGGCACGAGATGGGGCATGGCTTCGACGATCAGGGCAGCCTGTTCGGGCCGAGCGGCAAGGTCGAGAATTGGTGGACGCCTGCCGCCAAGACCGCCTTCAAGGCGCGGACCGGTGCGCTGAGCCAGCAATATGACGCCTACGAGCCGATCCCCGGCCTGCATGTGAAGGGTGCGCTGACGCTCGGCGAGAATATCGGCGATCTCGGCGGGGTCGAGACGGCCTATGCCGCCTACCAGAAGTATCAGTCGACGCACGGCAAGGCGCCGGTGATCGGCGGGCTGACCGGCGACCAGCGCTTCTTCCTGTCCTATGCGCAGGCCTGGCAGGCCAAGCTGCGCGAAGGTGCGGCGCGCGCACGGCTGCTGACCGACCCGCATTCGCCGCCTTACTACCGCGTCAACGGGATCGTGCGGAACGTCGACGCCTGGTACAGCGCGTTCAACGTCAAGCCGGGCGACAAGCTGTATCTGGCACCGGCAGACCGCGTGCATATCTGGTAAGCATCAGGCCATGGGCTGGACAGTTTGGGGGCACGTCCTACGTTCAGCCCATGGCCCAGATGGTGATCTCCGTGCCGGATTCGCTCAAGGATTGGGCGAATCAGCGTGTCGCCAATGGCGATTTTGCCAGCACGAGCGCGTACCGGCGAGATTTGATGCAACGCGACCTCGATGATGCTGCCCAGCTCGCCTGGCTTCAGGCTGAGGTCGAAAAGGGCTTTGCCTCGGGCGTCGATCCCCGACCCGCGACCCAGATCTTCGCCGATATCAGAGCCAAGCACTTTTCAGGGAATCCTTGATCTCGCGATCGCGGCTGAGGCCGACCTTGAGGACATCGTGCGTTTCAGTATCGAGACATTCGGCGAGGCGGCTGCCGCGCAGTATCTCGATATGCTCGAACAGACGAACCAGCGCTTGCGCAAATATTTCGAATCCGGTGCGCTTGTTCCCAAGATCACACCGCGGGTTCGATCCGCCGCGGCCGGAAGCCATCGGATCTTCTATGATCGCACCGGCGATGTTTTGACCGTCCGCCGCGTGCTGCATCGGGCGATGCGCACGCGGGGTCGGCTGTAACGATCCGCCGCCCTTACCGCAGCAACACCAGCTCCTCCGCCATCGACGGATGCAGCGCGACGGTCTGGTCGAAATCGTCCTTGGTCAGCCCGGCCTTCACCGCGACCGCCGCCGCCTGCAGGATCTCGGGTGAATCCGGCCCGATCATGTGGAGCCCAAGCACCTGCCCGGTCTCGGCATTGCACACCATCTTGTACAGCGCGCGCTCGTTGCGGCCGGCCAGCACGTTCTTCATCGGACGGAAGTCGGACATGTAGACCTTCACCGAGCCGAACTTGTTCTTGGCCTGCGCCTCGGTCAGCCCGACGCCCGCCATCGGCGGATGGCTGAACACGGCGGACGGGATGTTCTCGTAATCGACGCGGTGCGGCTTGTTGCCGAACATCGTGTCGGCGAACGCCTGCCCCTCGCGGATCGCGACGGGGGTCAGCTGAACGCGATTGGTAACGTCGCCGACCGCATAGATGCTGTCGCAGGTCGACTTGTTGTCCTCGTCGACCACGATCGCGCCCTTGTCGTCGAGCTCGACGCCCGCGCTTTCCAGCCCGAGGTCACCGGTATTCGGCGCCCGCCCGGTGGCGAACATCACGCAATCGACGTCGATCGGCTCGTGCCCGGTCATCGAGACGCGCAGGCAGCCGTCGGGCTGCTTCTCGATCCCGCGGAACTCGGCGTTGAAGCGGAAATCGAGCCCCTTCATCATCGAGATCTGCAGCAGGCGATCACGGATCGATTCGTCATAGCCGCGCAGGATCACGTCGGTGCGGTTGATCAGCGTGACCTTCGCGCCGAATTCGTTGAAGATTCCAGCGAACTCGTTGGCGATATAGCCCGCGCCCGCGATCAGGATGCGCTTGGGCACCGCGTCGAGATGGAAGGCTTCGTTCGAAGTGATGCCAAGCTCGTGCCCCGGGCATTCCGGCACGATCGGCGTCGCGCCGACCGCGATCAGAATCTTGCCCGCGGTGACCTCGCGCCCGTCGCCGAGCTTGACCGAATGCGGCCCCGTCACCGTCGCACGCTCGAGGATGATCTCGACGCCGTTGTTGGTCAGCGTGTCGGTATAGGCGCCGTTGATCCGGTCGACCTCCTCCATCACGTTGTCGCGCAGCCGCACCCAGTTGAAGCCGAGATTTTCGGGCACGTCCCAGCCGAAGCGGCGCGCGTCCTTCAGATCCTCGGCGAAATGCGCGCCATAGACGAGCAGCTTCTTGGGCACGCAGCCGCGGATGACGCAAGTGCCGCCGACGCGATATTCCTCGGCCACCGCGACCTTTGCGCCGTGTGCCGCCGCGACGCGCGACGCGCGCGTGCCGCCAGAACCCGCACCGATGACGAAAAGGTCGTAGTCATACTCAGCCATGTCATGTCCTCTTGCAGCCGCTTACCGCGCGGCCTGTAAATCTGCATTCCGTCACCACGGGGGCGGATAGTCGCGCGCGCTAGCGCTGCCCCGCCCGGCGCATCGGCATCGCATCGATCGTCGCGACCAATGTGGTGCGGTCGATCGGTTCGGACCGGCGCAGCGCAGCGTTGCCGTCCTTGCCGATCAGCACCACGCCGAACGCAGCGCGCGGGAGCCGCCACCGTGTCCGCAACGCCGCCGCACTATCGGGCGCACCGCGAACGGTATCGCCGGTGACCTCGACGACCGTGACGTCACGATCGTCGAGCGCCTTCGGCATCGCGTCGAGCGAGGCCCGCTGCGCGATCCGCCGCGCGTCAGTCTCGCTCGGCGCGGCGACGATCAGCACACGGCGCTGGTGCCGCATCTCGGCAACCGTAGCCACCGCCATCGCCGCCGCGAGCAGCATCACCCGAACGCGCGCTTGATCAGGTCGGTGGTCGACACGTCGAACTCCTGGTCGCCAGCATCTGCGGCCTTGGCCATTTCCTTGCCGAGCTCTACGCCGAACTGGTCGAACGGATTGATCCCGAGCAGCACGCCGCTGACGAACACGCGCTGTTCATAGAAGGCGATCAGCGCGCCCAATGTGCGCGCATCGAGATCGTCGAGCAGGATCGTCGTGCTCGGCCGGTCGCCCGAATAGCTGCGCGCGAGATCGTCATTGGCGCGCCCCTTCATCAGCGCCGCGCCTTGCGCGAACGCGTTGAGCAGCAGCTGGCGGTGATGATCCTCGGACAGCGTATCGCCCGGCTCGATCACCGCGACGAATTCGACCGGCACGAGATGCGTGCCCTGGTGGAGCAGCTGGAACACCGCATGCTGTGCATCGGTGCCGACCCCACCCCAGGTGATCGCCGCGCTCGGCCGATCGAGCTTCTGCCCGTCGATCGTCGTGCCCTTGCCGTTCGATTCCATCTCGAGCTGCTGGAGATAGGACGGCAGCAACCGCAGCCGCTCGTCATAAGCGAAGGTCGCACGCGTCTCGGCGTGGCGGACCTGCGTGTAATAGAGATCGGCGAACGCCGCGAGCGCGGGCGCGTTCTGGCTGAGCGTTGTGTGCTGGAAGTGGCGGTCCATCTCGGCCGCGCCCTCAAGCAGTTCCTGGAAATTGTCCCAGCCGAGCGCGATCGCCGCGGGAAAACCGATCGACGACCAGAGCGAATAGCGCCCGCCGACCGAGTCGGCGAAGGGCAGCACGCGGGTTTCGTCGACGCCCCACTCGACCGCCTTGTCGGGATCGGCGGTGAGCGCGATGACGCGGCCATAGGCATCCTCGACGCCCGCCTCGCCCATCCACTGCAGCACCGAATCGGCGTTGGTCAGCGTTTCCTTGGTGGTGAAGGTCTTCGACGCGATCACCAGCAAGGTCGCGGTCGGATCGAACTTCTTGAACACTTCCTCGAGCGCGGCACCGTCGATGTTCGACACGATCGCGACCTCATAGGCGCTGTCCTCGCGCCCGAGCGCATCGATCAGCAGATCGGGCCCGAGCGCCGAGCCACCGATGCCGACATGCAGCACATGGCGGATATCGCCGAGCGCACCCGCCGCGATCGCATCGATCAGCGCGCGCATCCGGGCATGGAGTGCTGCGGCCTTGGCGTTGTCCTCCTCGCTCCCCTCGCCGCGCTCGGCGACATGAGTGACCGAGCGGTTCTCGGTGACGTTGATGACCTTGCCCGAAAACAGCGCCTCGCGCTTGCCGTGGAGATCCTGCGCCTTGGCGAGCGCCTCGAACGCGGCGACCGCCTCGGTCGTCAGATGCGTCTTGGACCAATCGAAGTGAATCCCGGCGACGTCGGTGCTGAACGTCTCGAGCCGATTGGCGTCCTCCGCGAACAACGTCTCGAGCTTGGGCGAGGGCAGTGCCTCGATCGCGGTCCAGTCGGCAGACATTCAGGCACCTCTTCGGTCGTGGGGAGGGAAACGAATCCCGCGCTAGATCGCCCTATCGGGGCGGCATTACAACCACCAGCTTGACGATGTTCGCGCACGGCACCAAACCGCGCGCTATGGCCGATCCAACCCCGCTTCGCGACGTGTCCCCGCGCAAATCCGAAACGCGCGAGACGCTCGTCTTCTTCCTCAAGCTCGCGATCGTCGTGTTCGTGTTCCGCAGCTTCGTGTTCGCGCCGTTCAGCATCCCGTCGCAGTCGATGCTGCCGCGGCTCTATATCGGCGACTATCTGTTCGTGTCGAAATGGAATTACGGCTATTCGCGCTGGTCGCTGCCGTGGGGCGTGCCGCTGATCCCGGGGCGCGTCCTCGGGCGTGATCCATCGCGCGGCGACGTCGTCGTGTTCCGCGGCCCTCCCGGCGACGATCATGACGTGATCAAGCGCGTGATCGGCTTGCCCGGCGACAGCATCCAGATGCGCCACGGCCAGGTGATCCTCAACGGCAAGGCCGTTCCCAAGGTGAAGATCGCCGATTTCACGATCCCGCTCTCGCCCAATTATCCCGGCGGCAGCGAATGCCCCGCCGAGTTCGAGGATATGGCGGCCGGCAAGCCGATCTGCCGCTACCAGCAGTTCCGCGAGACACTGCCGAACGGCAAGAGCTATGCGGTGCTCGACCGCGGCGAGCAGATCAATGCCGATGAGACCGGCGTCTACAACGTCCCCGCCGGCCATGTCTTCGTGATGGGCGACAATCGCGACGACAGCGGCGACAGCCGCTTCGCGCCGCCCGAGGGCATGGGGATGGTCCCGATGGAGCGGATCGAAGGCAAGGCGGTGTTCTCCTTCTTCTCGACCGACGGCTCGGCCAACTGGTTCCTGCCGTGGACGTGGGTCTCGGCGGCGCGCTGGAGCCGGATCGGGGAAGGCTTTTGAACGCTGACCTGAGTCACGGGGAGCTGGGCGCCTGGATCGCCGCGAGCCTCGGCCACACCCCGCGCGACATCGCGCCGTTCGAGCGCGCGCTGACGCATGGCAGCCAGGCCAAGGCGAATTACGAGCGGCTCGAATTCCTCGGCGACCGCGTGCTCGGGCTGGTGATGGCGGAATGGCTGTTCGAGCTGTTCCCGAACGAACCCGAAGGCGCGCTGTCGAAGCGCTTCAACGCGCTGGTGACCGGCGCGGTGTGCGCCGATGTCGCGCGCGGCCTCGGCGTCGCGGCGCAATTGAAGCTCGGCAAGCAAGCGCGCGACGATGGCGCGTCGGACAGCGACAATGTGCTCGGCGACGTGATGGAAGCGCTGATCGGTGCGCTCTACCGCGAGGCCGGGCTCGACGGCGCCCGCCGCGCGATCCGCACCGCCTGGGCCGACCGGGCAAGCCGCGAACTGACCGTGCCGCAGCACCCGAAGTCGGCGCTGCAGGAATGGGCCGCAGCGCACAACCGCAAGGCGCCGGCCTATGAAGTGGTCGAACGCTCAGGGCCGCACCACGCCCCGCGCTTCCGCGTGAAGGCGGTGATCGGGAGTTTTGCCGAGGCCGAGGCCGAGGGGAGTTCGAAGCAGGAGGCGGAAACCGCGGCGGCGACGGCGTTGCTGAGCCAACTCAGAAAGTAGCCCCCCGCCCCGTTCGTCCTGAGCTTGTCGAAGGACTGCACTTTCTTCTAAGCCACGCATATGGCGTTCTGGGCTTACATGCTCCATTGCAACGGAGGCAGGCTCTACGTCGGCCACACGGATAATCTCGAGGCGAGGATAGCCCAGCATCAGTCTGGATCGATCCCCGGTTTCACCCGCGATTACGCACCTGTGACGCTGGTCTGGTGCCAGGACTTTCCGTCCCGCATCGAGGCGCTGGAGGCCGAGCGCAGGATCAAGGGATGGGGCCGGGCCAAGAAACTGGCGCTGATCCGCGGCGACTGGCCGATGATTTCCGCGCTGGCGAAGAAGAAAGACAGCCCTTCGACAAGCTCAGGGCGAACGGAAGAAAGTACGTTACCCGATGACTGACACCCCACCGATCCTCGACAGCTCAACGCCCCCCACCCAGAAATGCGGCCTCGTCGCGATCCTCGGCGCGCCCAACGCCGGCAAGTCGACGCTGGTCAACGCGCTCGTCGGCCAGAAGGTCGCGATCGTCAGCCCCAAGGCGCAGACCACGCGGGTCCGGCTGATGGGCGTTGCGATCGAGGGCGATACCCAGCTGCTGCTGGTCGACACCCCCGGCATCTTCGAGCCCAAGCGCCGGCTCGACCGTGCGATGGTCCAGGCCGCGTGGGGCGGGGCCGATGGCGCCGACGTGCTCGCTTTGGTGGTCGATGCCAAGGGCGGGCTGGGGTCGAAAGTCACCACCATCGCCGAGGCGATCGCGCACCGCCCCGAGCCCAAATATCTGATCCTCAACAAGGTCGATCTCGCCGACAAGGGCAAGCTTTTGCTCCACGCCGAGAAGCTGACCGCGATGGTCCAGTTCGACGAGGTGTTCTTCGTCAGCGCGTCGACCGGCGACGGCCTGCCCGAACTGAAGGCGCATCTGGCGAACCGGATGCCCGAGGGCCCATGGCACTTCCCCGAGGACCAGGTGTCCGATGCGAGCGAGCGCAGCCTCGCCTCCGAAGTGACGCGCGAGCAGCTCTACCTGCAGCTCCACGCCGAATTGCCCTACGCCTCGACGATCGAGACCGAGCAATATCTCGAGCGCGAGGACGGATCGGTCGAGATCCACCAGCAGATCCTCGTCGAACGCCCGACGCAGCGCGCGATCGTGCTCGGCAAGGGCGGCGTGCGGATCAAGGAAATCGGCGCGCGCGCGCGCGCGGAGCTGAGCGGCATCATGGGCCGCCCGGTGCATCTCTATCTGCACGTCAAGGTGCGTCCCGGCTGGGACGACGAGCGCGACGTCTATCGCGACATGGGGCTCGACTGGGTCGATTGACCGCATACGACAAGGCCCCGCGCCGCTGCGTGCGACACGGGGCCTCGGGCAGGCCTAGGCAGGCTTAGCGGTAGCGCCAGCCGCCATGGTGGCGATAGCGGTTCTGCCAGTACCGGCGACCGTCCCAATAGCCGCGGTCGTACCGCCGTCCGACGATCAGGCGCGGACCGCCGCGATAGGCTGGTCCGCCGACAAAAGCGGGGCCACCGCGCATCACGCGGCAATGGCCGGCCGGACCGCGATAGGCGCCGCGGCCGCAGCCGTCGCGCGCTTCGGCGACCGTGGTAGTTCCCAGGGTCGCCACCCCGGTGAGGAGGATGGCGGCAAGAAGCTTTTTCATGATACCCTCTCGATCAGTTTCTAGAGCAAGAGCCCAGCGGGCTGGCGAGAGAACGAGGGGAACCCAAACCCGTTCCAAAATGGCCGCGACGGGCCTGCCGCGATCGGCCTCAGCCGTGCTCGAGCAGCGCGTCGACCCAGGCCGGCACCACCGTCCCCGCCGGCCCGAGCCGCGTCTCGTCGAACAGGTGGCTGCCTGCCGAACGCTCGAGATTGAGCTCCAGCGTATGCGCACCGACATGGCGCGCGCCCTGGACGAAACCGGCGGCGGGATAGACCGCGCCCGACGTCCCGATCGACACGAACAGGTCAGCCGCGCCGAGCGCACGCTCGATCACCTCCATCGCGTACGGCATCTCGCCGAAGAAGACGATATCGGGGCGCAACGCCGCCGCGCCGCACGCCGGGCAGACAGACCCCGGCGGCAACGCAGCGTGCCACGGCCTGCGCACGCCGCACGCGGCGCACAGCGCCGACTGCAGTTCGCCATGCATGTGCAGCAGCCGCTTGCTCCCGGCACGCTCGTGGAGATCGTCGACATTCTGCGTCACGACCAGCAGTTCCCCGCCCCACGCGGCATCGAGCCGCGCGAGCGCGTCGTGCGCGGCATTGGGCGCGACGCCCGCCAACGCCGCACGCCGCGCATCGTAGAAGCGGTGGACCAGCACCGGATCGTGCGCGAGCGCTTCGGGGGTGCAGACGTCCTCGACGCGGTGCCCTTCCCACAGCCCGCCGGGGCCGCGAAACGTCGCGACGCCGCTCTCCGCCGAGATGCCGGCGCCGGTGAGGATGACGATGTTGCGAGGGGGCGTCATGCCCTGGCGATAGCCCCGCGCCACGATCTTGCGCAACCCAGCGCTTAGCCCATGGCGTCACACGCGCCGCTTGGGTAAAGCCGCTCGCGAACGACATTGGGAGAAGCGCGATGAGCGCAATCGGCATTATCGGCAGCGCCGGACGCATGGGCCAGGCGCTCGCCGCCGCGGTGCCCGATCTGGGCGCCACACTGGCCGGGGGCATCGATGCGGGCGGTGATCCGATCGCGCTGGCGCACGACGCCGACGTGCTGATCGATTTCTCGTCGCCCTCGGCGCTCGAGCGCACGCTCGCCGCCGCGCGGCAGACCGGCACGCCGATCCTGATCGGCACCACCGGTCTCGCCACGACGCACCACGCGCTGATCGACGCCGCCGCGGGCGAGATCGCCGTGCTCCAAACGGGCAACGTCTCGCTCGGCGTCACCCTGCTCGCCAAGCTGGTGCGCGAGGCGGCAGCACGGCTCGGGCCCGAATGGGACATCGAGATCGCCGAGATGCACCATCGCCACAAGGTCGATGCGCCGTCGGGTACCGCCTTGCTGCTGGGCGAGGCGGCCGCTGCCGGACGCGGCATTCCGCTCGCCGAGGCGCGCGTGTCGGACCGCGCGGGGCTGACCGGCGCACGTTCGGAAGGGACGATCGGCTTTGCCTCGCTGCGCGGCGGATCGGTCGCCGGCGACCATCAGGTGATCTTCGCGGGCGAAGGCGAGCGGATCGAGATCGGCCACCGCGCCGAGAACCGCGCAATCTTCGCGCGCGGGGCGATCACCGCGGCGCTGTGGCTCGTCGGCAAGCCCGCCGGGCGCTACGGCATGGAGGAGGTGCTGGGGGTTTGAAGCGCGCCGACGTCATCGAGTTCTACGCGCGCCTCGCCGCCGACAATCCCCACCCCGAGACTGAGCTCGAGGCGGGCAATCCGTTCCAGCTGGTCGTCGCGGTCGCATTGTCGGCGCAGTCGACCGACATCGGCGTCAACAAGGCGACGCGCCGCCTCTTTGCCGAAGTGACCATGCCGCAGCAGATGGTCGCGCTCGGCGAGGAGGCGCTCAAGCAGCACATCAAGACGATCGGCCTGTTCAACACCAAGGCCAAGAACGTCATCGCGCTCTCGCAGCGGCTGATCGAGGTTTATGGCGGCGAAGTGCCTAACGATCGCAACGCGCTCGAGACGTTGCCCGGCGTCGGGCGCAAGACCGCCAACGTCGTGATGAACGTCGCCTTCGGTGCCGAGACCTTCGCGGTCGACACGCACATCTTCCGCGTCGGCAATCGCACCGGCCTCGCCCGCGGCAAGACGCCGCTGGCGGTCGAGCTCAAGCTCGACAAGGCGACGCCGCAGCCCTTCCGCCTGCACGCGCACCACTGGCTGATCCTGCACGGCCGCTACGTCTGCAAGGCACGCACGCCCGAATGCTGGCGCTGCATCGTTGCCGATCTCTGTGCGTTCAAGGCCAAGACCCCTGCCCCGCGAACCCCGCCGAAGCCGTCGAAGGAAGCCTGACATGCGCCTGCTGTTCGCCGCCCTCACCCTCGCCGCTTTCGCCGCGCCTAGTGTCGCCCGCGATTCGATGCGCATTCCCGAGGCGACCCCGGTCGGACCGCCGAAGAGCTGCATCCCGCTCACGCAGATCCGCGAGACACATGTCCGCGACGACCGCACGATCGATTTCATGCTGGGCGGCAAGACGGTCTATCGCAACACGCTGCCTTTTGCCTGCCCGAGCCTCGGCTTCGAGGAGCGCTTCAGCTACGCGACCAGCCTCAGCCAGCTCTGCTCGACCGACACGATCACCGTGCTCTACGCCAGCCCCACGCTATCGCGCGGCGCAACCTGCGGGCTCGGCCAGTTTCAGCCGGTGACGCTCGCTACAAGCAGGAAGGCACACAAGTAGGGCTGGCGCGACCGCGCGGGCTTTGCTAGTCGAGCCTTAAGGCACCCGTAGCTCAGCTGGATAGAGCGCTGCCCTCCGAAGGCAGAGGCCACTGGTTCGAATCCAGTCGGGTGCACCACTCTTCAAGGCGGTGCGCGATTAACTCCAATCCCCATTTCGACGTTCTGATCGTGGGGGCCGGGCATGGCGGCGCGCAGGCCGCGATCGCGCTGCGGCAGCGCAAGTTTACCGGCACGATCGGCCTGCTCGGCGCAGAGCCCGAACTCCCCTACGAACGCCCGCCTTTGTCGAAGGACTATCTCGCCGGCGAGAAGCCGTTCGAGCGCATCCTGATACGCCCGGCGAGTTTCTGGAGCGAACGCGAGATCACGCTGTTGCCAGGCCGCCGCGTCGTCGCGGTGGACGCAGCGGCGCATAGCGTGACCACCGAGGACGGCGCGACGATCGGTTACGGGTCGCTCGTCTGGGCGACCGGCGGCCCGCCGCGGCGGCTGGTCTGTTCGGGGCACGATCTGCGCGGGGTCCACGGCGTGCGCACGCGCGCCGATGTCGACCGGATGATCGCCGAACTACCCGCGGTCGAGCGCGTCATCGTGATCGGCGGCGGCTATATCGGGCTCGAGGCGGCCGCTGTGCTGACCAAGCTCGGCAAGCATGTCACCGTGCTCGAGGCGGCACCGCGTGTCCTGGCGCGTGTCGCCGGCGAGCCGCTGTCGCGTTTCTACGAGGCCGAGCATCACGCGCACGGCGTGGATCTGCGCACCGAGGTCACCGTCGAGTGCATCGAGGAGGCCGATGGCGCGGCAACGGGCGTCCGGCTCGCCGATGGCAGCGTGCTGGCGGGCACGATGATCGTCGTCGGCATCGGCATCATCCCGGCCGTCGCCCCGCTGCTCGACGCCGGCGCGACGGGCGGCAATGGCGTGACGGTCGACGCGTTCTGCCGGACATCGCTGCCCGACATCTTCGCGATCGGCGACTGCGCCGCGCATCCCAACCCCTATGCCGACGGCGCGACGATCCGGCTCGAATCGGTGCAGAATGCCAACGACCAGGCGACCACCGTCGCCCGGCTGTTGACCGGCGATGCCCAGCCGTATGACGCGGTGCCGTGGTTCTGGTCGAACCAATATGACCTGAAGCTCCAGACGGTCGGGCTTTCGATCGGCTTCGATGCGGCGGTGCTGCGCGGCGATCCCGCGACACGCAGCTTTTCCGTGCTCTATCTGAAGGCAGGCACGGTGATCGCGCTCGATTGCGTCAATGCGACGCGCGATTATGTCCAGGGGCGTGCCTTGGTGGTGGCGCGCGCGGTGATCGATCCCGCGCGGCTGGCGGACGCGAGCGTGCCGCTCAAGGAGTTGCTGGCCGCCGCGTGAGGCCTAGCCGTCGAGCAGGTCGGCCAGTGCCGTCAGCGACTCCGCCGCATAGTCCCAATCCTGCGCCGCGCCGCGATCGGGCGCAGGCGCACCGCCATATTCCATCGGCCGATCGACGTAAGCGGTCGCGAGCCCACAGCCCCGCGCCGCCGCGAGATCGCTGTGGTGCGCCGCCACCAGGCACAGCTCGTGCGGCGCGATCCCCAGAATGTCGGCGGTGCCGAGATAGGCTTGCGGGAGCGGCTTGTAGACCTTGGTCGCTTCGGCACCGAGGATCGCGTCCCATGGCAGCCCGCCGAAGCGCGCCAGCGCGAGCATCAGCGCGACATTGCCGTTCGACAGCGTGACGATCGGGAAGCGCATTTTCAACCGCATGAGCCCCGCGACCGAATCGGGCCACGGATCAAGCCGCCGCCACGCCAGCGCGAGATCGGCGCACGTCGCCTCGTCGAGCGCGATCCCAAGTCGCTCGACCAGACTGTCGAGCGTCTCGCGGTTGAGCACATCGAGCCGCGTATAGGGCCGGCGCCCCGAGCGGCATTCCTCCATCGCCGGCTGGTAGAGCCCGCGCCACGCATCGGCGAAGCGCGCAGGGTCGAGATCCTCGCGACCGATCTTGGCGAAAACCGCCGCCGCCTCGCGCGCGATGCTGCTCCGCCAGTCGACGACGGTGCCGAACACGTCGAAGGCGAGCGCCTTGATCACCCCGCGACGATCTCGCGCAATGCCTCGGCGAGGCCGCGCGTCTCGGCCTCGGTGCCGATCGTCATGCGCAGCCCGTTGGCGAGCCCCTGCCCCGGCAGCCAGCGCACGATATAGCCACGCTCGAGCAGCGCCTTATACGCGGTCTCGGCGCTGACGGCGCCTTCGAACAGCACGAGCAGGAAGTTCGCTTCGCTCGGGATCACGCGCAGGCCGGCATTGCCGAGCTTGGCCATCTCATCGCCGAACCACGCCCGCCATACGCGATTATGCTCGCGCGAGGCGGCGATGAAATCGGCCGCGCCGAGCGCCGCGATCGCGGCTTCCTGGCCGGCGGTAGTGCAGCAAAACGGCGCGCGAATGCGGTGCATCGCGGAGATCGCTTGCTCCGACCCATAGCCCCAGCCGATCCGCTCGGCGGCGAGGCCGTGGATCTTCGAGAAGGTGCGGGTGACGATCACGTTGGCCGCGGTGCGTGCAAGGTCGAGCCCGCCGTCATTGTCCTCGGGGGCGAGATATTCGGCATAGGCCTGGTCGAGCACGAGCATCACCTGCGCGGGGAGCGCGGCGTGGAGCCGAGCGATCTCTTCCTTGCGCGTGAAGGTGCCGGTCGGATTGTTCGGGTTCGCCACGAACACGACGCGCGTGCGCTCGGTAACTGCGGCGAGGATCGCGTCGACGTCGGTCGCATAATCGCGGTCGTCGGCGGTGACGAGCGTCGCGCCGACGCGGCGGGTGGCGATCTCATAGACCGCGAAGCCGTAGCGCACCTGGATGATCTCGTCGCCCGGCCCGGCATAGGCGCCGGCGATCAGGTGGAGCACTTCATCCGAGCCGGTGCCGTAGATGACACGCGCGGGATCGAGATCGTGATGCGCCGCGATCGCCTCGCGCAGCAGCGCCGCGCCGGCATCGGGATAGCGTGCGAGATCGGCAGAATGCTTGGCGAAGGCGTCGACCGCTTGCGGGCTGGTGCCGAGCGGATTCTCGTTCGACGACAGCTTGATGACGGGCGCCCCGCCCTCGCTGGTCGAGCGACCCGGAATGTAGGGGGCGATGGCCATGACCCATGGCTTGGGTTGGGGTGCGTTCATGCCGCGTGGGTTAGCGGGGAATCCCCGCCTGTTCAAATCCTCCCTCGCGCAGCGGGGGAGGGGGACCGCTCGGCTTCTTCAGCCGAGGGGTGGAGGGGGGCGCCACGAGCGCACCGCTTGCTTCCAGCCCCCCTCCCCCGCTTCGCGAGGGAGGATTTAAGGAATTACCGCTGCGGGCGCTTGTTCGGCCCACCGGGACGCAACGTCGGGCGCGGCTGATGCCGCACCGGCGCCGGCCCATTGGCGCGCCGCGGGCTGCGCTCGGCCTCGACCGGCCCGCCCTGGACCTGCTCGAACTGCACGCCGCCTTCAGCTTCTTCGCCGGCTGTGCGCTTCACCGCCGCCATGAACTTGCCCGCGATGCCGCTCGGCACCTGGAACATCGTCTCGTTGGCGGCGATGCGGATCGCACCGACCTCGTTCTTGGTGATATGCCCACGACGGCAGATCAGCGGCAGGATCCAGCGCGGATCGGCATTCTGGCGACGGCCAATGTCCATGCGGAACCAGACGATGTCGTCAAAGCCCTCGCGGTGATGCTCCTTGCCCGCCTCGCGCGGCGCGGAACCGCTCGCCTCGATCATTTCCTCGGGCGCGGGCATCCGCGCGCGATAGCTGCGCACCAGCGCCGCCGCGATATCCTCGGGGGTCTTCTTCTCAAGCAGCTGTGCCGCCAATGCGCGATCGTCCTCGTCGACTTCGACGTCTTCCATCAGCATCGTCATAAGGCGCGACTTGTCGGCCTTGCGGATGTCGTCGACGGTGGGGGCGTTCATCCACTCGACCGCGATGCGCGCGCCGCGCAGCATCATCTCGACACGGCGCTTGCGCTGATACGGCACGATCAGGATCGCGGTGCCCTTCTTGCCCGCGCGACCGGTACGGCCCGAGCGATGCTGCATCGTCTCGGCATCGCGCGGCAGCTCGACGTGAACCACGAGGCTGAGCGAGGGCAGATCGATCCCGCGTGCGGCGACGTCGGTCGCGACGCAAACCCGTGCGCGCTTGTCGCGCAGCGCCTGCATCGCGGCGTTGCGCTCGTTCTGGCTATGCTCACCCGACAAGGCGACCGCGGCGAACCCGCGCTCGATCAACCCGGCATGGAGATGGCGAACATTGTCGCGCGTCGCGCAGAACAGCATCGCGGTCTCGGCCTCGTGCAGGCGGAGCAGATTGACGACGGCATTCTCGATATCAGCGGGCGCAACCGTCACCGCCTGATATTCGATGTCGCCATGCCCGCGATCCTCGCCGACGGTTGAGATGCGCAGCGCATCCTTCTGGTAGCGCTTGGCGAGCGCGACGATCGACTTGGGCATCGTCGCCGAGAAAAGCAGCGTGCGGCGCTCGGACGGCGACGCGTCGAGGATCAGTTCGAGATCCTCGCGGAAGCCCATGTCGAGCATCTCGTCGGCCTCATCGAGAATGACCGCCTTGAGGTTCGACAGGTCGAGCGCGCCGCGCTCGATATGGTCGCGCAGACGGCCCGGGGTGCCGACGACGATATGCGTGCCGTGCGCCAGGCTGCGACGCTCGCGGCTGGCGTCCATGCCGCCGACGCAGGTCGAGATGCGCGCGCCGGCCTTGCCGTAGAGCCATTCGAGCTCGCGGCTGACCTGCAGCGCGAGCTCGCGCGTCGGCGCGATCGCGAGTGCGAGCGGTGCGCGCGGCGGCGGGAGCAGGCCGTCCTCGGTCAGCAACTGCGGCGCGATGGCGAGGCCGAACGCGACGGTCTTGCCCGACCCGGTCTGCGCCGAGACGATCACGTCGCGGCCTTCGGCCTCGGGCTGGATGACGGCGGCCTGGACGGGGGTCGGGGCTTCATAGCCACGGGCGGAAAGCGCTTCGGCGAGAAGCGTGGGGAGGTGTGTGAAGGGCATGGTATTCCGAATATGGGGGCGGCGAGGTCGCGCGCCAAAAAGGGCCCTTAGCACGGGCGTGCGGGAAAAGCACGGGGGGTGTGGATTTCGGCGCTAAACGCCGCTTACCCTCCCTTCTTCCTCCCCTCCCTGGAAGGGAGGGGCTGGGGGTGGGTCGGCCCGAGGCGGCGGCCGACCTCGGCCAGGATCGCTTCAGCGACCCCGTCGGGATTCGTGATGACCTCGGAATTCCAGAAGCGGAGCACCCGCCACCCGAGGCCTTCGAGGAATGCAGTTCGCTCCTCGTCGTAAAGCGAGTCGGTGTGCTGACTGCCGTCTAGCTCGATCGCAAGCGTCGCTTCGCAGCACGCTAGGTCGATGATGTAGTTCCCGATGACGAGCTGACGGGTGAAGCGCGGGCGATATTGGCGTATCCGCAGCCAGATACGCCGCTCAGCGTCGGTTGCATTGGTCCGCAGCGCACGGGCGCGTTTCGTCATCTCGGGCGAGACTCGAGGCATTCCAAGAGTTTGCCGTCGCGCGATACGGAGAGCAACCCACCCCCAACCCCTCCCTTCCAGGGAGGGGAGGAAGGAGGTCACGGATAGCGCTAAAGCACCTGCCCCGCCGCCCAGCCGCTCGCCCAGGCCCATTGGAAATTGTAGCCGCCGAGCCACCCCGTCACATCGACCGCCTCGCCGATCGCATACAACCCCGGCACCTTCCGCGCTTCCATGGTCTGCGACGACAGTTCGGCCGTCGAGATGCCGCCCGCGGTCACCTCGGCCTTGGCGAAGCCTTCGGTGCCGTTGGGGCTGAAGCGCCAGTCGGCCAGCTGCCGCGCCGCCGCATCGACCACCTTGTCGGTCGCCGCGCCGAGTTCGCCCTCGATGCCGAGCCGATCGGCCAGCGTCTCCGCCAGCCGCCCGGGCAGATGGTTCGACAGCACCGACGCCAACGACACGCGCGGCCGAGCGTGCTTCACGCCGACCAGCCAGCCGGGCTTGAGATCGGGCAGGAAGTCGATCCCGACCGGCTCGCTATGGCGCCAATAGGACGACACCTGCAGGATCGCCGGCCCGCTCAGCCCCTTGTGCGTGAACAGCGCCGCCTCGCGGAACTTGGTCTTGCCGGCCTTGGCGACCACCTCCGCCGCGACGCCCGACAGCGAGCGGAACAGCGTTTCGTCCCCGCCGAGCGTCAGCGGCACGAGCGCCGGGCGCGGCTCGACCACCTTGAGGCCGAACCGCCGCGCGAGATCATAAGCGAAACCGGTCGCGCCCATTTGCGGGATCGAGGGTCCACCGGTGGCGATGACGAGCGAGGGCGCGCTCGCGGTACGATCGCCGAAGGTGACACGATACTGGCCGTCGGCATGGTCGATATCGCGGATCGCCGCGCCGAGCGCGATCTCCACCCCACCCTTGTCGCACTCGTCCTGCAACAGCGCGACGATCTGCTTGGCCGAGCCGTCGCAGAACAACTGCCCGAGCGTCTTCTCATGCCAGGCGATCCCGTGCGCCTCGACCAGCGCCAGGAAATCCTGCGCGGTGTAGCGCCCCAGCGCCGACTTGGCGAAATGCGGGTTGGCCGAGATGTAGCGATCCGCGGCGGTGTGCAGATTGGTGAAATTGCACCGCCCGCCGCCCGAGATCAGGATCTTCTTGCCGATCGCCTCGGCATGATCGAGCAATAGCACGCGCCGGCCGCGCTGGCCGGCGACGAAGGCGCACATCAGCCCGGCGGCGCCGGCGCCGAGGATGATCGTGTCGTAGATAGGGTTCGTCATGCGGCGCCTGTGGACGCAAATGCCCGATCAGGCCAGTGCGGTGCTCAAACGGTAAAGCTTTCCCCGCACCCGCACGCGCCCTTGGCGTTAGGATTCTCGAACACGAAGCCCGCCGCGAAATCGTCCTCGACCCAGTTCATCGTCGAACCGATCAGATACAGGATCGACCCGCCATCGACGAACAAGGTGCCGCCGGGGGTGTCGATGCGTTCGTCGAACGGCTTGGCCTCGGTGACGTAATCGACCGAGTAAGCGAGCCCCGAACAGCCGCGCCGCGGGGTCGACAGCTTGACGCCGATCGCATCGGCGGGCGCCTTGGCCATCAGCGCGGCGATGCGCGCCTCGGCCGTCGGCGTGAGGATCAGCGCAGCAGGGCGAACGCGGGTTGCAGTGGTCATTGGTGTCTTTCCTTCTTCTCCCCTCCCGCTTGCGGGAGGGGTTGGGGGAGGGACTGTCGGTTCTTGGACGGCGCGCCGGTGGACAGGCCCTCCCCTAGCCCCTCCCGCAAGCGGGAGGGGAATGCGTTACAGCATGCCCAGTTCGAGCTTGGCATCGTCGGACATCTTGGCCGGATCCCATGCCGGGTCCCACACCAGATTGACCTCGGCCGAACCGACCCCCGGCACCGCGCCGACACGCAGTTCGACTTCCATCGGCATCGATTCGGCGACTGGGCAGTTCGGCGTGGTCAGCGTCATCGTCACGACGGCATGGCCGGCCTCGGTTACCTCGACGCCATAGATCAACCCGAGATCATAGATATTGACCGGAATCTCCGGGTCGTAAATCTCCTTGAGCGCCGAGACGACGCCTTCGTACAGCGCCCCGCCCGGTTCGCCGGCCACCTCGCCGACGGGCTTCTGCGAAAGAAAACCCTCGAGATAGTCGCGCTTGCGCTCGCCACCCTCGACCGCGACGTCCTCGACGCGCGCGCGCGGCGGCTGCTCGACGGCGCCGACTTCTTGAATTTCGATGCGGTCGCTCATCCGAAAATCCTCGTTACTCTTTCAATGCCGCGCACCAGCGCTTCCACGTCGGCCGCACTGTTATACACCCCGAAGCTCGCGCGTGCGGTCGCATCGACGCCCAATGCCTCCATCAGCGGCTGCGCGCAGTGATGCCCGGCGCGCACCGCGACCTTGGCTTCGTCCAAGATGGTGCCGATATCGTGCGGATGCACCCCCGCGATGCTGAAGCTGACGATTCCGGCGGAATCCTCGGGCCCGAACAGCGTGAGCGAGTTGAATTGCGACAGCGCGTCGCGCGTCAGTTTGACCAACGCGGTCTCGTGCGCATGGATGCGATCGAGCCCGATCCGCTCGACATAGTCGATCCCCGCGGCAAGCCCGAGCACGCCGACGATATGCGGCGTCCCCGCCTCGAACCGGCCCGGCGGCGGAGCATAGGTGGTCTTGGCGAAGCTGACCTTGTCGATCATCGACCCGCCGCCCTGATACGGCGGCATCGCCTCGAGCAATTCAGGCCGCGCCCACAGCACGCCGATCCCGGTCGGGCCGTAAAGCTTGTGGCCCGAGAAGACGTAGAAATCGCAATCGAGCGCGGCCACGTCGACGGTCATGCGCGGGACCGACTGGCACCCATCGAGCAGGATCTTCGCCCCGACGGCATGCGCGATGTCCGCCGCCCGGCGCCCGTCGAGCACCGAGCCGAGCACGTTCGAGACATGCCCCAATGCGACGAGCTTGTGCTGCGGCGTGATCATCGCGGCCATCGCGTCGAGATCGATGCGATGATCTTCGGTCAACGGAATCACATCGATCTGCGCGCCGATCCGCTCGGCGACCATCTGCCACGGCACGATGTTGCTGTGATGCTCGAGCGTCGAAAGCAGGATGCGGTCGCCGGCCTTGAGCTGCGTTCCCGCCCAGCATTGCGCCACGAGGTTTATCCCCTCGGTCGCACCGCGGACGAAGACGATCTCGTTTTCCGATCCGGCGTTGAGGAACTTCGCCACCTTGCGGCGCGCGGCTTCATAGGCGAGCGTCATGTCGGCCGAGCGCTGGTACACGCCGCGGTGCACCGTGGCATAGCTGGTGTCATAAGCGCGGATGATCGCGTCGATCACCTCCTGCGGCTTCTGCGCGGTAGCGGCGGTGTCGAGATACGCCCAGCCGTCGGGTATGGCAGGGAAGTCCGCGACATGGTCGAGGGGGCGGGTCTGGGTCAACACGCTCATTGCCTCCCCTCCCTGGAAGGGAGGGGCTGGGGGTGGGTTGCTCTGAAGGGATGGCTACGCCCGACCAACGGGCCGACCCACCCCCTACCCCTCCCTTCCAGGGAGGGGAGCACGTTGCGCGCGTTGCTCACAGCATCCGCTCCAAAGCCGACTGCGCGGCGGCCTCGACGCGCTCGCGCTCGCCCACGTCTTCGATCCCCTCGAACACCGATCCGATGAACGCGCGCAGCAGTATCGCCTTAGCCTGCGCCGGCGCGATCCCGCGCGACGCCAGGTAGAAGAGCGCATTCGCGTCCAGCTCGCCGACCGTCGCGCCATGCGCGCACTTCACGTCGTCGGCGAAGATCTCGAGCTCGGGCTTGGCGTTGGCGGTCGCAGTGCGGCTCAAAAGCATCGCCTTCACCGACTGCGACGCATCGGTCTTCTGCGCATGCCGCGCGACCGCGACCTTGCCGAGATACGACCCCGTCGCGCGGCCGCCGAGCACCGAGCGCACCACCTGGTTCGATGTGGCGTTGGGCTCAATATGGTTGAGCACGGTGACGATCTCGAGCGTCTGGTCGCCGCCGCCAAGCATCGCGCCGCCGAGTTCGAAATGCGTACCCTCGTGGCACGTCACGTCGATCGTCACGCGGCCGAGTTGCCCGCCCACGTTAAGCACGTGGAAGGTCGCGGTCGCACCGGCGCGCAGGATAACGCGATAGTCGCGGATCGCGACCGCATCGGTCGCGACGTCCTGCACGATGACGCGCGACACGTGGGTGCCGGCTGGAACGTCAATCACTTCGGCGGCGGGGATCGGCCAGACCGAGGCGACGGCCTCAAGGTCCGAATAGCGCCACGCTTCATCGCGGCGGGTCGGCAGGGCGAGGCTCATGATTTGGCTCCGCGCGCCAGCGTGCGCCGCACGTCTTCGAGCAACGCCGGCTTGCGGCCGTCGATCCACGCCGACACGGCGCCCTGATCGTTCGCGCCGCTCTTCACGCAATTGGCGGCGGTCCGGCACACTTGCTCGTCGAGCCGGGCGTTGCCGCTCGAGGCGCTGAGCCCGCAGGTGAAGCGCCCGCGCGGATCGTGCCCGACCGTCACCGACAGCGCGGCGAGCCGCCGCCCGATCACGACGATGTCGGGCTCCGCGGCGGGCGGGGCGACGCCCTGCACCGCGAGCCCGAGAGCAAAGGCGATCACGCCGTCACCCCCGCATAGCCTTCGCGCTCGAGCTCGGCCGCCAGTTCCGGCCCGCCCGAGCGAATGATCCGCCCGGCCGACAGCACATGCACGAAATCGGGCGCGACATAGCCGAGCAGGCGCTCGTAATGCGTGATCAGAATCACCGCCTTGTCGGGCGCGCGCATGATGCGGTTGATGCCGTCGCCGACGATCCGCAGCGCGTCGATGTCGAGCCCGCTATCGGTCTCGTCGAGGATCGCGAGCTTGGGGTTGACGATGCCCATCTGCACCATCTCGTTGCGCTTCTTCTCGCCACCCGAAAAGCCGACATTGACCGGACGCTTGAGCATCTCGGCATCCATCGACAAAGCGGCGGCCTGCTCGCGCGCGAGCTTGAGGAACTCGGCGCCCGACAGCGGCTTCTCGTCGCGCCCGCGGCGCTGCGCGTTGAGCGCCTCGCGCAGGAACTGCACGTTCGACACGCCCGGGATCTCGACCGGATACTGGAAGCCGAGGAACAGGCCGGCGGCGGCGCGCTCGTGCGGCGCCATCGCCAGCAGGTCCTTCCCGTCGAACTCGACCGAGCCCGCGGTGACCTCATAACCGGGCCGCCCACCGAGCACATAACCGAGCGTCGACTTGCCCGCGCCGTTCGGCCCCATGATCGCATGGACCTCGCCCGCGTTCACGCTGAGCGAGAGGCCCTTGAGGATTTCCTTGCCGTCGATTTCGGCGTGGAGGTCAGTGATTTTGAGCATCGTTAGTCTTCAATTTCCATAATGGGCTGCTTGTTGAGCCGACGTCGGGCGACGTGAACGACAACAGCACTAAAGTAGATGATCGCATAAACACCGCCGGCCATTACCATTGCGGCAAAAACTAGTGTCGACAGATAGCCCGTGGCTTCGACCCCAAAGAACCGGATCACGCCCTCGGCGAGCAGCAGAAAAAGGAACGCCATAATAATGCCGCTCCCGATAAAGTAGGCACGAACCCGCCACCGCGCGCGTTTGAGGCGAGCGGCATCCATCACCCCACCGACCCCTCGAGGCTGATCCCCAGCAACTTCTGTGCCTCGACCGCAAATTCCATCGGCAGCTGCTGCAGCACTTCCTTGGCAAACCCGTTGACGATCAAAGCCACCGCCGCCTCCTGGTCGAGCCCGCGCTGCATCGCGTAGAACATCTGGTCGTCGGAGATCTTCGAGGTGGTCGCCTCATGCTCGATCTGCGCCGACGGGTTGCGCACTTCGATATAGGGCACGGTATGCGCGCCGCACTGGTCGCCGAGCAGCAGCGAGTCGCACTGGGTGAAGTTGCGCACGCCCTCCGCGGTCGGCGCCACGCGCACAAGTCCGCGATAGGTATTGTCCGACCGCCCCGCCGAAATGCCCTTCGACACGATCGTCGAGCGCGAGCCCTTGCCGAGATGGATCATCTTGGTGCCCGTATCGGCCTGCTGGCGATTGTTGGTCACCGCGACCGAATAGAATTCGCCGACGCTGTTCTCGCCAGCCAGCACGCACGACGGGTACTTCCAGGTGATCGCGCTGCCGGTCTCGACCTGCGTCCACGACACCTTCGAATTCTTGCCCTGGCACAGCGCACGCTTGGTGACGAAATTGTAGATCCCGCCCTTGCCGTTCTCGTCGCCCGGATACCAGTTCTGCACGGTCGAATATTTGATCTCGGCATCGTCGAGCGCAACGAGCTCGACCACCGCCGCATGCAGCTGGTTCTCGTCGCGCATCGGCGCGGTGCAGCCCTCGAGATAGGAGACGTACGATCCCTTGTCGGCGACGATCAGCGTGCGCTCGAACTGGCCGGTATTCTCGGCGTTGATCCGGAAATAGGTCGACAGCTCCATCGGGCAGCGCACGCCCTCGGGGATGTAGACGAAGGTCCCGTCGCTGAAGACCGCGCAGTTGAGCGTCGCGAAATAATTGTCGTGCTGCGGCACGACCTTACCGAGCCATTTGCGGACGAGATCGGGATATTCCTTGATCGCCTCGGAGATCGACCGGAAGATCACGCCCGCGGCCTCCAGCTCCTTGCGGAAGGTGGTCGCGACCGAGACGCTGTCGAACACCGCATCGACCGCGACACGGCGCTTGGGGTTGCCCTCCGCATCGAGCTCCTCGACGCCGGCGAGCATCTTCTGCTCCTCGATCGGGATGCCGAGCTTCTCATAGACGCGCAGGATCTCGGGATCGACCTCGTCGAGCGAGCCGAGCTTGGGCTTCACCTTGGGCTCGGCGTAATAATAGGCGTCCTGATAGTCGATCGGGTCCATCTGGAGCTTCGCCCAGTCGGGCGCCTCCATCGTCAGCCACAGGCGAAACGCCTTGAGCCGCCAGTCGAGCATCCACTCGGGCTCGCCCTTCTTGGCGGAGATGAAGCGGACGGTGTCCTCGCTCAGCCCCTTGGGCGCGAAGTCCTGCTCGATGTCCGAATGGAAACCCCATTCGTACGACTTGCTGACGGCTTCATAGGCTTCGGCGTTCTTTGTTGCCATTAGACTGTCCCTACCGCGAAGCGGCTCTCAAAAATCTCTACCGCAGAGCGGCTCTTCTTCCTTTTCGTGGCTTCGTGTCTTTGTGTGAGAAAAATTGCCTCACACGAAGACACAAAGACACTAAGAGGAAGAAGCAGATTGGGTTGCGCTGCGCGCGGCTGGACCCTCATGCCGGGATCCTCGACAGGCTCGCCAGCGAAACGCCGTCGAGCGCACCGCGCACCGCGCCGTTGACCACGTTCCAATGCGGCTTGACCCGGCAATCGCCCTCGAGCGCGCAGTCGTGCCGCGCCTCGTCGACGCAGGTGGTCAGCGCGATCGGACCCTCGATCGCCTCGATGATATCGGCCAGGCTGATCGCCGCCGCTGGGCGCGACAAACGGAAACCGCCGCCGGTGCCGCGCGTGCTCTCGATCAATCCGCCCGCCGACAGCCGGCTGACGAGCTTCTGCACCGTCGGCAGCGGCAGGCCCGTCTCCTCGGCGAGCATCGTCGCGTTGAGCCGGCCCACACTGCCGCAATGCCGCGCGGCGGCGGACATCATCACGACGGCATAGTCGGCAAGGCTGGAAAGACGCATGGGTTCCAATCAGAGCGAATTGCTCCGATTGCAAATGGGCGCGCAGGCGAGTCGGGTCAACCCCTCGCGCGAAGGTGCGCGGTCACGTTTCGCTGATCAGCGGGCTCACCGACCCGCCGAGCGCGCTGCGCTGCGCGATCGTCAGTTGCGACAGCAAGCCGGGGTCGGCACGGATCTGCCCCGGGGTCAGCCCGGTGAACTGTTTGATCTCGCGGATCATGTGCGATTGGTCGTAAAATCCGCGATCGACCGCTTCGCCGATCGTCTGCTCGTTCGCGACCATCGCCACTGCGGCGCGCAGCGCGCGATATTTGCGCGCGAGCAACTTGGGCGGTGCGCCGTAGAGCGCATTGCACTTGCGCTCGATCTGCCGCCGCGACAGGCCGGTCCGCGCGATCAGATCGGCCATCGCGGGCGACGGGTGCGCGACCAGCCAGGCATCCACCTGCCGCACGAAATCCCGCGCGCCGGGCGAACCGTGGCTGTCGCACCCGCGCACGAGGTCGCGCACCAGCCCCTCGCCGACGATCGTGCGCGCGGCAATGCCCTGCGCCTTGCGCAATGCGGCATCGGCCAGCTGCAACCGCCCGGCGCCGAACAGGTCGACCGCCGCAACCACGCGGTTGAGCATCGTCGAGGCGTCGGTGCCGATCGTGGCCGCCCAGCCCGCTGCGCTCAGTCCCATCCCGAACACGGCGACAGGCCCTTCGGCGCGGACGTGCATTGCGCCGCTGGTCGGCCCGATCACGTGGATGTCGGGCGCGTCCTGCACGGTTCCGTCGGGAAACTGATAGGTCGCGCGCCCCCCCGACAGGCGAAAGCGCAACTGCGCATTGTCAGCACGCTCGACATCCTCGAACGTCGATATTTCTGCGGAGAAATCATAGAATAGGGTGATGTAGTCAGACAAATCCGGAGCGGGCACCGCATAGTCCAGCCGAAGTCCGTCCACGTCTGCGCCCCTTATAACTTGGAACGCATGCGTAACTGGTATGTCAGCCAAAGAAAAGTGGTCCGGATGGAAAGCCATCCGGACCAAGGAGAGAGGCCCCGCCGGGGGAACCTCTTGGGTCGCGGGTGTTTTCTGCCAGCGCGATTCGTTATTGTATTGGATGAAGTCGACGTGCGTAACGATTTGCCGTTTCGTCCTTCCCGATCCGCGCAGGCTTTGACGGCGCGGCGGCACGCTGCCATCAGGCGCGACGATGCTGTTCCCCTTGCTCCGCCCCGCCTTGTTCGCGCTCGATGCCGAGCACGCGCATGATCTGACGCTCACTTTGCTCGCGACCGCCAGCCGCGCGCCGCTGCGCTTGGGGACGCCGCCCGCCAGCCTGCGCAGCACCGTCGCCGGTCTCGCCTTCCCCAATCCGGTCGGGCTCGCCGCCGGGGTCGACAAGAATGGCCGCGCGATCGACGGCTTCTTCGCGCTCGGCTTCGGCAGCGTCGAGATCGGCACGCTCACCCCGCTGCCGCAACCCGGCAACCCGCAGCCACGGCTGTTCAGGCTGGTCGAGGACCAGGCGGTGATCAACCGCATGGGCTTCAACAATGGCGGGATCGCCGCCGCGCTTCCCCGCGCGGTCGCGGCGAAGCGCGCCGGGCTGCTCGGCATCAACGTCGGCGCGAACAAGGACGCGCCCGACCGCGTCGCCGATTATGCGCACGGCGTCGCCGCCGCCGCGCAGGTCGCCGATTATATCACGATCAACATCAGCTCGCCCAACACGCCGGGCCTGCGCGATCTGCAGCATGGCAACGAACTGCTCGACCTGCTCGCCGCCGCCGACGAGGCGCGCCGCGCGCCGATCAAGCGGCCGCCCTTGTTCCTCAAGGTCGCACCCGATCTCGACCCGTCGGCGATCGACTTCATCGCGCGCGCCGCCGCCGCGCATCAGATCGACGCGCTGATCGTCAGCAACACGACGATCTCGCGCCCACCGCTCGCCTCGCGCCACGCCGGCGAGAGCGGCGGCCTGTCGGGCGCACCGCTCGCCAGCCTCGCGCGCCAGCGGCTCGCCGACTTCCGCCAGGCGACCGGCGGTACGCTGCCGCTCGTCTCGGTCGGCGGGATAGACAGCGCCGACGAGGCCTATGCCCGCATCCGCGCGGGGGCGAGCCTCGTCCAGCTCTATACGGCGCTGGTCTTCCAGGGGCCGGGCCTCGCCCGCCGCATCGTCCGCGGGCTCGCCGCCAACCTGGCGCGCGACGGCTTTGCCAGCATCGCCGAGGCGGTCGGCACCGGTTGACGTAGCGCCCTCGCCCGTTACCGTTCGGGCGATGTACAGAACGCTTACCGCCGCTGCCTTGTTGTTCGTTGCGCCGACGCCGGCCGAGGCGAAACGCGCCGCCCCCGCTCCGGCGAAGGCGCACGCCACCGCGCTCGGCATGGTCAGCGCCGCCGACCCGCGCGCCGCGGCGGCAGGCGCGGAGATCCTGCGCAAGGGCGGCAGCGCGACCGATGCCGCGATCGCGACGATGCTCGCACTCAACGTCGTCGAGCCGCAGAATAGCGGCATCGGCGGCGGCAGCTTCATGCTCCATCACGACGCCGCGACCAATGCGATCACCGGCTTCGACGGCCGCGAGGCGGCCCCCGCCGCGGCCGACCCGAAATGGTTCTACGGCCCCGACGGCAAGCCCCTGCCCTTCACCGCCGCGGTGCCGGGCGGACGCAGCGTCGGCGTGCCGGGCAATCTGCGGATGATGGCGCTGGCGCATCAGCGCTACGGCAAGCTGCCCTGGGCGAGCCTGTTCGCCCCCGCGATCAAGCTGGCGCAGGACGGCTTTGCGATCACCCCGCGGCTGCACAACGGCCTGGTCAATTTCGGGCGCCATATCGACCCGTGGGCGCGCGGCCATTTCCTCGACGCCGCCGGGCAACCGCTCGCGGTCGGCACGATCCTCAAGAGCCCCGAGCAAGCGGCCCTGTTCGGCGCGATCGCGCGCAACGGCCCCGATGCCTTCTATACCGGCGCAGTCGCGCAGCAGATCGTCAGCACGGTCAATGGCGCGGCGCAGAACCCGTCGAAGATGACGCTCGCCGATCTCGCCGGTTACCGCGCGAAGGAACGCGCGCCGCTGTGCACGATGTACCGTGTCTACAAGGTCTGCGGGATGGGCCCGCCCTCCTCGGGCGGGGTCGCCGTGCTGATGATCCTCAAGCAGCTCGAACGCTTCGACATGCCCGCGCTCGGCAAGGACAGCCCGGTCGCCTGGCATCTGTTCGCCGAATCCGAACGGCTCGCTTATGCCGATCGCGACCTGTATCTCGGCGATCCCGACCATGTGACGGTGCCGACCAAGGGCCTGCTCGACCCGGCCTATCTCGCCTCGCGCTCGGCGCTGATCTCGCCCGATCGCAGCATGACCAACATCACGGCGGGCACCCCGCCCGGCGCCCCGCCGCGCACGCTCGCCCCCAATGCCGACGTGCCCGGCACGAGCGATCTCGTCGCAGTCGACCGGCGCGGCAACGTCGCCGAGGTGACGACGACGATCGAGAGCTATTTCGGGTCGGGCCTGTCGGTCGGCGGCGTGATGCTCAACAACGAGCTCACCGATTTCGATTTCGTCCCCGCCAAGGACGGCTATCTCGTCGCCAACCGCGTCGAGGGCGGCAAGCGCCCGCGCAGCTCGATGGCGCCGACGATCGTCTACGGCCCCGACGGCACGGTCCGCATCGCGCTCGGCGCGGCGGGTGGGTCTACGATCATCGCGCAGGTGGCGAAAGCCCTGGTCGCGGTGCTCGACTGGAAGTTGCCCGCGCAGGACGCGATCGCGCTCGGCTTGCTCTATGCGCCCAAGCTCAACGCCGTCGCCGAAAAGGGCACCCAGCTCGAGGCGATGGTCCCCGCGCTCCAGGCACTCGGCGAGCATATCCAGGTCGCGCCATTGGGGCTAAAAGCCAATGCGATCGAACGAGTCGACGGGCAGTGGGTCGGCGCCGCCGATCCGCGCAGCGAGGGCGTCGCGGTCCGCGAGGACGGGCAGACCACGCGGATCGTCCGCGCCGGCGCGATCCCCCGGCCCGCCGAATAAGCCTCGCCGAAACATTCCAGTCCAACCGCAGCCGAAGACGGCGCGGCCCTCCCCGGGAGAGCATCCATGGCAGACGTCCGCTACCTCGAACATTTCCCCAACCTCGTCGCGATGTTCCTCGCGCGCGCCGCCGAGAAGGGCGACGCGCCGTTCCTGTGGCACAAGGCGGGCGGCCAGTGGGTGTCGCGCAGCTGGCGCGAGACAGCGCAGCAGGTCGCCAGCCTGACGGCAGGCCTGAAGGCGATCGGGCTCGAGCCCGGCGACCGCGTGATGCTCGTGTCCGAAAACCGCCCCGAATGGTGCATCGCCGATCTCGCGATCATGGCGGCGGGCTGCATCACGGTGCCGACCTACACCACCAACACCGAACGCGACCACATCCACATCCTCGAGAATTCGGGCGCACGCGCGGTGATCGTGTCGACCGTCAAGCTCGCCAAGACGCTGCTCCCCGCCGCGATCCGCGCCAACACCGCGCAGATCGTGATCGGGATCGAGGATCTGCGCAGCACGCAATCCGGCGCGCTCGAATTCCACCAATGGAACACGCTGCTCGCCGAACATGCGGCCGACCCGTCGACCCTGCGCGCCACCGCGACGCGCGACGACACCGCCTGCCTGATCTACACCAGCGGCACCGGCGGTAGCCCACGCGGCGTGATGCAGCATCACGGCGCGATCCTCCACAATGTCGGCGGCTGCTGCACGATCATCTCGGAGGATTTCGGCTGGGAGGACGAGATCTTCCTGTCGTTCCTGCCGCTCAGCCACGCCTACGAACATACCGGCGGGCAATATTTCCCGATCGGCCTGGGCGCGCAAATCTATTACAGCGAAGGCCTCGACAAGCTCGCCGCCAATATCGAGGAGGTCCGACCGACGATGATGATCGTCGTGCCGCGGCTGTTCGAGCTGCTGCGCACGCGCATTTCGAAAGCGGTCGAGAAGCAGGGCAAGCTGTCGACCTATCTGCTCGGTCGCGCACAGGCGCTCGGCGCCAAGAAGGCCGCGGGCAAGGGCAGCCTGTTCGACAAGCCGATGGACCTGCTGCTCGGCGCAACGCTGCGCCCCAAGATCCAGCAGCGCTTCGGCGGACGGATCAAGGCACTCGTCTCGGGCGGCGCGCCGCTGACGCCCGAGGTCGGCACCTTCTTCGAGGCGATCGGCGTCACCGTCCTGCAAGGCTATGGCCAGACCGAATCGGCCCCCGTCACCTCGTGCAACCGCCCCAAGTCCGGGCTCAAGATGGACACCGTCGGCCCGCCGATGCCCAACACCGAAGTCCGCATCGCAGAGGATGGCGAGATCCTGGTGCGCGGCGAGCTCGTGATGCACGGCTATTGGCGCAACCCGGCCGAGACGGCGCGCGTGCTCAAGGATGGCTGGCTCCACACTGGCGACATCGGGCTGATCGACCCCAAGGGGCGGATCCAGATCACCGATCGCAAGAAGGACATCCTCGTCAACGACAAGGGCGAGAATGTCGCGCCGCAAAAGGTCGAGGGGATGCTCACGCTCCAGCCCGAGATCGCGCAGGCGATGCTGTTCGGCGACCGTCGCCCGTACATGGTCGCGGTGATCGTGCCCGATCCCGAATGGACCCAGCAATGGTGCGCGCGCGAGGGCAATGCCTGCAACTTCGCCCTCCTCGCCGAGAATAGCGAATATCGCACCGCGCTCGGGCAAGCGGTCGAGCGGGTGAACAAGGATCTGTCGGTGACCGAGCGCGTCCGCCGCTTCGTCCTCGCCGACGAGCCGTTCGCGATCGAGAATGAGCAGCTCACGCCGTCGCTGAAGATCCGGCGACATGTGCTGAAGAACGTCTACGGCGCGCGGCTGGAGGGGTTGTACAAGGCGTGAGCGGGGCGGCGCGATTTGGCAAATGTCTTGAACTGGTGGGAAGGCGACAGACCGCTTTCAGGCGGGCATCATCGAAACCGGCAATTGGCAACGAACGTGCGGGTACCACAATCTGCTAGTGCTTACTCCTTTTGGGCCGCTTCCCTAGCCGACCAAGGACGGCACCCCAACGGCGAAAGACGTGACGCCGCCCGCACGTGCAATGGCCCGAAACAAATCTCCTTGGCTTTAGCACTTTTCAGCGCAGGTGGCCTACAATGATCTAATGCCCGATCAGGAGAAACTCAAATCTTTGTCGCGTGATATCATCAGTTTCGAAAATGACGATGAGATTGTTGGGATTGGGCGTCTATTCTATGCCGCTTCGCAAGGAAGTGGCTACAATGAAGAGCTTGCTCGCTCGCAAATCATCGAGCTGGTTCGCCTCTTGCCGATCAGTGCTGCTTCATCATTGCTGTGCGCGATCCTAACGGCGTGGTCGCTGGCCTCCAGCATCAGCTTAGCTAATCTGGTGCCTTGGCTGGGTCTGATGACGGGCTACGCAGCGTTCCGCTACTTGCGCGCGAAATGGTTTTTAGCCAAGCAGTGTCGCTTAACGATATTGGCAAATCAGCCTTGGCGACTTGCGCTTGGTTCATTGATCGGCGCGTTGATCTATCTCGTGCCCGGCTTGATCTGGTCGATACACGGCGACGCGCATGTCCGCCTGACATTCTGCTTGATGTTAACCGGCTTGATATGCGGCGGGAGCATGACGTTGGCGAGTGTTCCAACGGCGGCCATGACCTTTGTGTGGACTATCGCGCTCGGAACGACCGCGATCTACGGTATCATGGGGCAACCCGCCTTGGCGGCCTTATCCCTATCGGTCACGTTGACGATCAGCGCAGCTTCTCTAGCCGCATGGCGAAGGTTCAACGACCACTTCTACGCAGTATCCCAATCCCGAGAAAAAAGTCGGATAATCGAATTACTGCGCGAGCTCGGTGCGAGCGGAAGCGATTGGCTGTGGGAGATGGACGCGGATCAACGCATCGTCGCAATGTCGGATGCGATGGTCGCGGCAATCGGGTCAAAGCATGGCAGCCCGGTCGGCAAGCTCGCGAGCGACGTCCTGGACCCATTTGGGCAGGCAGCATTGCGATCGTCGGGCATGCGGACGCTACTGGAGCACGTACGCGCGGGCATCGCGTTTCGCGATTTGGCTATCCCGGTGTTCGGAGGCACTCGCTGGTGGTCGCTGTCGGCTATCCCGTTGGTTGGCGAGCAGGGCCAACTGAGGGGGTGGCGCGGCGTAGGATCGGACATTACCGAGACCCGTTTGACCGGCAATGACTCAGTCGGTTCGGCTCGCCGCGATCCCCTGACCGGCCTTGCCAATCGGCTGTTGATCCGGGAGATTATCGAAGAAGCGTTGTTGCGTCACGCGTCTCAGGCCCACGGTAAGACGACGGCCGAAGCGATCCTACTTCTGGTCGATCTCGACCGTTTCAAGCATGTCAACGACTCGCTAGGCCATGCGATCGGAGACCAATTGCTCGTGCTCGTCGCGCGACGGCTGGAGCAGGCGGCCCACGACTGGGGCCAGGTAGGGCGACTCGGCGGCGACGAATTCGCGATCGTCATCAGCGCTGGACGGGATAACCGTGACGTCGGCAATCTCGCCAGCACGATCATTGCGGCGCTTTCGGCGCCTTACCAGATAGGCGAGGCGCGACTGCAGATTGGCGCGTCGATCGGTATCGCTCGAGGTCCCGACGACGGGGACGACGATCTGACCCTCCTGCGGAGCGCCGACCTGTCGCTATACAGCGCCAAGGACGCGGGCCGCGGAACCTACTCCTTCTATCAGCCGCAGATGCTCGAGGCGGCACAGGCCGACCGGCTGTTTGAGGCCGATGTTCGGTCGGCGCTGGCAGACGGACAACTGTCGCTTGTGTATCAGCCGATAATTGAATCGGCTTCGGGACAGCTTGTCGGGCGGGAGGCGCTGCTGCGCTGGGATCATCCCGAACGCGGATCGGTTCCGCCCGACCGTTTCATTCCAATTGTCGAGGATTTGGGCCTGATCGGGCAGATCGGCAATTGGGTGATTCGGCAGGCCTGCGCCGACGCTGCGATCTGGCCGTCCAACATCCGCGTCGCCGTCAATGTGTCGGTCGCCCAGTTGACCGGATCGACCCTCGCCAACAGCGTCATCTCGGCCCTGGCAACAAGCGGGCTCGAGCCGGGTCGACTGGAGTTGGAGGTCACTGAGAGGATCTTCATCGGGGAGAATTCGACGACGTTAGAATTGCTGAGCAATTTGCGCGCCTTAGGTGTGCGGCTGGTGCTTGATGATTTCGGCAGGGGTTATTCCTCGTTCGGCTATCTCAGCCGGACGCAGTTTGCTAAGATCAAGATCGACCAGAGTTTCGTGCGCGCGGCCGCCAGCGGCGAGCGCGAGAGCAAAGCGATCGTTCGCGCCATCTTGACGCTGGCCGAGAGCCTAGGAGTGGAGACCACCGCTGAAGGCGTGGAAACCGCAAGCCAGGCGACGGCAATGACGTTGATGGGGTGCAGCCAGTTGCAAGGCTATTACTTTGGACGGCCGGAAAAACTGTCCACAGTTCCCATGACTGCCGACCTCGGCAATCCTGCACGGCGGCGGGGGTGATGACCGATACCGACAGCACGATGCCCGAAAGCAGCCCCGCGCTGCTGATCTTGGCATCGAGGCTCGCCCGCGTCCCGATCCTGATCGAGACTTCGGCTCCTGGCGTCCGGCCGGTCGCTGCCGGTTGAAGGTCATGCGCTTCGGTCATCGGGGAATGCTGGACCTTTGGCGGCCTGCGGGCAAGGCTCCGGTGCCGACGGACGACCGACGCGCGAGAGTGCGCTGTCCGACATCGTCGGGCGCGTGATGCGCCTAGCGCGCTCTTTGGACATCGTCGGCGTCGCACGGGTATTCCTGGGCAAACGGAAACGAACGCGCGGGTTCGTTCGGGCGGCGGTGTCGACCTGTCGAGCGCGTCGAGCACGTCGCGTCGCGGCAAAGCCGCGCCGTCGGTCGGCGCTGTAGCGCCGCCGGCCGGGCTCGCCGCTGGCGCGGCCGCGAAATAGCTTCGCTATTTCTTGGCTTCGCTCGCCGGCACCACCTGCAACGTCCAGTCCTTGTCGGGCCGCAGATACTTGGCCGCGGTCTCCTGCAGCTCCGCCGCGGTCATGTTGGTGATGTCCGAATAGAGATGCATCAGCGCGGTGATCCGCGCCGGCTCGCGAGTCGCGCCGTCGAGCTGGTTCATCCAGAACTGATTGCCCGTCGACTGCCGCTGGATCGATTGCTGCATCGGCCCGATCGTGCGCTTCAGTTCGTCCGCATCGACCGGCTTGGCCACCAGTTCGGCGGCGATCTCGCGCGAGAGCTTGAAGAAGAGCGGGATGTTCTCGGGCGTCACCTGGCCGATCGCGACCATCTTGCCGCCGCTCGGAAAACCCGTCGGCCAGTCGCTCGACACGTTCGGGCTGTAGCTGGCGCCGTCGCGCGAGCGCAGCCGGTCGAACAGCCGGTCGCTGAAGATCGCCGCGAGCACCTCGAGCCGCCGCGCCTCGCTCAGGCCGGCGACGCCGCCGCCGGTCGGCCAGGCGATCACCGCCGCCGCCTGGTTGGGCGGGCCGTCATGCGTGCGCGTCACCGGCGTCTGGTTGTGCGCGGGGAAATGCGGCGGCGGCGAGACGACGGGCGCGGTGGTGCGCGGCGGCAGCGCGCCGATCGTCTTCTGCACCGCGGCGATCGCGGCATCGGCCTTGATGTCGCCGAACACCATCACCTCGATCGGGCCGGTCTTGAGCAACGGCTCCCACAGGCCGCGGAACGCCTCGGGCGTCGTCGCCTGGATCGCGGCGAGGCTCGGCGTGCCCCAGCGCGGATCGCCATCGCGCAGCAGCCGGTCGAGATCGCGCGACAGCACGCCCGTCGCCGAGCTGTTATACCCGGCATAAGCCGACACCGCGACGCTGCGCGCGCGCAGCACCGGCGCCGGGTCCCAGCCCGGCGCGGTCAGCGCCGAGGCGATCAGCTGCAGCTGGTCGCCGAGATCGGCCGGCGACGTCAGCGCGTTGAAGGTGAAGGCATCCTCGTCGATCCCGAAATCGAGCCCGATCCGCCGCCCCGAGGTCAGCGCGTCGAGATCGCCCTGGTTGAGCTTGCCGATCCCGCCCGCGGTCAGCGCCAGATCGGCGGCCCATGCCGGCGTCTCCTTGGTCGCGGGCAAGGCGTTGTAGCCGGCCCCGAAGCGCACGCGGACATAGACGCGGCTGTCCTCCGACGTGGTCGGATAGACGAGCACGCGCACGCCGTTCGACAGATTATATTCCTGCATCTCGAATTCTTTGATCGGCGTGTTCGAGACGATCGTTGCCGGCGGCCCCAATTTGGGAAGGTTGGCGAAGCTGACGTTTGCCTGCCGCGTGCGCTTGCCGGCGAGACCCTTCACGTCGACCTTCAGCGCGTTGGCGAGCGCACCCTCGATGCCGGGCTCGGCGGTCGGGGTCGAGATCAGCGCGCGCGTCGCGGTGCCCTGGAACAGCCGCTTGGTCGAAGCGAGGATCTTGTCGGGGGTGAAGAAGCCCTTCTTCTCGGCATCCTCGAACACCTTCTGGATCACCGCTGGCGAGGTCGTCGTCTCGCGAATGTCGAGCGCCTGGACCATGTCGTCGGCTTCCTTGCTGCCGGCTTCGGCGCGGTAAGTGTCGACCTGGGTCTTGAACGACACGCGCTGCTCGGCGAGCTCGCGCTCGATCTCGGCCTTGGTCGGCGCCGAGGCCTGCGCGTCGGCGATCACCGCACGCACGTCCTTCAGCGCGGGGTCCCACGCCGAGCCGACCGGCAGGATCGTCACGAACGTCCCATTGGCCGAGCGCGACGGATCGTCGAGCCGCACCGCCGCGGCGATATAGCTGCCGCCCGAGCGCGCGCGCGTCTCGAGCCGCCGGTTGATCACCGCCAGCGCGATGAAATCGGCGAGCCGCTTCTGGTTGAAGACGATCGTATCGTCATTGAAGTGCCACGGCCGCACGATCGCCATCTCGATCCGCGTCGGGATGCCGGGCTCGACCACCGCCTTGGTGGTGGTCTGCTTGGGGTCGGGCTGGCCGAAATCGGGGTCGGCGGGATTGGGGCCGACGCCCTTCCACCCGCCGAAATTCTTGGCGACCATCGCTTCCAATTGGTCGGGATCGAAATCGCCGGCGATCACCACCAGCGCGCGCTCGGGGCGATACCAGCGGTCGTGGAACGCCTTGACCGAGGCGGCGGTGGCCGCCTCGAGTTCCTTGACGTGGCCAATCGGCGAGCGGTCGGCGAGCGGCTGCCCGGCGAAGAAAGTCGCGTTGAGCGCATCGATCACGCGCACCTGCGGCCCGGGCTGCTCGCGCTGTTCGGCCAGCACCGCGGGGCGTTCGGCATTGAGCGCGGCGGCGGTGATGTTGGGCTTGGAGACCATGCCCGACAAAATCTTGAGGCTCTCGTCGATCCCGGCGGCGGTCGCGCTCGGCAAATCCAGCTTGTAGACGGTCTGCGTCGTCGTCGTCTGCGCGTTGGTGTCCGAGCCGAAGGTCGTGCCCATCCGCTGCCAGATCCGCTTGGCCTCGCCGTCGGGGACATATTCCGAGCCGCGGAACGAGAGATGCTCGATCAGATGTGCGAAGCCGCGCTCGCTGTCATCCTCATAGAGCGAGCCCGCGTCGATCCGCACGCGCATCGAGATCTGCCCGGGCGGCACGCCATTCTTGCGCACGGCATAGCGCAGGCCGTTCTTGAGCGTGCCGAAATGCCACGCGGGATCGGGCGTGATGTCGCTGCCCTTGTAGAGCCACGGCGCGCGGCTGGCGATCGCGCTATCGGCGGCGGGTGCGGCAGGAGCCGCGGCAGCAGCAGGTGCGGCGGGTGCGGTCTGCGCCAGCACCTGCGGCACGGTGGCAAGCACCAGAAGGGAAGCAAAGGCGAAGCGCGTCATACGCGATGGGGCGATCATCGCCCCTAGATAGCGGGCGAATCCCCGCTCCGCCAGCGTTCGCGCCGCGCCCCGCCCGCCGCCGACGCGCGGCGGTTCCACCAGAGCGACGCACTTCGCACCTTGCGCTCACCCCTCCACGGCGCCACATGCCAGCCATGCTGATCGAGACCGAAACAACGCCCAACCCGGCGACGCTCAAATTCCTGCCCAATCGCACCGTGATGGAGGCGGGGACGCGCGACTTCGTCACGCCGGAAGAGGCCGAGGCCTCGCCGCTCGCCGAGGCGCTGTTCGGGCTCGGCGACGTGACCGGCGTGTTCTTCGGGCGCGACTTCGTCTCGGTCACCGCGGCGCCGGGAAGCGAATGGGCGAGCCTCAAGCCCGACGTGCTCGGCCTGCTGGTCGATCATTTCAGCGCCGGCATGCCTTTGTTCAAGCCCGGCAATGCCGGCGCGATCGCGGTGCCCGCCGAGGATTCGTTCAACGACGATCCGGCCGACGCCGACATCGTCGCGCAGATCAAGGATCTGATCGAGACGCGCATCCGCCCGGCGGTGGCGAACGACGGTGGCGACATCGTCTATCGCGGCTTCGACAAGGGCAAGGTGTTCCTCGCGATGCAGGGCGCGTGCGCCGGCTGCCCGTCGTCGAGCGCGACGCTCAAGAACGGGATCGAGCAGTTGCTCAAATATTACGTCCCCGAAGTCACCGAAGTGCGAGCCGTATAAATGACCGCGATCCCCGACCAAGCCCTCGACCAGATCTTCCGCACCGCGCGCAGCTTCAACGGCTATACCGATGCACCGGTCAGCGAGAGCGATCTCCACGCGATCTGGGACCTGATGAAGTGGGGGCCGACGTCGGCCAACCAGTTGCCCGCGCGGATGGTCTGGGTGACCAGCGAAGCGGCCAAGGCCAAGCTTGCTGCCGCCTGCTCGGCGCAGAACGCGCCGAAGGTGCTGAACGCGCCGGTCACCGTGATCATCGGCATGGACGGCAACTTCCATGACCATCTCCCCGAACTGTTCCCGCACGTCGATGCGCGGCCGTGGTTCGCCAACGACACTGCGCGCGCAGAGTCGGCGTTCCGCAACTCGACGCTGCAGGGCGCCTATTTCATCATCGCGGCGCGTGCGCTCGGCTTCGATACCGGGCCGATGTCGGGCTTCGACGCCAAAGCGGTCAATGCCGCCTTCTTCGCCGACACGCCGGCGGTGACGACCAACTTCATCTCGACGCTCGGTCATGGCGACCCTGCGACGGTGTTCGGACGCCTGCCCCGCCCGGCGTTCGAAAAGTTCAACGCGCTCGCCTGACGCCCGGCTTGCGCACGCTCGTCATCGAAACCGCGACCGCCGCCTGCTCGGTCGCCTTGCTCGACGGTGACGCGGTCGTCGCGCATGCGCATGACATCGTGGGGCGTGGCCATGCCGAGCGGCTGATCCCGATGATCGCCGCCTTGCCGGGTGGCGGCCGCGCCGAGCAGATCTTGGTCGATTGCGGCCCCGGCAGCTTCACCGGCATCCGCGTCGGGATCGCCGCTGCGCGCGGGCTCGCGCTGGGCTGGGGCGCCGCGCTGTCAGGCTATTCGTCGCTCGCCGCACTGGCCGCCGCGGCGTTCGCGCAGGGCTCTGCCGATCCGCTTGCGATCGTCCTCGAAGGGGGGCATGGCGAAGTCTTCATGCAAGGATATACCACCCCATTGCGCGACACCGGTCCCTTCCAGGCGCTGCGCCCCGAGGCGGCGCTCGCGGCGTTGGCCGGACGGCTGGCGGTCGGCAACGGCGTGCGCTTTCTCACGGCGCTTGCGTCCGATCTGCGCGTCGACGAGCGCTTGCCCGCCGCGGTCGATGCCGCGCTGCTGCCGCCCGCGCTGCGGGCACTCGCGCCGAAACCGATCTACGGTCGCGCCCCCGATGCGATCCCGCAGGCTGTACCGGCATGAGCACGGTAATGGGAATCGACCTGCGCAGCGGCGCGGTTGCCGACCTGCCGTTGGTCGATCGCGTGATGCAGGCAGCCTTCGATACCCGTTTTGGCGAGGCGTGGACGCACAACCAGGTGCTCGGCCTGATGGCGATGCCCGGCGTGTGGCTGACGATCGCCGCGCTCGGCGGAGAGTGTGCCGGGTTCGCCTTGTCGCGCTGCGTGCTCGACGAAGCTGAGCTATTATTGCTTGCGACCGCCCCGTCCTTTCGGCGTCGTGGCGTCGCGGCGGCGTTATTGCGCGCGGTCATCGCCGATGCCGTAACGCAGTCGGCCAAGTCGCTGCATCTTGAGGTTCGCCAAGGAAATGAAGCAATTAAATTGTATCAATCCGAGGGCTTCATCAAGGTTGGACACCGGCGTGATTACTATCATGGGCCTGCCGGACAGACTTTCGATGCGCTGACCTATCGCCGCGATCTATCCTAACGTTCTTGTCATACAACGAATACTGCTTGCACTGCGTCAACGGAGCGACGATAGGCCCGCCCTCGGACGGTATGTAATCGCCGTCCAATTTGGACCGAAAGGATTAGTATGGACGTATTGAACGAGCTTCAGGAAACCCTGATCACGCTCACTGCCGACATTGTCGCAGCCCACGTCAGCAACAATAGCGTCGCAGTTTCGGATCTGCCGGTGCTGATCGCCAACGTTCATGGCGCGCTTTCGGGCCTTGGTGGCCCGGCGCCGGTCGAAACGATCAAGCAGGAGCCGGCCGTTTCGGTCCGTTCGTCGATCAAGCCCGACTTCATCATCTGCCTCGAAGACGGCAAGAAGCTGAAGATGCTCAAGCGTCATCTGATGACGCATTATCAAATGACCCCCGAACAATATCGCACGAAGTGGAATCTTCCTGCCGATTATCCGATGGTCGCGCCGAATTACGCGGAGCAGCGCCGCACCCTCGCCAAGAAGATTGGCCTGGGCACCACGCGCCGCAAGACCGCACGCTGAACTGACGGTCCGCCCCTCCCGTGCCGGGAGGAGCGGACCCCGGCCGCGCCGGCTTGTTGCGACTCACTATCCTCTTTCGCAACAAGCGCGAAGCGCCTACATCGACGGCATGCCGCGTCACATTGATCTCGAAGCCCTCTGCGCCGAAAAGGGCCTGCGCATCACCGACCAGCGTCGCGTGATCGCCCGCGTGCTGTCGGATGCCGAAGACCATCCCGATGTCGAGAAGGTCTATGAGCGCGCCTCGGCGATCGATCCGGGCATTTCGATCGCGACGGTGTATCGTACGGTCCGCCTGTTCGAGGAAGCCGGCATCCTGGACCGTCACGATTTCGGCGACGGCCGTTCGCGCTACGAGCCCGCGCCCGAGGCGCATCACGACCATCTGATCGACGTCGAGACCGGCAAGGTCATCGAATTCGTCGACCCCGAGCTCGAGCAATTGCAGAAGGCGATCGCCGAGCGGCTCGGCTTCCGGCTGGTCGATCACCGCATGGAATTGTACGGCGTCGTCCTTGACCGCAAGAGCTGAAGCGGCTGCGGCTCGCGCCTCCGCGCGGGCCGATGCGGCCGCCGGTCGCCCGCCCCCGATCGGCTGGCTCGGCTGGATCCGGCTGTGGACACGCGTGGGTTTGCTCGGGCTGACCTTGCTGCTCGCCATCCCGTTACATTATCTGTGGCGGACGGTGCGGCTCTCCTCGCCGTGGCCGCGGCTGTTTCTCGGCACGGCGGCGCGGATCTGCGGTGCACGCGTGCGCGTCGTCGGCGTGCCGCTCAAGCGCGACGTCTTCTACATTGCCAACCACGTCAGTTGGATCGACATCCTCGCGATCGCCGGCGCGAGCGGAACAGCCTTCGTCGCCAAGGCCGAGATCCGCGAGGCGCCCGTCGTCGGCTGGCTGTCGACGCTCAACCGCACCGTGTTCGTCGCACGCGAGGATCGCCTTGGGGTGGCCGAGCAGATCAACGCGCTGCGCGAGACGCTTGCCGAGAATTGGTCGGTCACGGTGTTTCCCGAAGGCACGACCACCGACGGCCGCTCGCTGCTGCCGTTCAAGACGCCGATGCTCAAGGTGCTCGAGCCGCCGCCGCCGGGCGTGATGGTGCAGCCCGTGCTGCTCGATTACGGCCCGGTCGGCGCCGACATCGCGTGGATCGGCGACGAGACCGGCAAGGCCAATGCGATGCGGCTGCTGGCGCGCAAGGACCGGTTTCGCGTCGCGGTGCACTTTCTCGAGCCCTTCTACCCGCGCGATTTTCCAGGCCGCAAGCTGATCGCGGCCGAGAGCAAGCGCCGGATCGAAGCGGCGCTGTCGGTGGTGATGTGCGGGCCGGTCCCGCCGTTCGTCGGGCATGACGCCTGGGCGGGCAAAGGCGCCACGCTTCCAACCGCGATCGCCGCCGGAATCGACCGACCCGCGCCGGACGCCTAGCAGGGGTTCTGCCCCGCGGCTTTTGCGCCTATAGCGCCGCCGATCATGTCAGACGCCACCACCGCCCCCAAGGCCGCCCCCAAGACGTACGCCGTAAAATCGTTCGGCTGCCAGATGAACGTCTATGACGGCGACCGCATGGGCGAGCTGATGGCCGCGCAGGGTCTGACGCAAGTCGATCCCAAGGACGCCGATCTGGTGGTGCTCAACACGTGCCACATCCGCGAGCGCGCGACCGAGAAGGTCTATTCGGACATCGGCCGGCTGCGCAAGGATGCCGGCAAGCAGGGCCGCACCCCGATGATCGCGGTCGCCGGCTGCGTCGCGCAAGCCGAGGGCGCCGAGATCGTGCGCCGCGCCAAGGTCGACGTCGTCGTCGGCCCGCAAGCCTATCACAACCTGCCCGACCTCGTGGCAAAAGCCGCGCGCGGCGAGGCGGCGCTCGATACCGACATGCCGGTCGATCTCAAGTTCGGCCACCTCCCCGCGCGCCGTCGCGTGCCGCCGAGCGCGTTCCTGACGGTGCAGGAAGGCTGCGATAAATTCTGCACCTATTGCGTCGTGCCTTATACGCGTGGCGGCGAAGTTTCGCGGCGCTGGGGCCAGATCGTCGAAGAGGCCAAGGCACTGGTCGACGCGGGCGCGCGCGAGCTCACGCTGCTCGGGCAGAACGTCAACGCCTGGAGCGATGGCGCGCGCGGGCTGCACGACCTGATCGCCGCGCTCGATGCGATCCCCGGCCTCGCGCGGATCCGCTATACGACGAGCCACCCCAACGACATGACGCAGGGGCTGATCGACGCGCATGCGAGCGTCGAGAAGTTGATGCCGTTCCTGCATCTGCCGGTGCAGGCGGGCAGCGACCGCATCCTCAAGGCGATGAACCGCAGCCACAGCCGCGACTCATACCTGCGCATCCTCGACCGTGTCCGCGCCGCACGACCCGACATCGCGCTGTCGGGCGATTTCATCGTCGGCTTCCCCGGCGAGACCGAGGCCGATTTCCTCGAGACGCTGAGCCTGGTCGATGCGGTCGGCTATGCGCAGGCGTACAGCTTCAAATACAGCCCGCGCCCCGGCACCCCCGCCGCGACGATGGGCGATCAAGTCCCCGAAGACGTGATGGATGACCGCCTCCAGCGCCTCCAGGCCGCGCTCAACCGCGACCAGGCGGCGTTCAACGCGGCGACCGTCGGACAGACCTGCCAGGTTTTGATGGAGCGCACCGGCAAGTTGGCCGGCCAGCTGATCGGCAAGAGCCCGTGGTTGCAATCGGTCCATCTGGTGAGCGATGCGGCGATCGGCGACCTCGTCGAAGTGACGCTCGCCGAAGCGGGCGCGAACTCGATGCTCGGCCTCCTCCCCTCTTCTTCTTCCTAAAGCCCTCTCCCGCCTTCGCGGGAGGGCTTAGAAAAGAAGCGCCTCTCGACACGCGCGCCCAAAAAGCGCAAAACCCAGCGCATGCCGAAACCCGCCCCGACCGAGCTCGTGCCGCCGCAGTGGAAGCGCAATCCGGCGGCTTTGTGGGTCTATATCGCGGCAGGCGTCGGCATGATCCTGCTGTCGGGCGGTCGCATCGTGCTCGAACGGATCGGCCTGCGCCGCTGATCCTCGCGCGCCGCCCCCGCGCCGCGTCGGAATATTCCGATCGCCACCTATCTATCCGCGCCGCGCGCCCTACCTTTTGCTCACCCTCCGACGTTAAGGAACCGCATGAGCCGCAAGCCCGTCCCCGCGCAATCCGGTGATCGTAGCCGCACCGAACTCGTGTTCGATCGTCCCCAATTGATGGCGCAGCTGTTCGGCGAATTCGACCAGAACCTGCTCGCGCTCGAGAACAAGCTTGGCGTCTACATCACCGCGCGCGGCAACAAGGTCGGGCTCGAGGGCAGCGCCGAGGCGGTGGCTCAAGCGCGTGACGTGCTGCACGGGCTCTACAACCGGATCGTGCGCGGCGAAGTCGTCGATACCGGGCTGATCGACGCGGTGATCGCGATGTCGAGCGAGCCGACGCTCGCCGGGATCATCCAGGCCGATGCCGGCGGCGGTGCCGTCCCGCAGATCATGATCCGCACGCGCAAGAAGACGATCGTCCCGCGCACCATCGCCCAAGCGCATTACATGCGGCAACTGCTCAACAACGACATCATCTTCGCGCTCGGGCCAGCGGGCACCGGCAAGACCTATATCGCGGTCGCGCAAGCCGTCGCGCAGCTCATCACCGGCAGCATCCAGCGCCTCATCCTGTCGCGCCCCGCGGTGGAGGCGGGCGAGAAGCTCGGCTTCCTCCCCGGCGACATGAAGGAGAAGGTCGATCCGTATCTCCGTCCGCTCTACGACGCGCTCAACGACTGCCTCCCCGCCGAGCAGGTCGAGCGCCGCATCGCGAGCGGCGAGATCGAGATCGCACCGATCGCCTTCATGCGCGGGCGTACGCTCGCGGATGCCTTCATCATCCTTGACGAGGCGCAGAACACCACGCCCGCCCAGATGAAGATGTTCCTCACCCGCTTCGGCGAGAACAGCCGGATGGTGGTGTGCGGCGATCCCAAGCAGACCGATCTTCCCGGCGGGATGAATGCTTCCGGGTTGAACGACGCGGTCGGGCGGCTCGAAGGTGTCGAAGGCCTGTCGATCTGCCGCTTCGGGTCGGGCGACGTCGTGCGGCATCCGATCGTCGGGCGTATCGTCGAGGCCTATGAAGGCGTGAGTTGATTGAAGCGCGGGATATCCTGACCTATAAGGAACGGATATCCCCGGAGACGGAAGATGGCATCGCTCTACATCAAGGATGAAGAAACCGCTGCCCTGGTGACTCGCGTCGCCGAGCGGTCGGGCCTCACCAAGACGGCGCTCGTCCGCGAACTCGCCGCCGCGCGCGAGGCCGAACTCGACCGCGCCGAGCCGCAACTTTCGGCGCGAGAGAAATTGGATGCGTTATGGGCAACCCACACCTTTTCGCCAACGACCAGCGCAGATGCCGACAAAGCGTTTTTCGACGAGATGTGGGGCGAGGACCCGGATTGACCATCTTCGTCGATGCCTCCGCGCTGGTCGCCATGATCACCAACGAACCGGAGCGCGACCGCTTCCGTCAAACCGTGCTCGCGGAAGCCGATTCGCTATGGTCTGCGATGTCGTGCTGGGAAACCGTAAGCGCGGTACGCAAGCGCGGCACTTTGTCCGTGACCGAAGCCCGCGCGTTGGTGGAGGAGTCGGCCGAGTTGCTGGCCTTGCGTTTGGTCGATGTCGGATCGACGGAACTGATCGCTGCACTTGACGCTTACCAGACGTATGGCCGTAACAGCGGCCACCCCGCCAAACTCAACATGGGCGATTGCTTCGCGTACGCCTGCGCCAAGACCAACGACGCCAGCCTGCTCTACAAGGGCAACGACTTCCTCCATACGGACCTTGCCTGATGCTTGAAATCGCCCTCTCCCACGAAGACGTCTGGCCCGAGCACGACTGGCAAGCGCTCGCCACCCGCGCCGCGACCGCCGCAATCTCGCGCACGCCCTATGGCGAACTCGCGACCGGCGCTGCCACGGTCGAGATCTCGATCCGCCTCGCCACCGACGCCGAGGTACAAGTCCTCAACGCCCAATATCGCCAGAAGGACAAGCCGACCAACGTGCTCTCCTTCCCGATGGTCCAGGCCGACCTGCTAGAAACGATCGGGCAGAATAGCGACGACGGCGAGGTCCTGCTCGGCGACATCGTCCTCGCGCACGAAACCTGCGCGCGCGAGGCGATGGAAAAAGGCGTCAGCCTCGAAGAGCACGCAACGCATTTAATCGTGCATGGCACGCTGCATTTGCTAGGCTATGATCACATGGTCGGCATGGAGGCCGAGGCGATGGAGGCGATCGAGATCGACGCGCTCAAGAGCCTCGGGCTTGCCGACCCCTATTTGATCGAAGAGGACTAACTGACCGCCATGCCCGACGGCCAAAGTACGACCGGCCCCCTCAATCAGACTGGGGCCAGCCATTTAGGCGGTGCCCAGCACGCGGAAACCAGCATTTGGCGGAGCTTCCGCAGCTGGATCTCGGGTCACACCGGTGACGAATCGCTCCGCGCGACGCTCGAAGAAGCGATCGACGCGCATGAGGATGATCCCGCGCCCGACGCCAAGGGCGACCTCTCCCCGCTCGAACGCACGATGGTGCGCAACCTGCTCCATTTCGGCGAGCGCGATGCCGGCGACGTCGGCGTGCCGCGCGCCGATATCGTCGCGGTCGAGGAGCGCACCAGCTTCGCCAACCTCGTCGCGCTGTTCGCCGAGGCCGGCCACAGCCGCCTGCCGGTTTACCGCGAGAAGCTCGATACGATCATCGGCATGGTCCATATCAAGGACGTGTTCGCGATCCTCGCGACCGGAGCCCCCCACCCGCCGAGCATCGCCGAGCTGATCCGCGAGCCACTTTACGTCCCGATGTCGCGCGGCGCGCTCGATCTGCTCGCCGACATGCGCCAGAAGCGCGTGCATCTCGCGATCGTGCTCGACGAATATTTCGGCACCGAAGGCCTCGTCACGATCGAGGATCTGATCGAGGAAATCGTCGGCGATATCGAGGACGAGCATGACGACGCCCCCGAGGCGTTGCTCGTGCCGCTCGACGGCGGCGCCTGGGAAGCCGATGCTCGCGCCGAGTTGGAAGACGTCGGCGAGACGATCGACCCGCGGCTCGCCGAGGTCGATGGCGATATCGACACGATCGGCGGTCTTGCCGCGGTGCTCGCCGGGCATGTTCCGCAGGTCGGCGAATGCATCGTTCATGACAGCGGCTGGACGCTCGAAGTCGTCGCCGCCGACACGCGCCGCGTGCTCGGCCTGCGGCTCCATCCCCCGAAGCCCGAACGCGAGCAAGATTAACCGCAGCAAACCATCGGGATAAGGTAACATTCAGGCAATAAAGGCAAATCTCGTTTCGCTATCGTAGCAAAGGGGAACTGTCATGACCTGCAAACTCGTCTCGTTAGCGATGATCGGCGCCGCTGCCATTCTGTCCGCCACCGCCGCTCATGCCGAGGACCGGCCCTTCACCGGGCCGTTTGCCGGCATCGAGTCGGGCGCGCGCGAAGATCATATCTTCTTCGACGTGACCAACTACACGCTGGGTCAAACGATCAGCCGCTACTATCGCGCGGTCGGTCCGAGCGGCGGGGTTTTCGCCGGATACGATGTCGCGGTAGCCGAAAAGCTCCGTCTCGGCGGCGAAGTCGGCCTGAATATCGGCGGCGGGCGGCAGGTCGCGCGCTTGCCCGACGGCACGCGCTTCTTCGAGCAACATCCGCGCTATGGCTATCGCCTGAGCGTGCGTGCCGGCTATCTCGCGACGCCGCGCCTGCTGCTCTACGCAACCGGCGGATATGGGGGCAATCGCTACCGCTTCGACTATAATCCCGGCATTGCAGGCGTCGACGAGTGGGGCAGCAGCTTCATCGTCGGGGGCGGCGCGGAATATCGCGTGAGCCGCCGCGCGGCGGTGCGGATCGACTTCAAGCACGTCGACAACCAGACTAGCCAGCTGATGCTTGGCATCCCGATCCGCTTCTAGCGGGCCACCGCGAAAATCACCCGGTCGATCACTCTCTGCGGTTTAATACATTTCCTCGATCACGGCGTTCATGGCATCCTCCCTTCGAGATCATAAGCCTCGACACATGGAGAGAGACATGGACGCCATTACATCAGGCAGCCCGCTGAGCGACCCGAGCAAGGAGCCCGCCGCGCTCCGCTCGCTGCTCGGCCGCACCAATCGCGATTGGTGGCCCAACCAGCTCAGCCTCGAAATCCTTCAGCAGAACGGCCTGTCGGGCAACCCGATGGGCGACGACTTCGACTATGCCGAAGCCTTCAACACGCTCGATTACGCCGCGGTGAAGCGCGACCTGACCGCGCTGATGACCGACAGCCAGCCGTGGTGGCCGGCCGATTACGGGCATTACGGCCCGTTCTTCATCCGCATGGCGTGGCACAGCGCCGGCACCTATCGCACCGGGGACGGTCGCGGTGGCTCGTCGTCGGGCTCGCAGCGCTTTGCGCCGCTCAACAGCTGGCCGGACAACGGCAACCTCGACAAGGCGCGCCGCCTGCTGTGGCCGATCAAGGCGAAGTACGGCAAGCAGCTGAGCTGGGCCGATCTGTTCATCATGGCCGGCAACGTCGGGATCGAATCGATGGGCGGCCCGGTGTTCGGCTTCGGTGGCGGACGCGAGGACGTGTTCGAGCCGCTCAAGGACATTTACTGGGGCACCGAGGAAGAGTGGCTCGGCACCACGCGCATCGAGGAAGAATCTGGCCGTGCGCTCGAGAATCCGCTCGCCGCGATCCAGATGGGCCTCATCTACGTCAACCCGGAAGGTCCGGGCGGCTGCCCCAACCCGATGGGCTCGGCGCGCGACATGCGCGAGACCTTCGCGCGGATGGGGATGAACGACGAGGAAACCGTCGCGCTGACGGCCGGCGGCCACACCTTCGGCAAGGCACACGGCGCAGGTGATGCCTCGCTCGTCGGCGTCGAGCCGGAAGGCGCCGACATTGCGACGCAGGGCATGGGCTGGGTGTCGACGCACGGCACTGGCATGGGCGACGACACAATCACCTCGGGGATAGAAGGCGCCTGGACGCCGACGCCGATCACCTGGGACCAGACCTATTGGGACATGCTGCTCGACCACGAATATGAGCTGGTGAAGAGCCCGGCGGGCGCGCACCAGTGGCAGCCGGTCGGCAACCCCGAGGAAACGCTTGCCCCCAAGGCGCACACGCCTGGCGTCAAGGTCCCGACGATGATGACGACCGCCGACATGGCGCTCAAGAAGGACCCGGCCTATCTCGAGATCAGCAAGCGCTTCCAGAAGGACCCGGCGGCGTTCGCCGATGCCTTCGCCCGCGCCTGGTTCAAGCTGACCCATCGCGACATGGGGCCCAAGGTCCGCTATCTCGGGCCCGACGTTCCCGGCGAAGACCTGATCTGGCAGGACCCGATCCCTGCGGCCGATTATGCGCAGATCGACGCGAGCGACGTCCCCGGCCTCAAGCAGGCGATCGCCAATTCCGGGCTTTCGGTTGCCGAGCTGGTGACGACGGCCTGGGCCTCGGCCTCGACCTATCGCCATTCGGACCATCGCGGCGGCGCCAACGGTGCGCGCATCCGCCTGGCCCCGCAGAAGGACTGGGAGGTCAACCAGCCCGAGCAGCTCGCAAAGGTGCTGGGTGTTTATGAAGGCATCAAGGCCGACTTTGACGGCAAGGGTGCGAAGAAGGTGTCGATCGCCGATCTGATCGTGCTCGGTGGCTCGGTCGGCGTGGAAGCGGCTGCCAAGGCGGCGGGCCATGCGATCGAAGTGCCCTTCGCGCCGGGTCGTACCGACGCTTCGGCCGAGCAGACCGACGCCGAGAGCTTCGACGTGCTTGAGCCCAAGGCCGACGGCTTCCGCAACTATCTCTCGGTCAAGTTCAGCGTTCCGACCGAGGAATTGCTGGTCGACCGCGCGCAGTTGCTGGGTCTCAGCTCGCCTGAGATGGCGGTGCTCGTCGGTGGCCTGCGCGTCATCGGCGCCAACCACCCCAAGGCCGAGAAGCACGGCGTCTTCACCGACCGCAAGGGCCAGCTGACCAACGACTTCTTCGTGCATCTGCTCGACATGCAGACGGCGTGGAAGCAGATCAGCGACGACAGCGACGAGGAATATCTCGGCACGCTGCGCGAGACCGGCGAGGAAAAGTGGACCGCCTCGCGCACCGACCTGGTGTTCGGCGCCAACTCGCAGCTCCGCGCGCTGGCCGAGGTCTATGCCTCGGGCGACGCCGGCGACAAATTCGTTAAGGACTTCGTCAAGGCGTGGGTCAAGGTGATGAACGCCGACCGCTTCGACCTGGCCTCGGGCCATGTCCGCGGCGAGCCGGCCGTCGCCTGACGGCACACACTTAGCCCCTCCCCTGAAGGGGAGGGGCTTTCTTTGTCACAGCGCCCCGCGAGAACGCGCTTCCCCTGCCCGGCTTCGCCCCCTATTTCGCATCCATGCGCAAACACATCCTCATCATCCTCGCGATCGTCGTCGTCGTTGCCGGCGGCGTCCTCTGGTGGGTGCTCCAGCCCGAACCCGCGCAGCTTCCGGCGAGCGCGGTCGAGGGCGACCGCCCAACCATCTCCGCCCCGCGCGAGCAGACCATCCCGACCGTCAAGGTCGCCGACCGCGTCGGCTGGCAGAACGGCGCAATGCCGGTCGCCGCGCCGGGCCTCAAGGTCGCCGTCTTCGCCACCGGGCTCGATCATCCGCGCTGGCTCTACCGCCTGCCCAATGGCGACGTGCTCGTCGCCGAGACCAACTCGCCGCCGCGCGCGACCAAGGGCATTGCCGACGTCGTGATGGGCTTCCTGCTCAAGAAGGGCGGCGCCGCGGTCCCCTCGCCCAACCGCATCACGCTGCTCCGCGACACCAATGGCGACGGCGTGGCCGAAATGCGCACCGTGCTGATTTCGGGGCTCAATTCGCCGACCGGCATGGCACTGCTCGACGGCCAGCTCTACATCGCCGATACCGATGCGCTGGTCCGCGTGCCCTTCACGCCCGGCCAGACCAAGATCACCGCCAAGCCCGAAAAGGTCATCCCGCTCAATGGCGGCGGCAATCACTGGGCGCGCACCTTGCTCGCCGGGCCCGACGGGCTGCTCTATGTCGGCGTCGGATCGTCGAGCAACATCGCCGACAACGGCCTCGACGCCGAGAAATTCCGCGCCAACATCCTCCAGGTCGATCCCAAGGCGAAGACCTTCCGCGTGTTCGGCGCGGGGCTCCGCAATCCCCAGGGCATGGCGTTCGAGCCCAAATCGGGCGCTTTGTGGGTCGCGGTCAACGAGCGTGACATGCTCGGCTCGGATATCGTCCCCGACTACATCACGCGCGTCGGGCTCGGCGACAATTTCGGCTGGCCCTGGTATTATTGGGGCGGTTATCCCGACGCCCGCGTGAAGCCTGAAAACCCGGCGCTGCAGGAATATTCGAAGCGACCCGATTATGCGATGGGCCCGCACGTCGCAGCACTCGGCCTGACCTTCGCGGCCGACGCCAAGCTCGGCGGCCAGTTCGCCAACGGCGCGTTCGTCGGCGAACACGGCTCGTGGAACCGCGTGCCGGTGTCGGGCTACAAGGTCGCGTTCGTGCCGTTCGGTGCCAACGGCTTCCCGGTCAAGGGGAGCAAGCCGGTCGACGTGCTGACGGGCTTCCTCAACGCCAAGGGCGACGCGCAGGGACGGCCGGTCGGGGTGATCACCGATCAGGCCGGCGCGCTGCTGGTGGCGGACGATGTCGGCAACACGATCTGGCGCGTGACCGCGAAATAGGCATTTCCGCTTTTAGCCCTCTCCCGCTCTCCGCGGGAGAGGGTTGGGTGAGGGCCTTCTTCTGCCGACCCCGCACGAAAAGCAGAAGGCCCTCACCGACTGCGACTAGGCCCGCGCTGAAGAAGCGCGACCCAAGTCTCCGTAGCCTCTCCCGCTCGCGGGAGAGATAGGAGGAGGAAAATCCCTATTCCAGCATCTTCGGCGCTTCCTTCGCCAGCTTCGCCTTAATCTTGTCGGCGAACAGCCGCAGAAAGATCGGCAAGTCGATCTCGGCGCGCACCTTCGCATCCCCCACCGTCAGCCGGCTCGCCACCCGCTGCCCGAGCGCAGCGACGGTGAAGTGCATCGTGTCGCCCTCCCAGCGATGATCAACCGACGTCGCGCCGGGCACCATCTCGACGATCTTGCCGACCCCGCCCTCGACGCGCGCACGAGCGCCCGCCAGGCCGAGCTTGTGCGGAATTTCGAGGGTGATCGGGTCGCTCATCACAAATCCTTCATGTCGCGAAAATCATCGCGTCATCGGCAAACGCCTTGAACTCGAGCGCGTTGCCCGAGGGGTCATAAAAGAACATCGTCGCCTGCTCGCCGGGCTGCCCGACGAAGCGCAGATGCGGCGCGATCCCGAAGCGCGTCCCCGCCGCTGTCAGCCGGTCGGCGAGCGCCTGCCAGTCGGGCATCGTCAGCACGACGCCGAAATGCGGCACCGGCACGTCGTGGCCGTCGACCGGGTTGGAAACGGCGACGGCCTTCGCGCCCGGGTCGAGATGCGCGACGATCTGGTGGCCATAGAGATCGAAATCGATCCAGGAGTCGGAGCTTCGCCCCTCGGTGCAGCCGAGCGTTTCCCCGTAAAAGGCGCGCGCCGCGGCGAGGTCGTGGACGGGGAAAGCGAGGTGGAAAGGACGGGTCATAGGCAAGCCCTACCAAATCCTCCGCCGCAGGGGGAGGGGGCGAACACCACGCGTATCGCTTGCGGCGGCCTCCTCCACCACCAGCCTGAAGAAGGCTGGCGGTCCCCCTCCCCCGCTGCGCGAGGGAGGAATGAAGGCCGGCGTTGCGTTGCCCGCCCGATCCCGCGATAGCCGCACGCGATGACCCAACGCCCCGCGCTCTTCTCGTTCCTGCTCGGCGGAATCGCCGCGGTCGGCTTCGCGCCGCTCGAGCTTTGGCCCGTCACGCTCGGCTGCCTCGCCGCATGGATGTGGCTCGTCCACCAGTCCCCGACTCGCAAGGCGGCGCTGTGGCGCGGCTGGCTGTTCGGCTTCGGGCATTTCGCGATCGGCAATAACTGGATTGCCAAGGCGTTCACCTTCCAGGATGCGATGCCGCACGCGCTCGGGCTCGTCGCACCCGCATTGCTGTCGCTCTATCTCGCGATCTTCCCGATGGCGGCGGCGACCGTCGCGTGGAAGCTGCGCCGCCCGGTGATCGACGCGAGCTATGTCCTGATCTTCGCCACCGCCTGGATCGCGACTGAATATCTGCGCGGGACGCTGCTGACGGGCTATCCCTGGAACCCGCTGTCCGAGATCTGGCTGCCGCTCAGGCATGTTAGCAGCCTTCTATCTTGGGTTGGCACATATGCCATGAGTGGCCTCGCAGTGCTCTACGCAGGTGCGCTCCTAATTTTGATCTCGCGCTGGAGGACTGCCAAGTTTGGATGGACCGGCGTTGCGCTGGTAATGTTCAGCGCGGTACTCACCATTTTGTCATTTTCCGCCCCGACCGCGGCACCCAGCGCCGCCACTGCGCCGCGCATCCGCGTCGTCCAGCCCAATGCCGCCGACGAACAGCGCCCGCGCGACGATTATGCCGAGACCAATCTCCAGGCGCTCGCCAAACTCAGCGGCACGCCAGGCCCCGCCCCACGGCTGATCGTCTGGCCCGAGGGCGCGCTGCGCTATCTCCCCGAGAGCGGCTACCCCTTCCAATATTATGCCGAAACCCCCGGGACCGTCCGTAGGCGGATCGCCGCGCTGCTCGGCCCGCGCGACGTCGTGCTGACCGGCGGCAACGCGCTCAACTTCGACGCCGCGGACCGCGTCGTCAGCGCAACCAACTCGATCTTCGCGATCGACGCGAGCGCGCGCATCCTTGGCCGCTACGACAAGGCGCACCTCGTTCCGTTCGGCGAATATCTCCCCGCGCGCCCGCTGCTCTCGGCGATCGGCCTGTCGCGCCTCGTCCCCGGTGATTTCGATTTCGCCCCCGGCCACGGCGCCGACGGGCTCGATCTGCCCCCCTTCGGCCGCGTCGGGTTCCAATTGTGCTACGAAATCATCTTCTCGGGCGAAGTGGTACAACCCGGCCACCGCCCCGCCTTCCTCTTCCAGCCATCGAACGACAGCTGGTACGGCACTTGGGGCCAGACCGAGCACCTCGCCCAGGCCCGGATGCGCGCGATCGAGGAGGGCCTCCCCGTGATCCGCGCCACGCCGACCGGCATTTCGGCGATCATCGACGCGCACGGTCGCGTGCTCGCCTCGATCCCGGCGGAGACCGCAGGCGCAATCGAACTCCCCATTCCCCCCGCCACGGCCCCGACGCTGTTCGCGCGTGCGGGCAATGCGATGGCCTTGTTGATCGGGATCTTGCTCGCCCTTTCGGCATTTGCATTGCGCCGTCGAGCACGATAGGGCGTCATATAAGGAAAGCTTTATATCAGGCATGGCAACGGCCGAAGCTCTCCTCAACATGAGGATCTTACACATGCGTTCCAATTTTCTCTTCACCTCCGAGTCGGTCTCGGAAGGTCATCCCGACAAGGTCGCCGATCAGATCAGCGACACCGTCGTCGATCTGTTTTTGAGCAAGGATCCCTATGCGCGCATCGCCTGCGAGACGCTGACGACGACCAACCTCGTCGTCCTCGCCGGTGAAATCCGCTGCAAGGGCGTTTACGAGAACAACAAGTGGGCCGATGGCGCGCTCGCCGAGATCGAAGACGCCGTCCGCAACACCGTCAAGGAAATCGGCTACGAACAGTCGGGCTTCCACTGGGAGACCTTCGCGTTCCACAACAATCTCCACGGCCAGTCGGCGGAGATCGCGATGGGCGTCGACGAGGGCGCCAACAAGGACGAAGGCGCCGGCGACCAGGGCATCATGTTCGGTTACGCCACCGACGAGACCCCGGGCCTGATGCCCGCGACACTCTATTACAGCCACAAGATCCTCGAGCGCCTCGCCGCCGATCGCCACTCGGGCGCCGCGCCGTTCCTCGAGCCCGATGCCAAGAGCCAGGTCACGCTCGAATATGAGAACGAAGTGCCGGTCCGCGCGACTGCGCTCGTCGTCTCGACACAGCACAAGGCGGGCTATTGCCTGCAGGGCGACAACGCCAATCCGGCGCTGTACGAAGAGCTGCGCGCCTATGTCAGCGGCGTGATGCACGACGTCCTTCCCGATGGCTTCATCAGCGACAAGACTGCGATCTACATCAACCCGACGGGCGCGTTCGAAATCGGCGGGCCTGACGGCGACGCCGGTGTCACCGGGCGCAAGATCATCGTCGACACCTACGGCGGCGCGGCCCCGCACGGCGGCGGCGCCTTCTCGGGCAAGGATCCGACGAAGGTCGATCGCTCGGCCGCTTATGTCGCGCGCTATCTGGCGAAGAACGTCGTCGCCGCCGGCCTCGCTCGCCGCTGCACGATCCAGCTCAGCTATGCGATCGGCATTGCCGAGCCGCTCTCGGTCTATGTCGACACGCACGGCACCGGCACGGTTTCGGAAGCCACGCTCGAGGCAGTGCTGCCCAAGCTCGTTCGCCTGACGCCGAAGGGCATTCGCGAGCATCTCAAGCTCAACGCACCGATCTACAAGCGCACTGCGGCCTACGGCCACTTCGGACGCGAGCCCGATGCCGACGGCTTCACCTGGGAAAAGACCGACCTGGTCGACGCGCTCAAGACCGCCGTCGCCGCCTGATCGGACGCCGGGCGCGGGATCATCCTGCGCCCGGCGCGCCTATTACGGCCGGTTGGCCGAGAAGACCGAGGGATCGAACCGCGCCGGCAAGGCGCGCGGCGCGCGCGGCGCGCCAGCGTTGACAGCCTGCGCCACCTGCGGCGCGGTCGCCCGGACACTGAAGTGCAGATCGTCGGCGAGATAGGCGGTGATCGCGGTGTCCGCCGGCAGCCGCCCGCTGGTGCCGTGAATGAAGACCATCGGCCATGACACCAGCAGCGCGCCGCCGATCGACAGCAGGCCCTGATCCATCCCATGCCGCGACGAGCGCCCCGAAAGCCGTATCGGGCCCTCGGGCGTCTGCACGTAATTGAGCCGGACTTCGATCTGGCCGCGCTTGCCGAAATGCCCGTTGCGCTCGGCCCGCATGACTTCGCCCACCGCGATCGACCCGACCGGCACGACCACCTGGCCGCGATAGACGAGCGGTTCGGCCACCTCGAGATAGAAGCGGTCACCGGGGTTGCTTTGCTTGGTATTGAGTTCGGTGCGCGTCGTCAGTTGCAGCGGCATTCCCATCGGGAAGTAGGCTGATACGCCCGTCGCCGGTGCAGGCGCGGCCCACTGCACGCTGTATTGCGCCGCCGCGATCGACGGGATTCCGGCGGTGAGCGCAAGGCTCGCCCATAAAGTCAGCTTGGTCACAACGCCCCCGTTTGTCGCCGATTGGAGCGCCCTGATAAATCTTCGGTCTTTACCGCTGTTTAGATTCGTTACTGAAGATGGCCTTAAGCATGCGCAGCGGGGCGCCTGACGCGCGGGGACGACAGGCTCAGCGCGCCCGTTTGGAGAAGCGCCGAACCGCCGGTTCGGCGGCGCGGATGACCATGCTGGTCGCCTTCTGCGAGATCCAGCCGATCGCCGCACCGGCAACGGCGTCGAGGATATAATGCTTGCCGCGTGGCAGCTGCACCGCCGCGACTCCGGCGGCTGCGGCATAGACCGGAACGATCGCCGCGGGCACGTCGTGCGCGATCGCGCCCGCCACCGCGACCGCGCCGGCGGAATGGCCCGACGGGAACGAGGTGTCGCCATGCGCCGCACTCCTGCCCGCGGCAAAGCGATGCTTTCCGGTCTCGATCGCCTTGGTCGGCCGCGTGCGGTCGATCGACCGCTTCAGCACGTCCTTGATCCCCGTCGCGATCAGCTCGCTCGCCAGAATCCGCACGCCGCCGCGCAGCATCGCCGGGCGGCGCAGCACCGCACCGACGACGATCGTCCCGACCCCGAGCAGCAGCAGCGGCGGCTGGTCGGCGACTTCGCTGGCGGCCCCCGCCAGCTTCACCGCCGGCGCGTCGCGATGCGCGGCGGCGCGGTGGGTGATCGCGCGGTCCGCCTTCGCCGCCTTGTGCGCGGCGGTCTTGAGCTTGCTCATCGTCGAAACTCCTAATTGTCAGCGCGGACTTGCGCATGCGCCAGTACCGCGAACAGGCCGGCGCCCCCGAACAGATTGCCGAGCACCGCCGGCACGAGGAAGGCGGTGCCCTGCGCCACGCCGATCTTGCCGGTGAACAGCAACAGGAACGTCTCGATCGAGCCGACCACCGAGTGGCTGAACCCCCCGATCGCGACGATATAGACGATCCCGAACACTACCAGAAACGCCTGCTCGCGCGCGTTGGGCAGCGTCCAGGCGACGATCGCGATCAGGAAGCCGGCGGGAACGGCGTTGACGAAGGTGCCCAGCGCGTCGTGTTCGGTGATCTTCATCGACACCTCGATCATCGCCGCGCGCATCGCCGGGTCGCCCAGGTCGAGCGTCGCGAAGGCCAGCGCGGCGATGGCAGTGCCGATCAGGTTGGCGCCGAGCACCACGCCCCACAGCCGCAGCGTGCAGCGCACCGCATGCCACGACGGGCTGGTCACCAGCGGCAGCATCGCGGTGACCGTGCTCTCGGTGAACAATTGCATCCGACCGAGGATGACCATCAGGAAGCCGATCGGATAGCCGAGCGCGATCAGCAGCGGCCGCGCCGCCGAGGGCGCGGTATGGGCGGCGATGGCGGCTTCGGCGATCAACGAGGCGGTGATCGCGAGGCCACCCGCGAGCCCCGACCAGAACAGCGCACTCGCCGGGCGATCGAGCTCCTCCTGCCCCTCCTCGCGCACCGCGCGATGCAGTTCGCGCGCGTTGGCGGCCTTGAGGTCCTCGACGTCGCCGGTCTCGGTACCCGGTTCCTTGGTTTCCGCCATCGTCCCGCCTGCTTGTTGAACCCCTGTAACGACCGCGAGAGCGCTTTGCTCCACGCGCCGAGCCCGCTAGAGGCTGCGCGGATGAACGATCCGATGACCACCCGCCGCCTCTACGGCCGTCGCCAGGGGCACAAGCTGCGTCTCGGCCAAGCCGACCTCGTCGAACGCCTGCTGCCCGAGATCAGCGTCCCCGAGACCGGCCCGCTCGACGCGGCGACGCTGTTTGGCGACGATCGCCCGCTCGAGCTCGAGATCGGCTTCGGCGCGGGCGAGCATCTCGCCGGCCAGGCGATGGCGCGGCGTACGACCGGTTTCATCGGCTGCGAGCCGTTCCTCAACGGCGTGGTCGGCGCGCTGGCCCATGTCCGCGACGAGGCGCTCGACAATGTCCGGCTGCATATGGGCGATGCGCTCGACGTGCTCGAGCGCCTGCCCGACGGCGCGCTGTCGCGGGTCTATCTGCTCCACCCCGATCCATGGCGTAAGGCGCGCCACGCCAAGCGCCGGATGATGAACCACGGCCCGCTCGATCTGATCGCGGCCAAGCTCGCGCCCGGCATGGAATTCCGGCTCGGCACCGACGACCCGACCTATTGCCGCTGGTCGATGATGGTGATGAACGAGCGCCGCGATTTCGAATGGACCGCGCAGACCGCCGCCGATTTTCTGACGCGCCCGGACGACTGGCCCGAGACGCGGTACGAACGCAAGGCGCGCCGCCAGGGACGCGAGGTCTGGTACTTTAGATACCTACGGATTTGAGGTGTCTGCCGAATCGCTATAAATTCAGTATTTCAATTACTTAACTACGCCATGCCACTCCACCGTATTCGGCGATTTCCAAAACGGTGCTTACCCGGTGATTACTTTTGTGGTAGCTGAAGTAGCGAAATGGCTACCGGAAAGGTCATCAAACGCACCCTGGATGCGCTCCAGGCGAATGCTGTAGCGGGGTTCCTCTGGGACGAGGATCTCAAGGGTTTTGGCGTGAAGATCGTCTCCTCCGGCGCGGCTTCCTACGTTGTGCAATATCGGATGGGCGGACGAGAAGCCCCAACGCGCCGGTACACGATTGGTGGTCACGGTTCGCCTTGGACCCCGGCCTCTGCGCGGGCAGAGGCTGAGCGGCTTCTAGTCCTCGTCGCGCAAGGGATCGACCCGGTCGAAGCCGACAAACAGCGTCGTCGCGAGGCCGTGGACCTCGCGTTCGGCGCCTATGCGGATCGCTTCACCAAAGCCTGCAGCGGCAAGGGCTGGAAAGCTCTCGTCGAACGATGCCTGCGCATCCATGTGCAGCCAGTCATCTCCAACAAGGCACTACCTGCGATTACTAGAATCGACGTGGTCGCGGTTTTCGACCGCATGCCGGACGAACAGACCGCAAACCGTCGCAACGTTTTTGCCGTTCTCCGGCGTCTCTTCCGATGGGCTGTCAGCCGCGGTGACATCGATCGTAGTCCGATGGAGGGAATGGAAACTCCGCCCGCAGTCAGGGCGCGCGACAGATGGCTCAGCGATTCGGAGTTGCAGCGGGTGTGGAAAGCCTCAGTCCAATGTCATCGCTGCTTCGGCCCGATCGTGCGGCTGTTGATCTGCACCGGCCAGCGACGCGAGGAAGTTACGGGTCTTTCGTGGGAGGAAGTCAGCCAGAGCGAGCGCTTGTGGGCGCTTCCGGGAAACCGCGCGAAGAACAAGGAGCCCAACCGCATACCCCTGAATGGACTCGCGGTCGCAGAGTTGGATGCGATTGCAAAAGGCGAGAAATGGCCAACACGAGGCCGCGTGTTCACGACTTCATCGGGACACACCTTTACCGCGCATTCCAAAGGCAAGGATCAACTCGACAGAGCGGTCGCCAAAGATGGCGGCGATCCCGTTCCCCACTGGCGCCTTCACGACCTGCGTCGAACACTGGCGACTGGATTTCAACGCCTCGGCGTTCGATTCGAGGTTACAGAGGCAATTTTGAACCATGTCGGTGCATCACGCTCAGGAGTCGCCGGAATTTATCAGCGACATGACTGGAAGGACGAGAAGCGCGAGGCTCTACAAGCATGGGAAGCGCATATCCTGGAGTCGCTTCGCCAGCAGTCTTAGCCGCGGCGTGTCCCTGCTAAGGCTGATATATAAGGTCCTCAGTTCAATCCTCACCGGCGGGACCAGTTTTTTAGATCAAGTCATACGCCTAGATTGATTATTCGCCTTCGGGCACCGCTGACAAACACCAATCTCAATCTGCATGTCAGCATTTTGTCAGCATGCGCCCGGATGCTGTGAACCTCCGAAAGCTACTTCCCTCGACCGACTGATTTCCGTCTCCGAGCCCGTTGGAAAGGCCTTTTTGTGCGAATCAGTCCGATGATCCGACAGCCATCTGTTACTTATCAGCTGAAACGCCAATTGCGGCCGCCTACGTGCCGACGCGACGTATTTGGTTAGAGTTGACCAATTACAGTCCGGAGGGTTCTGGATGAACAACCAGACGATTTCCATTTGGGCATTTACGAGGGGCAGGCAGCTTTCGACTAACTCAAGTTATTGCGAAGCTGACGAGGTAACGGCCGCTTTTTCCAAGACCTGCCATTGCTAGGCGGGTTGATCGCCTGTCGGCTCTGGGCCGCTGGCGATCATTTGCATCCATGCTTGCCGATACCGTAACCGCTTTCGGCTCACGTTGGCATTTAAGCGTTCGATTGCCGATTTCTATCATGCGGGCGCACTTGGCGCACTGCGAATAGGTTTTCGAGTGGAGACTGCCCGCATCGTGTTCATTCTGGCGCTGGTCGTCTCGCTGGGCACGCCCGCCCCCCCCAACTCGGGGATTTGAGAGCGCCCCGTCTAGGATGCGTAGATTCCGATGATTGACGCCTTTAACCGATCGGGTCTTGACCCTGACATGATGTCAGATCCTACATGCTCCCGGGTCGAAGGAGTCTCCCGCCATGAACGCCTCTCGTTCCCATACCCCCCAATCCAAGCGCTGCGGCTGCTCCGGAAAGAGCGAAGCCGAGCCTGCCTCGGTAGAGCCAGCCTTGAGGCATGCGACCTGCTGCTCGGGTAAAGCGGCCGGCGAGGCTCCTGCAACCGTCGAACAAGCTCCGAACAACGCGAAGTCTGGGGGCTGCTGCTCTGGCGGCAATGTTGGCGAAGGCACGGCAACGGCCGTGGACCCGGTTTGCGGGATGACAGTCGATCCGGCGATGACGGGGCACCGTGCCACGCAAGCGGGACACGTTTATCATTTCTGCAGCGCCGAGTGCCGGACCAGGTTCGTTCGCAACCCTGATACCTATCTCGGCGACAAGCGAAAGCCTTCGCCGATGGCGACACCGGGGGCGATCTGGACATGCCCCATGCACCCGCAAATCCGTCAGGAAGGGCCGGGAACGTGCCCGATCTGCGGCATGGCGCTCGAACCGGAAGAACCATCGCTCGACGACGGACCAAACCCTGAACTGGTCGATTTTACACGCCGGCTTTGGGTAGCGGGCGTGCTAGCCGTGCCGCTGCTGGCGATCTCGATGGTGGCCGAAATGCTTGGCGTCCACGTCGTGAGTCCTGCCGCATCGCCTTGGGTACAGCTCGCGCTCACCGCGCCGATCGTACTTTGGGCGGGCTTGCCGTTTTTCCAGCGTGGATGGACCTCGCTTCGTACGCGCCATCTCAATATGTTCACGCTGATCTCGATCGGGGTCGGTGCAGCCTTCCTTTATAGCCTTGTCGCGACGGTCGCGCCCGGCATCTTCCCTTCGGCCTTCCGAATGCACGGGGACGTGGTCCCGGTCTATTATGAGGCGGCCGGTGTCGTGGTGGCCTTAGTGCTGCTCGGACAGGTTCTCGAACTGCGCGCCAGAGCGGCGACGGGACGCGCTATCCGCGCCCTCATGGATCTTGCCCCCAAGACAACGCGTCGGGTGCGATCGGACGGCTCGGAGGAGGAAGTCAGTCTTGCCGACGTGGCAACCGGGGATCGTCTGCGCGTTCGCCCTGGCGAGGCGATCCCTGTCGATGGCGTGATCGTCGAAGGACACTCCTCGGTCGATGAATCCATGCTCACCGGCGAGCCCGCGCCTGTCCTCAAGGAGGTTGAGTCGGCCGTCACCGGGGGAACGATCAACGGCACGGGAAGCCTTATCATGGAAGCGCGCGCGGTCGGGTCCAATACGATGCTCGCGCGCATCGTCCGTATGGTCGCGGACGCGCAGCGCAGCCGGGCTCCAATCCAGGCGGTCGCCGATCGGGTGTCGGGCTGGTTCGTGCCGCTGGTCGTGCTAATTTCGATCGCGACATTCGTGGTTTGGTCGCTGTTCGGCCCAGAGCCGCGCATGGGCCATGCGCTGCTCAATGCCATTGCCGTTCTGGTCATTGCCTGCCCCTGCGCGCTCGGGCTCGCCACGCCCATGTCGATCATGGTCAGCACAGGACGTGGCGCGACAGCTGGCGTTCTGGTGAAGAACGCGGAAGCGCTACAAGGGCTAGAGAAGGTCGATACACTGGTCATCGACAAGACGGGCACCCTCACGGCCGGCAAGCCGAAGCTCATCGCGGCCCAGACGGTTGGCGCGGTAGTAGAAAACGATATGCTAGCGCTGGCCGCTGCCGTCGAAGGGCAATCCGAACACCCGCTCGCACACGCGATCGTCGTCGCCGCCAAGGATCGAGAATTACAGCTCGGGACCGTCGCCGATTTCGCGTCGCAAACCGGTTTGGGAGTCAGCGCCACGGTGGGCGGCCGCTCGGTTGTGATCGGGAACGCCGCACAAATGCGCCGGGTCGGCGTTGATCTCAAGCCACTAGCTGAAGCCGCCAATCGTCATCGCGGCGACGGCGCAGGCGTCATTCTGGTGGCGATCGACGGCGCTCTTGCCGGCCTGCTCGCGGTCGCCGATCCGGTGCGCGCAAACGCCGGGGCGGCGATCGCCGCACTTCGCCAACAGGGGCTCCGCGTCATCATGCTTACTGGTGACAATCAAACGACCGCCGATGCGGTCGCGCGCGCCGTCGGCGGACTCGACGACATCCGCGCGGGTCTGCGACCGGAAGACAAGGAGCGTATCATCGGCGAGTTGAAGGCGAGTGGTGCCAAGGTCGCGATGGCAGGCGACGGCATCAATGATGCTCCAGCGCTGGCGGCTGCAGACGTGGGCCTTGCAATGGGCACGGGAACAGACGTGGCGATCGAAAGCGCCGGCATTACTCTCACGCGCGGCGACCTTTCGGCCATCGTGCGTGCGCGCAAGCTTGCCCGTGCGACGATGCGGAATGTACGTCAGAACCTGTTCTTCTCGTTCCTGTTCAATGGGATCGGCGTGCCCGTCGCGGCCGGGCTGCTCTACCCCGTGGCGGGCATTCTTCTGTCGCCAATGCTGGCTGGCGCGGCGATGGCGCTTTCGTCCGTTACCGTGGTCCTCAATGCGCTGCGGCTGAACACGGTGAAGCTATGAACATCGGCGCGGCGTCCGACGCCAGCAGCGTCTCCCAACGCATGATCCGCCATTATGAGAAAATCGGTTTGGTGCCAGCGCCGCCCCGGCGCGGGAGCTACCGGGACTATTCGGACGCAGACGTTCATCGGCTGCGCTTTATCGCCAACGCGCGCGATCTAGGGTTCCCGATCGAGGAAATCCGCACTTTGCTGGGACTCTGGTCAGATCGCGCGCGGTCAAGTGCCGATGTAAAGGCCCTGGCGCAATCGCGCGCTGCCGAGATGGGCCGCAAGGTCCGCGCCTTGGAAGCCATGCGTCAAGCACTCGCTGAACTTGCTCGATCCTGTCACGGTGAGAATCGCCCCGATTGCCCTATTATCCAACATTTGGCCGAATAGCGCCTACCGCTAGAATTTAACCTACCGCCCCGAGGGGGAAGACCGAACGGTTGTGACACCAGCGAAGGGCGGACCTTGACTATGCGGCTCCCGAAAAGAATTGCCCAGGCTCGTTCCACCAAATTGTTCGTATACACAGGCTTTCGATGGCATCATCCGTGATGACTGCTCCTGGCCGAAGCCGCCGTCCAGGGCGGATGGCTCGTCGACAACAGCTTACGCCATCACCTGTATGTCTTCGCCAGCCTACTACTACGACAAATCCTTGTTGAATCTGACCCTTTTCTGCGTCTCTTAATTACCCCGAAAGCGTCGGTTACTTCAAACCGGCGCCAATCTGGGAATGTAGATGCGCGCGCAGCCGATCAGATCCGAGGCCATCATCCGGGGAGCCCGGATGCTTCGCAGCGCGATGGGCACTTCGATCGCGACTTGGCTGGCCGACGCATCGGTTATCGAGGTGATGCTCAACCCAGACGGCTGGCTCTGGGTCGATCGATTGGGCGAGGGGATCACCAATAGCGGGGAGCGGCTGGCACCAGCCGATGGCGAGCGCATCATCCGTCTTGTCGCGCACCATGTCGGCGCAGAGGTCCACGATCAGTCGCCGCGGGTATCTGCAGAACTGCCCGAAACCGGAGAACGATTCGAAGGTCTGCTACCGCCGGTGGTCACCGCGCCGGCCTTTGCGATCCGCAAACCCGCCGTCGCGATCTTCACGCTGGACGCCTATGCGCAGGCGGGGATCATGTCGCGCCTGCAGGCAGCTGTCCTGCGCAACGGGGTCGCGACGCGCGCCAACATCCTCGTCGCCGGCGGCACCGGCACCGGCAAGACGACGCTGACCAACGCCTTACTCGCAGAGATCGCGAAGACCACCGACCGGATCGTGCTGATCGAGGACACGCGCGAACTGCAATGCGCGTCCCCAAATCTGGTCGCGATGCGCACAAAGGAAGGCGTTGCGACGCTCTCCGATCTCGTCCGCTCGAGCCTGCGTCTGCGCCCGGATCGAATCCCCATCGGCGAAGTGCGCGGCAGCGAAGCGCTCGATCTCCTCAAAGCGTGGGGCACTGGTCATCCAGGCGGGGTGGGCACGATCCACGCTGGCAGCGCGATCGGGGCGCTCCGGCGCATGGAGCAACTCATTCAGGAAGCGGTCGTCACGGTTCCGCGAGCGCTCATCGGTGAGACCATAAACCTGATTGCCGTGCTCGCGCGCGATGGAGCGGGACGACGACTGTCCGAACTCGCGCGCGTCGATGGTCTCGATCCCGCGACCGGCGACTACCGCCTCACCATTTTACCATCCCCCAACCATGGAGATTCGCAATGATCGCTGTTCCCCAGCGTCCTCTTCGGCGCCTGCGTCATACCGGCCTATGGCTGTGGGCAAGCCTGCCGCTGCTGGCGGGCCCGGCATATGCCTCCGGCTCTTCCATGCCGTGGGAGACGCCGCTCAATTCGATCCTCGAATCGATCCAGGGGCCCGTTGCCAAGATCGTAGCGGTGATCATCATCATCGTGACCGGGCTGAGCCTTGCCTTTGGTGAAACTTCGGGCGGATTTCGGCGGCTCATCCAGATCGTGTTCGGCCTGTCGATCGCCTTTGCCGCCAGCTCATTCTTCCTATCGTTCTTCTCGTTCAGCGGCGGGGCGCTCATCTGATGCGTACCAACGACGAAAGTGTGCCGGGCTTTTACGCACCGGTCCATCGTGCGCTGAGCGAACCGATCCTGCTTGGCGGCGCGCCCCGCTCGGTGGCGATCCTCAACGGGACGCTCGCCGGGGCTGTCGGGCTCGGTCTGCGGCTCTGGTTTGCAGGACTGGCGATCTGGGCGATCGGCCATGCGCTCGGCGTATGGGCGGCGCGCCGCGACGCTCAGTTTGTCGACGTCGCCCGACGTCATTTGCGCTACCCGACGTGGATGCGGCCATGATGAGCTTGCGCGAATATCGCGGGCACGCGGCGTGCCTCGCGGACTTCCTGCCCTGGGTCGCGCTGGCGGCACCCGGCGTGGTGCTCAACAAGGACGGCAGCTTCCAGCGCACAGCGCATTTTCGAGGGCCCGATCTCGACAGCGCCACGCCGTCGGAGCTCGTTGCCGTGACCCACCGGCTCAACAATGCGCTCCGGCGGCTCGGCACCGGCTGGGCGGTGTTCGTCGACGCGCAGCGCTCGCCGACGCTGGACTATCCGCAATCAACGTTCCCTGACGCGGCGTCCGAACTGGTCGATCTCGAGCGCCGCGAGCAATTCCGCGAGGAAGGCGCGCACTTCGAAAGCCGCTATTATCTGACCCTGCTGTGGATGCCGCCGCCTGAAGATGCCGCGCGCGCCGAAGGTTGGCTATATGAGGGGCGCTCCTCAAGCGGCGTCGATCCCAGGGCGCTGCTCAGCGGTTTTATCGACCGCGCAGATCGCGTGCTGCATCTGGTCGAGGGGTTCATGCCCGAGGTGGGCTGGCTCGAAGATGCCGAGACGCTGACCTTCCTGCACAACACCGTGTCGACGAAACGGCAGCGCGTCCGCGTACCCGAGACGCCGGTCTATCTCGATGCGCTGCTGAGCGACGAACCGCTGACCGGGGGGCTCGAGCCAAAGCTTGGTGCGCAGCATCTGCGCACGCTGACCATCACGGGCTTTCCGACCGAGACGTTCCCGGGGTTACTCGACGAGCTCAACCGCATGGCCTTTCCCTATCGCTGGTCGACGCGCGCGATCATGCTCGACAAGACCGATGCCACCAAGGTGCTCGGCAAGATTCGCCGGCAATGGTTTGCCAAGCGCAAATCGGTCGCCGCCATCCTCAAGGAGGTGATGACCAACGAAGCGTCGGTGCTGACCGACAGCGATGCTGCGAACAAGGCGACCGATGCCGATCTGGCACTGCAGGAGCTCGGCGCAAACCAGGCGGGCATCGCCTATGTGACCGCGACCGTTACGGTCTGGGACCGCGATCCGGTCTCCGCGTCCGAAAAACTGCGGTTGGTCGAGAAGGTCATCCAAGGCCGCGACTTCACCTGCATGGTGGAAGGCCTGAACGCGGTCGAGGCATGGCTCGGCAGCCTTCCGGGTCAAGTCTATGCAAATGTCCGCCAGCCCCCCATTTCCACGCTCAATCTCGCCCACCTGATGCCGCTATCTGCGGTGTGGGCGGGGGCGGAACGGGACGAGCATTTCGGTCTCCCCCCCTTGCTGCACGCAAGGACCGAAGGCTCCACCCCGTTCCGTCTTTCGCTTCATGTCGGAGATGTCGGGCACAGCCTGATCGTCGGGCCGACGGGAGCGGGCAAGTCGGTACTGCTCGGCGTCATGGCGTTGCAGTTTCGGCGCTATCCGGACAACCAGATCTTCGCATTCGATTTCGGCGGGTCCATTCGTGTCGCCACTCTGGCAATGGGCGGGGACTGGCAGGATCTCGGACATGCATTGCACGATGACGAGCATGGCTCCGCCGTCACCCTGCAACCGCTCGCGCGTATCGATGAAGCCAGCGAATGCGCCTGGGCCGCGGAATGGCTTTCGGCGATCCTCGCCGGTGAAGGCGTGGGTATCGACCCGCAGGTGAAGGAGCACGTCTGGTCGGCGCTAAATTCGCTGGCGACGGCTCCGGTCGCAGAACGCACGCTCACCGGCCTCGCGGTTCTGCTGCAATCGCAGAAGCTCAAACAGGCCCTGGCGCCGTATCTCGTGGGCGGTCCCTGGGGAAGGTTTCTGGACGCGGAATCCGAGTTTCTCGGGCAGGCCTCGGTCCAGGCGTTCGAGACCGAGGGCCTGGTGGGCGCCGCCTCCGCCGCGGCGGTCCTATCCTACCTCTTCCACCGCATCGAAGGTCGCCTCGACGGGCGGCCGACGATGATCATCATCGACGAAGGCTGGCTAGTGCTCGACAGTCCGGCGTTTGCAGCCCAGCTGCGCGAATGGCTGAAGACGCTGCGCAAGAAGAACGCCAGCGTGATCTTCGCGACGCAGAGTCTGGCCGATATCGAGACAAGCGCGATCGCACCGGCGATCATCGAAAGCTGCCCGACGCGGATCTTTTTGCCTAACGAGCGCGCTACCGAGCCGCAGATCGCGCGCATCTACGAGCGGTTCGGACTGAACGCCCGGCAGATCGACATTCTCGCGCGCGCGACGCCGAAGCGCGATTATTACTGCCAGTCGCGGCGCGGAAACCGTCTGTTCGACTTGGGTCTGGGCGATGTGGCGCTGGCGTTCGCGGCCGCGTCGTCGAAGACCGACCAGCGCCGCATCGCCGAGTTGCTCGCGGAGCACGGCAGCGAAGACTTCGCACGTGCGTGGCTACGGCACCGCGGCCTGGACTGGGCAGCGCAGCTTCTTCCCGATCCCGCCCCGGCACCGGCACCCGGCGATCCCGACGACGTCACCCCAGAGGAGGTTGTTCCATGAGCATGTTCCCCATTCGGCGCCAACTTTCCGCCGCCGCGCTCGCTCTGGCGACCGTGTCGGGTCTGGCGCTCCGCTCTCCGGCGCAGGCCCAGTTCGGCGGCATCGTCTACGACCCGAGCAATTATGCGCAGAACGTGCTCACCGCCGCACGCAGCCTTCAGCAGATCAACAACCAGATCCAGCAGATCCAGAATCAGGCGACTGCGCTGATCAATCAGGCGAAGAATCTCGCCAGCCTGCCGGTCTCGACGCTCTCCACGCTGCAACAACAGGTGCAACGTACCCAGCAGCTTCTCGCCCAGGCACAGCGCATCGCGTACAGCGTGGCCGACGTCCAGCAGGCCTTCACGACGCGCTACAACGGCGCCAATCTGACCGCGCCGCAAGCGCAAATGGTGACGAACGCCAACGACCGCTGGCAAGATAGCGTCGGCGCGCTCGAAGATGCTCTGAAGATCCAGGCGGGTGTCGTCGGCAATCTCGATGGTACGCGCAATTCGATCAGCACGCTGGTGACCGCAAGCCAGTCGGCGAGCGGCGCGCTGCAGGCGTCGCAGGCCGGCAATCAGTTGCTTGCTCTGCAAGCTCAGCAGCTCGCGGACCTGACCGCGACGGTTGCCGCGCAAGGCCGGGCGCAGGCGTTGGAGGCGGCCCGCAATGCGGCGACCGAAGCCGAAGCGCGCGAGCGCTTCGCGCGGTTTCGCGGCAATTGAGATGGGCCCGGTCGGCAAGATCGCGGTCGGTGCGGGCCTAGGCGGGCTGATGCTCGCCGTCGCGATCACCTCGGCAATGCGCGCGCCGCCTCGGCCCGCTGCGCTGCCGGAGACGCGTCCGAGCCTCGCCGGGTCGGTTGATGCGACGCCGCCGCGCTGCCGAACGGTCACCCAATCGGAGAGCGATTGCGCGTCCGCTTGGGAAGCCCGCCGGCGCCACTTCTTTGGTGAGGAGGCGGTTCAATGAACGACACCGGCGTGATCGACACTTTTCTGTCGGTGTTCACCCGCTATATCGAGAGCGGCTTCGGCCTGCTCGGTGGCGAGGTCGGGTTCCTGTCCTCGACGCTGATCGCGATCGACGTGACGATCGCTGCTCTGTTCTGGGCCTGGGGCACCGATGAGGATGTGCTCCAGCGGCTGGTGAAGAAGACGCTCTACATCGGCGTGTTCGCCTACATCATCGGCAACTTCTCCAACCTTGCCAATATCCTGTTCCAAAGCTTCGCTGGGATCGGGCTGAAGGCGTCGGGCAGCGGCATGGCGGTTGGCGAATTCCTCAAACCCGGCACGGTCGCGGCGACCGGGCTCCAGGCAGCAAAGCCATTGCTCGACGCGACGGCGGGTCTGTTAGGCCCGGTCGGGTTGTTCACCAATTTCTCCGAGATCGTGATCCTGCTGCTGGCTTGGGTGATCGTCGTGCTCGCCTTCTTCGTGCTCTCGATTCAGGTGTTCGTCACGATCATCGAGTTCAAGCTGGTGACGCTCGCTGGTTTCATCCTGCTGCCGTTCGCGTTCTTCGGTCGAACCGCCTTCATGGCCGAGCGCGTGCTCGGACACATCATCTCGTCGGGCATCAAGCTGATGACGCTCGCGGTGATCACCGGCATCGGCACGACGTTGTTCAAGCAGTTTACAGACGCGCCGACGGTGGTCGAGCCTGACCTGAAACAGGCCATGGCCATTGCGCTGGCGGCGCTGACCCTGCTCGGGCTCGGCGTGTTCGGCCCCGGCATCGCCAACGGCATCGTCACCGGCGGTCCGCAACTCGGGGCGGGCGCCGCAACCGGGACCGCGCTCGCAGCCGGCGCGACGATTGCGGGCGGGGCCGCGGTAGCGGGCATCGCCGGTGGTGCTGCAGCCGGCGCCATCGGTGCCGCGGCGTCGGGCGGCGCGCGAGCGGCGGGTGCCGCATCGGCTGCGTACCAGGCCGGCAGCGCCGGCAAAAGCGGCGGCGCGGCAGTCGCAGGCGGGCTTGGCAATGCCGCGCGGAGCGCAGGCTCCGCCACTATGTCTCCCCTCAAAAAGGCTGCCAGCTCGATCCGGGAGAGCTTTGTGGAAGGGCGCGGCACCTCCGCCGGCCCGACCGCATCGGCCAACCCGGGCGGCCAACCGGCATGGGCGGCAGCCATGAAGCGGCGGCAGACGGCGACACACGGCGCCACCGTGCTCAGCCACACGCTTAAATCCGGTGATAGCCATGGCGGCGGAGCCGGCCCCGACATTACGCAAAAGGACTGACTCGATGTTTCGACGATCCTCCACACGCTACGGACAGACGCCCGAACCCGTGACTCCCTACCAGCGGGCAAGTCAGGTCTGGGACGATCGGATCGGATCGGCGCGCGTCCAGGCCAAGAACTGGCGTCTGGCCTTCTTCGGCTGCCTGGCTTTGTCCGGCGGCCTCGCCGGCGGCTTGGTGTGGCAGTCGGCGCGCGGCATTATCGTCCCCTGGGTGGTGCAAGTCGACACGCTCGGCGAGGCGCAGGCAGTCGCGCCGGCGCAAGCCGGCTATCAGCCAAGCGACCCGCAGATCGCATTCCACCTCGCGCGGTTCATCGAAAATGTGCGCACCATCCCCGCGGACCCGGTCGTGCTTCGGCAGGATTGGTTGCGCGCGTACGACTTCACGACCGACAAGGGTGCGCTCGTCCTCAACGACTATGCGCGCGGCAACGACCCGTTCGCCCAAGCCGGCAAGGTTCAGGTGGCGGTCGACGTATCGAGCGTGATCCGGGCGTCTCCAAACAGCTTCCGCGTCGCCTGGACCGAGCGCCGCTATCAGGACGGCGCGCTTGCCGACACGGCGCGCTGGTCGGCGATCCTAACGATCGCAATCCAGACGCCGCGCACGCCCGACGGCCTGCGCAAGAACCCCTTGGGCGTCTTTGTCGATGCCCTCAATTGGTCGAAGGAACTCAGCCAATGACAATCCTCAGAAATGCGGGGATGCCACTGCCCGCGATTGGCAGCCTGATTGCCGCAATCCTGTCGAGTGCCGCCGCGGCCTGCGAAGCGCAGACCACCCCGCCCTCCTCCCCGCGTGCGGCATCTTCCGCAACCGAAGCGCACACTACGGCTGTGACAGACTCTTTCACGAAACTGATCGTGCGGAAAGAGGCGGAGGTGCCGTCCAAACCGCCGAGCGCGAAGGTACGCGTCGGGAAGGCGAACGCGAGCGCGAGGATCGAACCCGATCGCGCGTCCTGGCTGAACGCGATCCAGCAATATCCCTATGCGGATGGCGCGCTGTATCAGGTCTATGCGGCGCCTGGTCGCGTCACCGACATCGCGCTGCAGACCGGCGAGGAATTGGTGGGCAGCGGACCGGTTGCGGCTGGCGACACCGTCCGCTGGATCATCGGCGATACCACCAGCGGTGTGGCTGCAAACAAGCAGGTCCATATCCTCGTAAAACCGACGCGCGCTGATCTCATGACTAACCTCGTCATCAACACCGACCGGCGTACCTATCATCTCGAGCTGAGGGCAACGCCGGCGACCTATATGGCCGCGATCTCGTGGAGCTATCCGCAGGACATGCTGATCGCGCTGAAAGCGAGCAAGGCCGAGGCCGAACGCGTCGCGCCAGTCGCCGCGGGCATCGACCCGGCACAGCTCAATTTCCGTTACCAGATCGAGGGTGACAAAGCCGTATGGCGTCCGGTGCGCGCTTTTGACGATGGTCGCCAAGCCTATGTCGAGTTCCCGGACGGGATCGCGACCTCGGATATGCCGCCGATCTTCGTGCTCGGTGCGGACGGCAATGCTGAGCTGGTGAACTACCGTGTGCAGGGCCGCTACATGGTGGTTGACCGGCTGTTCACGGCTGCCGAACTCCGGCTCGGGGGTAGGAAGCGCGCGCAGACGATCCGGATCGTCCGCGACGAGCTGCGGCGTCGGGGGCGGCCATGACCGATCCAGCCGAGGCAGCGTCTCCCGAGCAACCGGCGCGGGAAGATCCGGCCCCTGCCGACACCAGCGACGCGTTCCGCTTGCGAGGCGTGCCGCCACGCGTGACCCGTCTATCGCGCAAGGCCCTTGCGGTGCTCGGCGTTGCCGCAGGCGTGGGGATCGGCGGATCGCTGATCTATGCCCTGCAGCCGCATGGACCTGTGGCACCGCCGACGAATCTCTACAGCGCGGATCGAGCCCCCAAGGCCAATGCCGTGACGGCGGCCCCTGCCGACTATTCGAAAGTACCCAAATTGGGGCCACCGCTACCCGGGGACCTCGGACGGCCGATCCTCACCGCGCAGGCAAACGGCCAGATCGTCCCTGCCCCACCGATGGAAGCGTCCGCAGCACCCCCGCCCGACCCGCAGCGCGCACGCGCGGAACAGGCGCGCCAGCGAGCAGCCCAGGAGCGCGACACCGCCCGCACCAGCAGCCTATTCCTCGCAGGCGCCAGTGCCAGCATACCAGGCGGCGGCACGTCTGCAGCGCCCATTCCCAGCGCGTCGCCGACGACCGATGCTGGCGCTGCAGTTACGCCATCAGTCGCACCGCCCGCGACGGGCCAAGCGTCGAACCTCGCCTTCCTTCAAGTCGGCGCAAACAGGATGACGGGAAGCATCGAACGCGCGACGAGTTCGACATCGCCCTATGTGCTCCAGGCGGGCAGCATCATTCCGGCAGCGCTCATCACCGGCATCCGCTCCGACCTTCCCGGACAGATCACGGCGCAGGTGACGCAGAATGTCTACGACAGTCCGACCGGCAGGATCCTGCTCATCCCACAGGGCGCGCGGCTGACCGGCACGTACAGCAGCGAGATCGCGGCCGGGCAGAACCGCGTGCTGCTCGCGTGGGATCGCCTCATCCTGACTGGCGGACGCTCGATCCTGCTCGACCGCCAGCCTGGCGCGGATGCTGCTGGCATGGCGGGGTTGCAGGATCGGACCAACTACCACTGGGGCAATATGTTGAAGGCCGCTTTGGTTTCGACGCTGCTCGGCGTCGGGTCCGAGCTTGCTAGCGACAGCGATGACGCGCTCACACGGGCGCTGCGCTATGGAACCCAGGACACGATCAATCAAACGGGCCGGCAGTTGGTGCAGCGCGAGATGAATGTGCCGCCGACATTGACCATACGCCCCGGCTTTCCGCTGTGCGTGATCGTAACACGCGATCTGATCCTCGAATTGCAAAGTGCCACGCCATGACAAAACTGCGACTGGGCCGGATCGAAGATGAGAAGCCGGTCAAGCTGACGATCGAGTTGTCGGGCGCGGTACACCGCGATCTTGCGCGATATGCCGAAGCGCATTGCCGCGAGACCGGGATCGAACACCCACTGCCGGTCGAACGACTGATACCACCGATGGTCGAGCGGTTCATGGCAAGCGACCGAGCCTTCGCCCGACGGCGTCCGCTTTCTACAAATTGACGCCGACGATCTGCATTGATGCGTCGCCGCCATTCCCTTGTTATCCTAATATAATACAACAATATGATCGTGATCGCTGCCTGCAACGGCAGCGTGTGACCGGGCCTCTGACGCATATGTCCAGGCTTTAGCTAAAGGCGTCAGTGCGCGCTCCGCGCGCGCGTTTCCCAGCGCCCGGTCACTCTTTCCAAATATAATTTAAAGATCTTTGAAAGTGCTGGTCCGATTATAATCGGATTATAAAATAGATGCAGTGATCTGAGCGTCGTACATTTTCGACGCGACTATTGGAGTCGCGTTTAAAAGTGGAGACGATCATCATGACACAGTTCAACGAACAAAGCGAAGAACTCATCGATCTCGGCGCCGTCGCTGTCGAGACCAAGGGTCCAGCGGGTATCGTGCTCGACAGCGCCACCTCGCTGCAGCAGCCGTTCGGCATGACCGACGACTGACGGAGCCGGCGCGCGCGGCTCTGCCCGTGCGCGCCATCGTCGAACCACGATGCCCTATCGCATCCGCCCAGGACTCTCTTACTGCCTATGTGAGGGGCGCCCGATCTTCCTCGATGTCGATAGCGGACGCTATTCGACATTGCCGGAGGCTCTGTGCGGGCCCTTCAGCGCTCTCCTGTCGGGCGAAGACGAGATCGCGGTGAGCGCGATCGAACGCCTGCAAGCGCTTGGGGTTATCAAGAAAGGTGTGCCGACACCCGCCGCAATCGAGCTTCTACCCGCACCGACTCACGAACTGGCGGCAACGCGTGGACAGACCTGGCCGATCACCGCAGGCATTGCACAGACTGTATCGGCCTATCGTGTGCGCCACGTGCCCTTGCGCAAGCTTCTGGAGACAGAGGCAGGCCGTCGCGCCAGCAACCGATCAGCAGCGAACTGGGATCTCGGCCGCCTGCGGGGCGATTTCGACCGGATCGCGTCGCTGCTCGGGGAGGCAGATGCATGCTTTCCTCGATCGCTTGCGTTTCGACGGCTCGCTCTTCGTCACGGCTATCGCCCCGCAATGGTTTTCGGCGTGAAGATCGACCCTTTTGCGGCGCATTGCTGGGTGCAATCAGGGTCGCGGGTCGACAATGACAGCATCGAGCGTGTTCGGCTGTTCACGCCGATTCACATCCTGTGGTAGGTCTGCGCTACCTTATCGCTGTCGCCCGAGACGGGCGGCCCCTTCCGGCCGAGCTGGATGCCGTTCTCGCAAGGCTCGGCCTTCACGCCGTCAACGATGACCTCGGCTACCGGTTGTATCTTACCGTGCCCGATCGCTGGGCGCGGTTTGCCGATGGCCGCGGCGTCGTGGTTGGAGATCTTTTCGATCGCAGGGGCGAGATGGAGGCGACGTTTGATGGGCGGCGCGCAGAGCACGCGAGCGACCTCGACGGCATCCTGCAAAACTACTGGGGCGGGTACGTCGCGCTGCGCGACGGCCGGCGCGAATTTGCGGTGTTCCGGGATCCTTCGGGCGCGTTGCCTGCCTATCATCTTGCGCGCGACGATGGTTGGTATGTTGCCTCCGACGCACCGCTGCTCGTCGAAGCTGGTCTCTACGCACCGGTGATCGCGTGGCAGGAGGTCGCGTGGTTCTATTACACCAACGGGCTCCCCAGCGAGCGGACTGCTCTGGCGAGCCTTGAGCAGATCGTTCCCGGCGCGGTGCTGACGCTCAAACCTCGCGCCACATGCAGCCGCTTGCTCTGGTCGCCATGGCAGCATGTCGGCGGTACCGATCCAGGCGCATCGGCTTTGCGAGCGACGACGCTTCACTGCATTCGAGCGTGGCAGGCACGCTATGGCTCGGTCGTCGTCGGCGTATCCGGTGGACTGGATTCGTCGATCATCGCTTGCAGTCTTGATCGGAGAGGCGAGGTCAACGGTCTTACCATCTCCACCAGGGATGCATTGGGCGACGAAGCGTCATACGCGAGCTTGCTGTGCGAAGCGCTCGATATACTGCTCTTCTCTGGCCATTATGCTTCTGCGACCGTGGATCTTAGGCAGCCGGGGCTTGCCCATCGGCCAGTGCCGGGCGGAATGGCCCAGCTACAGGCGTACGATTCTGTCGTGATCGACTCGGTCGCGGCGCTCGGCGCCTCGACCTTCATGTCGGGTGTCGGCGGTGACAATGTCTTCAACCTCACGCGATCGGCGCGACCGCTGGTCGATCGTCTCTTGAGGGAGGGCCCGACATTTGGCGCACTGCGGACACTCCGGGATCTCTGCGACATTACGGGTGCCCATCCGATCGCGGTGATCCGCGAGGCAATGCGGGTACCATGGCGGGCCGGCCCAAAATATGCGTGGCCGACCGATCAGCGCTTCCTGGATCCCACTGTCGTGGAGAGCCTTGCCAATCGATCGCTCGATCACCCCTGGCTACGTCCGCCCAATGATTGCTTGCCGGGCAAGAACGCCCACGTCGCTACGATTGTGCGTGCCCATGCCTATCTCGAATGTCACGATCGGCGCTGGGGTTTCGCATCGGTACACCCGCTGATGTCGCAGCCGATCATCGAGCTCATGCTTGCCACGCCGAGCTGGGCGGCCTGTGAAAACGGGGTCGATCGTGCCCGCGCGCGGCAGGCCTTCGCCGACGGGCTGCCAGACACCATTCTTCAGCGCCGACTGAAAGGCGGGCCTGACGGCTTCGCTCTCAAACTGTTGCGAACGCAGCTCCCCGCGATCCGCGAAATCTTACTGGACGGTCGGCTGGTCCGAGAGGGGGTGATCGATCGCCAATCCCTCGAACTGGCGCTGAACGAGCAAAATTTGCTGCAAGGCCGTGATTACACGCGCCTTCTTCAGCTGCTAGACACAGAGGCGTGGGCACAACATTGGCTGTCGATGCTGCACGCCTAGTGGCCCGCTTTCCGCATGGCTGCCCAACGCTGCGCCTCGGAACGACGGCGCGGATCGTCGGGCAATTGCCCACGAAGCCAGAACGTGAACCAGTCGAGGCCGCGCTCATATGCCGCCAGTTTGTGCGCTGGCTGCCATTTGATGTGATATTCACCAGGGAAGACGAACAGGTCCACCGGCTTTCCGGCCTCGCGAAGCGCAGTGGCGCTTTCCACCGCTATGCGAAACTCGTCATCAGCAGCTTCGAACAGCAACGGGAATCGCACGTCGCGCGCATTTCGGACCAGCGACATCCGCTGCCAGAAGGACGGCGCATCGGCGGTGATGCCGGGCCAGCCGATTGCTATGAGACGCTTGGTGAAGGCCGGTCCGAGCCAAGCGGCCTGTTCCGGCTCCCAGCAGCAGCCGCTTGCGATCCCAGCCACGAATCTGGTGCTGTTGAGCGCCGCAAACTGGACGGTCGAAGACCCGTCGCTCAGACCCGTGATACCGACCGCGCGAGGATCGACGATCCCGCGTGCCACCAACGAATCCACGCCCTGCTCAATCACCGAGAGCACGTTGCGACGGTCGGAGAACGCGATCAAATTGCGGCGATCGAGATCGATGGCGTCGGTCGCGGGCCCCATGCTTCCGGCAGGCGCCGGGCGTTGTACGCTCAGCACCGCAAAACCATGATTGGCGAAGAGCTGGATCGGAAATTCGTCGCCGGTGCCGCCGCGCAAGAACCCGCGCGACTGATATTGGACGACGACAAGCGGATAGCGGCGGCCACGCTGATATTCGGTCGGCAGCACAATGTTCGCGAACGCGGGAATGCCGAGGCTACTGGTCAGATGGATGCGCTCGACGGCGCCCAAAGTGAGCCGCGCAAATTCCGGGTTTGGATCGAGGATTTCACGCAAACCCGCATGCGCTACGTTCAGTTCGACGAGATGCCGTGGCCGCAGTGATGTCTCCCGCAGGCAGATCAATTCGTCAGCAGTGCGCGGCTGGCAGTCGGCCAGCATTGCGTCGGTTGCGTAGAGACGCCGGGGCAGATCGGTCCCCGGAACCCATTCGTAAATGGCGGTCGACAATCGTGCCCAGCCCTCGCGGCGCAGGTATCGCACGGCCTTCCCCGCCATCCAAAGTGGCCCAAAGCTACTCTCGCAGAGCGCAGCTCGGCAACTGACCGGTGCCGTTGCATCGCAGGTCATATCGATCTGTGTGGCTGCCAGGACGCCACTGCCGCGTGCAGATCGGGACAACGCGCATCGTGGTCGTGCGGGCGTGGACTCGCGATTGGGTGGAGCGACGAAGAGTGCAATCTCCGCAGCATCGGCGACGTGTTCGGCGCGCGTGACGACGTCGTAGGCGGCGTATCGTGTCTCGCTCCTCGGCAGGATTGGAACGCTCGACCGCATGGGTACGAAGCGCCCGTCATAATGATAGCCAATCCGGCTCTCATCGTTCGATGCCGTTGGCAGTGCCGAAATTCGAACGACGATCCGCCCGCTGTCGACGATCCGAAAATCCGCAACGTCAAGATCTGCCGGCGTGATCGCGCTGCTTCGACCACTCCCCATATCCGCGCGCCAGACCTGATTGGCACCGCGAACTCGCTTGAGGAAGCCAAACCATTGACCGGTCGGCGCCCATCGCGGTGTGACGGCGGCGGCGGTGCCGATCGCGGTCTGAGGCGAGGTCGAGGCGCCGTCGGGCGCGAGCAGAAATTCGCCACCGGTGTCGATGAAGCGCGCGACTCCCCCTGCTTCGAGAGGCTGGACCACCATCGCCAGACAATAGCGATTGTCCTCGGGATCGCCTTGCCGCAGCTGGAAGGCGAGCCATTTCCCATCTGGTGAGATCGCCATCACATGGGCGGATGGACTGTCATCGCCGACTGGTCCGATATCGCGCAGCCGCACCAGATCCTCAGCGATCAGCTTTCGCTTGGCAGCAGGCAGCGGAGTGCTGCGCCAATCAAGGCTATGACAGGAGGCGTTCGCCTGCGTTGGAGCCAGCGACGGCAGCAGCACTGCTGCCGTCAGCCATAGGAGAGAGAAGCGCATCGATCACCAGCGCTTGGCGACGGTGATGGACAGAGCACGGCCGACCGCCGAATAATTGGTCGAATCATAGGTCGGGTCGACCACGGCGGACTGGCGGATCAGCGCTGGCTTCTCGTTGAAGAGATTGGTCGCGGCGATCGTGAACTCGATGTTGCGCAAGATGCCATTGGTATCGGCGAGCGCAAAGTGCGCAGCCACATCGACCGAAGTAAAAGATCCGACATGGGTGAAGGGCAGCGCACGTTGATCATCGACGCCGCCAATGTAGTTGATGAAAGCGGAAAGCGACGCGGTATCGCTGTCCAAGGTTGCGCCGCCACGCGCGCGCCAGTGCGGTGGCATGAAAATGACGCCAGCGGTCGGAGTGCTCGGCTGCCCGGCAAGCAGGCGACGGTCGCTCTCGAGATAACTGCCGGCTGCGTTGAGCAGCAGGCGATTTCCAGCGGACAGGTCTAAACGATATTGCGCCGACAGGTCGACGCCCTCAATCGCCTGAAATGCGGTATTCTGGGAACGGGCGTCTACCACGGCGTAGACCGTAGTCGGGTCATAGGGTTTGCCCGTGACATTCTGCAGTCCGAAAGCGCCTACGGTGGGAGCGATCAGCGCATCAAGCTGTGCCGGCGTCGGGCTGATCGTGATCAGCGTGCTGTAAAGCGGATTGCTGAACAGCCCTAGGACCGACGTGATCGGGTTCACGACGCGGTTGCGATAGCGTATGTTGAAATAGTTCGCTTCCAGCTTCAGCGCTGGGATCGACGGAGGCTCATAGGCGAGTGAGAGGTTCCAATTTGTCGACCGTTCGGGCTTCAGATCCGGGTTGCCGCCTGCAAGGTAGAGGACTGGACTGCTGGCGATCGCGCCTGTGCCGCCAAGCGATGCGGCCGGCAGGAGGATCGCCTGATAGACCTTGTAGCGCTGGTAGAAGGTGGGCGCCTTGAACGACTTGCCCCAGCCACCCTTGACCGTGGTCGACGGGATAGGACGGTAGACTAGACCGAGCTTGGGCGAGGCGACGTCGGCAAGACCTTCGTAGCGTTCATAGCGAACCGCGGCCGAGAGCTGCAGGAAGTCGGCGAAGGCGGTGCGATTGGCTTTGCCAAAGATGGGAAGCGAGAGTTCGCCATAGGCGAAAGCCACATTCTCCGGATGGTCGATGTTGAGGAGGTTCGTGGTCGAGCCAGCCGCCGTGATGCTCGATTTAGCGCTCAGGGAAAACGCGCGATACCCCGCGCCAGCCGCCAAGCCCAGGTTACCGCCGGGCAACGCGAGCAGCGAGCCGTCGCCGCGGAGCTCGATCGCGTGAAGGCGATTGTCGTAGAACCCACCGGTTGTCGAGGAGATCGCGCGCGCGACGTAATTCTGGGAGGCAATGTTGGTCTGGCTGCGACCAATCGTGCCGGAGAGTTCGAGCCGCCAGTCGCTCGGAAGCTGGAGCTTGAGTGTCGGGGTGAGCGACCAGCTCGCGACTCTCATCTGGAAAAGCGCGCCGTTGGTCCGGGCGTTCGACATGGTGGTTGACGGGAACGACATGTCGCTGGTGCGGCGGCTATACTGTCCGTCGAGGTCGAACGTCAGCGCCGATGACAGTTGCTGGTGCCCGCTTAGAACGCCGCTGACCTGCTGCTGCGCGGGGATAAGGCTGGTCGAGCCATCGATCGTCTGGGTGTAGGACCGGTCGCGCGCAAACAGCGTGCTCGAGCGGTTGTAATCACCGGCGATCATGACGCCCCCGCCCTGCCACTTGCCGCCGGTGACGAGATTATAGTCCTGCTGGAAATCACCGCCATCGGTAGTCCCGGCGATCCGGGCCGAGGTCCACAGGCCCTGATAGTCCTTGCGCAAGAGGACGTTGGCGACGCCCCCAACCGCGTCGGAACCGTAGAGGGCCGAGGAGCCGTCCGCGACGATCTCGATGCGATCGAGAGCTGCCAGTGGGATCGCCGAAATATCGACACCCTGAATCGCGCCGTCGTACGCAACGCGGTGCCCGTTGATGAGGGTTAGCGTCGCGTCGGGTCCGAGGCCGCGCAGATTGAGCGCAGAGGTCGAGCCGACATTCTCGTTCCCGCCCTGAACGCCGCCGCCAGCGATGCCGGGGTTTTGGCCGCCGCCGAAATTCTGCGGCAGGTCGCGGATATACTCGCCGAGGCTCGACCGCCCGCTTCTCTCGATCTCGTCGCGCGTTGCACTGATGACGGGCGAAGACGGTTCGCTATGGCGAATATGGGTTCCGGTCACGACGATATCGGTCTGGTCGTTTGCCGCATCCGTAGCAGCCGGAACCGCGGATCGCCCCCGGATGATGACCGCGCCATTCGTAAAGGTTGCCGTCAGGCCAGTGGCGCCAAGCAGCCGGCTGATCGCGTCGTTGACGGTCAGGTCGCCCCGGATCGCCGGGACCCGGAACCCAGCAACGTCGGATGGGGAAAACATGACTTCGACATGAGCGATCCGGCCGACATCCCTTAGGGCGGTGCCGAGTTCTTGAGCCGGCAGATCATAATGCGCGATGGCTGGCGCCCGCGCGATTCCAGGGGTGGCAATGGCAATAAGCGCCGTACCCGCCAACGTCGCCACAAAGATTCTGGAATTCATGCTTGGTCCCCCCATGTGATTTGAGGGGGTGACGTCGTGTGTGGCCGACCGAGTAGTTCTCCAACAAAATGTTTTGTATCACCGCCGAAGCTGGATAGCGTCGTTCCGGATCTCGACGTGAAGATCGAACAGGGTCGCCAGATTTTTTGCGAGGCGCTCGCGATCTGCAAGATCGAAACGCCCTGACACGCGCAATTGCTGCAACGCCGGATCGCTCGCTACGATCGGCAAGCCCGCCCCCTGGTTGCCGTGATCGAGAAGATACTTGAGTGAAACATTGTCGAAGTCGACTGCCCGATCGGTCCACTGCAGATCGGCCGTGCGCGTCGTTGCAGATGTGCCAAGCAGCGTGCCGCCGACATACCCGGCCGTTTCCCCGGCCGCGAGCCGCAGGACGAGGGCGCCGCCGCTTCGGGAGGAAGCGATATCGACCGCCGGTACGACATCGACAGAGCCTCGTATCAGAGCGACGGCGACTCGCCCCTGCGGGCTGAGCGCTACATCAAAGATTGTGCCGCGTGCGGTCACTGAGCCACCGCCAGCGAAGACGGTGAAAGGCCGACCATCATGTGCGACTTCGAAACGCGCGCGACCGCGCAGCAGCGTTACGTGCCGCGCGTCGTGCGCAAATGCGACTTGGATCGCGCTGGCGCTGTCGATGGTAATAACCGATCCGTCCTCTAAGCCGACCGTGTCGATCGAGGCAGCGGGTGCGGCTATCCGCCGCGCTTGCGTGACACTATGGCTTGCGCGCGTGGCCAAAGCTTTTCGCGCGCCAGCTATCCCCGCGGACGGCAACGATCGCTGGAAACTGGGCAGGAGCACGATTAATGCCAGCATGGCGACGGCAAGCGTCACTACTGCAGCCACGGTAGGCACTGAGCGACGGCGGACCAGCGCCGGCCGCGCAGCATATAGCTGCGATCCACGAAGCACACGGGCATCTTCAAAGCGATGCGTCATGCGTCGATATGCGAGGTCATGTCGCGGGTCAGCTGCCAGCCAGCGCTCGAGATTCCTCTGCAAGCGTGGAGATTGGTGACGTTCAAGGCGCACAATCCAAGCGGCCGCTGCCGCACGGATGCGATCTGTCTCGGGATCCGGCTTCGTTTGATCAGTCATCATGGTTAAGCGTTTGGTCGAGATGCGTGAGGGCGCGTTTCATATGATATTGAACCGTCCAGAACGTGATGCCCAAACGCTTTGCGATCTGTGGATAGGTCAGGTCGTCGGCGCGATGGAGCAGAAAAACCATTCGCGTGCGTTCGGGCAAGGCGGCGATAGCGTCTTCATAGCGCCGCAGTGTATCGCGCTCGTCTAAGGCACCTTCTTGGTCCGGGGATGTCGCGGCATCCCACTCCTCCAGCGGAACGAAAACACCTTGCGACTGTGGCCTGCGAGCGCGATCAATCAGTAGGTTCCGCGCGATCCGCTGCAGATAGGCTGCCGGATTTAAAAGATTTGGTACCGGTTCCGCGCTGGCGAACCGCACGAACGTGTCCTGCACGAGATCGGGGGCACTATGACTATCACCGGTCCTCCGTTGGAAATACCGCAATAGTCGCGGCCCTTCCGCCACGTACAATTCTTCCATTGTTGCGTCTGACGCACAGGCGTCGGGCGGCTGAGCGCGAAGCACATTGCGGGCAGTAGAGGGCACCGGCGGTCTCGAGAAGGCAACACCAAGTCGGCCGGGATAAACCAGCCTCGTTGACTCCAGTGCTATGCCGTCGTCCAAGCGTCAAAAGACGCCCTTGACCGGTGCGGCCGCCCGTCCCTTGCGGACCGGCGCTCATGATGCTTGGCGGATATCTCCACGCTGCAACAGCCAAAATTCCGCAACGCCCAAGTATGATGCCGATACATTCGTTTGGTAGCAAGAGGACTTGCGACGCGAACAGGCTGATGCCGCGATAGTGTCAACGTCGACGCCCGCTTTTTTTACGGGTGGAGAACGCCGCATGTTTGCAGTGAGAGCTTTCTCCAAATCGTGAGCCGGGTCGCAAGCCCCAAGGGGGCCCGCTAGCACCGGTGAAATCGGTGACATCTAGGGCGGATGCACTTCGGTAATATGGGTGGATTGCGGTCGGGCCGCTTTCGGGCGCCCTTCGCCGTAACCGGCCGTTCATTCATGCCGGAGGCGGGGGGGGCACGAGGGCAAATAACACCTCGGCCACCTTCAGGCGGCAAGACCGGTAGGGAAACGTCCGTTCAGGTGCCAATGGGTCCGATTTGGTGGAGAGCACCCAGTCGCATTCGGAGCGCGGCAGGTCGGAAACCTTGTTGTCAACGAGAACAGGGAGATGCCGCTCGACCGGCGCAGGTTTTAGCCGTGATGCTGACTGGTATCTTAGAACCACCAAAGCGATTTAGCAAAAGAGGTTGACGACGATCGCGGCAGCTCCGCCCTACTTATTCCTTGGCCCAGCATACATCACCAATCAATCGGCGCTTGCAACGTCAATATTTATTAGGCGGGATTGCTCTATATCAACATTCGTCAAATCCGATAACGTACAAAGGGCCTGCCACATGGCAATACAAACCATGCGAAGCAAAGCGCCGCTAAGTCGTATTCTGTCAAATTATAGATGGGTATCCAGATGTCTGAAGTCGAAATGGCCAACGATGAGGGCGCTGATCCGTCGTCTGATCTGAAGGCACAGAACCCTGGCGAAACAACGATTGCCGATCAGGTGTCGCAGGACGATCCTAAAAAGGCTGAGAAACTCACAAAAGCTGGCCGTGACATCGACCCCGACGAGGGCAGCGATTAAAACGCTCTGCCATAGGAAGATTTGATCGGTAAACTCCAAGCTGGACATAGGTCGGCTACTGTCTCCGAATAAGGTGCTTTCGAAGTCAAAGCCGGCCGCAGCCGTTATCTGCGGAGTTTGCTCGTTGCCGGTACGGTGTCAGTCATAGAGTGATGCTTTGTCAAAGCTGCGAACCGAGCTTCCTGCGATAACGCGGTTCAGCGATTTATCAGGGGTGCTGCTACCGGCTGATGTGACCCACTCAGATTACTTCGGTTCGACCACCAAGGGGAGAATTCGCGTAATCGGCGAGCAATGCAGCGGCGTCATCATAAATTGCAATCGCGCCTGCTCCGCTTAGGACCTCGTCGGAAAACCTGCCGGATCGTAACGCCACCGCTGCGATCCCGCATTTCCGCGCAGCTTCGACATCGTAGGGTGTGTCGCCGACGACCAATACCTCGCTGGCTGCAATGCCCGGCAGCTTGGCAAGTGCGGTTACGAAGATGTCGGGGCCGGGCTTGGTCCGCTCGACATCGTCGCTGCTCGTGGTCGCACTCACAAGTTCGGTCGCATCGAGCACATCGAGATAATGCGCGAGATCGGCCGCAGAAGCCGAAGATGCGAGCACGACATGTTGGCCGAGCGCGTGAGCGTGCGCGAGAAGGTCGTGCGCGGAACCGAAAGGCTTCGCGTCGCTTCGGTATTTTGCCTTGAAGATCCGGCCTTGCACCTTGCCGAGATTTTCCTGCGCATCCTTGGGAAGGTCAGGTAGAAGCGTCGGGACCAGCATGTCGGCGCCTTTGCCGATCTGATCGTGTAGCGCTTGGCGGTCGAATTGCGCTCCGATCTCGGTAAACGCTTCTTCCCAAGCAAGGACATGGAAGTCGTTGCTGTCGATCAACGTGCCGTCGATATCGAAAAGGATCGCCTTGATCTGCATCGCTGCGAGGCTATGGCTCTGTTGCATACTATGGTTTCCGTCGGGCCGCGTGTGCAGGACGCTGTCCCGTGGCGGCATATGCTACGGTCCCGCATCATCAACGATCGGAATCCCTGCAAGCTCCTTGTCGCTAGTAATAATCCGGACTTTTCATTAGTTTCCCCACCTATTGGCGACGAAGGAGGCAGCCCAATCCCGGTGGCCGAATTTCGCCAATACAGCGATGGCGATTAGCCCATGCTGCATCACCGTCTTACCGCCACTGAGAAACCTTAATCAGCGGAGCGAGTTGAAAAGCTTATGCCGCTTTCAACTATCCCCTACGCCATCGTCGTTGAAGATGATCCGATCATCATGATGGAGACGGTGCTTATCCTCGAGGATGCCGGCTTTCGGGTGTACGAAAGTTTCGACGGCGATGAAGCGATCGTGCATCTGGCGACGCATTGGGAAAGCACCGTGTTGTTGTTCTCCGACGTGGATATGCCTGGGACGATCGACGGGTTTGCTCTCGCGCGGCACGTCGCTGAGCATTGGCCGCTGATCGAGATCGTTATTGCCTCGGGCCACACCCTTCCGGCTGACGGCGACATGCCCAAAAAAGCAACGTTCATTACCAAGCCATTCAACCAGCGAATGGTGCACGAGCACCTCAATAAAATTCTGCCGGATGACAAGAAGCCCGAGCCATTGAAGAAAGCCGTCTAGCTGAGTGACGCGAGACTATCGCTCCACACTTTCGCCCAGATCTTCACTCGCTGCGCGTAACGCCGAGGCCTTAGCAGCGATACGTTCATCGCGCGTAGCAAGTGCGGCATACGCATCCGCCGATCGCTGTTCCCGAAGACGCACGTTGTCCAGTGTCGCCGAGTTCGCCGCCACCTGAGCTAGTTCTGCGTTTTCGCGGTTCGATTTGAAAGTCATGGCTATGGTTTCCTTACGTAGGCGTGGACTGAAGGCCGCCTTGCAGGATGCTTGGCAGACGGGCTGATTGCCGCTCTTTGAGCGGAGCATTGATGTCAGACGAGATTATAGAGCCAGCGGGCGAACGAGCCAGCGGTCATACGAGTGATCGTATGAGCGGTCGGATCCAGATCGTCGGGCGCGTTTCAGGTCGGCGGCACTGGACCGTGGAGCAGAAGCTGGCGATCCTACGCGACGCATTCGGGCCGGAAGGTTCGGTTCGCTCAGCGATCGAGCGCCACGAGGTCGGCAGCGGCTCGATCTATACTTGGCGCCGGCAGGCGATGTCGGGCGCGTTGACCGGGGTGACTGTGCCGTCGCAACCTAGCTTCGCCGAGGTCCAGATCGCCGAGTCGGCAGCGGCCTTGCCGGCACCCGCTATCGCCCAGCCTGGCCTGGGTCGGATCAGGATCGAGCTGCCGTCCGGCGTGCGCCTGACTGTCGATGCATCGGTCGATGCCGACGCGCTGTCGCGCGTGATCGGCGTCCTGGCGCGATGATCCCGCTTCCCCCTTTGACACGGATATTCCTGGCCTGCGGCGCGACCGATATGCGTAAGGGGTTCGACGGACTGGCGGTGCTCGTGCAGCAGGCATTGCAGCAGAGCCCGCATTCCGGCGCGCTGTTCGCGTTCCGCGGCAAGCGCGGCGATCTGGTCAAGCTAATCTGGTACGATGGCCAGGGATTGTGCCTGTTCTCCAAGCGGATGGACCGTGGCCGGTTCGTCTGGCCGTCGACCGCGACCGGCTCGGTCGCCATGACCGCGGCCCAGCTTGCGATGCTTCTCGAAGGGATCGATTGGCGACGCCCGGAACGCACATTCGTGCCGTCGCTGGCGGGCTAAAAAGCACCGGATTTGGGCGGTTTTCGTGGCTCGAAGACGCTCGATCTGCTATGTAATCGCGGTGTCGGCCGCAGGCTTTTCCTCCTCTGACAAAGACGCTCGCATCGCCGAGCTCGAAGCCGCATTGGCGTCGGCTCGCGCTGATATTTCCGCGCGAGACATCCTCATCGATACGCTGCGCGTGCAGCTCGCGCGTCTCAGGCGGATACAGTTCGGCACCTCTTCGGAGAAGCTGACCCAAGAGATCGCGCAACTGGAGCTGGCGCTCGAAGAGCTCGAGGCCGAAGCCATTGTGACCAGCACACACCGTAACGATCCGGTCAGCGCAAAGCGGTCGGTGCCTATCCGCGCGCTCCCGGCCCACCTGCCGCGCGAGGAGCAGCGGATCGAGCCCGAGCAGGGCTGCTGCGCCTGTCCGGAGTGCGGCGGCGCTTTGCGTCCGCTGGGCCAGGATAGCGACGAGATGCTCGACGCCGTGCCCGTCCAGTGGCGCGTCGTGCGCACCATCCGCCCCAAGTATAGCTGCCGCTCCTGCGACAAGGTCGTCCAGGCCGCTGCCCCGGTGAAGGCGATCGCGCGCGGCAAGGCGACGTTCGCGACGCTTGCCCATGTCGTCGTCGCCAAGTTCGACCATCATCTGCCCCTCTATCGCCAGGCAGAGATGATGGCGGCACAGGGGATCGAGCTGGATCGCTCGACGCTCGCCGGCTGGGCGGGCCAGGCATCGGCGCTGCTCGATCCGATCGTCAGCCGCATCCGCGAGGTCGGGCTTAGCGCCACCAAGATCCACACCGACGACACGCCGGTGCCGATGCTCGACCCGGGCCGCGGCAAGACCGCGACCGGAAGGCTATGGGCCTATGTCGTCGATGACCGAGGCTCCGGCGGCACCAGTCCGCCGCTGGTCTGGTATCACTTCACCCAGGATCGCACCGGCGCCCATCCACGATCCCAGCTCGGCCGCTTCACCGGCTTCCTGCAGGCCGACGGCTATGCCGGCTACGACCAGCTCTGCGCCACCAACCGGATCACCGAGGTCGCCTGCTGGGCGCATTTCCGGCGCAAGATCTTCGACATCCACACCACCAGCCCGACGCCGCTCACCACCGACCTGCTAACCCGGATCGGCAGCCTCTATAAAATCGAGGAAGAGGTCCGCAGGAGCCCGCCAGACGTCCGTCGAAGAACCCGGCTGGAGCGCTCAGCGCCCTTGATCGAGGGGCTCCGCATCGCCCTCGACGACGCGCTGCGACGCCTGTCGCCCAAGTCCGAGGTCGCCAAGGCCATCGCCTATGGCCGCAAGCGCTGGACCGCGCTCTCGCGGTTCGTCGAGGACGGCCGCCTCGAGATCGACAACAATATCGCAGAGCGCGCCATGCGCAGCATCGCGATCGGTCGGAAGAACTGGCTGTTCGCCGGATCGAAGGCCGGCGGCGAGCGCGCCGCCGCGATCTACACGGTCATCGAGACCTGCAAGCTCAACGGTGTCGAGCCGCAGGCCTACATTGCCGACGTCATTGCGAAGATCGCCGGCGACTGGCCCGCATCGCGTTGGGATGAGCTGATGCCCTGGAACTGGCGCCGGGCAAACGAGCAACCCATCGCGGAAGCAGCGTAGGCAACGCCCAATACGAGCAGTTGTGGACGTTCCGCCAAAGCCTATACTCGACCCATGAGGCTGTTCTTTTGGTCAACCAAGCGCTTGCTACCGCTTTATGGCGCTCTCTTGGTGGGAACGACAGTCACCGGCGGAATCACGTGGCTGCTGTATCACTTTCACGCACCAGAATGGACGGCCTCAGCTGTCATAGTGGCTTGGGCTATCACATGGCTGGGCATGGGCGTTTGGTCGGCGTTCTTACAGGCCCGGGATAACGCGGCGCCGAATCCAGATTGGTTGACGGGCAAATCCCGAAACCGGAAGAGCAGTTAATCATCAGGAATTGCCGTTCCGCGGTTTCAGACCACGCTTACTTCCTTACCGCACCGTCGCCGGCGCATGCTTTAGAACAGAACAGCTTGAGTGGCGCTATTTCAACACCGCCGATACCACGATGCGCGACTATGAAAGAGCTTCACGTCAATCCGTCCACAAACGGTCTGATACGAGATAGAGGTAGAAGCCCGTTAATCCGGGAGCCGCTCACCGACGCCATCTTCCACGAAGTTCCGACCTTTTTGGAAGATGTCACTGAAGACTATGCAATAACGAGTGTTCGGAGCAAGGCATTACCGTTACAAAGACAACCGAGCTCGTTTGATGCGAAGCGTCACGATCAGCCCAGCCGCCGACCAATCATAAGCGATGGCACCACCAAGTTGGCTGGTTACGGTGCGCCTGATGAGCTTGCTGCCATATCCGTCAGGGCCATCGGGAGGGGAGACCGGCGGGCCGCCGCGTTCCAACCATGTCAGGACTATCTGCTCGGGCTCGGACATACTCGTTAGGTCGAGGGTGCCGGTTGCGTCAGAAAGCGACCCGTACTTCATAGAGTTGGTAGCAAGCTCGTGGATCACGAGCGCGATACCTGTAGCCGCCGTTTCACCCACCGCGGTTCGTTCGACGGCAACACGGATCCGCCCTTTGAACGCGCCGAGGTCGTCATACGGAGCGAGCAAAATCGACAGCAAGTCCCCGAGTAAGGCCGCGTCGGCTTTGCCAACGACGAGCGGACGGACAAGATCATGTGCTCGCCCTAATGCGGCTAGGCGCCCGGTCAGGTCCTGCGCCATCTCCTCAATGCTGCTCGCCGAGCGCGACGTGATCGTCGTGAGGCCGGAGGCGATGGCGAGAAGATTCTTGACCCGGTGGCTCATCTCTCCGGCGAGCAGCTCATTGCCTTCTTCGGCCTGCTTTCGGCCCGTAACGTCGAGAAAGATGCCGAACATTGTGCGGCCGACGATACCGACGTCCTCACCCCGTCCGCGCGCTGCGATCCAGCGCACCTCGTCCCCGACCATGATGCGGAAATCGGTCTCGTATGTTCCGAGGACTGCGCGCGTTGCGACGAACGCCGAGCGAACGCGGTCTCTATCCGAGGGATGAATATGGGCGGACAGCTCTTCGAACGTCACCTTTTCGCTCCACGCTATTCCCCACAGCGCAAAGCCTCGCTGATCCATTTTCAGCAGGTCGGTTTCGACATTCCACGACCAGAGGGCAACGCCCGCCCCATCAAGGGCGCGGCGGCGGTGCTCTTCGGTCCATTCGTGTCCGTGAGGCAGTTCATCTGTCATAACTTTACCTCTGGCCAATCGCTGTCCTGCATAGTCAGGCCGTGCTCGAGGGCAACCATTACCGCCGCTCGGTCGTCACACGCGTCCCTATCGCGAAGACCGTTTGAGGAGGCCAGTCATCCTTCATGGCGTCGATTGCGCCGCGTCTTTCATCGTACACGGCAGCGTGGGCCAAAATCGGGCCAATATGATGACATCCGCGTCTTCCAGCGGGCCCCCGACTTCGGAGCGCTCCGATAGGATGCGCAGACAGGTGCCGGACACCTTCGCTGAGGTGCGCTGGTAGACTGCGCGAAACGTAGGGGGCGGCCAGAATCCCATGGTCGATCGCTTTTGCGAGCCATTCCGCATCCTGGATTGTCTGTATCCAGTGGATGCTCGATTACATGGCCGGGGGGGGCGTTTCCAACGCGCAAGGTCTCGAACTTACGAGACCTTGCCTTGTGGCATCTCGATCGGAATCGAAATCGAAACCCGGAAGCCATGGCCCTTCCCGCCCGTGGTCCGCGTCAATGTTGCGCCAAGTACGACTTGGAGTTGCTCGAGCAGGCCGCCGCCGTTTCCGGCAGAATAGGTTTCGGCCACGCCTACACCATCGTCCTCCACGGTCATCTCGACCTCGCCAAATCTGGCGCCAAGGCTGACCGAGATCGTACCGCCCGATCCCGAAGGATAGGCGTATTTCAAGGCATTGATCACCAATTCGCTACCGATCAGAATCAACGCGCGACGCACGTCGGGCGGCAGCAGGACCGGTTGCGCGCATACGGTCATGACGATCTGCCGCGAACGACCAAAGATGTCGGCTAATCGCGTGGCGATGTCGGTGAGTAACGCGGCGCAGGGAACCGGGGCGTGAGCCTCGTCAGCTACGCTCAGTTCCTCATATGCACGCGATAGACGCCGCGCCTGCGATGTCACTTCGGGCGGCAGCCAACCACGGGTCGGGTGTTCAGCAACTTCCACCAGGGACGCCGTCATTTGGGCCATGTTCTTCGCGCGGTGGATCGCATCCGCTCGCCACAATCGCGCATGCTCACTTCTAGGCATGACGATATCCGTCGCTGGCGGCGGCCGGGTTGGGGCAAACAGCTCCAGCAATCCAGCTTCACTCGCAATGAGACGTGGCCGTTGCGTGGTGTGCGAACGTACGATCGAGCCAGTTTGCATAAGTGCCTCCGATCCGTGCTTGCCGCCCGTCACCAGGCTTTGGCGCAGCATCACCTGCACCAGCTACGCTGTGGTAGGCGCAAACCCGTACCGGTTGTTCACCTATGTAAAGATTCGAAAACTTGTTTGGTGTGGGCAAACTTATCGACGTGACGCCGGATCGATTGGCGGCTTATTTAACCGCTGGCGGTGGCGAGCCCAGTCGTTCATGGCCATCAGACCGAACCGGATAGGACCGTTTCTTCGAAGTTCGCTTGGGACGCTTGGCGTAATCGGCGATGTAAGTAATTCTCGTCGAAGCCAGCAATCTGGACGAGCTTGATCGGGTCCAGAATGGTGACGCTGCCCCGCGTAAGGGCCATTGCCCCGGCTAATCGCAGCTCTTTCAGAATGCGGTTGATATGAACCGCCGTCATTCCCAACGCATCAGCGAGCACCAACTGCGAGAGCGGCAAGGCGAATTCGCCCTCGCCTGTCAGACCGATGTTGCGCGCCCGGAGGTAAAGCTCGCAGACGAGATGCGCCACGCGCTCGGACGAGCTGCGCCGACCCATGCTCACGATCCAAGCCCGCATGATGCCTTCATCGATCAGTTGAGCAGTGTACATTGCCTCGGCGATGTTTGGATGGTCGCGCATCATAGTCCGCATCAGCGGTTGAGCGATCGTCGCGACCATCGTCGTCGTGATCGCTTGAATCCCATGATCCATCTCGGCGAGGAGCTTGATGTGCAGGTCGCAGCAGTCCCCGGGCATCAGGAACGCCATAATCTGCCGCGTGCCGCTCGGGAGGATCTTGTAGCGGCACGCCCAGCCTTCCAGCATCACGAACACCGGCCCCGTCTCGTCGCCTTCGCGGATCAAGTCCTGACGGGCTACGTAGCGACGGGGGCGGGAAGTGGCGGCCTCAACCGCCAAGGCATCATCAGCCGTCAATTCGACCAACCCGCTCAATTTTTTCAGGAATGGGTTTGCCATGGTGACGTTCTACCTTCCATCAACCCAATAGAATATTGATGAATGTTATTGTCGAAAATTGGTGTGTGTTGTCGCTAGGGGCAAAAATTAGTATATCCACGTGTCATCGTTGGCAGGTTTCAATAGGCGTCGACGGCTGAGAGCCTATCAAGCTCCCGCCTGCAGCAAGGTACTCCGATGCCCATGAACGATAACGATCCCCCATTGCAGGGGGCGGCGCCCAAGTCTGATCCTTATGGCCAGGCCGCCCTGCTGCTGGTCGAAAGCCTGATCCACGGACTGTGCGAAACCTCGACACTGAGCGCCGACCAGGCAATCGAGATTACCCAGAGAGCGGTCGAGGTGCAGTTTGATCACGCTGAAGCGGCCGATGGTTCGGGTGCGGCGATGTGGCGTTCCCACGATTTGCTTGTGGCGATCCTTGCCTCTCTTAAGATCGATGACGGTGGGCCGCCCACCTCACCTCGGCTGGTGTAGATGCCTGGCGGCGTCTGCGGCATTGGCGCAAGGTTCTGCCCCGAATAAATTAGCAATGCCAGTCGGTTGGTGACGGGCACCAGCCGTGCAGCCGAATGATCCCATTCAGCCTGCCATGGCTTTGCCATCGATTGCCTTGCCGTATCTGAAACCGTGATCCTTCACGCAATCGACGGCCACAGACTCGCCCTTGCTCGACCGTTTCGATACCCTCCGCAATGACCGGCACGATCAACCCCAGACCAATTGCATCGACGTGCGTGGTGGTGACAGCATCCGCGGATTGACAGGTGATTTGGACCTAGTTGTTGACCATATCCAGGTGAAGATAAGTCTCTTGGAAATCCGCAAATTCCCGAAGTTTCGCCATTTTAATAATGGAAACGGCCCTGCTCTTGCGGTCGATCAAATTTAAATTCTCTAATTTCTTCAGCATGCGGTTTACGTGAACCGGCGTCAAACCCAGCGCATCGCTCATCTGTTCCTGTGTCATCGCCGGCGTGTCCAATTCCCCACCGCAGAAAGTCACAGCCTCCAGTCGAAGCGCGATTTCGCACAGGAGATGAGCGACCCGCATCAGGGCGTTGCGGCGACCGATGTTGGCCATCCACTCCCAGGCGATCGAACTGTCTACAAACGTGTCCATCCAGAAGGCCTGCGCTATCGCAGGGCGCAACGCCGCGAGGTCAAGAAGCGCCTGGAATGGAATGCGCGCTACCATAATTGTACTGAGCGCCTGCACACTATGATCGGCGATTTTGAGCAACGAATTCTGCATGTCGATCGCATCGCCGGGGACTTGCAACGCGACGATTTGCCGACCACCGTCCCCGACAACTTTCTGCCGGTACGCAAAGCCCTGAAGGAGTACGCAGCCGAACGACGCCTTGTCGCCTTGGCGGACTAGATATCTGCTCGGCTCAAGTACCTTGGTCGTGAATGGCAATCCCATAAGCGCGAGTTCGTCTTCCGCTTCCAGGCTGCTGCGGCGCTTGAGTTTATTCAACAACGGCTGAAGCGTAACGGGCATGGCAATCTCCGATCGTTTTTGGGAGCGCAACACCCTGGGTGACCGGCAGCACTCTGGTCGGCGATGTCATGCGATAACGCCGATCAGGTGATAGTGGATTGCTTTATGTTATCGCCGCGACGGACAATCTTGGTCCGACTGACATTGCCCTCCTGTCGCGACACCGCGCTCTTCGCCCGGATTCCTACCGCGACAAGTATATTTGCTGGTATTGAGCCTGATCGAACGTTTGATCGGTTCTTGCCTTCTCAAGTGAGATTTCGACGTGGGATATCGGCACAAGTTGGCGATCTACGGCGCGGCGAAAGTCAAAGTGGTAACCATGGATTCTGCGACGTCGAACGTCGAGGACTAACCCGGCCGCGCCGACCCCGCGCCTCAGATCGATCCGCTGCCTACCCCCACCCCAAGGTGATGCCGCCTGAAGCCGGAACATGGTATTCGACGCGGTCGTCACCGGTGTGATGGGCCCGCAGCCGATCGCCGCTCGCTGTCGTAATGACGAAATGCGGCAAGGCCGAGCGTCCGGTCCGGACAAGGCTGACGCTGGCGCGGCAGCCGTCTCCCCCATCGAGCCGGAAGCTGAGCGCGGTGGCGCTGGTCCGCTCGAGCGTCATCAGGAAATGGTCGCAGAACAGCCGAAAAGGCGCGCCCTCGATCTCATGGAAGGTACGGCTGGCGAAGACCATTGCCGCGCCAGCGCCATAGATTTCTTGCCCGACTTGCCCCGCAGGCTGGCCGTCATGGTAGAGATCCTCGAGTGGGAACGACAGCTTGCGATCGATATGACCGTTGCGCTGCTCGTCGGCGAGCGCTCCAGCGGGCAAGGCGTCGGGATAATAGAACCAGGCCCGGTGCAGCGCATATTTGCAATATTCGCTGATCAACATCCGCGCGGCTGGATCAAGGTCGGGGCCGCTGTCTTTCAGATACCGCTCGAACGCAGCGAAACTGTCGAAACATTCGTAGATCGCCATGTACGGCCCGTCGTGCAGGCACGTCACCCCCAGAAAATTGCTGTAGTTCCGCGCTTGCGAGATGTTCGATTCCCAGATCGCACAGTTGTGGAAAAAGGAGGCGAGATAGACATAGCTCTGCCGCAGGTAGGATTGTTCGCTGGTTACACGCCATAGCCGCATGCAGGCGGATGCGCCCCAGGCGGTGAGGTTCGCCTGATAGTTGAGTTCGAAACGCATCCCCTTGGCTTTGTCGATCGCCGCACGAGCCTCGTCGAGATACCGTTTCTCGTCTGTCAGCTGGAAAGCCTGAAGCATGACATAGGCGTAAAGGCCGCCGACATCGCTCTGTCCCAGGCCATCGTCGTTGCGCGCTTCGACGATCACCGAAAAATCATCGACCTTGAACTGGATCGGCCAAGCATAATCGAAATGACGCGCCGCCCTGATCGCAAAATCGAGCGAGGCGGTGAACAGCCGCTGCGCGCGCGCATCGCCTTCGCCGGCAAGATGGCCTAGATTGAGCAGCGGATGATAGAGATACCAGCTATCGACCGCGAGCTTGTCCTTGTCCTTGCCGACATTGGGCAGATAGCGGCGCATCGTCTTTAGCTTACGATCGTGGAATTTGTGTAAGCCGGCACCGATCTCGTCTGCGAGCGCGCTTTCCTCGCCGCTCCACAGCGCAAAATTCCGGATAGCCGAGAGTAGAGACATCTGCACCATGATGTCCGGATATTCGGCGTCGGTGTACGGATGGAAATAGCGATGCCCGTAATGCGAAACGGTCGCCTCTTGCGCGGTGTCGAGATCGGCAAGCGTCATGCGCGAGCGCGCGACCCAGTCGCGAAATTCGGTCTCTGGCTGTTCGAGCTGGCGATAGGCGGTGCCGAGCATTTGCAGGAAGCGCTTGGCGCCGTCCTGTTCGTTACGCGCGGAATCGTCGTGGAACACGATGATCGCGTCGGAGACCGTAACCTCTCTGCCTGCAGGAAGCGGATCGATCGGGGGCGAGCCGGTTTGCGCGGGCGTCGGCGGCAAATAGCCGAGTTCGGGCCACACCCCGCCGACCGCCGTGTCGGGCGTGGTCCTGGTCGCGATGAACCAGTCGTTTAATGCGGTCAGGTTCTGGAAGTACAGCACACTTCCGAAGGCCGGCTCATCAAGGTGGAAGTAGATCAGGCCTGAATTTAGTCCGCGCTGGGCCGCCTCGACCGAGCCTTGCGCCGCAAGCGGGTCATCATTCTCATCGAGCGGATAGATATCTCGCGGTTGAAACGGAACGAGCAGGTTCGTGACCGGCGTGAGCTTCGCGGTGATGCGCAACGTGGGCAGATCGGAAGCTGACCCTCCGATTTCCACTGACTGGCTGCCTTGCGCGCTCATCATATCCAAGGTGATCCCGGTTCTGGACGAGCGCTCGCGCCGTTTCACCGCTTGCGCGCCGCCCGGCGTGTAAGCCGCGCGCACTGCTATCCCGCCGCGGCCGGGACGGCGCACGATAACCCAGATTGCATCGCGGCCTTCCATCACCTGAACATCGCGACCCGCGAGCGACAGGCTGCCGAGCTCCCGCATCGACTCTGCCGCCAATTCGGCGCGCAGCGTCAGCACGGCGGCGCTGACGCCCGGCACGTCGGTGGTGCGTATCTTCACGTCCATGGATTTTCCCTGCAGCGACAGAAGGCGGCCAAGCCATGACATCAATTTTCGCGGCGTTGGTTGCTCGGACCTCGACCCGATATTGCGAGCATATCAAAACACTGAATTAAACCGGCCCGGCTCGCCATTGGCCATAACGACCGACCAGCGAGCGAGCACTCCGACCGGGATCCCTTATTCAGCCACGGCCAACGCCTTGGCCGCGAAATCGGCGATAGCGCCATTGTAGACGTCGGCGCGTTCGATCGGGCCCATGTGATTGACGCCTTCGACCACCAACAGCGGCGCCGAAGACGCGGTGGCGATTATCCGCGACGCCTCGAGCTTGGTCACGATATCGCGGTCCCCGCCGATTACGAGCAACGGAACGATGACTTGCGAAAGGGCCATCTCCGAATTCCAGCGAAACATCGCAAGATCGCCGCGCGCTGATATGGCGGGCGAGTTGACCGTCATCAGCCATGCAGTGGCGTCGAGTTGCGACCGTGTCACATATTTGCCGAAGCCGATCCGCGCCGATATGTGGGTCGAACCGCTAAGATAGCTCTGCCACGCGCTAAGCCAGGCCAGCGGCTTGAGCAGGATGGTAAGCCGCATCATCGGCTCGAGGAGGGGCCAGCGGATCGCTTGCGCGAGCCCACTGAGCACCATCGTCTTGAGCGGGTTGTGATAGGTCGTGTTGAGCAGCACCACGCCGGCAATTTCGCGCCCGAACAGTTCCGGGCGGTCGCGCGCGAGCGTCTGTATCGTCATCCCGCCAATGCTGTGGCCGATGACAACCGCCGGGGTGCCGCCAAGAGACCCCACCACCGTGGCGAGATCTTCTGCAAAATTGGAGAGGCACACCTTTTTGCCGGGGGCGGGCTGGGATTTGCCGAGCCCCGGGCGATCCCAGACGATCACGCGAAAGCGGGTCGCCAGATCGCGCTTGGCGTAGAACCACATCCGACTGTCGACCGACCAACCATGGACCAGGATCAGCGGCAGCGCATCCGCGGGCCCGGAGCTTTCAATATGGAGTTTTGCGCCGCTCGGGCTGTCGAGCATATGACCGCTACCCCGCTCGATCCGCATCGGGTCGGTATCGGCGCGAGCGAGGAGAAGTCTGAGTGGAAGGCGCCCAAGGAACGACCAAAGGAGCGCGACTGCTCCGGTCCAGAGCATCCAGTCGTGCCGGATGTGCACGAGCATGCCGTCGGCATCGCGCAGCCATTCACCCTGATACCAGATCCACAGCAGATATCCCCCTGCCGCAAGAATCGTCAGGGAGACGAGCGCGAAGACGAAGCGCGACAAAAAGGGGAGCGGCAACACATTTCTCCAGCCGGTCCGGGGCACCGGTCGACAAAAAAACGGAGCGGTTTCGAACCGCTCCGTTTTCAGGTTTCAGATCGAGGCCGGTGGCCCCGACCCGTTTTAGTTGACCGTCATCGCATCGGCTTTTTCGACCGCATCCAAGATGTCGGCTGCGCCACCAAAGTCTTGATCGGTGGTTAGGCCAGCGCCCGGGCCCGCGCCGAGGTCGACGCCGGTGCGCGGGTCGCTCGCAGGATCCGACAGCGTGCGCGCCGCCATCTGCTGTGCGACCTTGGCGTCGTCGCTGCTGAGTCCAACCGAAGCCGTGCCGTCGCCGCCATCGATCGGCATCGTCTCTTCCAGATCATCGATCCGCTGCCACTGGTCGCCCGAGTTCCACGGACCCTTCGTGTCGCCCTCGCCCTGCGAGGTATTGACGTAGAGGTTCGCATATTTCTCAATCGCCGGCAGCTTGCCCGTCGGGAAATTGTTCTCGATCGCGTAGAGCGCCTTTTCGAAGGACTTCTGATGCGCAACTTCGCGGGTCATCAGGAAGCCCAGTGCGTCCTTGATGCCTGGGTCGTCCGTGATCGCGATCAAGCGCTCATAAACGATCTTCGCACGCGCCTCGGCAGCGATATTCGAGCGGAGATCTGCAGTCGGTTCGCCACGGCTGTCGATATAAGCGGCGGTCCATGGCACGCCAGCTGAGTCACAAAGCGCGGGGCCACCGCCGAACAGCAAAGCGCTTTTCGCGGAGCTGCCGCTCGCCCCGATCATCTGATAGAGCTCGGCTTCGTTCTTGGCCGCTTCGGAAAGCTGCGCCTTCACGCCCTTGTTGAGCATCGCGACGATCGAACCGATCACCTCGAGATGGCTCAGCTCTTCGGTCGCGATGTCGAGCAGCAGATCCTTGCGGCCCGCATCGTCCTCGCCGAGGCCTTGCGTGAAGTAGCGCATCGCAGCGGCAAGCTCGCCGTCGGCGCCACCAAATTGCTCGAGCATCATCGTTGCGAGATGAGGATTCGGCTCGGAGACGCGGACAGTATATTGAAGCCGCTTATTGTGCATGAACATGTAATAATCTCCGGTGATGCCATGCCAGAACCCGGAGAGCCGAGCGGATGTTCCAAATTAAATCAAATAGTTGATTTAGATCATCTATGTATTATCTTTCGAAAAACATGAAATATTATCGGGGTTATAGCAAAAGGGGGCTTGAGCATCGTATCCAGCCGCACGAAAAGGGCGTCACGTTGCGCGCCGATGTGCCGACTGAGTCACGGCGCCTATGTAGAACCGGGGACGGGCTGCTTGCCGACAGGGGCTATGATGCCGCCCCCATTGCGCCGAACTTGTCGCAGCCGGCGTCGAGGCGGTCGTCCCTGCCAAGAGGAACCGCCGCGCGGGGATCCCGCACGATCGCTCGAAATACCGCTGCCGCAATCTCGTCGAGCGCTTGTTTAGCAAACTCAAAAACTGGCGTCGCGTCGCACCGCTATGATAAAACCAGCGAGTCCTATCTCGGCTTCGTCGCCCTTGCGTCAACCAAGCTCTGGATACCCTTTGTCCACGGCGCCTGGGTTTAGAGAGACGGCGCCTGATCGAGGCGTTGGAAGCCATTGCCCACTATGTCGGGCCGGGAGCGCAGCGGGCTGTGCATATGTGGAGAGCCGAGCCGACGACGTTGCTGCGACAACTCCCGCAAAAAGGCGACGGTAGGTCGCCATCATCGCGGCGACACCGCTTACCCCTTCGCGCCGTTCACCAACCGCAATGATGTCCACTGAAATGGCCGTTTCGCTAGATGAACCATCGGCCGGTTTCGGGAGCCGGCGAGAGGGCTGGGAGTGGCCGACATTGGGTCGATTCTGCCCGCGCTAAACCGGCCGAAGCGCCGGGCGCTACATTGTTGAGGCGCCCGCCGCCCGAAGCCGGCGGGCGTGGCATCAGGCGTCTTCCGCCTGCAGGTTGACGGTAGTTTCCGCGAGCTTGGTCATATATTCATCGCCGCCATAAATGTCCTTTGTGGCGTCCTTGAGCTTTTTGGTATCGGCCTTGAGGCCGAGCGCATCTGCATAGGCCGCCGCGGTGCCGAAGCCGGCGATGCCGTAGTGCGTCATCCGCTGATATTGTGCGATGATCATGACGTCGAGCAACGGTCCCTTGTCGGGTCCCTCTTCGAGCACGTGCTTGGTCGCCTCGGCCACCAGACCTTCCATGCCCTTGCAATGCTCCTTCGAGACCTTCTCATCGTTCGCCGCGATCAATTCCTTCAACACTTCGATGTGCTTTTCGATGCCGGCCTGGGAGTTGGTCAGCATCTCTTTCAGCGCCGCGTCGCTGGCTTTCGTGGTGATCTTCTTCAGCACCTTCTTCATCTGGTTATTGGCGGACCAGAGATCCTTCAGCTCGTCGGTGTAGATTTCCATCAGATCTTCCGGAGCAGCCATGGCGCGCGATCCTTTTTCGTACCTTGGACAAGATTGCCCTTTGGTCATCTGCAAACCGCTCAGCTGTGCGCACCGTTCCCGAGCTGGCAGAACAATGCGCAAATGCACGCTCGAAAACCGCTGCAGTGCGAACATTCGGGCGAGCCCGATACCATCCTGCCCAATAGCGTGTTGGTCGTCCGGATATCTGGGATTTATCAATACCTTTGATGGCCAACGCGCTCACTGCATCTGTGCCGCGACGACCGGACGCAGAATTAGGTCGGCGGTCAGGACCGCGCCATATTGAAAGCTGAATGAACGTCGGAAGTTGGGTAGGCGAATGAGCGCGGGGAATGGCGGGGTTTGGGTCATGATTGATGGCTTGATCCGCATCTTGAGCAACAACCAAGGAAATTGGTGTCAAAGCCAAAATCTTGGAACTCTGTAGCGCGGGCGAATGTGGAACCCGTCCAGCCATGGAATGAGCTATTGCTCTTTGGCAAAGTCACGGGAAAGAGGGCGTCCTCCCTAGGACGAGATGCCCGCAATATGAAACGCTTGATGCTCCTCTTCAGCCTGTTCCTGGCGCTTCCGGCGCATGCTCAGTCCGCTGAGAACGACTTGGATATCTTCCTCAAACAGAAGATGCGCCAGGAGCAAATCCCGGCGCTGCAGGTTGCCGTCATCCGTCACGGCAGAGTCATCAAGACTGCTACCTATGGGATCGCCAACGTTGAGAACGGGGTGTCCGCCTCGCAGGAGAGCATCTTCTCAATCAACTCATGCACCAAGGCATTTACGGGTGTCGCGATCATGCAACTGGTAGAGGCAGGCAAACTTAAATTAGATGACCCGATATCAAAGTACCTCGACGATTTGCCGCAGGCCTGGAGGGCAATCACAATTAAGCAGGTGCTCGCGCATGTTTCCGGGCTGCCGAACATCATCGATAACAAGGAAAACCTGATCGGAGATGGCAGCGAAGCTTCTGCGTGGGCTACCGTCAAGACGCTTCCCATGGAATTCAAGACTGGCGAACGCTTCCGCTACAACCAGACCGGCTACGTCATTATCGGTAAGATCATCGACAAGCTGAGCGGCGAGCCCTTCGCCAAATTCATTGAGGAACGGCAATTCAAGCCCTCCGGAATGGTCCACACCCGGTTCGGCGATTCTTCCGACGTTGTCCCACATTCGGCAGGCGGCTATTCCTACCTTCAGAACGTCGATGGCGTTTGGAAGAAGCGTGACAAGCTCTCGGCAATATACGTCTCTTTTGCCCCGTATTTCCGGACAGCAGCGGGGATATTGTCGACGTCGAGCGACATTGCGAACTGGCTGGTGGCGCTTCAGTCTGGCAAGCTTCTAAAAGATAAGTCGAGCCTTGATGCGCTATGGAGATCGGCCGTCCTGAACGACGGCACGACGGGCGGTATGAGCGCGCTGCTGAACGGATCTGGGTTGGGTTGGCCGGTGACGACTCGGGCAGATCATCCTGCGGCGGGGCCGATCGGCGGGATGCGCTCGACCTTTTTCGTCTATCCAAAAGACGATCTGTCCGTTGTCATCCTGACTAACCTCCAAGGCGCAAATCCTGAGAACTTCGCCGACGAGGTCGCCGCCTACTACATTCCGGACATGCATGAATTCAACGGGTTCGGCCTCTCTCCGACGCTCAAGACGCTGCGGGCCGCATTGCTGGACCAGGGATTTGAGCACGCGCCCCAGGTCGCGGCCAATCTCAAAGCTCAAAACCCTTCGTTCCGGCCGAAGGAGGACGAGCTGAACGCCTGGGGATACAAGCTATTAGAACAACATAAACCTGTTCAGGCTGTAGCGATTTTGCGGCTAAACACCCTACTCTTTGCCAAGAGTTGGAATGCCTACGACAGTCTGGCCGAAATCCTCGAAGACACTGGAAATCTAACGGATGCAATCGAGAATTATACCCACTCGCTTCAAATCAATCCCGGAAACAGCAATGCAGTAGAACATCTTCAAAAGTTGCGTAACGAATGAAGACGGGCCGACGGTTTTAACTTGGTTGCGGAAGCCATCGTCTCTCAGCGGTCCGTTTAGAGGGCCGTAGTAAGAGCTGCGGGGCCGTGCTTTCCGGACTCGGAGATCCAAGCTACCGCGAATCTGTGTCCGAATAATGCACAGGGGCCTGTGTGACGATGCGGGCTGTTCCGGAAGACGTCATGATCAAGATTGTCGAACGGATTTGGTTGCTGCTGCTGCTCTTTGCCGATCGTTCCGTTAGGTCCGAACGGCGGAAATGCTGATTCCGTCCTTGAAACTCGCCAGTGGGCTAGCGGCCAATCCAATCCAAAGTCGGAACATGAATGGAAGGCAGCTTTCGAGCAGCGTCGAGGGGTTCCTGAATGTCGGATTCTGGGTCAACGCTTCCCCGATTGTCTATCAGCAATACGGCGCAGTGCTTCTGTTGTGGCTGGTCGAGGTGGGTTAGACAAACTTTTGCTCAACGCGGGGGCCGCTGCTCACCACGCGATCACGCCCCTGCCGTTTAGCCCGTAGCAGCGCGGCATCGGCGGCTTGAACCAATTTTGCGCGCTCGTTTGGTGCCGGCGCTGTCGAAACGCCAAGGGATATCGTCACCGCTCCAAGATCGTTTCCGCGATGCTGGACACGCAGTGCCGAAACCTCTGATCGAATCTTCTCAGCCCGGCCGACAGCCTCCTCGGCAGCGACACCGGGAAGGAGAAGCAAAAACTCTTCGCCCCCATAGCGGAACACCAAATCAGACTCGCGGACCAAGCCCTTCAGGAGGCCGCCGACCGCCCGAAGGACTGCATCGCCGGCTTCGTGGCCGACCTCGTCGTTAAACCGTTTAAAATGGTCGATGTCGGCCATGATGCAGCTAATTTCCGTCTGCGAACGGGCCGATCGGTCGAGTTCGGCTTCAAGGACCGCATCCAGCTGACGGCGGTTGGCGAGCGTAGTTAGCGCATCTGCCATCGCCATGGCGTGCAGCGCTTCGCGCAACCGCAGATTGTCCAGCGACAACCCGATATTCTCGGCGAGCATTTCCAGGTAGATGTCCGGCAGTTCGGACAAGGCGCCGCCCGGTAATGGCTCGAGATATAGAAGACCAAGCGTGCCTTGCTGACCGGTGAGTGGCAAGCAAATGGTGTCCGGCAGGCGGGTGCCGTCGCTCGCGTCGAGGTGGCCGCACGGTACGTCGATCTGATCTCCGGCGGGCCGGTGCGCGGTCCCGCGGCGGATGGCCCAGCACGAAAGCAACGAAAATTCGTCGGTGGAATGGCGTGGATCCTGCCACGACACCGCCTCGACCATCGCATCCTTGGCAGTATCGAGAAAATAGAGACAGCCAGCGAGCCGTGGCGCGATCTCCGGCAAGAAGCGCCGCGCCACGTCCTTCAGATCGTCAATGCTGTCGCAGCTCTGCATACGCTGCGTCATACGCGACATAAGGTCTCGCATTGCACGATCCGCATCCCGCTCCCGCTCGAGGCGCTGGCGTTCGATGCCGGTGGCGCGGAAGATGCGCAGGGCCTCTGCCATGTCGCCTATCTCGTCGACCTGGGAGATATTGGGCGGGACGGCTTCGTAATCGTGTGCGGCCAAACGCGTGACGACATCGCTCAGTTTAACGACGGGACGAAGGACGCGCTGTCGGAATACAAAAAACAAAACACAGAGGAAAAGGAGCGCCGTGACGCTGAGCATGACCTCGGCTGCACCTTGCAACAGTTTGGCGGAGCTCGTCGCAACCTGCAACGTCGCGCTCGTTCGCTCGTCGACGTGATCCTGAAAGGATCTGATAGCCGCCTGAACGCGATCAAGCTCGCGCTCGTATTCGGTAGAGAATAGTATTTCGACTGCGCGTGCCCGATCACCCGTCTGGCGGGCGACGATCGCGGCCTGTTGCTGCGGCCGCAAGGCGTCCGTCCACTTAAGGGCCCCATGGAGATCGGCCAATTCCCCTTCTGAAGCGCCAGCATCCCGGATGTTCGTTGTGCGACTTTCAATTTTTCCGAGCGTGTTTTGCTCGCGTGAATAAGCGAGCTTGTCCGCCGTGTTGCCGCTAAGCGCGAACTGACGAGCAAGCTCACTCAGTTGGGTGGCATCCTCGTCAAGGGTCGATGTGATCTTATCAAGGCGATATCGCTGCTCGACGGCAGCCCGCTCGTCGTCTTGCGCGTGAGAAGCTGCGAGCATTGTTGCGCCCGAGGCAAGCGTCAGGGTAACGGTGATTCCGTAAGCCCAGTTCGTGATCGTCGCCAACCGCATTTGGCGGAATTATCACGTAGACCTTCAGATGCAGTAAAGGTGACACCGAGCTTCGAGCGTTCTGTGCCAGTCATGTTTGCACGGAGCGAAATCGGCTTGCCATGTCCCGGCTCAACCGTCACCCGCACGAGATACGCGGCTTCTATCCGCCAAAGGGGGGAGACGTTTTGCCATCCGTTACATAGCCGTTGCCCCATAGGATTCGGATCTTGGTCAATCGCCGCGTTCGAGAGTCTGGGATAAAATAACCCATGCCCAATGCCCAAACACCCAGCGCGGATGGCTTTGGCCGGCAGCGTCCGCGCTAGGGTCGGGATTCATTGATATGACAAGCATCATCGCGTTCAGGCTCCGCAAGGAGACCATTACGCTGACCTCACAGCGTTTCGTGCTGCTTTTTTTTCTGGAGATGGCTGTCAATGGCGTCGGTGAGATGACCCTCGCTGCTTCGGGAATGGCAGCTTAACCAACGACCGACGATCGACCGCCCCGAAACCGGCCATCAATTCCCGATGAACAGATGTCCGCAGTTGGGAAGCCAAAAATGCTTGGCTAATATCTGGATCTGGGTCGTACCGGCCAGGAAGCGGTCGTGAGGATTGCGGTCCTATCTGCGGTCCGTTGATCGCCTCGCAGCGAATCGGCTTGCGGATATGTTCTTCATTTGTTCTAATGCGAGCATGGCTCGCTTCGATCATCAATCCGAACCGGTTGTCACGCCCGACGACCTCGCGGCAACCGTCCTAACGCTTCCCGGCTGGGTTCGCGTAGGTCTATCGGCGCCTGATGAGCGGATGCGATTAAGCGCCGCAGAATTCATCGCACAGTCGATCTTCGACAAGATCGCGGGCGAACGCGGTCGGTCACATCCTGACCAGCTCGATCTTTCGCTGTGACGTGGGCGCAAATATCAGGTTCCACTCGCTTGGTGATGTCGTCTCTCAAAAGGCCAACATCCACGCGCGATGTCATTTCCACTGCTACAATCAGTCCATTATTGCCGGAGAGCCGCTCTACCGATGGTTTATGGTCCACCGTTGGGACTTCGGCCTCGCGTCCGTTGGAGGCCATCTCAGATGCAGCAGGTGCTTTGCCCGGCCTGAGCGATGCACCGTCACTTTCCACGCTCCATACGGACCTTCAAGCCAGCGACGGCCGAGGTCGGAAGAGGCTTGGGTTGCGCTTCTAAAACGCTTGCGTGGATAAATGAGGAAGGCAGCTGCCGGGCATAAAAGCTCTCGAGCGAAAATCGACCAGCGTTCGTTTGTCGCCGACCTGAACGAACCAGCACGAACCCATCAACGTTCGCAATTCAGCCGATAAGCGGTTTGGTCCGAAGCCAGACCCGAGACCAAATTAACGAATGCCAGAAGTTGAGAATCACCAACGCGCCGCGAATGTCGGATCCAGGGTCAACCCAGCGCAAAATTGGCTTTATTCGACCGTCGTCATCCGGCGCGCTGGGGATCCGGTTCCTGTCTGAGTTGCGTGATTCGAGCATTACAAATCAAGAGAACGACTTGCCCGAGTTGTTCTACACGCGCTGCGATCCATTCGAGTTCTTCGACAGTAATTTTATAGTGCTTCGAATAACGCGCTTTAACGTAAGCTTCTTTCAGCTTCTCGAAAATTGCGCGTTCCGAGCGACTCTCGCGGGGCCAGGCTTCGATAAGATGGCGATCCAGGCGCTCCGCCTGCGTCCGCAAAAAGCCGAGATTGTGCACGTGAGGCGTGTAGAAGGTCACAACTAATAAAACGCAGTGATACAGCCGCTCGGCCGCCTGATGCATGTCGAACGCAGCATCCTTGAGATAGCCCTTCTCGATATCATACTTCGCGATATCAAAGCGCTTCATCGCCGCAGGAAACCATTCGTCGAAATACTCATGTGCCATTGCGAGCGCCTGCTCGGGTGTTTTGGGCTTGGGCTCGTGCAATTCGTCGTCAACAGCCTGGTAAAGCGCGATCCCGTCACGCCGCACGTCCATGAAGAAATAGCGACCATGGGCTAGCCCGTCATTTACCTCCTGCAACGTGTGAACGATGAAATTGACCGGCGTCTTGAGCGTCTTGGTGATCGCCAGCTCGCGGTTGAGGTGGTCCTCAAGCTTGGACCAATAGTCGATCCGATCGGTCAGCCGCTTGTCGTTGACGATGATCAGCAGGTCAAAATCGGACTGATAGCCCTTCGCGGTATGCGGCTCGTCGACCCATCCCCCGCGCGCATAGCTGCCGTAGAGGATGACCTTCTCGATGCGCCCGCGCTTCTTCCATGGGTGATTGGCCAGCGCGAGCGCGTCGTCGAATTCCTCGAATATGATCTGGACGACGCGCTCGAGCTCGCGACGCTTCTGCGGGGGGAGATGATCCAGTTCGCTGCGCATGGGCAATATCCTGGTTACGGACGGCTGGGCGCGTCCGACACGCCCCAGGGATTGATAAGGTTGACGCCGGTGTGAACGAAATCAGCGACGTTTCGGGTGACAACCGTCAGGTCATGGACCAGCGCGGTCGCTGCAATCCAGCTGTCCCGCTCGCTGCGCGGATCCGGCACATGCAAACGCGCGCACCGCGTTGCCACTTCGGCCGACATCGAGAGGATCCGACCGTGGAAGGCTGGCAGAACGGTTTCGCCGAGCCAGCGACGCAGCATAGCCCCTTGCACGGGGTCGCGCCGCTCCATGAGCAGCGTGCCATATTCCAGTTCAAACAGAGTGATCGTGCACAGGTACGTGGAGGCCGGATCGGCGGCCGACATCCACGCGACAACCTGCGGGTCGGCGCGGGCAGACCCAAGCTTCCTGCTTTCGGACACGACATTGGTATCGAGCAAATACATCAGTCCGCGAACCCTGCATCCCGGTGTGTCAGACTGGATCGCGGTGGCTCCCAGTCGACATCTATGGGCTCCTTAGGTGTGAGCAGCGCTGCGAGTGAGGGGCGACGGCCGGCCATCTGCTCAAGCGCTTGCTCGATCACTTCGGCCTGACTGCGGCCAGGGCCCACTAAGGTGCGCAACAACTCGACGGCGCGCGCGGAGCGGATCGTAATCGGCGGTTGCTGACGTCTGCCCGTGCTGGCCATGCGCGTTCTCCTAGGTATCCAACATACTACGGTGCATGCACGGACGGCAAGCACGCATTGTCGTTCCCTTTCGATGTCGTTGGCGCGCTGATACTCTGGCTGGCGTTTCTCCTTGGCGGAGCTCAGTTGCCGCGGAAATGCTTGAACCGCTTCGCGGCAATATCCGCCTCCAGCGTGGTATCCGCGTTCTGGCATTCTTCGCCCCGCACGGCGCCGGTGCGACAATCGCTCGCAACGCCGTTCGCCTCGTCGAGATGGGCCGCAAAATAGCGCACCGAACGCGGTTGAGGCTTGGCGCAACCCGCAAGCAATCCCGCCGTGGCGAGCAGCAGGGCGAGCAGCAGGGCGAGCATGTTGGCTCTCATGATCGCCCCCTAGTCAACAGTTTGATGTAGCGGTCGGCTCCGAGCTTGCGGACGTCGTGATAGCGAAGCAGCAGATTGCGGGCGTTGCTGCGGGACGTGCGCAACGAGAAGGAAGCGCGCAGCGTCTCCAGTTCGATTGCCGCGTCCGCCAGCACCGCTTCATCGAGCTGGCGGAAGGGGTGAAGGCGATCGTTGAGGGACTGCACCATCACGGTGATCTCGCCGTTTCCGGAAGCACTCGCGATAGTCAGGAACAGCGATGCGGTTGCCGAAGCCAAGTCCGGCATGGCTATGGCATCTGCCGATCCCGTTACAGGAACATCACTTTCCTCGATCGCTGCGAGCAGAAGCAGCTGATTGAGATTCAAGAGATCGCGCAGATCCGCCGCGTTCAGCGTCGGCACCCGAAACCCTTCGCCGGGCATCAGCTCGACCAGCCGCTCACCCGCAAGATGATTGAGGCTATCGCGGATCGGCGTGATGCTCACCCCGATGTCCGCTGCGAGGCGCGCGGCCTCGAGCCGGAACCCAGGCGGCCAATGTCCGACGAGCAGCCGGTGCTTGATCGCGTTGTAGGTCGGCTCGAGGACATGAGCGGGGCTCATACGCTGGCACCGCCGACGTCGCGGAAACCGGCAAGTATCGCCTCTTGATCCGGTCGCAGTGCGTCGACTGCACCAATGTACGCTGGCACTTCGTCCTGCAGCAGGATCGAGGGACATTGCCCCTCGTAATTGCCGAGGTTCGGCCGGTGCTGGACGTAGCCGGCGAGTTGCGCAAGCTCGTGCGAGAAGGTGCGCGCCACCTCCGGCGGATAGGCCAACCAGAGATTTTCATAGGGCTTCAGCCAGCCTAGGCTGTAGCCGATGACGATCGCGCGGCGCACGCCGCTGCTGCGGTTGGCGCCCGCGCCGTGCGCGGTCGACCCGAGAAAGCAGATCGCCGACCCTGGATCGCAGGCGGCGACGATCGGCTCGCCGACGTCCTCCTTCGCCATACCGGCCACGCCGTGGCTGAACGGATAGATTTCGGTCGCGCCGTTTTTGTCGGTGAAACGATCCAGCGGCCAGATGACGTTGAGCAGATATTCATGCGCGCCCTTGGCGCCCGGCCACATGTCGTGGTCGCGATGCGGGAATTGACGGGGCTCGCCGGGATGAATTTCGATGGCCTGCGCGACATTCAGCTGGATGCGGTCGCACGCCTCCCCGAGGACGGATTGGGCCACCGCGAGAATGGTCGGATGGAGCACCAGCGCTTCGCAGTGGAGCGAGCTGCGGAGCAGGCTGCCGAACCGCTTTGTGCGAAAGCCGTAAAAACGCCCCTGGCCAAACGGCGTCGCAGCGAAGACCGGGTCCAGATCAGCGTCCAGCGCGGCGATCGATCGCGCCGGCACGGCGTCCGGGATGATGCAATATCCCTGGTGGTGCAGTTGCTCGACCCAGTCGGCGGTTGTGACGGCGGTCACGCTGCCAGCTCCTCTTGCGCGAGCCGGAGGGTAAGCGGCGCGTACACACCCGTGCGGCGGAGCCCGTCGATCGACCTATCGTCGATCTGGATGTGAAGGGCGGCGAGCGGCCGTCCAGATTGCTCGAACGCCCGGCCAAGCGGCGCGCAGCGCCAGCCGAAGCCGAGCACTTGCGCAAACCAGCCGAGTTCGGCGACGCCGGTGTAATCGGTGATCCGCTCGCGCAACGCATGGTCGACCAAAGCGGTGACGAGCTGGTTGCGGGCCGACCGCCGATCGGCCGAGGACTGATGACGATCGAGGCAGAAGCGAGTGATCTCGCGGGTCGTGGGGCCCGCCGGGACCTCGCCGGCGCAAAGAAACGGATACAGGTCGCCGAGCAAATGCGGTCGATCGGTCTTCAGCAATCGCGCGGACGCCCGGTGCCGTCCGGAGGCGTCGAGCAGGATCAGATATTCGGCATCGGGATCGTCGAACTGGTCGAGTTCATATTCGCCGGCGAGCACTGGCAAATCCCACTTCAGCAAGTCGACGAACACCTGTTTGCGGGCCGCGAACATTGCCCGCAGGGAAGCGTCGCCGAGCGCACGCGGCGCCCGGTCCAGAAGGTCGGTCATTGATGGCTCCAGCTTACATTTGAGGTGGCGCCCAAGGATCACTTTTCACGAACGCCCGGCATCCCAAGAAAGGGGGATGTCCGGGCGCGGGCGACGCAGACTCAGTGGAAATACCACCAGCGCCGGATGTCGGCGAAACTGATAAGGCCGTCGAACAAGGCGCATAGAATGAGCGCGTTGCGCGAGTGGACATCGTAGCGCTCGCGCGCAGTTCGAAGGTGCTGGATGACCGTGTCTTCGCCGATGCTCAGGATCGTGGCGATGTCGGCGGCCGTCTTGCCGCGCGCCGACCACAGGACGCATTCGCGCTGCCGCGGGGAAAGGACTGGCCGGGCGATGATTGGCGACTCGCCTGCCAGACGTCTGGCAGTGGTGAGCGCAAAGGCGCCGACGATCTCGGCGACAGGCAACATCGGCCGCGGCATGACCCGGTCTGGTCGCAACGCGAAGGTGCATGAGCCGCTCGCGTATCCGGGAAGGTGGCGCGGCACCGTATAGCCATCGCCGATCCCGTTGGCCCTGCCGACCGAGAGCATGCGTCGGTCGCCGGGGCTCATCGGCACGAGATCGTCGAGCTCGCACCAGAGGAACCCCATCATGCTGCGTTCGCAGGCACGTCGGATCGGATCGTTGCCGGCAAGATCGAACTCGACATAGGTCTGCGCCCACGGCGCGGGATAGTCGTGAAGGAGAAAATCCGTCTCGGTAGAGCTTAGGCCATGGTGCTGATACGATAGTGCGAAGTGATCGAATTCCAGCTGGCGCGTGACGTACGCCATGGCGTCGGCAAGGTTCGTTTCGGATCCGGCATTGGAGACCTTGAGAACCAGTTCGTCGATAAGGGTGCGCATGACTTCGTTCGACCGCCGGCACATTTTCCGAGCCTGTGTCGGTGCGATCGCCTAAAATGCCGATATAGGCAGTTCCCATCTGCCCGAAGCGGCGTTCAACAGAGTCTGGAGGACGCTCGGCAAATCACCTGCCGATCATGGGGTTGCCGAGCCGTCACGGGGAATGGTCATGCAATGCGCGCATGGCAGACCTCCTTTCTTGGCATACACAAGATGGTGGTCGCTAAACTCCGCGCCGGTCTCGGTTTTAAAATGTCCTGTATTGGTTTGCAACGCAGCAAAGCAGGGCTCACCGCGATCTCTATCCGACGTCGAGGCCGACCTCCTGCGCCAGTCGAACCCCCGATTCCATGCGATCGAACAGTGTGCTGACGAAGCGCTCCCAGCGCTCCGCACCCATCGCCTGCGCCGCCTTCACCGCGCTTTCGGGAAGTGGGGCTGTATTGCTGAGCCAGGAGCGGACGAACAGGGAGAGCGCCTCGTTCGACAGGTCCACGTGCAAGGCCAGCCGTTCGACTTGCCTGGTGACCCGGTCGAGACGCCGGCTGACGGCCGCCTCGAGCCGATCGGCACCGTCGGGCGACAGATAGGATGCGAGCGCCGCCTCGACGACCGCGGTGCGTGAGACCTTCTTGGCCCTGGCGAACCCGTCGAGCTGGCGCACCAGGTCGGGCGGCAACCGGAAGCTGCTCTTTTCGCGGGTGGCGGTCATAGCGTCACACCATCGTCCGGATCGAGCGCGGCCGCACGCGCAGTGCGCGCCATCGCGCGCTCGATCCCGCGCCGTTTCCGCGCGGCTATCGCCTCGGGTTCATCAGTGTCGAACGCGAACTCGTTCACGGGTGCGCGGGGCGGCTCCGGCACGACCTCTTCATGCTCGCCCAGTTCGGGTTCGCGGCGGATGCCGGCATTGGCGGTATCGCGTGCCTCGATATCGGAGGTAGCGCTGTCCGAGGCGGATTGCGGATCGGCGGTCTCCGTTGGCACCGCGGCCGCCGGTGTGGGCAGCGCTGCCGGGACCGGCGGCCCTGGCGGCGACGATGCTGCCGGCGCGGCAGGTGGCTCTGGCGCGGCGACCGGCGCCAGCACGGTCCAGTCATCCGCTGGCCGGCGCGCAGCATCGCGCACCGCCGTCGCCGGTGGTGGCAGGAGCCGCGCAGTGAAGCGGGCATCGGCATAATAGCGTGCCTTCACGGCACGGATCGGCGGAACACCGGCGCTCATCACGATCTCCTGCTGCGCTGGCAGCTGCATGATCTCGCCGGGGGTCAGGAGCGGCCGGGCGGCCTCGCTGCGCGAGACCATCAGATGCCCGAGCCACGGACTGAGCCGGTGCCCGGCATAGTTTTTCATGGCGCGCATCTCGGTCGCCGTCCCGAGCGCGTCCGAGATGCGCTTGGCGGTGCGCTCGTCGTTGGTCGCAAACGCGACGCGAACATGGCAATTGTCGAGGATCGCATTGTTCTGCCCGTACGCCTTCTCGATCTGATTGAGGCTCTGCGCGATCAGGAACGCCTTGATGCCGTATCCCGCCATGAAGGCGAGCGCGGATTCGAAGAAGTCGAGCCGCCCGAGTGCTGGAAATTCGTCGAGCATGAGCAGCAGGCGATGCGGTCGCTGCGTGACGTTCAATTCCTCGGTCAGGCGCCGCCCGATCTGGTTGAGGATCAGCCGGATCAGCGGCTTGGTCCGGCTGATGTCGCTCGGCGGCACCACCAGATAGAGCGAGACCGGCGCGGTGCCGCTCACCAGTTCGCCGATCCGCCAGTCGCAGGCGCGCGTGACCCGCGCCACCACGGGATCACGGTACAGCCCCAGGAACGACATCGCGGTCGACAGCACGCCCGAGCGTTCGTTCTCCGCCTTGTTGAGCAGTTCGCGCGCGGCAGAGGCAACGACGGGATGGACGCCGGCGTCGCCCAGATGCGGCGTGGTCATCATCGCGCGCAGCGTCGACTCGATCGGCCGGCGCGGATCCGAGAGGAAGGCAGCGACGCCGGCGAGCGTCTTGTCGGCTTCGGCATAGAGCACATGGAGGATCGCGCCGACCAGCAAGGCGTGGCTGGTTTTTTCCCAATGGTTGCGCTTCTCGAGGCTTCCCTCGGGATCGACCAACACATCCGCCACGTTCTGGACGTCGCGCACCTCCCACTCGCCTTTGCGGACCTCGAGCAGCGGGTTGTAGGCATCCGACGCCGGGTTGGTCGGATCGAACAGCAGGACGCGGCCATGGGCGGCACGAAAGCCGCCGGTCAGCTGCCAATTCTCGCCCTTGATGTCGTGGACGATCACCGAGCCTGGCCAGGTCAGCAACGTGGGCACGACCAGGCCGACGCCCTTGCCCGAGCGGGTCGGCGCGAAGCACAGGACATGCTCCGGACCATCATGACGCAGATAGTGCGCACCATGGCAGCCGAGCACCACACCGTCCTCGCTCAGCATGCCGGCGCGGGCGATCTCGCGGGGCGTCGCCCAGCGCGCCGAGCCGAAGGTCTCGGCCTTCTTCGCTTCGCGCGCGCGCCAGACCGACATGGCGATCGCGACCACGACCGACAGCAGTCCCCCGGACGCGGCGATATAGCCCCCGACCGCGAAGACCTGCGGTGCATAGGCGTCGAAGCTGAACCACCACCAGAAGAAGGCCGGCGGCGGATAGACCGGTAAACCTGCGAGCCGGAACCAGGGACGCCCCAGTTCGGGCTGGTAGGCGAGCGCGTGCGCGGTCCACTGCGTCGCGGTCCAGATCGCCACGAGGACGATGGCGAAAACGGCGCAGACCTGACCCCACAGGATCCTGGTGGCATTCATCGGATGGGCCTCCGGCTTGAGGGAGGCGAGATCACAGACCGAGACCTTTGCCGCGGCCGATCGACCAGTCGACACTGCCGCCCGGCCCCATCGTGCCGCTGATGTGCGAGCCCAGATGCGAGTCGAGCGCGGGCCGCCAGGGGACGAGCTGGAAGCCCATGCCCCCATCCCCACTGATGACCTCGATCATCGCGAATCGACCCGAGGCGAGGTTGACCCGCTCGCGGTAGACGCCGGCGACATACTCGCCTTCGCCCGACGGGCGATGCGTGAGCCCGGTGCGCCGCGCGATCGCGTCCGTGGCCTCACGCATTTCGCGTGCGCGCAGCGTCTCGATGAGGTCGCGCTCGAAGCGCATGCCCGCCCCCTGACGGCGTGCCAGGCCGGAGGCTTCGAGCTCCTGCGCGCGCGCATCCATTGCGCCCCGGATCTCGGCGCCGAACCCGTCTTCGGATGCGACCGGCGAACGCGAGATGAGCTGGCGATCGAGCCAGGTCGCACCCGACGCCGTCACCTGCCGGTCGAGCGGGAGATCCGATCGCGTTGCGAGCGACATGCGGTTGTTGCCGCCGCCGTCGGCCCAGGACCGCAGTTCGACGATCGCGCCCGGTCGGGCGTCGCCGGTCATCTCCAGATCGTCGAAGCGGACATGATGGGTGCGACCATCGGCGCCGTCGATCACCGCATAGGCCGTTCCCTGCAGTTCGTCGTGCAAGCCGCGCTCGACGAGGCGGCCGACGATCGGATCAGACGTTCCAGCGTCATGGATCGCGAACGCCACTGGGTCCGGCGTGCGTCCATCGCGCTGCATCGCGTTATGCAGCGTCTTGACGATGTCGGTGCGCACCTGGATATCGCGCAGCGTCTGCTCGGCGTCGGCGCGCAGCGTCCAGAGGCCTGGCTCGTGGAGTTCGGCGAGGCCGAGCCGCTCGAGCTTGTCGACGCGGCCGCACAGCAGTCGGCGCGTCTCTTCGTCATCCCCGCCCGGGCGCAGATCGATGACGCCCGCCAGGCCGTCGCTCCGCTCCTGCAACTCCCGGTCGAGACTGGTCCAACGATCCGCTTCGACCTCCCGCTGCAACGCGCCCCGGATGTCGCGCTCGTTGCGGGGACCAAGCTCCAGGGTCGCGCGCGCCTCGGCCCTACCCCGCATTCCGTCCCGGATATAGTCGCCGTCGATAACCAGGTCGGAGCCATCATCGACGCGGCCGCGGACCAGGACATGCACGTGCGGATTGTCGGTGTTCCAATGATCGACCGCCACCCAGTCGAGCTCGGTGCCGAGATCGCGGGCCATGTCGTCCATCAGTTCGCGCGTGAAGGCACGCAGGTCCGTCATGTCGGCGGCATCCTCGGGTGAGACGATGAAGCGGAAGTGGTGGCGATCGTCTTCGCAGCGCTCGGCGAACGCATCGCCATCGGCCGGGGGCGAGCGCGCATCGAACAGCGCCGCGTCGCGTCCGTCGCGCGTCACGCCGTCGCGTTTGAGATAGGCGACATGTCGTGCGAGCGGGGCTGCGCGAAAGCGAGACCCGCGATGCCGGACCACGCGGGCCACCACGGTCACGCGCCGTGCATTGGCGGGCCGGCTGATCCGCAGCAGGGCGTTGCGGCCGCGACCGCGCGCGCCGACGCGCGTGCTGCGTCCCTTGGGCTGGAGCATTCGCGGCCGCCCTGAGCGTGCGCCGGCGCGTCTGACCTGTGCGGCGAGGCTTTTCGACCGGCCGGCCGCGGCGCCGCCGGCATCCCGGCTGCGGCCTGGTCGAACCCGAAAATCCTGGTCGTCGATGCTCATGCCGGCACCCGTCGAAGCGCTGTCGGACGCGCGCGCCGTGGCAGACTGCCAATTGCTCCCGTTTTCGTCCGACGCGCAGCCCCGCTGCCCGACGGATAAGCCTCTCTTCTGCAACCACAAAAGCGTCGGTGTCCGACGCGGCTTTTATCTTGCCATCGCTGCTTCTTTCCCTTCTCCACGACGTCATCACGCCAGGAATCTGGCCCGCAGACCGCCACAGCAAGCAAGGCTACCCCACGGGCGTTCATGGCGCGCCTCGACCGGAATGCGCGACGAACAGAGGGTTGGTTGGCAGCGGCTCGGCTCGCCGTTGCGAGGATTCCGGCACGACCGGTGCAGCGGCTTTGTCGATCGGACGCGCGAGGACGGCATCGGTGCTCCCGGCCGAAGCCCCATCCCTGCGCACGATGAAGAGGGTGGCATTGCGCCAGGTGGTCGACGGCGCGCGGGGCACGATGACGGTTCGCGCAGCCGAAATGCCGACAGCGGATGCAATGCGGGCGACATAGCCGGACGTTTCGGCCGGCAACGATCGTGCGCGCGCGCGCCAATCATCGACGCGGCCAGGCCCGGCGTTGTACGCGGCCAGCGCCATGCCGAGATCGCCATAGCGATCGAGCATCTCGCGCAGATAGGCGGCCCCTGCATGGATGTTCGCGCGCACGTCGAAAGGGTCGGACCCAAGCGCATAGCGTGCGGTCAAGCCGGTCCACGTCGCCGGCATGATCTGCATGAGACCCATCGCACCGGCGCGTGACACCGCGCGCGGATCGCCGCGGCTCTCCGCGCGCATCACAGCCCAAATCCAGGTTTCGGGAAGGTCGAAGCGCTGCGCTGCTTCGGCGACGCAATCTGCATAGGTGGGCGCAGAAGCAGCGGCCAGAAGGACAGCGTTCTGCACGGCGCCAGCGGTAGCCGAAGGACTGGCAAGGGCGATCGTCACCATTGCCAGCTCCAGGCCTATGCGCGTGCCATGTGCGCGAGAGGACATCGCTCAATCCTCGCGCTGACGACGTTTCTGCCGGGCCCATATCAGGACATGCACCTCGTCCTGCGTCCGGGATTGCAGCAGACTTGCGCGCAGCGGGCGCGTGAAGGTCGGGCAGTCGAGCTGCACGGTGATGAAGCTGCCGCCCCCTTCGCGCTCGTGGGTCCAGCCGGCGCCGATCTCCGCCGCGGCATTGCCGTCGTCGAGATGCACCCGCCAATCCGGTGCACGCTCCCCGCAGGGATGGGCAACGGGCACGATGCGCAACGGCACGGTGAGCGCCAGCGTTTCGAGCTGACCGACGTACGTGTCGCCGATGCGGGCGAAGCGACCGATCTGCATGGGAGGTCTCCTAAGGCTGGTGAAGGGATGCGTTCGGCGCGTCGGCTCTGCGCCATTGAAAGGACGCGTCGGCTGCGCCGCGGGTGAACAGCGGCGTCGCACGACCAAGCAGGCGATCGCTCGACAGCGGCCCGAAATATCGCCCATCCATGCTGTCCGGCACCGCGTTGAGCAGGAACAGGTCGTGCGCGCGCAGCACGCGGCAGCCACGCCAAACCGGGAGTGCGCGACCGTGACTGTCGCTGGTCCGGGCGATCGCCACCACGCGTCCATCGACCGTGACGCGCGCGCTGGCGCGGCACACCGTCGCGCCGGAACGGGCGGCGACATGCTTGAGCAGCGGTACGCCGAGCGCGAGATAGCGGCGCTCGTCCAGGAAGCGCGCGAGCGCCGGTGGCGGCATCACGGCGACCAGATCGCCGACTGCCGGGCGGTCGATCGCCGTCAGCCGATACAGCCCGATCGGTGCGCTGGCGGTCGCGTTCCACACCAAGCGGGGATGCGGTGCCAGCAGCGCGACGGTGACGAACAGGCCACCGAACAGTTCGGCAAGCGCGGTGGTCACGAGGACATAGCCGAGCCGGGTCATCCTTCGATCGCTTTACGCTTGAGCCAGGCGGCATGGCGCTCGGCGGTGTAGAGTCTTGGCGCGTCGCCGGCGCTCAAGCGGTTGTGGACGTGGCGCCAATGGTCGGGTGCCGCGTCGCACGGGTCGACGCCCGCATGTTCGACCGCGTCGATTGCGGCGAGCACCGCGCGTACCTTGGCCCAGCCCTGGATCGACAGATACAGTTCGCCGCCGGGCCGCACGAACGGAGCGGTGGTATAGGCTTCGCACGGGCCGACCGCGCGCAGTATGTCGACGCGCGAATGCACCGTACCAAAGTCATTGGACGCCCAGCGGCAGAGCGCGAACACGGCATTCGGTCGAAAAGCGACGATCCGAATCTTGCGGCTGACGAAGCGCTCGGCAGCAATTCGGCCGAAGCGTATCCAGTGTTCGAGCCGCTTTTCGATCCAGATGAGTTCGACCTCCGTCGCGGCATCGCGCGATGCCGGGACGGCGCGCACGCCAACGCCGTTGCCGGGAAGAGGTCGCTTCATGATGCGTCACCGGAGGCGGCCTGTAGCGCGCGCGATGCACAGGCTTTCCGCACGCGCAGAGCGTGCGCAGGGAGGGCCTGCGTTACACCTGCGACGCCGCGCGGCATGCGGACAGCATGCTCGCCGGTCCCGCCAGAGCGAGTCTTGGGTGGCATCGCGACGGCCGCTCGAAAGCGGCGCTCGTGACGGCGCGTACCGCGTTCGTCCACAGGCCGCTGAAGCGTTAGCAAGAATCCGAAGGATTCTTCTCTATTAGCACCGTTAGAGGAGCGCTGATTCCGCGCGGATTTCTGCGGGTTTCGGGGACATTTCGGTTCCCGATAGGACGACTCCTGGGTTCCCGATAGGACGTGTCGGTCGGTTCCCGATAGGACGATCAGCATGGCTCGTTATCCACAGACTTAAGCTTGAGACGGCGCATCGCGGCGTCGAGCGGATCGACCGGCAGCGGCGCGAAGCGCAGACGCTCGCGACCGAAGGCGTGCTCGATGGCGAGCGTGTAACCGGGCAACGGCTGTCGCCGCACGATCGCGCGAAGCTCGAAGGCGAAGCGCTTGAGCGGCGAGAGCGCGCCCGATTTCAGATAAAGATGCGACACGTCGAAGCTCCAGCCGCCGGACTGGCGGCCGCCATGCTTGCGGACGATGCGATACAACCAGCGCTCGAGGCCGCCGGTGAGATCGAAATAGGCGCGGTCGATCGTGAGCACGAGCCCGCGCTCGAGTATGCCGGCATAGAACCAGTCGGGCAGGATCAGTTCGATGCCGAGCGGGCGTCCGCTGGCATCAAGGCGTTCCTGCCATTCGTTGATCCACGAAAAGCGATGCCGCCGCCGCTGATGCTGTTGGCGGATCGACGTGGCGACGGTGGTCGACTGGAGGCGGTCGAGCGCACATTTCAGGCGATCGTAATTATCGCGGCCGGTACCGCGCCCGACATAGGTCAGGATCTCGTGCGGCGTCGTCGCCATCAGGCGCGAGGTCGGCCGCCCGGCATCGCGGGCTTCGACGATCTGGCTCGCCGCCCAGATCAGCACGTCGGCATCCCAGATCGTCGCCATGCCGTGTTCGGACACGGCCTCGACCGAAATCCAGGTCTCGCCCATGCGGAAGTCGATCGGAGCGGTGCGCTTCGACTTGGCGAGGCTGAAGAACGGCCAGGTCATCAGATCCTGCGCATCGCGCGGCGCGAGGTCGCCCGGCACCGACCGGAACAGCTCGAGCTGCCGGCGCTCGTCGAAAGCGGGAGGCGCGGTGCGCGGCATCCGCATCATGCCTCGGCCGGGCGGCGCCGCGCCGGATAGACGGTGCCGGAGCCGGCATCGGAGGTCGAGCGCCGCGTGCCGATCGCCGCCCAGGCTTCAAGGTCGTCGATCGCATAGACGACACGACCGCCCAGCCGACGAAAGATCGGTCCGGTACCATAGCAGCGATGCTTTTCGAGCGTGCGCGGGGAGAGACCGAGATGGGTCGCGGCATCGGGTGTCTTCAGAAAGCGCGGGCGCTGTACGAGGGCTTCTGGCGGCATGATCGTCCTCCCTAGATGCACCGGCCGGCGTGGGGCGGTGCGGAACCATGCGGCGGACAATGGCGGAGCAGGGTCGGCGCCCCGGAGCGGCTATTTCAGGCTGTCGACTTTTGTCGCCCCCCAAGGCTGCCGCGGAGCAATGTGCGATAGCCCCCGCGCATCAGGGCAAGCGCCTCCTCGATCAGACGCTGCGTGCGCCGGCGCTCGGTCGACGACTTCCACTCCATGCCGCGGCCGATCGACATGCCGGGATAGATCAGGCGACGCGCGATATCGTACGATGTCGGCCGGGGTTGGGTCTGAGCCATGTCGAGGATGTCGAGCAACAGGTCGAGGCGCTGTCGCTGAAACGGTGTGGGCCGAAAGGCGCCGGCGCTGCGCGTCGGCGGTGCTCCGCCGATACGGCGATCCAGTCGCCACGCCGCTTGGCGGCGGACCTCGATCGCCGGGTCGCGGACGATGATATAGGCGAGCGGTTGCCCAGGTAGCGTAGCGCGCAACCAGAGGTGATGGGGGCCATCGACGTCGCCCAGGACAAGGTGGCGCCCATCCGGCAAGGCGCGATCCGCGAGAATCAGCGGCCAGCCGTGAAGATCCAGGGGCCGCGCGTCGGCGATATCGTCGGGCGCCGCGTCGAGAATGACGGTCGCGGGCGATGTCGATGGCGGCCACAGCGCCGGTTCGCTAGCCGGGACGGCGTCCGGCGAACAGGGAAAAGCATAAGCCCCATCGACGGGCCATCACCTCCTGCACAGATGTGGAGAGATCGTGTCCCAGCGCCTGATAATCCTGGCGATACGCGGGGTTGCGGCGCAGAAATTCCTGCGCAAAACCGGCGAAATCGAGGTCCCGCCGCGCTGACCGGTCCACCTTGTCTTCGCCGGCCATCGCCAGGTCCTCCCAAGTCGGGGAGGAAGCATGGAAGGACCGAGCGATCCGGACCATTCCAGCTTGTGGCGGGGTCTATCCCCTGAAGTTGGGAGGGTCGAAGCGTAGCCGCAGCCGCGCAGCGCCGACAGAGCGGCGCGCCACCTGGTCACCGCAGATGCGATGCCGATCATGTGATCGATTCCCGCTTGGCAACTGGCATCGCGACATGGCGATACTTGGAGAATAGCGTTCAATCTGATAGGTTTGTCACAACAGACAATCGCTTTTGCTCAACGCAAACACGAGATGGCGCATGGCAAAGATGCAGCGCGATCAACTCCGGGGACGCGCGGCGGGCCAAGTGTCCGCGCATCTGCCGCCTGAGTTGATAGCCGCACTCGTTAGGTGGCGGATCCAGGCCGGTCCGGCGAATCGCGCGAAAGCAATCCGGCGCCTTTTGGCAAAGGCGCTAGATTTAGGAACGCTACAGCAGCAGCCACCCGTCCCTCCCGCCCCGAGCCGGCAGGAGCAGGATCACCGGGCTGAACAGCTGATCGCGTTGTACCGCAGTCTGGGATCCTTCGAAGCCGTCGGCCGCTCGGTCGGTCTTTCAGGAGGACGCGTGGCCACGCTCATCCATCGCCATGAAAACCGTATCGCAACTGGAGCGCTGGGGCGTGTTCGCGACGTCGAGGGACAAATCGAAGACTTCGAGCCGCGGTAACCGCGTGCGGCTTGCTCTTATAAGCGAGCCGCACGCGGCCGATCGATGTGGTCGCGCACGAGGGGACGGAGCAGACGGAGCGGAACCTGCTGCCTTTCCCAGCCACGCTATGACCGGCCACGACCCGGTGGGTCGGTCGAGACCGAGCGCGCCACTGCTGCGCAACGCCATGGACGGTTCGCCTGCTCGCCACGGCGGCCCGTCGCGCTGCTGCGCGAAGATGCGCCCCGCCCGATCCCGGGCGGGGCGCCGTATCGGCTCAGTCGTTGGTGGCGCGGCGTGCCCGCGACCAGATCAGCGTGTAGCCCTCGCCCTCTGCATCATCGAACAGATTGGCGAAGATGGGGGCGGTGAAGCTAGGATCGTCGAGCTTGACCGAGAGATAGTCGCGCTGTTCGGCGGAGCGCTTGGCCCAGGCGGCGCCGATCTCGGCGCGGCCGACATAGATGCGGTGACTGGGTGCAGTGTCGGTGCTGCGATTCTCCTCTGGCACGATCCGGACGCCCTTGGTCTGGACGCTGAGGGTGACGATTTCGCCCTGATATTCAGAGCCGACCTTCTTGAAGCTGCCGATGTTCGCCATGATTTTAGTCCTTCGATTGTCGAGGCCGCCCTATGCGTCTCGATGGCGTCGAGGAGCCGGAGGCGAGCGCCGCCGCAGCTCTGCCCGCAGCGAAGCGGAGGACCGCGCGAACGCCCCTTTCTTGTCTCGCGAGGAATGGGCCGCAGGCACAGGGGAAGAAAGGGACGGGCACGCGGTTGCGGCTCAGGCACTCGAGGCGCAGCCGTCCTCCGGCTAGACAGCCATAAACGAGACCGCAGGCGGCCTTGATCCCCACGAAGGACGGGTCTTTGCGCAGCGGCGATCAAGCCTCGGCTCTCGGAAGCTGGGCATCCGCACTCGCGTTACCGCTTTGGCGACCCGCTCGTGCCGAAGCCGCAGCAGCGACCAGCGACCAGCGGATCGATCCCAGCCGGCGGATTGGGAGATCTGCTCCAAGCGCATCCCGATCAAGGCTCTTCAGTCTCGAAGCTCAGTTTCCGCTGCTTGCGACATCCTTTGCCAAACAGCCGAGCCGACGAAGAGGCCAGCCCCCACCGCTAGGACGCAGCGTGCCACGCTCCCGACCGGTGCCGATACGGTCCATAAGGTATTGTACCCGACCAACGCCGCTGGACCGACAAAAGCGAGCAACACCAAGCCACGCGCAAGTGGGTTGTCAGATGCCGGATCGCGACGTGCCCGAACGCAGTGATCGCGAGCGCCTCGCCGCCGGCGGCGAGGAGCGATTGCACGAGGGTGCCGTCCGCCGCGCGGACGACGAAGAACGCCGCCACGGCGGCGGCCACCGGCAAGGCATTGAGCGCGAGGTGGATCATCAGGCGGGCCATGAAGAAGGCGACGAGGATCAGACGCGGGTCGGCCAGAAACACGAGCGTTCTCCCGAACGATCGGGGTCATCGAACGCGCTCTCCACCACCCGCCACAGCGCCACTGTTTTTTCACTCTACAGCAGCTCGGGCCCCGGAGAAAAGCGCGCCGGACGGGTTCACCCACCGCTGTTCCGCAGAACCTCTGACATGCTGCCTATGGCCGCGCCGCGTGCCGCAGGCGCGCGGCGCGGCCGGATTTTGGCGCGGGGTACAAGGGGGCGGCGGGCGAGCCCGCCGCCTCGATCGTGTCAGGCAGCGACTGCCTGAGGCGTGTCATCATTGTCAGGCCGAGCGGCATCCTGCTCGGCCGCTTCCTCGACCCGTTCGGCATCGATCGCCGCTCGCGCTGCCACCATCTTGGCATGCGCCGCGACTGTGCCGACGCCGCCGCGCGCGGTGTAGGCCGACGGCGGGAAGGTCATCCAGCGTGGCACCCAATGCTTGCGCTGCTCGCGCCCGCCGACGCCGCCGACATGATCGGCGATGATCCGCCGCAACGTCTTTGCCTTTTCGTCCGCATTGGCGTCGGCGACCATCGGTCCGGCGACCTCGGCGGTCATGCCGAGCAACACGTCGCGGTCGCGGATCAGGTCGAGCAGGGCCGCGTCCGCCTGCCAGTAGCGCTCCATCCGCACGCCAAGATGGAGGCCGACCGCCTCGACGACGGCGCTCCCTGCCGCAAGGCTTTCGCCCATGACGATGGCGCCGACATCGAGCACCGCCGGATCAGGCAGGTCGAGCAGGCGCAGGAAGAGCGCCGAGACGCGATCTCTGGCCGGGCCAGAGGCGTGGCCGTGACCGCCGAGCAGGGTTGGCTCCTCGGGCGAGAAGCCGAGGAGCCCGAGCACCGCGCGCCGCCGCGCGTCGATCGTGGCCTCGCCTTGTGCATTCTCGACGCTTTCTGCGATAGCGTCGTTATGCGCGGACTGCGGCTCGGGCCGGACCGCCCACAGGTGCGAGCCGGTGATCGCGTGCGCGACCATCAAGCGCAGAGCGACCCCCGGCGCATCGATCAGCGCGGCGCGCACGGCGGCGTGCCGATGCAGATCGACATAGGTTTGCTGCGGTCCGGTCATTTCCGGACGGACGGGCTTGGGCGCAGCAGCCGCGCTCTCCCCCTTGGCGATCCGCGCCGCCTCCTTGCGGTTAAGATAGCCTTCGTGGAACACCACCTCGCCATTGCTGCGGACATCGACATAGACGCGCCCGCCCTTGCGCTTGGCTGTCTTTTCATAGTCCCACGACGCGAACTGCTCGGACGGGGGTACGATCACGACATCGCCCCAGCCCGCCGCCAGATAGGCGGCGCGCCGCGTCTCGATCTCGGCGTTCTGCGCAGCCCAGAACGCCTCGCCGTCCGCGAAATAGCGGTCCTCGCCGAACAGGTCGGTGACGATCGCACCGGCATAGGTCGCGACGTCGAACAGCGCGTGCGCGGCAGCGATCGACTGGCCGCCGAACAGCCATGCCTTCAACTGGTGTCCGACAGGGGCGCCGGCATCGGGATCGTCGAGCAAGGCCAGCCACGCTCTCTGCTGGCTCTTGCTGGCAAGCGTCAGGTGGCGGCCGGTCCCACGGTCGATCTTCTGTGCGGCGTAGAGGGTCCGTATGCGCGGCAGCAGATTGCCGAGCGCCAGCACGCGCTTGATCGTCAACGCGGGCAAGCCGAAGGTATCGCCGATATTGTCGAGACTGCGGCCTTCGCGCGCCAGTCGGGTAAAGGTTTCCCATTGGGTCACCTCATCGGCATCGAGCCGCGCGAGATTTTCAATCAGCGAGGCTTCGATGGCGGCGGCATCGTCGCCGTCAACGAGGATCGCACACGGCAACGGCTCGGCCTCGCCGCGCTCTGCGGCGACGATCTGGGCCGCGTGGAAGCGGCGGCTTCCCGCGACGATCTCGAAAGCGTGCAGATCGCCTCCTTCGGCAGGCTCAGAACAGGGTTTGGGACGGACCAGCAACGTCTGGAGGACACCCCGGCTGCGCACGGTGGGGAGGATATCCGACACGTCTGGGGCTTTCTTCGCATAGCGCATGTTGGTCTTGCTGACGGACAGCTTGTCGAGCGCAATAAAATCGAGCTTCATGGGTTTGCTCCTTGTGAGTGCCGGTCCCGTCCTTATTGATCGCTGGGGTAGCGGGACCGGTTTGGATTGCGGCGAAAACGCGCGGCGCGTCAGCCGTCCTTGGGATCGGACGGAAGCTCTGGCTCCGGCGCGCGCCCCGCCCGCCGCAGGATGGATTGGGCGCTCAGGATCGAGCCGGTCACCCGCGCGGCTTCTGCCCAGCGCGACAGCGCGAAATCACTGGCGAAACCGATATCCCGCTCGATGCCGAGGCCGAACGGCAGCCGCACGCGCGCCAGTTCGGACAGGCTGAAATAGCCAAGCTCGGGACAGCCGAACCCGAGATCGGCAAGGCCGAACAGCACGTCGCCGTCATCGTCCAATTCGGTCGCCAGCCATGTGGCGGGCCCGACGGGGTTAAAGAGTTTGAGGACAGGCGCGGGATCGTGCGTGGGCATACCGGCTTTTTCCGCATTGGCGCGCAGCACCGCGCGCAGGTCTGGGGGTAGCAATTCCATGACGGTTGCTCCTTCAGATAGGGGAGAACACACACCGCGCTCACGCGGCGTCGCGAAGCGCGGGGCGCTCGGCGTCCGCGTCGTGATGCCGCGCAAGCAGCCAGTCGGCGGCCTTGCTGGCGGCACTGGCGGCGCGGAAGATCGCGCGGGCATCGCCGCGCAGTACGTCGAGCCAGCTGGCCAGATAATCGGCATGCCGGACGGTCGGCACGATGCCGAGCGCCGCACACAGGAAAGCGGAGCCGAGTTCGGCGACCAGTTCTTCGCGCGCATAGCCTTCCGACCCGAACGCATTGGCGAGATCGCGCGCGAGCCGGGTCGAGTGACCGGTGGCGTGGGTCAGTTCGTGCAGGCAGGTCCGGTAATAATTGACGGAATCGAAGAACGCGGACTGTGGAGGCACCACCACAAGATCGGGGCCGGGCGCGTAGAACGCTTTTGCTCCGCCAATCTGGAACGGAACACCACTTGCAGCGATGACCTCCTCTGCAAGCGGCACTGCACAATCGTCGGGGAGCGGTGCAGGATCGGCCGCAAGCCCCTCGCGCAGGCCTTCGCATTGCGCGACGTTGAAGACGGTAAAGCGCTTGAGAAACACGACCTGTCGGGGTTGTCGGGCCTCGCTGCCCCGCAGCGAACCCTGTACGCCACCCCCTTCGCCCCTCTCGGTCGCACGCGCCTTTTCGCTCTCGGGGGTGAAGCGGTCGGCGTAAACCACGGTGGTGCCACGCTCGCCCTTGCGTACGCACCCTCCCGCCTCGATCGCCTGCCGGAAGGTCAGCCAGCTCTGCGATGGATAGCCCCGCTCGATAACGGTCGCCCACAGGATCAGGATATTGATCCCGGAATAGGCCCGGCCGGTCAGCGCGTTGCGCGGCATCCCGGGTGCGACCGCGCCGCTCGCCTCCCAAGGCTGAACCCAAGGAAACCGCCCCGCCTCCAATTCGGCGATGATCCGGTTGGTAACTTGCCTGTAGAGGTCCCCGCGTGGACTGACCGTCTCGGGCGGAGCAACCGCACCCTGCACCTTGCCTTTTCCCGAACGCCGACCCTTGGGACGCGATGTGTTGCTCGACCGCATGGCTCACCTCCAACACCGCCCAAAACCACCATGGCCACCCCCGGAAAGCGGGGGTGGGCGGCGAGAGCGACTGGAGAGGCCCGCTTAAGCGGCGGCTGCACCCGTGAGGGGCGGAACGGTAGTGGAGCAGTCGGGCGCAGCCCGACTTGCGGCCGCCGCGGGCGGGCCTAGCAGGGAGCGCCGACCATTCCCCGCTTGCTGGGAGTGGCCACACGAATACGCCGTCGCGCAGCTGCGCGGCGTCCATATCCCGGACGGCAACGCCGGCCCGCCCCAGCGATCGTCACCACATGGCCGAGACCCGCAGGGGGCTCGGGGGTGCGCCGAAGGTGCGGCCCAGACCGCGGTCGCGGGCCAATGCGGGGCCGCTTTTGCTCCGGTTCAATCATGCGGCGATCTTGCGAACACCTCGTCTGCGCGATGTCCCCGTCATGAGGATAGGTCCGACGCGGATTTGAGACATATATCCCAGCAAGCGAACCGTGCCGCCCTTTGGGTGGAATTAACCCCGGCCGACGATATGGACAGCGCAGTAGCCGATGTCGCGCGAGCGATAGTGTCCGAAGAGAATGCAATCCACGCGGTCGAACTCGCCACCGAACTTACGATCGCGTGGCTGTCCAATCAGAACAATCGCCTGTCGAGCGAAGATGTGCCCGCCTTCCTGCGGACGATGCACGCCACGCTCACCGAACTCGCGACTGGCGCCACCGCCTCTGGTTTCAATACCGACGACCGCTTACCCGATAGGCAGTACACATCGGCCGTCTCCGCGCACCGCTCGATCTCTTCGAAAGACCACATCATTTCGATGATCGACGGCAAGCCCTACAAGACGCTGCGCCGCCATCTCTCGACGCACGGCATGACGCCGGAGCAGTATCGTCAGCGCTACAACCTCAAGGCTGACTATCCCATGGTAGCCGAAAATTACTCGGCTGCGCGCCGCGACATGGCGCTGAAGATCGGCCTGGGCACAAAGGGACGGAAGCCCAGAGCGGCTGCGGCAACGCCGAAAACCGTGGTTGCGGCGGAACCAGCAAAGCGCAGTCGCAAGCCAACAAGTGCCGGCTAATACGAGAATGGGTGCCCCCTTGGGAGACAGCGCCAGCAGGCGCTGCGACGCGAGCCTTGCTCTATACGATTGCGAGATGACGACCGCGCAGGACATCGATTACGGAGTGGGCGAAGTCACGATGATGCGCTGGCGCATCGGCCCTCATTCGCCCATGGGCTTCGTCGAGCGTGCCGTTCCGCCGGTTTTACCCTCCCCGAACCACCACGATGGAACGCGGCGAGCGGGATCTCCTCAAATATCAAGCGCGCGCCGCCTGATCCCGTCCGGTACCAGCTCGCCTACCTCCCTCAGCTCTTCGCGCGCGGTTTGGTCTCCGGCACCGGTTCGCCGGGGTACGGGCAGGTATGCCGCGTCGTGGCTACCTCTACTGCACGACGACCGCGTCAGCGAATGGCACAGTCGCCACCACGGCTCCTGCGTCATCGGCGATCGTGATCGACCATCCAATTGGAACTCTGCCGTCTCTAGCTTCTTCTGCAATCAGATCGCGGGCAAAGCGCGTGGCAAGAGCGATTGCTGCCTCGAGGTCGGGAAGTTCGACACCCTCATCGTCTAGAAGCAAATCGTCATCCGCGATGAGGTTGAAACCATACAACATCCGCGAATTTTACACGGATTTTTAGGGCGTGTCACTTACACGTATCGATCTGGTTGACGCCAACCTATGGCAAGGCAACGCATCCGCACCTTGCCTTAGGCCTCGGCGGGATCCTCCTCAAACCACCTCGCTGGAACGCGGAAGTTCGCGCCGGGGGTATTCCGGTCGGTCGGCAGCAGCCTACAAGGATGCCCGCAAGCATCAAGCTCCCGTCACTTGATTGTCCCCGGCGCCAACTTTCCTACGCACGACGGGGAATCACTCACATCCGGGCGATGAGCATGAACGCCATGCTCATCGCCTTTGACTTTAACCAGGCTCGACCACCTTGGGCGGGCGACCACGCTTGCCGGTCAATGCGGGGGTCTCAGCCTTGGAAGAGACTTTCTGTCCCGGCTTTCTGCCCAGGCCGATCCGCTTTGCCATATCACTACGCATTGCCGAATAGGACGGCGCAGTCATGGGATAATCGTCTTTCAAATCATAGCGAGCGCGATATTGCTCCGGCGTCAGGCCATTGCCAGAAAGATGCCGCTTCAGCGCCCTGTAGGGCCTTCCGTCAATCATTGAGATGATGACGTCCGGGCTTGCCAGCGACTTGCGCACAGAGACAGCGGGGGTAAATTCAGTGCCCGCCGCAACGGCCGCATCCGCGGTCGTGTCTGTTGAAAGGCCGACGACCGCCTGATGCATCGATTTCAAGAATGCCGGAACATCCTCCGCCGACGTTCTCGTATTTGGGTTCGACAGCCACGCCATCGTTAATTCAGCAGCAAGTTCAACGGTATTCGTGGTTTCCTCAGTCAACGCCAATTTTCCTTTTACACGTGAAGGTAGCGAGAATCTCGCAAAATATCCCTGCACGTAACGAGTATTAGCATCTCTGCTCTTAAATGCGAAAGAACTACCCATCAAGACCGACAGCGGTCGGAATAGAAGCGCCCTTCGCGCGCGTGCTTGGCGAACGCGCCGCCGGATGTCCGGCTGGCGCTAGGGGTGCTCTATCCCTTCCTGCGCGATGATGCGCCGCTGCGCGTCTATTGGAACGCCTCTGCGGCGCCGCGCGACCATGCCTGGGATAGCTGTCACCGGCCCTTCGAAGCGATCATGAAGGCGCTGCTCAAGCGCGGGCTCTCGGTAGACGCCGAACTTCGGTGACGCTCCACGTAGGACGTTTCGATTGTAATCGGGGACGGGTTATTGCGCCGATCGCCTTGCCCTCCACTTCTGCGGATACGAGGGCGTCGTCGATCTGGCTTCGACACAAGAGCGGCGACGTGCATTTCCCGCCAAGGAGCGGTGCGCCGCATGAGCGGCATTTTGCAGCTGTGGGCAATTCATATCCTTCACACGTCCTGGAAATCGGACAGGTAGGAAATGATGCCGGGCAATGTTGGTTGCCCCAAAAGTTGGTTAACCAACGTGCGACGCGCCCCGTAAGGCCCTCGCTGCGGGGCGCCTAGATATCGAGCTCGCGCCGCTCGACCTCGCGCAGGATGGCGTCGGGAATCGAATCGCTCGGCCGCCGTCAGTGCGATGACGTCGTTCAATTCGGGCATGCCGGCTTGCTTCCCGTTTCCAGAGGTAACGCCTGTGTCCAAGAATAAGGCGGAGATACGCGAGGTGTTGCGGCCTGATTGCTTTGCGACATAGAGTACTTGATCGGCGCGGTTAAGAAGCGCTTCGCTAGACTCGTCGGACGTCGTCCAATTGTAGACGTTCGAACCTTCTTCTACTTCCCGAAACGAAGGAGTCTTATCCGATGAAAAGAACTGCAAAACGGCTGCTGTCTGGATGCGTGGGTATCGGAATGCTCGCATCGCTCGTGCACGACATATTGGCCGGAGCGGTCAGCATACACGGCGTGCACCTCCGAAGTATATCTCATCCCGTCTATTTCGGTCTTTACGGGCTCTTCGTCGCAGTGGTGGGTCTGGCTGCGCTTTATGGCGCGGCAGTCGGCTATCATCAGGACGAAAAGCCGGTCAGATGAGGTTGCACCCTCTTCTGCCAAGACTAGAGCCTCAGAGCTTTTGATCCACTCGAGTGCTTCACGACCACGTCGCTCCTTACTATGAGTTTTTATGCTGACCAACGCTGCGGTGAAAACCGCGCGGCCGAAGCCGTGCGCATATAAAATTGATGACGGGCAAGGTTTGTACCTCCACGTCGCATAAACTGCCACGAAGTCCTTCCGGCTGCGGCGCCGCGCAACCATGCCGGGGATAGCTGTCACCGGCCGTTCGAGACGATCGTCGCGGCGCTGCTCAAGCGCGAACTAGCTGTCGGCGCCGAGTGTCGCTGGAGCGGTTCGACCTTAATGCCGCGGCGACTGCTCGATCGTGTGCATCTTCTCGATAAGGTCCACCCAGTGTTCAACGGTATCGCGCGGACCATCGATGACCGAATTTAATGCTGACCGTGACAGATACAGCCATGTCTTGCCGTGCAGATCGATGAAGGCAGCGGCCTGCATTCAGCGTTTAGTATCGGTTTCCGCGTTGGGTTCGTCGTCAATCAATCTGCCGGCTTAGATGTCGAGCCCGCGGCGCTCGATCGCGCGCATGTTCGCCTCGACGTCGGGATCGACTAGGTCGCCGTCGGTTGCCTGATACTCCGCGATCCGTTCCGCATCGGACACCTCGACGGGGTCTTCGTTCAAAATCGGGCGACGTATCCGTCCAGCGAGCGCACTTAAGCTTGGCAGATGGCTGTGCCGCGAAGATCGTCGCAATAGTTGGTCAACCGCCGAAAGCTAGACCGGCGTCATCGCTGACACCAGCCTAGCCCCACCACCTTAGATGAGATTCGCCCCACCTCGGTCGGCCCTGTTGTTCTACCACCGACACGGTATAAACATACGGCGGAAATACCCTGGTCGGTCCAGATAGCTATTAGTAACCATTAGATCACACACGTATATAAGTCGCTGCCCTCAACGGGGTAATTCGACGCGCGCTCGAGCCGCTTCCCGCACGGCACGATCCAGCTGATCCGCGCCGACGGATGCGCCATCCTGCCGACGTCGGTCGCGCCCCAGTCGCGCCCCAGATGATCCAGCAATAGGTCGTCGCCGTCGGTCCCGTGGCGGACAGCTTGCCCTTGTGCATGACGACGCGCTCGGTGAACTGGAGCACATGCGCCGGTTGGTGCCGCGAGAACAGGCGGTCGAAGCGCCCGACGCCCTCCGGGAGCGCTGCGCGCACGATCACGGCGACGCCTACGCGGCTGGTCTCGAGCGCGCGCTCGATGAACTGCTCGGCCAGGCGGAACGGCGGGTTGGAGACTTTAAGTCGACCAGCGGCAGATCGCCGGGGAACAGGAAGTCGCTCACCACGATGCCAACGCCATAGTCGTGGACGTCGCAGGCCTCGACCGTGCCGAAATACTCGGTCAGCAGCGCGACCATATGATGACCGAGATGCGCGATGGAATGCCAGGCGGCATACTCGCGGCGCGGCATCTGGCCCATCTGATGCTGCTTCGGGCGTTTAGGCTTCATCTGTCGCGGCAGGCCGGCGACCGCGTTGGCCTGCTCTATGCGCTCGTCGACCCGCATCTGGGAAAGGCGATCGAGGCGATGCACGCAGAGCCCGCCCATCGCTGGACGTTGGCACAACTGGCAAGCCGGGCCGGACTATAACGGTCAATCTTCACGCTGCGCGTCCGGGCCAGGGTCGGCGAGACACCGATTGGCTATTTGACACGGTGGCGCATGATGCTCGCGACCGACCGCTTGGCGAGTGGGCGGGAGCCGCTGGGTAGCATTGCAAATGCACTTGGCTACGGTTCCGAGAATGCCTTCAACACTGCGTTCCGGCGTGAAATGGGCTTCTCACCGCGCCGCTACGCTCGGACCAAGCCGATCGGTTCAGGCTTTAACGTAGGTGCCGCACTGGAACGGTCGATCCCATGATCGTCTGCTCTTGGAATCCGACATGACGCGCCGCGATGTCGCAAACGGGAGCACAGTTGCCAAGCCGGCTCAAGGATCGGGAATGGCGGGTTTGGCATGGTGCTGCCATCCCGCGTCGGTTGAGGAATGGCTTGGATCGCTCGAGAGCCGTCGCCAGCCTCGCGGCGGAACTGGCCCAATGCCGGTCGTTCGCGAGGCCCTTAGTGCGAGCCGGAACCGGACGTTGGTTCAGCTCATGACCCCGTCATAAAACAACGTCCGGACCACCTGTTTCCTCAGGTTAAAAGATGTCGCTCTTAGGGGCTTTGGCGAGGAACGGTCCGACGACGCACCGGCGGGCGGAGCGCATTATTCCGCGTCAGCCTTGATTTTCGTAAGCGAGCTGCAAAATGCCCCAATGTCGGCCCGCCACCCATATCGACGCAATCACCTGCTTCAACAATACGACTCCGCCGCTGGTAAGCGGACGCCGATAGGCTTTTAAACAAAACGGTGTCTCAATGCGGACCTGAATTTGGGTCTCGGGATAGGTGTATATCAGGCCCGCGCGCGAATACTCCGCGTTCCACGTCCGATCGCCCTTCTGCTGTGGAAGTGAGCGTTCCGGCATAGCCACCGCGCCGAAACAGTTTCGGTCAGTAAAGCTCATCCCAAAAAAGCCGGCAAGGTGCCGTGCGTTTTCCTGATGAGGTCGTGCCAACCGGGTCAGCAGTGCCTGCGCAGGATGCGTGAACACCGGCGGATCGCTCCCTTCCACGGGAGTGTAAGCGTCGCTCAACATCGTTGCGAGGTCGATCTCGCCTGAGGCGATCGCCGCCGTTGCAGCCTCGCCGACCGAACGCGCGACTTGCAGGCCGAAGTTAATGTAAGGCGAGTCCGGCATATCCGCTCCACTCTCCGCCAGCATCTGCAACATTGCGTTTGTGTCGTCGCTTACGACACTAACGCGGCTTGCGAGCTGCTGAAGCCCGGTCGCGTTCTGTGAAGACGTACCGGTCAGGGCCTCCAGTCCAGCGCGGACACGATTGACGGCGTTCACCATGGAGTCGACACGGTCAGCAACACTGTCACCATTGCGCTCCAATCCCTGCATTAGCGCTCGCAATTGATCCACCAGCGTCTCGATCCCTTTTGCGCCACGATGAGCCGACTGGGCCTTTCCAACCCCATCCCCGATGCGCTCCAGCATACCGCCCGCCTCAACGGTAAGCGTGGCGATCGACTGTTCGATGCGCTTGGTCGCGGAGGCGGTTTCCCCCGCCAGCTTTTTCACTTCGCTTGCGACAACCGCAAAGCCTAGACCGGCGTCTCCCGCTCGCGCAGCTTCAATCGTTGCATTAAGTGCAAGGAGGTTGGTTTGTCGCGCGATGACATTGATGCTGGCGCTGATGTATCCCACTTCATTCAGCGCGGTGTTGAATGAGCCCAGCCCGTCGTGGATATGACTAACTTGTTCAATCAGTTCGACCACGTTGCCGATCGCCGCGTTTAATCGGGCGGTAGAATCGTCGATAACATGCTTTGCGGCAGTGGTGTCGTTACGCGATTCGCGTGCTGCGGCAGCGACATTGTCGACATCGCCCGCAAGTATGTTCGCATCAGATCCGACCTCGTCGATGGTTGTCGCCTGAGCGGTTACCCGTCCTGCCAAGGCAGCAATATCCGCTTGGAGATCGAGCGTACGGATCCCAAGTTCGCCCGACATGCGCGCGGCCTGTCTGACGGTATTTTCAATCGCGCCAGCATCCTTAGCCATGAGAAAACCGCTTAAGCCATATCAATGAACAACCTTTGAATCATCGATGCGCTGTATGGTATTAGACGTTCCGCTTGCTTGCAATCATTTGACTTAATCCCAGACCATCCCAAAGTCCCTTTTGGCTCCCCGAAGGCGGACGTTGGTTCAGCGTTAAAATGATTTGGGCCGGTTCGCTCTCGACAACAAACAGCGGGCCGAGAATGCACCCGGTGTGACGTTCGAAGCCGTTAAAACGGATAAAATTTGACGGGCTTTCGCGGTCGTCCAACGATGAAAATATCCTTCGCGATCAGCGAACCTACATGTACTTACTCCCCGAGCAATAAAGGTGATTTAATTCGATGATGCGTCTGATACCAGCTGCACTTCTTCTCTCCATCGTGTACCTTCGGCAGTCCCCGCTCAATCGAGCGAAGAAGATCCGTACCTCTGGCTCGAGGAAGTGAGCTCCCCGCGCGCGATGGACTGGGTGAATGTGCACAATGCGCGCAGTGTCGCGGTCCTGGAGTCCGACCGGCGCTATTCGACGCTTTACGCTCAAGCGCTCGAGATCGCGTCGGCCAAAGATCGCATCCCCGCACCGACCTTCGCGCACGGCGAG
>NZ_JAXOJQ010000006.1:0-244024 GCF_036663815.1 Parasphingomonas frigoris | reverse complement strand
GCGGGCGCTCGGGGCGCGTTCCCGCTAAATACACAATCCGGGGGGGGGGGGGGCCCGCCGGCCCGTTCTCCCCCCCCGCCCCGCGGGGGGGGTGGGGGGGGGGGCGGGGCCCAGTGCTGCGTTACGGAGCGTGACGCTTGTTGAGACGTCCCCCTCTCCCCGACCCTCTCCCCCAGGGGGGGAGAGGGAGAAGACAGAACGAAAAAGGGCCGGGGTTTCCCCCGGCCCTCAATTCTCATCCGAAAGTCGGAAAGGCTTACGCCGCCGAAACCTCGGCAACGTCGACCTTGATGCCGGCGCCCATCGTCGAGCTGACGGCGACCTTCTTGACATACTTGCCCTTGGCGCCGGTCGGCTTGGCCTTCACGATCGCGTCGACGAGTGCGTCGAAGTTCGCGCGCAGGTCTTCCGCCGGGAACGACGCCTTGCCGATCCCTGAGTGGATGATGCCGGCCTTCTCGACGCGATATTCGATCTGGCCGCCCTTGGCAGCTTCGACCGCCGCAGCGACGTTCATCGTCACGGTGCCGAGCTTCGGGTTCGGCATCAGGCCCTTCGGACCCAGGATCTTGCCGAGACGACCGACGATGCCCATCATGTCCGGGGTCGCGATGCAGCGATCAAAATCGATCGTGCCGCCCTGGACGAGCTCCATCAGGTCTTCCGCACCGACGACGTCGGCGCCAGCCGCACGGGCTTCGTCAGCCTTTGCGCCCTTGGCGAAAACGCCAACGCGGACGGTCTTGCCGGTGCCCTTGGGCAGCGTGACGACGCCGCGGACCATCTGGTCGGCGTGACGCGGATCGACGCCGAGGTTCAGCGCGACTTCGATCGTCTCGTCGAACTTCGAGGTTGCGCCCGACTTGGCGAGCGAGATCGCTTCGTCGATGCCGTGGAGCTTCTCACGATCGAGCGTGATGGCCTTCTGCTTCTTGCTTACGAATGCCATGAGCTCAGCCCTCCACCACTTCGAGGCCCATCGCGCGGGCGCTGCCTTCGATGATCCGCGTCGCGGCTTCGAGATCGTTGGCGTTGAGATCCTTCATCTTAGCGGTCGCGATATCGGCGAGCTGGGCGCGCGAGATCTTGCCACCCGAAACCTTGCCCGGCTCCTTCGAGCCCGACTTGATGTTGGCAGCCTTCTTGATGAGGTACGATGCCGGCGGCGTCTTGGTCTCGAACGAGAACGAACGATCGGCATAGACGGTGATCACGGTCGGCAGCGGCGTGCCGACTTCCTGGTCGCCGGTCGATGCGTTGAACGCCTTGCAGAATTCCATGATGTTGACGCCGCGCTGACCCAGCGCAGGGCCGATCGGCGGGGATGGGTTGGCCTTGCCTGCAGGAACCTGCAGCTTGATATAGCCGGTAATCTTTTTTGCCATGTGGCGGTCTCACTCTCTTTCAAGTTTAGCGGTCCATGCGGCGGGGCCATAGCTCCGCCTCCCGCGATTCCACGACGAGGTGTCGCAGAAGGCGCGGCGCATAGCGCAAAGTGGCGCACCACGCAAACCCGCCGTCGCCTGCGCCGAAAGATCGAATTATCTGCATTTGTCGATCCGCAGGGCGGCGCAAACTTGTTAAGCGCGTGCAGGCACTTTGACGGCTCCGCTAAGCGAGGCCTGCCATGAGCGTACATTTCCCCGATATGGGACCGGGCGTACGCGGCGTTCCCGCCGCTTCGGCCGAATTGCGGATCGAACATCCGTATACTTTTCGCATCTACCCTGCACGCAATCTGGTCTGCCTGACGATCTCGGGCTTCTGGAACGAGGCGATGGTGGATAGCTTTGCGATCGCGCTGCGCGAGGCGATCGGTGCGCTGGGCCGCGAGCCGGGCGAACATCGCCTATGCTGCGACGTCTCGTTCGCCGCGATCCAGTCGCAAGACGTGATCAAGCGTTTCCAGGCGCTGATCGCCGCGGGCCCGACCCATGCGCACAAACTGGCGTTGTGGACCAGCCGACCGCTCTCGCGGATGCAATCGCGCCGTTTGCTGGCGGTGCGCGACAATATCGCGGTGTTCGACGCCGAAGAGGAGGCGCTGCGCTGGCTGGCGGATTGACACGACTGTGGGTTGCGGCCGCACGACCGACCCAACAGTTGTTCTGCGCCACCACTATGATCTGTGTTATGCTCCTCATATCATCGGCCTTTTCTGGCCTCCGATGACTGAGAGTTTTGCGCTCCCGCCGAGATCGGGACCAATCCATGCAAGAAATGACGTTGCAGCGCCTGCTGACCAAGTTGAAACGGCGCAGTCGGCTTGCGCCGGAGGATGAGGCGGCGCTGCTGGCGCTGCCGTTCACGGTCCGCACGCTCGAGCCCGGCAACTATCTCGTCCGGCAGGGCGAGCGCGCCGATTTCACCTGCGTGTTGATGGACGGCTTTGCCTATCGCCAGAAGATCGTCGGCGACGGCGGCCGGCAGATCGTCGCGTTACAAGTGCCTGGCGACGCGGTCGATCTGCAAAACTCGCTGCTCAAGATTGCCGATCATAGCGTCCAGGCGCTCGGCCCGGTCACGATGGCGCGCATCCCGCGCGCGGCGCTGCTCGAGCTTGCCGCGACCTATCCTGCGATCGCGCACGCCTTCTGGCTCGATACGCTGGTCGACGGCTCGATCGCGTGGGAATGGATCGCCAATATCGGCCGCCGCAAGGCGCTGATGCGACTGGCGCATCTGCTGTGCGAGTGCGCCGTGCGGCTCGAAGTGGTGGGGTTCCAGCCGGGCGAGGCGAAGATGCTGCCGATGACCCGGGAGCAGATCGGCGATGCCCTCGGTCTGACGACGGTTCACGTCAGCCGCATGCTCAAGCAGCTCGAGAGCGAAGGCCTGATCGCACGGCGCAACCGCACCGTCGCCATTCTCGATTCCGAGCAGTTGCGTCTGGTCGCCGATTTCCAGTCGGCATATCTGCATTTGAACTTGGTCGAAGATTGAACCGCGACCGACCGGCAGGGCCACCGCGGCGGCCCGGATGTCGCGAATCGGTGCCCGCGGGGATGCCGGCAAAATCGGCGTGAAGCTGCGAAAACAGGTCGCGTATCGGACGCGCGATCTTCAGAACGTCATGCGTATTGTGTGTAGTGCAACTAATCCAGATCATGTTTGTTAGTGGAGACCGTTGGCGAGATATCGAGCATCAGCGGCTGAGAGACTTGGCGCTCCCGCTCTGAAGCGGATTATGCCCATGCCCCAAATTGCGATACTGATCGTCGAGGATGAGAGCCTGATCGCGCTCGGCCTCGCGTTGGCGGCGGAGGATGCCGGGGCGCTCGTCGTGGGACCTGTGGCGACCGTCAGCGACGCGCTGGCCCTGCTCCAGAACGGCGGGATCGATGCCGCGGTGATCGATGCCAATCTGCTCGATGGGATCGTCACGCCGGTCGCGATCATGCTCGCGGCGCAGGCGGTTCCGTTCGTTATGCACACCGCGACCGGGATGCCCGATGCGCTCGACGAGGTGCTGGCCGATGTTCCGGTGATCATGAAGCCCGCGCGACCAGAACATGTGGTGCAGACGTTAATCGGGGCGTTGCGGCGCCCAGCCTGATGTGTGGGCAAGGCAATACATCCATCGTTCACCACCGATCGTACTTGGGGTGTTTGAGAAGCGTTTCCTCCCAACGATCGAAGCCGCGATGTTTTTAGCTTTTTTTGAAGTTTACCGCTGCGGGATACTGCCGCGCGTCGCGACGGAGGTTCAGTTTGGGCCGATCCGCTCGCCCGCTGGCGTCCTCGGTGACGCCGTGGGGCGGGGCGGGTGATGCGCTTGCGCGGGAAACGCGCGCCCGCGGCGCCGGCCTGGGCGGTCGAAACGCCGACGCCGGAGCCGCGCGGCGCTTTGTGGCGGGTGCGCGATGCACTGCGGGCGCGGCGAGAGCCGAGCGACGTCAAGGCCGTGCTGGTCGACGAATTGGCGAACAACTTCTGGCCGTCGGTCGTGGTTGCGGGCGCGTTCGTCTCGGTCGGTGTCTTTGCGGGCGCATCGCTGGCGTCTACGCAGCTCTCCCTGGTGACGGCGCTCGGTACGCTGTTCGCGCTCACCAAATTGACGCTGATCGTCCGTCACCGCGGGACCGGCGCGACCGCGGACCGCGATGTCGTCCAGCGCTGGGATCGGCTGCACGCGCTGTCGGGGCTCGGGTTTGCCGCAGCGCTCGGCACGCTCGATGCGATGATCTTCGCCAGTCACGACCATGCGCTGCAGATGCTCGCGACCGGGTTGCTGTTTGCCTATTGTGCCGGGATCGTCGGGCGGGTTTCGGTGCGACCGCGCGCCGCGACGCTATTCCTGCTCGTTGCCGCGCTGCCGGTGATCCTGGCGACCGCGCTCGACCACGAACGCGCGCACTGGATGCTGATGGGGATGTTCGCGCTGTTCCTTGCCGCGGGTATCGAGACCATCTGGCACCTCCACCGCGCCACCGCGCGGCAAATCGGGTTGCGGCTCGACATGACGGTGTTGGCCCAGCACGATCCGCTGACCGGGCTGCGCAATCGGCTCGGGCTGCGGCAGGCCTATCGCGAGATCACCTCCACTTACGACGAGCCGATGCTGGCGGTGCATTGCTTCGATCTCGATCGCTTCAAGCCGATCAACGATCGCTACGGCCATGCGGTCGGCGATCTCGTGCTTCAGGCGATGGCGGAGCGCGTAGGAGGCCTGCTGCTCGACGGGTACGTCGCGGCGCGGATCGGCGGAGATGAATTCGTCGTCGTGCAGGGGCCGATCCGGCAAGCGGCCGAAGCCGACCTGTTTGCACGCCGGCTGGCGCGGGTGGTGGCGGCGCCATATCGCATCGGCACGCTCGACGTCGAGATCGGGGTCAGCCTGGGCTATGCCGTCGCTCTGCCGGGCGCGCTCGACCTGGAGCCCCTGATCGCGCTTGCCGACCATGCGCTCTATCGTATGAAATTGAGCGGGGGCGGGGTCGCGCACGGCGAGGCGGGCTGACCCGCCAGCCGGCGCAGCGCCGGCTGGCGATCGCATCTTACTTGGAGCGCTCGACTTGCTCGAATTCGAGCTCGACCGGGGTGGCGCGACCGAAGATCGACACCGACACCTTGACGCGGCTGCGATCGAAATCGAGCTCTTCGACGATGCCGTTGAAGCTCGCGAACGGGCCGTCGAGCACCTTGACCGAATCGCCGATCTCGAAATCGACCTTGACCTTCTGCTTGGGCGCAGCGGCGGCGGCTTCGTCCTTGGTGCTGAGCATCCGCGCAGCTTCCGATTCCGGGATCGCCTGCGGCTTGCCGTTCGGGCCGAGGAAGCCGGTGACCTTCGGGGTGTTCTTGACGAGGTGATAGACATCGTCGTTCATGTTGAGCTTGGCGAGCACGTAGCCCGGCATGAACTTGCGCTCGACGAGGATCTTCTTCCCGCGGCGCGCCTCGGTGATCGTCTCGGTCGGGACTTCGATCTGCTCGACGAGCTGCTCGAGGCCCATGCGGGTCGCCTCGGCCATGATCGAATCGCGGACCTTGCCCTCGAAACCCGAATAAGCGTGGATGATGTACCAGCGTGCCATGTGTCTGTTTACCTAGATTATTTGGCGAGGCTGAGCAGCAGGTGGACGATTGCCTCGAAGCCGGTGTCGACGATGAAGAAGAACAGGCCGAGCAGCGTCGTCATGATGACGACCATCACGCCGGTCATGATCGTCTCGCGCCGGGTCGGCCACACGACCTTCTTGGTCTCGGCCTGGACCTGTCGGATGAATTCGAGGGGGGTCGTCTTCGCCACGGTCTGTGCACTCATGTTCTTTTTAGCCGAAACGGACATGGGCCCGCCGTCCGGACCTGCCAAGGCCCGATGACGAGAATTCCCAATTTCGGAATGGGTGGGGCGTAGCGCGTGCGCATAACTAAATCAAGCGCGGGCGAGGAGGGCGGTCGCCGGAGCGAGTCGGCGACTCTTCTGACGGGTGTGCTGAGCAGCCTGCACGCTTTCGTGCAGGATTACCCCCGGCGGCGCCTGGTATATGGCGTGGGCGCACCGACAGCTTGCAATAGCCCATTGCGCAAAGCTCCCGGCGAAACGTCTGCTTGCTAACGCTGATGGCGAACGTGTCCCACACCCACGGCGCCAGATCAATTCCGCCAGCGCACGACACTGTGCAAAGCCAGGATCGGGCCGCTCTCGACGATCTGCGCGAGTGCCCGACGCTGCACGTCATCGAGCAGGGGCACACCGGCTGGCGGCACCACGTCGATCAGCCCGTCAGGCCCGGCGGCATTGAACCGCGACACGCAGTCGCGATCTGTCTGAAGGCCAACGCCGCCAAGCTGCGCTGCCGTGCTGCGTGTCTCACCCTCGTAAAATCGTCGCCAGCGCCGGCAGCCGACGCACCTATTAGGCATCGCGGCATGATGGCGCCTGCGCCCGGACCCTCGCCGCCGTAAAACTCAATCGAAGCGAAGTCGCGGATGCCATCGCAAAACCTTTTTAAGACTCGCGAGCATCGAATTGAACTTTACCCTGCTAGGGGATTTCTCATGAGTCAGCCATCACGCGAACTGGTGTGAGACGCGCTCGAAAGATCGCTAGAGCGAGCTTAAGGGCTTTGTTGAATGCTTAGGCATATGATGGTCGGATCTCGTGTCGGGCCTGTTTGGGCTAAGTCACAATAGTCGATTTCGTGGGGAAAAAATGGCGAACGGTGGGTTGATGGATTTGGGGCGTGGCCCGCTAGTTCTGCTTTTCTACGATGGTTTTGAAAAACAAGCCGATTGTGGAGCGTATGGTAAAATTAGGTCAAATATCCGAGGGCGACTGCGTTCCATCTATAGAAGAATGCAAGGAAAGCAGGTTAACACTGGTTTTTATGTTGCTTTTCTGAGTCTTGTTGATTCGCTCAAAAAGGTCGGCTGTGACGTCCGGATTAATGATTTTTCCTTGGCGCTGAAATTTCCACGATATCCGATTGGCATCTCAGGCTACCCATCAGTCATTACGAAAACAGCACTCCTGCCAAATCCTATGCTATTTGGGCCTGGCGACCCAGGATTTCCCGATGAGGTCGCAAGCATTCGCGAGACTGCGAACGTAAGGTTGATGATACAGCCCAGCGACTGGTATGTCGATTTCTACCGTCGATATTGTGGAGATATCGTTGTTCGCTGGCCAGCAGGCATTGATACGTCGGTTATACCTGACACACTCTTATGTGAAAAAAGCGTAGACGTTGCGATATACGACAAAGTGCGATGGAATCGCGCAGAGGTTGTGCCGAGGGTTGTTGACCGACTGAAAACGCATCTGGACGGGTTGGGCTTGTCGCACGTGACGCTTCGCTACGGAGCGCACACTCAGCCCGAATATTTTGACGTCCTTCGTCGCAGCAGGTCTCTCGCATTCCTGTGCGAACATGAGACTCAAGGCCTTGCATGTGAGGAAGCAATGGCGATGAATGTACCAATTCTAGCGTGGGACGAAGGCTTCTTGGCCGATCCTCGCCAGCGCCCACTCGCCGCGCCGGATCTTCGCGTAAGCTCCGTTCCCTATTTCGACGACCGCTGCGGTATTCAGTTTAGAGAAACGACCATGGAAGAGAGCTTCAATAGATTTTGGAGAGAGAGACAAAAATTCCGTCCACGAGAATATGTCGAGGAACATTTAAATATGAGGATGCTCGCCGGCGAATATATCCGTTTGCTCGAAAGAGTGGGGTCGTAATAAAGCTGGGGATATGTCGTTGTCGCGGGTCTGAGGCAGGTACGCGACAGCGAGGTAAGGCTCGAGGTCACAGAGGGCGACGCGGATCATCGTCCCGTGCTTATCCGCCACCGCAACGCGTTTTCCGCGGTCGGTCGAAAGTCTAAAATGGCGGAAAGGCTGGCAGGGGAGCTCGGACTCGAACCGAGGGCCTTCGGTTTTGGAGTTCCAAGCTACCCATTGCTCCGGACTTGCTGAAGCTTGCCCAAGCTTCCGCAACCCCGCGTATCCCTAAGGCATTCTTGGACTGACATAGCACGGGGTTGGATGGAGTTTGCTTAAGCGTGCTTATCCGGTTATTGTCCAAGCGTGGCAACAGGACGCATCACAAAACGCTCAGTCGACGCAATCCCGCTGCCGGTAATCGGCGCGCGATCGTACCTGTGGGACGAGACGCTAAAAGGCTTTGGCGTGATGGTGACGCATAAGGCTGCGCGCTCCTATCTCATCCAATACCGTATTGGCGGCAGGGGCGCCCCGACCCGGCGCTATACGATCGGGCAGCACGGCTCGCCTTGGACCGCTGAGCGGGCGCGGGAGCGGGCAGAGGAATTGCTTGAACAGGTCCGCCGCAAGATAGACCCCGTGGACGCCGATAGGGCCATGCTGGAGGCAGCAGGCGCTGCCAAGGAGCTAGACGTAGCGCAGCAGCATATATCGGCGCGGCTGGGGTTCTCGACGTTCGCAACCCGCTACGTGGAAAAGTATGCCCAGATCGAGCAGCCGCGAAGCTGGAAGGAAACCGAGGGCATCATTGCGCGGGATCTAAAGCCGGCGTTCGGCGAAAAGCCGCTTACCGAGATCACAGACGCCGACATTGCCGAGCGTCTGGACGAGATCGGGGAGCGCAGCCGTTCTGCGGCACTCAAAGCCTACAAGACCCTGCGCAGCATTTTCAACTATGCGTGCGACAAGGAACGCCGGCACCTTCCGCCGAGCCGGTCCCCCATGCTGGGGATCAAGCCGCCCTCGAAGGCTGGCAAGCGCGAGCGCACGTTGACCGACGCCGAATTGCGGTTGGTGTGGCTGGCGGCTGGCAGTCTGGGGTGGCCGTTTGCGCCGATCGTGCGGCTACTGGTCCTGACAGGGCAGCGTCGGGACGAAGTAGCCGGCATGGCCTGGGCCGAATTGCACAAGGGCAATAAGCTATGGCTTCTGCCTGGCGAGCGCTCGAAGAACGGGTATCCAAACCTTGTGCCGCTTGCCCCTTCGGCGCTGGCGGCTCTCGCTGACCTCCCCGTCGTCAAGAGCAAGGCGGGCCTCCTATTCACCACGACGGGCGAAACCGCCGTATCGGGCTTTTCCAAGGTCAAAGCGCGGCTCGACGCCGCTATGCTGGTTTTGATGCGCAAGGAAGCGCGTGAGGCGGGACAGGACGCCGAGGACGTGGACAAGCTGGCGGTAGCCCCGTGGACCCTCCACGACTTGCGCCGCACGCTCGCTACGGGATGCCAGCGTCTGGGCTTCGCAACCGAGATCACCGAAGCCGTTATCAACCATATCAGCGGGACGCGCGCGGGCATCGTCGGGGTCTATCAGACCTATCGCTATGAGGCGGAAAAGCGCGCGGCTCTCGAAGCATGGGCGCGGCACGTCGAAGCGGTTGTGAGCGGCGCTGTCGGTGCTGCCGGCAATGTCATTCCCCTGGCGAGTGCGCGGGCATGACCGAATGGATATTGGCCGGGGAATTGCGGCGGCAGTTGCTAGCGGTCCATGGCGCCGAATACGAACCGCGATTGCAACGGGCGGTATACCAGCGCGCCACAAATGGGATGCTCGGCTTTTCGGTGGAGCGAGCAACGTGCAACGGCGCGATTTGCCAGATGGTGCCCTTGGAGGTGTGGAGCTGGATTACCTACAGCGATTGGGCGCTTGGGGACTTTTCCGCGGGCGTGCATCGCGAGTTTCCGGACGGTGCGATTCTAAAGGCCTTGCGCAACAACAGCCCATTGAGCTTGCCAATAGACCATTACAACCTCTTTAGGGTTAGCTTCGATTTGGAAGGATGCCGCGCTATGGGCATCGCGCAAAATGTCTCGCCACCGCCCCCGATCGCCAAGGCGCGAGGACCAAAGGGCAAATACGATTGGCCCGCAGCAATGGCCGCTCTTTTAAGCCATGATGAAATGAACGACGTTATCGGCCCCGTCGTCATGGGCAAGGCCCCGCAGTCTACCTTAGAGCAATTCGTAGCGAGCTGGTTTTCCGATCGCGGTCTAGAGCCTTCGGAATCGCTAGTGAGGACGCACGTAGAGGGCACGGTTCAACACCGCCGGGAAGAAGAGGCCAATAAAAGGCCCTAATTACAGGCCTAGCCGCTGGCCTGATTGCTAGCCCTATCGGCCGACGCAAGGCGGCTAACGCTTCAACCTTCCTCCAGTGGCGTTGCAGTTGTGCGACGACACGATGGAGGCAGACAATGAACGCTCTTACCGTCGATACCGAGGAAGCCGCGCGGCACCTTAGCCTGAAGCCGAACACGCTCGAAAAGATGCGCACTCACGGGACCGGCCCCCGCTTTGTGAAGCTGGGCCGCGTGGTGCGCTATCGGATCGCCGACCTCGAGGCATATATTGCCGAGCGGGTCGTCTCTTCGACTTCCGAAAAAGCGGCGGCGTGAAGCGCGGTGGCAACAACGGCACGGGTCGCGCTTCGGCCCTATAACGAAGCAACCCGCCCCTCGGCAAAGGGACGGGCCACCACGAATTACATCGGCAACAGCAACACCCCGATAGATAACGCCTTAGCCCTTCGGATGCAACGCCTTCGGTTGCTCGGCATCATCGGGCAGCGTGCCAGCCTGCTTGCGGCCCTCGCTTGGGGGGAGGCGCACAATGGCTAATCCCACCGCCTTTACCGATCACCGGGAAGCCGCCCGCGCGATCCTGCGCGCCGTTCTGAACGGCACCGGCACGCTACGCCCCAAAGAAGGTCAATTCCTTGGGGGACTGAGCTTCGACGCCAACACGCTGACGACAAAGCAGCTTGATTGGCTGCTTGGACTTCTGGAGCGCCACGGCCTGCCGACCTTCGATTGGGAGGACGCGCAGTGAACGTTTACAGCCCCCATTGCGGCTATCCCGACGCACCCGGCCACCGCGGCGTTGATACGTCGATCGCCGCGGCGGACGCCATCGCGCATTGCCTCGGCCCCCTGCAACGCGCCGTCTTGCGAGCGATCCAACTGGCCGGAACGCATGGCCTCACGACCAATGAAATCGCCGCCTGCACGGGGATTGATCGCGGCTCGGCACAACCAAGGACCAGCGAGCTACGCCGCCAGCATATGATTGCGGACAGTGGCCGGCGGCGCCCAAATGCCAACGGCAAGAGCGCGATCGTTTGGGTTGCGACGGGCGGTGCGTCGTGAGTGCCATTGCCAGGCTCAAACCGAGCATCGCCCGCGCGCTTGTGGTCGAGCAGCTCAACCCGGACCAGTGGCATACCGTACCGCAAGGCTGGGCACTGCCCGAGGGCGCGATAGGTGGCAACGGGTCGGGAGTCTGCGGTTACGCGGAAGCCGTGTCCTACGCGCTGTCGGTGGCCGATGTAACGGGCCTGCCCGTGCTGGTCGATGCCTACGGGGAGCCGCGCCGCGCTTTGTGCGAGGTGCAGCACGTTGCCCCCTACACCACGCGCCCGCCTTTCAACCGCCGCCAGACCCTAGACGAGATCCTAGGCCTTAGCGGGCCTTCGGAATGGGAGGGCTTGCGATGACAGCGCGGGTTTACCCCGCCGTGGCTTGGTGGCGCGCTCGCAATCAACGGGCCTTGAAGGGCAAGGCACCGCGCCTAGCCGTTCGGCGGTCGATCCTGATGCGGCAAGCGCCGAACGGATCTTGGACGGTGGCCGTTTGCGAATGGCGCTTCGGCAAATGGAAAAAGCCCGAATGGCTCTGCAAGTCGGTGCCCTTCGATGAAGCGCACGGCGTCACGCTCCAGGCTTGGCAGCGATACCGGCTCCCGGTGTGCTGGTCATACTCGAGCGACACCCGCTTGCGCCCCTTTCTCTTTGGCCGGAACGAACCGGCAGGGGATCCAGCATGAACGCCCGGACATACGCAAGCGCGGACGAGTTCCGCCGGCTGGTCGATGAAGCCAAGGCAAGCCACAACCTGTCCGATATTGTCGGGCGGCATACGGCCCTTAAGCGCCGCGGCGCGCGCGAAATGGTCGGGCTTTGCCCCTTCCATGCCGAGAAGTCGCCGAGCTTCGAGGTGAACGACGGCAAGGGCACTTGGCATTGCTGGGGCGGGTGCGGTGGCGGTGACGCTATGTCGTTCCTGATGCGGGCGGATGGCCTGACATTCATGGAAGCCTATCGCGCCCTGACTGGCGACGCCTTCCCGGTTATATCGGAAGCGGAGCGGGCGAAGCGCAAGGCCGAGGATGCGGCAATCATCGCGCAGCGCATTGCGATCGGGCGGGAGATTTGGGCGCGTTCGGTCGATCCGATCGGCACGCCGGCCGAAGTCTATGCGCGCTCGAGGGGCATTGTCGCGCCGCTTCCAGACACCGTGCGCTTTGTGATGACGCCGCGCTGGCGGGACGCTGAGACCGGCGAAGTAGGGCGCGACTATCCGGCGATGGCCTGTGCGCTGCACGACGCCACCGGGGAAGTGGTCGGGGTGCAATGCGTGTTCCTGGCCGATGGGGGGCGCCGCAAATACGATCGCCCGCGGCAGGATGGCACCAAGGCAAAGGCCAAGCTGAGCTATGGCGCAATCATCGGTTCCGCCTTCCTGGCGAGCGGCATGGCGTCGCGCGCAGCTTGTGCCGAGGTGGTGGTTTGCGAGGGGCCCGAGAACGGCCTTACGCTCGCGCAGGGGCTCCCCGACGCCTTGATCTATGTAGCGTGTGGGGCAGACTTGATGCCGCGCGTAAGCCTGCCCGCCGCTGTCCGCTCGGTCGTTCTAGCCGGGGACAGTGACGAGCCCGGCCGGATCGCCGTGGCGGCGGCAACGCACGCCTTCGAAAGTCGGGGGTTGTCGGTTCGGGCAATGTATCCGGCGCCAGCCTTTGCCGATTGGAACGATGAGCTGCGCGGCATCGTGCGGGAGCGTGCGGCATGAACGCCGCAGCATTCAGGAGCCGCATGGAAGCGGCCGAACCGGTGACGAGTTGGGAGACCCCCGATATGTCGATCCTAGCCGGTGGCCGCACCACGCCCCCAGTTATGCCGCGCGGGATCTTCGGGGACCTGTGGCCGCTTATCAGCGATCTTGCCAAGGGGGCGGGCTCGCCAGTCGATTACGTCGCGGTTGGTGTGCTGAGCGTCGCGGCTTCCCTCATTGGGGCGAAGCGCAGCGTTAAGCCGTTCACGACTTCGAGTTGGGAAGAACCGTGCATCTTGTGGGTCGCCCCGGTTGGCGATCCATCGTCCAACAAGTCTCCCGCGATCGATGCCGCCACCGGCCCGTTGCGTGCGATGGAAAGCGAGCTAACCGAGCAGCACAAGAACCGGCTTATCGGTTTTCAGACGGTGGCCGAGCGCGCGCGGCAAGAGCGTTCCGAATGGCAAGCCCAAGTCAAGACCGCGACAAAAGACGGCATCGCTACGCCACCGATGCCAGAGGCGGCGGTTGAACCGACCGAGCCCCAGCGCGTCCGGTTGGTGGTGCAGGACGCGACGCCGGAAGCGCTTTGCGACATTCTCGCCGGCAACCCGAACGGGACGTTGCACAAGCGCGACGAGCTGGCGGCGTGGCTGATGAGCTTCGAACGCTATTCGCCTGGCGGTCGCGAGTTCTGGCTAGAAGCCTATGGCGGGCGCGAGCATTCGGTTGACCGCAAGGGGAGCAAAACGGGGACCGTGACAATCCCGTTTAACGGGGTGTCGGTCCTTGGCGGTATCCAGCCCGACAAGCTGCGCGAGTGCCTGCTAAACTCCGCAGATGACGGCCTTGTGCCGCGCTTCCTTTGGGTATGGCCCGACGCGCAGGAATATAGGCGCCCCGATTCGATCGCCGACGTTAGCCAGCTCGAGACGATCTATCGCCGCTTGCACCAACTGCGCGCGGACACGCTGGAGGGCGGCAGAATCGCTCCCGAAACTCTTTACCTCGATAGCGGCGCGGCCGACGTGTTCGAGGCTTGGATACGCAACAATGACGTGGCCGTGCGGGAAGCCACGGGGCTGTATAAGGGCTTTGTCGGCAAGCTGCGCGGCACGGTCCTGCGGCTGGCGCTGGTCGTGGAATTGATGACCTGGGCGGGTGTCGGCGGGCGTGAACCGGAAGTGATCAGCGCTAGGACGCTGGCGGCGGTTCTGGAGTTTGTGGACGATTACGCCAAGGCAAGCGCGCTGCGGGTATTTGGTGACGCGGCGTTGCCGGAAGCCGAGCGGAACGCCGCCGCGCTTGCCCGCTACATTCTCAAGACCAAGGCGCAGCGGATCAACGCCCGCGACATTCGACGGACGAGCGGCATAGCGACGCTTAAGCAGGCGCAGGACGTTGACGCCGCCACCGAGGCGTTAGCGGAAGCGGGATGGCTTAGGGCGGCGAAGGAACGCGAGGGGGACACGCCGGGCAAGCCTCGCAAGGACTTTATCGTCAATCCTGCGGTGTATGAGGCCAGCCGTGGATAGCTGGCGAGAGGTTGCCGCTAGGGTCCTCGCTGAGCAAGGGGAAGCGGCCCCCGTGGTTGATCGGTACGGGCTCGACGCTGAGCTATACCGGAACCTTGCCCAGCTCGCCAAACTGCCGCCGCCGGCCAAGCTGTCCGCGGACTCGAATTGGCGGGAGGTGGTGCAAGACGCGCTGCGGATCGCGCGCGGAGGATGGGCCGCAACCGCGCTGTCGCTCGGCTGGACTGTGGCAGACCTCTACGGCGTCGGGGAGCGCGATAGCTGGGATTTTGAGGGGCTAGCGGCATGGCTGCGCGGGCGCCCGATCGTGGCGCTTGATGAACGCATATGCCTGGCGGGCACCGATCGCCCTTGGGACATATTCGAGCGGGGCGGGCCGCGCCGTGGGCGGATGCCGGTTGTGGTGCCTGTGATGCTTTGGGAGTTCGGGCGATGACCGGACCTATTGGCACTATTGGCACTATTGGCACGGGGTTTCCCGCTCTCAATCTGCCCCCCAGCGCCCTCGCGGGGCGTAAGCTAAAAAAGACATCTATCTATCTATCTCGGAAAAGACCGACCGGGCGCTGATGGGCCAATGCCAATAGTGTCAATAGTGCCAATAGCTCGCGCGCCACGCTCGCCGCGGATCTGAAACAACAGGAAGGAAACAGCATGGCTACCCCCGCAAATATGGCGCAGATCCGGAATGCGCCGACCTCGGTACGCGATGGCATATTCGGCAAGACGGCCTTTGCCCGCGATCTAATCTGGCTTCGCTTCCGCCGCCTGCGGCTTTCGCAAACCGCCTTCGCCGATCGGTTCGGCCTGTCCTTGGGAATGGTCAAGGACCAGGAGCAAGCGCGCGTCGCACCTTCCGGAGCGCTGCGGGTACTGGTCGCCGCGATCGAGCTGGACCCGGCGCTAATCGAGCGAGCCGCGCGCACAGCCGCGGAACGTTGGGGGGCGGACGTTCCGCAGTAAACCGATGCCGTAAAGGGGCCGGGCCTCTAGTACCGTCTCAGATCCTGCCCCGTTAAAAAATGGGCATTTAACGGCGTTGCTACGGAAGTCCCGCAGTTTCCGGACCAATACGCGCGCGTTATGGGAGCAATACGCGCACGCGCGCGAGAAAATACTATGCAATTGCTCTTAAGTGTTATACAACAAGGCGTGCGGTTGATCGATCTTCACGCACCTTTGCGCGGTTGAAGCCCTCCGCGCCCTTTCGCGGTTGACCCTAAGGGGCTCTGCGCTTCCCGCCGTTGAACCCCACCCCGGCGATGTTGATATTTCTCAAAGCGGAGTGTGATCTATGTCACGCGGTATTGCACAACAGGATTCGGCGACTGCGCTGCGCCTCCCGCATGGCTTGCTTGCGGACGCGACGACGAAGGCGCGACAGGAGGGGGTTAGCCTCTCTGAGTTGGTGCGCGGCGCGCTTCGGCGCGAGCTTTCGCATGGTAGCAACTGAGATGGACGGCACGCACGACGTCTTGACGATCGAAGGCCTCGAGCTTCCGCAATTCGACGCCAATGCCGGCGTAGGGCTTGTGGCCTCCCTGGCCTTGCTCGGTTCCGCGACCGGCGACTTGAGCGCGCAACGCTATATCCGCGATGATTGGTCCGCCAACCTCTACGCCCCGGAGCGGCAAGGCCCCGACTCCGATCTAACGGACGCTGGCGGGCTGCTTATGGCCCGGCTGTGTGCCGCGAATGGCGACGCGACGGACGCCACAATGTTGGCAATGCTTTTGTTCAACGTCGGGCTTCGGTTCCGCGAGCGGGGCCGGTTCTCGATTGGTTGGGAGTGCGTCGCCGAAGCGCTGAGCCTGTACGAACGCCTAGGCGCTGCGGGCAATGCCGAGGCGGTCGAGACAGCCAAGGGGATCATGGCCTCGGTCCCCGCTGAAGTTGTCGCGATGGCGAAGAATTACTCTCTCCAGGGGAAAACAGATGGAGCCGAACCGGCCCCCACTTGCCTCCGCGTCGTCCATTAAGACGGTGGCGGAATTGCTCGCGCAACACCCTTCGGCCGAATTATTCCGAACTCCCTTGCCGACGCTTGGGGGAATGATTGGCCTAGCTGGCCCCCTCGAAAAGCAGGAAGCGGAATGATGGCAGGGATGGGTTCTTTCTTCGGCCGCACTAATCCCGGCCTACAGGGCGATTTTACGGGGTACACGGGGCAAGACCGGCTTGGCGGGATGACCGGCATTGCTCCGTCGCAGCCAGCCCCTGCTCCGTTCGTCTGGGGTCAACGCGGCGCCAAACTGACCCCCGCGCAGTTGCTCCTCCAGCAGCAGCAGGCGGCGCAGCTATCGCGGTCGGATTACTCTCCTGTGTCGTCGGTCTGGCAGGGGCTGGGCCGTGTGGTGGACAACGTGCGCGGGGCGATCGACACGCGGGCGAACCGCAAGGAAGCTGTGGCGCAGCAGGCGCAACAGTCGGCGGTCGCTCAGGCGCTGCTAGACGGTACTGGCGGCAACGCAGCGATTAGCGCCGCCTATACGTCTGGCAACCCATCGCTGGTTGGTCTGGGTGGTAAGAGGTACGACACCGACCACTCGAAAGCCACCGCGCCGCACTATTGGGAAACCAATAACGGATCGCTCGGCATGGTCGGGGCCGATGGAAAGCCCGCTATCGTCTATCAAGACCCGACGCCTAAAATCACGACGATCGCAGTCGATAACGGCGACCAAACCAAAACCCTCTACCAAGTCGGACCCGATGGCAGGCCCATTGGCGCGGGTATTCAGGGATCGCCGGCTATGGGGGCGGTACCCTCTGTCCCCGCGGTCGGCACCGTAGAGGACGGCCACCGGTTCATGGGCGGCGACCCCTCGGTCCCAAGCAACTGGCAAGCCGTGGCGCCGGGAGGTGCGGCCCCCAGCGGGACCGCCACCTTTCGCTAATTGGCCCGATCCGATGAAGGCCCCCGGCACTGTCACCAGCGGACGCAGGACCGTAGCGGGCAACGCGGCTGTCGGTGGCGCTCCGCATAGCCACCATCTCGACGGCGATGCGGTCGATTACGCCGGCGCGAGCCTTCACGACCTCGAGCGCTACTATTCGGGAACGCCTGCCCGCTTCCTAGACGAAGGCAATCACGTTCACGTCACGCTGCCCGGCTATGGGCGCGTGCCACTCTTCGGCAAGAATGGAACACGATAATGGCCGGCCCTTGGGACAAGTATCGCACGCAAGCCGCAAACCCGCCCGGTGGCGTCGTAATCGGCCGGCCTAATCCGTATGCCGCTCAGATGGAGCGCGAGCGGCTGGACAAGCTGCGCGCTGACAACGCCGTCACGCCTTACGACAAGCGCACGGCAGCGGCGAATGCGTCGAAGGCGGAAGCGGACGCAAGGAACGCGCCAGCCATCCAGGCGGCTGACGCGCGTATCAAAAACGCTCAGGCGGATGCGATCGAGCGCGCCAATGCGGAAGCGGCGGCGGACGCGGCTGCGTCAACGATGAAGCCCACGGGCAAAATGTGGATTGAGGACGTGCCACCAGCTGCGCGCCCGATCGTGCGGGCGATGCTCGCGGGCAACCTTCCCGTGGGGGCTCGGTCCGTCACGTCGCCGAAGATGCTGCCCTATCTGCAAATGGCGATCAACGTTGACCCCAATTTCAGCGCCGCAGTTTTTCCAGCGCGGGCGGCGGCGGTAAAGCAGCTTGCCGACATGAAATCGACGGGCGGCTATCTCACGTCGCTTGCCGCCAATATCGATCACTCGCGCGAGGAAGAGGCTGCAATTGAGCGTCTCGGCAACCCCGGTGGCTTGTATGGTCGCTGGGGCGGTGCCGCGGCCCATAACTATTTCGTCAACAAGGGTGGGCCAGCTGGGGCGGCGTTCGACCAGGCAAACCGCGTTTATTCGGGCGAACAGGTCAAAAGTATCGTCGGCAACGTCGGCTCGGCCGGTGGCGGTAGCGCGCTGGCAGATCGCCAAGACGCTGAGCGGGCCATTTCCGCAGATATGCCGATCGATGCCCAGCGGGCCGCGCTGCGCGTCGGCGCTATCCAGAATTACCAGAAGTACCGCGACGCAGACCAAGGCTTCATGCGGACGATGGGCACGCATATCCCCAACGCGCTTTCGCAGGAACAGGCGGCGCAGTTGCTGCATATGATGCGGTTGCAGGAGAACGGGTCAGAGGGGCCAATTCCGAAGGACGTTGACCCCGCTTTCATCGCACTCGCCACTGGCGGCAAGCCGGGGAGCAATGATCCCTCGCACCCGTGGCGGGGGAGCGGGAATGACACGCCGCCACCTGCCGCCGGTGAAATGGTGGCGACAACGGCGCATTATATCAATCAGAGTGATCCAAAAGTTGCGCAGCAAATCGACGGCATGATTCGCGCGGGCAAGTCGGCTGCAGAGATCAACAGTGTTTTGCAGCCGCTCGGCTATCCTGGCGTGGATCAAAGGTCCGTATCGCTGGCGCAGGAGCATCACCGGAATAATCCGACCTACAAGGGCAGTTACGGCGATGCGATGCAATACGTTGAGCAGGGGGCGAACACGCGCGCCGGCAATGAAATCGGGCTTAGCACCTTGGGCTCTGCGGGGATCGGCGCATATGACGGCTTGAACTCCCTTACGTTCGGGAAGCTGGGCAACGCGGCGGATTATCTCTCTGGCAAGCCGGGGCAGTCTGAGCTTGCCGCGCACGCCGCGGGGCAGGCGCATCCGTTCGCAAAGGGCGTTGGCGAGCTGGTCGGCACCCTTCCGGCTTTCCTCGGCGCAGAGGCGGGCCTTGCTGGCCTAGCAGCCCGCGGCGTTGGCGGCTCGAGGGTCGCGGCCTTGCTGGCAAAGCCCGTCACCGCCGATCTAGTAGGCGGCGCATACGCAGGCGCCGGGAGCAGCCCAGACAATCGGGTTGCGGGCGCTTTGTTCGGCGCGGTGTTGGGCGCTGGCGGCGGCACGATCGGCCGCAACGTTGTCTCACCTGTCGCGGCGGCGCTTGCCCGTACCAGAGCAGGAAAAGCCGTCACCGGGGCAGTAAACGAAGTCGGCAACGCAGGCCGGCGCGCGCTCAACCTTCCGGAAGTAGCCCCTAAGGTTGCACCGCCTAAGCCGTCCGTCGCCGAGGCGCTGATTATGAAAAAGGCGGGCAACGCCGGTGTCGATGGCATCGCGGCCCAGCTTGCAGAAGCGCAGCGCTTGGGGGTGCCGATGGCGCTTGCCGATACCCACCCCGCGTTGACCTCGCTGACGGGTGCCGCAGTGCGCCGATCGCCTGACGCTGCGGCCACCGCAGAGGGCGCACTATTGCCGCGCGCTCGTGGCCAGATTGACCGGCTCGGGAGTGCTGTCGAGCGCGACCTTGGGCCTATCGGTAATATCCCGCAGATCAGCGCAGACATGACCGAGCAGGCGCGAACCGCAGCGGGTCCGCTGTACGATGCCGCCTATGCTGACCCGGTGCCCGGAACGCCTGAATTGGCAGGCACGCTCAATACGCCGTTCGGGCGGGATGCTCTCAACAGGGCGCGCACTATCGCGGCCAATGAACGGCGCGCGCCGAGCGAGCTGGGTTTTGCACAGGATGCGGAGGGCAACACCTTGCTTAACCCCCAGCCCAATCAGCAGATCGCTGACCACCTTGCCGCGCGTGCGGAACTGGACGACGCACAGAACGCCTACCGCATGGCCCGCAATGGCGCGGGTGACATGGTCCAGGCGCAGCAGCGCATTGTGATGGCACGCGATGCCTTGCGCCGTACAGAGGGCGCGCTAGCGGGCGCTCCAGATCCCGCCACCGCCGCCAGCGTTCCCAACTATACCACGCAGACCCTCGACTATGTGAAGCGCGGTATGGACGACGTGCTAGAGGATAAGCGTAGCCAACTTACCGGGCGTCTTGTGCTGGACGAAGCCGGCCGCGCGCAGAACCAAGTGCGGCAGCAGTTTTTAAGCGAGGTTGACCGCCACAACCCCGCATATGCTGACGCTCGCAACGCTTATGCGGGGCCGGTCCATGCGCGCGACGCTATGGCGCGGGGGCAGGATGCCTATTCGCTGCACCCCGACGAGTTGGCAATGCAGGTTGGCAACCAATCGCCGGAACATCTTGCGCAGATGCAGCTTGGCTATCGTGACGCGCTGATGACCAGAGCAAACGCGGCGCGCTTCAATGCAAACCCATTCGATGCGACGCTGGGCACGCCTGCCGCTGAACAGCGTTTGGGGGCTTTGTATCCCGACAACGCCGGCAATGCGGACCTTCTACGCCAGCGCGACCTAGAGGCGCAGCTTGCCCGCTCGCATGCCAAGATTTTGGGCAACTCCGAAACCGCAGCTAGGACGATCGCTGACCAGGAGTTCGCAAACCCCATGGTGGAAAGCGCGATGCACGCAGGGGCCGCAATGGCAACGCATGGTGCGTCAATCCCCGTCACCGCCGCGCGCGTAGCTGGGGCAGGCTTGCGCGACCGCATCGCTATGGGCGTAGGGGAGGGGGCAGCGCGGAAGGCAAACAGCATTGCCGAGCTATTGCTTAATCCAGATCCCGCAGCTTCCGCGGCCACGCTTTCGGACCTCGCGAACGCCTCGAAGCTGTATCAGGAATACGTGCGAGCAAGTGGCACTCGCCTAGGGGCTCCGATCGGGGCCGCTGGCGCAGGTTGGATCGCGTCGGGCGGGTCGCCGAACTGAAGCCCCTAAGGCTGGCGCGCCATTGTGTCGTGCCAGCCTAGCCGGGGATGCACATTCCGGAAGCTAGCCGCGGTGTACCAATCACAACGCCACCGCTGAGGGTCGCTCGCCGGGCGTTTTCGCTTTGTTGGCGCTGTGCCTCCCGTTCGATTGCGGCTTGTCCACGCCGGCAGCGCTGTTCGGTCGGATAGTCAATTACCGTCATTCCGCCTTGCGGACCCGTCATAACCAGTTTCCAGGCGGTGGCGTCGGCGGGCGCCTGGGCGGCAAGAAGCATTGCGATTAAGTACATGGCGTGGCCTTCGCTCGGTCTCGGGGGCGGGTCGCGTTATGCATCTAGGAGGCCCGCTCGATCAACCGTCCTGCAAACTCCTTCAGTGTCGAAGTGGGGGTGCCGTGGAAGTTTGAGCGGTGCGGTGACGTATACCCTTCAGCCGTGCGAATCTGGGGCAAGCCCGACTTCATCCACCCCGTGCGGGAACGCTGGGCCGAAGCCGTCGCCGTCCGCCGCATATGGCCTGAAAGCCGTCGAGCAAACTGCCGGGCGGATTAAGGCTCTCGATCCGCTTCGACTGATACGTCAGCTTCCGCATCGGCGGACTTTTCCAGGACCTTGTTGATCAACGATTCGGTGCCAGCCTCGCTAATCGTGCGGCCCAGGTCGATTGCCACTTCCGGCGTCATACTGACAATCTTGCCGTCATAACTCTCGACAAGCACGTGACCGTCTTCGACCCAAACCTTCCGCGGCGATCCATAGGGCTCGATCCCTGCCATGCGCAGCGCGTGTTCAGCTTTCTCTTCGGCCGTGCGAGGCTGGAATTCGAAAGGACGAGTCATGGTGAAGCCTTTGCTGGTGGATCGCATATTATCGATAGGGCGAGTGTGAGATAGGAAAGAACTTTCTTCGACCGTGATTATCGAGAGGCTGCAATGTTTTGCATTTCGGCAGAAGATATTGGTGCTAACGGATTTCCGCATCCACAGCATAACCGGACGTTAACCGAACTCATGCGGTCGACCCTTTACCGTCCGCTCGGTCGATCAGGTATTTCGAGATTGGCAAGATGGGGGGCAGCGCAAATGCTTTGCAGTTTTGAGATCCACAAGTGGGTCTCTCGGGCGGCGACCCTGCGGTCGGACAAGCTGGTCTCCCGCTGCTCCCGCTGCGGGCGCGTGCGCGTGCGCGTCACGTTGCGGCGCAGGCCCGACAATTCGTAAACGGGGTATTTTACCTATTGATCTTCGTCCCGATTTGGGGCGTTCAAGGGATTGTCCTGTAACGGCTGGACTTGATCGCCTGGAGAGATGAATTGCGCCAAACCAATTATGACGTTTCCAATGCCCGGCGGATCAACCGGCACCGGTTTGGAGCCCACGGTATGTTGCTCGCACTTCCGATCTCAGCTCTGCTGTGGGCAATGGCAGTGGCGCCACTATTTTTTCGCTAAGGCGCAGCCCCGCAAACCGCGCCGAAAGGCTAGGCTGGCGAAACCTACCCCGAGTCGCTTGCGAGTTTTCGCATGGGAAGCGCCCATCGAATTTGGTCGCGTAATAACGCCTCTAACTCCTCGGCGCCAATGACGTGCGCGGTTGCCCGCTTGCGAAGCAACGCCGCGAGAATCGACTCTCGGCTGTCGGGCGCTTCTGCTCGTCTGCGACCTCGGTTAAGGGCCCGCGAAAGTTTAAGAGATAAAACGGTCATAAAGGTTACGCCTTTACACAGATACTTCACCCCATTTCATGGTAAGATTTACGCGGAGTCACGCTGCTCGGTTAGCGAAGCGTTAGCTGCGTAAGCAGACCATCAAGCTAGGGTCCTTTGCCCAGGCACTTATAGCGTTGCTTATAGCGCTGATCACTCGGCGCGACATCGGGTGGTCTGTAAGTACGGCAGAATATTTCCGTCGTGCGAGACCTGCGACGAGCCCAGTTCCACGCTTCCCAAACCGGCAACTTGCGTTGAGGCGCACGCCAATTTTATGCTCAACCCGCCATAATGAGAAGATCTTAATACGTTCGTGATAATCACTGCGCCGTGGAAGGGGTCTTCCACGCGTATCGTTCCCTCCGCTGGCCTCCCCCCCAATAAACTAGCGGAGGGCACATACGACGGTTGTGAGAGCCAGCGCCTCCCCACCGGGGCGCGGCTTGATCACGGGGTACATTTCGCACAGTGTTCGAACGGGTCAAGGGCCGCATCGAGACCACCTGTGCGCGCCGATTTTTGCGCTAACGCTGCAACCACGAGTCCCATTCGCAGCCGTCCCAGCTCGCTTCTATCGTTGTCGCCAGGGCCGGAGGGGCGCGCTACGCGCACCGCGGCCTCGAGCAGGCGCAAGTCTAATTGTCCAGCAAGTCGAGGTGCAGATAGGCTGTTTGAAAGTCAGCAATCGACCGAAGTCCTTGCAAATCTAATATAATAACGGCACGATTTTTGCGCGCGATGAGTCTGACCTCTTCGAGTTGTCCGAACATTCGATTGACATGAACGGCTGTGAGACCCAGCGAATCACCCATTTGGACCTGAGTCATAGGCAGCAGGCGCGATCCATCTTCATAAAGGTCGATCGCCTCGAGCCGCAGCGCAATTTCGCATAGCAAATGCGCAAGCCGCGACAGCGCGTTGCGGCGTCCGATGTTCGTAATCCATTCCAACGCTATAGCTCCATCGGCCAGCGTATCGAGCCAGAGTGCTTGCGCGATCACAGGACGGGCCGCTGCAATCGCTAGCAACGCCTCGCAGGGGATGCGGCCTACATCTACCGCGCCGAGTGCCTGTACGCTGTGGTCAGCCGTCTTGAGCAGCGAGTTCTGCAGATCGACCGCGTCGCCTTCTACGTGCAACGCAACGATCTGGCGGCCACCGTTACCAACGACCTTCTGGCGATATGCGAAGCCGTTGAACAGCACGCTGGCGAAGTCGCGGCGATCTCCCTGCCGTACGAGATAGCCGCCGGGTTTGAATGACTTTACCGAAAAAGGAAGTGCTAACAGCGCGGCTTCGTCGTCCGGGGTGAATAAGCTTCTCCGTTTTAACTTGTTCAGCAAACGATGTAGGGTAAATTCTGTCACGTCATTCTCTCGTCATCGGCGGGAGCATACCCTCAGTCACTGGTAGTGATCGAAGCCGGTGATAGCATTAAAATAACATAGCTTGCGCTGGGGCGACCGAGCATCGGGTTGCATCAGCATTAAGCTGTGGACCGGGCAAATTCGCCTTGAGATCGCCTTAACCACGGGCGGGCGTTCCCTAGGCGACGCTATCAGGAATGAAGCGAGGCGGTGAGCCTCACGGAAAGCCGCCAATTCAATTAGGCACCGTTTACCGGCTATGCTTAGTACAAGTCCTGGACCGAGCCGTCCGTTCCGACCCTCTCGAGGAGAATGCAATGAAGAGCAAGTTTGCACTGGCCGCGATGATGGCCATGGTCGCCGTACCAGCTGTGATGCCGACCGCCGCGGTTGCGCGTCATCGTACCTATCATGGCCACAGCAATTATCGGCATCGCTGTGGTGGCGGAAACGGCGCTGTTGGCACAATTGCGGGCGGTGTCGGCGGCGCGCTAATCGGAAATGCGCTCGGCGGCGGCGTTCTGGGCACAGTTGCCGGCGGGGTCGGCGGTGGCCTGCTTGGCCGTCATCTCGATAAGGCACATACCCGCCACCGTCGCGGCTGCTGATCTTACTGCAAAAGCTAGAGCCCTCGCCTGGGCTGGCGGGGGATCAGTTTGCTGCTTCAATAATTTGCGCATCGGTATCAGCGCCGCCGAGGCTATTCGGAGGCCCGCTCGCTGAGCGCTAAATCTTTGATTATTATAAGAGATTTTCTAGTCCCTTGTCAAACCCAAGAAGTAATCTTTGCTGCCGCCAATCGAGCGGCAGGGTACTGTAGATTAATTTATGGGCAGTGAGTTCAACGGGATGGTTTCCATCGATGATAGCAGCCTGAAGGTCGGGAGCCAGATACGTCAGCCGGATCAATCGTGCGAATTTGCTGGGGCCGAGCTTGAAGGCCTTTGCAAGTTCGGAGATCGGTTTGCCTCTGTTCGCCATCACGAGCGCACGCGCTGCGAACGCTCGACTAAGAAGATCAACAAGCTTTTTGTCGGGTGTTCCACGCCGTGGTGCGATTTCGATCGGCAGGGTGAAATCTCGATGGGCGCAAATCAAATTTGCGTTTACTGATAGCAAGTACGTCCGCGGAGCCGAACCTTCGTCTGCGCCAACCCGGTCGATTGGAAATTGCCCTGTGGTGAGCAAACGGGCGACCTCGCGGCATCTGAGCATCAGCCGAAGCTCGGTTTTTGCTACCTCTACTCGAACGAACAACGCTTCGTACAGACGCCTGAGCTCACCGGCGTTAGAATGCGCTACCCGCTTTGCAACGGCGTTCGCCTGCGCTCGAAGTTGCTGCGCTTCGATCTCAAAGCGCCCCAAAATCAGAAACACTTTTCTGATTTTGGAAAGATCTTCAAAAAATGAGCAGATTGATGTGAATGTTAAATCTTCTACCCGGTCTGCGCGAACCCGCACCTTGGATAGATGCTTTTGCCTTCCAGGAGACTTAGCTTCTGAATCGTAGTATCGGTACCGCCGTTTTCCAGATCCGCCGGTGGTGGTGCACAGCGGTCGGCCGGACTCGTCCCAAATCAACCCATGAAGCAGATTGCGCGATACATCCCAAGCAACTCGAGGTTGCGCGCGAACTGCCCGAAGCGCTTGTGCACGATCCCATAGTTCGCGTTCGACGATCGGCGTATGCTGACCCTGATGCCACTCATCGCCGTCTTGGATAAAGCCGATATAAAGGGGGTTTCGTAGTAACCTGTAGATCGATCCGGCATGCATCGGAGTGCCGCCGATCTGTCGGCCGTGTTTGCTCACGAATGCCTTCGTTCGCACACCCTCTTCCTGCAACTGCTTCATTAGCTGAAAGACAGTGGGATAATCCGCGACGCGGCGGAAGATGCCGCGGACGATCTCGGCCTCGGTCTCGTTGACGACGAGACGGCCATCTATCTTGTCATAGCCGATCGGGGGCTGCCCATTCACAAAAAGACCCTTGCGTCGCATCATAGCAAGCTTGTCTTTGATACGGTCGCTTAGCATCTCGCGTTCAAACTGGGCGAACGTGATGAGTACGTTCAGCACCATTCGGCCCATACTTTCCGACGTATCAAAAGACTGAGTGACGCTCACGAAAGATATGCTGAAGCGCTTCAAACTTTCCATAAGGCGTACAAAATCAGCGAGTGAGCGCGTTAGTCGGTCTATCTTATAAAAGACGATTGCATCGATCTCGCCTGCCTCGACGTCAGCGAAGAGGCGATGCAACGCTGGCCTTTCGAGCGTTCCGCCAGAATAACCACCGTCGTCGTAATGTGTCGGCAGCTCTCGCCAGCCTTTGTGTTCGTTGCACTTAACATACGCAGCGCACATTTCGCGTTGCGTGTCCAAAGAGTTCACCTCACGCTCAAGTCCAACCTCACTGCTCTTTCGTGTGTAAATTGCGCATCGAATCTGAGGCGGCGTGGTTGAAACTGCGAGTTCGAACATGACGGTCCTTTCGCTGTAGGCCGCCTTACCCGAAATACGCACCGGAGTCCCAATTTTAGATCGAACGACACGGTATCCGGCCCGTTAGATATTGCTCCGCAGATCTCTGCAGGCTCGTCTTTGCGACGAGGCACTTGCCGTATTCTGCATTTTTCTTGGTCGTACGACCCGCTGCGCTCATGGCGGACGCTCGTCCGCGAGTTCGTCCAATTGGGCAAGGACCAGGCGACGCGGATTACCGTTCGAAACCAGCCCTTCTGCTCTCAACCAGCGAATTTGCCCGTCCGCAAGGGTAGCTACGGGGCGTTGATCGTTTGGTGGCTCATGCGTCCGATTGACGAGCGTTGTGTATCTGACACGACCTCGCCAAAACGCGAATTGACCCATTTGTGGACGCTCAGGCCGCCATTTGCGCCCCCAAACTTCCGCCATTCGTTCACCCCGTCAACGGCCGGTTTCAGGCAGACCAATTTCGCGGATGAATGGCATGACCTCGTGGAAAGCAGACATCGGCGCATCGGCCTGATATTCGACCAACATGCAGTCGATCATTATCTACTCCTTCGCGGCACTCGCAGAAATTGCGGGCTGTTTTTCTTTTTGGGCGTGGCTCCGGATGTCAAAGTCGCCGCTCTGGTTGATCCCCGGCTGCGCTTCCCTGATCGTGTTTGCCTATCTGCTTACCCGCGTTGAGGTCTCTGATGCCGGTCGCGCGTATGCAGCCTATGGCGGCATCTACATCACAGCAGCGGTGTTCTGGCTTTGGCTCGCTGAGGGGGTGCGTCCCGACCGGTGGGACCTTGGCGGCACCGCTATATGCCTTCTCGGAGCCGCCGTGATCTTCTTTGGGCCGCACCGCGCTTAAGACCGCTTTTGGTCGATTTCCGCCGGTCCGCTTTTTCGCCCGATAGCGGACAGTCGGCTTTCGGGAAAGTGATCGCGCTGGTGGCTTTCAAACGGCGATAGTTGGTGGTTAGCTGCCGTTCTGCCCTTACCCGGCCAGACTGGGAAAACTCTCGCCCTGGACCCAACCAGCGCAGAAAAGCTCGGCGAGTGCTTTGTCATTCACGGCGAAGCCCAGAACAAAGCTGACTTGCTCCGCTGATAAATTTTGAACGCGGTTTTGGCCTTGGTCGTCTACTATCATCCAGCCGGTCTCACTGCCCGAGCGCCCGACTGGGTATCGGAACCGAAGAGGCTTATATTGCTCTGCTATTTCAGAGCGACCGACCCGTCTGATAGCCTTTTGTCGAACTGCCGATTGCACCGGAAATACGATGCTAAATCTGAAATCCGATAGCTCGACATCAGCGAAGACCGCTACTGCACTCCCGAATGTCGGATGCGAACCAATGTGCTGAAGGTAGAGCGAGCCACATTCAGATGGCATTTCATATATCGCTCCAGCGCTACCCTGCTTCATCGCCGTCCCTAAACTGCAAGCAAGCCCCGGGTTCTACGCCCGACTGGAATGTCTGCAAGTGGGCGGAAGCGGAATGTCTGCTTCCCAATCCAGGCATGCCGCCGAGCGCTGTTCCGATAACGACCAGTTCAATGCGTGGGCTTCGGCTCATTGGTCATTATCGACAGTGTGCGTCAATAGACGCTCAATTCGCGCCACGCTCGCGGCTACCGTGGGAGCCTTCCCGCGCTTGAGCAGATGGATTTTTCGTGAGACCGTCCGCGAATGCAGCAGCCCGACCCGCCCGAATGGAACGACGATCCCGTCGAGGTGTCAGACGCTGAGCTGCTCGCGGAGTGTCAGCGCCTATAACCAGGAAGCGCGCATGAACCGTCGGCGCGAACTCGCGCAGATTGGGGAGACATGCGACTTGCCGACATGCTCGCAGCCGCTACGCTGCTACACGGCAAAAGGAAGTGAGGGCGCCCGTTGGCAGACGATCGATTTGATGAAAGCACCGAGGTGCTCCACTGGATGCAGGCCGCTCGCTTTATGGATGTCCATGGGGAGAGATGGCCTGATGAGGCCTTTGCTAGCTTAAGGGCTGTTGACGCCGTTGATAAGCAGAAATCCAAGCACTGGCTGGAGTTGATCGATAAGATGACGATGATCGCGGAAGCGCCACGACATTAGACCTGCCTTTGACGCAAGGGACTGGATCCGCTTCGCTTCACTCGGGTAACAGAATTAGGGGCGATGCGATGGGCGAAGCAATCTGGGAGGATCGCGCCGAGGGTTAAGGAAGGTGCGGATCCCTTGCCTTGCCATAGGTTGGCGTCAACCAGATCGATACGTGTGAGTGACGCGCGCTAACAATCCGTGTAAAATTCGAGAATGTTGTATGGCTTCAACCTCATCGCGGATGACGATTTGCTGCTAGACGATGAGGGTATCGAACTTCCCGACATCGAGGCAGCGATCGCTCTTGCGACGCGCTTTGCCCGCTCTCTGATTGCAGAAGAAGCTAGAGACGGCAGAGTTCCAATTGGATGGTCGATCACGATCGCCGATGACTCAGGGGCTGTGGTGGCGACCGTGCCATTCGCCAATGCAGTAGTCGTGCGTTAAAACTGGCTAAAGCGCCGCTCTTCCGCCGCTTTTGCGACTGGTCGCTGGTGGATGACGAGATCGAGGCGAACTTCCCGGCGAAGCTGGCGGGATGATCTCAAGAATTAGGCGGGGTCGGTCAATCTTACGCCGGCTCCGCCGCTCAGCGACACCTCCCCGCTACCAACAAAAACCGCGCCTCTACCCTCGAGCGCTGCCCGCATCGCAATCACACTGGATTGGCGAGCGTCGCCACCCTGCTCAAATCTCGAGACCGTGTTGATGCCAACGCCGGCCGCCTTTGCGAGTTCGCCGCCGCCCATATCTAGGGCTGCGCGCGCCATTTTGCATTGTTGAGGTGTGATGGTCATTTGGTGAAACTATCACCGCAAAAGGGTTGACGCAACTGTGTGAAACGTGGTTAATGGTGACGCTTTCACCAAAAGCGATCGGGAGCGAGGATTAGGCCCCTCTCTCCCGATCTAACCACCCACGATCTCGGAAGGATCGATTATGGCTAATCACGCTCATAGCGCCCCCGTAACATCTGCCAAGGTCACCGATTGGGACGCTGCGGTTTCCGCATACCGCAAAGCAGCGGACAAACGCGACGCCGCTTCCCCGAACGACTGGAAAGACGCGGCGCAAGAGGCCGCATGGGAAAAACTGGTCGATCGGGCGAGCGCGGCGCTCAGCCTCGTCACAAAGTACCCCGTCACAAAGCTCGCGCAGCTCGCTGAAAAGTGCGCGCTCGTCAAAGCCGAGTATCCCGATACAGACATTCTGGACGGTGCCGATTGCGCAGCGATCATTGCCGACGTGTTGCGCATCGCTTCGCCAGACGCTCCCGCAACAGCAGGGGAGAACCCGACGCTAGTCGCGGCGTTCGATCAGTATTGCGCTGCCGCCCGCGTGATGCGGAATGATCCCGAGGCCAAAATGAGTGGGGAGGCCGACGACAAGCTATTTGCGGTGATGGACGCCGCCGACGAGGTGCTTAACGCCAATCCGGCGCGTACAGCTGCGGGGGCAGTTATGAAGCTCCGGCGCGTGTTTCTCGGCACGGTCGGGGAGCCGTGGTCAGACTTCGCCGTGTTCGATGATCGGCCCCCAGCCTTCGCCGAGGGCCTGCGCATGGCTGACCTCTACACCCGCATGTTTTGGGGCGCGGTCGAGGATCTACAGCGCATCGCGATCGACCAGCACGCCGCGCGTCTCGCCAATGGTGGGGCAGCTTGGGACGCGGGCCTTGCCAAGATGGAAGCGGCTAAGGCGCTGTCGGATGGCTTCGCGGACGATGAAGACACCGACGCGTCGAACGACGCGCACGAACGGTACGGCGAAGCTATGTCCGATTTGATGGTGATACCGGCGCCGGATAACGCGGCCTTGCTTTGGAAGGCTGAATATCTCTTCGGGGTCACGTCGGACAAGGGGCAGGACGGCTATTCCTGGCGCGCGGACATTCTCGCCGCCTATGTGACTGACGTTCGCCGCCTCGCGGCGATGGAGGGTTGAGCGATGACCAGTCAGCCTAACCCCGCCGCTGCTTCGCTCATGCAAGCGCTACATGCCCGCTTTGAAGCAAACAACGCTGAGTATAACGCGATCGAGGCGGCTCGGCCGGCCGGCGACGATTGGGCCGAGCGTGGCAAGATAGACCGCGCGACCAGCGCCAGCGAATACGAGGCGGACGCTCTGCGGCTCGCGATTTTGACGCAGGTGCCGGATAGTTCACCCGACGCGCTTATTCTCCTGTTCCACATCCGCATAGAGCAGGACGCCCAGGCTAACGCGCACTCGTCTGCACCGCCGAGTGTGGGGCGCAAGGCGGTCCTTCAAATCGCCATCGACACCTTGTTCGATAGTATGGCGTGCGAAACCCAATTCGAAAGGTTCGATGCGGGGGAACAGATGCGGGCGGCACGAGACACCGTCTTCTATGCCCGCCGGTATCGCACCGGCACGACGGGGGCATGAACCGTGGCGCTTACCAATCGCCTCGCGCGCCCGTTCATGGGCAACGGCTTGACCGTTGGGGGCGCTGCGGCGTCCCTGGCGGTTGGGCTGGCCTTCTGGCCTATTTTCGCCCTCGCATACGTGGCGTTGCCGTCGTGAGCGCCGCCACCGCCCGCCAGATCGCTGCCCAGCTCGCGGCGCTGTGGGAGGAAATGGCCCCGGCTGTCTCCTACCAGTACGACGCCCAAGGCATCGAGCGCTGGGACGGCAAAGGGGAGGGGCCTTGCCGCTGCCTGGCGTTCGAAGGGTTTGGAATGTCGTTCTCGCTGTTCTTCGGCCGGATGCCTCGCGAAGGTACGCACTGACATTGCAAATCCATCAGTTCATTATGCGCCTGCTGCTACTTCGTTGCAGCAGTTTGGCTGTTAGCGTTGGTCGCGATCGGCATCGCGTCCTCGGTCCATTCCCTCCGGGGACGCGATGCCAGTACTTATGCGATCTCGTCGAACGCCTGAAGCGCTCGCTCATCGGGAATATTCTCGACCCAACTCCCTGAGCCGTCCTCTCGCGTCGGCGCGTCGATGCTCATGTTCCCCCAAGGGTTGGCAAAAGCGCTGAATACCCGACCCCGGACCTTGCGCATTCCCTCGCGCAGATGCTGAGGGTCGAGGCGCCCTTCCAGCACCTCAAGGTAGGCTTGGCTTATCATATCGTCCCTCAGCGCCGGATCGATGCGACGGGAAACTGACTTCGCAATCTCAGCATAGAGGGGATCGGCGGTCGGATTGGTGGCTTGCGGATTGCTAATAGCATTTGCGAGCTTCGCGGCACGCCGGCGGGCGGTTGCAACGAGGAATGTATCTTCTCGGACTCGCCGATCATCGGAGTTAAGCGAACGCAGGAACCCGCCAACCGACATTTTCGGCAATCCGAAGTGCTCGGCCACCAACCGCACGGCCTCCCCGGCGAGAAGTCGATTCCGAACTTCGCCCTGATCATCAATGCTCAGGGTTACGACCGAACGGATGCCGCGATCCTTCATGTGCTGGCGGTGCCTTACCCAACACATGCGGGCGTGGTGAAGATCTTGGCCGCAGTCGCACTTGGGCAATACGCCGCCAGAGCGGACCACCCCAGCATTGAAGCGCCGCCGAGACTTGTTGACCGTATCTAGTTGCAGGCCTGTCCTCGCTACAATCGCTCTATTTGATAGCTCCGTCGAACTGAACATATCGTGCAGGCGTGCTTCCTGTTCGGGGCTAAATCGGCTTGGCGCTATCGTCTCGATCTCGACGCCATGGGCGCGCAAGGTGTCTATAGCGGTCTGCACGCTCTTCCCATGCATTCCCATTTCGCGCTTAATCGACGACTGAGACTCTCGCTTGATAAGCCTGGCGCATAGCTCCGCTATCCGGGCGACGATGATCTTGGAATTCGTCATTTTCGACTTCCTTGGCGATCGGATCGGTCCGGTCAGTCGGGGGCGTCACGGTGGCGGCTCTCGGTCTGGCTTAGCCGATCGGTGCTGCGTGCTATCCACGCATGATCGCTTTCAGCCTGTCAGCGTCGTTAATCGAGAGATTTGGGATGGGCTGGCCCGCCAACGAGATAACCGTGCCCGTACCGCGGGGCGTGTTGATGCAGGCGATGGTTGAAGCCATGTTCGTGTCGTTATCCTGCCGTTTATGCTGTGCGATGCGCATCGACGCAACGCGGCAGTGGTGGCTTCAAAATGTGGTCGCTGCGATGATCGCAATGTGATCGCTGCGATCATCGCATCGGATAAGCTTAAATAAGAAACCCGCAGGATTCCGGGGTTCCGCCGCATTAGCGGACCGGATTCAACTTTTGGTTGAAATAAGATCAGGCCCAATAGGGCAGATAACGGGCATATTTTCGGGATGCACCCACTGCCTCGTCCAGCTTGATCAGCCCTTGTTCGATCGTCGCCGCAATAATCTGCGAACTCACAGACGCTCGCGAGTCGGGCAGATTGAACCGCTCACGCAACGATTGGTTCGTCATCCGCTGGTCTGTCACCCAACGCAGAGAACAATGTTGATAACAGGCTCGTACGCGGTCGTCGCGATCCATATCCTCGAACGGTCGGACGCCGAAAATCGATACCACCGTGCGTTCAACATTTTCTCGAAATAATGGGGCTGGGAGTTGGAAGGCTTCTGCGTTGTGAACCACCCTGTCCACGCCACTCCCTTTCTCCTCACATATGCGCATGCGCCGCATCAGATCAGCTAAACGATCGTTCCTCGATCTATAGTCGTCAATAAATCGATCTGTAGCGACGCCTGGCTTCCCGGGATTCGAAAATTCCACTCGGTTAGCGTAAATTTCGATAGTTGGAGACGCGCCTGTAATCGCAAAATCTTGATGCACAAGCGCATTCGCGGCAAGTTCTCGCACAACCACTTCGGGCACGAGCGTCACACGCTCTCTTAAAGCGTGTGCGACGACCTCGTTCTGAGGCAGTTGCGCCATCACAAAATCGATCAATGCTGCAAAGCCTACCGCTATCCCACGGCTCGCTATCTCGTCTAACTTTGTGTCAAGCTTCGAGTCACCCGCATACACGATTACGCGCATTGCTTTGCGGCGCACATCGGGAAACGAATTGAGGCGCTTCGCCAGGAGCAGGGCTCCAAGCCGACGAATGGTAAATCCACCAGAACGCCGATCAATCAGCCGCTCGCCGAGCAAGCGCTCGATCACCCCGTCTCGCGTTGTGGGATACGGAACCTGCATTAATTCAAAAAATGCCTGGGTATCGAGCTGATCAATAACAGCCTGGGCGTCGACCACGAAGGATCCCGGCTCTTCCAGCCAATCTGGACGGTCCTCATTGAAGATCGCGTGGAGCCGATCTCCGGTCATAGCCACCAACGACTCACCAACTCGCATAAGATACCTGCCGTTAAAATGTAGCGGCACGCCACGGGGACGACTTGGAATACTAATCGCAACGACCCTGCCGTCTGGGTGCATTACCTCCTCAAAATCGACACGAATTCCAATTTTCTGATGCACTCTGTGGCTAATTTCTCCGATTTTAGGAAAGGCATGACTTCCTACAACTGCTCTCGGCGGCTTATTATGGATGCCTAAAAGGAGATGGCCGCCCCCTTCGTTTGCAAGAGCCACTGCATATTCACAGATGGTGTCGGTATCTAGATTTAGTTTTGCCTCCTTGAACTCGAGATGCTCGCTTTCGGAGGGCGCTGCTCGCCAGACATCAATCTGTTCAGGTGTGATAGCCATCATACGCACGTACATGCGCACCCGCGACTCTGCCAGCGAATGCGCGGCTACGACAGCACCAATCAGCGTCGAACAACAGTCTGCAAGGTATAGTTAGGCTCAAGGGCCAGCCCGATACTTTGAGTTTGCTCCTACTGCCCGCGATCCAGCGTGCCGCTATGACCCCGCGCGTCGCCATCTTTCGTGTGCCCGATCGAAATGGTTTACCCCGCCCGCGTCTTGGTAGCGGCGTTCTTGGCCATGCCCTTCTTGCCAAGCTCGTTCCTGTCGAGGCCGTTTATCAACTCGCACATATCCTTTCCCGGCTTGAACCAGGGAACGCGCCGGTCGCTCAATGCGACAGTCTCTCCAGTGCGCGGATTACGGCCAGGACGAGCGTCACGCGCTCGGGTTGAGAACGAACCAAAGCGGCGTATCTCTGCGCGCCCGCCGGCCGCTAACCGCGTGGTAATAGCATCGAAGAACGCGGCAACGGTCTTCTCGACATCGCTGAGCGCCAGATCAGGCCACTCCGCTGCTAGAAGTCTGATGAGATCGGCTCGAACCATGACGCTTCCTTGTCCATCTGGGATAGGCGATGGTGCGCACATCACCCGGTTCTCGAGGTTGCGTTGCACCTTATAGCTATCACCATTTGGCTCTGGTTTTTAAATAATAAAATCCCCGCGTTCTTCGGGGGAGATTTTGGTGAGGCCAATGCATCTAGGGTTTATCCCAATTTTCATGGTCGGGGATGTCGGTACCTGTCCGGCTACAAGATACATTCTACCAGTGTAAAACCATTTTTTATAAGACGGCATCGTGTATCGTACGCCAACAACAACTGCTAATATTACGCCGTAACGTTCGTCAGAGTCTTCCAGCGTTACGTATCCTTCGCGTTCTATAAATGAATGATGATTTGGGTAAATTACTTCGCCAAATTCATAGTCGGATTGAAGTTTGACGTGGAGAGCGCGAACAGATTCCTGTTCCTTGCCAAAAAAATCATACCTTAAAAATTCAGGGTGTCCAAAAACCTTGACGGCTGGGGATACTCCATAGTTCGTGGCTTTAAATTTTATGCCAACCCGGAAAGCTGGCATGTTATCCCACTCAGCGAGCGTCACTGTCGCTTCGACATTTTCAATAGCGATCCATGGCCGCGTCTCCGCGACATGCGTTTGCCGGGAAATCTTGTTGGCTTTTCGCGCGCTTCTCAGTCCGGTACGTCCTTGGCGTATCGTGATTAACAGAGCGACAAGGCCAAACCCACTGAGCGCTAAGGAGGCGAGCGAGAGATAGAACCCGCGCGCTGCCCAAAGGGCCGCCTCTTCGCCCGCCAGCGCTGCCTTCCACTCAGCACATAATTCGCTCTCTTCTTTGCCTCGCGGTTTGTCGCATGGCCGTCGCTCCTTGAGAGCTTCAGCTTTGCTCCTGGGGGTGATAGAAGATTCAAGATCAGGTATCTTATCGGGTGCGCTACGATAAGGCTGATACCATTCTTTATGCGAAACAATCAGGCTTTGGTAATGTACTATGAACCAAAGAGGGGTGCAAACTAGCCCAACGAAAGCTGCAAGTATTGTGTACCTATAAACTTTCGGCATTAAGTCAAGGCTCCGCGTTGATCAGAAGCGCTAAAAGGTGCAAAGCCTCAATTATCTTGCGGATTCAGCGCCGCTGCGAAAAATCCCTGGCGATTAGCATGACGGAACGTCGGCGTGTTAAGGGATAGGAACGTATAGGACTCCGTCGTCATCGGCGAGAAGTGCGCGTGCCGCACCGGTAGCCATATGCTCTAACCGATCAAGCGCTGCTTTGTCCGACCCTGTATGTGCGGCGAGGATCTCGTGCCATCGCGTTGCAGACATAAACACGACGACCGAGGTCTCTCCGTTGTTTCCGCGAAAGAAACAACGGCCTTCCTCGCTGAAGCGCTTGTCGAGTTCTCGATCCAACTTAACTGGTCCGCGCATGCCTTGCCCCCGTGTGTCCACAGGCATCGTGCCCGCGCAATTGGTGCGACGCAATGTCGATCGACTAACACAGGGCTTCGCTACAGCTCAGCGCGGCGGGAGTTTTTGTAGTGCCCTAAAGGGCGCGCACGGTTTTGCGACCAGTACACGCCCGTATTGGTGTCCGGAAACGCCCAGTTGCGGACGTTTCTCACCCTTGAAGGTAACTGCGAAAGCGAACAGAGTTCGAGCATGGCATACGAACCATTCGGCTATGGCAATCGCTGGTGGGATCGGTCGGCGCGCGGGCGGCGAATAGGCTCTTTGGTCGCAGGGATCGGCGTCGCCATTGGGATGCTCATAGTGCTGTTTCGATGACCGCATTCGCCAGTAGCGGACTTTAAGTGGGGCGGGCCAAGTCAGTGCCGCACCGAGGACATTCGCGAGGTGGGAGAGAGCGCACAAAACGCTTGCCGAAGGAAGCGATCCTCCATCCGCATTTTGGGCACCGCGCGAAGAGTTGAGCTTAGATGGTCGAGCCCGCGAAAATCCCGAGTGTTGCCCATAGTAAAAACTGCCCGATGTGATCATTATAGCTGGCAATTAAGATTGTGACTGGGATCAGTAGGAACGGGCCGAATGTGGCGGCGTAGAAGCGGGACAAAGGGCTCATCGCAGGCACCATAACCCAACTACCGCGTCGTGGAAGCGACTATGCTCAACGTCCGCTAACCACCAATTCCCGACGTTCCTAATTCGCCAGATCTTTGGGCGACGCAGGTATGGGCGGTTCATTTGTAAAGCCGCGCAGACAGCATTCTGCGCTTGACAACCAACCGGCCCAGAGGGTGCCTCCGTCACGATCCAGCCGTATATTGGGGACCAACCCACTCGCGGCAGCGATCAATCTTCCTTCTTCCGTCTCAAGGGCCAACCTAGCCTGATAGGGTTTTTCGAGAGCGCAGGGATTGAGCTCACGCGCGTTGCTTCGCGCAACCCCTTAATCAACGGCTCAACGGTACGAAGAATCGAATCCTCGAGATCGGAAATTTCGTCGACGGTCTTTAGATAGCGCTCTTTGTCATCCTCTCGGCGGCTGTTCTGCATCGAGGTGATGCGGCGGTCTAGCGACTGCCACTTCCAGATTTGCTGTAAAAATGCTTCGATCGCCGCTCGTTCGGCATCGTCAAAGACAAGTTCTGCGATCTCGAGCGCATCCCCCGTCGCGACGGCGACCTCCCTTCGCAAAGCACCTTCAATCCAGAAGTTTTGCACCGCAAATCGGACCTTCTCGATCGCCACATTGCGGCGTTCGAGAAGTGCCAGGCGAAACTTCTGGTCCTCGACCATCGCAGCACGCATGCTGATAGTGTTCTGCCATCTGTTTTGGCCTCTCGTCGTGAAGAGAACGAGCAAGGCAATGATCCCAGGACCGAGTTTCCCGATCGTGTCGATGTACCACTGAACCACCGCGTCCCACCCCTGAAGCACACCTATGCTGACCAACGCCGCGGTGAAAGCCCCGCGGGCCGCGCGCGACTGATACAGTAAAATGCAGGCAGTTTAGGGGGCGGCGAGGGCATGCGCCATGCAAGCCGGGATCAAGATCGGCACGCCAACCGCGAATCGTCGCCCGGCGCTTATCCTGTGCTTATCCACCGCCGCACCGCGTTTTTCGCGGAAGGCATCAGGCTAAAGAAATGGCGGAAAAACTGGCAGGGGAGCTCGGACTCGAACCGAGGGCCTTCGGTTTTGGAGACCGACGCTCTAACCAACTGAGCTACACCCCTATCAGGTGTGCTCGTTTAGCGAGAGGTTGCCCGCGCTGCAAGCGCCCTTGTTCAGCTTTGCTGCAAGCACCTCATGCCGCCTCGCGACCGAGAACCGCGCGATGGGCGATTGCGCGGGCTTCGTCGACCGGGAGCGGGCGGCCGAAATAGTAACCCTGGACCTTGGTGCAGCCCAGCTCGTGCACCAGGCGATGCTCCTCGGCGGTTTCCACACCCTCGGCGGTGGTGGCCATGCCGAGGCTCTGCGCGAGCGCGACCACTGCGCGGATGATCGCGACCGCCTCGGGCACGTTCTGCGCCGCGCCGCTGACGAAGCTGCGATCGATCTTGATCGTCGAGAAGCGCGTGCGGCTGAGATAGCCGAGGGAGGAATAGCCCGTCCCGAAGTCATCGAGACTGAGACGGACGCCGAGCGCGAGGATTCGCTCGAGCACTTTCATCGCGCCGGAATCGTCGCGCAGGAAGACGCTCTCGGTCACTTCGAGCTCGAGCCGCGACGCGGGAAGCCCGCTATTGGCGAGCGCCGAGGCGACGACCGCGACGAAGCCGGGATTGTGCAACTGTTCGGGCGAGACGTTGACAGCGACGCGCGTATCGCCGGGCCAGGTCGCTGCCTCGGCGCAGGCCGAGCGCAGCACCCATTCGCCGATCGCGCCGATCAGCCGCGCATCCTCGGCGAGCGGGATGAATTTGGCCGGCGAGATCGGCCCGAGCTCGGGATGCGTCCAGCGCACCAGCGCCTCGAACCCGGTCAGCTGCTCGCTGCCGGCGTCGACCACCGGCTGATACGTCAGATGCAGCTGGTCGCTGCTCAGCGCCGAGCGCAGCGCCTGCTCGAGCACGCGTCGCTCCTCCGCGGCGACATGGAGCTGCGGCTCGTAATGGTGATATTTGCCGCCGCCGGCATCTTTCGATCGATAGAGCGCGAGGTCGGCCGAGCGGATCAGCATCTCGGCGGTGCGTCCATCGCGCGGGCCGGTGGCAACCCCGACGCTGGCACCGGTGTAGAGCGTGTGATGATCGAGCGTGAAGGGCTGGGCGAGCGCGTCGACGATCGCCTGCGCCAGCCGTTCGAGCCGCTGCGTGTCAGTCGCGTCACGCACCACGACGGCGAATTCGTCGCCGCCGAGCCGGCCGATCAGTTCGTTCGCGCTCATCACTGTGGCAAGCCGTTCGGCCACTCGCACCAACAGGCGGTCGCCGATCGGATGGCCGAGCGTGTCGTTGACCGCCTTGAAGCGATCGAGATCGATCATCAGGAAGGCGCAGCGGCTGCCCCATTTTTCGGCTGCGGCCATTGCCTGCGCCAGCGCCTCGTTGATCGACAGGCGATTGGGCAGACCAGTCAGCACGTCGAAGCGCGCCATGCGGTTGATCTTCTCGGCCGAGGCGCGCTGTTCGGTGACGTCGGCACCCACGCCGCGGAAGCCGAGAAACGCGCCGCGTTCGTCGTGGCGGGGATTGGCCGCCACCTCCAGCCAGCGGTGCTGCTCGCCAATCGAAACCGGCAGGACGATGCCACGAAACGCAGCGCGCGTCTTGAGGTGCTCGCCCAGCGTCCGCAACGCCGGCGCGACCGTGCCACCCTGCCAGCTGTCTCCGGCGAGCACTTCGAGCAGCGACTTGCCGTTGACGCTGGCCGGATCAAGCCCGACCGCTTCGGCAAAGCGCGGCGAGGCGCGCACCACGCGCCGCGCCGCGTCGGTTTCCCACAGCCAGTCGGCGGCGTCATTCTGTTCGGCTTCGCGCAGCAGCAGGCTGACGGTCTCGTCGCGCTCGGCCAACGCTATCTCGCCCGCGCGGATCACGACGAGCGAGCGCGCGCGGGTGAAGCAGCCAATCATCAGCAGGAGGGTGAACAGCAGGACGGCGGCGGCAAGCACGGGGCCGCCGACGAGCAGCACCATTGCGGCGATCGCGGTGCCGAGGATGCCGAGGAAGCTGAGCGTGGCGAGCGGCAACGCCGCCATCGCGACCGCCGACGCCGCCATCAGAACCGACAGCACGATCCATAAGCCCAGCGCGATCTGCATGTCGGCGCGCACCCCGAAGGCCAGTGGCGGGATCGTCCAGATCGTCGCCAGCGCGACGCCCTCGAGCACGGTATCGCGCACGTCGGCGAGGGTTGCGACGGTACGCGCGCGCTGCTTGGCGGCGAGGCGGCGGAAGGTGATCGCCACCGAGATCGCCGCGACCATCGCGCTCCAGCTCGCCAGCATCCAGACCGGCGCGACTCGGGCGAGGATCAGGGTGACGAGCGCCGCGCCAATGACGTTGGCGCCGAGCAGGAAGAGGGCGAGCTGGCCGCCAGCATGGACTTGGGCGGCGCGGATCGGCGCCCAGTCGGTGGTGTCCGCGGGATCATAGAGCCCGAGCAGCGCTCGGGCGTCGATCCGCGGCGCCGCGAATTGCGAAGTGGGTTCGATGCTCACGCCGCCGCTATAGCGCAAGGAGCGTTACTGGAAGGTTAGGCCAGCTCTCGGGCCCTTCACCGTGGGTTTGGGGCAGTCCAGGCCACCCCGCTCGCCGATCGGGTGGGCTGGCCCGGTCGACGCTCAGGCGGCGAGATCGTAGGGTTTAATGTCGCCGTTGAGATAGAGATTACGCGCCTTGGCACGGCTCAACTTGCCCGAACTCGTGCGCGGCAGCGTTCGCGGCGGGATCAGTTCGATCACGCAGTTCATGCCCGTGACGGAGCGGACGCGCTCGCGGATTTCCTCGCGCAGGCGGACGCGCTCGGCATCGTCCGAGCTGCGGCACTGGACGAGCACGGCGGGAGTCTCTTCACCGCCCGGCGTGGTGATCGCGAAGGCGGCAATGTCGCCGGCCTTGAAGCCGGGCAACTGCTCGACCGCCCATTCGATGTCCTGCGGCCAGTGGTTACGGCCGTTGATGATGATCATGTCCTTGGCGCGGCCGACGATGTAGACATAGCCGTCGCTCATGTAGCCCATGTCGCCGGTGTCGAGCCAACCATCGACCAGGCACGCCTCGGTCGAGGCCTCGTCACGGAAATAGCCGACCATCACCGACGGGCCCGAACACCACACCTTGCCGATCGCGCGCTCGGGGAGCGGGGTGCCATCCTCTTCGCGGATCGCGACCTTCATGTCCTTGACCGGCTTGCCGCAATTGACGATCGCACGGTAGCGCTGCGGCCGGTCCTCGCCCGCGGCGACGCCCGAGAGCTGGGTTTCCTCGACCAGTTCGACCCGGATCCCTTCGGTCGGCGGCATGATCGACACCGCCAGCGTAGCCTCGGCGAGGCCGTAGCTCGGCAGGAAGGCGCTCGCCTTGAAGCCGGCGTCGGCAAAGGAATCGACGAAGGCCTGCATCACGTCGGGGCGGATCATGTCGGCACCGTTGCCGGCGAGCCGCCAGCGCGACAGGTCGAACCGCTCGGATGCCTTGGTCTGGCTCGACATGCGGCGCGCGCAAATGTCGTAGCCGAAGGTCGGCGAGTAGCTGATCGAGGTGCCGGGATTGCGGCTGATCATGTCGAGCCACGCCAACGGGCGGCGCGCGAAATCCTCCGTCTTGAGATAATCGGTCGAAACCTGGTTGGCGATCGGCGACAGGAAGCAGCCGACCAGGCCCATGTCGTGATACCAGGGCAGCCACGAAACGCAGCGATCGCCGTCGATCAGCTGCATGCCATAGGCGTGCGCAGCGAGATTGTTGAGCAGGGCATGGTGGGTGATCGCGACGCCGTGCGGGAAGCGCGTCGAGCCGCTCGAATATTGCAGATAGGCGATGTCGTCGCCCTTCGCCTGCGGCAGCGCGACGTCGGGCGCGGGGCGGGCGACGAGCTCGGACCAGTCGACGCCGGTCACGCCGGCCGCGGTGGCGGCATCGGCGCCCATCTGCGCGAGTTCGGGCGGGTAGATGAGCAAGGCCGGATCGCAGCTCGCCAACTGGACGCGGAGCTGTTCGATATAGGAATCGCGCCCGCCGAACGAGGTCGGCAGCGGGAGCGGGACGGGCCATGCGCCGGCATAGACCACGCCGAAGAACAGCGCGGCGAAATCGGGGCTGGTCTCGGCGACCACTGCGATACGGTCCGCAGGCTTGATCCCGGCGGCGATCAGCCGGCGCGCCATCGTCAGCGCATCACGGCGCAATTCGGCGAACGGATACGCGCGAGAAAGCGTGCCGCGCGCATCGTGAAAGTTGAGCCCGCGCTGTCCGTCGGCCGCATAATCGAGCGCTGCCCCCAGCGTCTCGAAATCGGCGAAGCGGCGCGCCAGCGTATCTTCGGTCGGCGTCGCGATCGGCTCAAGCGATTGCGCCGCGTCCTCCTGCTTTCCTATGATGTCGCCCGTAACGTTGATATTCATTGGTCGTTGCGCCCTTGATCGCGGCCGCCTTTTTTGGCCGCGCCTCTAATTCTCACTCTCAGCACGCACCCCTGCTTATGCCAAGCATTCAAAATCGGGGGCGACTATGGCACAATGATGGCGCCATGCGAGAACCCTCTCCTAACCGTGCGGCTCGAAAAGAGCTACGCGCACCGCCGCCATTGGATGCAGCGGCGCTCGAACGGCTCGCTTTGCGCTATGTCGAACGCTTCGCGACGACACGCGCCCGACTGGTCGGCTACCTTGTCCGCAAGCTGCGCGAACGCGGCTGGGACGGCGAGATCGAGGGCGGCGGCACCGGGCCCGACCCGCAGGCGCTGGCCGAAAAGTTTGCCGAGCTCGGCTATATCGACGACCGCGCGTTCGGCGAGGCGCGCGCGGCGGCGATGGGGCGGCGCGGGCTGGGCAAGCGGCGCGTGACCGGCGCGCTGCGCCACGACGGGATCGACGAGAGCGACAGCGCGGCGATCGTCCCGGGGGTCGAGGCGCGCGCGCTCGAGACCGCGTTGGCTTTAGCGCGGCGCAAACGGATCGGACCCTATGCGCTCGTCCAGGCAGAACGCCCCGAGCGCGAGAAGCAGATCGCGGCGATGATCCGCGGCGGTCACGATTTTGCGCTGGCGCGGCGGATCGCGGCGATGGCGCCGGGCGACGATATCTCAGACATTCTCGCTTGAATGCTCGGCCAGTAGATAAAAACCGAAGCGCGCCTGATTGCAGCGGACTTTTCCTTGCGATTACTTCGTGCTAATAATCGTTACGGGGGTAGTTTAAGATGCGTAATGAGACGATCTCACCGCGCACCGCCGCTGATCGCGACGATGCACAGGCAATCGATAACAATTGTGTGGCGAATTCCGCCCGAATTTATACCGGCGTGCTCAAATGGTTCGATATGACGCGCGGTTTTGGTTTTCTTGTCGGCGACGATCCGTCGGTCGGTGACATCCTAATCCACTTTTCCGTGCTGCGGCCGCACAATCGCCGCAGCCTACCCGAGGGCGCGCGGCTCGAATGCATCGCGGAGCCGCGCGAGCGCGGCCTCCAGGCAACAGAGATCCTGTCGATCGATCTGACCAACGCGATCGAACCGCTCCAGCGCCCGCGCGTCGACGCCGCGCGCAGCGACGCAAGCATGCTGCTCGACCAGGCCGGACCGTTCGAATCGGTAACCGTCAAATGGTTCAATCGGCTCAAGGGCTATGGGTTCTTGATGCGCGACAGCGACGCCATCGATATCTTCGTGCATATCGAAACGCTGCGTCGCGCTGGCTTGATCGAGGTCGAACCGGGGCAGCCGTTGCGGGCCAGAATGGTCGCGGGAGACAAGGGACCGCTTGCGGTCGCGGTCTCGACGGAGGGTTGAGGACAGTGATGCGAGGGCGTGTGGCGGGTAAAGGCGCCCGTCGTTCCGAACGCCGCCGTGGATCGCGCGTCGCGCTTGTCGCCAGTCTTGCCGTGTTCGCTGCGACAGGCGGCTGCAACGCTCTATCGTCTCCGTCGGGCACGGCAGCGGCCGACGCCGCCGACCCGGACGCCGCTGCCCAGCCGACGATGATCGCGGTGACGATCGTCACCAGCGCCGGGCCACGGGTCTTCTCGGTCGAGCATGCGTCGACCGCAGCGGCGCAGCAGCGCGGGCTGATGTACCGCACCGACATTGCGCGTGATGGCGGCATGCTGTTCGCACCCTATCCGTCGAAGGGACCGCCGCGGGAGGCGAGCTTCTGGATGAAGAACACGCCGAGCCCGCTCGACATCCTGTTCATCCGCGCCGACGGGACGATCGCGCATATCGCCGAAAACACCGTGCCGCAGTCCGAAGCGCGGGTGCGATCGGGCGAGCCGGTCGCGGCGGTGCTCGAACTGCGCGGTGGACGCGCGCTCGATCTCGGCATCGCCGAGGGCGACCGTGCGTCGTGGGCGGGTTTTCCGCAAGCGCGCGCCCAGCCGTGATCGGGGCCGTGATCGCGGTTGAAGGCAGCGCGCGCGCACGCTAAGCGCTACGCCATGGGCATCAATCTCAATCCTTTCACCTGGTGGACCGGCGCGAGCTGGGGAACGGCCTTCGGCCTGCGCGGCAAGGCGCGGGTCGGCGAGGACGCGCTTGGCAACGTCTATTACGAAGGCGGTAGCGACACCGCCGGCAATCCGCGGCGCTGGGTGATCTACAATGGCGTCAATGACGCCAGCCGCGTGCCGCCCGAATGGTTCGGCTGGCTGCACCATCAGGTCGCCGACGTGCCGTCGCGCGCGCTCCCTGCGCCGCGCGCCTGGCAGATTCCGGCCGAGCCCAACCTGACCGGGACGGTCGCCGCCTATCGGCCGAGCGGTGCGCTTGAAAAGGGCGGCGTGCGCGCCGCCGCGACCGGCGACTACGAAGCGTGGACGCCCGACGCGTGAAACGGAGCGCGCTGTGGAGCGTGCTGCTGGCGTCGGTCGTGCTGGTCGCGGGCTGCGGCCCGAACAAGACCGCCGCGCCGGCTGCCAAGCCGACGCCCGAGACGGCGCTCGACACCGATACCAGCGCCAGCAACATCATGACCGTCGATGTCGCCGGCGGGGTCGACCCGAGCTTCGGCGCGACGCCAATGGCGCAGCGCGTCGCGACGCTCGGCCTGCTCAACAAGCGCAATAGCGCGACGCGCGACGTCGTGCTCAGGCCCGGCATGTCGGTCCGCGTCGGTGACGTCGTACTGCGCCTCAAGGCGTGCGAGCAGACCGCGCCGTGGGAGCAGGAGCATTACACCGGCGCCTTCGTCCAGGTCGACGTGCTCGGCACCGACAAGGTGTGGCGGCGGCCCTTCTCGGGCTGGCTGTTCAAGGAGCGGCCCGCGCTGAACGTGGTGCAGCACCCGATCTATGACGTGTGGGTCAAGAGCTGCGCGATGACCTTCCCCGAGGGTGGGCCCGATTCGATCGCGGCGGGCGGCGCGTCCAATGGGTCCAGCGCGCCCCGGTCGAGCGCGAAGAAGTCGCCGACGTCCGATGATTCGCCCGAGGATGCGCCCGACACCGTGATCGCACCCGACACGGCGGGCGACAGCAACGCCAGATAGGCCTCGCGGCTGATTTCGATCGCGCCGAGCGTGGCAAGGTGATCGGTCATGAACTGGCAATCGAGCAGGGTGAAACCGCCGACGCGCAGCCGTGCGACCAGCCATGCCATCGCGACCTTGGATGCATCGCGCGCGCGGCTGACCATGCTCTCGCCAAAGAAGGCGCGGCCGAGTGCGAGGCCGTAGAGCCCGCCGACGAGCCGATCGCCGTCCCATACCTCGATCGAATGCGCGAACCCGAGCGTGTGGAGCGTGTTGAACACCTGTTCGATCGGGCCGTTGATCCAGGTATCGGGGCGATTGTCGACCGACTCGGCGCAGAGGCGCAGGACCGCGCCGAACGCCTGGTCGGCGGTCACGCGATAGCGCTCGGCGCGGATCGTCTTGCGCAATGAGTGCGACAGGCGGAAGCCGTCGAGCGGCAGGATCGCGCGATCGCTCGGCTCGACCCAATAGATTTCGTCGATGTCGCGGCCATCGGCCATCGGGAAGACGCCGACCGAATAGGCACCGAGCACCAAATTGGGATCGAGCGGCTCGAACGCGGTGGAAGCGGGCGTGCCTGGGCTCACGCGGCGAGGCGGCGCTCGATCGCCTGCCACAGCTGCGCGAAGGCCTGCGCGCCGGCCGAGCGCGGGGCGAAGCTGCCGACCGCGGCGCGGCGCACGGTGACTTGCTCGACCTGGCTCGCCATCGGGATCACCGGCCGGTCGGGATGGCGTGCGAGCGCCTCGGCATGGAGCTTGCGGCGGCGGTCGACCATCGAATGCACCGGCATCAGTTGGACCTTGCTGCCGAGATGCTTGGTGACCTCGGCCAGCGCGCGTTCGGAGAGCGGCGAGGGGATGACGGGCACAACGATGAGATCGGCCGCGCGCATCACCTGGTCGCTCGTCTCGGTCAGCCCGGGCGGGCAATCGAGCAGGACGCGATCATACGTCTTGCGCAGGCCGACGAGCAGTTTCTGCAGACGCTTCTTCTTGTCGAGTTCGTGGAACAGCAGATCGAGCCCGCGCAGCGACGCATCGGCGGCGAGCAGGTCGAGCCGTTCGACGGTGGTCCGCTCGATCAGTTTCTCGGGCTCGACATCCTTGGCGAAGACCGATTGCGCCTGGTCGCGCGCCTTGCCGCGAGCGGCTGGGGTCGACAGCAGGAAACTGGAGGCGGCCTGCGGGTCGAGGTCCCACAGCAAGGTGCGGCGCGACGACAGCGTGGCGGCACACCAGGCGAGATTGACCGTCAGCGTGGTTTTGCCGACGCCGCCCTTGAGGCTGTAGATCGCGATCGTCGACATGGAGGGTCCTTCTCGTATCGAACGACCCATCGTGGCCAATCGCCGCGGGAGAGGCAAGGTGTGGGGGGAGACGTCAACCCCTTCCCCTGAAGGGGAAGGGCTTAAGGAAGAAATTTACAGGTCGCAGAGCTGCGCAGGCTTGCCGGGCTGGGTCAGCGTTACCGCCTTGGGATTGCCGGTCAGGACATAGCCGTCGGCCTTGAGCGGATCGCCCGCCTTGTCGGCGGTCAGCTTGACCGGGGTCGCGTCGGGCTTGTTCTTGACCAGTACCTGCTTGTCGCCCTCGAAGAAGGTGACGTAGACGAGGCTGTTGTCCTTGCAGCGCAGCGTCGCTTCCGACCGGATCGCCGGCGGTAGTTCGACGGGCGCCTTGTTGGCGAGGACCGAGGCCATCGGGTCGGGCGTGACCGAAGTGACTTCGGTCGGCTTGCTGTCGCAGGCCGAGAGAGCGAGGAGCGCAAGCGCGGCGGCGGGGAAGAGTCGAGTGGTCATGCCAGAGGCTTCGCGCACGCAACATTCTGCGTCAAGAGGGTAGTGGAACTGCGGCGTTCACTTTCTTGCGTTGCAATAAACCGGTCATCTGAGGTTCATGTTCATTCATGGAATTCGTCGAGATCTGGGATGCGCCCAAAGGCGATCTTGGTCCCGATCCGGTCTATTCGCGCGCCATGTTGCGGCCCGAGGCTGACCGCGTTGCGGCCGAATTTCTCGTTGATCCGGTCCATCGCGCGACTGAGCGCGAGCGTGCGGGTCTCGCGCGCAAGCGGATCGTCGGGATCGAGCAAGGCGAAGAGCGAGTCCTGCTCGCCAGCGACGGGCTCGATCTCGGCAAGCGTCACCCCGACCATACGGATCTGGAAATCGCCCGGCCGCATCCGCCCGGCCGCGATAAGCCGCGGGAACAGCGATTCGAGCGCGGCGAGCACGACGAAACTGTCCTGCGTCGCGGGAAGCTTGACCGATGTGCGCCACGTCGACTTGTCGTCCTCGAAGCGTGCATGCAGCACCAGCAGGCGGGCGCGACACTGTTTGCGCCGCATCCGGCTGGTCGCCTTGAAGGCGAGCCGGCGCGCGGTGAGGCGGACCGGCACGACGCCGCGCTTGCCCGGCGAAAGGACGTGACTGTGGCCGATGCTGCGGCTTTGCGTCGCCTTCTCGGGCAGGTCGACGCCGTGCAGCAGATACCAGAGCCGGTCACCGTTGGTGCCGCCCCATGCGGTGCCGGCGTCGCGCGGTCGGCGCTCGCAATATTGGCGGATGTCGTTGATCCCGTCCTGCGCGAGGCGGCGCTCCATCTTTGCGCCGATGCCGCTGATGTCGCGCAGCTGGAGATTGTAGAGCCGCTGCGGGAGCACCGCGGCCTCGAGCACGACGAGCCCGTCGGGTTTCTGCATGTCCGAGGCGAGCTTGGCCAACAGGCGGTTGGGCGCGATCCCGACCGAGCTCGTCAGGCATTCGCCGACGTTGGCGAGGATCCCCGCCTTGATCCGCCGAGCGAGCGCGGTCGCTGCAACGACGCTATTCTCATTGTCGAGCAGGCGGCAGGCGACCTCGTCGATCGAGCAGACCTTGGTAACGGGGACATGCTTCCAGATCTCGGCGACGATCGCTTCGTGACATTCGACATATTTGTCGTGGCGGGCGGGGACGACGATCAGTTCGCGGCACAAGCGCTTCGCTTCCCATACCGGGGTACCCGTGCGGATGCCGAAGCGCTTTGCCTGGATGCTGGCGGCGATCGCGACGGTGGTGTCGCTGTCCACCGGCGCGACCAGGATCGGCTTGCCGCGCAATTCGGGAGCGAGCTGCTGCTCGACCGCGGCAAAATAGCTGTTGAGGTCGAGGAACAGCCAGCGGAGCGGGCGCGGTGGGAAGGGGTGCTGGTCGCCGTTCTGCGGGTCCTGGGCAGGGATGGGCTGCTGCTCCGCACCATAGGATATGGCGGCGCCAAAGCCGGCCGACTCGGGAGGCGGTGAGAACATGACAGGAACATATCAGCGCGGGGCGGGGGACGCCAGCGCTTGCGCCCCCCGCCTGCGGCGAGTCAGATCCCGCCCAGATAGTCGAGCTTGCCGAGCGGAACGCCCTTCATGCGGAGCAGGCCGTAGGCGGTGGTCATGTGGAAATAGAAATTCGGCAGAGCGAAAGTCTGGACGAAGCCCAGTCCGGTGAAATCGAAGGTCTGCCGCGGCGTCTGCAGCGTGACCTTCGCTTCTTCCTTGCCGTCGATCGCGTCGCGCGGGACGGTCTTCAGGAAGGCGATCGTCTTGGCGATGCGCGCGTGGAGATCGGCGAAGGTCTTCTCCTCGTCGGCCATCGCGACATTCTCGATCCCGCCGAGCCGCACTGCGGTGCCCTTGGCGCTGTCGCTCACCCGCTGGACCTGGCTGACCAGCGGCGCCATGTCCTCGTACAGCCGCGCGTCGAGCAAGTCGGACTCGGCGATCGCCTGTTCGGTCGCGAACGCCTCGCCCTTGGCCAGGATCGCGTCGAGCGACTCGAGATTTCGGATGAAGATCGGGATGGTGAGATCGTAGAGCGACGTCGACATGGCGTATTCCCCCTGTGGTGCCGCCAAGATGGGGCGCCGGACGGGGCTTGCAACGGGCGATGGGAGGGATAGCATCGGCAGCATGGCGCATCCGATCACCCGCTTCGCCGATTTCTGGCCCCATTATCTGCGGGAACATGCCCGGCCCGAGACGCGCGCGCTGCATTATGCCGGCACCGCGCTGACCTTCCTGTTCCTGGCGATCGCGCTGCAACGGGGCGGGTGGTGGTGGCTGGCGCTGCCGATCGCCGGGTACGGCTTTGCCTGGGGCGCGCATTTCGGCATCGAGCGGAATCGCCCGGCGACCTTCACCTATCCGCTATGGTCGCTGGCGAGCGATTATCGCATGTTCTTCTTGTGGCTGAGTGGGCGGCTGCGGCCGCATCTGCGCGCGGCGGGAGTCGCCTAGCGCGCCGCGATTTGTCGTCGGCCGAGCCGCGCATCCATTGCAGGGGCGGGCAGGCACGCTATGTCTGCGCGATGCACACCACCCCCAACACGCTCGCGCTCATCGGCAACACCCCGCTCGTCCTGCTGAAGGGCCCGAGCGAGGCAGCCGGTGCCGAAATCTACGGCAAATGCGAATTTGCCAATCCCGGTGCCTCGGTCAAGGATCGCGCTGCGCTCGGGATCGTCGAGGATGCCGAGGCACGCGGGGCGATCGCGCCGGGCGGCACCTTCGTCGAGGGGACCGCTGGCAACACCGGCATCGGGCTCGCGCTCGTCGCCAATGCCAAGGGCTACAAGACGATCATCGTCATGCCCGAGACGCAGAGCCGCGAAAAGATGGACACGCTGCGGGCGCTCGGCGCCGAGCTCGTGCTGGTGCCGGCGGCGCCTTATTCGAACCCCGCGCATTTCGTTCACACCTCGCGCCGCATCGCCGAGGAGACGCCCAATGCCGTGTGGGCCAACCAGTTCGACAACACCGCCAACCGCAAGGCGCACATCACCGGCACCGCCGAGGAGATCTGGGCGCAGATGGACGGGCGGATCGACGGCTTTACCTGCGCGGCGGGAACCGGCGGGACGATCGCCGGGGTCGGGCTCGGTCTCAAGGCGAGGAACGAAAAGGTCTGCATCGCGCTGAGCGACCCGCACGGCGCCGCGCTGTACGAATATTATGCGCACGGCGAGTTGAAGTCGGAAGGGTCATCGGTCGCCGAAGGGATCGGGCAGGGGCGAATCACCGCCAATCTGGAAGGCGCACCGATCGACACGCAGTTCCGCATTTCCGATGCCGAGGGGATGGAGTGGGTGACGCGTTTGCTCGCCGAGGAAGGGCTGTGCCTGGGCCTGTCGTCGGGCATCAACGTCGCGGGCGCCGTGCGGCTCGCGCGGCAGCTCGGCGCCGGAAGCCGCGTTGCGACGATCCTGTGCGATACCGGTTTCCGATATCTCTCAACGCTCTACAATCGGGCATGGCTCGAGGCGAAGGGGCTGGTCGTTCCAGCGTGGTTACGACACGATTGAGCGTGGGAATCGACAACGTCGCTTTAATACGTTACATTTATACCACAGCTTATGAAAATCATCGCAAACGACCCAACACAGACGACCCAGCGAGCCAAGGTCGGGATGATCGGTCTCGCCGCGGTGCTCCTCCTGATCGGGCTCGCTTCGGCGATCTTCGCGACCGCCAATCATGATCGCCAGGTCGCCGCGATCGGCAGTGCGCGACCCGACGTGGTCGCCAACATGATCTCCGATAATGCGACCGACGCCGCCTCGGCGACCGCCAAGGAACCGCTCGCCGAATTGGGCGTCGCGCCGAGCGCTGCGACCACCGACGAGAATATGGTCGCTCCTCTCGCCGCCAAAGTAGGGCCGACCGCCAAGCCCGCGCCGACCGCCGCTCCGCGATGAGCGTGCCGGCCGGGGATTGCCGGGGAAAATGCCCCACCACCCGATTCTCGATCCCCAATTCAACGCGCCGCGGCGCATCGTTGCCGAACGCATCGGGAACGATCGCGACATGATGCCCAAAACGCGGCCGCCAGACCGCCTTCGATAAGGGTTTCCCCTGAAATCCCCGGATTTCCCCTTGTGTCCCCGAACGAGCCCATGGTAACTGTCCTTCACAGGGACAGACTCATCTCGCCTGCGCGTCATGCGCTGACACTACGGGCACCGAAATTCGCGACTGCGCGATTCTCGGTTCGGGAGAGGCTTGTCCGCCGTGTGCGGGGGAAGCGTGGAAGACCGGAGCGATTATCAGGGGGAGGGACTGGGACTTGTCGACGACAAGGGCCGGGTCGCGATTCCTGCATCGCTGCGCCAGGCGCTCGCCACCAACAGCCCGCGCGCCGACGGCAAGGATGGCGGCACCGTCATCATCGGCGTCCATCCCGAGCAGAAATGCCTGCGCGCGTATGATCCCGGCTACGTCGCGATCCTCAAGGCCGAGGTCGAACTGCTCCAGGCGCGCTACATCGCCGAGCATGGCAAGCCCGACTTCAACCTGAAGCGCCGCAACGCGAGCGGCGAGGCCGTGCCGTTCGACGGTTCGGGCCGCTTCATCATGCCCGGCTTCCCGCGGGACTACGCCAATATCGCCGAGAACGCCTTCTTCTGGGGCACGTTCGACTGGATCGACATCTGGGACCCGCGCACCCTGCTCGACGCGGTCGGGGTCGACGAAGCGATGCAGGCGGCGTGCCGCTATCACTGCAAGGTCAAGGGGATCGCGCTGTGAGCGACGCCCCGCACATCCCCGTACTGCTCGCCGAAGTGCTCGACGCGCTCGCGATCGAAGCCGGCGAAACGCATGTCGATGCGACCTTCGGCGCGGGCGGCTACACGCAGGGCATGCTGGCGCGCGGCGCGCGCGTGTTCGCCTTCGATCGCGACCCCGATGCGATCGCCGCGGGCGCCGCGATCGTCTCGGCGGCCGACGGTGCGCTGACGCTCGTTCCCGCGACCTTCTCGGCGCTCGATGCCGAGCTCGCCGCGCGCGACGCGCTGCCGGTGGAGGGCGTGACGATGGACATCGGTGTGTCGTCGATGCAGCTCGACCAGGCCGAGCGCGGCTTCTCGTTCCAGTCGGACGGGCCGCTCGACATGCGGATGAGCCAGGAAGGCGAGAGCGCCGCCGATTTCCTCAACACCGCCGACGAAGCGCAAATTGCCGATGTCATCAAGGAATATGGCGAAGAGCCGCGCGCCCGCCGTGTCGCGCAGGCGATCGTCTACAACCGGCCGATCACCCGCACCGGCGAACTCGCGCGGATCGTGCGCAAGGCGCTCGGCTACAAGCCGCATGACAAGAAGGATCCCGCGACGCGGACCTTCCAGGCGATTCGCATCCACATCAACCGCGAGCTCGGTGAGCTCGAGGATGGCCTGGCTGCGGCCGAGCGTGCGCTGGCACCGGGTGGACGCTTGGCGATCGTCACCTTCCACAGTCTGGAAGATCGCATGGTCAAGCGCTTCCTGCGGGAACGCTCGGGATCGCTTCCGGCGGGCTCGCGGCATCTGCCCGAAGTGGCGGCAAAGCACGCCCCGAGCTTCGAAGCGGTCGGGCGGCCGGTGAAGGCGAGTGAGGACGAGATCGAGCGCAACCCCCGCGCGCGATCGGCAACGTTGCGGACGGCACGACGGACCGGTGCCGCCGCATGGTCAGAAGGAAGTTTGTAATGCTTGGTCTTGCGGGCAAGAGTCTCGGATGGTTTCTCGCCGGTGTCGCGGTGGCGCTCGGCTTCCTGCTGGTGCCGCTGCAGGTCGCGGCCGAGCGCAAGAAGCTTGACCGGACTGCGGCCGAGATCCAGCGCGCGCGGCGCGACATCCGCGCGCTCGAGACCGAATTCGACACGCGTGCCAACCTCGCGCAGCTCGACAAGTGGAACGCCGAATCGCTCGGCCTGGTCGCGCCGGCGGCGGACCAGTTCGTCGGGGACGAGACCGCGCTCGCCGCGATCGAGCCGACGCAGCGCGGCGTCGGCCCGCAGCTGGCGTCGTTCGTTCCGGCCGGTCCGGTCGCGGCGATCACCAGCCAGCAGGTCGCCGCGCAGCCCAAACTGCCGACCGTCGTCCGCGCGCCGTCGGCGCCGCCGGCCGCAGTCGCCAAGCCGAGTGTCGCCCCGGTCGCCCGCACCGCGATGGCCGCAGTTTCATCGCAGCGTCCGCGCGCGGCGGTCGCGCTGCTCGATCGCGCGCTGCTCGACGACAGCGTGATCGGTGATCTGCGCAGTTCCGCCCGGGCCGAGACCAAGTCGGGTCGATGAGCACGCTCGTCGCACGTCCGCTGCCGGCACGCCGCTCGAACGATCAGCGCCATGCGCTGGTCGCGGTGGCGCATGTGCGACTGATGATGCTGATGCTGCTGATCGCGGCGGGGTTCGTGCTGGTGATCGGGCGGCTCGCCTTGCTCGGCCTGCTCGGTGCACCGGCGGGGGCGGCGACGCTGACCGTCAACCCGGTGGTCCGCGGCGACATTCTCGACCGCAACGGCCAGCCGCTTGCGCGCACGATCGAGGCGTGGACGATCGGCGTGCGCCCGGCCGAACTGCTCGGCGATCGACAGGACCTGGCGACGCGGCTGGCGGGGTTGATGCCCGAGCATGATGCCGCCTGGTTTCTCGAGCGGCTGACGATGAAGGCCAAGTTCACCTATCTCGACAAGCACGCCTCGCCGGCGATGGTGAACCAGATCCACGCGCTCGGCGAGCCCGGCATCGTCTTCGCGCGCGAGCCCGAGCGGCTTTATCCGCAATCGACGATGGCGGCGCACGTGCTCGGCTATATCGGGCCGACCGCCACCGACCAGAAGATCCTTGGCCGTGCCGGGATCGAGCGCGCCTTCGAGGAACGCCTCACCGACCCGCGCCGTCGCGGTGAGCCGATCGCGCTGTCGATCGACGCGCGCGTGCAGGGCGCGATGGAAAGCGAACTCGGCCGCGCGATGGTGACCTTCCAGGCGCGGGCGGCGACCGGACTCGTGCTCAACGTGCAGACCGGCGAGGTCGTCGCGATGGTGTCGCTGCCGGTGTACAATCCCAACAAGCTGACCGGCACGAGCAGCGAGGCGCTGCGCAACAACGTGACGCAGTCGGTTTATGAGCTCGGCTCGACCTTCAAGCCGATCACGATGGCCACCGCGATCCAGACGGGCACGATCACCTCGATGGCGCGCCGCTTCGATGCGACCGCGCCGCTCAAGGTCGGCAGCTATACGATCCACGACGAACGCGGCGATCCCAAGCGCTGGCTCAACATCCCCGAGACGCTGATCTATTCGTCGAACGTCGCGACCGCGCGGATCGCCGATGAAGTCGGCAAGGAAAAGCTGTCGGCGATGTTCACCGCGATGGGCTTTGGCGAGCGCCCGTCGATCGAGCTGCGCGAGCGCGCCGGCCCGATCTGGCCGCGCTATTGGGGCCGCACCACGGTGATGACGACGGCCTACGGCCACGGCATCGCGGTGACGCCGCTGCATCTCGCCAATGCCTATGCGACGATGGTCAATGGCGGCGTGTGGCGCCCGACGACGCTGCTGAAGGTCGCGCCGGGCCAGGCGCCCGCCGGTCGGCGCGTGCTGAGCGAACAGACCAGCGCGCGCATGCGCCAGCTGCTGCGGCTCGTCTGCCTCTACGGCACCGGGCGCAAGGGCGACGCGCCGGGCTACCGCGTCGGCGGCAAGACCGGGACGGCCGAGGCGGCGTCGAACGGCGGGTACGACCATCACCGCAACGTCGCGACCTTCGTCGCGGCCTTCCCGATGGATGCGCCGCGTTATGTCGTGCTGGCGATGCTCGATTCGCCTTTGGGCACCAAGGAAACGGGCGGCTGGAAGACCGCGGCGTGGAACGCGGCGCCGGTCGTCGGGCGGGTGATCGCGCGCACCGGTGCGATCCTCGGCGTGATGCCCGACACGCGGCGCGAGGTTGCGCTCGGCGATCTGCGGCCGATGCTGACGCTGGTCGCGGGCGCCGCGCCGCCGACCGGCGGAGAAGAGCAATGAAGCTTTCCGCGCTGGTCCCCGGCGCGCCGGACACGACGATCACCGGCTTCGCGATCGACCATCGCAAGGTCGCGCCGGGCGTGGTGTTCGGGGCGTTCCAGGGCGCGGTCGTCAATGGCGAGGACTATGTGCCGGCTGCAGTCGCTGGTGGCGCGATTGCCGTCGTCGCGCGGCCCGAGGCGCTGGTCGAAGGCGCGCTCCACATCTCCGATGTCGAGCCGCGGCGGAAGTTCGCCGAGCTCGCGGCGCGCTTCTTTGCACCGTTCCCGACGACGGCGGTCGCGGTGACGGGGACCAACGGTAAGACCTCGACCGTCGAGATGGTGCGGCAGCTGTGGCGGATGGCGGGCTTCCATGCCGCCTCGATCGGCACGCTCGGCGTCACCACCGCCGACGATCGCGTCTCGACCGGACTGACCACGCCCGACATCGTCACTTTCCTGTCGAACGTCGCGGGCCTCGCGCGCGAAGGCGTGAGCCATGTCGCGTTCGAGGCGTCGAGCCATGGCCTGTCGCAATACCGCACCGAGGGCCTGCGCGTCTCGGCGGCGGCGTTCACCAATCTCAGCCGCGACCATCTCGATTATCACGGCACGATGGAGGCCTATCTCGAGGCCAAGCTGCGGCTGTTCTCCGAAGTGCTGGTCGAGGATGGCGTTGCGGTGGTGTGGGCCGACGATCCCGCCGCAGCGCGCGTCGCCGAGGTTGCGCGTGCGCGCGGCATCAGCGTGCTGTCGGTCGGGACGCATGGCGAGACGCTCAAGCTGGTCGGGCGCGTGCCGACGTTGCTCGGGCAGGGGCTCGAAATCGAGGCTTCAGGGAAGACCTTCAAGATCAACCTGCCGCTGATCGGCGCGTATCAGGCGGCGAATGCGCTGACCTCGGCCGGGCTGGTGATCGCGGCGGGCGGCGATGTCGCGACGACGCTGGCGGCGTTGTCGCGGTTGCAGCCGGTGCGCGGACGGCTCGAGCGCGCGGTGATCGCGCGGAGCGGTGCGCCGGTCTATGTCGATTATGCGCATACGCCCGATGCGCTCGAGGCGGCGATCGCAGCGCTCAAGCCGCATGCGGCGGGCAAGCTGATCGTCGTGATCGGCGCGGGCGGCGACCGCGACCAGGGCAAGCGCGCGGCGATGGGCGCGGTGGCGCACGGCATGGCCGACACGGTGATCGTCACCGACGACAATCCGCGCTCGGAAGACCCGGCGACGATCCGCGCGATGGTGCTCGAAGGCGCGCCGGACGCGACCGAGATCGGCGCGCGCCGCGACGCGATCGGCGCGGCGATCGCTGCGGCGGGGCCGAACGATATCGTGATGATCGCGGGCAAGGGGCATGAGCAGGGGCAGATCGTCGGCGATCTGGTGCTGCCGTTCGATGATGTCAGCGTCGCGCGCGAGATGGCCGCGTGACGACCTTCTCCTTCTTCTTATCCCCCTCCCGCTTGCGGGAGGGGTTAGGGGAGGGGCGTGCCTCAAGTCGCGCGCTCTCAATGTTAGGCACTGCCCTCCCCCAGCCCCTACCGCAGGCGGGAGGGGAGCAGTGAACGCGAGCCTCTGGACCTCCGCCGACATCGCCGCCGCCACCGGCGGCACCGCATCGACACTCTTCACCGCCACCGGCGTCACCTTCGACTCGCGCGAGGTCGGCCCCGGCGACCTGTTCATCGCGCTGACCGGCGAGGCGACCGACGGCCACCGCTTCCTGCCGCAAGCTTTCGCGCAGGGCGCCGCCGGCGCGATCGTATCGCAGCCGGTCGAGCATCCGCACGTCCTCGTCGCCGACACGACCGCCGCGCTCGACGCGCTCGCCCGGGCCTCCCGCGCGCGGACCGCTGCGAAAATCATCGGCGTCACCGGATCGGTCGGCAAGACCGGCACCAAGGAGGCGCTGTTCGCCGCGCTCGATCGCGGCGCGCCCGGCGCGGCCCATCGTTCGGTCAAGAGCTACAACAACCACACCGGCGTGCCGCTCAGCCTCTCGCGGATGCCCGCCGCGACACGTTTCGGCGTGTTCGAAATGGGGATGAACCATGCCGGCGAGCTCGCGCAGCTGACGCAACTTGTCCGCCCGCACGTGGCCATCGTCACGACGATCGCCCCGGCGCACACCGCCTTCTTCCGCGACGAGGCCGCGATCGCCGACGCCAAGGGCGAGATTTTCGCCGGGCTCGAGCCGGGTGGGGTGGCGATCGTTCCCTATGACAGCCCGCACCGCGACCGGCTGATCGCCGCCGCCACGCCCTATGCTGCGCGAATCGTGACCTTCGGGCTCGACAAGGGCGCCGACGTCCATGCGATCGAGGCAATGCGCACGGCGGCTGGGGGCACCTTCGTCACCGCGGTGGTGGGGACACGCGAACTGAGCTTCACGATCAGCCAGCCCGGCGCACATTGGGTGTCGAACAGCCTGGCGTTGCTCGCCGCGGTCGACGCGGTCGGCGGCGATCTGGTCGCGGCGGGGCTGGCGCTGGCCGACCTGGGCGGCCTCGCCGGGCGCGGCGCACGCTTCGGCGTGCGGGTGGGCAACGGCGAGAGCCGGGGCGAAGCGCTGGTGATCGACGAGAGCTACAACGCCAACCCGTCGTCGATGCGCGCGACGCTCGCGGTGCTGGCCGCAGAACCCGCCGCGCGCAAAATCGTCGTGCTCGGCGAAATGCGCGAACTCGGCGAGCGGTCCGACGTCTATCATGCCGCGCTGGTCGAGCCGATTCTCGCCGCGGGGGTCGAAGCGGGCATTCTTGTCGGTGAAGCGATCGCGCCGCTGGCGAACGCGCTTGAGGGGCAGGGCAATTTCGTCCATGTCGCCGACGCCGCCGCGGCGCGCGCCAAGCTCACAGAGATGCTGGCGCCGGGCGATGCGGTGCTCATCAAGGGATCGAACGGCGTGGGGCTTTCGGCAATCGTCGCCGACCTGCGAAGCAGGATACCGGAAACCCTGCGCAGCGGGACACTGTAATGCTCTATTTCATCGCCGAGTATCTGGGCTTTCCGGGACTGCTCAATCTCATTCGCTATCAGAGCTTTCGCACGGGCGCCGCGGTCGCGACGTCGCTGTTCCTCGGGCTGCTGATCGGCCCGCGCTTCATCGGCTGGCTGCGGCTGCGCCAGGGCAAGGGGCAGCCGATCCGCGCCGACGGCCCGCAATCGCACCTCGCCAAGCGCGGCACGCCGACGATGGGCGGGCTGATGATCCTGACTTCTATGGTCGCCTCGATCCTGCTGTGGATGGACCTGTCGAGCCCCTATGTCTGGGCGTGCACCTTCGTGACGCTGGGCTTCGGCGCGATCGGTTTCCTCGACGACTATGACAAGGTCCGCAAGGCGAGCACCGCCGGCGTGTCGAGCCGGCTGCGGCTGGTCGGTGAATTCGTCATCGCCGGGATCGCGGCCACGCTGATCGTCCACCAGAATGGCACGCATCTCTATCTGCCGTTCTACACCGGCTCGGTGATCGATCTCGGCTATTTCTATATCGTCTTCGCGGCGTTCACGATCGTCGCGTTCGGCAATGCGGTGAACCTGACTGACGGGCTCGACGGCCTGGCGACGATGCCGGTGATCATCGCGAGCGTCGCGTTCATGCTGATCGTCTATCTCGTCGGCCGCGCCGATTTCGCGCATTATCTCGGCATCCCGCACGTGCCGCATGCCGGTGATCTCGCGATCTTCTGCGGCGCGATCGTCGGGGCGGGGCTCGCCTTCCTGTGGTTCAACGCGCCACCGGCGGCGGTCTTCATGGGCGATACCGGGAGCCTCGCGCTCGGTGGCGCGCTCGGCGCGATTTCGGTCGTGGCGCATCACGAGATAGTGCTCGGCATCATCGGCGGGCTGTTCGTGGTCGAGGCGATGTCGGTGATCATCCAGGTGTTCTTCTACAAGCGCACCGGCAAGCGCGTCTTCAAGATGGCGCCGATCCACCACCATTTCGAACAGCTCGGCTGGAGCGAGCCGACTGTCGTGATCCGATTCTGGATCATCGCGCTGGTGCTCGCGCTGGCAGGACTCTCGACGTTGAAGCTCCGGTGATCGTCTCGCCCCTCTGGCGCGGCAAGAGCTTCGCTGTGCTGGGGCTTGCACGCTCGGGCGCAGCGACCGTTCGCGCGTTGCTTGGCGGTGGCGCGCGGGTGACCGCGTGGGATTCGGATGCGGCGAAGCGCGACGCACTTTCTTCTCCCTCTACCCGCTTGCGGGGAGAGGGTCGGGGAGAGGGGGACGCCGCAACGGGCGGACCGCTTGGTAACGCAGCACAGCCCCTCTCCCCGACCCTCTCCCCTGAAGGGGAGAGGGAGACTGTTGCGTTTGCCGATCCCGAAGCGATCGACCTCGCCGGGTTCGACGCGCTGGTCGTCTCGCCCGGCGTGCCGCTCAACCGCCACCCGGTCGCGGCGAAGGCGCGCGCCGCCGGCATCCCGATCATCGGCGACATCGAACTCTTCGCTCAAGCCCGCGGATCGCTCCCGCCACACAAGGTAGTCGGCATCACCGGCACCAACGGCAAGTCGACCACTACCGCGCTCGTCCATCACATTCTGCAAACTGCGGGCATCCCCAGCCTGATGGGCGGCAATATCGGGCTGCCGATCCTCGAACAGGCCCCGCTGCCGGAGGGGGGCGTCTATGTGCTCGAACTGTCGAGCTACCAGATCGACCTGACCTTCAGCCTCGACTGCGATGTCGCGGTGCTGCTCAACCTCACCCCCGATCATCTCGATCGCTATGAGGGCTTCGACGGCTATGCTGCCTCGAAAGCGCGGCTGTTCGCGATGCAATCCAAGACGCACGCGGCGGTGATCGGCATCGGCGACACGCCCTCGGCGCTGATTGCGCGCAGCCTGTCGGCGCGCGGCGAGCATCTCACCAAGATCGCGCCGGGCGTGTGCATGGACCAGTCGCGCTGGCCGAGCCTGCAAGGGCCGCACAATGCGCACAACGCGCTCGCCGCGATCGCCGTTGCCCAGGCGCTCGGCGTCCCCGAGGCGATGATCGACCGCGGGCTCGAAAGCTTCACCGGCCTGCCGCACCGCATGGAGCGCGTCGCCGTCCGGGGCGGCGTGGCGTTCGTCAACGACAGCAAGGCGACCAATCCCGAATCGACCGCGCCGGCGCTAGCGGCCTTCCCGCGCATCCACTGGATCCTCGGCGGACAGGCCAAGTCGGACGATCTCGACGCCTGCGCGCCGTCGTTCGGGCATGTTGTCCGCGCCTACGCAATCGGCGACGCTGCCCCGCGCTTCGCCGCGCTGCTCGACGGCAAGCTGCCGGTCACCGTCAGCGGCGATCTCGCCACCGCCGTCACGCAGGCCGCCGCCAACGCACAGCCCGGCGACACCGTGCTGCTTTCGCCTGCCTGCGCCTCGTTCGATCAGTTTCGCGATTTCGAGGATCGCGGCGACCAGTTCCGCCGGGCCGTCGAGGCGCTGGCATGAGCGAGCCGCGCACCCCTCCACCAAAGCTGTGGAAAGGCATGAAGCATCGCGGCGGACGCGGTGACCGGTCCGCGCTCGGCATGTGGTTCTGGGACATCGACCGGATGCTGCTGCTGCTCACGCTGCTGCTCGTTGCGGTCGGCCTGGTCGCGGTCGGCGCGGCGTCGCCCGCCGCCGCCACGCGCTATTCCGACGGCAAGCATATCGTCCCGCCGCTCTTCTATCTCTGGTGGCAGCTCGCCTGGGTCAGCGTCTCGCTGCCAGTATTGCTGGTCGTGTCGATGCTGCCGGTGCCGGTTGCGCGGCGGATGGCGCTGATCGGCACGGTCGCGTGCCTGGTGCTGTTGATGCTGGTGCCGGTCATCGGCGTGCAGAAAAATGGCGCGACGCGCTGGCTCAACCTCGGTGTGTCGCTGCTCCAGCCGTCCGAATTCCTCAAGCCCTTCTTCATCGTCACCGCGGCCTGGGTACTGTCGATGCGCGGGCAGGACGAGGCGCTGCCGGTCGTCACGATCACCGGCGGGATGACCGCGCTCGTCGCCGTGCTACTGATGCTCCAGCCCGATTTCGGGCAGACCGTGGTGTTCTGCGCGGTGTGGATGGCGCTGCTGATGATCTCGGGCACGTCGCCCAAGGTGATCGGCGGGCTGATCGCCGCGGTGCCGCTGGGGCTTGGGGCCGCCTACATGTTCTACGGGACGGCGCGCGCGCGGATCAACGCCTTCCTGTTCCCCGAGACCGACGGCGTCGGCGCGGCCGACCATTTCCAGACCAATGCCGCGCACGACACGATCACCGCGGGCGGCTGGCGCGGCACGGGGCCGGGCGGCGGCGCGATGAAGTTCCGGCTGCCCGAGGGGCATACCGATTACATCTTCTCGGTGATCGGCGAGGAATTCGGGCTGATCGCGTGCATGATCATCGCCATGCTGTTTCTCGCGATCGTGGTGCGCGTGTTCGTCAAGCTGCTCGACGAGCAGGATGAATTCCGGCTGTTCGCGGCCGCCGGACTCGCGACGCAGTTCGGCATCCAGGCGCTGATCTCGATGGCGGTCAATACCGGGCTCGCTCCGTCGAAGGGCATGACGCTGCCCTTCATCAGCTATGGCGGATCGTCTTTGGTCGCGCTGTCGATCGGGATGGGGTTGCTGCTGGCGTTTACCCGGCGCAATCCGTTCGTTACGCGATCAAAGTATATCGCGCATCGGAGCGGCATATGACGGCAGGACGGTTCAAGGCGGGGCATTTTGTATTGGCGGCGGGCGGAACCGGCGGGCACATGGTGCCGGCCGCGGCGCTGGCGGCCGAGCTGATCAAGCGCGGACATTATGTCGCGCTCATCAGCGATGAGCGTGGCGTGCGCTTCCCCGGCCTGTTTGAGGGAATCCAGACGCATATCCTGCCCGCCGGGCGGCTCAGCGGGGGACCGCTCGGCTGGGCGAAGGCGGCGCGCGCGATGATCAACGGGCGCGCGATGGCGATCGCGCTGTACCGCAGCTTCCGCCCCGATGCGGTGATCGGCTTCGGTGGTTATCCGGCGCTGCCCGCACTGCTCGGCGCGTTCAACCAAGGCATTCCGACCGCGGTGCATGAGCAGAATGCGGTGCTCGGCCGCGTCAACCGGCTGGTCGCGGGCAAGGTCGACGCGATCGCGACGTCCTATGCCGAGGTCGCGCGGCTCGGCCCCAAGCTGCAGGCGAAGACCCGGCTGGTCGGCAATCCGGTGCGCGATGCGGTGCTGGCACTGCGCGCGAAGCCCTATCCGTTGCTCGAGGAGGACGGCATCTTCCGCGTGCTCGTCACCGGCGGGAGCCAGGGCGCGAGCGTGCTGTCGCAGGTCGTACCCGACGGGCTGTCGCTTTTGCCGGTGGCGTTCCGGCGTCGGCTGCAGGTGACGCACCAGGCGCGGATCGAGGATATCGATGCATGCCGCGCCAAATATGCCGAACTGTCGATTGCCGCCGATCTGGCCACCTATCTGCCCGACATGCCCGAGCAGCTCGCCTGGGCGCATCTCGTGATCGCGCGGGCCGGGGCCTCGACGCTGGCCGAGCTGACCTGCGCGGGACGGCCGGCGATCCTCGTGCCGCTGCCCTCGGCGACCGACGACCATCAGACCGCCAATGCGCGCGAGATGACACAGGCCGGCGGTGCTCGGACGATCGACCAGCGCAGCTTCACGCCGGTCGAGCTTGCCAAGCAGATGCAGAAGCTCGGGCTCGATCCCGAAGCGCTGCAGAATGCGGCCGGGCGGGCGCGTGCCTGCGGGCGGCCCGATGCGGCGCGCGACCTCGCCGATCTGGTCGAGAATCTCGGCAATCCGCTCGGCGACATGCCGATCGGCAAGCCCCAACCAGCCAAGGTGGCATTCGCATGAGAGGCGTCGCAACCGACATCGGCACGATCCATTTCGTCGGCATCGGCGGAATTGGCATGTCGGGCATCGCCGAGGTGATGAAGAATCTCGGTTATGCCGTGCAGGGTTCCGACGTCGCCGAGGGCTATGTCGTCGAAGGGCTGCGCGCGAAGGGCATTCCGGTCGCGATCGGGCATCATGCCGACAATCTCGGCGATGCCGCGGTGATCGTCACGTCGACCGCGATCAAGCGCGGCAACCCGGAAGTCGAGGCAGCGCTCGAACGGCGCATCCCGGTGGTGCGGCGCGCGGAAATGCTCGCCGAACTGATGCGGCTGAAATCGACCGTCGCGGTCGCGGGCACGCACGGCAAGACGACGACGACCTCGATGGTCGCGGCGCTGCTCGATGCCGGCGGGGTCGATCCGACCGTGATCAACGGCGGGATCATCAATTCCTACGGTTCGAACGCGCGGCTGGGCGCGAGCGACTGGATGGTGGTCGAGGCCGACGAGAGCGACGGCAGCTTCCTTCGTCTGGACGGGACAATCGCGGTCGTCACCAATATCGATCCCGAGCATCTCGATCACTACGGCTCGTTCGACGCGGTCAAGGATGCGTTCGTCGAGTTCGTCGAGAATGTGCCCTTCTATGGCGCGGCATTGCTCTGCCTCGATCATCCCGAGGTGCAGAACATCATCCCGCGCGTGCGCGACCGGCGTGTGGTGACCTACGGTTTTTCGGCGCAATCCGACGTGCGCGGTGTGAACGTGACGCCGATCCCGGGCGGCAACCGCTTCGAGGTGATCGTTCGCCACCGCGACGGGACGAGCCGGTCGATCGAAGGGATCGAGATGCCGATGCCCGGGCGCCACAACGTCCAGAACGCACTCGCCGCGATCGGCGTCGCGCTCGAGCTGGGGATCGACGATGCGACAATCCAGCAGGGTTTTGCCAAGTTCGGCGGCGTGAAGCGGCGTTTCACGAAAGTTGGTGAGACCGGTGGCGTGACGATCATCGACGATTACGGTCATCATCCGGTCGAGATCCGCGCGGTGCTGTCGGCGGCGCGCGAGGGCGTCGAGAATCGCGTGATCGCGGTGGTGCAGCCGCATCGTTTCTCGCGACTGGGCGATCTGATGGAGGAGTTCCAGGGCGCGTTCAACGATGCCGATATGGTGTTCGTGGCGCCGGTCTATGCCGCGGGCGAGGCGCCGGTCGAGGGTGTCGATGCCGATGCTTTGGTCGAGGGCTTGAAGCGGCGCGGGCATCGCTCGGCGGCGACGATCGCCGGCCCGGAGTCGCTGGCGACGCGGCTGGCCGAGGTGGTGCAGCCGGGCGACATGGTGGTGTGCCTTGGGGCAGGGGATATTACCAAGTGGGCGGCCGGGCTCGCGGCTGGCATCGAGGCGGCGCGATGAGCGCGAGCGTCTCTTCTCCTGCTTCTTCTTCTTCCCCCCTCCCGCTCGCGGGAGGGGCTGGGGGAGGGCCTTCTTCTTCGAGCGTCGCCCAAGCTTCCAGGTCATTCCCTCCCCTAACCCCTCCCGCAGGCGGGAGGGGAATAGAAGGCAGGGTCACGAACAATGCCCCACTCGCGCCGCTCGTCTGGTTCAAATCCGGCGGCACCGCGCAGTGGCTGTTCGAACCCAAGGACATCGCCGACCTCAGCGGCTTCCTCGCAGCGCTCGATCCCAGCATCCCCGTCCTCCCGCTCGGCCTCGGCTCGAACATGATCGTCCGCGACGGCGGCGTGCCTGGCGTGGTGATCCGCCTCGGCAAGCCCTTCGCCAAGGTCGAGACGCTCGACGCCACCACCCTGCGCTGCGGCGGCGGCGCGAGCGGGATCCTGGTCTCGTCGAGCGCGCGCGATGCCGGCATCGGCGGGGTCGAGTTCCTGCGCTCGATCCCCGGCACGGTCGGCGGCTTCGTGCGGATGAATGGCGGCGCGTACGGGCGCGAGACCAAGGACGTGCTCGTCGAGTGCGAGATCGTCTTGCGCTCGGGCGAGCAACAGACGCTCGCGGTCGCGGCGCTCGGCTACACCTATCGCCACTCGACGCTGCCCGAAGGCTGCGTCGTGGTGAGCGCCACCTTCCGCGGCCATCCCGACGAGCCGGCGGTGATCCAGGCCGAGATGGACCGCATCGCCGCCGAGCGCGAGGCGTCGCAGCCGCTGCGCTCGAAGACCGGCGGATCGACCTTCAAGAATCCGGAAGGCCACAAGGCGTGGGCGCTGATCGACGCCGCCGGCTGCCGGGGCTTGCGGCGCGGCGACGCGCAGGTCAGCGAGAAGCATTGCAACTTCCTGCTCAACCTCGGCAGCGCGACGAGCGCCGACATCGAGGCGCTGGGCGAGGATGTGATTGCGCGCGTGAAGGCGCAGTCTGGTGTTACGTTAGAGTGGGAAATCCAGCGCGTGGGTGAAGCGAAGTGAGCTTGCATGTCGCAGTCCTGATGGGCGGCTGGTCGGCCGAGCGCGAAGTGTCGCTGATGTCGGGCGCCGGCGTTGCGGAAGCCCTTGAGTCGCTGGGGCACCAAGTCACGCGGATCGACATGGGGCATGACGTCGCGGCAAGGCTGACCGAGGCCAAGCCCGATATCGTGTTCAACGCGCTCCACGGGACACCCGGCGAGGACGGGTCGGTGCAGGGGATGCTCGACCTGATGGGGCTGACCTACACCCATTCCGGTCTCGCCACCTCGGTGATCGCGATCGACAAGCAGCTTACCAAGCTGCTGCTCGTCCCCGCCGGCATCCCGATGCCGGGCGGGCGGATCGTGAAGAGCGCGACGCTGTACGACGCCGACCCGCTGCCGCGCCCCTACGTGCTGAAACCCGTCAACGAAGGCTCGTCGGTCGGCGTGGCGATCGTCACCGCCGAGGGCAATTACGGCAACCCGATTGCGCGGACCACGCCCGGCCCGTGGAGCGAGTTCGACGAGCTGCTCGCGGAGCCGTATATCCGTGGCCGCGAACTCACCACCGCAGTGCTCGGTGACACTGCGCTCGGCGTGACCGAGTTGAAGCCGCTGAGCGGTTGGTACGATTACGAATCGAAATATACCGACGGCAAGACCGAGCATGTCTTCCCCGCCGCCATCCCCGACGAGATCACCGCGGCGTGCCAGCAGATCGCGCTCGACGCGCATCGCCTGCTCGGTTGCAAGGGCGCGTCGCGCTCCGATTTCCGCTGGGACGACGAGGCCGGAGTCGACGGGCTGTTCCTGCTCGAGGTCAACACCCAGCCGGGGATGACGCCGCTCAGCCTGGTGCCCGAGCAGGCCAAACATTGCGGCATCTCCTATCCGCAGCTCGTCCAGGCGATCGTCGACGAGGCGCTGAAGGACCGGAAGCCGCAATGAGCAGCGGGACGATCAAGCGCGGCACCGCGCGCCGGCCGGTCCAGCCCAAGCGCCGCAAGCCACCCAAGGCGTCGGTAATCGACCGGATGATCGCGTTGCTGCCGGTCAGCGAGGCGACGCTGCACAAGATCGCGACCTGGTCAATCATGGGACTGGTCGGCGCGGCGGCGCTCGGCGCGGCGACCTATCTCGGCGTGCCCGCCGCGATCGGCTCGGCGGTCGGCGAGGGGATTGGCGATGCGGGTTTCCGCGTCACCAATATCCAGATCACCGGGCTCAACCGGATGGATCACAACGTCATCTACAAGATCGCGGCGAACCAGCCGTCGATGGCGATGCCGCTCGTCAGCCTCGAGAAGATCCGCCAGGACCTGGTTGCGCACAGCGGCTGGATCGAGGATGCGCATGTCTCGCGGCGGCTGCCCGATACGCTGATCGTCAACGTGATCGAGCGCCAGCCGAGCGCGATCTGGCAGAATAAGGGGCAGCTCGCGCTGATCTCGTCGAACGGGACGTGGCTCGAGCCGGTCGATCCCGAGGCGATGCCCGACCTGCCGCTCGTCATCGGCGCGCATGCCAATGAGCAGGAGCTCGGCTATCGGCAGTTGCTCGACGTGGCGCCGGCGCTGCGCGGCCAGGTCAAGGCGGCGACCTGGGTCGGCAATCGCCGCTGGACGCTCACTTTCGAAAGCGGCGAGACGCTCGCTTTGCCGGAGGGCGACGAGGCGGCAGGCCGGGCGCTGATCAAGTTCGCGCAGCTCGACGGGGTCAAGCCGCTGCTCGGCAAGGGCTGGCTCGGTTTCGACATGCGCGACCCGAGCCGGCTGGTGGCACGCAAGCCGGGGCTGGTCGACAACAAGGCGATCACCGATCCGGCGGCAGCGGGAGCGGCACCGGGGGCGGGGGGCGCAGCGGGCACGCCGAGCACGGCGGAAACGACGCCGACCGCCAAGGCCGGAGGCATCGAAGCGAAACAATCGGGGCCAGCTGGCCAAGGATAGCGTAGGACGGGCGTAACAGGGGTAAGGCAGATGGCGAAGACAGCACCGGAAGGTCTCATTACCGCACTCGACATCGGGTCGTCGAAGGTATCGGCGATGATCGCGCAGAAGGGTGACGGCGGCGAGCTGATCGTGCTCGGCACCGGCCAGCGCGAGAGTCGGGGCGTGAAGCGCGGCTATATCGCCGATGCGGCGGCGACCGAGGTTGCGGTGCGCGAGGCGGTCGAGCAGGCCGAGCGGATCGCCGGCACCAATATCGAGAATGTCTGGGTCAGTTTCTCGGCCGGCGGGCTGGTGTCCGACGTTGCCTCGATCGAGTTCGAGCTGGGCGGCCACCGCGTCGAGCAATCGGACATCGATGCCTTGTTGCAGGCCGGGCGCGATTCGATCGATCCGGCCGGGCGGATGGTGCTCCACGCGCAGCCCGCGCTCTACACGCTCGACGGGCTGACCGGCGTCAAGCGCCCGCTGGGGCTCCATGCCGATCGGCTCGGCGTCCACATCCATGTCGTCGCCGCCGACGGCTCGCCGGTGCGCAACCTCGGCCTGTGCGTCGCCAATGCGCATCTCGAGGTGAAGTCGATCATCGCCTCGCCCGTCGCGACCGGGATGGCCTGCCTGTCGGACGAGGAGCGCGAGCTCGGCGTCGCCTTGGTCGAACTGGGCGCGGGGATCACCAACGTGTCGCTGTTCGCTGGCGGTATGCTCGTCGGCCTGATGTCGATCCCGATCGGCGCGCAGGACATTACCGACGACATCGCCTCGGCGTTCGGCACGCGGCGCGCGCAGGCCGAGCGGATGAAGTGCGTCCACGGTTCTGCCAACGCCAGCCCGCGCGACAATCACGAGATGATCGATGTCGCGCCGATCTCGGCCGAGGACGACGCGCATGACGGCACGCGCATCACCAAGGCGCAGCTCATCTCGGTGATCCGCCAGCGGCTCGATCACCTGATCGGCGAAGTCGGCAAGGCGCTTGCCGAGCTGAAGTTCGAAGGGCCGGTCGGGCGCCAGGTCGTGCTGACCGGCGGCGGGGCGGAGCTCAAGGGCATCGCCGATTATGCGCAGCAGGCACTCGGCCGGTCGGTACGGATCGGGCGTCCGCGCGGGCTTACCGCGTTGCCGGAAGCCCATTCGGGGCCCGCCTTTGCCACCCTCGCCGGCCTGGCTTTCTATGCGGCGGCAGACCCCGTCGATCTGCGCGCCCTGTCGAGCAAGCAGCAGCTCGTGCATCGTCCTAAGGGTTTTGCGCTGTTCCGACGCCTAATCGCGGCGGCCCGCGCGAATTATTAAAGATTTGCTACTCGAACATGCGGTTCGCGCTGGAACGACCGCAAGCGATGGTGCAAGAACAGTTGATATTAGTTTCGCGCCGGGGTGTGGGCGCTGGTTGGAGACCGGACATGAGCATCGAATTTTTGCCGCCAGAAGTCGATGAGCTCACGCCGCGCATCGCCGTGATCGGCGTCGGCGGCGCAGGCGGCAACGCTATCGCGAACATGATGCGCGCCGACGTGCAGGGCGTCGAGTTCCTCGTCGCGAACACCGACTCGCAGGCGCTCAAGCAATCGACCGCGAGCCACAAGATCCAGCTCGGCGCGAAGATCACGCAAGGGCTCGGCGCCGGTTCGCGCCCCGAGATCGGCCGCGCTGCCGCCGAAGAGACGATCGAGCAGGTCACCAAGATGCTCGAAGGCTCGCACATGTGCTTCATCGCGGCCGGCATGGGCGGCGGCACCGGCACGGGTGCGGCCCCGGTCATCGCCAAGGCGGCGCGCGACATGGGCATCCTGACGGTCGGCGTCGTCACCAAGCCGTTCGCCTTCGAGGGCACGCGTCGCGCCAAGAGCGCCGAGGCGGGCATCGAGGAACTGCAGAAGTATGTCGACACGCTGATCGTCATTCCGAACCAGAACTTGTTCCTGGTGGCGAACGCGAACACGACCTTCAAGGAAGCGTTCCAGATGGCGGACGAGGTCCTCCAGCAGGGCGTCCGCGGGATCACCGACCTGATGGTCATGCCGGGCCTGATCAACCTCGACTTCGCCGACGTTCGCTCGGTGATGCAGGAAATGGGCAAGGCGATGATGGGCACGGGCGAGGCCTCGGGCGACAATCGCGCGATCGAGGCGGCGTCGAAGGCGATCGCCAACCCGCTGCTCGACGGCGTGTCGATGAAGGGCGCCAAGGGCGTCATCGTCTCGATTACCGGCGGCGACGACATGCGCTTGCTCGAGGTCGACGAAGCCGCGAACCACATTCGCGAGCTGGTCGACGAGGACGCCAACATCATCTGGGGTTCGGCGTTCAATCCCGAGCTCGAGGGCAAGATCCGCGTGTCGGTGGTCGCCACCGGTATAGAGGCCGAAGCGCGCCCGCTCCCGGTCGCACCGCCGGTCTCGCGCGCGTTCAGCTTCTCGGGTGCCAAGAAGAATGAGGGGCCAGCCCCCGTCCCCACCGACACGGCAGCGCCCGAGCCCGTCGCGGAGGCGCCAGCCGCCGAACCGGCGCCGGCCGAAGTCGACGAGCTGGTGCTCGACAGCGACACCGCCGTCGCTCCCGAGCCGAGCCCGGCGCCCGCACCTGCGCCGATCCCGACCTTCGGCGACGAGCGCGAGCCTTCCAAGCCAGCGGCCGACGATACGCCGAGCGAAGCGCCAACCCGCCGCCGCTGGCTCTCGCCGGGTTCGCCCGCTGCGGCCGCCGAAGCGGCGCCGGCCCCTGCGCCGACGCCCGAGCCCGCCGCACCCGCACCGCGCGTCAAGCTTGGCGGCACCCTGTTCGAGCGCATGTCGAGCGTTTCGCGTGGCGCCGCGCGCGACGAGGAGCCTGCGCCCGACAAGGACCCGCTCGACATTCCGCGCTTCCTGCACCGCCAGAACAACCAGTAAGCGGTTCGGACAGCGGCCTGTCGGACGGGCGAGCGGCCTGCGTGCGCCGCTCGCCGCCGATGGGTGTCGGTTGGTCGCAGCACCTTTGTCTGTTTGCTTGCCGCGTCCGTTGCAACCCGCTCTAGGATTGTCCATGCGCGCCGTTGGTCTCTCCGTTTCGATTTCCGCGCTCGCGCTGGGGCTGGCCGGCGGGGCGACCGCCCAGACCTATCCGTCGCCTTATGCCAGCGTGCCGTCACCTTATACGGTGCAGCCGCTGTCCGACGCCGACCTGCTCGCGAGCCAGATCCGGCTGCTGGCGGCCAACCCGCAGGATCTGCAGGCGCTGATCCGGGCTGGCGAACTCGCGCTCAAGCTGGACGACGATACCGCCTCTGCCGCCTTCTTCGCGCGTGCCGAGCGGATCGATCCGCGCAATGCGCGCGTCAAGGCGGGCGAGGGCAGCCTGCTCGTCTCGGCCGAGCGGCCCGGCGACGCGCTGCGCCATTTCGCCGAAGCCGAGCGGCTCGGCGCCGACCCACGCAGTTTCGCCGCCGATCGTGGCCTCGCTTATGATCTGGTCGGCGAGCAGGAGCGGGCGCAGCGCGACTATCGCGTCGCGCTGCGGGCCGGGCCGAACGACGAAACGCTGCGCCGCTATGCGCTGTCGCTCGGCATTTCGGGCAAGCGCGAGCTGGCGCTGACGCAGATCGACCTGCTGCTGCGCAAGAGCGATCGCGGCGCGTGGCGCGCGCGCGCGTTCATCCTGGCGATGGGCGGTGACCGGGCCGGCGCCGAGAAGATCGCGACGAGCATGATGCCCGCCGGCATGGCGCAGGGCCTGCAACCCTTCTTCACCATCCTGCCGAGTCTGCGGCCCGCCGACCGTGCCTTTGCGGTGCATTTCGGCGAGGTGCGGCCGAGCATCGATCGCGTCAACGACGCCCGGCTGGTGCCGCCGCTCGCCGCGCTGGGCCCCGATCCGACCGCCCCGGTCGAGGTGGCCGCGGTCGCCAAGCCGGTCGTGCCGGTCAAGGTCGACGCGCGCGAGGAGCGGCGCAAGGCGCGCGAGGCGCGGCGCAACCGTGGGCGCGTCGCGATCGCCGCGGCGACCACCCCGCCACCGCAGCCGCTGCCGGCGCCGCCGGTCTATGGCACCACCGCCTATGGCACGCCGACCTATTCTGCCCCGACGTCTGGCACGCCGCCTTACGCCGCGCCGACCTATGCGCGTCCGACCTATGCGTCGCCCGCGAGTGGGGTGACGCTGGCGTCGAACGCGATCCGTGTTCCGTCGCAGACCCCGGCGTCATCCGGGACCTCGCCTTACGCCACCGCGGCACGTCCAACGACGAGTGTGCCGCCGGTCACCTATGTCCAGCGCGTGCCGGGGACGAGCGCGACTCCGACGATTGCGCCGCCCATGGCGCAATCCGCGCCTGCTGGCGTGGCATCGACCGGCGTCACCCCGCAGCGTTCGGTTCGGTCGACCGCGCCCACTGCACCGTCTTCCACGTTCGCGGCAAACACGGCGGCCCGTTCGCCCTACACCGCCCCCGCGACTTCGCAGTCCGCGCCGAGCAGCGTCGCAACCGTGACGCCGCCGGCCGCCACGACCTCACAGCCGCAGACCGTGTTCGGACCCCGCGCGCCGATCCTCCAGCAGACCACGCCGACCACCACCGTCGCACCGCCGCTGAGCGCCGTGGCGGAAGCGTCGCCGGTCGTCACTGGCAGCGCTGCGCCGGCTACGGGTGCGTCGACGACCTTCGGCGCGGCGCCGACTGTTCCCGCGACGGCCGTTCCTGCGACCGTCTCGACACCCACCCCGACGTATCCCGCGCCGTCGGCGGCCTCCGTCGCGGTCGTGCCCGTTACGCCGGCGCCGGTGCGCAGCGAGGATTCGATCCTCGCGGCGATCATTTCCGACATCAAGGTGCCGGGGAACGAGTTGCCGGCCGAGCCCGCACCCGCCGTGGTCTCCCGCGCGCCAATCGCCACGCCCGCGGTCGATCCCGCCGTCGCGGCAGCCGCTGCCGAGCGCAAGGCCGAGGCGGACGCCCGGAAGCTCGCCGACAAGAAAGCGGCGGCGGACAAGAAGGCGCTGGCGGACAAGAAGGCGCTCGCCGACAAGAAGCTGGCCGACGCGAAGAAGGCTGCCGCCGACAAGAAGATCGCCGACGCCAAGAAAGCCGCCGAGGAAAAGCGCAAGAACGATCCCAAGCTGCTCGAACCGTCGCGCGTGTGGGTGCAGGTGGCGGGCGGCGCGAACGAGAACGACCTGCCCAAGCAATGGTCGAAGCTGCGCAGCGCCAACAAGCAGCTCGCCGGGCGTAGCGGCTGGACGACGCCGCTGCGCGCGACCAACCGCATCCTGACCGGCCCGTTCAAGACCGACGAAGAAGCCCAGGCGTTCGTCAACAAGATCGCCAAGGACGGCCTGTCGGGCTTCGTCTTCGTCAGCGATGCTGGGCAGAAGATCAGCAAGCTCGGCGGCAAATGACCTTTCGATTCGTGGAATACCGACCGTCATGACCGTAACTTCGCCCTGGGCCTCTCACCCGGAGCGCAGCCGCGGTCGCCTCCATGAAGAACAAAAGGGGAGCACGCCCGAGACGGCGCGGGGCCCACGCGATGCCTTCCAGCGCGATCGCGACCGCATCATCCATTCGATCAGCTTCCGCCGGCTGCGTCACAAGACGCAGGTGTTCATGGCGCCCGACGGCGACCATTTCCGCGTCCGGCTCACGCACAGTCTCGAGGTCGCACAGATCGCGCGGACGATCGCGCGGACGCTCGGGCTCAACGAGGATCTGACCGAGGCGCTGGCGCTGGCGCACGACATCGGCCATCCGCCGTTCGGCCATGCCGGCGAGGATGCGCTCGAGGCGGCCCTGGCCGGGCAGGGCGGGTTCGATCACAACGGCAACACGCTGCGCGCGCTGATGACGATCGACAGCCCCTATCCGCGCTGGAACGGGCTCAACCTGACGTGGGAGACGCTCGAGGGGCTCGCCAAGCACAATGGCCCGATCAAGAAACCGCGTTGGGCGCTGGCGGAATGCGATGCGGCGTTTCCGCTCGACCTGCCGCGCTGGTCGAGCCTCGAGGCGCAGGTCGCGGCGATCGCCGACGACATCGCCTATGACAATCACGACATCGACGACGGCCTGCGCGCCGGGCTGCTGACGCTCGACCAATTGCTGAGCGTGCCCTTGGTCGCGCGCGGCTGGGATGCGGTGCGTGCCCGCTTCCCCGATGTCGCGCCGGCGCGGCTGGTCGGCGAGCTGATTCGCTCGCAGATCGGCGCGATGGTCAATGATCTGATCGCGGAGACGCGGACGCGGCTGGCCGGGATCGGCGATGCCGAGGATGTGCGCGCCGCGGGGCGCTGCCTGGTCGGTTTTTCGCCCGAGATGCGCGAGGATGAGCGCGTGCTGAAGCGCTTCATGTACGCCAATCTCTATCACCACCCGCGCCAGCTCGAGGCGGCACGCGCGGCGGAGGGGATCGTGGGGGGATTGTTCGCGGCCTATCGTGCCGACGCGCGGCTGATGCCGGGGGATTGGGCGACGCGTATGCCGGACGGAGAGCCGTGGCGCAGCCGCCACATCGCCGACTTCATCGCCGGGATGACCGATCATTATGCGGTTGCGCGCTATCGCGAGGTGGTCGGGCCGATCGATCTGCCCGAAGGGTTTTGAAGGACGCCCTGGAGCGTCGAACGCGCTGCGTCCTCCGCCGTCACCCCGGCGCTGTACCGAGGTGACGGTCGTGAGGACTAGACCCTGTGCAGGGTCCCGCTCAAATCAGCGCGAAGCCAGCTCGGTCGAGCTCAGCTTGGACTGTGCATTGGCGACGGTGAAGGCAACGGGAACGCCACCCGACACGCCGGTGACCTGATCGCCACGGACGTTGAGTTCGAACGCGCTGCCCGACTGATGGCGGCCGCTGATCAGGATGTGATCACCCTTGTCGATCGTCTTGTAGGTGTAGGTTTCGCCATCGCGCGTGAAGGTCTTGGTCACGCCGGTCTTGGCGACGGCAGGTGCAACCGAAACGGCGAGGAGGGCGGTGGCGGCGAAGAAAGTCTTGAGCATGATCGTTCCTTTCGAAGGTCGAAAGCCGATGCGCATCCTCTCCCCAAAGATGGATTGTGCTGTTGGGAGTGTCTTTATTGCAGTGCAGCATAAGCCCAAGCGCAAAGAACGCGCGACCAGTTGCACGAAACGAACGCGTCGCTCCGCATCGGGCATAATCTTGCGACAGTTTGTTGCGATAGCGCTGCAGGGGCACACATCGGGGGCGTTGTGAGGAAGGCTTGATGAGCAAGGCAAGTATCGCGCTCAACCGCTTCGGCCTGGGCGCGCGCGGCGATCAGCCGGTGCCGAGTGACCCGGTCGGTTGGCTGACCGGACAGTTCGCCAAATATGATCCCCATCCCGATGCGATCGCCGGCGCGGCGAGCAGCGCGGCGGTGGCGGGCGAGCTCGCCGATTATTTCCGCCAGCAGCGCGCGCTTCGCGCGCAGCAGGGCAACCGGCCCAATCCGCCGGCGGCAACCGGCGCGGTCGCGCCGATGCCCGGTGCCGCCCCCGCCGGGATGCAGATGGGCGCACAATCGGTGCAGCCGCCGGGGATGGCGCCAAGCATGCCGGCAAAGCCGCCGCGCGACGATGCGATGAAGCAGGCGCGCCAGTTCGCTGCGCGCACGGGCCGCGAGGATTATGCCGGCGCGGTCGGCGCGCGGGTGACGCAGGCGCTTATCAGCGACACGCCGTTCGTCGAGCGGCTGGTGCATTTCTGGGCGAATCATTTCGCGGTGTCGGCCGACAAGCTGCAGGTCGTCGGGCTCGCCGGCACGCTCGAGTTCGAGGCGATCCGCCCGCACGTGCTCGGCCGCTTCCACGACATGCTGATGGCGGTCGAGCAGCACCCCGCAATGCTGCTGTATCTCGACCAGGCGGTCTCGGTCGGTCCGAATTCGCCGCTCGGCCTCAAGATCGCCGCGCGCGGCAATCGCAAGGTCGGGCTCAACGAGAACCTCGCGCGTGAGATTCTCGAGCTGCATACGCTCGGCGTGCGCACCGGCTACAGCCAGGCCGACGTCACCGAATTCGCCCGCGCGATGACCGGCTGGACCGTCGCCGGGATCGGGCAGGGGCCGGGCGCGCGCGCTGCCGGGACCGACGGGCTGCCCGGCGATTTCGTGTTCGCGGCACCGCTGCATGAGCCCGGCGACCGGCTGGTGATCGGCAAGACCTATCCGGCCGGCGGGGTCGAACAGGCGAGTGCGGTGCTCGCCGACGTCGCGGTCTCGCCCGCCACCGCGACGCACATCGCCAGCAAGCTCGCGCGCCACTTCGCGGGCGACGCCCCGCCGCCGGCGATGGTCGCGCGGTTGCAGGCGGCGTTCCTCAAATCGGGTGGCGACCTGCCGACGGTATACCGCGCGCTGATCGCCTCGCCCGAGGCGTGGGTCGAGCAGCCGCTCAAGTTCAAGACGCCGTGGGAATGGACGATCTCGTCGATGCGCGCGCTGAACGTCAAGACCGCCGATCCGCAGGCCATGGTCGGCCTGCTCAACCAGCTCGGCCAGCCGACGTGGAAGCCGGGCCAGCCGATCGGCTACGATGATATCGCCGGCAGCTGGGCGGGGCCTGATGCGGTGCTGCGCCGCGTCGAGGCGGCCGAACGCTTCGCCTCGCGCGCGGCGAACGTCGACGCGCGCGCGCTGGCGCCCAAACTGCTGCCCGGCGCGGTCAGCCCGGCGACGACCGCCGCGCTCGCCAATTGCGAGAGCCCGGCGCAGGGACTCGCCTTGCTGCTCGTCGCGCCAGAATTCATGCGGAGATAAGCCATGGACATGCCCTTTCTCGATCGTCGTACCTTCCTGGGCGCCGGTGCGCTCGCGCTGGCGCTGGCGCCGCGCATGGCCTTCGCCAAGGCCGAGACCGACAAACGCTTCGTCTTCATCATCCAGCGCGGTGCGGCCGACGGCATGGGGATCGTTGCGCCGGTCGGCGATCCGGCATTCGTCGGCGCGCGCGGTGATCTCGCCGCCGACTTCGCCACTGCGGGCAAGCTCGATGGGATGTTCGCGCTGCACCCGACGATGACGACGCTGCAGGGGCTGTACGGCCGAAAGCAGGTGCTGTTCGCGCACGCCGTCGCCTCGCCGTACCGCGATCGCTCGCATTTCGACGGGCAGAATGTGCTCGAGAGCGGCGGGCTGAGCGCCTATCAGGTCAAGGACGGCTGGCTCAATCGGCTGCTCGGCGTGCTGCCGCCGACGCAGGCAAAGGCAATCGCGGTGTCGGCGACGGTGCCGCTGGCGTTACGCGGGCCGCACGACGTGTCGTCCTACGCGCCGTCGAACCTGCCGCAAGCCTCGGACGATTTAATGCAGCGTGTGGCGATGCTCTATCAGGGCGACACACAGCTCCACGGGCTGTGGAGCGAGGCGATGAGCACGCGCGAGCTGACCAGCGATCTGGCGGCGGGGGGCGGTGCCAATGCGGCGGCTACGGGGGCGCTTGCCGCGCGCCTGCTCGCGCCCGCCAACGGTGCGCGGATCGCGATGATCGAGACCGGCGGCTGGGACACGCATACCCAGCAGCGCCAGCGGCTCGGCGCGCAGTTGAAGGGGCTCGATGCGATGATCGGCGCGCTGCAGGCGGGGCTTGGACCGCTGTGGAGCGACACGATGGTGCTTGTCGCGACCGAGTTCGGGCGGACCGTCGCGGTGAATGGCACCGGCGGGACCGATCACGGGACGGGGAGCTCGGCGATGCTGCTCGGCGGTGCGGTGCGCGGCGGGCGGGTGCTGGCGGACTGGCCGGGGCTGCAACAGGCGGCCTTGTTCGAGGGGCGCGACCTCAAGCCGACGCTGCAGCTCGACGCCTTCATCGCCGGCGCGGTGGCGGGGCATTTCGGCGTCGAGCCGGCGCGCGCGATGGCGGCGCTGTTCCCGCTGAGCAAGGGGACCAAGGCGGTCAGCGGGCTGGTGTGACCGACGCGCGACCCTAGCTCCGTTCGTGCTGAGCGTGTCGAAGCACTGTCCTTCTTGTCGCGGGTCGCAAGAAGAACAGCCCTTCGACAGGCTCAGGGCGAACGGCGGGAGAGGGTGCCGAAAAGGCGGCAGCCGTTACTTCGCCACCACCGGCAGCAGCACCGCGCTCGCCCCCGCGGCGCCATGCTCGATCGTGACGGTCGCCTTCTTGTAATCCGCGGGCTTCGCCAGGAAGATGTTCGGCACGAAGGTCTGCGGGTTGCGGTCGTAGACCGGGAACAGCGACGACTGCACCTGCACCATGATCTTGTGCCCCGGCAGGAATTCATGGTTCACCGCCGGCAAACGGAAGCGATATTGCTGCGTCTTGCCAGCCGGGATCGCGCTCGGCTTGGCGAAGCTCTCGCGATAGCGGCCGCGGAAGATGTCGAGGCTGATCGCCAGCTGATAGCCGCCCATCTTGGGGTTGCTCGCCACCTCGTCGGGATAGACGTCGATCAGCTTGACGACGATGTCGCCGTCGCTGCCGGTCGTTTTGGCGAAGATGTCGGCCCACGGCACGCCCGAGACCTTGACGGTCTTGGTCAGCGCCGGCGTCGAATAGCTCATCACGTCGGTGCGGCCGTCGACCGAGCGCTGGTCCGACACCAGCCAGTCGCCCCAGCGGCCATCGTCGAAATTGATCGGACGCGGCAGATAAGGGACGGGGTTGGCGGGATCGGACACATAGCTGTCGCCGCCGCTCGCGGCGCGCTCGAAGCCGAGGCCCTTGTCGGCCTGCAGATAGAGCGGGGTGAGCGGCGTGTCGCAGCCGGTGTCGCACGACAGCGGCCATTTGGGGAAGTTGTCCCAATGGTTCGCGCCAGTGTTGTAGATTGCGGCGGCGGGCAGCGTGACCGCGGGGCCGTCCTTCAAATACTGGTTGAAGAAGGGCAGCACCATGTCTTCGCGATATTGCTGCGCGGTGTCGCCGTTCCACGTCAGCGGCCCGAGCGTGCGGCCCTCGCGATTGACCTGGCTGTGGCGCCACGGGCCCATCACCAGATAATTGTTCGACTGGTGCCCAGCCTTGACCAGCGCCTCATAGCTGTGGATCCCGCCCCACATGTCCTCATGATCCCACAGGCCCTGTTCCCACAGCGTGGGGACGTTCGACGGGCTCGCCGCGAGCAAAGTGTCGAGCGCCTGGCCCGACCAGAAGCCGTCATAGGCGGGATGCTCGACCATCCGCTTCCAATAGGGAAGCTGGTCGTAGCCCGACTTCTTCGCCCAATCGCCAGCCGAGATGGTGCGGAAATTGTCGTAATCGTCATAGCCGCCCGACGGGGGCGCCTTGCCCTCGCCCTTGTAGCCGGTCTGCGAGCCGAGCCAGCCGATGTTGGGCAGGCGGAACGCGCCGTAATGGAACCAGTCGTCGCCCATCCAGCCGTCGATCATCGGGCTCTGCGGCGCGGCGACTTTCAGCGCGGGATGGGGATGGAGCAGCGCCATCACCACGGTGAAGCCCTCGTAGGACGATCCGATCATCCCGACGCGGCCGTTCGATTCCGGCAGGTTCGCCTTGTTCACCAGCCAGTCGATCGTGTCATAGGCGTCGGTGGTGTGATCGACCTTGGTCTGGTTCAGCGGGCCGATGACGGGGCGCGTGACGACATAGTCGCCTTCAGAGCCGTATTTGCCGCGAATGTCCTGATAGACGCGGATGTAGCCGCCCTTGACGAACATCTCGTCGGCGAGCGGCAGCGTCGACAGCTCGCTCGCCGAGTCCATGCGGTTGGCGCGGCCTTTTGCGTTGTACGGCGTGCGCGTCAGCACGATCGGCGCGTTGGTCAGGCCCTTGGCGTAGACGATCACGGTGTAGAGCTTGGTCCCGTCGCGCATCGGGATCATCACCTCGCGCTTGACGTAATCGCGATCGGCTTCGGGCGGGCTGAACTTGGCGGGGATATCGCCACCGACGGGGGCGGCGGTCGACGCCTTCTGCTGGGCATGGACCGGCGCCAGCGTAAGCGCAGCGGCGGCGGTGGCGAGCAGAAGAGCGGTGCGATTCATGGGCGACCTTTCGGAAGGGAGATGCGCCGTTGGTAGGCGCAGTTTCGTGCCGCGATCAACCACCGAAAATCCTCCGCGGCACGGGGAGGGACGAAGGTGATTTGAAGCCGCCTTCCGTATCCGCTAAGGCGCGCGCTCGCAGACACCACCGGACGTGCCCCAATGACCCTCTACACCCGTTTCGCCGCGCATATCGATGCGGTGCTCGATGCCCTTGAAGCCAGCGGCGATCTGCCCGCCGGGCTCAACCGCGCGAACATCACGGTCGAGCCGCCGCGCGACACGACGCATGGCGATCTCGCCACCAACGCCGCGATGGTGCTGGCCAAGCCGGCGCAGACCAACCCGCGTGCGCTCGCCGAGAAGATCGTCGCGCATCTGGGTTCGCTGGACGAAGTCGAGACGGTGTCGATCGCCGGGCCGGGCTTCATCAACATGAGCCTGACCGACGATACGTGGCGCGCCGAACTCTCGGCGATCCGCGACGGGGGCGACGATTACGGCCGCTCGAACCGCGGTGCGGGCACCACGGTGAACATCGAGTATGTCTCGGCCAATCCTACGGGTCCGATGCACATGGGGCATTGCCGTGGCGCGGTGGTCGGCGATGCGCTCGCCGCCTTGCTCGAATTCGCGGGGCACAAGGTGATCCGCGAATATTACGTCAACGACGCGGGCGGGCAGGTCGACGTGCTCGCGCGCTCGGTCCACCTGCGCTACCGCGAGGCGCTCGGCGAGACCGTCGAGATCCCCGAGGGCCTGTATCCGGGCGATTACCTGGTGCCCGTCGGCCAGGCGCTCGCCGCCGAATTTGGCGACGCCTATGTCGGCAAGCCCGAGGAAGAGTGGCTCGTGCTGTTCCGCACCAAGGCGGTCGCGGCGATGCTCGTGCTGATCAAGGCCGATCTCGCGTTGCTCGGCATCCATCACGACCTCTTCTCGTCCGAAGCCGAGCTGCAGGCAGCCGGCAAGCCCGAGGAGGCCGAGGCCGAATTGCGCTCGCGCGACCTCATTTACGACGGCGTGCTCGAGGCCCCCAAGGGGCAGGAGCTCGAGGATTGGGAGCCGGTCGTGCTCCCGCTGTTCCGCTCGACCCAGTTCGGCGACGACCAGGACCGGCCGATCAGGAAGTCGAACGGGCAATGGACCTATTTCGGCGCCGACCTCGCCTATCACTTCCAGAAAGCGCAGTCGGCCGACGCGCTGATCGACATCTGGGGTGCCGACCATGCCGGCACGGTGAAACGGATCGTCGCCGCGGTGCAGGCGCTGACCGGTGGCAAGACGCGCTTCGACGTCAAGCTCGTCCAGATGGTCCGCCTGATGCGCGCTGGCGAGCCAATCAAGATGTCGAAGCGCGCGGGCAATTTCGTCACGCTCGCCGATGTGGTGAACGAAGTCGGCAAGGACGTCGTCCGCTTCACCATGCTGACACGCAAGGCCGACGCGCAGATGGACTTCGACTTCGCCAAGGTGGTCGAGGCGTCGAAGGACAACCCCGTCTTTTACGTCAACTATGCGCACGCGCGTGTCGCATCGCTCCACCGCCGCGCGGCCGAGGCGGGAATTGTGTGCGATACGATCGACTTGTCCCAACTTGACACGGAGGACCTTGCGCTCGTGAAGTTCGCTGCGCAATTCCCGCGCATCGTCGACACCGCTGCGGCGGCGCGCGAACCGCACCGGATTGCCTTCTATCTCTATGACTTGGCTGCTTCGCTCCATGCTTTGTGGAATGTCGGCAACGACCGGCCCGACCGGCGCTTCCTGCTGCCCGATAATCCGGCGATGACGTGCGCGCGGCTTTTCTTGGCGGATGCAATCGGGCAGATTATCCGCAACGGGTTGGGCATCATGGGCGTCCAGGCGGTCCAGGAGATGAACTGATGGCAGGCGAGTATGACATGCGCGACGAGGATCGCCTTCCCTGGCTGGAAACGGTCGAGGACGACTATGATGACGGCCCGTCGGTCGTAAAGATCATCGGCCTGATCGTGCTGGCCCTGCTGGTCGTCGCTGCGGCGATCTTTGGGTATCAATATTACAAGAAGCATCAGGGGAGCGACGGCAACGGCGCGCTGATCGCGGCGCAGGAAGGCGACTATAAGGTCAAGCCCGACGATCCCGGCGGCGTCAAGGTCGAAGGCGAGGGCGACAGCGCGATCGCGACCAGCAATGGTTCCGCGACCGGCAATGCCGCGATCGACATGAAGGCGCTGCCCGAGGCGCCGGTCGCCGGCAAGAAAGCGCCGCCGGCGAAGGTCGATGCAGGGGCAAGCAAGGCGGTCACCGCGATCCCGGCGGCCAAGTCGGGCACGTCGGGTGGCGCGCTCGTCCAGCTCGGATCGTTCGCGAGCGAAGCCGAAGCCGATGCCAACTGGCGGACGATCTCGAAGCGGCAGGCGTATCTCGCACCGCTCGGCAAGTCGGTCCAGGCAGCACAGGTCAACGGCAAGACCGTATATCGGCTGCGCGTGAATGCCGGCAGCGCCGGCCAGGCGACCAGCCTGTGCGCCAAGCTCGCCGCCGCCGGGCAGGCCTGCTTCGTCCCGCGCGGCTGACGGATTTCGCCCCTCCCCTTCAGGGGAGGGGCTTAATTTAGCGGGCACTTGTTGCTAAGCCGCCCGCATGAAGCCCGTCATCTTCGGCCTGTCCGGCCTCGCCCTCACGCCCGCCGAACACAGCTTTTTCACTGCCGCCGAGCCGGCCGGCTACATCCTGTTCAAGCGCAACATCGCGGACCGGGCGCAGGTCCGCGCGCTGACCGACAGCCTGCGCGCGCTGTCGGGGCGCGATGACGTGCCGATCCTGATCGACCAGGAAGGCGGCCGCGTCGCGCGGATGGGGCCGCCCGAATGGCCGGCCTTTCCCGCTGGTCCCGCCTTCGACGCGCTCTACGACATTGCGCCGATTTCGGCGATCGAGGCGGTGCGCGCCAATGCCGAGGCGATCGCGCTGATGCTCGCCGAGGTCGGGATCAACGTCGACTGCCTGCCCTTGCTCGACGTGTCGCAGCCCGACACCACCGACGCGATCGCGACGCGCGCGCTCGGCTCCGAGCCGATGCGCGTCGCCGCGCTCGGCCGCGCGATCCTGCAGGGGTTGCAGCGCGGCGGCGTGGTCGGCGTGGTCAAGCATATGCCGGGGCATGGCCGCGCGCTGGTCGACACGCATTATCATCTGCCGACGGTCACCGCGTCGGATGCCGAGCTCGACGTCGATCTCGCGCCGTTCGTACGACTGAAGGACGCGCCGATGGGGATGACGTCTCACATCGTGTTCGAGGCATGGGATCCGGCGCGGCCCGCGACGCTGTCGCCGGTGGTGGTCGAGGACATCATCCGCCGCCGCATCGGTTTCGACGGGCTGCTGATGACCGACGACATCGACATGAAGGCGCTGTCGGGAACCGCAGGCGACAAGGCCGCGAGTGCGATCGTGGCGGGATGCGACCTGGTGCTCGATTGCTGGGGGCGGATGGACGAAATGGAGGACATCGCCGCACGGCTTGGCGAGATGTCGGTTGTTTCGAGGGCGCGGCTGGATCGGGCGATGGCAAGCGTGGCGGGGGTGAAACCCGCGGGCGATTTCGCCGCGCTCATTGCCAAGCGCGACGCCCTGCTCGCGCTCACCTAAATCCTCCCCCGGGAACCGGAGGAGGGGGACCGCCAGCCTTCTTCGGGCTGGTGGTGGAGGGGGCGTAGCCACAAGCGCTGCGCACGCGGAGAGGGCCCCCTCCGTCAGGCTACGCCTGCCACCTCCCCCGGTTCCCGGGGGAGGATTGAGATGGTTCTCGCGCCGCCCGCGATTTGGTAGCGTCTCCCTAATGACCGACGTCCCCGAAACCCTGACGCTCGACCTCGATGGCTGGGAAGGCCCGCTCGACGTGCTGCTCGCGCTTGCGCGGAGCCAGAAGGTCGATCTGAAGGCGATCTCGATCCTCGCCCTGGTCGACCAATATCTCCATTTCGTCGAGCAGGCACGCGCGATCAAGCTCGAGCTGGCGGCGGACTATCTGGTAATGGCGGCGTGGCTCGCCTACCTCAAATCGGGCCTGCTGCTGCCGCGCGACCCCGAGGTCGAACCGAGCCCGGAAGACCTCGCGCTGCGGCTGCAGCTGCGGCTCGAACGGCTGAGCGCGATGCGCGAGGCCGGCGCGCGGCTGGTGGCGCGCGACCGGATCGGGCGCGATGTCTTCCTGCGCGGTGCGCCCGAAGGTCTGCGCACGCACCGAAAGGCGCTGTGGCAGGCCGAGATCTTCGACCTGATCGCCGCGTATGGCGTCATCACCGCGCGGACGCGGCCGGTGATGCACGTCGTCGCGCACCGCGACGTGATGACGCTCGAAGCCGCGCTCGAGCGGGTCGCGCGGTTGCTCGGCATCACGCTCGAGTGGCGGACGATCGAGAGCTTCCTGCCCGAAAGCGCGACCGGGGTGTTCCGCAAATCGGCGCTCGCCTCGAGCTTCGTCGCCGCGCTCGAACTCGCCAAGCAGGGCAAGGCCGAACTGCGCCAGCATTCGCCCTTCGCGCCCCTCTATCTGCGCGCGCCGGCGGGGCAGGGGGCATGACGCCGCCCGATGCGATCGTCCGCGCGGTCGAGGCGGTGTTGTTCGCCGCGACCGAGCCGATGACGACCGACGCGATCCGCACGCAGCTCGAGGGGGTCGAGGTGCGCGCGGCCCTGCTCGCGCTGCAGGCCGACTATGCCGGGCGCGGGGTCGAGCTCGTGAAGCGCGGCGAGCGCTGGAATTTCCAGACCGCCGCCGACATGGCGCACCTGCTGCGCCGCACGCATGAGGAGCCGCGCAAGCTCAGCCGCGCGGGGATCGAGACGCTCGCGATCATCGCCTATCACGAGCCGACGACGCGCGCCGAAATCGAAGCGATTCGCGGGGTCGGCATCTCTAAGGGCACGCTGGACGTATTGATGGAGGCGGGGTGGATTCGGCCCGCCGGACGGCGCGAGGTGCCCGGGCGGCCGCTGCTTTATGCGACGACGCCGGCGTTCCTCGGCCATTTCGGCTTGGCGAGCCGCCGCGACTTGCCGGGGATCGACGATCTTCGCGCGGCGGGGCTGCTCGATCCGGTCGATCTCGCTTTCGATCGCATCGATGCCGACGGCGAGGTCGGTAACGAAGTGGACCGGGAGATGGACGCGGAGGTGGAAGTTTCCGGCGAGCAGGACTAGATAGGGCGGACCTTAGGAGATCGATCATGGGTGGTTTGAGTATTGTACACTGGCTGATCTTCGGCGGGATCGCGATCCTCGTCCTGGGCGGCGGCCGTTTCTCGAACATGATGGGTGATGTCGCCAAGGGCATCAAGTCGTTCAAGAAGGGCATGGCCGAAGAGGACGAGCCCAAGCGCGAGCCGAGCCGGATCGAAGCCAAGGCCGCGGCGGACCCCGTGTTCGACCGTGACGGCAATCGCATCCGCGACACCGAAGTCTGATTAGCGGCATCGCGCTGCCATGTTCGATGTCGCCTCGTCCGAAGTGATCCTGTTGGGGGTGGTCGCCTTGCTGGTGATCCCGCCCAAGGACCTGCCCAAGGCGATGCGCTTTGCCGGCCATTGGCTCGGCAAGGTGCGTGGCGTCGCCAACCAGTTCCGCTCTGGCTTCGACACGATGGTGCGCGAGGCCGAGCTGCAGGACATGGAAAAGAAGTGGGCGGCGGAGAATGAGCGGATCATGCGCGAGCATCCGCCAGAATCGACGCATTTGCCCGCGTCGCACGATGCGATCGACGTCGGCTATGACGGCACCGAGGGCACCGCACCGCCGACGATGGTCGAGACACCGGCGCTGACCGCGACGCCGAGGACCGCCGAGCCGTTTGGTCCCGCGCCGCAGGGCGCGACCGACGCCGCCCCGACGCACACCGCAACTGCGCTGCCCGCAGCCGCCGAACCCGTATCCAAGGCGCATCCGTGAACGCACCCGTCGACGACCTCGAAGCCAGCCGCGCGCCGCTGCTCGATCATCTGGTGGAACTGCGCAAGCGGCTGTTTTTCTGCATCGTCGCGGTGCTGGTCGTGTTCATCGGCACCTATGTCTATTCGCGCGAGATCTTCACCGTGCTGGTGCATCCGTTGCTGCTGGCGGGGCAGACCAAGGTCGTCACGGTCGGCGTGTTCGACGGCTTCTTCGTCCAGTTGAAGGTCGCGCTGTTCGCGGCGCTGATGATCGCCTTTCCGGTGATCGCCAACCAATTGTGGGCGTTCGTCTCGCCCGGGCTCTACACCAAGGAAAAGCGCGCGCTGCTGCCGTTCCTGTTCGCGACTCCGGTGTTGTTCATCGTCGGCGCGAGCATGGCCTATTTCGTCGCTATCCCCTCGGCGCTGCACTTCTTCCTCAGCTTCCAGGGCAATCTCGGCGGCGTCCAGCAGGAAGCGCTGACCTCGGTCGCTTCCTATCTCGATTTCGTGATGCAGTTCCTGTTCGCCTTCGGGCTCGCCTTCCTGCTGCCGATCCTGCTGATGCTGGTCGAGCGTGCGGGGCTGGTGTCGCGCAAGCAGCTTGTGGCTGGCCGACGCTACGCGATCGTCGGCTGCTTCGCGCTGGCGCTGGTGCTTGCGCCGCCCGATGCGGGGTCGATGATCATGCTCGCGGTGCCGCTGGTCGCGCTCTACGAACTGGCGCTGATCGCGATCTGGTTCACCGAGCGCAAGCGCGTCAAGGATGCGTCGACCGAGCTGGTCGAAAGCTGATCCTGCGCCGCGGCGGCGGCGGGGCGAACGGCGCAGACATGCAAAAGGCCGCTCCCGGGATCCGGGAGCGGCCTTTGTCGTAGCGCCAGGCGCTTGGCGTTATTTCGCGCTGTCAGCCGTCTTGGCAACGGTGTCGCCCGCCGACTTCACGTCCTTGCCGACGCCTTCGACGGTGTTGCACGCGCCGACCAGCAGCGCAGCGGCGAGGATCGCGAACGGGGTGATCTTACGCATTGAATGTCTCCTGAAAACACGGGCGCGAACCAGGGGCGCGCCTCGCCATCCCAATGCGCGACGCACGGTTTCGTTCCGCCTGCCGAACGGCTTACGGGACGAAGCGATGCGATGGAGCGGAACGTAATTGGGCCCGGGCGCGCTACCGGGGGGGGGGAGGTAGCGTCGTCCGGGCCCATGTCTTGGATAGCGAGAGCGGGGGGGCATAAATTCGCTATCCGAAGAGTAGAACGGCGATCGCGACGACGGGTTCCGAAAAAAATGCGTATTCGCCGTTTTTTTTGTCGGCACGGGTGCGATCAGTCGCGACCGGTGACCGCGACCGCGATTTCATAGGCGCCGACCATCGGATCGTAATGCAATTTCGAGCGCAGTTGGCGCGAGAGGCCTTCGATGACGCGGCCATAGCGTTCGGCGACCAGCACGCGCATGCGGTCGTCGTCGATCAGTGCGGGCGAATTGATCCGCAGCGTCGCGCGCTCGGGTGTCTCGCCGGCGGCGACCGAGATGCGCAGCTGGGCGGTCGGGTTGACCGTCATGGCGAGCTCGACGATCTCGGTGAGCAGGAAGGCGATTGCGATCGCGACGTCCTGGTTGGCGAGGTAGGGCGCGATGTCGAGCTGGATGCCGATCGGCGCATCCTCGGGCGCGGTCGCGCGGATGTTCGAGGCGAGTTCGCCCAGCACCGACCGCAGCGACAGGCCGCGATTGACCTCGAGCTCGGCGAAATGGTTGCGATGCACCACCGCCAGCGCATCGACGCGGCGCTGGATCGAGGCATAGGCCTGCGTCGCCTCGACGCTGCGCGCGGCGCGGGCGTGGAAATTGATCAGGCTTGAGATCACCTGGAGGTTGTTCTTCACGCGGTGATGCACTTCCCGCGTCAGCTTGGTCTGGCGCACCAGGCCCTCCGCGAGGCCCGCTTCATGCTCGGCGACCGTCCGGCTGATCGCGCGGAAGGTCTCGCCCAGCTCGCGGATTTCCTGCGCGGGCAGGGCGCGCATCACGCCGGAGTCGATTTCCTCGCCGGGGACGAAATTGGCGACGCGCGTGTGGAGTTCGCGCAGGGAGCGGATCAGCAACCGGTCGACGACGAACCAGCTGATGCCGGCCGCTGCCGCCCACATCACGATCGGCAGCAGCAGGGCGATTAGTACGGGCGAGGTGATCGGCGCGCTCTGGACGCGGGTCGACAGCACGACGTTGGCGAGCCCGATGCCGCTATTGATCGTCGAGCGCCGCTCGAGCGGGCCCTTGGGCGGCAAGGCGTGCAGCACGAGCTGCTCCTGGTCGAGCAGCAGCGCTGCTTCATAGGGCTGGGCCGTGCTGCTGGGCGCGGCGGTTGCGGCGAGCACGCGCGTCGGGAAGAAGGCCGCGGCGCTGGTTCGTCCGCTCGGGCTGGTGGTCGACAGCGTCAATCCCTGGCCGGGGATCAGCCGCGCGGTGATCGCGCCGCTGGTCGCGGCACGCGCCGGGGCGGCGTAGCGCGGCAGCGGATCGCCGCAGATTGCGCGGCCGCGGGCATCCGAGATGACGAAGCGCGTACCCTCGGCCGCCTGCGGGGCGAACACGCCCTGGGCGCGCGCACAGCTCGGCGCGTCGGCGGGATCTTCCTCGAGCGCGGTCAGCGAGACGCGCAGCGCGGTCATGTCGCCAACCAGTTCGATGGCCAGCTTGCGCGCGCTTTCGGTGGCGGTGACGCGCATCTGGGCGCGAGCAGACTCGTCGGCGAGTTCGGCGGTACGCACCGTCGCAAAGAAGGCGATGATGGCGAGCGGCAGCAAGCAGATGCTGAGGATCAGGAAGACCTTGGCGCCGGTCGGAAGCCTGTCGAGAAAACCGTTCGTCCGCCCGAACGCGACTGGGGGCGAAGCGGGCGCGCCGACACTGTCCGTCATCGAAAACTCAGTCTAGCTTGCCCAGAAGGTCGAGCATTTCGGGCGGAATCGATTCCTCGACCGTGCGCTGATACACGGTGCGGAGCGCCGCCCCCATGTCGCGGTCCTTGCTCTGAACCTTCGCGCCGGAACTGGACGCGCGCGCCGCACCCGGCTTTTTCGAAGATTCGTCGCCCGAACGCAATGCCGTCCCCCTGGAACACACCGGCGGCGCCGGTACAGTTGATATGCTGCCGTAACAATGTGGCTCGTAGATCGCTTGCGGGGTAATCGCAACGATCCATATTCCAGCATGAAACCAAATTGTCCTTCGATGGTTCCACCCCCGATGCGAATTAAATTCCGGCGGCGTCGGAGCGATGAAACGCGTTGCATTGCCGGGGGGTCGCTTCCACAACGCCCTCCGATCATTACCTCAGGGAGACCCCGACAGTCATGTCGCTAGGACAGCAGCTTGCCCCCCATCTTCCCTTTCTGCGTCGCTATGGCCGCGCGCTGACCGGCAGCCAGACCCACGGCGACCGCTATGTGCGGGCCACGCTCGAGGCGATCGTCGCCGCACCCGACGAATTCCCGCGCGAAGTTGATCCACGGCTCGGCCTGTATCGCATGTTCCACGCGATCTGGACGTCGACCAACTATGACGAGACGCCCGAGAATATGAGCGCGGACGACGGTGACGGCCAGGAATCGATCGCGCGCGCACGGCTCGCGCGGATGACGCCGTTGTCGCGCCAGGCGCTGCTGCTCACCGCGATGGAAGGCTTTACGCCCGAAGACGCCGCCTATTTGATCGACGTCGACACCAGCGAGGTCGAATCGCTCGTCACTGAGGCGCTCGCCGAAATCGAGAAGCAGACGCGCGCGCGCGTCCTGATCATCGAGGACGAGCCGATCATCGCGATGGACATTGAGACGATCGTCCGTGATCTCGGCCATGAGGTGACCGGCGTCGCCGTCACCCGCGACGAAGCCGTCGCGCTGGCGATGGAAGATCGTCCGGGCCTCGTGCTCGCCGACATCCAGCTCGCCGACGACAGTTCGGGGATCGACGCGGTCAAGGACATCCTGGCCGAGTTCGAAGTCCCGGTGATCTTCATCACCGCTTTCCCCGAGCGCCTGCTGACCGGCGAGCGCCCCGAGCCGACCTTCCTGATCACCAAGCCGTTCCAGCGTTCGACCGTCAAAGCGGCGATCGCGCAGGCGCTGTTCTTCGACCAGGCGACCGTCCCGGTCCTGTAAGGGAACCCATTCGCGCCTCCATGTGTTTGGGTTCCATACGATACGGAACCAAAACGACAGGGGGGCGCGAATGGCCGACGACGATCAGATCGAAGTGACCGGCCAGGAAGCCCGTGCCGGCGCCACCCCCCACGTGACTCGTTATGTGCTCGCCATTTCGCTCACGCTGGTCGTGGTGATCTTCGCGGCGCTGCTGGTGTATTACCAACGCTGATCCCCTGACGCGAACCGGATGATGGACTTTGCGGTCCAACGTCCCCATTTGTGTTTCGTTAAGCCGAGACTGGATTTCATGACCGACGCGATCGACCAAGACGAACAGGATATCGCGGACGCGGTCGTCGAGCATGTCCCGCTGTCGGATACCGAATTCAAGGCGCAGCTGGCGCAGGTAATCCCGCATCTGCGCGCCTTCGGTCGATCGCTGTCGGGCAATCGCGATCTCGCGGACGATCTCGTCCAGGAGACGCTGATGAAGGCGTGGGCCGCGCGCCTGCGGTTCCAGGCGGGAACCAACATGCGCGCTTGGACCTTCATCATCCTGCGCAATCTTTATCTCAGCCAGATGCGCCGTGCGCGCTTCAAGGGCGAGTGGGACGATCTGGTCGCCGACCGCATCCTTGCCGCGCCGGCCAGCCAGGACAAGCACGTCGAACTGGGCGACATGCAGCGCGCTTTGCTGCATCTCCCGCAGCCGCAGCGCGAGGCGTTGATCCTCGTCGGCGCAGGCGGCTTCGCCTATGAAGAGGCTGCGGAAATCTGCGGTGTCGCGGTCGGCACGATCAAGAGCCGCGTCGCGCGTGGCCGCGTCGCGCTCGAGGCTGTGATGAACGACAACACGCTCGCCTCACGCCGCACGCACAGCAACGAGCCGGGCATGTCGGCGCTTGACACGATCATGGGTGAAGTCGACGATCTGAGCCGCGAGCGCCGCTGACCGCGGCGAGCGCCTCATCGCACCCGCTGCGGGTCCCGATCGATCCTGTCTAGCGCGGCCATGAGGTCTGCAAACGGATCGTTGTCTTCGGCAACGACCGCATAGGCACGACGCAGGCTTGTCGACATCATGTCGGACCGGCATGGTGCACGGACCACATATGTGGACGAGCTGGCGTTTTCCGCCGCAAGGAACTGTCGCTTTGACATGGCTATACAACGGTTAAACTATCTGTTGGTTGCTAGGTATTTGTTTGGACTTGACAGTCCCTGGCTCAAACGGTGAACGCGGCTGTCGACTCGGCCACACTACAGGATGCGATCGCGCGTGCGCGTGCCTGGGCGCCGTTTCTTTCGCTCCTCATCGATCGCGAGCCAGAACTGACGGCCCAGATGGAGGCCGGCATTTTGCCTGCGCCCGCATCGCTCGCCATCACCGATCCCGCGATGCCGCCAGCGCGGCGGTTGCGGATCGAACGCCGTCGGCTCGCGCTGCGCGTCGCGATCGGCGATCTCGCCGGAGCGGACGATCTTACCGCGGTGACGCATGCGCTGTCGGACTTTGCCGATCGCGCGCTCGATCTCGCGATCCGTACCGCGATCGAGGAGCGCACGCCGGGCGCGGCGCCGCTCGGCTTCGTGGCGCTCGCGCTCGGCAAGCAAGGCAGCCGCGAGCTGAATTATTCGTCGGACATCGATCCGATCCTGTTGTTCGATCCCGCCACGCTGCCCCACCGCCCCCGCGAGAGCGCGGACGAAGCCGCGGTGCGGATCGGCAAGCGTGTGGTTGAGATTCTCCAGGCGCGCGACGGCGACGGCTATGTCGTGCGCGTCGACCTGCGGTTGCGCCCGTCGCCCGAGATCACGCCGATCGCGCTGTCGGTCGATGCGGCCATTTCCTATTACGAATCGCTCGCGCTGCCGTGGGAGCGCGCCGCCTTCATCCGCGCGCGCGCCGCCGCCGGCGACATCGCGATGGGCGAGCGGTTCCTCGCCGCGATCCAGCCGTTCGTGTGGCGCCGCGCGCTCGATTTCGGCGCGATTGGCGAGATCCGCGGCATTTCGCGAAGGATCCGCGACCATTATGCGCGCGGGCAGGCGTTTGGCGCCGGCTTCGATCTCAAGCGCGGGCGCGGCGGGATCCGCGAGGTCGAATTCTTCACCCAGATCCACCAGCTGATCCACGGCGGGCGTGATCCGGCTTTACGCAATCCCGCCACGCGCGCGGCGCTGTCGGCACTGGCGCAGGCGGGGTGGGTCGACCCCGCCGAGGCGACCGCGCTGATCGCGGCCTACACGCTGTTCCGCACGATCGAGCACCGCGTGCAGATGATCGAGGATCGCCAGACGCATCAATTGCCGAGCGGCGATGCGCTCGACGGGGTGGCCAGGTTACACGGGCTTTCCGATGCCGGCGCGCTGCTCGAAATGCTGCGGCCGCATGTCGCGGCGACGGCGCGCAGCTACGACGCGCTCGACCCCGACGATGGCGATGCGCTGTCGTTCGGCCACGACCATCTCGTCGCGCAACTGGCCGCGGCGGGCTTTGGCGAGCCCGTCGCGGCGGCGCAGCGGATCGAGCAATGGCGTGGCGGCGGCTATCCCGCGCTGCGCAGTCCGGCGGCGCGCGCGGCGCTCGAGGCGGTGCTGCCCGGCCTGATCGCCGCGCTCGGTGGCGCGCCCGACCCGGCGGGGGCGATCGTGCGGCTCGATCGGATGCTCGCGCGACTGTCGAGCGCGGTGAATTTCTTCCGCTTGCTCGAGGCGCGGCCGGCGCTGGCGCGATTGCTCGGTCTGATCCTCAGCCATGCCGAGACGCTCGCCGAGGAGCTGGCGCGGCGCCCCGAACTGATCGACGGCCTGATCGATTCGACCGCGCTCGATCCGGTGGGTGATGTCGCGTCGCTCGCAGCGGAAATGGCGGGCGGGGCGGATTATCAGGCGCGACTCGACCATGTCCGCCGCGTGGTCGGCGAGAAACGCTTCGCGCTCGGTACGCAGATTATCGCCGGGGCCGCCGATCCGCTCGACGTCTCGGCCGGCTATGCCCGCGTCGCCGAGGCGGCGATCCGCGTGCTCGCCGCCGCGACGATCGCCGAATTCGCCGGCGCGCACGGCCGCGTGCCAGGCAGCGAACTGGTGATCCTCGCGCTCGGGCGGATGGGTGGGGGCGCGTTGACGCATGCCTCCGATCTCGACCTGATCTATCTGTTCACCGGCGACTATCTCGCTGAATCCGATGGGCCGAAACCGCTCGGCGCGGTGCTCTATTACAACCGGCTGGCGCAGCGGATCAGCGCCGCCTTGTCGGTGCCGACCGCGTCGGGGCCGCTCTACGAGATCGACACGCGGCTGCGCCCGTCGGGTACGCAGGGGCCGCTCTGCGTCTCGATCGACGGCTTCGCGCGCTATCAGCGCGAGAGCGCCTGGACGTGGGAGCATATGGCGGTGACGCGCGCGCGCGTCGTGTTCGGCGGGGACGACGCCGCCGCGACGGTCGGCGCGATCATCGATCGCGTGCTGCGCGGCGATCGCCCGCAGCGCGACGTCATCGCCGATGCAACCGCGATGCGCGCTGACATGGCGGCGCACAAGCCGCCGCTCGGTCCGCTCGATGCCAAGCTGCTGCCGGGCGGGCTCGTCGATCTCGAATTTGCGGTGCACATGGTCCAGCTCGAGACCGGGCTCGGGGTCGACCCCAATCTGAGCCGCGCGATCGTCGCGCTGATCGCCGCCGGGCGCGCGCCATCGGCGATGCTGGCGGCGCATGACGTGCTGACCCGGCTGCTCGTCACGCTGCGGCTCGTCGCGCCTGACGCGCAGCCGCCGGGGGCCGCGACGCAGGAGCTGGTCGCGCAGGCGCTCGGGATGGGCGATTGGGCGGCGGTGATTGCCTCGTTGGCGACGACGCGGCAGGAGGTGGCGGCGTGGCTGGCGCAGGTTGAACGGAGGACGGCATGACGATCGAACACGGTGACCCGCTTCCAGCGATCGACCTGGTCCTGCCGGCGGGCGAGCGCATGTCGCTGGCCGAGCGACGCGGGCGCCCCTTCGTGCTCTATTTCTACCCGAAGGACGACACGAGCGGTTGTACGCGCGAGGCGCAGGATTTCAGCGCGCTCTATCCCGAGTTCCAGGCCCTCGGCGCCGATGTGCTCGGCGTATCGCGCGACACGCCGGCTAAGCACCAGAAGTTCATCGCCAAATATGCTCTCGCCGTGCCGCTGGCGAGCGACGAGGAGGGGGCCGTGCTCGAAGCGTTCGGCGTCTGGGGCGAAAAGAAATTGTACGGCAAGACCTATATGGGGATCGAGCGCGCGACCTTCCTGTTCGACGCCGCCGGCGTGCTGGCGCGCAGTTGGCGCAAAGTGAAAGTGCCCGGCCATGTCGACGAGGTACTCGCCGCAGTTAGGGCGCTAACCTAAGTGATTCCGTGCGATCTGCGGATTTTACGACTGGCGCTGACGTCATTTTCAACGACTCGCCGTGTCACCCTGCCGCTTGGCCGCGCCGGGCGGAACTAAGCCTTGCGTGAGTCGCACCCGATCCGTCAGACACTAACCGTCCGGGGCAGGGGGGCTGTACCCGGGCGATAGAGGGGCGGGCGCTGGCATATTCCGGCAATCGCAATTTGATCGTCGGGGTCCAATGAACCGAATTTCTATCGCGTCTGGTGTGCGGCTCGTGTCGCAGGTTAAGACTTACTTCAAGACCCGGGATTTCATTTTCCACGACGGCCGCGACCTCAAGCGTTTCAGCCTCGGCGCGCGCGCCCAGGCGATGATGGCCGGTGTGGCCGGCGTCACCCTCTGCTTCTCGGCATATGGCGTGGCGCAGGCTGCGGTTGGCGCAGCAGCGCTCAGCGGCATCGTCGGCGCGCCGCTCTCCCCAGAAGCCAAGGTCGCGCAGATGCAGGTCCGCGTCAGCAAGATGCAGGCCGATGTCGCCACCATCAAGGCCGCCGCGCAGGCGCATGCCGCACGGATCGACCAGCGCCAGGCGCTGCTCGTCGCGGTCGTTTCGGGCAAGGGCGATGTCGCCGCACTGTCCAAGCCGACCCCGAGTGTCGATCCGAAGGCCGATGCGCTCGCCGCCGACGTCGTCGCACCGCTCAAGAAGGTCGAGCAGCAGCAGGTCGCCGTCGCCGCGCAGGCGCGTCGCGTCGTCGACCAGCGTTTCGCCAAGACGGTCGCGCATGTCCGCAGCCTCGGGCTCAACCCGGCGCGGATCGTTGCCAAGCAGCAGCCGGCGATGGGTGGCCCGTTCGAAGCCGCCGACAGCGCCGCGACCGAGGCCGACCTGCGTGCCGACACGCAGTTCCGCTCGCTGTTCATGACCTGGAAGAAGCTCGACACGCTCCAGCAGGGCGTCATCGCGATCCCCTCGGCACAGCCGGTCGCGCATCTCAATTACACCAGCAATTACGGGATCCGCTCGGATCCGTTCCGCGGCACTGCGGCGATGCACGCCGGCGTCGACATCCCCGGCCCGGTCGGCACGCCGATCTACGCCACCGCCGACGGTCTGGTCGACCGCGCCGAGCGCGCCGGCGGCTATGGCAACATGGTCGAGCTCGACCACGGCAAGGGCATCCAGACGCGCTACGGCCATCTCTCGAAGATCCTGGTCGAGCCGGGCACGCGCGTCCACCGCGGCCAGCTGATCGCGCTGATGGGCTCGACCGGTCGCTCGACCGGCCCGCATCTCCATTATGAGGTCCGGATCGACGGTCATGCGGTCAATCCGGTGCCGTTCCTGCAGACCGCCGACTATCTCGTCGCGGCGCAGGACAAGTCGATCACTACGATCCCGGTCTCGGTCGGCGGACCTGCTGCCGCCGACTGAGTTTCGCGATCGGTTGCCGTTGCCCAAGCGAAGGCCTATCTTGCTGACATGGCCACCATCCTCGCTCCCGAAATCGCCCTGACCCCGTCGGCCGCCGCGCGCGTCGCGGCGATCGCGGCCAAGCAGGGCAAGCCTGCCATCCTGCGACTGTCGGTCGATGGCGGGGGGTGCTCGGGCTTCCAGTACAAGTTCGGTTTTGCCGATTCGGTCGATGCCGACGATTCCGTCGCCGAACAGGACGGGGTGCGCCTCGTCGTCGATTCGATCAGCCTCGATCTCGTTCGCGGTTCGGCGGTCGACTATGTCGAGGAGCTTGGCGGCGCCGCGTTCAAGGTGACCAACCCGCAGGCAGCTTCGGGTTGCGGTTGCGGTTCCAGCTTCTCGGTGTAACGTCCGCCCCGAAGCCGCATTTCGGCTCGGGGACTTGCACGCGTGAAGATCGTCACTTTCAATATCAATGGTATCAAGGCGCGCTTGCCGCGCCTGCTCGAATATCTTGCCGAGCAGCAGCCCGACGTGGTGTGCCTGCAGGAGCTCAAGACCAGCGACGAGACCTTTCCCGAAGCCGATATCCGCAATGCGGGCTACGGTGTCGTCTGGCACGGGCAGAAGAGCTGGAACGGCGTGGCGATCCTCGCCAAGGGGCAGGATCCGGTCGAGACGCAGCGCGGCCTGGAGGGCGAGCCCGAGGACGAGCAGAGCCGCTATCTCGAGGCCGAGGTCGACGGCGTGACGATCGCGTCGATCTACCTGCCCAACGGCAACCCGCGGCCGGGGCCGAAATTCGATTACAAATTGCGCTGGATGGAGCGGCTCGCGGCGCGTGCGCGCGTGCTGCTGGCGCAGGAGACGCCGGTCGTGCTGGCGGGCGATTACAACGTCATCCCGAATGATGACGACACCTATTCGGTGCGCGCGATGCAGGAGGATGCGCTGATGCAGCCCGAGAGCCGCGCCGCCTTTCGCACGCTCGTCGCACAGGGCTGGACCGACGCGCTGCGCACGCGGCATCCCGGCGGCGGGGTGTGGACCTTCTGGGACTATCAGGCGGGCGCTTGGCAGCGCGACGCCGGGTTCCGCATCGACCATCTGCTGCTTAGCCCGATCGCGGCGGACCGGTTGATCGACGCTGCGGTCGACAAGGACTATCGCGCACGCGAAAAGGCCAGCGACCACGCCCCGACCTGGGTGACGTTGCGCTAGCGAAGCATAAGGGGGGCACATGAAGATCCATCACTGGCTCGGCGCGATCGGCGCGCTGCTGGCCAGCGCTTCGGCGCACGCGCAGGACCGCGATTATTGCCCGACCCGACCGGGCCTCAACACGACGCCGTGCACGATCTCGCCCAAGCGCGTCTCGGTCGAGACCGCGCTGACCGACTGGACGCTCGAGGACCAGAGCGACATGCGCACCGACACCGTGCTGTTCGCCGACACGATCGTGCGCGTCGGCGTGACCGACACGATCGAGGCGCAGGTCGGCTGGTCGCCCTACGGCCATGTCCGCACGCGCGACACGATGAGCGGCATGGTCGATCGCGCCGGGCGCGTTGGCGACGTGACGCTGGGCTTCAAGGCCAATCTGCAGAACCCCGATGGAAAGGGGCTGTCGATCGCGCTGTTGCCGATGCTGACGCTGCCGGTCGGTCGCACACCCGTCGGGGCAGGGGATTGGGGGGCCGCGTTGCTCGTGCCCGTCACGTACGACCTGAGCGACACGCTCAACCTCGCCATGACGAGCGAGATCGACGCCGCGGTCGACGAGGATGGCCATGGCCGCCACTTCGCTGCGTCGCAGGTCGTCGGGCTCGGCATCAAGCTCTCGCGGCAGCTGCAGGGGACGATCGAGGTCCAGGCGCTGCGCGACGAGGATCCCGATGGCAAGACGACGCAGCTGCTTGCCTCGCCCTCGCTAGCGTGGCAGCCGACCGACGATTTGCAGCTCGATATCGGCGCAGTCGCGGGGCTCAACCGGTCGGCGCCCACGGTCGAACTCTATCTCGGCGTGTCGCGGCGCTTCTGACGCCAGCCTTTGGTGCGGGACGCCGATCTGTGGTGTCTCGCACCGCTATTTTGCGAGCCTAAAATCCATAAGTCCCTGTAAAACAAGGATTTTAGTGTTTGGCATGAGTAATGCACTGCTACAGGTGCGGGCGACATAATCGGACCCGCCAACCCTGTGGAGGACCGACCATGACCAACCTTTTCCTGATCGCATCGACGCTGCTGAGCCTCGCCCCCGTGGCACCCGCAACGCGCGATGCGCGTCCGGCCGCAGCCACCGTCGCGGCGGGCACCGAGATGCCGACCTCGCGCGTAGCTGCCCCCGCGGCGCAGCGCTATTGCGTGGTTTCGGACGTCACCGGATCGCGCATCGCGCGGCGGGTGTGCCAGACGCGCGCCGACTGGCTGAAGGACGGCTTCGATCCGCTTGCGACGCGCTGATCCGCACCCAGTGCCGTGCCGATTGGGGCACGGCACTGGCGGGAGGCTGTTAAAGCGTCTTTTCGAAGATCCAGTAGCGCTTGTTGATGTCGCACTGGATCGCCTCGGCGATCGAGCGCATCCCCTGATTGTCCTCGAGGATCCAGCCGATCTCGCCGCGCGTCGCGCCATAGTTCGCGACAGAGGCGTCCTTGATATACTGGATCAGCATGAAGGCGAGCTGGCTTGCCAGCCGCGACGATTGCAGTTCCTTGAGCACGCCCATCAGCGGCACGCGCATCGTCTTGACCTTGGGGCGGCGCAGAAACAGCAGCAACTTCGCCCAGCCGAACGGGAGCAGATTGCCCTTCAGCGGCATGATCGCCTCGTTGAGATCGGGCAGCGTGATCATGAAGGCGACCGGCCGCCCGTCGAGCTCGGCGATGCGGATCAGGTCGTTGAACACGATCGGCTTCAATTTCACGCCGACGTCCTTGATCTCGGGCGGGGTGAGGGGCACGAACCCCCAATTGTCCGACCAGGCGTCGTTGAGGATGGCGAGGATGATCGCTGCTTCCTCCTCGAACTTGGTCTTGTCGACCAAGCGGATCTTGATCCGCGGATTCTTCTCGCCCGAGGCGATGATCCGCTGCAGCAGCGGCGGGAAATCCTTGGTGATGTCGAGCTCGTAGGTCAGCAGTTCCTTGACCTTGTGATAGCCCGCCGCCTCGATCCAGCCGCGATACTCGGGCTTGGCGTGGCCCATCATGATCGTCGGCGGGTGATCGAAGCCCTCGACCAGCAGGCCCGGCTCTTCCCAGATCGACATGCTGATCGGGCCGAGCGCGCGGGTCATGCCCTGGCTGCGCAGCCAATCCTCGGCCTGCGCGATCAACGCCTGCGCGATCGTCGCGTCCTCGGCGTCGAGCAGCCCCCATTGGCCGCAACCCGGACCGAAGCCCTGCGCCGGGTCCATCGTCAGCGCGAGCGTGTCGATATGTGCCGAGATCCGTCCGACCACCACGCCGCCGCGCTCGGCCAGGAAGAGCTGCGCCTTGGCGTGGCTGAACCAGCCGTTCTTGGCCGGGGTGATCAGCCCGAGCGCTTCGCCCTTGAGCGGCGGGACCCAGTTGGGATCGTTGGCATAAAGGCGAAAAGGCAGGTCGACGAAGCGCTTGCGATCGGCCTTGCTGTCGATCGGGCGGACAGAGAATGCGGCACTGGCCATTGAGAAATACCCCGGAGAAGCGTCGAGGAGCCCTCTCGCTTGCGCCGAGCGCTGTCAAGCCATGGGCATTTCGCCCCCTGTTACTGCCACCATCTAGCCACTATCTTCTTGCAATGGCACCTTTGATGACCACACCCTCGCTCTCGCTCGATCCGCGCATGGCCGCGCCGTCCCAGACTGCCGGGCGCGTCGTGGCGCCCGGCATCGCCGACGATCGCGCGATGCTGCGCACCGTCGCCGAGCTTACGCGCGACCTGACCGCGCCAAACCCGACGATATATTGGACCGATCTCTTGCTGTCGGCCGGGCTCGGCTATGGCGCGCTCGCGGTCGCGCTGACGACGGGCTCGCTCGGATTGGGGCTCGTCGCGGGGTTGGTCGCGGTGCTCGCATTGTATCGCGCGGGCAGCTTCATCCACGAAATCACCCATATGCGGCATGCGTCGCTGCCCGGCTTCAGGCTCGGGTGGAACCTGATCGCGGGGGTTCCATTGCTGGTGCCGAGCTTCATGTACGAAGGCGTGCACAATCTGCACCACGCTCGCACGCGCTACGGCACCGCCGAGGATCCCGAATATTTGCCGCTCGCGCTGATGAAGCCGTGGACGCTGCCGGTCTTCCTGCTGACCTCGATCCTCGCGCCGATCGCGTTGCTGCTGCGCTACGGCGTGCTCAGCCCGCTGTCGCTCGTCATTCCCGGCCTGCGCCGCACGCTGATCGAGCGCTACTCGTCGCTGTCGATCAATCCCGCCTTCCGGCGCCGGATGCCCGAGGGCGACGTCGCGCGCCAGATGGTCGGGCTCGAGATTGCGTGCAGCATCTGGGCGATCACGCTGATCACGCTGATCGCGACCGGGGTTTTCCCGCTCGGCAAGGTCGCGATCCTCGCGGCAATCGTCGCGTGCGTCTACGTTCTCAACCAGGTCCGCACGCTGGTCGCGCACCTGTGGGAGAATGAGGGCGAGACGATGACGGTCACCGCGCAATATCTCGACTCGGTCAACGTGCCGCCGCCGGCCGTGCTGCCGGTGCTGTGGGCACCGGTCGGCTTGCGCTATCACGCGCTGCACCACCTGATTCCAGCAGTGCCGTATCACGGCCTGGCCGAGGCGCATCGGCGCCTGTCGGCGGCGCTGGCGCCCGAATCGCCGTATCACAAGGCGAGCTACTCGGGGTTGCCGGGGCTGGTGGCGCGGCTGGTGCGCAGCACGATGGGCGCGCGGGGCTAGGCGCTCAGGCCATCGGGTGACCTCTAGCGTGAGCGGCGGGTTCTCCTGATCCTGATCGGCGCACATCGTCCGGCTCTTGCACGGCAGACTGGCGTCGCTTCACCCGGCCATACCACCCACCGTTCGCCCTGAGCTTGTCGAAGGGCACCTGTCAGCAGGCGACGGGCCCGCATGATGAGGGCAGGGCTTCGATAGGCTCAGCCCGAACGGATTTGGGCTATCCCGCGAAAACGAAGATGTCATCCCCAGCGCGATACGCCGTCTGCTGGCGTCGTTCAGGGTCAAGCTGAGTCATCAGCCCTCCCCAGCGTATCGGGACGCTATTCCTCGGTGCGGATCAGCACCGCCTCGCCGATCATCAGGAACAGCAGGAACGGCGCCCAAGCGGCAAGGAAGGGCGGGTAGGCGCCGAGATTGCCCATCGCCAGCGCGAAATTGTCGGCGACGAAATAGAAGAAACCGAGCATCATCCCGATCACCGCGCGGACGAACAATTTGCCCGAACGGGCGAGGCCGAAGGCGGCGACCGCGCCGAGCAGCGGCATCAGGATCGACGAGAGCGGGCCCGCCAGTTTGTGCCACATCGCGCCCTCGAGCGCCTTGGTCGGGCGGCCGCCGGCACGCAGGTCAGCGATTGCCGCGCGCAGCGCGCCGAACGACAGCCCGTTGGCGTCGATGGTGGCGAGCGTGAACTGGTCGGGCTGTACGTCGCGCCCGATGACGACCGACGCGAGCTTGGTGAGCTTGCCGCTCGCCACGTCGAAGCGCGTCGCCGGGCCGACCTTCCAGCCGTTGGGATCGCGCACCCCGGTCTTGGCCGAGATGATCGCGACGAGATTGCCGCCTTCGCGATCGAACAGCGTGATCCCGCCGAGCCTGGCGGCAGTGCCATGTCCGCGCACCTGGTCGACCTGGATCAGGTCGTCGCCGTCGCGCACCCACACGTTGGCGCGGTCGCCGCGGTCGATCGGCATCGGGCCATATTCGACCTTCTGCCACTGGTTGAGCGTCGCGGTCGCGCGGCTGACGATGCGGTCGTTGAACGCAAAGGAGATGATCGCCACGCCGAGGCTGGCGATCAGCAGCGGCGCGAGCACCTGATGCGCCGACAGGCCCGACGCCTTGAGCGCGATCACTTCGCTATTCTGGTTGAGCGTCGACAGCGTCACGATCGTGCCGAGCAGCACCGAGAAGGGCAGGAACTGCGCGATGATCTCGGGGATGCGCAGCGTCAGATAGCGCAGGATCTCGGGCTGCCCGTTGCCGGCATGCGCGAGGATGTGGCCCGATTCGGTCAACAGATCCAGCGCCTGCAGCACGAGCACGAGCATCGCCAGCACCGCGAAGGTGCGGATCAGGAACATCTTGCCCATGTAGAGCGAGACGGTGCGCGACGGGAACAGTTCGAGCGAGATCATGCCTTGGCGCCCTTGTCGCGACGGCCGGGAAGAAGCTTGCCGAGCGCCTTGCCGAGCTTGGCGAAGACGCGTTCGAGCGCGCCGATCGGTTGCCCGCCGGGGACGAAGGCGATCGTGTAGAACATCCACAGCGTCAGCCCGGCAAAGACCAGGAACGGCACCCAGATCGCGACCAGCGGATCGATCTTGCCGAGCCCGCCGACCGCCTGCGCATATTCGTTCACCTTGTGATAGGCGACGATCATGATGATCGCGAGGAACACGCCGAGCGCCGAGGTCGAGCGCTTGGGCGGCACGCCGAGCGCGAGCGCGAGCAGCGGCAGCAGCAGGATCGACAGCACTTCGGCGGTGCGGAAGTGGAAGGCGGCGCGGCTGGTGTCGCGCAATTCCTTGTCGGCCGAGCGATCGCTGCCGATCCGCGCGAGCTCGGGCAGCGTGCGTTCGAGATTCTCGCCGCCGCGGACACGGAAATTCTCGGTCTTGGGCAGCGGGATCGGCAGGTCGTTGATGCTGAAGCGCAGCACGCGCGGCGTGGCGACCTTGGCCTCGGTGCGGATCAGCGTGCCGTTGGTGAGGCGGAAGATGATCTCGTCGGGATTGTCGGTCGCGAAGAACTGCCCGCTCGCCGCGGTCACCGCGATCGAGCCGCCCTTGCCGTCGTCGCGGCGCAGGAAGATGCCCGACAGCTTGCGGCCGTTGTCGTGGCTCTCTTCGATCCGCAGCGTCATGTTGTTGCCGAAGTGGGTGAACTCGCCGACCTTGATCGACGCGCCGAGCGCACCGGTGCGCAGCTCGAAGCGCAGCTTCTCGTAATTGTAGCGCGCGTCGGGCTGGACGAAGCCGACGATCGCCAGGTTGAGCAGGCCGAGCGTGATCGCATAGATGTAGGGCACGCGCAGCATCCGCGGATAGCTCATGCCGACCGCGCGCATCACGTCGAGCTCGGACGAGGTGGAGAGCTTGCGGAAGGCGAGCAGCGTGCCGAGCAGCAGCCCGACCGGGATGCCGAGCCCGAAATATTCGGGGAGCAGGTTGGCGAGCATCCGCCACACCACGCTCACCGGGCCGCCCTCGGTCGCGACGAAGTCGAACAACCGCAGCATGCGGTCGAGCACCAGCAGCATCGCGAAGATCACCAGCGTCGAGAAGAGCGGCACCGCGATCAATCGGGCGAAATAGCGGTCGATGGATTTCATGGGCGAGGGAGCAGCGCTTCTGGCCGGAGGGGAGGGGTGACCCGCATCATCCGCCTATATCGGCGGGCAGGCGCGCCGTCAGCTACCAAATCACGCCGCCGCGACGCTGGGCTGCGCCGCACCCTTGGCGGGGTGCGGCGGGCGATCTTTCACCGCGTTGGCGACGGCGCGCTCGAGCCCGACCAGCGTGAACGGCTTGCGCAGCACATGATGTCCGCCGAATTCGGCTTCGCCACCGGCTTCGCCGGCATAACCGGTGACGAACAGCACCGCCATGTCGGGGCGGTGGGTCAGCAGCGCCGCGACCATTTCGGGGCCGGTCTGCCCCGGCATGAGCACGTCCGACACCAGCAGATCGACGTGCCCGATCCGGTCGAGCAGCGCCGCGGCGGCGAGCGGATCGTCACACGAGATCGGGCGGTGGCCGAGCTCCTCTAGCGCGCCTATCGTCGCCGCGAGCACGCGCGGATCGTCCTCGACGACGAGGATGTCGAGCGTGGCCTGCACCACGGGTTCGGCCGGCACGGACTCGGGGCTTGGCGCGGTCGGCACGGCCTCGGAATGGCGCGGCAGGTAGAGAGTGACGGTCGTGCCTTCGCCGACCACCGACTGCAGCCCGACCTGGCCATCGGCCTGGCGGACGTAGGCGAACACCTGACTGAGGCCGAGCCCGGTGCCCTTGCCCGCGGGCTTGGTCGTGAAGAACGGTTCAAAGACGCGATCGAGCAGGTCGGGCGCCATGCCGCAGCCCGAATCGGCGACGCTGAGCGCGACATATTCGCCCGCCACGCAGGTCCCGATCGCCCCCTCGGCGAGCGTCACCCCCGCCGCCGTGATCGTCAATTGTCCGCGCCCGTTCATCGCATCGCGCGCGTTGACCGCGAGGTTGAGCATCGCATTCTCGAGCTGGTGCCGATCCGAGCGCACCAGCCATTCGGCGTTGGGACCGGCCCGGACCTCGACCGAAACACCGTCGCCGAGCGTCCGGTCGAGCAGGTCGGACATGCCACGCACCAGGCCGACCGGCTCGATCGGTTCGGTGCGCAAGGCTTCCTCGCGTGAGAAAGCGAGCAGCTGGCGGGTCAGCGCGGCGGCGCGGTTGGCACCCTCGGTGGCATTGTCGATATGGCGGTGCGCGGCTTCCGGATCGGTCCCGAGCTGCCGCTTAGCGAGTTCGAGTCCGCCGAGAACGACCGCGAGCATATTGTTGAAATCATGCGCGATGCCGCCGGTAAGCTGACCGACTGCCTCCATCTTCTGCACCTGCCGCAGCTTGCTCTCCTGCGCCAGCAGCACCGCCGAGGCGCGCGCGACGGCGGCCTCGAGCTGGATCGCGCGATCGCGTTCGGCCTCGGCCTCGGCGCGGGCAACCGCGCGCTGGCCGAGCGCGCTGACCGTCAGCCAGCCGAGCGCCACCACCCCGAGGAGCAGCAGGATGCCGAGCACGGAAAGCGCGCTGGCCAGTTCGCTCGAGCGCGTGACCGAGTGCAGGGCATCGCCGGCCCGACGCGCGAGCAGGACGCGCTCCTGCACGCCGATCTTGTCGAGCAACGAATCGATCTCGCCCAGCGCGGCACTGTCGCGGGCCTGGTAATAGAGCGGCACCGCCTGCGCATTGCGCTTGTAAAAGGTGTTGAGCGCGATGGTCGACAATTCGCTGCCGCGCGCATCGAAGGCGCGGTGGAGCGGTTTGATCAGCGCCTGCTGTTCGGGGTTGTCGCGGGTGATCTGGCCGAGCCGGGCGATTTGCTGGCCCGCCAGTTGCCAGTCCGCCGAATAGGCCTGGCCGAGATTGGTGTCGGCGCTGATGACATAGCGCCCGAGCGAGGCCTCGGCACGCGCGATCGTTCCCGACAGGCTGGCCGACAGGATCATCACGTCATAGCTGTGGGTCTGCGCCTGCAGCGCGCGGTCGCGCTGACGATTGGCCTCGCCGAGCGTGAGGATCAGGCCGACAAGCACGGCAACGCCGAGCGCGGCCATCACGACCAGCGTGATGGTGCGCCAAACCGTGCCCGGCATGATGCCGCCGGTCGTCTCGCCCGCTGTCCCGCTCATCGGGTTGGTCTATCCCAAGGCACGACCCATGAACAGGGCCGCGCGATCGCGTCAGCCGATAACCCCGGTCGCCCGCCCCGCCGCTTCGAACATCTGCAGCACGGTGGCGATCTGCGCCGGCGTATGCTCGGCGCAGAGCGAACAGCGCAGCAGGAAGGTGCCTGCCGGCGTCGCGGGCGGGCGCGCCATGTTGACGTACAGCCCGCCGTCGAGCAGGGCCTGCCACATCGTCACGGCCTGTTCCTGATCGTCGAGGATGATCGCGATGATCGCGCTGTCGGGCTTCTCGGTACCGAGCTCGAAGCCGAGCGCCTTGAGGCCGCCGTGGAGCGAACGGGCATTGTCCCACAACTGGGCGCGCTTCTTGTGCGCGTGCTTCAACTTGCGGATCGAGGTCGCCGCGGTCGCGACGACCGACGGCGGCAGCGAGGCGGTGAAGATATAGGGACGGCACGCCAGGCGGATCGCCTCGAACTTGGGGTGGTTCGACACGCAGAAACCGCCGACCGTGCCGACCGACTTGGAGAAGGTGCCGATGATGAAGTCGACATCGGCCTCGCAGCCCTGCTCCTCATACACGCCGCGGCCGTTGGGGCCGTAGAAGCCCATCGAATGCGCTTCGTCGCTCAGTACCATCGCGCCATGCTTCTTGGCGACCGCGACCATTTCCTTGAGCGGCGCGATATCGCCGAGCATCGAATAGACGCCCTCGAGGATGACGAGCTTGCCGGCGTCCTTGGGCAGGCGGCCGAGGCGCTTGTCGAGATCGTTCACGTCGTTGTGGCGGAAGCGGACGATCTCGGCATTGCCCTGCTTGCAGCCGTCATAGATCGAGGCGTGGCTGTCGGCGTCGAGGATGACATATTCGCCCTTGCCGACAAGCGTCGAGATCATCCCGAGATTGGCCATGTAGCCCGTCGAGAAGACGATCGCGCCCGACACGTCGTAGAAATCGCGCAGTGCGTCCTCGACTTCCATATGGTCACGGAAGGTGCCGTTGAGCATCCGGCTGCCATTGGTGCCCGAGCCGAACTGGTCGAGCGCGGCGTGGCCCGCCGCGATCACGTCCGGATCGAAGGTCATGCCCATATAATTGTAGGTGCCGAGCAGGATCGTGTCGCGACCGGCGATCACCGCCTCGGTTGGCGACTTCACCTGCTCCATCACGATCGCGAACGGATCAGTCACGCCAGTGTCGATCAGCGCCTGGCGTTCGGCGATCAGCGCGTCGAATTTCGACATCAGGTCGCGTTCCGGCGCGACCTCGACGGGATCGACGGGCAGCTTCTCTGCGACAAGGCCAGCATCGGTCATCGAATCACCCCTTCAACTTGGCAACGGCGTCGACCAGCTGGCCGACGGTTTCGATCTCGGCCTGCATGTTCATCGTGATGATGATCTCGAATTTGTCCTCGATCGCGGCGACGAAATCCATCACCGTCAGGCTGTCCCATTCGAGATCGCCCTGAAAGGTCGTCGCATCGCTCAGCGTCACGCCCTTTTTGTTGAAGGGTTCGATCTGTGCGGTGACGGTATCGTAAATGGCCTGGCGGTCGCTCATGGTCGGTCCTTGATAACTCTCATCGTCGATGCCGCATAAATGCGGCAGCTTTGCAGCAAGCCTATAGCAAGCCGTTGGCGCGATACCATGCCACCGTCTCGGCAAAGCCGGTCGTGGTATCGACCTTGGGGCGCCACAAAGCGGGGTCGGGGCGTTTCGCCGGGTCGGCGACCCAGTCGGTATGAGAGAGATAGCCGACGCGGTCGGCGGTGAGCTTCGCACCGTTGCCGCGAAACGCTCCGTCGAGTTTCGCGCCGAGCGTCAGGATCGCCTTGGGGAGCGCGATCGGCAGCACGCGGTGTTGCCCGGCAGCGACGCCCATCGCGCGGACCATCTCGGAATGGCTCCAGCCACCCGGGCGGCCGTCGTCGGGTTCGAGAATCAGCCGCGGCGTTGGGTGTGTGGCGAGAACGATCAGCAGATCGGCGATGTCATCGGCGGCGATGATCGACGCGCGGCCACCGGGCGGCAGCAAAGCGACGCCGCGCTTGGCCATGCGGAACAGGTCGCGCATCTCCATGTCGCCGGGCCCGTAAATGGCGGGCGGGCGCACGACCACCCACTCAAGCTGCGACGCGGCGAGGACGCGTTCCGATTCGGCTTTCGACCAGCCGTAATTGGACAGCAAGGGCTCACGCCCGGCGATCGAGGAGACGTGGACGAAGCGCTTCACACCGGCGCGGGTCGCGGCATCGATCATCGCTTGCGTGCCGGCGATATTACCCGCGGCAAAACCCGCGCGGTCGGGCGCGTTGACCACGCCGGCGATGTGGACGACCGCGTCCGACCCCATGACGAGGCGATCGAGCGCGTCGGGCGTGTCGAGCGCGCCTTCGACCCACGTCACACCTGCGCGCGGTGGCTGCGGGCGGCGGGTAAGCGCGCGGACGTCGTGTCCGGCGGCGAGCGCGAGCGTGATGGCGTGCGATCCGACGAAGCCGGTGCCGCCGGTAAGGGCCAGGACGCTCATGAAGTGGGTTCCTTCGGCAGGGCGGGGCGCGTCACAGCAGCGCCATGTGGTTGCGATGGATCAGCGCCGCGCGGGGCGCGTAGCCGAGGATCGCGGCGTGATCGGTGCTGCGCTTGCCGGTAATCGCTACGGCGTCGGCCATGTCATATTCGCTCAAGCCGCGCGCGAGCGTGCGCCCGTCGGGACCGATCACCGCGACCAGATCGCCGCGCACGAAGCCGCCCGAAACCGCCGTCGCGCCGGCCGCGAGCAGGCTCTTGCCGCCGACCAGCGCGGCGGCGGCGCCGGCATCGATCGTGATTTCGCCCTTGGCGGTCAACCCGCCCGCGAGCCAGGCTTTGCGCGCAGGCGCCATCTTTTCAGCGACGAACACCGTGCCGCGGCCGCTCGCATCATAGGCGGCGAGGGGATGCCCGACATGCCCCGACACGATCGCGAGATGCGCCCCCGCTGCGGTCGCGATCCGGGCGGCGGCGATCTTCGAGACCATCCCGCCCGATCCCATGCCCGAGCCCGATCCGCCATCGGCCATCGCCTCGATCCGCGCGTCGATCCGCTCGACGCGCGGAATCAGCGTCGCGTGCGGGTTGGTGTTGGGGTTGGCGTCGTACAACCCGTCGATGTCCGACAGCAGGATCACGCCATGCGCGCCCGCCGCCTGCGCGACGCGCGCCGCGAGCCGGTCATTGTCGCCGAAGCGGATCTCGGCGGTGGCGACGCTGTCATTCTCGTTGATCACCGGCACCACGCCGAGCGACAGCAGCCGGCCGAGCGTCGCCGAGGCGTTGAGGTAGCGGCGGCGATCCTCGAGATCGTCGAGCGTGACGAGCATCTGCGCCGCGGTCAGCCCTTCGGCGCCAAGCAGTTCGGCCCACACCTGCGAGAGGGCGATCTGCCCGGTCGCGGCGGCGGCCTGTGCGTCCTCGAGGCTAGCGCGCCCGCCCTTGGGCAGCTTCAGGCGCCGCGCACCGAGCGCGATTGCTCCCGAGGATACGACGGCGATCTCCTGTCCGGCACGGGCGCGCGCGGCGATATCGGCGACTAGGCTCGCCAGCCAGGCGCGTCGCACCGTGCCATCGGGCGCGACGAGCAGCGACGAGCCGACCTTTACGATCAGGCGCGGGGCCGTGGCGGGGGAGAAAGCGGACATTGCCGTGAGCGTTAGCGTGCGGGTGCGTCCCCGCCAACCGCGTTCAGTCGCGCGCGAAGATCTCGTCGTGCGGGATTGTCAGACCGAGCGCCGGTAGGCGGAGGTCGAACGGGGCGTCGTGAGTCACGTCGTTCCACCCGCTTGGCCCTGTCCGCTGAACGATCCGCAGGCGTTCGACACCGATATCGACAAACACGATCGTGTCGATGCTCGGCAGTGCCATATATTCGTTCAGTTTGACGCGCAGATCTGTCCGAGACGTTCCATCGGACAGAACTTCGAACACCACGCGCGGGTCATCAAAGGCGGTGGCACGGTCGTTGGAAGGGCCGCCACGTCCGCAATAAACGCTGACGTCAGGATATCGCACCGACCTGTCGTGCGTCCGCGCCGCCATGTCCGATGCATAGGCGCTGCACCCGCTGCCCCGCAAACGCACGCGAAGGGCTGCCGAAATATTCAACTGTACTTGTGCATGACGGGCGGTGCCGCCCGCCATCATGCGGACGACCCCGTTGTCGAGTTCGGCCTTTTGATCGCCGAAGTCGATCTCGAGAAATTGCTCGGCGGTCAGCAGCGGATAGACGGGGTGCGTTGCCATGTTCGTTTTATACCAGACCTCTCACCCGGTTCAAACAGGCGACCATTCCCCCGGTGTGTCATCGTCGCGCGCCGGCGCGCCTTCGGGCGGACCGATTTCCTCGATCAGCCGCTCGACCACCGCTTCGATACCCGTGCCGCCCGCGCCCGACATCGGCAACACGTCGGCCTTGCTCGCACGCTTCAACTTCGTGACGAGCTTCTTCACCTCGGCCGGCTCGAGCGCGTCGATCTTGTTGAGCCCGATCACCTGCGGCTTATCCACAAGCCCACCGCCGTACGCGTCGAGTTCTCCACGGACGATCCTGTAGTTACCCACAGGGTCTTCCTCGGTCGCATCGACGAGATGGAGCAGCACCTTGCAGCGCTCGATATGCCCGAGGAAGCGATCGCCGATCCCGGCGCCGTCGGCCGCGCCTTCGATCAGGCCGGGAATGTCGGCGATGACGAATTCGCGATTGTGGCGGCTCACCACGCCCAATTGCGGGCGCACGGTGGTGAAGGGATAGGCGCCGACCTTGGCCTGCGCGTTGGTCACCGCGTTGATGAAGGTCGATTTGCCCGCGTTGGGCAGTCCGACCAGGCCGGCATCGGCGAGCAGCTTCAACCGCAGCCAGACCCACATCTCCTGATACGGCCAGCCGGTGCCGTGCTGGCGCGGCGCGCGATTGGTCGAGGTCTTGTAGGTCGCATTGCCGCGCCCGCCATCGCCGCCGCGCAGGAACACGATGCGCTCGCCCGGCACGGTGAAGTCGGCGAGCACTTCCTCCTTGTCCTCGGACAGCACTTGGGTGCCGACCGGCACGCGGATGAGCAGGTCATCGCCGCCGGCGCCGGTGCGGTTCGAGCCCGACCCGCCATGCCCGCGCGGCGCGCGGAAATGCTGCGTGTAGCGGAAGTCGATCAGCGTGTTGAGCCCGGGCACGGCCTCGAACACGATGTCGCCGCCCTTGCCGCCGTTGCCGCCGTCGGGGCCGCCATATTCCATGAACTTTTCGCGGCGGAAGCTGACGGCGCCCTGGCCGCCCGCGCCCGACCGGACGAAGATCTTTGCTTGGTCTAGAAAATGCATCGGCGGCCCTTAGCCGAAGGCGCGATTTTTAGCCAGTCGCTGCGAGCGTGGGTGCGCGCGCCGAGATGAGCTGTTCGAGCGCGAGCTCGCGCGCGGTCCCGAGCGGCAGGCCAAGCGCCTTCGCCATCGGTCCGCCGAGCAGCGAATCACCGAGCGCCATCAGCACCAATTGGAGCGTCTCTTCGTGGATCGGCTTGCCGCCGACCATGTCAGGATCGGCGGCGAGATCATCGACCAGCCGGTGGATCGCCTCGAGGATCGGGTCGAGCGCATCCTCGTTGCCGGTGAGGATCATCCAGCTCGCCATCGCGCCCGCACCCTGGGCGAAGGCGTCGAAGGTCATGTCGACGACGATACGCGGATCCTGCTCGCCGGCGCGCGCCCGCTTGGCCGCGGCGCCGATCTGCGCGGTGATCGTGTCGGCGAGGTGGGTGATGAGCGCCTTCTGCAGGTCCGCCGCGGAGCCGAAATGGTGGAGCAGATTGGCGTGCGTCCGCCCGATTCGCGCGGCGACGGCCTTCAGCGTGACGGCTTGCGGGCCCTGCTCGACCAGCAGCGCGCGGGCAGCTTCGATCGCGGCATCGCGCGACTCTTCCGGACTGAGGCGTTTGCGGACTATTGACACGAGTGTAAGTAAGGCCTAGTTCAAATGCAGTTCTTCCCGCTGTTTGGAGGTTTTCGTGGCGAAAGCAACCAGGCCCGCCGATCTCACCATCACCCCGCGCGATCTGCGCTTCGGTCGCGGCGTCCAGATGCGGCGGTGGTGGCTCAACAATGATCCGTTCGCCACCGCTTTCTACAACGCGCTGTCGGTGACCTTTCCGAAAGGCGAGGGGTTCTTCGTCGACAGCGTCCGCACTTTTCGCGAGGGCACGCCGCCGCGGCTCCACGCCGAGATCCAGGCCTTCATCAAGCAGGAAGTGATCCACACGCGCGAACATGTCGCGTTCAATCGGCATGTCACCGACCAGGGCTACGACACCAAGCTGCTCGAAAAGCATATCGACGAGGCGCTCGCGCTGACCAAGGGGCATCCGCCGATCGCGAGCCTTGCCGCGACGATGGCGCTCGAGCATTTCACCGCGATGCTGGCGCACGAACTGATTGCCGACCCGCGCCATCTGGCGGGCGGGGACGAACAGGCCGCCGCTTTGTGGCGCTGGCACGCCGCCGAGGAGATCGAGCATAAGGGCGTCGCCTACGATACCTGGCTACATGCGACGCGCGACTGGAGCCGCTGGATGCGCTGGAAGATCAAGGCGCTGGTGATGATCGGCACGACGCAGAAGTTCTTCGCCGGGCGCTACAAGGGGATGCTCGAACTGCTGCGGCAGGACGGCATCACCGGTTGGCGCGCGCATCGCGGGATCCTGTGGTACGCGCTCGGCAAGCCGGGGATGGCGCGCAAGATCCTTGGCGCGTGGATCGCTTTCTTCCTGCCGGGTTTCCACCCGTGGAAGCATGACGATCGCGCGCTGATCGCGCTCGCCGAGAGCGACTATGCCGCGGCCGTGTTGCCGCGCGTGGCGGTCGCGGCCTGACCCCACCCCCCGTCATGCCGGGCTTGTTCCGGCATCCACCGGGCCGCCCGATCTGCGGCTGACGGTTTCGGGCGACGGTGGACGCCGGCACGAGGCCGGGGTGACGGGTAGGTTCAGGCCGCCAAGCTAAAAGCCGGGGTTTGCACCGCGATCGTGAGGTCGAGCTCCAGCGTGGCGCAGGGCACGGCGTGGCCGCGCGCAACGCTATGGCGCATTTCCTCGCCGGTCCGCTCGAAGCCGAGCTTGGTTAGCACCTTGCCCGAGGCCGGATTGTCGAGGAAATAGCCCGACTGCAGCCGCTTCAGCCCCAGCGCATGGCGCGCCATGCCGACCATCGCCTCACCCGCCTCGGTCGCATAGCCGCGCCCCCAGGCGTCGGGCGTCAGCCAATAGCCGAGTTCATGTCCGTTCCCATGGTCGTGCTGGCGCGCTTCGATCGACATCGCCCCGATCACCGTTGGGTAAGCGTAATCATGGCTCAGGATCAGGCAGGTCGCGTCGGTGGAGGCGCGGGGCAATTCGAGCCACTTTGCAGCGTCGGCCTCGGTATAGGGCCAGGGCAGCCGCGCCAGCTTCATCGCCACGCTTTCATGCGCGATCGCGCGCGTCAGGGCAGGGGCGTCCTCGGGCCAGCCGGGCCGCAGCGTCAGTCTCGGGGTCCGAGCGAACATTGATACTCTCCTCGTCGCCGCCCTTTGCCCGTCTTGCGTGACGAACGAAGGACAATGGGTGGGGAGGGAGCATGAAAAAAGGGAGCCGGGGCGACCCGTCTCCCTTGTTCGGTCCGCTTGCGCGGTCCCGGGTCGCCCTGGTGGGCAACCCGTCCGGTTACCCGATGTTATTCGGCAGCAATCGCTTGCGGCATCTCTACCGAGCAGAATTTGCGACCGAGCTTGCCCTGGTGGAAGGTCACGCGACCTTCGGTCAACGCGAACAGGGTGTGATCCTTGCCGATGCCGACATTGACGCCCGGGTAGAATTTGGTGCCGCGCTGACGCACGAGAATGTTGCCCGGAATGACGGCTTCGCCACCGAACTTCTTCACGCCAAGGCGACGGCCTGCCGAATCGCGACCGTTGCGCGAAGAGCCGCCTGCTTTCTTATGTGCCATCTGGGATTACTCCTTACGCCTGAGCGGCCGACGCTTCGGGCGCCGCTGCTTCGGTGGACTTCTTGTCGGCTGCCTTGTGGTCGCCGATTGCGGTGATGCGCAGGATCGTGTGACGCTGGCGATGGCCGTTCTTGCGGCGATAGTTGTGGCGACGACGCTTTTTGAAGACGATGACCTTGTCGGCCTTCGCCTGCGCGATGATCTCTGCGGTGACCGTCAGGCCCTCGAGCGATGCCATCTCCGAGCCTTCGCCCGCGAGCAGAATGTCCCCGAGCGTAATCGACGCCCCAGCTTCACCGTCGAGCTTCTCGACGACGATCTTGTCTCCGGCGGCAACGCGATACTGCTTGCCGCCTGTGCGCACGATTGCGAACATGGCCCTCATCACCTTCAAAAATACCTGTGCTCCACGCAACGGCAAGCCGAGCGCGGGAAAGAAGCGCCAGCTATGCGAGACGGGGCGCGCTGTCAACTGTCGAGGTGCGCTCGACCAGCTGCAAAAGCGTTGCTCAAACGCAATAGTAGGGCCGCAATCGCCCTAATTGATACGCGATAGCGCCCGATTGCGAACTTTATGTTGCATCGCCAAACCACCTGTGGCGCAATCCGATTCGGAACAGACGAGGCGAAGATCAATCTGGCGTTGCGCGATCGCCGGAGAGTCTTCAGCAGCGCGAAGTTTCCACGACGTAGGGTTCGACGCAGACGTGTTTGTGTTTGCCGAAGAAGTGCGTGTCTGATGTTTGGCGAAAATCTGAAAATGCTGGTCTTTGCGGCAGGTGGAACTGTGTTCGTCCGATATGGGCGGCGCAAATTACGTGATTGAATTCAGTGGCAGCTATCAAAACATGGGGGATTAGCCGTGATATTCAGACAGTCCATTTCGTTGCTAGCGCTTGCTGCCGGTCTGGCTGCTGCGCCTGCGGTCGCAGCACCCGCGGCGGCGCCCGCGGCGCCGGCGCCGGCGCCACCCGCCGCAGCTCAAGCCGTCGTTGCGCAGGAAGCGCCGAGCGACATCGTCGTCATCGGCACGCGCCGGACCGATCGATCGGTCACCGATTCGGCCTCCCCGATCGATGTGATCAGCTCAGCCGAGCTGGCTGCGCAGCCGGCCGTGAACATGCTCGACGCCGTCAGGAACCTCGTTCCGTCCTTCTTCGTCCCGCAGAACACCATCTCTGACGCATCGACCTTCGTGCGCGCGCCGTCGCTGCGCGGCCTGGGTGCGGACCAGATCCTGGTCATGATCAACGGCAAGCGCTACAATCGTTCGGCGCTCGTCAACGTCTACACCGGTGCCGACACGGCGCTGTCGTTCGGGTCGCAGGGCGCCGACATCGGCAACATCCCCGCGATCGCGATTGGCAATCTGCAGGTGCTGCGCGACGGCGCGACCGCGCAATATGGCGCCGACGCTTTGGCGGGGGTGCTCAACTATTCGATCCGCAAGGACATCGGCTTCGAGGCGCAGGCCCTTTACGGACAGACCTATCGCGGCGACGGTGAAAGCAAGATTTTTTCGGGATATGGCGGGGTGAAGCTCGGCGACCGCGGCTTCGTCAGCCTTGCGGGTGAATATTACGACCAGGGACAGACCAGCCGCGGCGTAACGCGCGCCAGCGCGATCACCATCCAGGCGAACAACCCGACGGTCGCCGTGCCGAACCCGGCGCAGATCTGGGGAACGTCGCCCGGCCATGGCTACAAGCTGTTCCTCAATGCGGCGCTCGACGTCGGCGCGCAGAGCCAGCTCTATTTCACCGGAAACCTGGCGCACAGCGACACCGACCAGAGCTTCAACTATCGTCCGTCGCAGACGAACGGTGGGTTCGTCCGCAGCGATGGCACTGCCAACACAACGGTGACATTGAGCCGCAACGGATCGTTCAACCCGATCTTCACGACGGCATGCCCCGCAGGGAATGCGACCTGCCCGACGGGTGGCTTTGTCAACAGTCCGAACGCGACGTTCGCCAACATCAACAACGGCACGACCTACAGCTTCGCGAGCCTCTATCCGGGCGGCTTTACCCCGCGCTTCATCGGTAAGGTCGATCAGATCTATGGAACGCTGGGCTTCAAGGGCAAGACCGGCAGCGGCTTTACCTACGACCTGTCGGGGACGTTGAGCCGCAACTCGCTCGACCTGTCGATGACCAACTCGCTGTCGCCCTCCTACGGTCCGCAGAGCCAGACGAGCTTTCAATTCGGCAAGCTGATCCAGAGCGAAATCACGCTGAATGCCGATTTCACCTATCCGCTCGAAGTCGGCTTCGACAGCCCGATCGTGCTGTCGGCAGGTTCGGAGTATCGCCGCGAGCGGTATGAGAAGACGACCGGTGACCTGCAATCCTATGGAGCAGGGCCCTTCGCCTCGCAGCCGCTCTATGACCAGATCGCACCGGGCGTGTATCAGCGCACGATCGTGCGCGACGCGACGGGAGCGCCGGTCCTGCTCAACGGCGCCGTCCAGCCGGTCACCGCGACCCAGTCGCCCGCGGCCAGTGGCTATGGTGGCACCAGTCCGAATTTTGCGGGCGTGTCGACCCAGAAAAGCTACGCCTTCTACGCTGGTGCCGAAACCGACATCACCAAGGCGCTGACGGTCGGCGTTGCGGGCCGGTACGAGAACTACAACACCTTCGGCAGCGTGGTGGTCGGGAAGGCGAACGCGCTGTTCCGCGTGACCGACGCGGTCTCGCTGCGCGCAACGGTCGGCAATGGCTTCCACGCGCCTTCGCCAGGCCAGAACAACACGCAGGTCGTGACGACGAACTTCCTCGGCGGCAACCAGGTGCAGACCGGCACCTATCCAACGTCAAGCGCGATCGCGCAATTCTATGGCGCAGGGCTGCTCAAGCCCGAGCGCTCGACCAATTATGGTGCGGGTATCGTGCTGAAGCCGACCAGCGCGCTATCGCTGACGGTCGACGGCTACATCATCCAGATCAAGAACCGCATCGGCATTTCGCAGAACTTCACGGTGACCCCGGCGAACATTACGGCCCTGCCGGCGCTGGCGTCGGTTGGTCTGGGCGGCGTGGTGAACTATTTCACCAACGGCTTCGACGTCTCGTCAAAGGGTATCGAGGCGGTGGCGAACTATCGCACCAATCTGCTGGGCGGGCCGATCAGCTTCACGCTGGCCTATAGCTACAACAATTTGAAGGCGAAGAACGTCAAGCTGACGACCACCGGACAGCCGCTGGTCAGCCTGCAGCAGCAGTATAATATCGCCAACCTCGCCCCGCGACACCGCATTACCGCCTCGGCGGGGTGGCAGATCGACGACTTCACGATCAACGCCCGCGCAAATTATTTCGGCGAATGGTCGAACGCGCTCGAATACAACCTCGTCGACCCGGTCGCCGGCGCAACAACGGCACCGCCGTCGCAGATCTTCGGGGGGAAGGCGTTGTTCGATCTCGACGTCAGCTACACCTTTGCCAAGCATTTCACGCTGACCTTGGGCGCGAACAACCTGTTCAACACCTTCCCCGACAAGATCAAGGCATCGCCGGTCAACCCGATCTATGCGCTTTCGGGCGGGCTGAACGACGGGCAGGTCTACCCACGCTCGGGCGGACCGTTCGGCATGAACGGCGGGTTCTACTACGCCCGCCTCCGCATCAAATACTAAGGTTCGGACGCCTGGGTTCCGATACGACGAACGAAAAGGGGCGGCGGATCGCACGATCCACCGCCCCTTTTTTCGTTACCCGCAGGCGGGCATCAATGCCGGTGTTCGCGCCGCAGCGGGTATTTCCCGTCCTCATACTCGCCGAACAGCCCCGAGATCGCGGGGTGATCGACCGGCTCGTCGGTATCGTCGCGCACCAGATTCTGCTGGCTGACATAGGCGACGTAGCTCGACTCCATATTCTCGGCGAGCAGATGGTAGAAGGGCTGGTCCTTGCGCGGCCGGATGTTCTCGGGAATCGCGTCATACCATTCGTCGCTGTTGGCGAAGACCGGATCGACATCGAACACCACGCCGCGAAAATCGAACATGCGGTGGCGCACGACGTCGCCGATCGCGAATCGCGCATGGCTGATCGGGGCCAGCGGGATCTCGGCGGAGAAGGGCGGGGAGGTAATCGGAGAGCGGTGCATGGGTCTAACGTAAGGCCTGTTCTGCGCTGCACAAGAGAATGCTGCGGCAAAGCCTTGCGCAAGGCAGGCGACTGCGTTAGTGGCCCCCGCTCACCGACCGGTGCCGCTTCGTGGGTCTCCCTCACAGACGGCATCATATGACCTCGCGGAGAGGTGGCAGAGTGGTCGAATGTACCGCACTCGAAATGCGGCGTGCCCTCACGGGTACCGTGGGTTCGAATCCCACCCTCTCCGCCATTTCCTTATCTGTTGGACAAGGCTAAAGCCCGCCACATGGCATCGTACAAAGAACCTTCCTTCAAAGACCGCGCCGCCCTCTCGGCCGACGCGAAGCAGCGCGCCCTCGAGAAATTGAAGGCCAAGCCGCCGGTCGATCCGGCCGTCGTCGCCGCCCGCGCCGCCGCGCGCGAAGCGAAGGAAGCCGCCGAATCCAAGAAGCGCGAAGAGAAGAAGGCCGCGCTCGAGCAGGCCCGGCTCGACAAGCTCGCCAAGGCCGCCGCTGCAGAGCAGGCGATCAAGGATGCCGAGCAGGCCGCGATCCAAGCCGAGATCGACAAGAAGGCAGCCCGCGACGCGCGTTACGCCGCCCGCAAGAGCCGCAAGTAAGCCGAGTTGAGTTGCGGCGCGCGGCGGACCACGCCGCGGCGCCGCTCCGGCCTGCGTCCCGCCTCTTTGCGGACGCATAAGCAGGCGATTCGCAATCCCCGCCGCTTCAATCCCGCCGCTCCCACGCTCAGATGATGTTGCGTTGCGGCATTTGATCGATTAGACGACCAACATTCGTTAGGACCCGGTGCAATTCCGGGTGGCTATCCTGGCCGCCGATCCGCCGGGCAACGCATCTCGCACTGTTAGATTTGACGCCGCTCTTCGCGACCGGCGCCCGTGCGATCGCTGCGGATTTTCAAACCATATGATTACGCAATCTTTGGCTCGCTATCGTGCCGAGTGGTTCGGCGGCATTGGCGCCGCGCGCCGTGACGTTCTCGCCGGCATGGTCGGCACCTTCGCGCTGATTCCAGAAGTCATCGCCTTTTCCTTCGTTGCCGGCATCGATCCCGAAGTCGGCCTGTTCGCCTCCTTCGTGATCGGCATCGTCATCGCCTTCGCCGGTGGTCGGCCGGCGATGATCTCGGGCGCGGCAGGATCGGTCGCGCTGGTCGCGGCCGCGCTGGTCCACGCGCACGGCCTGCCGTATCTGCTCGCGGCGACGCTGCTGACGGGCGTGCTGCAGATCGTCTTCGGGCTAGTGAAGCTCGACGTGCTGCTCCGCTTCGTCTCGCGCTCGGTGCGCACCGGCTTCGTCAACGCGCTCGCCATCCTGATCTTCTCGGCGCAGGTGCCGCAGATGCTCGGGGTCAGCTGGCATACCTACGCGATGATCGCGGGCGGCCTTGCGATCATCTACCTGCTGCCGCGAATCACCACCGCGATCCCGTCGCCGCTGATCTGCATCGTCGTGCTGACGGCCATCAGCGTCGCCTTCCCGATGCCGATCCACACCGTCGCCGATCTCGGGCGGCTGCCCTCGTCGCTGCCGTCCTTCGCCTTTCCGGGCGTTCCACTGACGTGGCAGACGCTGCGAATCGTGCTGCCCTTCGCCTTTGCGATGGCCGCGGTCGGTCTGCTCGAATCGATGATGACCGCCGATGTAGTCGACGAGCTGACCGAGACGACCAGCTCGAAGGCGCGCGAGTGCACCGGGCTCGGCTTTGCCAATGTCGCGGCCGGGCTGTTCGGCGGGATCGCCGGCTGCGGGATGATCGGCCAGACCGTCGGCAATGTCCGCTATGGCGGGCGCGGCCGGCTATCGACGCTGGTCGCCGGGGTGTTCCTGCTGATCATCATGGTGCCGCTGCGCCCATGGGTCGCGCAGGTGCCGGTCGCGGCGCTGGTCGCGGTGATGATCATGGTGTCGATCAGCACTTTTTCGTGGAGCTCGCTGGCCGATCTCGCGCGCCATCCCAAGGTGTCGGGCTTCGTGATGCTGGCGACCGTCGTGGTGACGGTGGCGACGCACGATCTCTCCGCCGGCGTCGCGGTCGGCGTTCTGCTCAGCGGCATCTTCTTCGCCTTCAAGGTCACCAAGATGCTGCGCGTCGAGACCGACTATGTCGAGCGCACCGATACGCGGGTCTACACCGTGACGGGGCAGCTGTTCTTTGCGAGCGCCGACCTGTTCCGCGAGCGTTTCGACCTGCGCGATTCGGCGGCGAACGTGCGGATTGATCTGACGGCGGCGCATCTGTGGGACATCACCGCGGTCGGTGCGCTGGCGGACGTCGTGGGCAAGCTGCGCGACCACGGCATCGCCGTTTCCGTCACGGGCCTGAATGCGGCGAGCGCCAGCCTGGTCGATCGCCACGCGCCGCGGGTGGGCGCGGCGGCGGCCTGAGCCTCAGGGCAGGCCGCGCGCCAGTTCATCGAGCCAGACGCGCGCCGTGCCATCCGACGGCGCGCGCCAGTCGCCACGCGGGCTGAGCGCGCCACCCGACGAGACCTTCGGGCCGTTGGGGATGGCCGAGCGCTTGAACTGGCTTGTCATGAAGAAGCGGTGGAGGAATTTCTCGAGCCAGCCGGCGATCGTCGGCAGGTCGTAGGCGACTTGGCCACCCGCCGGGAAATCGCGCGGCCAGCGCCCTGCGCTCGCGTCGCGCCAGGCGTGCAGTGCGAGGAAGGCGATCTTCGACGGTGCCATGCCGTGGCGCACGACGTGATGCAGGAAGAAATCGTTGAGCGCATACGGTCCGATTCGCGCCTCGGTGCTCTGGATCGCGCCGTCGGCGCCTGCGGGCACCAGTTCGGGCGAAATCTCGGTGGCAAGGATCGCCTCGAGGATCGCGTCGGTCGCGGCGTCATACTGATTCGTGCGGATGCACCAGCGGATCAGGAACTGGATCAGCGTCTTGGGGACGCCGGCATTGACCGCATAATGGCTCATCTGGTCGCCGACGCCATAGGTGCACCAGCCGAGCGCCAACTCTGACAGGTCGCCGGTGCCGACCACCAGTCCGCCACGCTGATTGGCGAGGCGGAACAAATAATCGGTGCGCAGGCCCGCCTGGACGTTCTCGAAGGTCACGTCATAGGTCGGTTCGCCATCCGCGAACGGGTGGCCCATGTCGCCGAGCATCTGGCGTGCGGCGGGGCGGATATCGATCTCGGCGCCGGTCACGCCGAGCGCGCGCATCAGCGCCCAGGCGTTTTCCTTGGTCCCGTCGCTCGTCGCGAAGCCGGGCATGGTGAAGCCGAGGATATGGTCGCGTGGGCGCCCGAGCCGGTCCATCGCCTTGGCGGCGACGATCAGCGCGTGGGTCGAATCGAGCCCGCCCGACACGCCGATGACTAGGCGTTCGGCGCGGGCAGCTTCGAAGCGCTTGAGGATGCCCTCGACCTGGATGTTGAACGCCTCGTAGCAATCCTCGTCGAGCTTTTCGGGCGTGTTGGGGACGAACGGGAAGCGGCGCTGCTCGCGCAGCAGGCCGATGTCGGCGAAATCGGGCTGGTGGGTGAAGCCGATGCGGCGGAAGCGCGTCTCGGGGTCGCCGGCGAGCCGCGCCGAATCGTTGAAGGTGCCGACGCGCATCCGCTCCTGCGCGATTCGGCCGACATCGACATCGGCGAGGACGAGCTCCGATTCGCGCCCGAAGCGCGTCGATTCGGCGAGCAGGTCGCCGAGTTCGTGGACCATGCCCTGGCCGTCCCAGGCGAGATCGGTCGTGCTTTCGCCCGAACCGGCGGCGGAGAAGACATAGGCGCACACCGCGCGGGCGGATTGCGAGGCGCAGAGCATCGCGCGTTCGCGCGCCTTGCCGACGACGATGTTCGATGCCGACAAATTGCAGCAGATCAGCGCACCCGCCAGCGCGCCCATGGTGGAGGGCGGGGTCGGCGCCCAATAATCCTCGCAGATTTCGGCGTGGAGCACGAAATCGGCGAGATCGTCGGCGGCGAAGAGCAGGTCGGTGCCGAACGCCGCAGTCTGTCCGGCGAGCGTGATCTCGCTGACCGGCAGGCCGGCGCCGCTCGCGAACCAGCGCTTCTCATAATATTCGCGGTAATTGGGCAGGAAGGTCTTGGGCACGACGCCGAGGATCCGCCCGCGCGCCATCACCACCGCGCAATTGTAGAGCCGCCCGTTGCGGACCAGCGCGGCGCCGAGCACGAGCACCGGGCGGAGCTTGGCGGTCGCCTCCGCCACCGTGGCGATCGCTGCCTCGGTTGCGCGCTGTTGCGCGGTCTGCAGATGGAGATCGTCGATCGCGTAGGAGGTGAGGTTGAGCTCGGGGAAGACGAGCAGGTCGGCGCCTTGCGCATGGCCCTGCTCGGCGAGCGCGATGGTCGCTGCGGCATTGGCGGCGCAATCGCCGACGGTTGCGCGCGGGGTCGCTGCGCCGACGCGGATCAGCCCGTGGCTGTGGATCGAATGGAACGGGTGTGCCTTCGCCATTCGCAAGCGCTTAACGGGCTTTGCTTTTGAAAGCGACACCCTGCACGGTCGGTTGGCCATCACCAGGAGGTTCGACAATGAAGATCCGCGTACGCGCGCGCCTCGGGCTGGCGCGATGAGCCGGATCGGCCGCCTCAAGATCAAGGCGCAGCTTTATTGCGGCGACGAGCTCGCGATGGGGCCGGGCAAGGCAGATCTGCTCGACGCGATCGCGCGCGAAGGGTCGATCTCGGCGGCGGGGCGGGCGATGGGGATGAGCTATCGGCGCAGCTGGCTGCTGGTCGACAGTATGAACCGCTGTTTCGTAGAGCGGCTGGTCGAGACCGTCGCCGGTGGCGGGGCGGGGCGGGGGGCCTCGCTCACGCCGACCGGAGTGGCGGTGCTCGCCGCCTATCGCGCGTTGGAGGCGGCGCTGGCCGAATCGGCGGGGAGCGGGGCGATGGCCGAGCTCGACGCGCTGCTGCGGTCGGTGCCGCTGCCGCCGGTCAGGGACGACGCGTGATCAGCACCGGCGCGGCGGTCGCCTTGCTGCCCGCGATCTGGAGCACGTAGCGGCCGGGCGCGAGTTTGAAGTCGACCATCTTGGCGATGCCGCTGCATGCTTCGCCGTGCGAATGCGCCGTCGAGGTCTGTGCCTTGCGGCCCTTGACCACGTCGATCCACGCCGGGGTGCCGAGCAGCACGCGGTAGGTCCCGGCGCGCGCGATCGTGAAGCTCGCCATGCCGCCTAGGCTGGTCGGCTCGCCCGGCTTGGATGGCGTGAACGGGTAGCGGACGGTGTCGCTCGGCGCGAGCATCAGCTCGGTGCGGCGGCCGATCGTCAGCCGCGTGCGGGTGAGCGTATTGCGATCGGTCGCGGCGGCGAGGCTCGGGCCGGTTTTCCACGCCGCGAGATCGGCGGGGAGCGGCGCGGCAGGGGTCGGGCAGCTTTCGGGCGCATGCTCCATCGGTGCCGCTTGGGCGGCGACGAGGACGGGAGCGAACAGCAGGAACAGGGAACGCATCGGGTGGTCGCCTTGGCCGGAGGATCGCACAGGCTATACGATTGCCCGAGAAGCCGGGCAATTCACGAGACGACGCGCCGCGCCTCGCCGATCTGCCAGGTGAGCAGTGCCGGCACCGCGATGATCACGTCGCGCGCGCGCTTGAGCAGCGACAGCGCGAGCGCGGTCGCGGGCGGCAGGCCGACGAGCGGGCCGATCAGCACATAGGCCGCCTCCTGCACGCCGATCGCGCCGGGAATCGCGAAGGCGACGCTGCGCAGCGTGAAGATCAGCGCCTCGATCATCAGCACCGCCCAGAGCGGGACGGTCGATCCCATGAACTGCAGCGCAATCCACGCACCCGCAGCACTCGCCAGCCAGGCGGCGAGGTTGAACGCGAAGGCCAGTACGACGCGCCTGGGCTCGCGATAGATCGCATCGAGCTGGTCGCGCACCGCCGCCATCGCCGCGACCGATCCCGGCAGCATCCGCGCGCCGAGCGACCCGGCGAGTTTCAGCACTGGCTTCTGCGCGAAGACGAACAGCGCCATCAGCGCGACCATCGCCGCCACCCCGCCTAGCGCGAGTGGCACGAGGCCTTGCTGGACCGGGGCATGCGACAGGACCATCAGCAACACCGCGACGCCGCCGAGCGTGAAGATCAGCTGCGCCGCCATCTCGGTCGTCATGTCGGCGATCATCGAGGCGTAGATGACCGGTTGCGGCACGCCGAACGCGGCGAGCGTGCGCGCGCCGACGACGAGGCCGCCGAGCTGCGAGAAGGGGAGGATATCGGTCGCCGCTTCGCGCGTGGTGCGGGCCCAGACGAACAGCCACAGCCGCTCGCTCGGCTGGTCGGTCGCGACCGCGAGCCACGCCATGCCGAGCAGGCCGAGCACGCCGCCCGACCAGAGGACGAAGGTTGCCATGCCGATCCAGCCGATCGAGCCCATCGCGGCGAGAACTTGCGCGAGGCCAACGGTGCCGACGGTCCCGGCGGCGACGGCGAGACCGATGATCGTCGCGAGGAGCAGGCCGATGCGGGCTGAGCGGTTCATCGCGCGGCCGATACTGGAGCGGGGCCGACCCGCATCCGCCCCGCTCCGTCACCCCGGGCTTGTCCCGGGGTCCACCGGGATGCGCGTCCTGCGGGCTCAGCGGGCGCGGCACGGTGGACCCCGGCACGGGGCCGGGGTGACGAATGTGGGGGGGCGGGGTGGCCGTCTACGGTGCGGCCCGCAGGGGCTGGCCGGGCTAGGGTTCGCGCAGAGGCGCAGAGGCGCAGAGAAGGCGCGCGTGTTTTGCGCGAGGCGCCTTCTTTCAGGCTAGAAAGGGCAGAGGCGCTCCGCGACGCGCGCGATCCCTCTGCGCCTCTGCGCCTCTGCGCGAACCCTTCAACCACAGCCACGTATCGCCACCCCCGAAAGATTTAAGCCGCTGTGGCAGCTTTCTTCTTTCCCATAAAGCGCAAGACCAGCCGGATCGCCCCGGGCACGAACTTCGGACGGATCAGCCGCTCGTCATAGACCGACAGGCGCCGGTCGTTCTCGGCCAGGCAGATCGCGGCCAATTCGGGGAATTCAATCTCTACGCCGAGCTCCTTCGAGCCGTTGAGCGTGAAATTGTTCTCCTGGGCCTTGGTGTTGTCCTCGCCCATGCCCTTGGCCATGTCGATCCGCTCCCAGATCAAGGCGATCCACACCGCCCACACCTTCAGCTCGAACCACGGGCGGCGCCACAGCGGCATAGTGCGGCGGTGCCAGGCGACCCAGTTGACGAAGAACAGGATGTGGCGCCCTTCCTCGCGCATTACCGGCTCGAACGTGTCGACCAGTTCGTCGGGGAAGAAGCCGGTATCCTTGGCGACCTTGAACAGCCCGAAGCCGAAGAAGCTGTCGATGCACTCCGAAAAGCCCGTTCGCATAAAGGCGAATTCAGGGTCGCGCGGCACCTTATACTCTTCCTCGGGCTGGAGCTCGATGCCGTAGAAGGTCACCATGTCGGCGAGCACGATCTTGTGGCGGCTCTCCTCATAGGCGTTCATGTCGATCGCGTCGCGCAGCAGCGGATCCGCGATCTGCTGGCCGTAGGTCTTCACGTTCATGCCCGCGCGACCCTCGGTCGCGACCGCGATATCCCAGATCGGCAAAGAGACGATGCGGTCGCGCGTTTCCTCGTCGAGCACCGGCCAGTCGATCAGCGCGGGGCGATACGGGTCGTGCGTGTCGAGCATCGTGCGGCAGAACAGCGTCTTGTGCGCCGCGCTGCCGAGCGCGACGCGCGTGCCGGGGGCGGGGCCCGCCGGGGCCATAGATTTGGGGATGAAATTCATCGGGTCTCTCCCGGATTACAGATCGGCGAAACGCGCCAGGGTTATGCCACGCTGGGCGACGATCGCGCGCGCTTCCGGTTCCAGCAGCGCGGCGAGCTCGGCCTCATATTGGTAGCCCGGGGCCGAAAGCGGATAGGGGCCGGTCGCGGGATGCAGATAAATTTCGCTCACCCCGTCGGGCAGATGCTCGAGCACGCCGCGCAGGCGCGCGCCATGCATCGCGCCCGACCAGGCGAGGCCGAACACGCGATCGGGCACCTTCACGCCGCGCTTGCGCGCCGCGACCTGGACGAGCTTGGCGAACGGCCGGGCGATGTCGAGGCCGGTGACGGGTTCGAACTTCGCGAGCGGTGCACGGTCCTCAACGGGCGCGCGCATCGCAGTCATGCCGTGGCGCAGGCCGACCTCGAGCAAAACGCCGGCAATCACCGGGTGGAGATGCATGTGCTTGTGCGTGTTGACGTGGTCGAGCGGCAGGCCGGTCGCCGCGAACAGCGCGAATTGCGCTTCGATCTCGGCCTCGAGCTGGCGGCGCACCGATTTCAGCCCGACGAGCTTCAGCGCGACCGGGAGCGATTCGATCCGGAACGTGCCCTGCGCATCGACCAAGGCCGGGATCTCGCCCGGGGGCAGCGCCGGCGGCGTCTCGGCGAGCGCGACGTGGAGCCCCACGCCGAGCGTCGGGCACGCCCGCGCCCGCTCGACCGCATCGGCCGCGCCCGCGCCCGTCACCATCAGGCTGGTGACGGTCAGCACGCCCTCGCGGTGCGCCTGCTCGACCGCCACATTGACCTCGGTCGAGACGCCGAAATCGTCCGCGGTGATGATCGCGGTCTTCACCGCAGCGGGAAGCCGTAGAATTCGGGATCGGCGAGCACGGCGTCGGCGACGTTGCCCGGGCTGGGCACGGCAATGCGGCGCAGCACCGAGACCATCGCGTCGCGATCCCCAGCGCACACCGCGCGTTCCCACAGTTCGGTGCGGCCCGTCGCGGCAAGCCGCTCGTTGACCGTCATTCCAGCAAGCGTCGTCGTCATGGAAACGGCTTAAACGGCCTCTTTGCGACGACGCAGGAAGTCGAAGAACTCGACGCCCTCGCGCAGGCGGCGCTTCATCATCTGCCAGTCGGTGAGCATCTCGCGGACGATGTCCCAGATCTTCGACGGGCGGAAGTAGAAGCGCTTGTAGAACTCCTCGACCTTGTCGAAGATCAGCGCCGCGGGGAGATGCGGGTAGGACAGCTGTGCGATCTGCGTGCCGCCATCGGTCAACAGGTGATCGCCACCGTCGAACCAATTGTTCTCGACCGCCTGCTTGTACAGGAACGTCCCCGGATAGGGTGCCGCCAGCGACACCTGGATCGTGTGCGGATCGATCTCCTTGGCGTAGTTGATCGTTTCCTCGATCGTCTCTTCGGTCTCGCCCGGCAGGCCGAGGATGAAGGTGCCGTGGATGACGATGCCGAGTTCGTGGCAATCCTTGGTGAACTGCCGCGCGACGTCGACGCGCAGGCCCTTCTTGATGTTGTGCAGGATCTGCTGGTTGCCGCTCTCATAGCCGACGAGCAGCAGGCGCAGGCCGTTGTCTTTCAGGATCTTGAGTGTCTTGTACGGCACGTTGGCCTTCGCGTTGCACGACCAGGTCACACCCAGCTTGCCGAGCTCGATCGCGAGCTCCTCGACGCGGGGCAGATTGTCGGTCAGCGTGTCGTCGTCGAAGAAGATTTCCTTGTTCTGCGGGAAAGCCTCCATCACGTACTTCACTTCCTCGATCACATGGCCGATCGAGCGCGTGCGGTAGTTATGCCCGCCGACGGTCTGCGGCCACAGGCAGAAGGTGCAGCGGCTCTTGCAGCCACGGCCGGTGTAGAACGATACATAGGGGTGGAGCAGGTAGCCGCCGAAATACTTCTCCATCTGCAGATCGCGCTTGTAGATCGGCGAGACGAAGGGGAGGCTGTCCATGTCCTCGATGACCTTGCGGTCCTTGTTGTGGATGATCGCGCCATCGTCGTCGCGCCAGCTGATCCCTTCGACTTCGCGCAGCGGCATGCCGTTGGCGACATCGACGATCGTGAAATCGAACTCGTTGCGCGCGACGAAGTCGATCGCGGTCGAGGTTTCAAGTACCTTGGTCGATTCGACCGCGGCCTTGGCGCCGATGAAGCCGATCTTGATGCGCGGGTTGCGCTCTTTGATCAGCTCGGCGGTGCGGACGTCCTGCCCGAAGCTCGGCGTCGAGGTGTGGAGGATGACGAGATCGCGCTCGTCCATCTCATGCTTGATGTCGTCCCACGATTGGTCGTGCGCGGGGGCGTCGATCAGCTTCGAGCCCTCGACCATCGCGGCCGGCTGGGCGAGCCAGGTCGGGTACCAGAACGACTTCACTTCGCGCTTCATCTGGTAGCGCGCGCCCGCGCCGCCATCATAGCCGTCGAACGAGGGAGCCTGGAGAAAAAGGGTCCGCAACATGTCTTAGTGCTCCGCCGTCACGCTTGGGACCGCTGCGATGCGGCCGTCCTGCTTCATTGTAAGGGTCGCCCCGCGCCAATCAACCGACCGGACGACGAAGCTGGCGATATAGACCGCAAAAGCGGCGAAATCATGCAGCAACGCGATTCCGAACGACGCGACCGGTCTCCCTACCGCCTCATCGACGCTTCGCACAACCACCCAGCGCGCGAAAATTGCTGCAAGTGCGAGCGATAGACCCGCTGCCGGCCAGTAGAGCGCGGCGAGCAGGGCGACCGGCAGCGGCAGGCCGACGACGCTGCCGACGTAAGGCCAGAAGGTCAGGTCGCGCACCGTTGCGCCCCAGCGCAGCTCGTGGCGCCATACCGCGCCGAAGCTGCTTTCGTCACAGGCATGGGTAACGAGGAAAGGCGGTACCGCGACGGTCAGCCCGAGCGCGCGGACGCTTTCGCCGACCGCATAATCGTCGGCGAGGACGTCGGCGAAGCGCGCGAAGCCGCCGATCGCGTCGAGCGTTTCGCGCCGCAGCGCGATCGTCGATCCCATGCACGGCGTGGCGAGCCGCTTGGCGACACCGAAGGTCGCGCCGAGCAGGAATTGATAGCTCACGCCGGCGGCGGCCATGCGCGACCAGAAACCGGCATCGCCGCGCCCGCGATACAGGCAGGTGACGGCGCCGACACCGGGGGCGTCGAGCACGGCGAGCAGGTGCGCGACGTAATCGGGCGCGACCGCGATATCGCTGTCGCTGAGGATGACGATCGGATGGCGTGCGACGCGGTCCATGTTGATCAGGTTCGACAGCTTGCCGCTCGCGCCGTGGCTGGTTGCGTCGATGACGAGGTCGATGTGAGCGTCCGGGTGTGCTGCCTTCAGCGCTTTGACCACCGCGATCGCGGGATCGTCGGCGCGCTGGACGCCGAGGACGAGCTGGAGCGGGCCGTCATGCGCTTGCGCAAGGAAAGTCGCGAGATTGTCGAACAGCCGCGGCTCGGCGCCGTAGAGCGGCTTGAGCAAGGTGACGGCTTCGCGACGCACGGGGTGCGGGCGCGCAGCGGCGAAGAAGCCGCGAAGCGTGCGTGCAGCGAAGAGCAGAAAGCCGACCCCGCACGCGGCGAGCAGGATCGCCAGCCAGCCGAGCGCTGCGCCGAAAAGGATCAGGAAAGGCTGCACGAGGATGGCCTTTACGCTGCTCGATAGAGGCGGGCTAGGCGGCGGGCGTGTGAAAAGCGCGTCATGTCACGGTACCTCCTTCGTCACCCCGGCCTTGTGCCGGGGCCCACCGGGCAACGACGCTGCGCCCTGACGTGTGGCGATGCGCGCGCGGCGCGGTGGACCCCGGCACAAGGCCGGGGTGACGCTGAGTTTGGGGGGGCGTGCGGAGGTGCTGGCCTTTCATCCTCCCCCGGCAGGGGGAGGTGGCAGCCGCAGGCTGACGGAGGGGGCGGAAGCGTGGCGCCCGCTCATAGAGCGCTCGCTTGCCCCCCCTTCCGGCGCATACGCGCCACCCCCCCCTGGCGGGGGAGGATTGCCGTTGGCGAGCCGCAGGACGCACCGCGGAGGTTTGACTGGACGCCGCGGCGTTCTACAGCGCGGCGGCAAGGAGATACGGTGGCTAACGCGGACATCACACTGGTAACGGGCGTTTCCGGCTTCGTCGGCTCGGCGGTCGCGCTCAAGCTCGCTGCGTCGGGCGCGCGCGTGCGCGGGCTGGTGCGGGCGAGCAGCGCGCGGACCAACCTTGCCGACTTTCCGGGCGAGCTGGTCGAGGGCGATGCGCGCGATCCCGTCGCGATGGCGCGGGCCATGGTCGGCGTGCAGCATCTGTACCACGTTGCCGCCGACTATCGCATCTGGGCGCGCGATCCCGAGGAGATCGTCCGCAACAACCGCGCAAGCGCCGGGACGGTGATGGAGGCGGCGCTGGCCGCAGGGGTCGAGCGGATCGTCTATACCAGCAGCGTCGCCACGCTGCTGCCGGATCATGGTCGCCCGTCCGACGAGACTCGCCCCGCCACGCCCGAGCAGGCAGTCGGCGCGTACAAGCGCAGCAAGGTGGTCGCCGAGCGGCTGGTCGAGGCGATGGTCGCTACGCAGGGACTGCCCGCGGTGATCGTCAATCCCTCGACGCCGATCGGCCCGCGCGATGCGCGACCGACGCCGACCGGGCGGATCATCGTCGAGGCGGCGAGCGGGCGGATGCCGGCGTTCGTCGAGAGTGGCCTCAACCTCGTCCATGTCGACGACGTCGCCGACGGGCATATCGCGGCGATGGCGCGTGGGCGGATCGGCGAGCGTTATGTGCTCGGCGGGCAGGATGTCGCGTTGCGCGAGATGCTGGCGACGGTGGCCGGGATCGTCGGGCGCAAGCCGCCGACGGTGCGGATCCCCCGCGCCCCGCTGTTTCCGCTGGCATGGGTCAATGAGCAGGTTGCGCGCGTGACGGGGAAGGACCCGTTCCTGACGCTCGATTCGCTGCGGATGGCGGCGCATGACATGTACTATTCGAGCGCCAAGGCCGAGGCCGAGCTGGGGTATCGCGCGCGGCCGTATCGCGAGGCGCTGGCGGAGGCGATCGCGTGGTTCGCGCAAGCGGGGATGCTGGCGTGATCGTGCTGGGGGTGGCGCTGCTGTCGCTCGCGATCTGGCTGGTGCTGGTGTTTGCGCGCGATGGGTTTTGGCTGACAAAGGAACGCGACTCGCTTCCTCCCCTCCCTGAAAGGGAGGGGCCGGGGGTGGGTCGGCCCGTGGAGAGCTCGACGCCTGCCCTAGGCCGACCCACCCCCAACCCCTCCCTTCCAGGGAGGGGAGAAGCCCAGGCTTGGCCGTCGGTCACCGCGATCGTTCCGGCGCGCGACGAGGCGGAGGTGATTGCGCGGTCGATCGGGAGTCTGGCCGCGCAGGACTATCCCGGCGATTTCCGCATCGTGCTGGTCGATGATTCGAGCAGCGACGGCACCGCCGACATCGCGCGCGCACTCGGCTCCGAACGGCTGAGCGTGGTGCAAGGCGCCCCGCTCGCGCCCGGCTGGACCGGCAAGCTTTGGGCGGTATCGCAAGGCATTACCGCCGCCGGCGACGCCCCCGACTATCTCCTCCTCACCGACGCCGACATCGCGCACGCCCCCGAGACGCTGCGCAGCCTCGTCACGCGCGCGGTCGAGGATGACCGCGTGCTCGTCTCGTTGATGGCGCGGCTGCGCTGCGACAGCCTCGCCGAACGCGCGCTGATCCCGGCGTTCGTGTGGTTCTTCCAGATGCTCTACCCGTTCGCGACGGCAAACCGGCGTGGGCGCGGGCTCGGCGCGGCGGCGGGCGGGGTCATGCTGGTCGAACGTCGCGCGCTAGCCGCCGCCGGTGGCATCGCAGCCGTCCGCTCGGCGCTGATCGACGATTGCGCGTTCGGCGCGCTGCTCAAGACGCAAGGGTCGGTCTGGCTCGGGCTGACCGACCGCGCGCTCAGCATCCGGCGCTACGACACATGGGGCTCGGTCGCGGCGATGATCTCGCGCTCGGCTTATGCGCAGCTGCACTATTCGCCACTGCTGCTCGCCGGCACGACGCTCGGTCTCGCGCTCACCTATCTCGCGCCGCCCGTGCTGGCGATTGCCGCGCGCGGGCCGGCGCAATATGCTGCTGTCGCCGCGTGGGCGCTGATGGCGCTGGCGTTTCAGCCGATGTTGCGCTTCTACCGCCGCTCACCACTTTGGGGACCGCTCCTGCCTGCCATCGCGACCTTCTATGCCGGATGCACCTTGCTGTCGGCGTGGCAGCATGTCCGTGGACGTGGCGGGCTGTGGAAGGGCCGTGTCCAGGCGGATCTCGCGGTATGAGCGGCGCGACCACCGCCGATGCGCTCGCCTCGGGCAAGGGGCATAAGGACGAGAACTTCCCCGTCGCCTCGGTGCTGCTCAAGCCCGAGCATCGCGCGCCCGTGATGGCCTTCTACCGCTTCGCGCGCGGGGCGGACGACGTCGCGGATAATCCGGCGGTCTCGGCCGACGAAAAGCTCGCGTTGCTCGGCGCGATGCGCGCGACGATCCTGGGGACGCGCGATGCCGACGCCGCCTCGGTGGCGCTGCGCACGACGATGGAGTCGCACCGGATCAGTCCGCAGCACGCGCTCGACCTGCTCACCGCGTTCGAGCGCGATTGCACCGTCGACCGCTGCGCCGACTGGGCGGCGCTGATGGACTATTGCCGCTATTCGGCGATGCCGGTCGGGCGCTACGTGCTCGACGTGCACGGCGAGGATCACGCGACCTGGGTCGCGTCCGATGCACTGTGCACGGCGTTGCAGGTCATCAACCACACGCAGGACTGCGCGAAGGATTATCGCGCGATCGGGCGAGTCTATCTCCCGCTCGACCTGATGGCGCAGCACGGCGCCACGCTCGAAGACCTCGAAAGGCCCGTTGCCACGCCAGGCCTGCTCGCGACGATCCGCGATCTTGCCGCGCGCAGTGCGCAGTTGCTCGACGAGTCGGCGGGGTTTGCCGGGCAGATCCGCGATCGCCGCCTCGCCGTCGAAGTCGCGATCATCCACCGGCTCGCGGTCAGCTTGACGCAGCGCCTCGAGACGCGCGACCCGCTGTCGCAGCGCGTCCACCACCGCCCGTACGAAGCGCTCGGTCTCGCGGCGTTGGCGGCGGTGTCGCAAACGGTTAAGGGGCGCTCATGAACCCCAAGGCGACTCCCGCGCAGCTCCAGGCGCAAGTCTCGGGCAGCTCCTTCTATGCCGGCATGCGCGTGCTGCCCAAGGTGCAGCGCGAGGCGATGTACGCGGTCTATGCCTTCTGCCGCGAAGTCGACGATATCGCCGATGACGAGGTCGGCGACCGGCCCGCGCGCGCCGTGGCGCTGGAAGCGTGGCGCGCCGACATCGAGTCGCTCTATGCCGGTGGCAATCCGGGGCGCGCGGCGCTGGTCGCGGAAGCGGTGCGCCGCTTCGCGCTCGACAAGGCCGATTTCCTCGCGGTGATCGACGGCATGGCGATGGATGTCGAACGCGACGTTCGCTGGCCGCCGATGGCCGAGCTCGAACTGTATTGCGACCGCGTGGCGTCGGCGGTCGGGCGGTTGTCGGTCAAGATCTTCGGAATGGAGCACGACACCGGACTCGCGCTCGCGCATCATCTCGGGCTCGCGCTGCAATTCACCAACATCCTGCGCGATATCGACGAAGATGCCGCGATCGGGCGCGTCTATCTGCCCGCCGAGGCGCTGCAGGCGGCAGGGATCGAGCTGCTCGATCCGATCACCGTGGTCGGCGATCCGCGCGTCGATGCCGCGGCGCGCGTGCTCGCGGCCAAGGCGCACACGCATTTCGCCGCCGCGCAGGCGATCCTCGACGCGCGTCCGCGCGGGCACCTCATCGCGCCGCGGCTGATGGCGGCGGTGTACGCGCCGATCCTGGTGCGGATGGAGGCGATCGGCTGGGCGCCGCCGCGCAGCCGGATCAAGGTCAACAAGCCCGCTTTGATCTTCACCGTGTTCCGGCTGATGCTGTTCCGTTGAGCGCGCGCGTCCGCATCATCGGCGCGGGGATGGCGGGGCTCGGCGCCGCGGTCGATCTCGCGCGCGCCGGCATCGCCGCCGAGCTGATCGACGGCGCGGCGCAGGCCGGCGGGCGCTGCCGCAGCTATCACGATCCGCAACTCGGCCGGACGATCGACAATGGCAACCATCTCGTCCTGTCGGGCAATCGCGCGGTCAACGATTACCTCGCGACGATCGGCGCGAGCGATCGGCTGAGCGGGCCGCTCCACGCCGACTTCGCCTTTGTCGATCGCCAGACCGGCGCGCGCTGGGCGGTGCGCGTCAACGACGGGCGGCTGCCGTGGTGGATCTTTCGCGACGGACGGCGCGTGCCGGGGACGCGGGCGGGGGACTATCTGCGGTTCGGCAGGCTGCTCGGCGGTGGCGCGGGGCAGACCGTCGGCGACCGCGTCGCACCGCGCGGCGCGGTGTGGGACAAATTGATCGAGCCGATCCTGCTCGCGGTGCTCAACACCGCGGCTGCGGATGGCTCGGCGCGGCTGACCGCGGCGGTGATGCGCGAATCGCTCGCCATGGGCGGGCGCGCGAGCCGGCCGCGGATCGCCGAACCGACGCTGGCCGCGGCGTTCGTCGATCCAGCTTTGGCGTGGCTCGAGGGGCAGGGGACGCGGCTGACGCTCGGACGGCGGTTGCGCGCGCTGAAATTTGCGGGCGACCGCGTCGTCGCGCTCGATTTCGGCGCGGGCGAGGAGCTTCTGGCGTCGGACGAATCGGTGATCCTCGCGGTGCCGCCCTGGGTTGCCGAGTCGCTGGTGCCCGATCTCGTCGTGCCCGATGCCTTCCGGTCGATCGTCAACGCGCACTTCGCTTTCACCCCGCCGGCGGGCGTCGCGCCGATGCTCGGGGTGATCGGCGGGACGGCGGAGTGGATCTTCGCCTTTCCGGACCGGCTGTCGGTGACGGTCAGCGCGGCGGATCATCTCGTCGATACCGATCGCGCCGAACTCGCGGCGACCTTCTGGGCCGATATCGCCGCGATCCACAAGCTGCCTGCGACGTTGCCGCCGTGGCAGATCGTCAAGGAAAAGCGGGCCACCTTCGCCGCCACGCCCGAGCAGGACGCCAAGCGCCCGCCCGCGCGCACGCGCTGGCGCAATCTGTTCCTCGCGGGCGACTGGACGCAGACTGGTCTCCCGGCGACGATCGAGGGCGCCTTGCGGTCGGGCGAGACCGCTGCCCGCTTGGCGCGTGGCACCGCTGTCGGCTAAGGGCGGGGCATGACTATCGAGACGATCGACCGCGCGAGCCTGGTGAACGAGGCCGACGCAAGCGCTAGCCGTGCCGCGGCGGCCTTGGGCGGGTTGCAACGCGCTGACGGGCATTGGGTGTTCGAGCTCGAGGCCGATGCGACGATCCCGGCGGAATATGTCCTGCTCAAGCATTATCTGGGCGAACCGCGCGATGCCGAGATCGAGCGCAAGATCGGCAACTATCTGCGGCGGATCCAGTCGGCGAGCCATCACGGCTGGGGGCTGTTCCATGGCGGCGCGTTCGACGTGAGCGCGAGCGTGAAGGCCTATTTCGCGCTGAAGATGATCGGCGATCCGGTCGACGCCCCGCACATGGTGCAGGCGCGTGCCGCCATCCACAAGGCGGGCGGGGCGGCCGCGGTCAATGTGTTCACGCGGATCCAGCTCGCTTTGTTCGATTGCGCCGATTGGAAGACCGTGCCGACGCTCCCGGTGGAATTGATCCTGCTGCCGCGCTGGTTCCCGGTGCATCTGTCGAAGATGTCGTATTGGGCGCGGACGGTGATCGTGCCGTTGTTGGTGCTTGCGGCGAAGAAGCCCGTCGCGCGCAACGTATCGGGCGTGCGCGTCGAAGAACTCTACACGCACAAGCGCGCGCCGCTCGAGAGCCGCGCGGCGGGGACCAAGCGCGCCTGGACGACGTTCTTCAACGGGTTCGACATCGTGCTCAAGGCGGCCGACCCGCTCTGGCCCAAGCGGACGCGGCGGCGCGCTATCCGCGCGTGCCTCGATTTCGTGACGGAGCGGTTGAACGGCGAGGACGGACTGGGCGCGATCTACCCGGCGATGGCGAACAGCGTGATGATGCTCGATTGCCTGGGCTGCCCGGCGGACGACCGGATGCGGATGATCGCGCGCGAGTCGGTCGAGCGGTTGCTCGTGATCAAGGACGACGAGGCCTATTGCCAGCCGTGCGTCTCGCCGGTGTGGGATACCGCGCTCGCCGCGCACGCCATGCTCGAGGCAGGCGGGGACGAGGCCGAGGCTCGGGCGATGGCGGGGCTGGCGTGGCTCAAGCCACTCCAGGTGCTCGACGTGAAGGGCGACTGGGCCGAGGAAAAGCCCGACGTCCGCCCGGGCGGCTGGGCGTTCCAGTACAACAACGCGCATTATCCCGATCTCGACGACACCGCGGTCGTCGTGATGGCGATGGACCGCGCGAAGGATCGTGGCGGCCCGGCCTATGACGAGCCGATCGCGCGCGGGGTGGAATGGACCGTCGGTTTGCAGAGCAAGGACGGCGGGTGGGGGGCGTTCGATGCTGACAACAGCTATCATTACCTCAATAACATTCCGTTCGCCGATCATGGCGCGCTTCTCGACCCGCCGACGAGCGATGTGACGGCACGTGTCGTGTCGATGCTGGCGCAGCTGGGCGAGACCGATTCGCCGCGGATGAAGGCGGCTCTGGCGTTCCTCGAAAAGGAGCAGATGGCGGACGGTAGCTGGTTCGGGCGCTGGGGGGTGAATTACATCTACGGCACCTGGTCGGTGCTGTGCGCGCTCAACGCCGCGGGGCTCGATCCCAAGCATCCGATGGTGCGGAAAGGGGCCGACTGGCTGCTCCATATCCAGAACCTCGACGGCGGCTGGGGCGAGGATTGCGAGAGCTATGCGCTCGATTACAAGGGCTACACGCCCGCGCCCTCGACTGCATCGCAGACGGGGTGGGCGCTGCTCGCGCTGATGGCGGCGGGGAAGGTCGATCATCCTGCGGTCGAGCGCGGAGTGAAGCATTTGATCGCGACGCAAGCGGCCGACGGGCTGTGGGGGCAGGAGAAGTATACGGGCGGCGGTTTCCCGCGCGTCTTCTACCTGCGCTATCATGGGTATCCGGCGTATTTCCCGCTGTGGGCGGTGGCGCGGTATCGCAATCTGAAGCGCTCGAATGCGGGCCGGCCGGCGTTCGGGATGTGAGCCTGCTCGTCGCCTGCGGGCTGACGCGCGAGGCGGCGATCATCAAACGCGCCGGGTTCATTCCGGTTGTCGGGGGCGGGAACGCCGCGGCGCTGGAGAATAGGCTCGAGGATACGATCACCGAATATGCCAGTGAGGGATGGCAATTCGATGCTGTTCTGTCGTGTGGCGTGGCGGGGGCGCTCGATCCGACTTTGCGCGCAGGTGACGTCCTAGTCGGCGACCTTCATTCTGCTTCCTTCCCCGGCGAAGGCCGGGGCCCAGTAGGGACGTCGGCTGTTGCTGGGCGCAGCACTTCACCACAGCCACCTTCGCTCCTGGACCCCGGCCTTCGCCGGGGAAGCGCTTTGGTGGAGTGGTTGGCGCAGCACTTGCTCGACGTGCATCGCGGCACCGTCGTCGGCGCCGACAGCATCATCGCCTCGGCCGCCGCAAAAGCCGCGCTCTATGCGGAAACCGGCGCGATCGCGGTCGACATGGAATCGCACGTCGCCGCTCGCGTCGCCGCGCGCCACAATCTGCCCTTCGCAATACTGCGCACCATTTCCGATAGCGCCGACCACGCCCTCCCGCCGGCAGCGCTCGTCGGCATGAACCCGGACGGCAGCGTCGCCCTCGGCGCGATCCTCAAGTCGCTCGCGCGGGAGCCGCAACAGCTCCCCGCGCTCATCCGCACCGGCCGCGATGCCGGTGCGGCGTTCCGCAGTTTAAGCCGCGCGCTGGGTGCGCTTGAAGCCGTCGGGATCGGCCGCCTTGATCCGCGCGAGCTCGGCCTCGACATGCGTTGAGTGGACGTCCTCGGCCGGGCGCGCATGGCTGAGGTCGATGTCGGGTGCCATCGGTCCCTCGGTGCGGATGCCCTTGCGGCCGACGGTGAACATCTTGAGCGGGTTGCGCACGGCGTCCGCCGCAGCGGTGCCCTCGAAGCCGCAATGCACCATGCAGTTCGAACATTTCTCATACTTGCCGACGCCGTACTGATCCCAGTCGGTGCCTTCCATCAGCTCGGCGAACGTAGGCACATAGCCCTCGCCGACGAGGTAGCACGGCTTCTGCCAGCCGAAGACGGTGCGCAGCGGCATCGACCACGGCGTGCACTCATAGGTCTGGTTGCCCGCGAGGAAATCGAGGAACAGCGGCGAGTTGGTGAAGCTCCACGCGCGCGCGCCATCGCCGCGAGAGAAGACGTCGCGGAAGAAATTCTTGGTTCGCTCGCGCGTGAGGAAATGCTCCTGGTCGGCGGCGCGCTCGTACGAATAGCCCGGCGAGATGGTGATCTCGACGCCGAGCTCTTCCATGATGTCGAAGAACCCGGCGAGCCGCTCAGCCGAGGCGCCTTCGAACACGGTGCAATTGACCTGGACGCGGAAGCCCTTCGACTTGGCCAGCTTGATCGCGTCGATCGCGATCTCGTACGTTCCGTCCTGGTCGACGGCGTGATCGTGCATGCCCTTGTCGCCATCCAGATGGATCGACCAGGTGAAATAGGGCGACGGCTTGTAGTCGTCGATCTTCTTCTTGAGCAGCAGCGCGTTGGTGCAGAAGATCACGAATTTCTTCTTCGCGAGATAGCCCTCGACGATGCGCGGCATGTCGCGGTGGAGCAACGGCTCGCCACCCGCGATCGAGACGGCGGGCGCGCCGCAATCGTCGATCGCTTCCATGCACTGCTCGTAGCTCAGGCGCTGGTTGAGGATCGCGTCGGGATAGTCGATCTTGCCGCAGCCGGGGCAGGCGAGATTACAGCGCAGCAGCGGCTCGAGCATCAGCACGAGCGGATATTTGCCGCCCTTGATCTGGTTCTTGAGCGTGTAGGCACCGATGCGCATCAGCGGAGCGAGGGGAAGCGTCATGGCTGTTCCTATGCGCCGACGGTGGCGAATTTGGTAGGGGCGGGGCCGCGCAACTCGCGCGGCAGGCCGAATTCGAGCGATTCCTCGACGCCCGAGAGCTGCGTCACCTCGACCGGCCCGAGCTTGCGCAGTGCCGCGATCACGCTTTCGACAAGTTCGTCGGGGGCCGAGGCGCCCGCAGTGAGGCCGACGCGCTCGATCCCGTCGAACCACGCCGGATCGAGCGCGCTGCCGTCGGCGACGAGATAGCTCGGAAGCCCCTCGTCGGCGCCGAGATCGCGCAGCCGGCTCGAGTTCGAGCTGTTCTCCGAGCCGACCACGAGGATCAGATCGGCGACCTTGCACAGGTCGCGCACAGCGGTCTGGCGGTTCTGCGTGGCGTAGCAGATTTCCGAAACGTCGGGGCCGATCAGGTCGGTGAAGCGCTCGCCCAGCGCGGCGATGACATTCTTGGTGTCGTCGACGCTGAGCGTGGTCTGCGTGATGTAAGCGAGCGGCGTGTCGAGCGGCAGATCGAGCGCGGCGACATCGGCCTCGGTCGAGACGAGGTGGACCGGCGCATCGACCTGGCCGCGCGTGCCGACGACTTCGGCATGGCCTTCATGCCCGATCATCACCAGCGTGCGGCCGGCCTTGGCATAGCGGCGGCCCTGCAGGTGGACCTTGGTGACGAGCGGGCAGGTCGCGTCGAACACCGGCAGCTTGCGCGCCTTGGCCTCTTCCTCAACCGAGCGCGCGACGCCGTGCGCGGAAAAGACCGTCATCGCGCCTTCGGGCACGTCGGCCAGTTCCTCGACGAACACCGCACCCTTGGCGCGCAGCGTGTCGACGACGTGGCGGTTATGGACGATCTCGTGGCGCACATAAACCGGCGCGCCGTAGCGATCGATCGCCCGCTCGACGATTTCGATAGCCCGTACGACCCCAGCGCAAAAACCGCGCGGGTTGGCGAGAATGACCTGCAAGCACCGTTCCTTCCGTCCGCTCAATGCCGAAGCAAGCGCCGACGCCATACAGCATCACCGCGATTTCGTCATCTACGCCACCCAGATAGCGATCTTAGCCGCGTTGCAACATGAGGGAAACGCAAAAAAGCCGATGGGCCGGTGTCGCGGCGGGATCAGCGTGGTGCAACCGCGCGCCGGTCGGGGCGTTCATCGCGCCTACAGCCGTTTGTGCTAGCGCGGCGGCGGTGATACCGGGCGTGCCGAAGCGGGCCATCCCGGAATGTCCCAATAGGAGCTTTCGATGACCTTTCCCTCGCGCTTTATCGTGTCCGCCGTGGCCCTCGGCCTTGCGGCGCCGCTCTCCGCCCAGGCCAGCGATCCGGCGCGCGCGCCGGTGCAGACGCTCGACGACGGGCTGCTGACGATCATGAAGGGCGGCAAGGCGCTCGGCACCGCGGGGCGCGCGGCGCGGATCGGCCCGGTGGTCGACCAGACCTTCGACATCGGCCTGATCACGCGGCTGTCGGTTGGGCCCGACTGGCTCAAGGTCGCCCCGGCCGACCAGACCGCGCTCGTCTCGGCGATGCGGCGGCTGACCGTCGCGCAATATGCGTCGAACTTCGACAGCTATGGCGGCGAGAGCTTCACGATCGACCCCAAGGTCGAGGTGCGCGGTGCCGACAAGCTCGTCCGCACGACGCTCGCCGCGCCGAAGGGCGATCCGGTGTCGATCGGCTATCGCCTGCGCGAGAGCGGCGGCAAGTGGCGGATCGTCGACGTCTATTACAAGAATGCGATCAGCCAGCTCGCGACGCGCCGCGCCGACTTTGCGGGCGTCTTCGCCAAGGGCGGGGCGAAGGCGCTGATCGGCCATCTCAACGATCTCTCGGCCAAGGGCGGACGCTGAGCTTGCGCTGGCGGGGGACGAGCAGCGCGGCGGCGGTGGCGATTGCGCTGCTCGCCGCGCCGGTGGCGATGGCGCAGGGCAGCGCCGTCCCCGCAGCGCCGGCGAGCGCGGTGGCGCCTGCGGCGGTCGCGGCGCCCTCCGCGCCCGCCGTGGCGGAGGCTAAGCCGCGGCGGCATCACGCCAAGGGCGATCCGCTCGAAGGCTTCAACCGGACGATGTTCTCGATCCACCAGTTTCTCGACCGGATCGCGTTCCGGCCGCTGGCGATGGTCTACAAGGCGGTGTTCCCCAAGCCGATCCGCACCGGTCTCCGGCACATCTTTTCGAATGTCGGCGAGCCGTTGGTGTTCGCCAACGACATGCTGCAGTTGAAGCCCAAGCGCGCGATCAAGACCGCCGGGCGCTTCCTGGTCAATTCGACCGTCGGGATCGGCGGGATCCTCGACGTCGCCAAGACGCGCGACTTCAACCTGCCGCATCACGACAATAATTTCGGCAATACACTCGGCCATTACGGCGTTCGGCCTGGCCCCTACATCTTCCTGCCGCTGGTCGGCCCGAGCGACCTGCGCGATTTCGGCGCCGGGATCGCGCAGGGACAGACCTATGCCTTCACGATCGGCACGCCGTTCGACCGCGCCGAATATCGCGTGTCGGAAGTGGTGCTGACCGGGCTCGATCTGCGCGTCGAATCGGATGGCGCGCTCAAAGCGCTGCTCGGCGGCGCGGTCGATCCTTACGCGACGCTGCGCTCGGCCTATCTGCAGGACCGCGCGGCGAGCGTGGCCGCGACGCACGGCGCTGGGGCGGCGGCGGCAAGTCCGCTCGATGATCCGTTGGAGGATCCGGCGGCGGGGCAGGCTGGTGGGCAGGCGCCGGTCGACCCGGCGGAGGACCCGCTGACCGATCCGGCAGCGCCTGCTGCAGCTGCGCCGCCTGCGGCTGCGCAACTTGTGGGCAGCACTCCGGCGGTGGATGATCTGCCGGCCGATCCTGCTCCGCCTGCGGCGACGGCTCAGCCTGCGTCTGCATCCGCTTCTTCCCCGGCGAAGGCCGGGGCCCAGGAGTAGCGCCGCCGCGCTCGGCACGACCCGCTCGCTCGAGAGAATCCCCCTCCTGCTTGCGGGAGGGGTCAGGGGAGGGGCGTGCGGCGGGCGCAGCGCAGGGGATCCAGGTCGTTCCCTCCCCCAACCCCTCCCGCTTGCGGGAGGGGAGCTTTGCAGCGCTACGCCTTCTTCTCCCGCGGCGGGCCGAGCAGCGCGGGTTCGAAGATCAGCGCGCACACCAGCGTCCATGCCAGCGAGATCATCAGGATCTTGCCCATGCTCGCGGTGCCAGGATGGTGCGACAGCCACAGGCTGCCGAATGCGCTGCCCGTCGCGAGCGCGCTGAACAGCACCGCGCGCGCCAGGCTCGATTGCAGCAGGTCGGTCGCGCCGCCGCGCCACGCCATCACGAAATAGATGTGGAACGCGACCCCCACGCCGAACAGCAAGGGGAAGGCGATGATGTTGGCGAAGTTGATCGGCTGCCCGATCAGCACGCAACTGCCCAGCGTCAGGAAGCCCGACAGCACGACCGGCGCGAGCGTGAAGGCGACCTCTTTCACATCGCGCAGCACGACGAACAGCAGCCCGCTGACGAGCAGCAGCGCGAAGATCCCCGCTTCGACAAAAGCCCAGGCGACCGTCCCGGCGGCTTCCTGCGTCGCGACCGGCAAACCGCTCGCGGTCGGCGCGACCGCGCGCACCGCCTTGGTGAAGCGGCGCAGCACCGCATTGTCGTTGCTGTCGCCCTTGGGGAAGACCTGCACCAGCGCGCGGCCGTCCTTGGACAGCCAGTTGCCGGCGATCTCGGGCGGCAGCGTGTCGCGCGTCACCGCCTCGGCCTGCAGCGTCGCGCGGATCTGGTCGAGCATCGTGCCGAGCGGGGTGACGAGCAGGGTCGTGGCGCGCAAACGCCTTTCGGCTGGCCCCGCGGCCAGCCGGTCGAACGCGGCCGCCAGCCGGCGCGCATCCGCTGCGGCAGGGCCGGGATGCGCGGTGGCGCTCGCGCGCAGCTCGCCGGCGGTCTTCATCAGCGCGGCGGCGGATTCGGCATCGCTCGGCGGCGGCGTCACGTCGAACGGATTGACCGTCGCATCGAGCAGCAGCGCCGCATCCTGCACCAGCGCGAGCTTGGCCGGCTGGTCGGCGGGAACGAAGCTGTCGACCGATACCGCCTCGGCGACCTCGGGCAGCGCGCTCAGCTTCGCCGCCAGCGCGGTCGCAGCACCGGCGTTGGGCGCGAGCACGTTGATCGTGTTGGGCGTGCGCAGCGGGTCGCGCATCAGATCGGTCAGCGCGACCATCGCCGGGCCGTCCTTGGCGCGCAGGTGGAGCGGGTTGAAGTCGAACTGGACGAACGGCAGCAAGGCGATGCTCCCGGCCATCGACGCGGCGAACGCCCACAGCACGGTCTTGCGATGCGTGTGCAGCCAGCGATCGACCGGCGCCGCCGCGCTGAAGCCGACCTCGCGCTGTGGCGTGCCGGGCTTGAGCAGCATCAGCATCGCGGGCAGCAGCGTGACGCTCGCCACCAGCGCGACGACCATCCCGAGCCCGGCGATGATGCCGAGCTCGGCGATGCCGATATAATCGGTCGGCAGGAACGCACCGAAGCCGAGGAAAACGGCGCCCGCCGCGAGCGCGAGCGGCGCGCCGAGCGCAGTCGCGGCGCGTTCGAGCGCCATTCCCGTGCCGGCCCCGTCGAGCCGCTCGGCATTGAAGCGCACCGCGATCTGGATGCCGAAATCGACACCCAGCCCGACGAACAAGGGAATGAACGCGACCGAGATGAGGTTGAGCGCGCCGACCGCGAGCAGCCCGAGCGCGGTGGTCAGCACGAGCCCCGCGACGATCGTTACCACGATCCCCGCGACGATCTTCACTGAGCGCGTCGCGAACCACAAGGTGACGAGCATCGCTGCCGCCATCACCAGCCCGACGAAGCCGATATTCTCCTCGAGCGTCGCGAATTCCTCGTCGGCGAGCGGGACTTCGCCGGTGGTGCGCACGCTCACGCCATGCGCCGGATCGAGCCCGAGCTTGGCGGCTTTTGCGACGATCGCGGCGACCGCATCCTCGCCCGGCTGGAGCGCGCCGTAATCGAGTTTGGGCTGGGCGAGGATCAGCCGGCGGCGCGGGGCGGCGGCGCCCGGTCCGGGCTCGGCGAACAGTTCCTGCCACGAGAAATAGGCCGGCTTGCCCGCCGCCGACGCGTCGAGCGCAGCCGCCATCGTCCGCATCGGCCGCTCGATCCGCGACAGCGGCACGTCGCCGCGCTCGACCCCGGTCAGCATCGTGGAGAAGGCGCCGGCGATCCCGCGCAGCGACGGATCGCTCGCCAGCGGGCCGAGCAAAGGCTGCGCGCCGATCAGCGCCTTGGTCGACGCCTGCACCTCGGCGGTCGAGCCGAACAGCAGCCCCTCGCGCGCGAAATAGCCGCCGCCGTCGGGGCGCTGCACGCTGCGGAAATGCGTCTTATCCTCGGCCAGCGCGGCCGACAGCTTCGCGGTCGCCGCCTCGGCCAGCTCGGGCGTCTGGCCGTCGACGATCACCAGCAGCACGTCGGAGAGCTGCGGGAAGGCGGTCTCGACCGCTTTCTCATTCTGCCGCCAGGCGATCTTGGGCGAGATCAGCGCCGCGGTGTCGGTCGTCATCGCGAAATGGCCGGCGGCATAGACCGCCGCGCCCGCGACCAGCGCGAGGCACAGCGCCAGCACCGCGAACGGGCGCCGCACGCCGAGCGCTACGAGCTGCTGGAGCGCGCGTGCGATCATTGGCCGGGGGCGTTCGGGCCGATGAAGTAGCGCAGCTTCAGCCGGATCGTCTTTTCCTGCCCGTCATAATCGAACACCGCTTCCTCCCATTTGGGCGGGGCGAGCTTGATCTTGGCGTCGTTCGAGAAGCCGACGCCTTCCTTGGGCACGCCGAACAAGGCGCGATCGACCTTGTTGTTGCCATTCTGGTCGTAGAACACCTGCGCGGCGTAGCGACCGGGCTTGAGCCCGGCGAGCGTCACCGTCGTCAGCCCGACGCGCGCCGGCGCATTGGCCGCGATCGGGCAATCCTTGAGGAACTGCGCTTGCGTGCAGATGTCGACATGGACGTGCCCGCTGGTCGCCCGGACATTGTCGACCGCAACATGGAGCAGCCCGCTCGACGATTGGCCGGCGGTCAAAGCGAGCAGCGGGACGGTGGCGAGCAGGAGCCGGGGCAGGCGAGTGCGAAGGGGATGCATGGCGGCCCTCTAGACCAGATTGGGGCAGGAATGGAACCGGCGCGGGGCGCAGCGCATCGCCGATCCGCGCTGAACCCCGGCTGAAGCCGCTCAGTCGAAGATCGCCGTAAGCGCCTCGGTCGCCGGGCCATCCTTCCAGTCGCGTAGCTCGACATAGAGCGAGGTCTGGATCGCGGCGATGATTGCGAGCACGAGCGTCGAGCGCACTGCGGAGATGAGCAGGACGAGCGGCGTGACGGTGGTCCCTTCGCCCGCCGCGACCATCCCCTGCACGCCGAGGATCATCACCATCACCGCGCCGGTCGCCGCCGCGACGATCCAATAGAGCAACAGCGCGACAAGCTGCACGCCGAACACGCTCCAGCGCGCGCCGCGCGTGAGGTCGGCGCTGCGACCAAAAGCGCCGAAGATGCCGATCCGTTCCTCGACCAGCGCCGGCGTGGCGACCGACCAGACGAGATACAGGATGATGCCGGGCACGATCAGGAACAGCAGGCCGACCATCACACCAAGCCCGAGCAGGATACCCAGCACCAGCAACGGTAAGATCTTGCGCAGGCCCGCCAGCGACGCCTCGCCGAAGCTGGCGCGGCGCCCCTCGCTGTGCGCGACCGTCACGCGCACCAGCGCGCCCTGCGCCAGAAAGGTGCACGCGACCGCAAGCAACCCGGCGCCCGATGCCGACAGCACCCACGCCGCGGTAAACACGGCATTCTGCGGGACGCGGGCGGACGGGAGGACGGTTCCGAGCAGCAGGCTCGGCAATGCACCGAACAGGAAGGCGATGCCGAACATCGTCACCGGATTGGCACCGATCGTGCCGAACGCGCGGTTAAACACGCGCCCAACCGACATCTGTCGATCCGCTCCGCCTGCGATGCTCGCCATGTCCGTTCTTCCCCCGAATATGCCAGTGGCAGGCAAAGTGCCGGGCGGTTCCCGTGCTGTCCAGCGCAATTGGCGATTGCGCCGCTGCCGAGTTGGTTTATTCTCAAGGTCGTAGCGATGCTGCTGTCCGGGGGATGTTGTGTGAGCGGGGGGACATCGCAGCCGGTGGCAGATGCCGCCCCCGATCGATTTGCCGCCGCCCACGCCGCGCTCACTGCCGATCCGAGCGTCCAATTCACCCTGCAGCGCGCGCCACCGCCGCCGCAGCCGCCGCTTTGGCTGAAGCAGTTCGCCGAATGGCTCGTCTGGGCGCTGCGACCGGTCGGGCGCTTCCTGATGTGGATCGACAGCTTCTTCCCGCGTCTGCCCTACGCGCGAATCCTGTTGTGGACGGTGCTGGTGGTCGCGGTCGCCACATTGCTGTGGGTCGTCTATCAGCGGGTGCGCCACGGTGAATGGCGCTGGCCGCGTCGCTTCGGGCGCCGCGCCACGCAGGTCGCGCTCGACGAGGCGCAGGAGTGGGCGCCCGAGGCGGCCCCCGCGCACGAATGGCTGCGCGAGGCCGATGCGCTCGCGGCCGACGGCCATTATGCCGAGGCTGTGCACCACCTGCTGCGTCGCTCGATCGACGACATCGCCCGGCGCCGCCCGCGCCTCGTCCGCCCCGCGCTGACCAGCCGCGAGCTGAGTGCGGCCGATGCCATCCCGCCCTCGGCGCGCGATCTGTTCGCCGGGATCGCGCGGCTGGTCGAGCGCAGCCTGTTCGGCGGGCGCCCGGTCGATGCTGCCGACTGGCGCACCGCACGCGCCGCCTACAGCGACTTCGCGCTGCCGGGGACGTGGCGCGGATGAGCGACGTTTCGATCAGCGCAGCGCCGGGTGGCGAAGGCAGTTTCAGCGTGCGCATCGTCGCGATTCTCGTCGCGGTCGGCATCCTCGCCTTCCTCGGCATGCTCGTGCTCGGCGCCTACGCGCCCGATCTCCGCTCGGGCCGCAACGGTGGCGCGCACGCTTTGTCGAATGCGGCGACCGGCTATAGCGGCCTCGTCCGGCTGGCCGAGGCGACCGGGCGCAATCCACAGATCGTGCGCGATGTCCGCCGGCTCGATAGCGAGGATCTGGTCGTGCTCACCCCCGAGGCTGGGACGACCGACATGACCAAGATGATCGCGCAGCGCCGCGTGAAGCCGACGCTCGTCATCCTGCCGAAATGGATCACCAGCGCCGATCCGGTGCGCGCTGGCTGGGCGCGCTTCGTCGCGTTCCGCCCGCCGAGCGACCCGGAAGCGGTGCTCGCCCCGGCAATGAAATTGAAGGTGACGCGCTATCGCAGCGCGGGGCTGCCGCTGGACGCCTTGTCGTGGATGCCGAACACGATCCGCTTCGCCGCGCCGCGTCCAGTCCAGACGATCACCGGTTTAGATCTCCGCCCGATCCTCACCGACGGTGAGGGGCATGTCGTGCTCGGGCAGGTCGGCGCCGGGCCGTTCTACGTGCTCGCCGATCCCGATCTGCTGTCGAACATCGGCATGCGCGATGCGCGCCAGGCGCGCGCCGCGCTCGACCTGCTCGACTGGCTCAATTCGACCGGCGGCAAGACGATCCTGTTCGACGTCACGCTCAACGGCTTCGGCCGCGCGCCGAGTCCGCTCAAGCTGATGTTCGACCCGCCCTTCCTCGCGCTGACGCTGACGCTAGCGGTCGCGGCGGTGCTCGCCGGAATCCAGGCGACCGCGCGCTTCGGCGCACCGCGCCGCCGCGAACGCGCGATCGCGTTCGGCAAGGCGGCGCTGATCGACAATGCCGCCGCTTTGGTGCGCAAGGCCCGCCGCCAGGGGCGGCTCGGGGGCCGCTATGCCGACCTGATCCGCGAACGCGCGGGCGGGGTGTTCGGCGTGCCGGCGCGGCTGCGCGATGGCGCGGCGGATGCCTATCTTGACGGATTGACGGGGCGGGCGCGGTTCACCGAGCTCGCCGAACGGGCGAAGGCCGCGCGCGATCCGCGCGCTATGCTCGCGGCGGCGCAGGCGCTGCACCACTGGTTATGGGAGAAGACACGGTGACGATTGAGTCGGTGGAAGATGTCGCAGCGCTGGCCGAGGCGATCCGCGGGGAGATCGGCAAGGCGGTTGTCGGGCAGGAAGCAACCGTCGAGATCCTGCTCGTCGCTTTGTTCTCTGGCGGGCACGTCCTGCTCGAAGGCCCGCCGGGAACCGCCAAGACACTGCTCGCGCGCAGCTTCGCCCGCGTCGTCGGGCTCGATTTCGGGCGGATCCAGTTCACCCCCGATCTGATGCCGGGCGACATCATCGGCGCCAATCTGTTCAACTTCCAGACCAGCAGCTTCACGCTCACCCGCGGGCCGATCTTCACCGATCTTCTGCTCGCCGACGAGATCAACCGGACCCCGCCCAAGACGCAGGCGGCTTTGCTCGAGGCGATGCAGGAGCGCACCGTGACGATCGACGGCGAGAGCCTGTCGCTCGGCGAGCGCTTCATGGTGGTGGCGACGCAGAATCCGATCGAGCAGCAGGGCGTCTATCCGCTGCCCGAGGCGCAGCTCGACCGCTTCCTGTTCAAGCAGACGGTCGATTATCCGAGCGCTGCCGAGGAGCGGCGGATCATCGCCACGCACGGCTCGAACGCGCAGGCGATGGAGCCGGCCGAATGGGGCGTCGCGCCGATGGCGAATGCCGCGATCATCGCCGCCGCGGTCGCGATGGTCGCGCGCGTCCGGCTCGCCGACGAGGTGGTCGACTATATTACCACCTTGATCCGCGGCACGCGCGACGTCGCCGATCTCGAGAGCGGGGCTTCGCCGCGTGCCGGCGCGATGCTGGCGGGTGCGGCGCGCGCGCGGGCGGCGCTCGACGGGCGCGATTTCGTCATCCCCGACGATGTGAAGGCGCTGGCGCCGGCATTGCTGCGCCACCGCCTGATCCTGTCGCCGGCGGCAGAGATCGACGGCCGCGCGATCGAGGATGTCGTGACGAGCATCATCGAGACGATCGAAGCGCCGCGGTGATCTGGTCGAGCGCTTCCCTTCTGAGGAAACGCGGTGGAACGCGGTGCGCCTGCTCCAACGGCGGGGGAGAGGTCACATGATCTACCCGACCCGCACTGCGGTGCTGGTGGCGGCGGCAGGCGGACCCGTCGCCTTGCTCATCGCCGTCGCCATCCCCGATCGCTGGTTCGTCGGCCTCGCCTGGCCGATCGCGGTACTTGCCTTGACCGCGCTCGACGCGCTCCGCGGGATGCGGCCCGGCACCGTCGGGATCACGCTGCCGCCGACCGCTCCGGTCGGCGCGACGATCGACGCGACCGTCAGCGTCACGCTCGGCGGCGCGCAGCCGCCGCGCAGCGCCGAGGTCGCGCTTGAAGCCGGGCCGCTGCTCGACATCGAGAATGACGGCCGGCTGTGGATTGCGCTGACCGGCGGGCGCGGCGCCGCCTTGCTCCCGCTGACCACGCTGCGCCGCGGCACCGCGCGGATCGACCGGTTGTGGCTGCGCTGGCGCGGGCCGTTCGGGCTCGCCTGGCAGCAGCGCGCGATCGATGTCGCGGTCGCGCTGCCGATCCTCCCCGACATTCGCGCGCTGCAGACGCGCGGCGCGCAGATTTTCCAGCGCTACGCCTTGTCGGGCCTGCTCGCGCAGATCGACCGCGGCGACGGCACCGATTTCGACGCGCTGGTCGAGTTCCGCTCGGGGATGGATCGCCGCGCGATCGACTGGAAGCAGTCGGCGCGGCAGACCAAGCTCCACGCCAAGGAATATCGCAGCGAGCGCAACAACCAGATCGTCTTCGCGATCGACGCCGGGCGGCAGATGTCCGAGCCCGTCGCCGGCCTGCCGCGCGTCGATCGCGCGGTCTCGGCGATGCTGCTCACCGCCTGGATCGCGCTCAAGCTGGGGGACCGCGTGTCGCTCCACGCGTTCGATTCGCGCCCGCGCATCGCCAGCGGGCTGGTGTCGGGAATGCCCGCCTTCGCCAACCTCCAGCGGCTCGCCGCCGCGATCGACTATAGCGGCGAGGAGAGCAATTACAGCTTTGCGCTGACGACGCTCGCCGCGCGGCTGACGCGGCGCTCGATGATCGTGCTGTTCACCGAATTCACCGATCTCACTTCGGCCGATTTCCTCGTGCGCGCCGCTGCACGCTTGCTCGACACGCATCTGCTGCTGATCGTCGTGCTGCGCGACGAGGAAGTCGAGCGGATCGCCGATGCCGCGCCGCGGACCGCCGACGACGTGACGCGCGCCGTCACCGCCGCCGCCTTGCTGCGCGATCGCAAGCTGGTGCTGACGCGGCTGCAGCATCTCGGCGTGCATGTCATCGAGAGCGAGCATGACCGGGTGGGCGAACGGCTCGTCGAAGGTTATGTCGCGCTCAAACGCAGGAACCTGCTGTGATGGCCACCGCGATCCTCTCGACCCAGCCCGGCGGCACGCCGATGTTGGTCAACGCCAGCCGCTTCCGCGCGGCGCACGCCGCCGAGTGGGAGCGGCTCGAGGCGCTCGTCACCCGCATCGAAAAGCGCTCGATCCGCGCGCTGAGCGACGACGATCTGCTGGCGCTTCCGTTGCTGTATCGCGCCGCCTTGTCGTCGCTGTCGGTGGCGCGCGAGACCTCGCTCGACCGATCGCTGATCGTATATCTCGAACAGCTCTGCACGCGGGCCTATTTCCAGCTCTACGGCGTGCCGAGCTCGCCGCTCAGCCAGCTGCGCCGCTTCTTCACGCACAGCTGGCCCGCCGCGATGCAGGCGCTGTGGCGCGAGACGCTGGTCGCCTTCCTGCTGACCGTCGCGGGCGGGATCGTCGGCTACCTGCTGGTGCGCGGCGATCCGAGCTGGTTCTTCGGGATCGTCGGCGACGGGATGGCGGGCGGGCGCGATCCGTCGGCCTCGGTCGCCACGCTCAGGGCGACGCTCTACGGCAAGCAGGAGGGGATGCTCGCGACCTTCGCGGCCTATCTCTTCACGCACAACGCGCAGATCGCGATCTTCGCCTTCGCGCTGGGCTTCGCCTTCGCGGTGCCGACGGTGCTGCTGATCACCTACAACGGCCTGATGCTCGGCGCCTTCCTCGCGGTGTTCATTCCCAAGGGGCTGGGCTTCCAGTTCACCGGCTGGCTGATGATCCACGGCACGACCGAGCTGTTCGCGATCATGGTGTCGGGCGCGGCGGGTTTCCGTATCGGCACCGCGATCGCCTTTCCCGGGCGCCGGTCGCGCGGCGATGCGGCGGTGCAGGCGGGCAAGACCGGCGCGACCGCGATGGCGGGGACGGTGGTGATGCTGTCGATCGCCGGGCTGCTCGAGGGGATCGGGCGGCAGACCGTCACCAACGATCTCGCGCGCTACGGCATCGGCTTTGCGATGCTGGTCGGCTGGCTACTCTATTTCTATCTGCCGAGGAGCCGCGATGGCCTGGTCCAAGCGTAGCGCGCCCACGTCGCTGCGGCGCAGCTTCGTCACGCCCGAGGGGGTCGATCTGCAGATTGAGCTCGGCGGCGCCGGGGTGCGCGCGGCGGCGTTCCTGCTCGACGCGGTGGCGATGCTGCTGGTCCTGATCGTCGCCAGCATCGCGATCGCCTATCTGCTGATCGCCAGCCGGCAGAGCGCCTTTGCGATCCTGTGGCTGGTCGGGTTCTTCGTGCTGCGCAACGGCTGGTTCACGCTGTTCGAGATGGGCGGCCGCGGCGCCACGCCGGGCAAGCGGCTGATGGGGCTGCGCGTCGTCGCGCGCGACGGTGCGCGGCTTACCGGCGGCGCGGTGATCGCGCGCAATGCGATGCGCGAGATCGAGGTGTTCCTGCCGCTGACCTTCCTGTTCAGCCAGACAGCACAAGGCCTCGCCGACAGTGTCCAGACGATCCTCGCGCTCGCGTGGAGCGGCATCTTCCTGTTCTTCCCGCTGTTCAACCGCGACCGGCTGCGCGTCGGCGATCTGCTCGCGGGGACGTGGGTGGTGCGCACGGTGCGCGGCGAGCTCGGCCACGATCTGGTCGTCCCGCTCGAACGCCAGCGCCGCGTGTTCAGCGAGGCAGCACTCGGCCTGTACGGCGTCTACGAACTGCAGACGCTCGAGGAGGTGCTGCGCAGCGGCCGCGACGACGCGATCGCCACCGTCGCCGCGACGATCCGGCGCAAGGCGGATTTGCCCGACGACGCCGACGATCGCGAATTCCTCGCCGATTATTACGCCGCCTTGTGCGTCCGGCTCGAGCGCGGGCTGCTCGTCGGGCGGCGCCGCGCCGACAAGTTCGCATGACCGCGCGGGGTGCCATGCTGCTGGCGCTGCTGTTCGCCGGCTGCAGCGCACCGCCACCGCCACCCGCCAGCGTGAGCTTTGGCGGCCTGCCGGTCAGCGGCAGCCTCGCCGATGCCAAGCGCGCGGGCTTCATCGATTGCGTCAGCCCCAATTGGGGCAGCCAGCGTTGCCGCCGCCACGGCGTCTATCTCGCCGGCGCCGGGCCCTACGAGGCCGCGGTCGACCTGCCCGATGGCGGCGGTTTCGACGAGCTCACGCTGTGGCACGACGGCGACCAATATGCCGTCTACAAGATCACCGACGTGCTCGACCGCACCGGCTGGCGCAACTGCAGCACCGGCGACGGCGAGCGCGGCGACCAGATCATCTACACCAAGCCGGGCGTCGCGGTGCGGGTCTCGATGGACCTGAGCTATTGGGGCAAGCGTCGCCTGCGGTTGCTGCCGGCATCGAACCGCAAGGAGAAGCGGTGTTGACGCGCGAAGTGGGGCGGGTGCGCGACGCATAGCCGACGATATTGGCGCGCCCGGAGGGAGTCGAACCCCCGACCGAGGAGGTAGAAGCTCCTTGCTCTATCCAACTGAGCTACGGGCGCGCGCTGGGTCTGCCATTAGCGCGGATTGCGCGGTCGCGAAACCGGCTTCATAGCGGCGCTTCGATCAGGGGGCGAAACGACATGGCGACACTCAAGACGATCACCGCCGCCGAAACGAGCGGCCGCGAATTCCGCTATTTCGATTTCGTGATGGTCGCCTTCGTCGTGATCCTGCTGCTGTCGAACGTCGTCGGCGCGGGGAAACGCTCGACGATCGACCTGCCATGGATCGGACCGTGGCCGTTCGGTGCGGGGATCCTGTTCTTCCCGGTCAGCTATGTGATCGGCGACATCCTGACCGAGGTGTATGGCTATGCCCGCGCGCGGCGCTGCGTGTGGGCGGGCTTCGCGGCGCTGATCTTCCTCGCCGTGATGGAGCAGATCGTCGTCGCGCTGCCGCCGGCGCCCGCGTGGAACGGGCAGGCGGCATACGAATATGTCTTCGGCCGCTCGATCTTCGTCGATCCCGCCGCGGCGACCGGCCTGCGCATCATCCTCGCCTCGGTCACCGCCTTCTGGGTCGGCGAATTCGCCAACAGCTTCGTGCTCGCCAAGCTCAAGATCCTGACCGAGGGGCGGATGCTGTGGACCCGCACGATCGGCAGCACCGTTGTCGCGCAGGGGTTCGACAGCCTGATCTTCTACCCGCTCGCTTTCTACGGCGCGCCCGACTGGCCGGTCGAAGCGATGCTCGCGGTGATGGTCAGCCAGTTTTTGCTCAAGGTGTCGTGGGAGGTGATCCTCACGCCGTTCACCTATCTCGTGGTGAACTTCCTCAAGCGCGGGGAAGGGGTCGACGTGTACGATCGCGGGACCGACTTCTCGCCATTCCGGGCGCGGGTGTAACGGGCTGCGTTGCTCGGCTCGCGCGCCGGACGCAAAGCCCGACACACAAAACCCGTTCGCCCTGAGCTTGTCGAAGGGCTGTTCTTCTTACCATGCTCGAAAAAAAGAACAGTGCTTCGACAAGCTCAGCACGAACGGGGTTAGGTTAGCGCAGTACCCGCAGCGATCGCGACCGGCACGGCCTCCGTTATCGCACCCGTCTCAGGCCGCGACGGTCTCGAACAGCCCCTCGAACATCCGCCGTCCGTCACTGCCGCCATGCGCGGCGGTCTCGATCCGCCGTTCGGGATGCGGCATCAGGCCGAGTACGTTGCCCGCCGGGCTGAGCACGCCGGCGATGCCGCGCGCAGAGCCATTGACCGCGCCGGCATAGCGGAACGCGACACGGCCCTCGCCCTCGAGCCGGTCGAGCGTTTCCTCGTCGGCCGAGTAATTGCCATCATGATGCGCGACCGGATAGACGATCTGCTCGCCGGCATCGTAGCGGCTGGTGAAGACGCTCTGGCTGTTCTCGACGATCAGCGGCACGTCGCGGCAGACGAAGTCGAGTCCGGCATTGCGCATCAGCGCGCCCGGCAGCAGCCCCGCCTCGGTCAGGATCTGGAAGCCGTTGCAGATGCCGAGCACGGGCATTCCGCGGCCCGCCGCATCGCTCACCGCGCGCATGATCGGCGATCGCGCGCCGATCGCGCCCGAGCGCAGATAGTCGCCATAGGAAAAGCCGCCGGGGACGGCGACCAGCCCGATGCCGTCGGGCAGTTCGGTCTCGGCGTGCCACACCATCGTCGGCGCGGTGCCGCTGACGGCCTCGAGCGCGGTGGCGATGTCGCGGTCGCAGTTCGACCCCGGAAAGACGATGACGGCGGTCTTCATACGCGCTCGACCCGATAATTTTCGATGACGGTGTTGGCGAGCAGCTCGCGGCACATCGCGTCGACTCGCTCGTCGGTGGTGTCGTCGGCGACGTCGAGTTCGATCAGCTTGCCCGCGCGAACGTCGTTGACGCCGGCGAAACCGAGGTTGCCGAGCGCCTTGTGGATCGCGCGGCCCTGCGGATCGAGCACGCCGGGCTTCAGCGTGACGAAAATGCGGAGCTTCATGGGGCTTGTCCTGGCTACGATCGGTGAGCGCGCAGCCTATGGCCTTGCTGCGCCGCGCGGGCAAGCATCAAGCGACGGGTCAGGGCGCGGGTGGCATGGCCGGATCGCCGGCGAACCAGTGCGGCAGCCCGATCGAGACGGCGAGGCCATAGCGCGCGACCGCCGCTTTCGGCCACGGTCCGGTGAGATAGAGCGGCGCAAACGCCCCGACATCCTTGCCGGCGAGCTGCGCGCGGACGCGGTCGTCGCCGAGCCATTGCTCGTTGCCGGTGAAGGCGCGGCGCAACGCGACCGCGCGCACCTGCGGGCCGTCGAGGATCTGGTGATAGTCGAACGAATTGCGCAGCTCGCCGGTGGAATCGGTCATCCAGGCGGTGGCGAAATAGGTCGGCAGCCAGGTCGCGCCGTTCGGGGCAGGGAAGATCACCAGCCGCGCTGGCTCGCTCGGCCCGACGCGCACCGGCTCGAGCCGGATCGTCAGCGCGAGCAGGATCGGGACGATCGCCAGCAGCAGCACCGGGCGCCGCCACGCGTCGAGCAGGAAGCGCAGCGCGAACAGGCCGAACAGCGGGAAGACCCATTTGAAATAGTGCAGGTTGTTGAAGCGCCACAGGCCGCTCGGCAGCAGGTCGACATAAGTGAGCATCAGCGCGACGTAGGTCAGCCCGGCAGCGGCGACGGCGATCGTCACCGGGCGGCGCGCGATCGGGGTGGCGGCGCAGGCGGCGATCAGCCCGGCGCCACCGAGCAGCAGCCACGGTGCATATTCGAGCAGCCCGATTCCGTCGCCGAACCAGCCTCTCGGATCGACCAGCAGGACATAGGCCTTCCAGCCGAGCCAGCCGAAGGTGAAGCCGTATTGCGCGGAATAGAGCATGTAGGGGCTCGGCGCGAAGCCGTAGATCGCGGTGTAGAGCGTGCCGAGCGAGGCTAGGGCGAGGAGCACGCCGGCGAGGGCGTATCCTGCGGCGCGCAGGTCGCGCGCGCGGTAGAGCGCGAGCGCCGCGGCAACCGCGATGATCGCGCCGATGACCGCATCGCCGGGCCGCGCGAACGGGATCAGGCCGAGGGCGAGGCCGAGGGTGAAGGCTGGCCAGCGGTGGGCGTGGCGTTCGTGCGCTTCTTCTCTTCCCTCTTCTCCGTTTTCTCCTTCTCCGCTTCCCCGGAGAAGGCCGGGGCCCGGGAGCGAGCGGCTGCCAAGCTCGGGCAGCGCTTCGTTACCGCCGACATCGCGACTGGGCTCCGGCCTTCGCCGGGGAAGAAAAAGAGGGGAGGCAAGAGTGGGCGCACTTTCCCACAGCCGCGCCATCGCCCCCAAGGCCAGCCACAACAATGCCGCCGACGGCGTCGTCGTCCACGGCTCGACCCACAGCTTGGCAATCCCGAACTGCGCGAGCGTCGTCGCCGCGAACAGCACAGCCGCGCCCCACACCGGCACGCCAAACCCGCGCGCAACGCTGCGAAATCCGGCGAACGCCAGCAGATAGCAGAGCAGGTTGGCGACGAAGAACGGCTGGCTCGGCCACGCCTGCAGGAAGGGCAGGCCGAGCAGGGGGTAGAGCAGAGGATAATAATGCAGCGCCGGGTCGAGATGCCCCGCCGCGAGCGCGTTCGCCGAACGGACGTAGAGCCCCTGGTCCTGCCAGTCGCGCCAATAGAGCAAGGCGGGGTCGCGCAGCGCGGGCAACCCGGCGACACGCACCAGCGTCAGCCCGTAGGCGAACGCGAGCGCCGCGAACGGCCAGGCCGTCCGCGCCAGCGCCCGCGCGCGCATTCGCGCTTACTTGCCCTTGTTCAGACGATGCTGCTCGAGATCGAGCACCGCGCCGTCGGTCTCCTCGGTCAGCAGGCCGAGCCGGCGCGCGACTTCCTGATAGGCCTCGACTTCGCCGCCGAGATCACGACGGAAGCGATCCTTGTCGAGCTTCTCGTTGGTGGTCATGTCCCACAAACGGCAGCCATCGGGGCTGATCTCGTCGGCGAGCAGGATGCGCGGGAAATCATTGTCCCACACCCGCCCGAATTCGAGCTTGAAGTCGACCAGCCGGATGCCGATCCCGGCGAACAGCCCGCACAGGAAATCGTTGATGCGGATCGCGAGGTCGGCGATGTCGTGCATCTCCTCCTGGCCCGCCCAGCCGAACGCGGCGATATGCTCGTCGGTGATCATCGGATCGCCGAGCGCATCGTCCTTGTAATAATATTCGATGATCGTGCGCGGCAGCTGCGTGCCTTCCTCGATCCCGAGGCGAGTCGAGATCGAGCCCGCCGCGACGTTGCGCACGACGACTTCGATCGGGATGATCTCGACCTGGCGGATCAGCTGCTCGCGCATGTTGAGCCGGCGGATGAAGTGCGTCGGCACGCCGATCAGCCCGAGCAGCGTGAAGATGTGCTCGGAAATCCGGTTGTTGAGCACGCCCTTGCCGCTGATCGTGCCCTTTTTCTGGGCGTTGAAGGCGGTGGCGTCATCCTTGAAATATTGGATCAGCGTACCCGGCTCGGGACCCTCGTAAAGGATCTTGGCCTTGCCTTCGTAAATCTGGCGGCGACGTGCCATAAATGCAGCAACCCTCAAATGAGCGGCCCCGGCGACGCGGGCAAACGCGGGCCGGGGCGATAAGCTGCAGGCCATACCGGAACGCAGCCGGGCACGCAATCAATCGCTTGCCGGCACGATCTTTCGCGGCCGCGGCCGCCAGCGGCGCCACAGCAGCACGACGACGATCGCCACCAGCCCGGGCGGGCCGAGCAACGCCAGCGCACCGAGCAGCAGCGCGAGCGTGAACTGCGCCGATCCGATCGCGGTGTCGGCGGCGCTGGTCAGCGGCGCGCTCGGGTCGAAGCCGCGCACCGCGGGGCCCGCGCCATATTCGAACACCATCGGCGTGACCGCGAGACTCTCCTGCTCCGCGGCCTTGGTGTCGCGTGTCGCGGCAGCGGTCTGGTCGAGCTCGGCTTGCCGTGCGAACAGTTCGGAGCGCTGGTCTGCCTTGAGCTTGGGATTGTCGAGCAGCGCCGCGTTGCGTTTGCGTTGCTCGTCGAGTCGCGCCGCGTCGGTGTCGAGCCGCTTGATCGTCGCGCCGGCATCGGTGCCGCTGATCTCGGCATCGACCAGCTTGCCCGACTCGGCGGTGATGCTCGCGATCGCATCGCGTCCGAAGCCGCGCGCGAGGCCGGGATCGAGCTTGAATGCCAGCATCGCCTCGACATTGTTCTCGCCGATCAGGCGATAGCGCATGCCGGTGATGCGGCAACGCGCCGGGCCGAGCTTCTCGCACGCCTGTGCATGCGCTTCCTGGGCATGCGCGATCTTCGCGGCAGGCATGCGGAAGGCATAGCGATAGGCGAATGCCACGCCGGGGGCGGCGGTGAGCGAAATGCCCGGTGCCGCCGATCCGGTCGGCGCGGCGACGTCGGTGACCATTACCGCCTCAGACCGTTGCTCGCTCGACTCGGACGATTTGGAACAGGCCACCACGCCAAGGCACAAGGTTACCGCCGCCAGCTTCCGCATCGTCGCTCTCCCGTGATTTCGATACACCATCACATTGGAAGGAAATCCGGTCAAGCGATTTGCCACATTCTCGCCACATTTGGGCGCGGCACAGCGCCGTCCCTACCGCTGCAACGGTTGCTGCGGATCGGAGGAGAGCGTTTCGGGTTTAGCGGGCGATCAGGTGACGGCGGCGCGCGTCGCGAACCGGGGATCGTCAGCGGCGCCGCTTTCCAGCACGTCGCGCAGGACTTCGCCCGCCTGCCAGATGTCCTCGAAGCCGAGGTACAGCGGGGTCAGCCCGAAGCGGACGACGTCGGGCGCGCGGAAATCGCCGATCACGCCGCGCTCGATCAGCGCCTGGCACAGCGCATAGGCCTTGGGGTGGCGGAAGCTGATATGGCTGCCGCGCGCGCTCGGGTCGGCAGGCGAAACGCATTCGAGACCTAGGCGCGCCCCAATAGCGGCGAGCGCGTTGAACAAGGCGGCGCTCTTGGCAGCGACCTGCTGCTGGTCGATGTCGCGCCACAGGTCGATCCCGGCCTCGAGCCCGGCCATCGCCAGCATCGAAGGCGTGCCCGCCAGCCAGCGCTTGATGCCGGGGGCGGGGGTATAGGCGTCGCCGAACTCGAACGGCGCGGCGTGGCCCATCCAGCCCGACAGTGGGCTGGCGAGCTTTTCCTGCAGCCTGCGCGAGACGAACAGGAAGGCGGGCGCGCCGGGGCCGCCGTTGAGATATTTGTAGCCGCAGCCGATCGCCAGATCGGCGCCGGCGCCATTGAGATCGACCGGAACCGCGCCGACGCTGTGGCTGAGGTCCCACAAAGCGAGCGCGCCGGCGTCGTGCGCGCGGGTGGTCCAGGCCGCCATGTCGAAGCGTTCGGCGGTCTTGTAGTGGACGTGGGTGAGCATTAGCAGCGCGGTGTCGCCGTCGATCGCCGTGGGGAGGGCGTCGCGCGCGACCGCGTTGAGGCGCGCACCCGGAACGCAGCCTGTGGCGCCCTCGGCGATGTGGAGATCTGTCGGGAAGTTGCCGGTCTCGCTGACGATCGTCGTTCGGGGCGCCGCGTGACGGACCGCGGCGACGAGCAGTTTGAACAGGTTGACCGAGGTCGAATCGGTGACGATCACCTCGTCGGGCTCGGCGCCGATCAGCGCGGCGATCTTGCCGCCGATGCGCTGCGGTGCGTCGATCCAGCCTTCGTTCCAGCTGCGGATCAGCCGCTCGCCCCATTGCCGCTCTGCCATGTCGGCCAGTGCAGGCGCGGTCGCGCGGGGGAGCGGGCCGAGGGAGTTGCCGTCGAGGTAGATCACGCCTGCGGGGAGCGCGAAGCGGTCGCGATAGGCGCGGAGCGGGTCGGCGGCGTCGAGGGCGCGGGCTTCGTCGCGGGTCATGCGGGGGCCTTGGCGGAGAGGTGTTTTTTGAACGGGGAACGCGAAGCGAAGCGCAACCGACTCCCCTCCCTGGAAGGGAGGGGTAGGGGGTGGGTCGGCCTAGGGTGGGTGCTGCCCGCGGCAACGGGCCGACCCACCCCCAACCCCTCCCTTTCAGGGAGGGGAGGCGCGATGCGGCGGGCGGGGGTCGAAATTCGGGAGGATGATGCGTTCACTTCTTCAGCCCTGCCTTGATCAGCGCCTTAGCTTGCGCCCACGCCGCGCTTTCGGGTGCGATCAGTTCGACATGCCCCGTGCGTTCGACCAGATGCAGCGTCGCCGTGTCGCCCTTGGCCTGCGCCGCCGCGACATAGCCCGTGCCGAGTCGCACCGGGATGATCTTGTCCTCGCGCCCATTGACCAGATCCTGCGGCACGCCGAGCGGCAACAGCCGTGCGACCGAAGTGTCGGCATAGACATCCGCCCGCGCACCGGGCGTGCCGACGAGCTTTGCGACCACCTCGACGCCGCAGCCATTGTCGGGGCTCGCCGCGGTCGCCTCGAGATCGGGCAAGCCGCCAAGGCTGACCACATGCGCGATCTTCAGCGGGTGTGCCGTGTAGAGCGGGCTGGTCGACGCGATCCGCGACCTCCCGGCAAGCCACAAAGCGAGGTGCCCGCCCGCTGAATGCCCGACGGCGACGATCCGCTTGGTGTCGAGATGGAACTCCGCCGCATGCGTCCGCAACGCGTCGGCCGCCGCGCCTGTATCGAGGAAGGTCCCCGGATAACCGCCGCCGGTCCGGTCGACGCCACGATACTCGACGTTCCACACCGCGATGCCGCCGCGCCGTAGATCGTCCGCGATCCAGTTCATCAGCCGGCGATCGGCGATGCTCGTCGTCCAACAGCCACCATGCACCATCACCACGACGGGATGCTTGCCATGCCCGGCGGGCAGCCAGACGTCGACCTTCTGCAAGGCGTCGGCGCCATAATCGATCGTCGCATCGGCGACCGGCTGGGTCCGCTTGCTCAGATCAGGCCAGGTCAGCAGCGGGGCGGGCGCAGGCGCTGCGGGAGGGGGTGGTGGGGTCTGAGACATAGACGCTGTCGATACAGCGATCAGGGCGAGCGGGAGAAGACGCAGCATGCCTCGCCTGTAAACGCCGCGCTGGCATCTCGCCACCAGCGAATAGCGCTGCTATCGCCGTGCGATGCCCACCGATGTGACCGATCCCTTCAACGCCATCGTCGACGCGCCGTTCGATAGCGCGCTGAGCGATCGCTATCTCGTCTATGCGCTCTCGACGATCACCGCGCGCTCGCTGCCCGACGTGCGCGACGGGATGAAGCCGGTGCACCGCCGCCTGCTGTGGGCGATGCGCCAGCTGCGGATGGACCCGAGCACGCCGTACAAGAAATCGGCGCGCGTCGTCGGCGAGGTGATCGGCAAATACCATCCGCACGGCGATGCGTCGGTTTACGACGCGATGGTCCGCCTCGCGCAGGATTTCTCGGTCCGCTATCCTCTGGTCGAGGGGCAGGGCAATTTCGGCAATATCGACGGCGATGGCGCCGCCGCCTTCCGCTATACCGAGGCGCGGCTGACGCAGGTCGCGATGGACCTGATGGCGGGCCTCGACGAGGACGCGGTCAACTACAAGCCGACCTATAATAACGAAGAGCAGGAGCCTGAGCTCTTCCCCGGCGCCTTCCCCAATCTGCTCGCCAATGGCGCGGCGGGGATCGCGGTCGGCATGGCCACCAACATCCCGCCGCACAATGTCGCCGAACTCTACGACGCGGCGATCATGCTGATTGACCAGCCCGAGGCCGACGACGCCGCGATGCTGCAGCATATCCAGGGGCCCGATTTCCCGACTGGCGGGCTCGTCGTCGATTCGCCCGCGGCGATCGCGGAGGCCTATGCCACCGGCCGCGGCGGCTTCCGGCTGCGCGCGCGCTGGAGCATCGAGAAGGAGAAAGGTGGCGGCTGGAACGCGATCATCACCGAGATCCCGTACGGCGTGCAAAAGGGAAAATTGATCGAGCAGATCGCCGCGCTGATCAATGACAAGAAGCTGCCGATCCTGGCCGACGTCCGCGACGAATCGGATTCGGAAATCCGCGTCGTGATCGAGCCGCGCAGCCGCACGGTCGAGCCCGACATGCTGATGGAGAGCCTGTTCAAGATGTCGGACCTCGAGGTCCGCTTCAGCATGAACCTCAATCTGCTCGACGCCGACCGGACGCCGCGCGTGATGAGTCTCCGTCAGGCGTTGCTCGCTTGGATCGCGCACCAGTTCATCGTGCTCCAGCGCCGCACCGCGCACCGGCTCCACAAGATCCGCGACCGGATCGAGCTGCTCGACGGCTATATCATCGCCTATCTCAATCTCGACCGCGTGATCGAGATCATCCGCACCGAGGACGAACCCAAGCCGGTGATGATGGCTGAGTTCGAGCTCAACGACCGTCAGGTCGAGGCGATCCTCAATATGCGGCTGCGCTCGCTGCGCCGGCTCGAGGAAATGGAGCTGCGCAAGGAGCGCGACGGGCTCGAAAGCGAGCGCGCGGGGCTCGAGGCGTTGCTCGGCAGCGAAGCGCGCCAGCGCACGCGGCTCAAGAAGGACTTCGGCAAGCTGCGCGAGCGCTACGGCCCCGACACCAAGCTCGGTCGCCGCCGCACCACCGTCGCCGAGGCGGCGCCGGCGCGCGACATTCCGCTCGAAGCGATGATCGAGCGCGAGCCGATCACCGTGATCCTGTCGCAGCGCGGCTGGATTCGCGCGATGAAGGGGCATCTCGATGCCGCAGGCGTGGCGGCGGTGAAGTTCAAGGATGGCGACGCCGCCGCGTTCGACTTCACCGCACAGACCACCGACAAGATCATGATCGCGGCCGAGAACGGCCGCTTCTACACGCTCGCCGCCGACCGACTGCCCGGCGGGCGCGGGTTCGGCGAACCGGTGCGGCTGATGATCGATCTCGATGGCGATGTCGGCATCGTCCACATCTTCCGCGCGAGTATCGCCGAGAAACTGCTCGTCGCGGCGAGCGACGGGCGCGGCTTTCTGGTGCGCACCGCCGACATCGTCGCCGAAACGCGCAAGGGCAAGACGGTGGTGACGCCGCGACTCGGCGCCAAGCTCAAGCTCGTGCGCCCGGTTGCGCCGCAGGACGATTATGTCGCGGCGATCGGCGACAATCGGCGCCTGCTGGTCTTCCCCTTGTCTGAACTGGCCGAGCTGTCGCGCGGGCAGGGGGTGCAACTGATGCGCTTCCGCGATGGCGGCCTGTCGGATGCGACCACCTTCGTCTTCGCCGAGGGGCTGAGCTGGCCGATGGGCGGCGACAGCGGGCGGACGCGCACCGAATCGGACCTCGCGCCGTGGCGCGCGGCGCGCGGCGCGGCGGGGCGCATGCCGCCCAACGGCTTCCCGCGCGACAACCGTTTCTAGGCGCGTCGGGGGGGCAGCGTGCTGCAATTCCTCGGCTTTCGGCAAGCGCCCGCGTTTTTCGTAGGTTGAGAGGGATTTTAACCTATCGCCGCTATCGCTGAGACGATGGTGCCGAAGCCCAAACCCGTTCTGGCCATCCCGGCCGCTGCGACGATGTTCGCCGAGGTGGAATCCTTTTCACCGTCGACGGCGATGGCGGCACGCGTGATCGACCTGATGCCGATCCCCGCCGCTCTCGTCACGCTGGGCGAATCGGGCGTCACGGTGCAGGCCGCGAATAACGCCTACGAACTGGCCGGGCTTGGCATGGTCGACCGGCGGCGCTCGCTCGTCGCGCAGATCGAAGGGCGGATCGCCGAGTTCATCCGTTCCGATTCGCTGCGCTGCGAATTCGCGGTCGAATATGGCGACACCGTCGATTGCCGCTACTTCCAGGCAACGCTGGCGCGCCTGATGCGCAATAGCGAGCAACGCTGCGTCCTCGCGCTGGTCGATCAGACCGCTGAGTTGCGCACCGAACATAATCTGCGGCGCGAGATGCTGACCGACAGCCTGACCGGGCTGCCCAACCGCGCCGGGTTCAGCGATCGGCTCGAAAGCCTGCTCGACGATCCCGCGCAACGCGTTCGCTACGCAGTGCTGGTGGTCGATCTCGATCGTTTCAGCCGGGTCAATGCCTGCCTCGGTTCGATGGCGGGCGACGAATTGCTGATCACCGTCGCGCGCCGCCTGAAGGGCGCGCTGCGCGCGCAGGACGTGCTGGCGCGCACCGGCGGCGACGAATTCGGTATCCTGCTCACGCTCGAGGACGGCCTGGGCGATGCCGCGCATGTCGCCAAACGGATCCAGGGCGCGCTGTCGACGCCGTTCCGCCTGTCGGATTTCGAGATTCGCGTCGCCTGCTCGATCGGCATCGCCTTTGGCGCGCCCGAGATCGACGACGCCGAGGAGCTGATTCGCCACGCGCAATTCGCGGTCAAGCGCTCGAAGGTGACGGGCAAGTCGGAGGCCTATCAGACGCAGGCGTTCGACATTGCGCGCGAGCAGTTCGGGATGGAGACCGCGCTGCGCCGCGCGATCGAGCGCGGGCAGATGCGGCTGACCTATCAGCCGATCCGCGACCTTTCGACCGGGCAGCTGGTGGCGTTCGAATCGCTGGCGCGCTGGCGCGACGAGGACGGCATCGAATATTCACCCAACGATTTCATCCCCGTCGCCGAGGAATCGGGACTGATCGTCCCGCTCGGCCGCTGGGCGATCCAGGAGGCGGCAGCGACGCTGGCGCAATGGGATGCGCGGATGGGCGGCCATTGCGGGGTCAAGCTCGCGGTCAACCTGTCGGCGATCCAGCTGCAGCGCGATACGATCGCACCCGTCGTCCAGTCGGCGCTGACGGCCTATGGGCTCGAGGGATCACGCTTCACGCTCGAACTGACCGAGAGCGCGCTCGTCACCGATCCCGATCGCATCGCCGGGATCATGCATGCGCTGAAGGATCTTGGCACGACGATCGCGATGGACGATTTCGGTACCGGCTATTCCAACCTCGCCTACCTCCAGAAACTGCCGATCGACGTGCTCAAGATCGATCGCAGCTTCGTGACGGGCATGCTCGCCGACCGCGACAAGATCGCCATCGTCCGCGCGATCCTGTCGCTCGCGCAGGCGCTCGGCATGAAGACCACCGCCGAGGGGATCGAGACCAACGAACTCGCGCAGACGCTCGCGGCGCTCGGCTGCACCTTCGGCCAGGGCTATCTCTATGCGCGGCCGCTCGAGGCCGAGTTGGCCTATGCGATGCTGGAAGAGGCCCGCCACTGATCGACCGCGGCGTCGGCGATCGCGTCGGCACGCGCCGCATCGGGGAAATTCTCCTCGACCCAGCGATCCTCGACCTGCCTAAGCAACCGCGCCACGTCTGGGCCCTTGCCGACCCCGCGCGCGACCAAGGCTCCGCCGGTCAGCGGAAAAGTCGGGATCGGCCAGTGTAAAATGTCGCGCGCGCCGAGCACGGCGTCGAACGGTTCCTCGACCGTCAGCAACCAGCGATCGAGCGCCCCGTCGCGGCCCAGGCGATAGGCGAGCGGGTGCGGCGATCCGCGTGAATCGGTCAGCGCCGAGACCAGCCGCTTGCGCTGCGCGTTGGACAGTTTGAGCCGAGCACCGACACTCTCACCGAGCGCCGGATCGCGCGGCAATACCGCGGCGAGATGCCGTAGCGGATCGGGCGCGAGCTCCGCCTGGGTTTCGTATCCGACCAGCCGCGCGAGCCGTGCCGCGCCGGCTTCGGTGATTTCGGGCAGCACCGGCAGCAGGATGCCGCGCGCGATCATCAGGCGCAGCGTCGCCACCGCGTTGGGCGCGACGAGCAGCTTGAGGAATTCGGCTGAAATCCGTTCGCGCGAGAGCGCCATCAGGTCGTTGGCGCGCTGTGTGCAGGCGTCGAGCGCGGCGGCGTCGGGCTGTTGGCCGAAGCGCGCGAAGAAGCGGAAGAAGCGCAGGATGCGCAGATGATCCTCGGCAATGCGCTGCAACGGATCGCCGATGAAGCGCACGCAGCGCGCCGCCAGATCGTCGAGCCCGCCGAAATAATCGAAGATCTCGCCGGTCGTGGGATCGGCATAGAGCGCGTTGATCGTGAAATCGCGCCGCGCCGCATCCTCGCGCCAATCGTCGGTGAAGGCGACCGTCGCGTGGCGGCCGTCGGTCGACGTGTCGCGGCGCAAGGTGGTCACTTCGATCGGCACGCCATCGGCGAGCACCGCGGTGATCGTGCCGTGCGCGATACCGGTCGGAACCGCCTTGATCCGCGCGCGGGCGAGCAGGTCGAGCACGTCCTCGGGCGCGTGGCGCGTCGCCAGGTCGACGTCGGCGACGTCGATTCCCAGCAGTGTATCGCGCACCGACCCGCCGACGAAACGCGTCTCGCCGCGCGCGGCGCCGAGCACCTCGCACAATTCCGGCAGCCCCGGCCGCGTGCGCCACGCGGCGTCGGGCAGGATCAGCCGTTCCATCGCAACCGGCGCGACAGGTTGACGATCATCGCCGCGGTGGCGCCCCAGATGCGGTGGCCGTCCCAGTAAATCTCGTAATAATGGCGGTTGCGGCCCTGCCACTCGACACTCGCCTCGGTGTGGTTGCCCGAATCGAGCAGGAAGCCGAGCGGCACTTCGAATACCTCTGCGACCTCGGCCGCGGCGGGGGTGAACACGAGGTCGGGGGGCACGATGCCGATCACCGGGGTGACCTCGAACCCGGTGACGGTGCGATAACGGTCGACTTCGCCGACGATCGTCACGCTGCCGCGTGGCAGCGCGATCTCCTCCTCGGCTTCGCGCAGCGCGGCCGCGACCGCATCGGCGTCACCCGGATCGATTCGGCCGCCCGGAAACGCGACCTGCCCGGCATGGCGCGACAGCGTATCGGTGCGCAGCGTCAGGATCACGCCGGGCTCGGCGCGATCGGTGACGGGGATCAGCACCGCGGCCTGTGCCAACGGCGAGACCGCGGCATCGAGATCGACATGGTCGCCGGTCAGCAACACGGTGTCGGCATGGCCGATCTCGAGTGCCTGGCGGAGCCGTTCGAGCAGCATCATGCCACCGGCTCGAAGGCGAAGAACGCGCCCGCGCTCCACACGCCGGCGGGCTGGTCGCCGCCGTCGATCGCACGCTGCGCGAGTTCGTAATAGACCGTGCGCGCGACGACGGCATCGAGCCCGCCGCGGACGTGGAGATAGGGGCGGGGGCCATCCTCGCGCGGCTCGAAGCGCAAGCGGTGCTCAGCGTCGGCGGTCACCAGGTCGCCAGTGTTGAGGCGGAAGGTCAGCGTCGCGGCGTTACCCACGCCCGACGCCTTGAGCTCGACCGCGACGAACGGCGCATCCTCGACGACGATGTCGAGCTTCTCGACCGGGGTGACGAGCACATAGCTGCCATCGCTCTCGCGCCGCAGGATCGTCGAGAACAGTTGGACCATTGCCGGCCGGCCGATCGGCGAGCCCTGATGATACCAGGTACCGTCGCGCGCGATCCGCATCTCGCTGTCGCCACAATGCGTCGGGTTCCAGCGGTCGACCGGTGGCAGTTTGCGCTCTTGCGCCAGGCGGGCGATGTCGGCGAGCGACAAGGCGGCGAGATCGGGGATCGGCTCCATCGGCATCCAGCAGCCGGTACGGCAGGCGACCGCGCGCGTAAAGCCGCAGCGGCCTCAGGCCAGCGCGGCGATCCGCGGTGCGAGCAATCCGGTGCCGCGCGGCACCAGCGCGCCGCGCGCGAGCAGGCGGTGCGGCTCGACCGGGCCGGGAACGCGCCAGCCGGCGGTGCGGCTGGCATCGAAGCCGAAGAAGCGGCCATAATATTGCGGATCGCCGATCAACGTGATCGCCTCGGCCAGGCCTTCGCGCTCGGCCGCCGCCAGCGCGTGGGCGGTCAGCGCGCGGCCGATGCCGCCCTGCTGCCGGCCTGGCTCGACCGCGACCGGGCCGACCTGCACCAGCGGAACGTCGATCCCGTCGTCGCCGGCGAAGCGGATCGGCCAGCACTGGATCGTGCCGACCAGCGCGCCGGCGTCGCGCGCGGCGAAGCTCAGCGCGGGAATTGCTGCCATCCCCTCGCGGATGCGGTAGGCGGTTCGGCGGTGCCGATCGGCTCCGAACGCGCGATCGAGCAGCTGCTCGACCGCGGCGGGGGCGATATCGGCAATCGGCACGAACTCGATCACGGGCACATATCCTCGTCAGCCACCGACGTCGGGCGGGCCGCGCGCTTTAGACCCGCGCCGCACGAACGCAAGGCCTGCCGGGCGGCAAAGCTTTCTTGGCGGCGCACATCTGCTATGGCGCGCGCCGATACGACCAAGATAGGGCCTGATTTGACCGACCGCTTGACGCTCAACGTGCACGACCTCGAAGTGATGGTGCTGACCGGCATCTATTCCGAGGAGACGCACCTGCCACAGCCGCTGCGCATCTCGTTGACGGTCGATCTGGTCGTACCAGATCGCTTCGATCCCGACACGCCGCTGAGCGAATCGAAGAATTATCTCGACCTCAAGCATGCCGCGACGACCGCGCTGCCGACCGGCGTGCACTTCAAGCTGGTCGAGGCGGTCGCCGATCATATCTGCGAGACGCTGTTTTTGCAGGACAAGCGCGTCACGCGGGTCGAGGTGACGATCGTCAAGCTTGCCATCTCCGAGGCAGGCGAAGCGATCGGCATCACGCTGGTGCGGAACCGCCGTTGAGGGCGGCGCTGCAGGCGGCGGTCGGCGCGCGCGCGGCGCTGGTCTTTGTCGACACCGCACGCGACGTCGACGCGATTGCCGCGGCACCGCGCGATTCGGGGGTGGTGCTGGTGGTGATTGAGGCGACGGTTGCGCCGCTCGATCGCGCGATGCTGTGCGCCGCGATCGGCCCGCTGGCCGTGGCGCTTGCGCCGCAGACCCGGCTCGTCGCGCTCGATCTGGCCGACGATGCGGACTCCGCCGCGGCCGCCGCTGCAGCGCACTATCTGCTGACTGCATCCTCGACGACGGGGCAGATCGTGCGAATCGCCCCGGACGCCTAGATCTGACACCTAGCTCAGGAGCGTGCCCCGCGGTCGCACGGACCGAGCGAGCGCACCACCAGCGCGTAATCCTCGCGCGCGATCCGGGCATCGTCGCCATCCTGCGTTACCGACGTATCGGGCAGTGCGGCCGGCAGCGTGCAGGCGAGCCGATACCATAACAATGTGTCGCGCGGCGGCGGCGGGACGGCTTGGTCGACCACTTCGCTCAGCGCCACGCTCCAGCGCGGTTCCGCGTCGGGCTTGCGTTCGATATTGAGCGAGATTGGGCGCGCATCGGCGGTAGTGAGGAAGATCTGCGTATGGCCCGCACCCGGCAGGTCGCCGGGGGTGTGGAATGCATTCCCGATCCCGGTAACGGTCGGCGGCGCGTCGGGCGCCAGCACCTCGACGGTGATTCGCCGCGCCAGCGCGTCGCCCGCCGGGGTCCAGCTGCGCTGTGCATCGGGACGCACCAGCTGCAACTGCCCGGCATTGCCCGCCACCGCACGGGCGAACAGCAGGACACGGCTCTTTTTATAGCGTGGCGGGCGACCGTTGGCGCCGACCGGCACATCGAGCGTATAGCCAAGCCGCGGCGGAACCGCGCCGGTGCCGCGAATCAGCGCGGTCACATCGGCTTCGATATAGAGACGTGCAATGTTTGCAGGCAGGTCCGGCGCCTCGGCCGGCTTGAGCCGAAGTTCGCTTCGCACCGTCGCATCGACGATCAGCGGGGCGGCGACGACGAGATCGGCATAATCGGCATAGGGCAGGGCAGGGCCGGGCGTTTCCGGAGGATTTGCACGGGGTTGCTGCCCTGCCGGCAGCGTTGCGGGCAGCGCCAGGCACGCCGCGGCGAGAGTATATTTCATCAAACTTGGCATCAGGAGCGATTACCCGAGCCGACCAATTTTATACAGAAATAATTCTGCCATCGTCCTGTTGTACGTTTGTTGCGTGAGACAAAGCGTTTGCGTCGTGGTTTTTGGCGCGATAGAGGTTGTGGTCTGTCCAGGATACACTAGCCCATGACAGGCCGGATAACGAGCGGACGTTACGGATCGGCTTGGACCGTCGTGCCGGAATAGAGGAGTTTCGTTTCTGAATGGCATACGCTGATCGCAATACGAGTGGCAGCAAAGTAGTGTCGATCGTGATCGTTTCGGTCATTGTCGCGCTGTTCGCGTGGGGATTCGTGAACGGGCTGACCTTCAAATATATCAAAAAGGTGACCGAGAAGCTTAACACCTTCGACGTCGTCGAACCGCCACCCCCGCCGCCAGACAAGCCGCCGCCCCCGCCGCCCGAACAGCCGCAGCTGCAGACCCCGCCGGTCGTGTCGCCGCCGCCGATCGTGCGCGTGCAGTCGCCGCCGCCGCCGATCGCCACCGTCGTCACCCCGCCGCCTGCGGCACCGGTGACCGTGCTCGCGCGACCTGCCCCGGTCGTCGTGATCGCGCCCCCGGCAGCCGTCGTCAGCAAGGCTGCAGGGCCCAAGGGCAATCCGGCCGACTGGATCACCAACGACGATTATCCGTCGGATGCGCTGAGCGCCGAGGCCCAGGGTACCACCGCGATTCGGTGGGACATCGGGACCAACGGTCGCGTCGAGAATTGCACGGTGACCTCGTCGAGCGGCAATTCGTCGCTGGATCGGGCTGCCTGCAGCGCGCTGACCCGTCGTGGACGCTACACGCCAGCGCTCGACCAGGGCGGTGCGCCGATGCGGACGGTTGGCCAGACACGTCGCGTTGTTTGGCGCCTGCCTGAATAAACCATCCTGCCGCGGAGCCCCGAGGAAGGGGACTCCGCGGTCATTTTATCGAGAAGGAAGTCACCGTAATGTCCACCATCATCCTCGCTGCCGGTGCCTCTGCCGCAGACAATTTCGGTTTCATGAACGCCATGAAGCAGGGCGGGCCCGTCACCTGGACGACCGCTGCCATCCTCACCATCTTCCTGTTCTTCACGCTCTACATCTTGTTCACCAAGATCTTCGAGCAGCAGAAGATCATCAACCAGGGCCGTCGCGTTCGTGCGACCTTCTGGGCGTCGAACTCGCTGCGCGAAGGCGCTGCCAAGCTCGAGAAGAACTCGGCCTACAAGCAGATCGTCGACGACGGCATCGAAGCCCAGGAGCAGCATTCGCGTCTGACCGATCCGGTCGAAGCGCATGACTGGCTGCACGGCTCGCTCGCTCGCTCGGAAGCGATCATCAACTCGCAGCTTGGTGGCGGTCTCGCCTTCCTCGCGACGGTCGGCGCAACCGCACCGTTCGTCGGTCTGTTCGGTACGGTTCTCGGTATTTACCGCGCGCTGATCGGCATCGGCCAGGCTGGCCAGGCATCGATCGACAAGGTCGCAGGCCCGGTCGGTGAGTCGCTGATCATGACCGCATTCGGTCTGGTCGTCGCAGTTCCGGCCGTGCTCGCCTTCAACTGGCTGCAGCGTCGCAACAAGGCGATCGCCGAGCATCTCTCGGCTTTCTCGAACGACGTGCTCGGCTACCTTGCATCGAACGGTGCGGTCCGTCCGCATGCGCCGGGCAAAAAGGCTCCGGTTGCTGCAGCGAAGCCCGCTGTGACGACCACGACGGCCGGCCAGGCCGGCGGCGTGCAGACCCGCGTCTAAGAGTACCGAACGGGGCCGCCTGCCGGCGGCCCCGCTTCCTTCGCCGCCCGGTTTGTCGGGCGGCCTGACCGATACGAATAGGATGGCCTTTCATGGCGATTAGTACAGGTGGCGGCGGCGATGACGCCCCGATGTCCGACATCAATACGACGCCGCTCGTCGACGTCATGCTGGTGTTGCTCATCATCTTCCTCATCACGATCCCGGCGATCGTGCAGACCGTCAAGCTGAAGCTCCCGGACGTGCGCTACGATCCGACCGTGACCAAGCCCGAGAACGTTTCGCTCTCGATCACGCGCAAGCCCGACGGCAGCTGCGCGGTGTTCTGGGGCCAGACCCCGGTCACGCATGAGGAACTGCTCAAGCGTGCGACCGACAAGCTCAAGGAAATCGTCGACAAGGCCGGCGGTGCCGCGAACTTGACGACCGACGATCTTCCCGAGGCGCATATCCGCGGCGACGTCGAGACCCCGTATCGCTGCATTGGCGGTGCGATCTACACGATGCAGTCGGCCGGTTTCGCCAAGGTTGGCTTCATTTCGGAACCCCCTCCCACGGGCGGTCCGTCTTCGTGATCGTTGCTGTAGCAGCGCATTTGATTTGCGGCCTCGCCGCAGGGAGTATTTGACATGGCAATGAGCGCAGGCCGTGGCGATGACCAGCCGATGATGGACATGAACACGACGCCGTTGATCGACGTCATGCTCGTGCTCCTCATCATGTTCATCATCACCATCCCGATCCAGACGCACGCGGTGAAGGTCGATCTTCCGATCAATGACCCGAACCAGACCAAGCCCTTGATCGATCCGCAAAAGAACAAGATCGTGATCCAGCCCGACGGCGTCGTGCTGTGGAACGGTGCCGCGACCGACCCGGCGACGCTGCAGCAGTATCTGACGCAGACGACGCAGCTGAACCCCGAGCCCGAGCTGCACTTCCAGCCCGACCCGGCGGCAAAGTACGAGAAGGTCGACCAGATCCTCGCGATCATCAAGCGGTCGAACGTCTCGAAGCTCGGCTTCATCGGCAACGAGCAGTATCGCAACGACTTCTAAGTCGTTCGTTAGCATCGACGCACAATCAGGGCGGTCCTTCGGGGCCGCCTTTTTTTGGCCTGGGCGCGGCGACAGGCCGAGAAGGTGCCGGGTATCCCGATTCCAGATGCGGACCGGGGTGGCGGATTCGGATGGCGATCTAACCGTGGGCGCCTGGAGGTGACCGGCCTCCAGTGGGCAGCGCCACGAGGCGGGACGGCGAACCGCTATAGCGCTGGCCAGCGGCGGGAATACCCAGCCAAGCGGACATGTGGCGGGGCGAGCGGACGGCTCGATTGACCCCGAGACGCGTGTTTCACAAAGTCGATTGTTTCCAGATCTCCGCTGATCCCAAGGCTACGCCATTGGCGCGGACGGGGAGCTGCGCCTGCGAGATCGACGAAAAGCCAGAACAGCGGCAAAAGTCCACGACCGGATCGATAGAGGACAGCGCTTATTTCGCGGTCAACCGCACGGGCGCGGGCGGAGCGTTTTGTCCTCGCGAAATCGTCTGTTCGTGGATTTTGACCGAACTGTCGCTTTAACCAAGTTGCCCGGAGCCAGCAGCCAGTCGCGGAGCTGGCCCGGCCACACTTCCTGCCAAGCGGGTTGCCGGCGTCGGCATCGGGAAACGAAAAATCAATGCTGGTTGAGGCTGGCACAAATCAGGCCCAATCCCGGCAAGACAGGCGGCCCCCGGCCATTTTTTGTGTCTTTCCAATGCAATTAACGAATTTTGAAGCCGCCCTCTCCTATTGACGAGGCGAGGGGACCAACGGTGAAGCTATTGCGCGCGGATAGGCCGCCATCACGCGGGCTTTCGCGGGTGAGGGCCATTGCAAAAAGCTGTGATGGGACTGCCGCGGTCGAATTTGCGATCGTCGGACCGGCCTTCATCGCCCTTTTGCTCGCCATACTGTATACTGCGCTGATATTTCTTGCGCAGCAGATGCTGGAGACGGCTGCCTTGGCCTCGGCACGTTTGCTGCTGACAGGATCCGCGCAAACGATCCGGCTGGCCAACGGCACCGTCGGAATGTCCGCGAGCGACTTGAAGAATGCGATCTGCAACGGGGCCACTGGCACCAATGCCAGCGGCGCTGCCGTCACTATCCCGCGGCTACTGCCGCCAATGCTCTCCTGCAGTCGGCTCACGGTAAACGTCCGCACCGCCAACACGTACAATGTCGCGAGCACGGCGGCTCCGACGTTCACCTACAACAGCCAAGGTGTCATAACGTCGACCAATACCGGCTACAACACCCAGTCCGGCGGCGACGGGCAAAGCCAGATCGTTGTCCTGCAGCTCATCTATCTGTGGCCGACGGGAGTCGGCCCGTTGGGTCTGGACCTTACAAATCAGCCCAATGGCAATCGCATGCTCGTGGCGACGTCTGTATCAACGACCGAGGCGTATTCGTGCAATTCGGGGCAGACCTCGTGCTGAGGCGTCTATCCGATAGCACGCGCGGGGTCGCCCTCGTCGAGTTTGCGATGTGCCTGCCCGTGCTCATCTTTTTGTATATCGGCGGGTACGCCGCGATGGATATGATCTCGTCGACGCGGAAGGTTACCACCGCGACGCGCTCGTTGGTCGACCTTGTCAGTCGAGCCATGTCGCCAGCGATCATCTACAACAACCCCCAGGACGCGAGCGCGACGTCGTACCTCAGCGCGAGCGCGGTTGCGTTGGCGCCGTACGGGCTAAACAAGGCGACCGAGCAAATCTCACTCCTGCGAATCTGCGACGCGACGCACGCTTATGTCGTTTGGACCCAAGCTCAAACGCAGGCCGTCGATGGCAGCGCCGTGTCGGCGGTGACCTCGACCTACACCGCCGGGACGGTCCCCGCGAACCAGACGCAGTCCGCCAGCAATGTGGTCTCAATCCCGACGACGATGGTCACGGCTCCGCTGGTACCCGTTTCGCCCGACGGCTCGAACGTGTGCACCAACTTCTCGCCGAGCACCAGCACCAAGACCCAAGTCGGCACTGCAGGCGGCTGGTTGTTCGTTGGAACCGTCAACTACAGCTATACGCCGGGCGTGAGCTTCGTGTCTTTGCCGACGACGGTGCTGACCGACACCATCTACATGTCTCCTCGCCTTTACTAGGTATAAAGATGATTAAGAGAGCTCGCATGTTCCAGCCCTGGTTCGTCGTGGTCCAACTCTTTCGTCGGCTGAGCGCCGACCAAAGGGGCGGCGTTCTCATGATCATGGGGTTTGCGATCATTCCGCTGACCTTCGCGACGGGTTTCGGCATCGACTATGCGCGCGCCATGCGGCTCCAGACGCATTTGAACTCCGCGGCCGATGCGGCGGCGCTGGCGGCGGTTTCACCCGCGATGATCCTGCGCGTTGGCACTGATTCCTCCGATGCAGCCTATGCCATGTTCGACGCACAAGCTTTGGCGATCGGCGGCTATCAGGGGATGCAACGAACCGTCACCATAACGGCCAGCGCTTCGGGCAGCGGCCAGACGCTGGCGGCGCTCCGCACGGCAACCGTCGCCTACACCGCACAATCGACCAACATTTTTGGCGGCATTCTCGGCGCGAGCACGCTGACGGTGCGTGGCACCGCAACGGCAAATGCAGCGCAGCCGCCCAATGTCGATTTCTACCTGGCGATGGACAATTCCCCATCCATGCTGCTGCCGGCCACCTCGGATGGAATCAGCAAGGTCCAGAAGGTTACCGGCTGTGCATTTTCCTGCCATGAATCTTTGCCGCACAATGATTCGATCAATGTCACGAACAGCGCAGGGCTGCAGGTCTTGCTGTCGTCCAGCTTTTATACCGCCGGTGCGTCGAATCAAAATGTCTACTATCTCTACAATCCGACGACGAAAATACTTTTCGACAGTTCGCAGAACCCACTAAATCCTGCGCCTACATCATCGGTCTCTGGTCCGAATACGACCGGCGGGACCAAGGCAACCCCGACGACCACCACCACGACGGTGACGACGGTAACAACGGTCAATTATTCAATCACCGACAGTAACAGCGGGCCGGTGACAATCACGAAAACCGCATCGTCTACGCCAACGACGGTAACTAAGACCACGCCGCAATTTGGTAACTCGACGACGACCACTACGACGGGAAGTACCTCCAAATCGTCTTCCACCTATGATACGGCATATTGGGCGGATGGCTATTGGCTGACGCACAATTACGGGCGCCTCTATGGGACCCCCGCCAGCATTACGTTGCGCAAGGATGACGTCGTCTCCGCTGCCAGCCAATTGATCCCGTTCGCCGCAAGTCAGGCCCAGCAGTTCAAAGTCACCTACCAAGCGCAGATGTTCTCGTTCGACTGGACGCGGTCGGGAAACACCTCGCCCGTCAAAACGCTCAATACTCTCACCAATGTCGCATCGTACGGCAACAATTTCTCGGCAGCCTCGTTGTTTCCGAACGACGATTTATGGTGGCAGAATAGCCAGCCGACCAGCACGACGAGCAACAACGATCAAGCCACCGAAATATCCAACATGCTGACGACGATGAACGGCCTCATCCCGACGGCTGGCTCAGGCGCGCCTGGGGTCACTCCACAGAAAATCCTTTTCCTGGTGACAGATGGCATGGTGGACCAGCCCAGTCGCTATTTTGGACCGCTGCGGAGCAGTGATCAGACCATTTGTACGGCGATCAAGGCAAAGGGCATCAAGATCGCGATCCTTTACACCCAGTATCTGCCGGAGGCGCTAGCCAATGACGCGTGGTCGCAAACCAATGTAGCGAAGTACCTGCCACCCCCTCCGGCGCCGTATTCGGCCGGCGGTGCGGGAACCTCCGACCAGGTCTTGACCGCGTTGCAGCAGTGCGCATCGCCCGGGATCAACGGAGCCGCGCTTGTGCAGACGGTCACCGCCAACGACAGTATCATTACCGCACTCCAGCAGCTGTTCTCTACTGCGCTCCAGACGTCCCGCCTCGTCCAGTGATCGCGCGATGCGATCGATCAGGGTCGATCATGTGGGACGTCCGGTCGGTGTCGGTCGTTGGTGTCAATATCCAGTGAAGCTGGCCGGTCGATCACCCGACTCGAATTGAAGGGCAGCTTTCCGGCGCCAGGCGTTCGAAAGCCGACGCGCCGTATTCCACGGACCATCGCCGACGCGCGCGCCCGCGTTGTGCGGCACTCGTCCGTGGTGGCGCGCCTACAACCGCGGCAACGTCACCCCGCGCTGGCCCATATATTTGCCCGCGCGGTCGGCATAGCTCGTCTCGCACGGCTCGTTGCCTTCGAGGAACAGGAACTGGCACGCGCCTTCGTTGGCGTAGATCTTGGCGGGCAGGGGGGTGGTGTTCGAGAATTCGAGCGTGACGTGGCCCTCCCAGCCGGGCTCGAGGGGCGTTACGTTGACGATGATCCCGCAGCGCGCATAGGTCGACTTGCCGAGGCAGATCACCAGCACGTCGCGGGGGACCCGGAAATATTCGACCGTGCGCGCCAGCGCGAAGCTGTTAGGCGGAATGATGCAGCAATCGGTCTTGCGGTCGACGAAGCTGTTGGCGGCGAAGTCTTTCGGGTCGACGATCACGCTGTCGATGTTGGTGAAGACCTTGAACTCGTCTGAGACCCGCGCGTCGTATCCATAGGACGACAGGCCGTAGCTGATGCAGCCGTCGCGCTTCTGCCCGTCGACGAACGGCTCGATCATGCCGGTGGTGAGCGCCTGCTCGCGAATCCAGCGGTCGGACATGATCGCCATGAGAAACTCCCCTTTGTGCCTGCGGCCAGCGTGTCGCCGGAAATCCCGAAGCGGGCAAGCACTGTTGCAATCGCCGGGGTGTGCTAATACCATAACACGGTAGAAACGGGAGACGGATGGTGCGGTTGCGGCGTTTGGGAGTTTGGGCCGGGGCGATGCTGGTGGTGGCAATCGGGGCGACGGCACTGGCGCCCGAGGTGCTCGCCTTTCCGCATCGCCAGGTGATCGGCGACACGGTGGTCTATTCGGATGCGCCGCTCCCCGCGACGCTGCCGGGGGTGGTGGCGCGTTCGGACGCGTTGCTGCGCAAGAGCGCGATCTACGGGCCCAGCTATGGGCACCGGCTGTTCCTTACCGACGGCGGATGGCGCTGGCGCGTGCTTGCGTTGCAATCATCGGGGGCGTTCGCGCTGTCGTGGCCGGGGCGCGATACGATCGTGATCAATCGCAGCGAGGTGGCGCGCGATCGCGTGACGAACGGCGCGCTCGTTGCGGGGACGCGCGGACTATCAGGGGTGATCGCGCACGAGCGCACGCACGGCCTGATCCGCAAGCGCTACGGGCTGTTCGCCGACTTCGCCTATCCGGCGTGGCTGCGCGAAGGGTATTGCGACGTCGTCGCGGGCGGCGGCAGCCTGTCGGATGCCGACGCCGCGCGACTCAAGGCCGAGCATCGAACGGTTCCGGCATTGCTCTATTTTGACGGTCGCAAGCGGGTCGAGGAGATGCTGCGCGCTAAGGGGGGCTCGGTCGACGCAGTTTTTGCGGCGGTGAAGAAGGGGGAGTAGCGGCGACGCTTGTCTTCTCCAGCCTTCGGTGGGGAAGCGACACAGCGCGTGCAGACGCCCGCGCACTCTGCACCTCAGCCTTGCGGCCCCAACCCCAGGTCCGCTGGTCCGAACGCATGCGGCAGCAATTCGCTCAGCAAATACCGTTCGACCGCGTCGCCTTCGGCCGCGCCGCACCATACTACGATATCGCGTCCGCCGATCTGGGCGGCTTCGTTGATCACCTGCCGGCAGCGGCCGCAGGGCCCGACCGGCGTAGTGCCGGTCGGCCGACCCGTCGCATCCATGGCGCCGCCGATCACGCCGATCTCGACGACGTCGCGGAAATCGCCCGCGCTGTTGACCGTCGCCAGCGCAACCGTCTCGGCGCAGAGTGACAGGCCGTAGCTGGCATTCTCGAAATTCGCGCCGGTGACGATCCGGCCGTCGGCGAGCAACACCGCGGCGCCCACCGCGAAGCGCGAATAGGGCGCGTGGGCCTTCAGCGCGGCGTCGCGTGCCGCGGCGATCAACGTGTTCTGCATGCTCATGGTGCTACTACGTCCCAGTGTACCGGCCCATCGACACCGTCGATTCGCCGCATGTCGCTCGCCTGCCACATCCGCCAGCGGCGTGCCGGATAATCGGGCGGAAAGAAATTCTGCATCGCCCAGACCGGGCGCGCGATCGCCAGCGTTACGCCGTAGGCGGCATCGAAGCGCTTGCTCACTTTGAGCAGCAGCGGCTTGCCGGTGTGCCCCTCGACCATCGTGATATAGCGCCGCAACTCGTCGCGCACGATCCCCGGACCGGGGCGGGCGGTGCAGCCATCGTCGAAGTCGAGCTCGAGCGCGGCGGGCAGCGCCTCGTCGGTGCGCGGCACGGTGGTGTTGAAGGCATTGGCCTGGTCGGCGGCGAGGCGGCACAGCGAATAGCGATGCGTCGCGCCGCGGCGCATGCCCGTTTCAGCGACGGCCCTCCAGTTTGCCTCGAAGCGTGGATCGCGCTGGTCGCCGCTGGTCGCGCGGACATAGGCGAAGTCGGCGCCGCCGCGCTTGACCGCCCACCAGTCGATCTCGCCGTCGCGGGCGGACACGTCGAGGCCCTGGAACGGGAAGCGGTCGCTCGGCCGCCACTGCCGCGCGACCGTCCAGCCGACGACGCCGAGCAGCGCGAACGTCGCCGCGATCGTGGCGAACAGCCCGATTCGAATGCCCCACAGGCGAAACTTCAACACGCCAATCCCGACCGGGCCCCTCAGCCCTTGATATGCAGCACGCAGATCAGCGTGAAGAGGCGGCGGGCAGTGTCGAAATCGATCTCGATCTTGCCCGCCAGCCGTTCCTTCAGCAGTTCTGCGGCTTCGTTGTGAATGCCCCGCCGCGCCATGTCGACCGTCTCGATCTGCGCCGGCGTGGCGTTGCGAATCGCCTGATAATAGCTGTCGCAGATCGCGAAATAATCTTTGATCGGCCGACGGAAGCGCCCCATCGCCAGCACATAGGTCTCGAGATGACTGCCGTCCTCGCGGTGCAGCGCGATGCCGAGCCGGCCCTCCTCGACCGTCAGGTCGATCTTGTAGGGGCCGGCATAGCCGTCGGGATAGACCTTCTGCGGCGCGAAATGGTTGCCCTCGATCAGGTCGAAGATCGCGATCCGCCGTTCCTGCTCGATATCGGCCGACCGCCACAGGATGGTGCGTTCGTCGAGCGTGACGGCAATGATGCGCGGATCGGCCATTGTTGCAGCCGTAGCGGGGGCGAGCGCGGGCGACAACATGCTCCACAGGTTTCACACCCGGGCCAGCGCAATCCGCTTGAGTGCGTGGGCGGCGAGTGGAAAGAGAGCGCCATGGCCACAGCATTCCTCCCCACACCGCCCGCACCTCCCGAAGCCGTCTCGCTGCCGCAGAATGTCGAAGCCGAAGCCGCGATGCTCGGCGCGATGATGATCGACAACCGACTCGCCGACGATCTGATGGACCGACTCGACGCCGATCACTTCTTCGAACCGCTCCACGGCCGCATCTTCACCGCGATCAAGACGCTGCGCGGCAACGACATGCTCGCAACGCCGGTGACGCTGCGCCCGCTGTTCGAGCAGGATGCGGGGATGCGCGAGCTGGGCGGGCCGGGTTATCTGGCGCAGCTCACCGGCTCTGGCGCGGGGCTGCTCGGCGCGCGGCAGTTCGCACAGCAGATCTACGATCTGGCGATGCTGCGCACGTTGGTGACGGTCGGTCGCGGGCTGGTCGATCGCGCGATGGATACCTCCGAGGAGGTCAATCCGCGCGCGCAGATCGAGGCGGCCGAGGAGGAGCTCTACAAGGTCGCGTCCGACGGTGCGACCGAGAGCCAGACCAAGAGCTTCCTCCAGGCCGCCAAGACGACGCTCAAGATGGCCGAGATCGCGCTCAATTCGGGCGGGCACATTTCGGGCATCACCACGGGGATCGAGAGTATCAACACCAAGATCGGCGGCATGCACCGCTCCGACTTGATGATCCTCGCCGGCCGTCCGGGCATGGGCAAGACCTCGCTCGCGACCAACATCGCATTCAACGCGGCGCAGCGCTGGATGCGCGACATGGCCGACGGGATCGACCCCGAGCGGTCGCTCGGCGCCAAGGTCGCGTTCTTCAGCTTGGAAATGTCGGCCGATCAGTTGGCCGGGCGCGTGCTGTCCGAGCAGGCGCGGATCAATTCGGACGTGTTGCGCTCGGGCAAGATCAGCCGGCATGAGTTTCAGGCGCTGGCGACGACGGCGGCCGAGCTCGAGAATCTGCCGCTGTTCATCGACGATACCGCGAACCTGTCGATCGCCTCGCTGCATACGCGCGCGCGGCGGTTGCAGCGGCGGCACAACAACCAGCTCGGGCTGATTATCGTCGATTACCTCCAGCTGCTGTCGGGCTCGGCCAAGGCGTCGGGCGACGGGCGCGTGCAGGAAATCTCGGAGATCAGCCGCGGATTGAAGGGCGTGGCAAAGGATCTCAACGTGCCGGTGATGGCGCTGTCGCAGCTCAGCCGCGCGGTCGAGCAGCGCGAGGACAAGCGGCCATTGCTGTCGGATCTGCGCGAATCGGGCTCGATCGAGCAGGACGCCGACATGGTGATGTTCGTCTACCGCGAGGACTATTATCTCAACATGGCGCAGCCCGAGATCCCGAGCGCGAACAGCCCGGCGGGGGTGCAGGACAAGCATGCGCAATGGTCCGAGCATCTGTCGCGCGTCGACGGCCTGGCCGAGCTGATCATCGCCAAGCAGCGCCACGGCTCGACGGGCAAGGTGATGCTCAAGTTCGAGCCGCACATCACGCGCTTCAGCGACGTCGTGGTCGGCGGTGGCGGCGGCGGCTATTGAGTCGGTTCGCTTGAAGACGCTCGTCGATACGAATGCCGTGCTCGCGGCGGGGCTGCCACTGATCCGGGCGCAGTTCGGCGTGCCCGCATCGTTTCCGCCAGCGGTGCTCGCCGCGGCGGAGGACGCCGCCAAACGCGTGCCGAGTGCGCATGTTGACCGCACGGCGATGCCGTTCGTCACGCTCGACCCGGCGAGTTCCACCGATCTCGACCAGGCGTTCGCGATCGAGTGGAGCGGGGCGGATCTGTTGCTGCACTATGCGATCGCTGACGTCGCCTGGTTCGTCGACGATGGCGGGGTGATCGACGTCGAGGCGTGGAAGCGCGGCACGACACTGTATCTGCCCGACGGCAAGGCGGGGCTTTATCCGCCGGTGCTGGCGGAAGGCGCGGCGAGCCTGCTGCCGAGCGGGCCGCGGCCGGCGGTGGTGTTCACGGTCCGTGTCACGCCCGACGGAACGCCGACGCTCGATGGCGCGGAGCGCGCGGTGATCCGCAGCCGCGCGAAGCTAGCCTATGACAGCGTGACCGACGCCGATCTGCCGCCCGACTTCGCCGAGCTCGCCAATCGGATCGCGGCGGCCGAGGACAAGCGCGGCGCGAGTCGCGTCGATCCGCCGCAGCAGGATGTCATCGCCGATGGCAAGGGCGGCTATCGGCTGGCGTTCGAACCACGGCTGCTCTCCGAAGACCGTAACGCCGCCTTGTCGCTGGCGACCAATCTGGCGGTCGCAGGGCTGTTGCAGGCGCATCGCACCGGATTGTTCCGCGTGATGGCCGGGCCCGACGATCGTGCCGTCCAGCGGCTGCGCAATGTCGCGCTGGGGCTCGGGCTCGACTGGCCCGCGGCTGTGTCGCTGCCGCAGTTCGCGTCGACGCTATCCGCGTCCAATCCGGCGCAGGCGGCCTTCATGGTCGCCGAACGGCGGAGCGGGGGCGGGGCGACCTACACGCCGTATCGCGACGGCGTGGTGCCGTGGCATGCGGCGATGGCGGCGACCTATGCGCATGCCACTGCGCCGTTGCGACGGCTGGCGGATCGCTATGTCGTGCGTGCGGCGCTGGCCATCGCCAACGGGCGGGCGGTGCCCGCGGTGGTGACGCAGGCGTTCGAGACGCTGCCGCCGGTGATGGCGCGCGCCGATGCGATCGCCGGGCGGATCGACCGCGCGGTGATCGACCTTGCCGAGACCGCGGTGCTGCAGGGGCGCGAGGGCGAGGTTTTCCCCGCGGTGATCGTCGATGCGGATGCGCATGGCGCGCGGATTCAGTTGTGCGACCTTGCGGTGCTGACGAGCGTCAAGACTGAGGGCAAGCCGGGGGAGGCGATTTCGGTGCGACTGGTGGCGGCGGATACCGCGGCGCGGACGCTGCAGTTCGAGCGGGTTTCGTAAGGCGAATTCATGCGGGGACGCGACGAATCATAGGACCGGCTCACGGACAGTCAAAGTGCCGGTGCGCCGCGTTGTTCCTCCCCTCCCTGGAAGGGAGGGGGCGGGGGTGGGTCGGCCCGTTGGAGAGCCTAACACCCGCCCTAGGCCAACCCACCCCCAGCCCCTCCCTTCCAGGGAGGGGAGTCAGAACGGCGGTCTCGCCAGAGTTGTTTGCATTCGATGCAGGCGGTCGGACGCCTAAAACACCGGCTCCTCGCCCGGCTTCTCGGGCACATGAATCCCGCACTCGACCTTTTCCCACCCGCGCCAGCGGCCCGAGCGGGGGTCTTCGCCGGGGAGCACCTTGCTCGTGCACGGCGCGCAGCCGATCGAGGGATAGCCTTCGGCTTCGAGCGGATGGCGCGGGAGCTTGTGCTCTTCGAAATAGGCGTCGAGCTTCGCCTTGTCCCATGCCGCGAGTGGATTGAGCTTCAACCGGCCCTCATCCTCCTCGAAGCGCGGCATCGCCTGGCGCGTGCCCGCCTGGAAGCCCTTGCGGCCCGAGATCCAGGCATCGAACGGCGCCAACGCCCGCCGGAGCGGCTCGACCTTGCGGATGTCGCAGCAGCCGTCGGGGTCGTAATTCCAGCGCAAGCCGGTCGCGTCCTTCGCCGCGAGCAGGCGCGGGTCAGGGCGGAACACGCGCAGGTCGGTGAAGCCGAGCGTTTCCGACAACTCGTCACGGTAAGCGAGCGTCGCGCCGAAGATCTTCTGCGTGTTGAGGAAGATGACCGGAATATCCTTGTCTACCTGCGAGATCAGGTGGAGCAGGACCGCACTCTCCGCGCCGAACGACGAGACCGCCGCGACGCGCCCCTTGAGCTCGCCGGTCAGCAGTTCGCTGAGCATGTCGCGCGTGTCGACGCCCGCGAAGCGCGCCTCCATTGCCGCGGCATCGGCTGGCGAGAAGGGCGCGACGTCGATCAGGTCGGGTTTGCGAAGCGCGTTACCCATGCCGCAGCGCCCAGATCGGCACGCGGCCATCGGCGGCCTTCTGATAGACGGTCTCGTAGCGCTGGAGCGATGCCTCGAGCGTTGCCGGATCGATCTCCGACTCGGGCGCGAAGCTGTCGAAGCCGCAGCGCTGCATCAGCGGCATCTGGTCGACCAGCACGTCACCCTGCGCGCGCAGCTCACCGGTATAGCCGGCCTCGCGCAGGATCCGCGCCGCCGAATAGCCGCGGCCGTCGCGGAAGCTCGGGAAGCTCACCTCGACCAGCGCGATCCGGTCGAGATAGGGGAGCAATGCGCGCGCATCGTCGCCCGCCTCGAGCCGCACCGCGGTCGCGTTGGTTTGCGCATCGAGAAACGCGTCGAGCGTCACCGCGGGTTCGTCGTGCTGGACCTCAACCATAAAGCGCTTCCTTGAACGGCTCCATGCCGATGCGGCGATAGGTATCGAGGAAGCGTTCGCCGCCCTCGCGCTGCGCCAGATAGACGTCGGTGACCTTTTCGACGGCATCGACCACGCCATCCTCGTCGAACCCCGGGCCGGTGATCTTGGCGAGGCTGACATCCTCCGCACCCGATCCGCCGAGCGAGAGCTGGTAATTTTCGACGCCCTTCTTGTCGACGCCGAGAATGCCGATGTGGCCGGCATGGTGATGTCCGCAGGCATTGATGCAGCCGCTGATCTTGAGCTTCAGTTCGCCGATATCGCGCTGTCGTGCGGGATCGGCGAAGCGCTCGGTGATCTTCTGCGCGAGCGGGATCGAGCGCGCATTGGCGAGGCTGCAATAATCGAGGCCGGGGCAGGCGATGATGTCGCTGATCAAATCGAGGTTGGCGGGCGCGAGGCCGGCCGCGTCGAGCTGCTGCCAGATCGTGTAGAGATCGGCCTTGCGGACGTGCGGCAGGACGATGTTCTGCGCATGCGTGACGCGCAGTTCGTCGAAGCTGTAGCGCTCGCCGAGATCGGCCATCAGGTCGATCTGCGCCGAGGTTGCGTCGCCCGGGATGCCGCCGGTCGGCTTCAGGCTGATCGTGACGATCGCATAGCCCGGCTGCTTGTGCGCGGCGGTGTTCTGGTCGACCCACAGAGCGAAATCGGGGTCGCTGCGATCGATCGCCTCGGGCGCGTCCGGCTCGAAGCCTGGGTCGGCGAAGAAGGCGGTAATCCGGTCGAACTCGGCCTTGGGCGGATCGAGTCCGAGTGCCTTGACCGCGACGAACTCTTCCTCGACCTGGCGGCGATATTCGTCGGGTCCGATCTCGTGGAGCAGGATCTTGATCCGCGCCTTGTAGATATTGTCGCGCCGGCCGTAGCGATTGTAGACGCGCAGGCACGCCTCGAGATAGCTCAGCAGGTCGTCGCTGCCGACGAAGTCGCGGATCTCGTGGCTGATCATCGGCGTGCGGCCCATGCCGCCACCGACGAAGATCTTGCCGCCGAGCTCGCCGTCGCGGCGGACCATCTGGATGCCGATGTCGTGGAGGCGCATCGCGGCGCGATCCTCGTCGGCGCCGATCACCGCGATCTTGAACTTGCGCGGCAGGTAGGTGAATTCGGGGTGAAAGGTGCTCCACTGGCGCAGCAGCTCGGCCCAGACGCGCGGATCGGTCACTTCGTCCGCGGCGGCACCGGCATATTGGTCAGACGAGATGTTGCGGATGCAATTGCCGCTCGTCTGGATCGCATGCATCTCGACCGTGGCGAGCTCGGCGAGGATGTCGGGCGCGTCCTCGAGCTTGATCCAGTTGAACTGGAGGTTCTGCCGCGTGGTGAAATGGCCATAGTCGCGGTCGTACTTGCGCGCGATGTGCGCGAGCATGCGCATCTGGCGGCTGTCGAGCGTGCCATAGGGGATCGCGACGCGCAGCATATAGGCGTGGAGCTGTAGATACAGCCCGTTCATCAGCCGCAGCGGCTTGAACTGGTCCTCGGTGATCTGGCCGGCGAGGCGGCGCTTTACCTGGTCGCGGAATTCCTCGACGCGGGTGTCGACGATCTGCTGGTCGTATTGGTCGTATTTGTACATTTCAGATTACCCAGCTTCCCGCCGTCGGATCGGCGGGCTTCAACGTCAGATCGGGGCGCACGGTCGGCCCCAGCGCGCGGACGCGGTCCTTGATGTGGGCGGGGCGGGGGCCTTCGGCGGTGAGCGTCGCGTCGATGACATAGGGGACGTTGACGCGCCGCGCGCCTTCCTCGGCGCGCGCGATGCTCTCGCCCTGGTCGGCGACGTCGCCTGCATCCTCGATATGGCGCGACCAGCCCGAGCCGGTCCACCACACCACGTCGCCCGTCGGCAAATCGTTCCCGGTCAACAGTCTCACGCAACGGACTCCGCAATCTTGGCCCAGGCGCCGAGCTTATCCTCGGCATCGGACAGTTCGACGACTTCGCCGACGACGATGATCGCCGGGCTCGCCACGGTTTCGCGCTTCACCATATGGCCGAGATCGGCCAGCAAGGTGCGTATCGCGCGCGCGCCCGAAAGCGTTCCGCGCTCGAGCACTGCGACCGGCATTTCGGGCGCCACGCCGTCGCGCATCAGTTTGTCGGCAATGTCGTCGGCGGTCGCCACGCCCATGTAGATGACGAGCGTACGGCCCTTGCCGGCGAGGCCAGACCAATCCTGGTCGGTCAGCCCCTTGCACTGGCCCGCGACGAAGCTGACCGCGCTCGCATGGTTGCGGTGGGTGAGCGGCAGCATCGCCTCGGCCGCGCAGCCGAGTGCAGCGGAGACGCCGGGGATCACCTCGACTGGCAGGCCGGCGGCGCGCACCGCTTCGACCTCTTCGCCGCCGCGTCCGAAGATGAACGGATCGCCGCCCTTCAACCGGACGACGATCGCGCCGGTCTTCACATGCGCGATGATCAGCGCGTTGATCGCCTCCTGCGGCAGCGTGTGGCGGGCGCGCTGCTTGGCGACCGAAATGCGCTGCGCCGCGGCGGGCGCGAGATCGAGCACGCGCGGATCGATCAGCCCGTCATGAACGACGACGTCGGCCTGGGCGAGCGCTTCGACCGCGCGCACCGTCAGCAATCCCGGATCGCCTGGGCCTGCGCCGACGAGAATGACGCGTCCGCGCGCGGTTGGATCAAGCAGTGTGGCCATCGCTGTCAGATGGGCTGGACCAGCACGCGCTTCAATTCAAGCTTGCTTTGGATCGGGGAAGCCAAACTATTCCCCAGTCGATCGGTGGGGGATCAGCGTTTGCCGCGCAATTCGTTGACGCGGCGCGCGAGCTTGGCGGCTTCGTCGATCAGCATCGCGGCGACTTCGGGCTCGCGCTCACGGATCGCGATCGCGAGGCAATTGTCCGACTCGAGCTTGAGTTTGCGGGCACGGGGATTGGGAGCGTCGGCATGTTTGTCATGGGTCACGCGAGGCCCAAAGCATTGGAAGGCGGTCGGTTCCAATGCTTTGCGACCAACCGCCTGGCTCAGTCCAGCAACGCCCCGATTTCGTCGGAAAAGCGCTCGAACATGGCGACGATGGCGGGCGTGTCGAGCCTTCGCGGCGCCGGATCGAGCGCGCACAGCGTCCCGAAAAAGCGACCGTCGGGTCGGAATATCGGAAAAGAGATATAGCTTTCGAAGCCGTACAGTATTGGAGTCGGATGCGTCCGCCAATTCTCGTCGCCCGAGACCTGGTCGATGATCTTCGCGCGGCCGCTCTGCCGAATATCGTCGCAGATCGTCGATTTCAGGTCGAGCTCGTCGCCGGCATCGAGCCCAAACTCGATCCGGTCGAGCACTTGCCACGCGATCCAGCGCGTATCGGTCACGTGCGCGACTGCGGCAAAGCCCATCTCGGTGGCGACGCAAACTTGCTCCAGCATCGCCGCGATCGCAGGATCCTCCCGCAACGGGCGCACGCCGGATGCATGTTCATCCATCGCGCAATCCGACCCCGATGCTGGCCCGTGCCTGGTCGGCTTCACTCGATACCACAGGGTAGGCGCAATAGTCCGCCGCGTAATAGGCGCTTGGCCGATGATTGCCCGACCAGCCGATCCCGCCGAACGGCGCGCCCGAGCTCGCGCCGTTGGTCGGCTTGTTCCAGTTGACGATGCCGGCGCGGGCATTGGCCCAGAACTGGTCGTAGAGCTTGGGATCCTGGCTGAGCAGCGACGCCGACAGGCCGTAGCGCGTGTTGTTGGCCTCGACGATCGCATCCTCGAAGCTGGTCTTGCGGATCACCTGAAGGATCGGGCCGAACAGCTCGATGTCGGGGCGGTCGTTCAGCTCGGTCGTGTCGATGATCGCCGGGCGCAGGAACGGGCGATCGGCGAGCGGCCGCTCGAGATGCGAGATCGGGCGACCGCCGCGCATCATCAGCTCGAAGAAGCTCTCGCTCAGCTGGTCGGCACTGTCATTGTCGATGACCGGACCCATGAACGGTGCCGGGTTGGCGTGCGGCTCGTCGACGATGATCCGTGCGACGAGCTTGGTCACCTCGGCCATCAGCGGGTCGTAGAGCTTCTGGTCGACGATCAGCCGGCGCGCCGCGGTGCAGCGTTGCCCCGCGCTGGTGAAGGCCGACTGCACGATGACGACGGCCGCCGCGTGGAGATCGGGCGAATCCCACACGATGATGGGATTGTTGCCGCCCATTTCGAGCGCGAGGATCTTCTCTGGGCGCGTCGCGAATGCGCGGTTGAGCGCGATGCCGGTATGCGCCGATCCGGTGAACAGCAGCCCGTCGATCCCGTCGTGCGCGGCAAGCGCCTTGCCCTCGGCCGCGGCGCCGATCAGCAGGCGGATACAGCCTTCGGGCACACCGCCGGCATGGAAGCAGGCAACGAGGAACTCGCCGGTCGCCGGCGTCTTTTCGGACGGCTTGAACACCACCGCATTGCCCGCGAGCAAGGCCGGGACGATGTGGCCGTTGGGCAGATGCGCCGGAAAATTATACGGGCCGAGCACCGCGAGCACGCCGTGCGGTTTGTGGCGCAGCGCCATGCGGCTGCCCATCTGTGCCTCGAGCCGGCGTTGCGGGGTGCGCTCGGCATAAGCCGAGACCGAGATGTCGACCTTGGCGACCACCGATTCGACTTCGGTGCGCGCTTCCCACAGCGGCTTGCCGGTCTCGCGCGCGATCAGGTCGGCAAAGGCATCGGCGCGGGCGCGCACGACATTGGCGACACGGCGCAGCGCCTCGACGCGATAGGCGAGCGGTCGCGCCGCCCATGCCGCCCAGCTGGCGCGCGCGGCGGCGACTTCGGCATCGACATCGCCGACCACGCCGCGCCACAACGTGGCGCCGGTGGCGGGCTCGAAAGAGAGGAGTTCGGAGGACATTTACCGGTGTCTTTGCCTTAGATCGGGACGGGAATCCACTTCCCAAATGCCTCCCCGCCGGGGGGGAGGATTACAGCAGCGCCTCGCCCATCGCGCGGATGCCGGCGATTTTGGCCACGAACGGCGCCCAGTCGTCGCGCTGGTCGATCGCCGCCCAGATCGCCTCGACCTCGTCGATCAGCATCGCGCACGGTTCGCCCTGCCAATAGGCGTGATCGTGCGCCTTGCGCGGGGCATAGGGCTCGAGCGCCGTGCGGAGCTCGGCGAACGCTTCGCCTTCGGGGGCGACGCCGCCAAAGGCGTCGAAATAGAAGCGGTCGATCCCCAGCCCACTCGTCCGCAACCCGCGCTCGATCGCCTGGACCAGTGCGCGGTCGCCGTCGGGTTCGCGCGGCTTCACACCGAGCCGCCACAGGATCGCCGCCGATACCGCACTCTGATAGCGCTCGGCGAACGTATCGAGCACCGCGATCAGCGGCTCCGCCTCGACCAACGTCCGCAGCGAGATCGCCAGTTGCGTCGCGTTCCAGTGGATCGCCTCGGGCTGGCGGCCGAACGCATAGAGCCCGGCATGGTCGAAATAGGCCGCGGTGAAGCCCGGATCCCACGTCGGCGCGAACCGCCACGGGCCGTAATCGAAACTTTCGCCGGTCACGTTGATGTTGTCGGTGTTGAGCACGCCGTGGACGAAGCCCGCCGCCATGTAGCTCGCGGCGAGTTTCGCGGTGCGATCGACCACCAGGTCGAGCAGCCGCACCGGCGCGTCGGCGCCGGGCTCCTCGCCATAGAGGTTGCGCAGCACATAGCCGACCAGCCGCTCCATATTCTCGGCATCGCGCAGATAGGCGAGCCGCTGGAAGGTGCCGATGCGGATATGCCCGTGGCTGAGCCGCACCATCACCGCCGAACGCGTCGGCGAAGGCTCGTCGCCGCGCTCGAGCGCTTCGCCGGTCTCGATCAGCGAGAAGGTGCGCGACGTGTCGACGCCGAGCGCCTGCAGCATCTCGGTCGCCAGCACCTCGCGCACGCCGCCCTTGAGCGTGAGCCGTCCGTCGCCGAAGCGACTCCACGGCGTGGTGCCCGATCCCTTGGTGGCGAGGTCCATCAGCCGGCCGCGATCGTCGCGCAGCTGCGCGAACAGGAAGCCGCGGCCGTCGCCGATCTCGGGATTGTACTGGCGGAACTGATGGCCGTGATAGCGTAGCGCCAGCGGCTCGGGCAGGCTGCCGGGCAGGGGGGCGAAGCGCCCGAAATGCTGCAGCCACGCCGCATCGTCGAGCCCGGCGAGGCCGACTTCGGCGGCCGCGCGATCGTTGCGGAAGCGCAGGCGGGTCTGCGGGAAGTTCGCCGCTTCTACGCGATCGTAGAAGGCGTCGCCCAGATCGTGGATCGTCGTTTCGGGCCGACAGCCTTGCGGGGGGATGCTCATGCGTGGATATGGAGGGCACCCACCGCCGGACGCAACCCCCAGCACTTGGCCCAGGACCCGCGCATGCTGCCGTACGAAAATCGCTATTGGTGGTCCAAGGACGGGGTTCGGCTGCATTGCCGCGACTATCCCGGCCCCGCCGATCGCCCGCCGATCCTGTGCCTGCCCGGGCTGACGCGCAATGCGCGCGATTACGATGCGCTTGCGCGGCGGCTGTCGCCCGAGTGGCGGGTGATCGCGATCGACCTGCGCGGGCGCGGCGAGAGCGGTTATGCCAAGGATCCGATGAGCTACGTCCCGCTCACCTACGTGCAGGACATCGAGGCGTTGCTCGGCGAGCTCGGCGTGGCGCGCTACATCGCGTTCGGCACCTCGCTCGGCGGGATCGTCTCGATGCTGCTCGCCGGCACCGCGCATGAGAGCGTCGCGGGCGTGCTGCTCAACGACGTCGGCCCCGAGATCATGCCCGAGGGGCTGTCGCGGATCCGCGGCTATGTCGGCAAGTCGAACACCTGGCCGACCTGGCTCCACGCCGCGCGCGCCGTCGCCGAATCGAATGGCGATGCCTATCCCGGCTTCGCGCTCGAGGATTGGCTGGAAATGGCCAAGCGGCTGTACCGGCTCAACAGTGCGGGCCGGATCGTGCTCGATTACGACATGAAGATCGCAGAACCCTTCCGTGTGCCCGGCAACGAGGCCGGCCCCGACATGTGGCGTGCGCTGGCGGTGCTCGCCGACGTACCGACGCTGGTCGTGCGCGGCGAGATGTCGGACATCCTCTCGGCGGCGACTGCGACCAAGATGCTCGCGGCCTTGTCGCAGGGCGAGCTTGTCACGATCCCGCAGGTCGGCCATGCACCGACGCTGAGCGAACCCGCGGCGGTGGCGGGAATCGATCGTTTATTGTCCCGAATCTCGGCCTAGTTTTCCTCCCCTCCCTGGAAGGGGGGGGTGGGGGGGGGGTGGCCCAAGGAGAGGGTTGCCGCCGCCGCGGGCCGACCCACCCCCGACCCCTCCCTTCCAGGGAGGGGAGGAAACGAGGCGGAACCGCGCGCAGCCCGGCGCGTCTCCATACCACACACCAGGAGCCCTACATGAAGACCGTTACCGACGCGCATACCGCCATGACCAGCCTCAAGGGAAAGCGCGTCGCCATCACCGGGGGGACGACCGGAATCGGCCGCGCCATCGCCGTGCTGCTCGCCGCCGAGGGGGCCAAGGTGTTCATCTGCGGTCGCAACCCCGAATATCTCGAGGACGCACTGGCGCGCATCCGCGAAGTCGGCGGGGAGGGCGACGGCATCACCACCGAGCTGTCCGATCCCGAGAACGTGCTGAGCTTCTTCCGCCAGGCCAGCGACTATCTCGGCGGGATGGATTGCGCGGTGATCAACGCTGCGGTCGCTGCCGGTGGCCTCACCCAGATGAGCGAACCCGAGCTGCGCTACGCGATCGCGGTCGATTTCACCGCCTATCTGCTCAGCGCGCACGCTGCGGTCGACAAGCTCGAAGGGCATGGCGACATCATCCTGATCGGTTCGATGAGCGCGCACGTGCTCGGGCCGAGCTCGACCGTCTATGCCGGGATCAAGGCCGGGATCGCCGGCTTCTCCGAGGCGCTGCGTCGTGAGCTGGGTCCCAAGGGGATCAAGGTCGGCCTGATCGAACCGGGCAAGACCGGCTCGAACATGCAGCTCCCCGACATTTCGCCGGCCGAGCAGCGCAAGATGATCCACGAGGAAACCTCGCTACGCGCCGAGGACATCGCGGTCGGCGTGCACTATATGCTGACCCAGCCGCGCCGTAGCGTGATCCAGCAATTGGTGATTTCGCCGCGCGCCCAGGAGGGTGAATGACCTTTTCGCATGATGCGCTGATCTTCTCGCCCAAGGACGTCGATCTCGCCCAGTCGCCACTGGCGGGCAAGGTCGAGGCCGAGACCTATGTACTCGGCGCGTTCAACCCGGGCATGACGCGGCTCGCCAACGGCAATCTGTTGCTGATGGTGCGCGTGGCGGAGGCGCTCAAGACGCCGATCCGCGATCAGCACATCCATGCGATCCGCTGGACCGAGCATAGCTATGCGCTCGACGCCTGGCCGCTCGAACATGTCGACACCGCCGACCCGCGCAAGTTCATGATGCGCGGCGGCGGGTGGAAGGTGATGGCGCTGACCTCGCTGTCGTGGCTGCTGCCGGTCGAGCTCAATGCCGACGGGACCAAGGTCGAGCAGGTGCATTACGACAAGGCGATCGCGCCGCGCACGTCGTACCAATGCTACGGCGTCGAGGATGCGCGGATCAGCAAGGTCGGCGATCGCTATCTGATGACGACCTGCTCGGTCAGTCCCGAGCGACATTCGACCACTCTCTACAGTTCGGCCGATGCGCTGGACTGGACGCTCGAGGGGATCGTGCTCGATCATCAGAACAAGGACATGCTGATCTTCGAAGGGCTCGTCGGCGGCAAATATTTCGCGCAGACGCGGCCGCTCGGCGACCTCTATTTCGCCTATCCGCCGGGGAGCGAATGGCGCTCCGGCCCGTCGATCAATCTCTCCAGTTCGCCCGACGCGCTGCACTGGAAGCCGTACGACACGCCCGGCATCCGCCCGCACGCCAAGACGATGGCGACCGCGCGGATGGGGGGCGGCGCGCCGCCGATCCTGACCGATGAGGGCTGGCTGTCTTTGTGGCACGGGGTCGAGCCGATGGGCGTGGTCGGCGTGTACCGCACCTATTGGTCGCTGCTCGACCGCGACGATCCGAGCGTGGTGCTGCGCACCTGCCACGATCCGCTGATCGAAGCCAATCCGGCGCTGACCGAGCCGATCAAGGATCTGATGTATCTCGACAATGTCGTGTTCACGACGGGGATCGCCGATGCCGGTGACCGCTATGTGGTGGCGAGCGGCGAGGCTGATCTCGGGTGCCGGATCACGCATATACCGAAGTCCGCGTTCGCGTAACGCATTCCCCTCCCGCTTGCGGGAGGGGTTAGGGGAGGGGACGACCTGGAACATTTGGCGCTGCGCCCGCGGCACGACCCTCCCCCAACCCCTCCCGCAGGCGGGAGGGGAGCAAGAAGAAGCGAGAGGGGCGCGCTCAACGGCGGCAAGCCCCCCACACCAACAGATGACGCCGCAGTCATTTCACGCTAACGCCGCGCGGAAATGAGCCGTCCCGTCAACATCCTGCACTTACACTCGACCTTTTCGCTCGGCGGCAAGGAAGCGCGCGCGGTGCGGTTGATGAACGCGTTCGGCGCGAGCGCCCGCCACACGATCGTGTCGGGGATGGACGGGCAGTATGGCGCGCAGGCCGCGATCGCCACGGGCATCGACTATGAGATCGCGCAGAACCCGCCGCCGCTGACCGGCTCGCCGTCGGTCAAGCGCTACGAGGCGATCGCGGCCTATATGCGCCGGTTCGATCTCGTGCTGACCTACAATTGGGGTGCGATCGACGGGGCGATGGCGCGGCGCGTGTCGTCGAAGGGCGTGCCGCCGCTGGTGCATCACGAGGACGGCTTCAACGCCGACGAGGCCGACGGCCTCAAGATCGAGCGCAACCTCTATCGCCGCTTCGCGCTGACCAAGGCCGATGCCTTGGTCGTGCCGTCGCAGACGCTCGAGGAGATCGCGCTCAAGGCCTGGAAGCAGCCGCGCGAGCGCGTGCACCGCATCGCCAACGGCATCGACACCGCGCGCTATGCGATTCCGCCCAAGCCGAACGCTATCCCCGGCTTCAAGCGCAAGCCCGGCGAGGTCGTGATCGGCACGCTCGCCGGCCTGCGCGAGGTCAAGGATCTGCCGCTGCTGGTGCGCGCGTTCGGCGGCATGTCGACGCGCGCGCGGCTGGTGATCGTGGGGGAGGGCCCCGAGCGGCAGGCGATCCTGGATGCGGCCGAGCGGATGGGCGTGGCCGACCAACTCGTCATGCCGGGCTTCCTGCCCGATCCGCACGCCTATATCGGGCTGTTCGACATCATGGCGCTGTCGTCCAGGTCCGAGCAATTCCCGATCTGCGTGCTCGAGGGGATGGCGGCGGGGCTGCCGATCGTGTCGACCCCGGTCGGCGACGTGCTTCGCATGGTCGCACCCGAAAATGCCGGTTTCATCGAGCGGCGGCAGCAGGAAGTCCCGATCCGCGATGCGCTCGAGACGCTGGCCAGTTGCTCGCCCGAGGCGCGCAAGGCGCTGGGCGCGCATAATAGCCGCAAGGCCGTCGCCGAATATGACGAAGCGACGATGATCAAACGCTATGCCGATCTCTATGGGGCGGTTATCGGGCGCCCAGGGGCATTTACGCACTAGGGATTTGCCCGAGAGGGCATCCAAAGCGTATATCAAAACGTATGTTAAGTCGGAGGCCGTCACGTTGTTCAAAGGTTTGAAGCCCATCGTCTATGGCGGCCGCGAGGTCTGGCCGCTCGTCGAGGGAGGCAAGGGCGTCGCCGCGACCAATCATGCGAGCGCTGGCGCCTGGGCGGCGGCCGGCGGAATCGGCACCGTTTCGGCGGTCAATGCCGACAGCTATGATCCCGACGGCAAGATCATCCCGCAGGTCTACAAGGCGCTGACGCGGCGCGAGCGCCATGAGGAATTGATCGAATATGCGATCGAGGGTGCCGTTCAGCAGGTCCGCAAGGCGTACGACATCGCCGGCGGCAAGGGCGCGATCAACATCAACGTGCTGTGGGAAATGGGTGGCGCCCAGCGCATCCTGCACGGCGTGCTCGAGCGCACGCGCGGGCTTGTCGCCGGTGTGACCTGCGGCGCGGGCATGCCGTACAAGCTGAGCGAGATCACCGCGTCGTACGAAGTCAGCTATCTGCCGATCGTCAGCTCGGGCCGCGCTTTCCGCGCGCTGTGGAAGCGCGCTTACTCGAAGGCGGCGGATTGGCTGTCGGCGGTGGTGTATGAGGATCCGTGGCTCGCGGGCGGGCATAACGGCCTGTCCAACGCCGAGGACCCGCTCGTCCCGCAGGATCCCTATCCGCGCGTCAAGGCGCTGCGCGACACGATGCGCGAAGGCGGCATTTCTGACGACGTGCCGATCGTCATGGCGGGCGGCGTCTGGTATCTGCGCGACTGGAACGACTGGATCGACAATCCCGAGCTCGGCACGATCGCCTTCCAGTTCGGCACGCGCCCGCTGCTGACGCAGGAGAGCCCGATCCCCGAGGAGTGGAAGGCGAAGCTGACCAACATCCAGGAAGGCGACGTGCTGCTGCACCGCTTCTCGCCGACCGGTTTCTATTCGAGCGCGGTGCTCAACCCGTTCCTGCGCCACCTCCAGGCGCGCTCCGAGCGGCAGATCGCCTTCTCGACGCAGAGCGCCGGCGACCATACCTATCAGCTCGACGTCGGCGTGAAGGGCAAGAACTTCTGGGTCACGCGCAACGACCTGCTGCGCGCGCGGCAGTGGTATGGCGAGGGCTTCACCGATGCGCTCAAGACGCCCGACAACACGCTCGTCTTCGTCACGACGCCCGACAAGGGCGTGATCCGCAAGGACCAGGCCGATTGCATGGGCTGCCTCAGCCAGTGCGCCTTCTCGTCCTGGTCGGACACCGAGACCAATTCGACCGGTCGCCTCGCCGATCCGCGCAGCTTCTGCATCCAGAAGACGTTGCAGGACATCGCGCATGGCGGCGACACCGACCAGAATTTGATGTTCGCCGGGCACGGCGCCTATCAGTTCAAGCGCGACCCGTTTTACTCGAACGGGTTCGTGCCGACGGTCAAGCAATTGGTCGACCGCATCCTCACCGGCGACTGAGCGCCTGAGCGCCTGAGCGCCTGAGCAATAGTACGTAACAGAAGGGTTGGGAGTTTGTTCACCCACTTGCGCTAAGGCGTGAGCCTATGAGCACCCCCGTTTTCCTGACTGTCGACACCGAAGTGATGTGGCGACATCATTGCGACGGCCTGGCGAGCGCGGAAATCTTCGCGCGCTCGCTCGAGCCGGCGGGGGTGGGGGTCAGCTACCAGCTCGACGTACTGGCGCGGCACGGCCTGAAGGCCTGCTTCTTCGTCGATCCGATGCCGGCACTGACCTTCGGGCTGGCCCCGATGCGTCATGTCGTCGAGACGATCCTCGCCGCCGGGCAGGAAGTGCAACTGCACCTCCACCCCAACTGGACCGGCGCGGTCGCGGGCGACGGCGGCGCACAGGCATCGCGCTTCGAACTGGTCGAATACAGCCTGGACGAGCAGCGCGACCTGATCGTCGGCGCGACCGAGCTCCTCGTCGCGGCCGGTGCGCCGCATCCGATCGCGTTCCGTGCCGGATCGTACAGCGCCAATGACGACACGTTGCGTGCGCTCGGCGAGCTCGGCTTCCGCTACGACACGAGCCACAATGGCAGCGAACATCCCTGGCCGAGCGCGATCGACCTGCCGGCGCGGCAAATCGCGCCGATCGAGCGCGAGGGCGTGATCGAAATACCGGTGACGGTGATCGAGGAGCGGCCCGGCGCGCTGCGCAATTTCCAGATCTGCGCGCTGTCGGTCGGCGAAATGCGCGCCGCGCTCGACCATGCGCTGATTGCCGAGCATGCCGCAGTGACCATCGTCAGCCATGGCTTCGAGCTCGCCAATCGTGCGGGGACGCGGCCCAATACCGTCCATGTCCGCCGCTTCGACGCGCTGTGCGCCTTGCTCGCCGAGCGCGCTGCGGACATGCCCACGCAGCACTATGCCGATCGCCCGGCGCTGCGGCTCGGCCAGCGCGACACCCCGCTCGCGCCCGATCCGATGCGCACCCGCTGGCGCCAGGCCGAGCAGCTTTGGTCGAACATGGTGGCGGAACGCGCGGCGTGACACCGCCGCGTGCGGAGGTGGTGCCGCTGCGCTTCCAGATCGGCGCGCGATCGCTCGGGTCGATCCGGCGCAGGCTCCTACGGCTGCCGCTGTCGCTCGACACGGTGCTCGACGGCCCGCTGCCGACCCTTCCGCCGCTCGCCCGTGGCATCGACGGCTATGCCGTTACCTCGCTCCCCGAACAGGGCCTGGCAGCGCTGCGCCGCACCGCTGGCGAAATGCTCTGTTACGTCCGGCAACGCTATCCGCGGCATTATACCGATTTGACGGTCGGCTTTGCGGCCTATCAGGCGGCGCTGTCGGGCAACACGCGCTCGGGGCTCAAGCGCAAGACGAAGCGCGTGATCGAGCTGTCGGGCGGCGCGCTCGACGTTCGGCGCTTCCGCACCGCCGACGAGCTCGGCGCCTTCCACGCGGTCGCGCGGGGGATCTCGCAGCTGACCTATCAGGAGCGCTTGCTCGGCGGCGGGTTGCCCGACGATGCGGCCTTCGTGCGCACCATGACCGCGCTCGCGGCGGCGGACCAGATGCGCGCCTGGCTGCTTTACGTGGCTGGCGAGCCGGCGGCGTATCTCTACTGCCCCATCGAAGGCGGGACGGTGCGCTACGACCATGTCGGGCACGACCCGGCGTTCAACGATCTGTCCCCCGGCGGCGTGCTGATGCTCGAGGCGATGCGCGACCTCTACGCCGAGCCGGGCCTCACCCGCTTCGATTTCACCGAGGGCGACGGCCAGCACAAGCGCAGCTTCGCGACCGCCGGCGTGGCGTGCGTCGACGTGCTGCTGCTCCGCCCGACGCTCGCCAACTGCGCGACGATCGCCGCGCTCGAGGCGTTCGACCGGGTGGCGCTGTGGGCCAAGCACGCGGTGGCGCGGCTAGGGCTCGAGCGGATCGCACGGCGGGTGCGGCGCTAGCGGCGATTTTGCCGGATGCGGTCGTTCCGGCGCCCGCACGCGCATCACTCCCGCGGCGACGGTGGCCTGAAATCGAGCACGCTCTTTGTATAGCTTTCAACGACGGTACTGAACGGCACCCCGCCCGCCGTGACGAGCAATGCGCGGTTCTCGATGACATGGTCGGGGATGGTCAATGGCGCAGAGTCGCTGATGATCGGAGTGCCGCTATCCCAGCCACGCGGCAGTGGCGACCATAACAGCTGCGCCGAGAGCGTCTGACGACGGAAGTGCAGCGGCTGGACGACCCTGCCAAACGCGGCGTTGCTCTGGTCTAGCGCGGCATTCATCTGTGGCGTCAACCGCGACGGGACGTACCAATTGTCGGCTTCCGACAGAATATGGCTGCCGCACCGCAGGCTTACGCGTCGATAGCGGATCGGCTCCTGATCGGAGACACCGAGCAAGCGGCGCTGTTCGGCAGTCGCCGGTTTCACCACCGCGGTGTTGCGATCTGCGACGATCTTGCTGCCTGGCGCATCGATCTGATGGCGCGTGCACCAGTCATCGAGCGTCAGCGTGGCGCTGTCGCGCGTCAGCAAGTCGAGCTGCAGCGATTGAAGCGCGGCGAGAGCCTCGACCCGGCTCGTCGCATCGCCGCGCCATGTGAGCGGGGTTGCTTCATTGCCGTCAGCGGGGGGCAGTGCCGAAATCAGCACGGTGGCAAGCATGAGCATGGGCGCCGCCATAGGCGGGTGATTACGGAAGGCGAAGGGGCCGCGACGCGCGCTGCGGCAGGCCGTGACCTTCTTGCCCATGGTCTGGACCCTGCGACCGCGCTGGACGCGAAACGGCGCGGGGCGTTCCGCCCGGCTGACCGATGCGCTCCAAACCCTGGCGAATCGGCCGGCCCACGCTACACCCTTCCCAATGCATCTGCGCGCCGAAGCTCTGATCCTCGCGGTCCGCCACCACGGCGAGCATGGCGCGATCGTGCGTGCGCTGACCGGCGAGCACGGGCTGCAGGCGGGCTATGTCCGCGGCGGGCGGTCGAGCCGGATCCGGCCGATCCTGCAACCTGCCAACCGCGTGATCGGCGAATGGCGGGCGCGCACCGACGATCAGCTGGCGAGCCTCACCGTCGAACTCGTCGCCAGCCGTGCGCCGCTGTATGCCGAGCCGCTCCCCGCGCTAGCGCTCGAATGGGTAACGACGCTGACCGCCGCCGCCTTGCCCGAGGCGCAGCCCTATCCGCGGCTCTATGCCGGGCTCGACGGGACGATCGCCGCGATCGAACTGGCGCCGGCCGCGCGGGGCTGGGCGCTGGCGCTCGCGCGCTACGAACTGCTGCTGCTCGCCGAGCTTGGCTACGGTCTCGAACGCGACACGCTGCCGCCGTCGCTGACGACGGGAGTAGCGCCGGAATGGCCCGAAATCCTCGCGGCGCTCGCGCTCACCGGCGACGCGCTCGAGCGGCAGATCCTGGTCGATCGCCGCGCGATCACGCTGGCGGCGCGCATCCGGCTGGTGGACCGGCTGAAAAGGGCAGTTGCGTGACGCGCCGCGCCTCGGCATTGGCGGCGGGGAAGGGAACTCTATCTTGGCACTGATCGCGATCCTCGCCGGCGACGGCATCGGCCCCGAAGTCACCCACGAAGCCCGCCGCGTGCTCGAGGCGCTCGGCCTCAACCATCAGTTCGAACCCGGCCTGGTCGGCGGCGCCGCCTATCGCGCGCTCGGCCATCCGCTCCCGCCGCAGACGCTCGAACTGGCGCACCGCGCCGATGCGATCCTGTTCGGTGCGGTCGGCGATCCCGACATGGACGGGCTCGAGCGCACGCTGCGCCCCGAGCAGGCGATCCTGGGGCTGCGCAAGGCGCTCGGCCTGTTCGCCAATCTGCGCCCCGCGACGATGTTCCCGGGGCTCGAGGATGCCTCGGCGCTCCGCCCCGAAGTCGCCCGCGCGATCGACATGGTGATCGTGCGCGAGCTGACCGGTGACGTCTATTTCGGCGACAAGGGCCGCGGCCACACCAAGATGGGCCTGCGCGAAGGCCACGACATGATGCGCTACGACGAGGCCGAAGTCGCGCGGATCGCGCGCGTCGGCTTCGAGATGGCCAAGCGCCGCAAGAAGATCCTCACCTCGGTCGACAAGGCCAACGTGCTCGAAACCTCGCAGCTGTGGCGCGAGATCGTCAACGAGGTCGCGCTCGATTATCCCGAGGTGAAGTTGACGCACATGTATGTCGACAACGCCGCGATGCAGCTGGTGCGCAACCCCGGCGCGTTCGACGTGATCGTCACCGGCAATCTGTTCGGCGACATCCTGTCCGACCAGGCGAGCATGTGCGTCGGCTCGATCGGGATGCTGCCGTCGGCGTCGCTCAACGAGTGGACCGGCACGTGCGGGCTGTACGAGCCGATCCACGGTTCGGCGCCCGACATTGCCGGGCAGGGCAAGGCCAATCCGTGCGCGGCGATCCTGTCGGCGGCGATGCTGCTGCGCCACTCGCTGTCGGACGAAGCCTCGGCGCAGCGGATCGAGGCGGCGGTCGTCGCGGCGATCGGCAGCGGCGTGCGCACCCCCGATCTCGGCGGCACGCATTCGACCGTGGCGATGGGCGATGCGGTGCTGGCCGCCCTGAAATGATCGCAGCGCGGGGGAATGGCGTGCTCGAGCTCGCGGTCGTCATCCCGACCTTCAACGAGCTGCGCAACGTTCCCCTGCTGATTGCCAAGCTCGATCAAGCCCTTGCCGGGCGATGCTGGGAAGCGATCTTCGTCGACGACGACAGCCCCGACGGCACCGCGCAGGCGGCGCGCGAGCTCGGCAAGACCGATTCGCGCGTTCGCGTGATCCAGCGCTTCGGCCGCCGCGGCCTGTCGTCGGCCTGTATCGAGGGGATGTGCGCCACCGCCGCGCCGTGCGTCGCGGTGATCGACGGCGACCTGCAGCATGACGAGACGATCCTGCCGGCGATGCTCGACGCGCTGCAGGCCGATCCCGCGCTCGACGTGGTGATCGGCTCGCGCTTTGTCGAAGGCGGTGGGACGGGCGACTGGGACCAGGACCGCGTCAACAAGTCGGCGCTGGCGACGAGGCTGTCGCGCCGCGTGCTCAAGGCCGACCTCAGTGATCCGATGAGCGGCTTCTTCATGGTGCGCACGCAGATCGCGCGCGACCTGATCCCGCATCTTTCGGCGATCGGCTTCAAGATCCTGCTCGACATCATGACCGCAAGCCCGCGGCCGCTGAAGTTTCTCGAGCTGCCCTACACCTTCCGGCTGCGCACCGAGGGCGAGAGCAAGCTCGATTATGTCGTCGCGATGGAATTCCTGATCGCGCTCTACGATCGGTTGTTCGGCCGTATCGTGCCGGTGCGTTTCGTGATGTTCACGGGGATTGGTGCGCTCGGCGCGCTGGTGCATCTCGCCGTGCTCTACATGCTGTACCGCAGGGCCGGCGTCGCGTTCGTGTCGGCGACGGTCGTCGCGGTCGTGTTGGCGATGACCTTCAACTTCTTCCTCAACAACGCGCTGACCTATCGCGAGCGCCGGCTGAAGGGCGCGCGCGCGTTGCTCGACGGGTGGATCTCGTTCTGCCTCGTCTGCTCGGTCGGCGCGGCGGCGAATGTCGGCGTGGCCTTCTTCCTGTTCCGGATGGAGCATGGGACGTGGGCCTATTCGGCGGTCGCCGGGCTGCTCGTGGCGGCGGTGTGGAATTACGCGCTGTCTTCGCGGTTTGTTTGGGGGCGCTACTAGCCGCGTCGTTCGCGCCGGACTCAGTGCCGCTCGAACGCCGCGATGATCCGCAGTCCCAGGATCAGCGCATCGCGGCGAGCGCCGTTGCCATAGGCGCGGCGGACATATTGCAGGTCGGGCTGGACCGAGAGAAACGGGGCGATCCGGTCCTGATAGGTCAGCTCCAGTCCGGTCTCGGCCATGTCGGGCCGTTCGCCCGCGTCGCGCAGCTGATCCTTGAAGCCGGACGAGAGCAGCGCGTGCGCTATGCCGAGCGAGAGCTGGCCGTGCGGGCGGCCCGCGATCAGGCCGGTCGCGAGCAGGCCAGCCTGGATCCCGCCGCGAAACTGCGTGGTTTGCCCATCGGACATGCCGGCCCGCACGAAGATGGCAACGCCGTGCGCATCGTCGCCGACCAGCCGCTGGTCGAGCAGGCCATAGGCGCCGCGCGCGATCCGGCGGAGCGGCGAACCGTCGAGATCGACCGCGCGCAGATCGTCCTGCCGCCGCGTATATCGCCACACACCGAAGGCGAGCTTGCCGCCGCCGCGGGTGCTGCCGCCCTCGGCGATCAGCAACGCGCCGTCCTGCATCGTGAGGTCGACCCCGGCGGCATCGCCGAGCACGCCTGCGCGCGCATCGACGACGGCCGCGCGCAGATACGCCGACGGCGCCACGGCAATGTTGAGCCGCGCGGTCAACGCCGTCGACGGAAAGATCGAGGGACCATTGGGGCCGGTCGATGCAAGCTCCGAACCGATCCCGAAGGCGGGCGCGATCAACAGTCCGGCGGCGTCGTTCTGGTAGAAATCGGCGTTGAGATCCGACAAGCCGACCAGCAGCGCGAGCCGATCGTGGGCGAAGGTCTGCTCGATCCACGCTTCGTAGAGCTTGGTGCGCCCTTCGGCGACTTCGATATTGTCGATGCCCTGCAGCGTGCCGGCAAGATCGTTGATCGCGCGCCCATGATTGCTCAGCAGATGCACGTGCGCGCGCGCGCCGTGCCAGCCGACCAGGCGATCCAGATCGCCCTCGGCGGTGAGTTCGAGATTGCCCAGCGCACCGGCACCGCGGGCGTCGCCGCCCGCCGCCACGCCGATGACGTCGAAGACATAGCGGCCGTCGACCGTGACGACGCGCGGCGGGGGCGCCGGTTCGGGAGCACTCGACTGCGCGCTTGCGGGGGCGGCGCCGCCCGCAGCCGTCGCCAGCAAACATCCCAGAACCAGCGCACGATACGTAATCTGCATCATTAACCGCCCGACCAAAGTAGACGATCCTATTATAGGATGGTTCGCATAACGATGGAGTCAGCGGGTCGATGAGTTCCACCACACCAATGCAGGCACGCGGCCAGATGTCGCTCGATCGCGCGATCCGTTTGTCAGGGGGAGCGTTGCTCGGCCTGATGGTGGTTTGCGGTGGCACCGGGCTCGGCGCCGCCTGGATGCAGTCCGACGCGCTTGTCCGGCGAAACGAAGCGGCCGTGCTGCTATCGAACCACCAGCTGGCCGACATGATGCACGATGCCGTTCGCGCCGACGTGCTCGCGATATTGGAGTCGAACGACCCGAGCAGTGGCCTCAAGCGCTCGGAGATCAGCGCCGACTTTGACGAGCATCTGAAGGCGCTGCGCAAAGGTATTGCCGCCGATGGCGCCTTCGATGGCTCGGCCGACGTCAAGGCGGTCACCGCGCAACTGCCCGCGCCGATGCAAAGCTATACCGACGCCGCCGAGCGGATCTTTGCGGAATCGGGAAGCGATCCGACCGCGGCGCGCCGAAATCTGCCGTCCTTCTTCGTCCAATTTCGCGCGCTCGAAACCTCGATGGCCAAGGCATCCGACGCCATCATCACGCATGCGCAGCGAACATCCGACCGGGCCGAGACCGTCGGCACGACTGCCATTATCCTGCTGGTCATCGTCCTCGCGCTGGGGATCGCGGGCACCTTTGCCTTCGTGCGCCTGGCGACACGCCGGGTCGTTCGTCCCATCGAGACCCTCGCCGCAACGATGCGCGCCATGGGCGGCGGCAATCTGGACGTCGCGGTCGAGGGTGCCGAGCGCGGCGACGAACTCGGCGACATGGCCAAGGCGATGCTCGCGTTCCGCAACCAGCTCCAGGCCGCCGAGGCATCGAAGGCCGCGCAGGCACAGCTCATCGTCGACAGTCTCGGCACCGGTCTGACGGCGCTCGCCGATGGCGACCTCACCGTCGAGATCGATACGGACCTGCAGGCCCCGTTCACGGCGCTCAAGGACAATTTCAATACCGCGGTCAGGACTCTGCGCGCGTTGATCGGCGCGGTCAGCGAAAGCGCCGGGACGATCCGCACCGGGTCCGACGAGATCGCGCGGGCGAGCGAGGATCTGGCGCGGCGCACCGAGACCAATGCCGCCAGCCTCGAACAGACGTCGGCTGCGATCGCGCAGATGGACCAGCGCCTCCAGGCGACGGCGAGCGCCGCTGCGCGCACTGTCGATCGGGCCGACGGCGCGATGACGACGGTCGCGGACGGTCGCACCGTCACTGCCGAAACGGTTCAGGTGATGATGCGCGTCAGCGAAAGCGCCAAGGGCATCGACGACGTGATCGAAGGGCTCGACAAGATCGCGTTCCAGACGCGCGTGCTGGCGATGAACGCCGCGGTCGAGGCGGGGCGGGCGGGCGATGCGGGACGCGGTTTCGCCGTCGTTGCCGATCTCGTCTCCGCGCTCGCGATGCGCGCCGAGGAAGAGGCCGGCCGCGCGCGCGAGCAGATCACCACGACGCAGGCCGAGATCGGGGCCGCGGTCAGCCGTGTCCAGCAGGTCGATAGCGCCCTGTCGAACATCTCCAGCGACGTGGGCGAGGTGCACACGCTGCTGGCCGGAATCGCCGGCGACAATATCGCGCAATCGACCGCCGTGACGCAGGTCACCGCGGCGGTCCGTGCGATGGACCAGGCGACGCAGCAGAATGCCGCAATGGTCGAAGAGACGTCAGCCGCTGCCCGCAACCTTGCCACCGAGGTGGTTGCGCTTGCGCAGCAGACGGAGAAGTTCACGATCGGCCATGCCGTGCGCCAGCCGGCTCGCTCCGTCGCCCCGCCTGCGCCTGCACCGCGCATCGCGAAGATCGCCTCTATGGCGCCCAAAGCGGCGACGACCCGGCCACGCGTGATCCCGGCGATGGCGGTCGCCGCCGGGGGTGGCGACGACTGGACTTCGTTCTGAGATGGCTCGGCGCCCCCGCGCGATGCTATAATGGCAGACTGCGGGGCCGCCGGGAATCTAAACCCAGCTCGGAAACCACGTCCACAGCCGGAATGCGTTGGGCCCCCACAGCGGCATCGCCGAGAGGATCGGGTAGAACATCGCGAACAGCACGATAGCGCCGCCGAGCAACGCCGCATCCCACGCGCGCCCGCGCCGATAGCGATCGATCGCCACGGCGAGCGCGACGCACAGCAAGATGCTCGGCAGATAGTAATAATAGAAAAAGCCGAGCGACTTGGGGATCACGGCCCACACGACATAGCTGCCGAGCCACAGCCCCGCCGCGCCGAGGAGCGGGAGCGAGCGCTGCCGCACGCCGTCATAGAGGCACGCCGCGACCGCGATCAGCCCACCCCACAGGATGGCGAGGTTGCCTACCAGCAGCACGCCGCGTTGCGCCCCGTCGGTCGGCTCGTAGAGATACCAGATCGGACGGATCACCAGCGGCCAGCTCCACCAGCCCGATTGGTAAGTATGCGCTGCAAGTATCTGGGTTTGCTGGTGATACATGGTTAGCTGGAACGGCAGCAGCCGCGCCATGTTCATCGGTTGCACCGCGTAGAAGAAGGCTGGCGCGAAGGTCGTGAAATAGGTTGCGATGCTTACCGCGCCCAGCACCACGATCGCCGGGATCGCGGCCATGCCGCGCCAGTGGCGATGCACGCCGCCGATCGGTCGTGCATTGAGCGCGGCGAACGCCGAGTGGCCGCTGCGCCGCGCGTCGACCAGCCGCACGACGACGAAGCCGATCGCGGCATAGGCGACGAACGGCGCCGCGATCCATTTCGCCGCGACGGCGAGGCCGAGCAGCACGCTGCCGAGGATCCAGCGGCCCCACGCAGCGCGCACGCTATCGGCGCGCATCGCCCAGAGCAGGCTGGCGATGCCGAGCAGCGTGAACGCGGCCATGAAGCCGTCGAGCATCGCGATCCGCGCCTGGACGAAGACGGTGAAGTTGAAGAGTGCAAACAGCGCGCCGAACACCGCCGGCCGCACGCGCCCGAGCATCAGCCAGACGATCGCGAACACGCCGAGCACGGTCGCGGTCCCGGCGAGCGTCGAGAAGAAGCGCCACCCCAGGCTGTTGTCGCCGAGCAGCAGGATCCCGCCGGCGATGATCTCCTTGGCGAGCAACGGATGCTCGATGTTGCGCGGCCCCGACAGCGCGATCAGCGTGCGCGCGGCGGGGACGTAATGGACTTCGTCGAACATCAGCTTGGTCGGGATCGTCAGGCGATAGCTGAACAGCAGTTGCGCCAGCAGCGCGATCAGCGCGGCGGCGCGATACGGGCTGGTACTGGCGGCTTTGGGGGGAACGGCGCTCACCCGCCCTTCTATCCAGCCGAACAGCGCGGCTTTCAAGCGCATAGGCCGGCACCCCATTGACGCGCGGCCCCCGCCACCGGCAAAGCACGGCCATGAAACGTCGTACCGGCCAGGACCAGAGCATCACGCGCCAATGGCGCCCCGCCACCCAAGCCGTGCGTGGCGGCACCGCCCGCAGCGAATTCGGGGAGACGTCCGAGGCGATCTTCCTCACCTCGGGCTATGCCTATGATTGCGCCGCCGACGCCGCAGCGCGCTTCGCCGGCGAGCAGCAGGGCATGACCTATTCGCGGTTGCAGAACCCGACGGTCGAGATGCTCGAAGGGCGGATCGCCTTGCTCGAGGGCGCCGAAGCGTGCCGCACGATGACCACCGGCATGGCGGCGATGACCGCAGTGCTGCTGTGCCAGCTGCAGACCGGCGACCATGTCGTCGCCGGCCGCGCCGCCTTCGGTTCGTGCCGCTGGCTGGTCGACACGCTGCTGCCCAAGTTCGGGATCGAGACGACGGTCGTCGATGCCCGCGACCCGCAGCAGTTCGAGGATGCGGCGAAGGCCAACACCAAGGTGTTCTTCTTCGAAACGCCTGCCAACCCGACGATGGATATCGTTGATCTGAAAGCGGTTTGCGACATCGCGCGCGCGCGCGGGATCACCTCGGTGGTCGACAATGCCTTTGCCACACCCGCGCTGCAGCGGCCGATGGAATTCGGTGCCGACGTCACCGCCTATAGCGCGACCAAGATGATGGACGGGCAGGGGCGTGTGCTCGCCGGGGCCGTGTGCGGCACCGAGGATTTCATCACCAACACGCTGCTGCCCTTCACGCGCAACACCGGTCCGACGCTCAGCGCATTCAATGCCTGGGTGGTGCTGAAAGGGCTCGAGACGCTCGACCTGCGCATCCGCCGGCAGAGCGAGAACAGCCTCAAGGTCGGCGCCTTCCTCGAAACGCGCGTGCCCCGCATGCTGCATCCGGGTCTGGCGAGCCATCCGCAGCACAATCTCGCCATGTCGCAGATGGACGCGTGCGGGCCGATCTTTGCGTTCGAGGTGGCCGATCGCAAGCAGGCGCACGGGCTGCTCGACGGGCTGCAGCTGGTCGATATCTCCAACAATATCGGCGACTCGCGCTCGCTGATGACGCATCCGGCGTCGACGACGCATTATGGCGTCGCGGAAGAGAAGCGGCTGGAAATGGGCGTGACCGAGGGGCTGCTGCGCTTGAACGTGGGCCTCGAGGATCCGCAGGACGTGATCGAGGATCTCGACCGCGCGCTGACGGCGGTCGGTCTGTGAAGGCCCTGTTCCCGCATGTCGCCGAGACGCGCGGGGTGGTCGTGCGCGTCGCGGTCAGCTTCCTGCCCGAACAGTCCGAGCCCGAGCGCGGCCGCTGGTTCTGGGCCTATCATATCCGCATCGAGAATGCCGGCGCTATGACGGTGCAGCTGCTGATGCGCCACTGGATCATCACCGACGGCCGCGGGGCGCGCCATTCGGTCGAGGGCGAGGGCGTGATCGGCGAGCAGCCGATGATCGCGCCGGGCGAGAGCTTCGATTACGTCTCGGGCTGCCCGCTCGCGACGTCGACCGGTTCGATGGTCGGCAGCTACGGCATGATGGGCGAGGATGGTTCGGGGTTCGACGTCGCCATTCCGAAATTCGGGCTGATCGCCCCGGCGGTTGGGGCGTGAGGGCGCTCTTCTTTCTCCCCTCCCGCATGCGGGAGGGGCTGGGGGTGGGCGCGCGCTCTCCGTTGAGCGCACCGCTCGTTGACAGCGCGCGCCCACCCCTCAATCCCCTCCCGCAAGCGGGAGGGGAAGAAAAGTGAAGCGCACGCATCTCCCGCTCAATGGTCTGCGCGTGCTCGACGCCGCCGCGCGGCACCTGAGCTTCACCCGCGCCGCCGACGAACTCGCCGTCACCCCCGCCGCGGTTGGCCAGCAGATCCGTGCGCTCGAGGATACGCTCGGCGTCGTGCTGTTCCGCCGCACCACCAAGGGGCTAGAACTCACCCCCGAAGGCGAAGCCGGGCTTGCCCCGCTGCGCCAGGGTTTCCTGCAGTTCGAGGAAGCCGTCCGCGCGATGCAGGCCGGGCAGACCAGCAAGTCGCTGACGATCGCCGCGCCGCGCGACCTCACCGAGAAATGGCTGATGCCGCGCCTCGCCGACATCGCGCGCGCCGACGGCGAACTGCGCTTCGTGTTGATCTCGGCCGACGACACGATCGATTTCACCGAGGCCAATCTCGATCTCGCGATCCGCTGGGGTGACGGCCCGGGCGAGCATGAGGGCGAGGCGATCGCTTCTGCGGGGATGGTCACGGTCGAGCGTGCCGGCGGCGGCGTCGACACGCGGATCGCCTGGCCGGGGTGCGTCGACGACGACAGCATGTCGCTGGTCCGCGTCGGCGACGCTGGGCTCGCGCTCGATGCCGCGGCGCAGGGGCTGGGGCGCGCAACCGTGCCCGAACTGCTCGCCGCCGCCGATCTCGCGAGCGGTCGCGTCGTCGCGGTTGCCGAGGCGACGGCGTATCGGCTCGGCTATTGGCTGGTCGCGCCGTTGCCTCAGTGGCGGCAGAAGAAGGTCAAGACGCTCGTCGCCGCGTTGACGGCATGAGCGCGATCCCGGTCCTCGAAACCGCGCGGCTGCGCCTGCGCCAGCGCACCGCTGACGACGCCGAAGCGTTGTTCCCGAGCTTTTCCGATCCCGCGCTGATGACCTATTGGTCGCACGGCCCGCACGAGTCGGTCGAGCAGACCCGCGCGAAATTTGCCGAGCCGTTCGATGTGTGGCGCGGCTGGGCGATCACCCTGCACGGGGACGATCGCGCGATCGGGTTCGTCGCGGCTGGCGACAAACGGCCGGGCGTGTACGAGATCGGCTATATGCTGGCGCGCGACCATTGGGGCACGGGAATCGCGCGCGAAGCGGTCGGCGCGGTGCTCGACCAGCTGTTCCGCGTCGAGCAGCAGCGCCGCGTCTTCGCCGATACCGACCCCGACAACGTGCCCTCGAATACCCTGCTCGAATCGCTCGGCTTCCAGCGCGAGGGACTGCTGCGCGCCGAGTGGGAAACGCATATCGGCATCCGCGACACCGTGCTGTGGGGCCTGCTTGCCAGCGAATGGATCGATCGATGACGCACGACCCGGCCGCAGTGCCGCCCCCCGACCTCAATGACCCCGCGCAGCGCGCCGCCTACAAGGCCGAACTGCGCATGGTCGCGCGGCCGATCCGCTGGATGGGCGTTGCCCTGGCGCTGGCCGGCGCGCTGCTCGCCGCATTGCGCGCGCGCTACTGGCCGCAGGTGCCGATGATCCTGCCGCTGTTCTTGCTGGGCGTCGCGGCGCTGCATCTGCTTGCTGGCGTGGTGGTGCGCGCGAAATATCATCAGGCGCGGATGCGCGGCGCGCGGTAGGAATCCCTCTAGCCCTCTCCCGCCTTCGCGGGAGAGGGTTGGGTGAGGGTCTTCTTCTTCTTCTCGTCGATGCGGATAAGAAGAAGGCGCTCACCGACTGCGACTAGGCCCGCCTGAAGGCGGCGGACCAAGTCTTCGCAGCCTCTCCCGCGTGCGGGAGAGGGCCGCTACCGGGCTGCTGCAACCAGATCCACCGCCCGGCTGACCAGCGCCACGAAGCGTTCGCCAGCCACCGCAGCGGCGGGATTGTTCCAGCTAGCCGCCAGCGCATACCACGCCCCGTCGCCGCCGCGCAGCAGCAGCGTCATCTCGATCACGCCGGGCTCGGATCCGCCTTTGTAGCCGACATAGGACCAGCGCGCCGCCTGCGCCGGCCCGACGCCGGGGTTGATCGCCAGGATCGTGCGGGCCTCGGCGCCTGCGCCCGTTTCGGTGTTGCGGCGGATCCAGTCCATCGTGCGGACGAGGTCGGCCGGGCTGGCATACCATTCGATGTCGAGCATCACCGGCACGCCGCGCTGGAACAAGGCGGGGTCCATCGCGCTGAGCGGTGTCGCCGCCACGTCGTTCGCCAGCAGCGCGCGGCGCCCGGCTTCGTCGAGCTCGCGCCAGCGCTTGCCGAACGCGCCGCCCGCCGAGCCCTTCAGCGTGAACAGGTCGAGCGTGCTCATCAGCGGTCGGTTGCGCGCGGCGTGGCGCCAGCCGATCACCGGCAGGATCGCCTCGACCTTCTCGCGCCCGAGGGTCTTCAGCAGGATGTCGGTCGCGCTATTGTCGCTGACCGAGATCATCTTCTGTGCGAGCTCGCGCAGGCTGACCGTCGTGCCAGCGGGCTTCTGCGTGTAGAGCCCGCCGGGCAGCGCTTTGCCGTCGAGCGTCACGAGATCGTCCCAGCGCCGCTCGCCGGCATTGGTCGCGCGGATCAGCTCGGCGAGGATCGCGAGCTTGAACGCCGATCCGATCGCGAAATCGGTATCGGCCTTGCTCGCCTGGAGCGATTGCGGCGCCCCCGCGCCGAGCCGCGACAGCGCGAAGCCTGCCACGCCCGGCAGCTTCTCGATCGACGCCGCGACCGCAGCGAGCGATGCCTCGCCCGACGCGGTTCCCGTCACCAGCAGCCCGGTGATGCGATGCGGCGCCGCCGGCTCGATCGCCAGGTTCATCGCCACTGTGCCGCGCTGATAGCGCACCACGATCCGCGCGCCTTGCGGCGTCACGACGTCGAGCGAGTCGATCGCGAGCGGCGCGCCGAAGCCGTCCGACAGATGCTTCGACACCGCGCGAATCTTTGCGTCGGGCAATTGCGCCAGCACCGTCGGGGCGAAGATCGCGCCGGTGTCGCCGCCGCCGGCGAGGACCGCAAGGAGCGTGTCGGCGCGCATCCGCAGCGGGTCGGCCGCAACGGTTGCCGAAGGCGCGGGCGGGGTCTGCGCGGTTGCCGGCGCGACTCCGCTGATCGCCGCAAGTGCCGCTATCATCGACCGAAGCATCGCCGCTACCCCCGTTGCATCCAATGCGGCGACCCTATCACGCGTCGATCGCATCCTCATCTAGCCTGGCGGCATTTTCCTGGATGAAAGCGAAGCGATGCGCGGGGTTCGTGCCCATCAGCCGGTCGACCAGATCCTTCACCCCGGCACGTTCCTCATATTCCTGCGGCAGCGTGATCCGCAGCATTGCGCGCGACTTGGGGTCCATCGTCGTCTCGCGCAGCTGCATCGGGTTCATCTCGCCGAGCCCTTTGAAGCGGCCGATCTCGACCTTCTTGCCCTTGAACTCGGTCTTTTCGAGCTGTTCGCGGTGCGCATCGTCCATCGCGTAGAGGCTCTTGGTGCCCGAGGTCAGGCGATAGAGCGGCGGCTGCGCGAGATAGACGTGCCCGGCGCGGACGATCTCGGGCATTTCCTGGAAGAAGAAGGTCATCAACAGCGTCGCGATATGCGCGCCGTCGACGTCGGCGTCGGTCATGATGACGACGCGTTCGTAGCGCAGATTCTCGGCGACGCAGGTCTTGCGCGTGCCGCAGCCGAGCGCTTGGATCAGATCGGCGATTTCGGAATTGGCGGCGATCTTGGCCGAGGTCGCCGACGCCACGTTGAGGATCTTGCCGCGGATCGGCAGGATCGCCTGCGTCTTGCGGTCGCGCGCCTGCTTGGCCGAGCCGCCGGCCGAATCGCCCTCGACGATGAAGATCTCGGTGCCCTCTGGGCCGGCCGAGGCGCAGTCGGTGAGCTTGCCCGGCAGCCGCAGTTTGCGCGCGCTCGTCGCGGTCTTGCGCTTGACCTCGCGCTCGGCCTTGCGCGCGAGGCGCTCGTCCATCCGCTCGATGACATAGGTCAGCAGCGCCTTGCCGCGCTCCATATTGTCGCTGAGGAAATGATCGAAATGGTCGCGCACCGCCTTCTCGACGAGCGGGGTCGCTTCGGGGGAGGAGAGGCGGTCCTTGGTCTGGCTCTGGAACTGCGGGTCGCGGATGAAGACCGAGAGCATCAGCTCGCTGCCGGTCATGATGTCCTCGGCCGAAATCTCCTTGGCCTTCTTCTGCCCGACGAGCTCGCCGAACGCGCGGATGCCCTTGACCAAGGCGTTGCGCAGGCCCGCTTCGTGCGTGCCGCCGTCGGGGGTCGGGATGGTGTTGCAGTACCAGGAATAGGAGCCGTCGCTCCACAGCGGCCAGGCGACGGCGCATTCGACGCGGCCGGCGCTGCCGGGGAAATCCTGTCGCGTGACGAAGAAGTCGGTCATCGCGCACTCTCTTGCGCCGACCTGTTCGCGCAAGTGATCGGCGAGGCCGCCGGGGAACTGGAACACCGCTTCGGCGGGCGTGTCGTCGCTGATCAGCTCGGGCGCGCACTTCCAGCGGATCTCGACGCCGGCGAACAGATAGGCCTTCGAACGCGCCAGCTTGTGCAGCCGCGCGGGCTTGAAGCTCATCTCGGGGCCGAAGATCTGTTCGTCGGGGATGAAGCTGACCATCGTGCCGCGCCGGTTGGGCGCCGCGCCGACATGCTCGATCGGCCCGAGCGTCTCGCCGCGCGAGAAACGCTGGCGGTAGAGCTCGCGGTTGCGCGCGACCTCGACGATCGTGTCCGACGACAGCGCGTTGACGACGCTGACGCCGACGCCGTGCAGACCGCCTGACGTCGCATAGGCCTTGCCGTCGAACTTGCCGCCCGAGTGGAGCGTCGACAGGATCACCTCGAGCGCCGACTTGCCGGGAAACTTCGGATGCGGGTCGACCGGGATGCCGCGGCCATTGTCGATGATCACCAGCCGGTTGCCGGGATGCAGCTCGATCTCGATCCGCGTCGCATGGCCTGCGACGGCTTCGTCCATCGCATTGTCGAGCACTTCGGCGGCGAGATGGTGGTAGGCGCGCTCGTCGGTGCCGCCGATATACATGCCCGGCCGGCGCCGGACGGGTTCCAGCCCCTCGAGCACCTCGATCGAGGAAGCGTCATAGTCGGTGGCGAGATGTTTCGGCGCGGCGGCGAACAGGTCTTCTGGCATGGCAATGCTATAGGACCAGCGCGACGCCGCTGCCAACTGATCGTGCATGCCCGCGAGCTGTGGCAAAAATGCACCAACATGACAGAATGTTCATCTTGGTGCACCGAATCGGCCGGCTCGATCGTCTCTCCTTCGCTGATGCAGCAATTCCAGGAGTTACCATGCGTACCAAGTTCCTTCTTTCCGCCGCGACCATGCTGGCCGCCGGCCTGACCTTCGCGGCTCCGGCGATGGCGCAGGACGTCGATGACAAGCCGTTCGACGGCATCTACGTCGGTGGCACCGTCGGCTTCGACGCGCAGCCCAACGACGTTGGCTCGGGCATCCTGTTCGATCGCAACCTCGACGGCAATTTCAACGACACCGTCACCACCGCAGCCGGTGCGAACGCCTTCGCACCGACCGCGGCGCAGCCCGGCGCCGGTTTCTGCAACGGCCGCGCCACCAGCAGCGGCAAGCTGACCGGCTGCACCAACGACAAGGACAACATCAGCTATTCGGGCCGCGTCGGCTTCGACAAGCAGTATGGCCATGTCGTGCTCGGTGTCGTCGGCGAGTTCGGCAAGAGCGAAGTGCGCGACAGCGTCTCGGCGTTCAGCACCACGCCCGCCAGCTACACGATGACGCGCAAGGTCGATTTCAACGCCAACGCCCGCCTGCGCGCCGGTTATGCGTTCGACAAGACGCTGTTCTACGCAACGGGCGGCGGCGCCTATGCGAAGGTCAAGTCGAGCTTCGCCACGAGCAACACCGCCAACGCTTTTACCGACAATGGCAGCAAGCATGACGCGTGGGGCTTCGTCGCCGGCGGCGGCATCGAGCAGAAGATCAGCCGTCACTTCTCGGTCGGTCTCGAATATCTGTACAACCAGTATAAGGACGACGATTATCGCGTCCGGGCGACCGCTGGTACGGCCGCTGCCACCAACCCGTTCGTGCTCGCACCGAACACCACCGGCACCGACTTCCGTCGTAGCGACGACAAGTTCCGCTGGCACAGCGTGCGCGCAACGGCGAACTTCCGCTTCTAGGAAGATCGCCTGAGGGCAAAAAAAGGGGCGCTCCGCAGACCTGCGGAGCGCCCCTTTTTTTGTCTGGTCCGGGCCGATGGGGCGGCCCGGGACTCGCTTCGATCAGCGTGCGCGGGGGCCGCCGAAGGGTAGCGGCGGTGCCGGACGGCGATCGCGGCGCGGCAGCTGTGCCTGATAGGCGTGGCCGCAATGCCCGACGCAATACGGGAAGCCCGGGTTCACCTTATCACCACAGAAATGGAAGTCGGGCTCGCCGGGATGGCCGATCGGCCATTTGCAGATCTTGTCGTTGAGATCGAGCAGCGTCGTCTTGCCCGCCATATCGGCCGATGGCTTGGCGGGCACGAGGCGGCGCGGCGGCGCGGGCGTGATCGGCGCCTGCTGCTCGCCCGGCGCCTGGCGCAGGAAGCCGCCGGGGCCGACCGAACGCAGGATCGGCGGGGCAGGGCGCACGACGACGGGCGCCGCTTCGGTATCGTCGGTCTCGACCTCGCTGTCGTCCGCGGCCTCGAGCTCATCCTCTTCCTCCTCGACGACCACCACCGGGGCGGCAGCGACGACGGGGGCGACCGGCGGGGGAGGCGGTGCTGGCTTGGGCGCGGGCGGTGCGGCCACCACCGGCTTGGGCGGCGCGCTGGCCGGTGCGGCTGCGGCGGGCTCGTTCGGCTTGACCGGCGACGGGCGCGATTGCAGCCCAAGGCGATGCGCCTTGCCGATCACGGCGTTGCGGCTGACGCCACCCAATTCTTCGGCGATCTGGCTCGCGGTCTGTCCCGCCTCCCACATCTTGCGCAGCGTATCGATGCGTTCGTCGGTCCAGCTCATTCGTTTTTCCCAATCGTCAGGCCGGGGTTGCGGGCGGCGGCAGCAGTCTTTAGCGACAGCACCATGAGCAGCCAGCCCCCAATCGGCGAAATTCGTACCATGATGAGCGCTCCGGGCGTTCCGGTCATCCGGAACGTCAATTGGGGCGGTCTTCGAACGCTCTATATCAAGGAGGTGCGCCGTTTCTTCAAGGTGCAGCTGCAGACGGTATGGGCTCCGGCGATCACGACGCTGCTGTATCTGATCATTTTCACCGTCGCGACGGGCGGAAGAGCCGCCGTCCATGTCGGCGGGCAGGACGTGCCGTTCGCGGATTTCCTGGCGCCGGGGCTGATCGTGATGGGGATGCTGACCAACGCCTTCGCCAACGCCAGTTTCTCGCTGCTGGTCGGAAAGATCCAGGGGACGATCGTCGATTATCTGATGCCGCCGCTGTCGACCGCCGAATTGCTCGTCGCGATGGTCGGTGGCGCGGTGACGCGCGCGATCTGCGTCGGGCTTGCGGTGTTCGTCGCGATGCTGCTGTATCCGGGTGTCCACATCATGCCCGTGCATCCGCTCGCAATCCTGTGGTTCGGGCTGCTCGGATCTGCCTTCCTCGCTCTGGTCGGCGTGCTGACCTCGATCTGGGCGGAGAAGTTCGATCACGCCGCCGCGGTGCAGAATTTCCTGATCGCGCCGCTGACGCTGCTGTCGGGCACCTTCTACTCGGTCGACAAGCTCGCGCCGGCCTTCCGCGCGTTCAGCCACGCGAACCCATTCTTCTACATCATCTCGGGCTTCCGCTATGGCTTCCTCGGCACCGCGGATTCACCGGTGCTGGTCGGCGGCGTGGTGGTGCTCGCGATCGACGTCGTGCTCGGGATCCTGTGCTACGCGCTGCTGCGCTCGGGCTGGAAGATCAAGAGCTGATGCGCCTGGCGCCGGCGGGGCTCGCGCTCACTCTCGCGCTGGCGGCATGCGGCAAGCCTGCACCTTCCCAGGTCGCGGCGCCCGAGGCTCCGCAAGCCCCCAAGGTCCGCATCGCGCAAGTCGGCGGCACCGTCTTCGCCGACACGATCAGCGCCGCTGGCCGGGTCGTCGCGCGCGCTGCCGAGGCGATGCCCGGCAGCGCCGCACCGGCCGCCGCTGGCAGCACCGCCCCGGCGAACGGCTACGCGCTCGATCTGGCGATCCCGCAAGGCGATGCCGCGCGGTTGACGCTCGGCGCCGCCGCGCAGGTCCGCTTCGATGCGTTCCACAAGGACATCGTCGTCGGCCGGTTGATCCGGCTCGGCGCCCCGAGCGACGGCACTGTCGCCGCGCGAATCTCGCTGCCGCGCGACGCCCGGCTCAGCTCCGGCCTGACCGGCACCGCGCGGATCGTCGCGAGCGGCCCGGGGTCGACCAAGCTGCTCATTCCGCCGAGCGCCGTCGTCGGCCCGCGCTCCGGCGCCGCGTCGGTCTTTGTCGTCGATCTCGCCACCGCGCGGCTCCACGCGCGCCCGGTCACGCTCGCCGAGCAGAGCCCCGACGGCATCCGCGTCGCGGCGGGCCTGCAGCAGGGCGAGTGGGTCGCGCTGTCGGGCGCGGACAAGCTTCGCGACGGCATGAAGATCGCGCCGATCGGCCCGGCTGGCTGAGGCCGACCGCGCGGCGTGCGCGCACGGTGTTGCGCTCGCGGTCGCATCTTCGTAAAACGCGGTTCGGGCGACCGGTTGGGTCGCCCTTTTGCTTTTTCAGGAGACGGCCCGTGTCGACCCCCGCTTTGATGCCTGTGTACCCGCGGTGCGGCGTACGCCCGGTGCGAGGCGAAGGCTGCTATCTGTACGGCGAGCAAGGCGAGCAATATCTCGATTTCGCCGCCGGCATCGCGGTCAACGCGCTCGGCCACGGCCACCCCAAACTGGTCGAGGCGATCGCCAAGCAGGCAGCGACGCTGATGCACGTCTCCAATCTCTACGGTTCGCCGCAGGGCGAGCATCTCGCGCAGCGGATCGTCGAGAATTCGTTCGCCGACACGGTGTTCTTCACCAACTCGGGCACCGAGGCGGTCGAATGCGCGATCAAGACCGCGCGGCGCTATCACTACGCCAACGGCAATCCGCAGCGCACGACGCTGATCACCTTCAACAACGCCTTCCACGGGCGGACGATGGGGGCGATCTCGGCGACCAACCAGCCCAAGATGCGCGACGGCTTCGAGCCCCTGCTGCCGGGCTTCGCCTATGCGCCGTTCAACGATCTCGAAGCGGCGCTCGCGCTGATCGACGATACGACCGCGGGCTTCATGGTCGAGACGATCCAGGGCGAGGGCGGCGTCTCGGCGTCGACGACCGAGTTCCTGCAAGGCTTGCGAAAGGCGTGCGACGAGCACGGCCTGCTGCTTGTGCTCGACGAGGTCCAGTGCGGCTATGGCCGGACCGGCAAGATGTGGGCGTATGAGCATTACGGCGTCACCCCCGACATCCTGTCCTCGGCCAAGGGCATCGCCGGCGGTTTCCCGCTCGGCGCGTGCCTCGCGACCGAGGAAGCCGCCAAGGGCATGGTGTTCGGCACGCATGGCTCGACCTATGGCGGCAACCCGCTGGCGATGGCGGCGGGCGAGGCGATCCTCGACGTGATGCTCGAACCCGGCTTCCTCGATCATGTCACCGCGATGGGCGACCGGCTGCGCGCTTCGGTCGAGCAGATGATGCCCAATCACGACGACATGTTCGACAGCCTGCGCGGCAAGGGGCTGATGTTCGGGATCAAGCTCAAGGATGCCGTCGTCGCGCGCGATTTCGTGGCGCATCTGCGCGACAATCACGGGTTGCTGACGGTGTCGGCGGGCGAGAATGTCGTCCGCGTGCTGCCGCCGCTGGTGATCGAGGAAGCGCATATCGCCGAGTTCGTGCAGAAACTGAGCGATGGCGCGCGCAGTTTCGCACCGGTGGCGGTCGCGGCGTAAAGAAAGCTCCCTCTCCCAGCGGGAGAGGGAAGGGGCCCGCTCGGCGCAGCCGAGTGGGAAGGGTGAGGGCAGCGCACGCCAACACACCCTGTCCTCACCCTTCCGCGGCTTTGCCGCTCCCTCCCTCTCCCACAGGGAGAGAAAATTAAGGATTTAGGATGCGCAACTTCCTCTCGCTTTCCGATGCCGGTCCTGACGGCGTGGCCGCGATGCTGGCCGATGCGCTCGATCGCAAGGCGGCACGCGCCGGCTGGCCCAAGGGCAAGCCCGACGCCGACGCGCCGCTCGCCGGCCACACGCTGGCGATGGTGTTCGAAAAGAGCTCGACCCGCACCCGCGTCAGCTTCGACATGGCGATCCGCCAGCTCGGCGGCAGTTCGGTGATCCTTGATTCGGGCACCACCCAACTCGGCCGCGGCGAGACCGTCGCCGATACCGCGCGCGTGCTGTCGGGCTATTGCGACGCGATCATGCTGCGCACCGACGATCACGCCAAGCTCGAGGAAATGGCGCGCTATGCGACGATCCCGGTCATCAACGGCCTGACCGACGATTCGCATCCGTGCCAGATCATGGCCGACCTGCTGACGATCCTCGAATCGGGCAAGCCGCTCCCCGGGCTCAAGGTCGCCTGGCTCGGCGACGGCAACAACGTGCTCGCCTCGATCGTCGAGGCGGCGGCGCTGATGCAGTTCGACGTCGTCGCGGCATGTCCGCAAGGGTTCCAGCCCGACGAGGCGCTGATCGCCAGCGCGCGCGGACGGGCGCGCGTCGTGTCGGATCCGGCGGAAGCAGTCGCCGGTGCGGACGTCGTCGTCACCGACACCTGGATCTCGATGGGCCAGGCTCATGCCGAGACCAAGCTCGCCGCGATGCTGCCCTATCAGGTCGATGCCGCGCTGATGGCCCGCGCCAAGTCCGATGCGGTATTCCTCCATTGCCTGCCTGCGCATCGCGGCGAGGAAGTCACGCCGGAGGTGATCGACGGCCCGCAATCGTTGATCTGGCCCGAGGCGGAGAACCGGCTGCATGCGCAGAAATCGGTGCTGCGCTGGTGCTTCGGGCAGATCGGTTGAACCTACTCTAAAGGTCCACCATATCCGTCATCCCGGCGTAGGCCGGGATCTCCTGGTTGTAGGGCGCTCCCGAGCCCCACGAGACCCCGGCCTCCGCCGGGGTGACGAAAGTTTCCGATGACCGATCCGATCACCACCGCCACCGACCGCGCGCTCGGTTTCACCATCCCCGAGCGCCACGCGCGCGGTCGTATCGTGCGGCTGGGGCCGGTGCTCGACACGATCCTTGCCGCGCACGCCTATCCGCCCGCGATCGAGGCGCTGCTCGCCGAAGCATTGACGCTCGCCGCGCTGATCGGCTCGACGCTCAAGGATGCGGGCGGCCAGCTGACGATGCAGGCGCAGACGCAGAACGGGATCGTCACGCTGCTGGTGTGCGACTACAAGGGCGGCGAGCTGCGCGGGTATGTCCAGTATGACGCCGATCGTCTTGCTGCGGGCCCCGAGGAGCCGAGCCTGTTCGCATTGTTCGGCGCGGGCTATCTCGCGATCACCTTCGACCAGGCGACCACCGGCGAGCGCTATCAGGGGATCGTCCCGCTCGACGGCGCATCGTTGAGCGAGGCGGCCGAGCATTACTTTCTCCAGTCCGAACAGATCCCGACGCTGGTGCGCGTCGGCGTCGGGCGTGCCGCCGATGGCGTGCGCGTCGCGGGCGGGCTGCTGCTCCAGCATCTGCCCGAGGGCGAGGATGGCCGCGAGCGGCTGCACACCCGGCTCGACCATCCCGAATGGGAGCATGTCGCGATCCTCGGCCAGACGATGTCGCCCGACGAGCTCGCCGACCCGACGATCCCGCTTGAGACGCTGGTATGGCGCCTTTTCAACGAGGAGGATGAGGTGCGGCTCCACGGCGATACCGCGCTCGCCCGCGGTTGTCGTTGCTCACCCGATTATATCGCGCAGGTACTCGGCAAGTTTCCTCCGTCCGAACAGCGCGCGATGGCGGATGAAGACGGGATCATCTTCGTCGATTGCGCCTTTTGCGCGACCAAGTTCCCGGTTCGCGCCGCAGACGATATCGTTACGTGAAGCGATTGTAATCGACCGTGCCGCCCCCCAGATGAGGGCCGCAAGATCGTGCCGGCGCAAACGCGCGCCTGCGGTCTAACGGGGATATATGATGCAGGGTACGGGATGGATTCGAGCCGGTGTCGCGGCCCTCGTCCTGGTCGGCGGGATCGCCGCCGCGAAGCCGACCGGCGGCCCGCCGCTTGCGGCGATCGCGCGGATCGAGGCCGGTCAGTGGCAGTTGAAGCCGATTGATTCTTCGTCGCCGCCCCGCATGGTGTGCATTGGCGACGCGCGCGCGCTGATCCAGTTCGGCCATGGCAGCACCCCGTGCCAGCACACCGTCGTCAGCAACGACGCCAACGTGGCGACCGTACAATATGCCTGCCCGGGGATCGGGCATGGCCTGACCAGCGTCAAGGTTGCCACGCAGCGCAATTTCAATCTCGAGACGCAGGGCATCCTCAACGGCGCGCCGTTCGACGAGCAATATGAGGCGCGCCGCGTCGGGGCGTGTCCGGCGGGGGCTGCGCCGCTGCGCTGATGCGCGTTGACGTGGAAAACGGTTCGAGCGTAAATTGGTTGTCGTGGGTTTCCCTGTCCCCCGTTCGTGCTGAGCTTGTCGAAGCACTGACCTTCTTGCCACCGACGCCAAGAAGAACAGCCCTTCGACAAGCTCAGGGCGAACGGGGGAGTGAGGGACGCTAAGCGCCCCCCGCTAACGAAGCCTTCAGCTTTCGCGCCTAGACCCGCCAAGTGCCTCCTTGGACAGCACGCTTTTTTCCCTAATCGCCCGGTAGCGGGCACCCCTGGGTCGCCTTACGGGCGGCCCGCTTTTTATCGGGCGCTTGCGTAACGCGGGGGCGGGGCCTACCTCGCAGCGCATCATGACAGTCGAACAGACCCCGCAAGCGCAAGCGGCCGCCGCGCCGATGGCGTCGCCGCACGATGCTGCGACCGAAACCCCCGCCGTCCGTCCGCTCGCGGTCGTGCTCGTGTCGGGCGGCCTCGACTCGATGGTCGCCGCCGCGCGCGCGAGAGAGGACGGCTTTCGCATTCTCGCGCTGTCGGTCGACTACAATCAGCGCCACCGGCTCGAGCTCGCCTCCGCACGGCGCGTCGCGCACGTGCTCGGCGCCGAACGTCATGTCGTGCTCCCGCTCGATCTCGCGGCGTTCGGCGGCTCCGCGCTCACCGCCGATATCGACGTGCCCAAGGATGGCGTCGGGCCGGGGATCCCGGTCACCTATGTTCCCGCGCGCAACACGATCTTCCTCAGCCTCGCGCTCGGCTGGGCCGAGGCGGCGGGCGCGCGCGACCTCTACATCGGCGTCAATGCGCTCGATTATTCCGGTTATCCGGATTGCCGCCCCGAATTTATCGCCGCGTTCGAGCAGCTTGCCGAAATCGCCACCAAGGCCGGGGTCGAGGGCAGCCCGTTCCGCATCCATGCGCCGCTGCAGGACATGACCAAGGCCGACATCGCGCGCGAGGCGGCACGGCTCGGGCTCGATGCGGGGATCAGCTGGTCGTGCTACGATCCTGCGCCCGGCGGGCTGCACTGCGGCACCTGCGACAGCTGTCGGTTGCGCAAGAAGGGCTTCGAGGAAGCCGGCCTGGTTGACCCGACCGCCTACGCGGTCTGAGGCGATGGCCTATTCGGTCAAGGAAATGTTCCTCACGCTGCAGGGCGAGGGGGTGCAGGCTGGTCGCCGCGCGGTGTTCGTGCGCTTCGCCGGCTGCAATCTGTGGTCGGGGCGCGAGCAGGACCGCGCGAGCGCGATCTGCCAATTCTGCGATACCGATTTCGTCGGGACCGACGGGGCAGGGGGCGCGAAGTTCGCGGATGCGCCGGCGCTCGCCGACGCCGTCGCCGGTTTCTGGGGCGCGGGTCGCGCCGAGCGCTTCGTCGTGCTGACCGGTGGCGAGCCGATGCTGCAGGTCGACGATGCCCTGGTCGATGCCTTGCACGCCGCGGGTTTTGCGATCGCGATCGAGAGCAATGGCACGCTCGCGGTCCATCCCGGTATCGACTGGGTGTGCATCAGCCCGAAGGCGGGCAGCACCGTCGTCCAACGCGCGGGCGATGAATTGAAGCTAGTCTGGCCGCAGCCGGGCAGCGACGTCGATGAGCTCGAGCGCTGGGATTTTGCGCACCATCTCGTCCAGCCGCTCGACAGCATAGCGGCCGAGGCCAATCATGCTGCGGCGATTGAACTCGTCATGGCGCGGCCGAAATGGCGGCTGACGCTGCAGGCGCACAAGACGCTCGGCCTGCGCTGAACGGCACCGCCCGCGCGCGGGCGGTGCCCGGTGCTTAGCGGAACACGGTGGTGAAGGCGCCGCACTTGCGCTCGACCCACTCGCCGCGCTTGGACCAGCACATGTCGTCGAGTCGCGCCATCGACACGCGCGTGTCGATCACCACGCGGCGCGGGAAGCGCTCCTCGCCCCATGGCACCAGCGCATTGCGCAGCGCGCTCATGTCGTTGGCGGCAACCTGGTAGAGCTGGCCGCGTGGCGCATAAGCGGCATGCGTCGCGACCGCGCCGGCGGTCTGGCAGAAGCCGAACTGCGCGCCGGTGGTGGTGAAGGCCGAATAGGTCTTCGTGCCATACCGGTCCATCGCATCCTGTCCGAGCCTGGGCGACTTGTTGGTGCGCGCGAAATATTTGGTCAGCAGCAGGAGCGACTTCTTGAACTCGTCCTGATGGTTGATCAGCATGATGTTGTAATTCTCGACCGTCATCAGCGACGGCTCGAACTGGCATTGCAGCGCCGCGACGTTGAGCGCCGAGCGCAGGTTCCACACCAGGTTGGCGCGCACTTCCTCGTCGTTGGCACCCGGCAGCGTCGGCAGGCCCGGCTCGTCGCCGCGGATCGGCGGGCCGCTGAAATCATGCGACTTGAAATAGAATTGCGCCGATGCAGGCACAGCCGCAAAAACGGCGGCCGCAAGCGCGGTGGTCGCAGTCAGTTTACGCAACACGGTCATTGGAAGCCTCTCGTTAACGATGCCGCGATTACGGCTTTTTGGGACGCAACCCAACTCTTTTTGATCGAATTGCTGTGACCGTGCGCTGAATCGAAAAGGCCGCCCGGTTGCCCGGACGGCCTTCGTCGTAATCTTTCCCGAAGGAAAGGATTACATTGCGTTGGTGGTCGTGGTCGTGGTGTTCGTGGTCATCATGGTGTCGTTCGACATCATGGCGCCATCGTTGCCAGCCGCGTCCGTCGACGTCATCGTGTCGTTGGTCGTCGCGCCCATCGTGTCGGTCGAGTTCATGTCGGTGACCATCGTGTTGTCGGTCGTCGTCGTCTCGGTCTTCGGGGTGCATGCCGAAATCGCGATCGCTGCAACAGCGATCATCGAACCAGCAGCGACCTTGGAAATGAATGCACGCATTGGAAAGCTCCCTAGATAAATGGTTGGTTGGCCTCGAGACCTTTAATACCCAAACCGTGGTGGACATTAGCCCGGAACCGCTCGGCCCTCAAGCCTAGTTTTGTCGCCCCAAAGAATGAGTTTCAAGGAAGCCGACGAGGTGAAACGCCAACGCCGCGTCGAAAGTTGCAAAATCGGTCGGGCGGCCGAGCATTTCCGCGCTGGTCACCGCGAAGTCGGGCAGCCCGCACGGCACGATCCCGCCGAAATGCGACAGATCTGGCGAGAGGTTAACCGAGAAGCCGTGGAGCGTGACCCAGCGCCGCACGCGCACGCCGATCGCGCCGATCTTGGCCTCGACCGCCGGGCCGCCGGAAGCGGGGTCGGCGATGTCGGTCCAGATGCCCACGCGGCCGGGCGCGCGGAAGGCGGCGATGCCGAGGTCGCCCAGCGCGGCGATCACCCAGCCTTCGAGAGCGTGGACGAACTGCCGCACGTCGCGCCCGCGCCTGTTGAGGTCGAGCACGACATAGCCGATGCGCTGCCCCGGTCCGTGATAGGTGTAGCGCCCGCCGCGCCCGGTCTGCACGACGGGGAAGCGCGGATCGATCAGCTCGGCCGGATCGGCGCTGGTCCCGCCGGTATAGACAGGCGGATGCTCGAGCAGCCACACCAGCTCGCGCGCATCGCCCGTGGCGACCGCGGCGGCGCGCGCCTCCATCTCGGCGAGCGCCTCGGCATAAGGGACGGGTGCCGGCGCGATGCGCCACTCGATGTCGTCGGGAAGGTCGGTCACCGTGGCGATGTGGCCGCATCACCGCGCCCATGCAAGACATTGGCAAGCGGCGAGGCGTTGCGCTAACAGCCATCGGCACGGTGGCGCGCGCCGAACCCGGGGGAGAATAGCGACGTGACGGCGACGATGAGCACGATCTGGGATCGCACTACCGAATTTCTCGACGACAATCGCGGCGCGCTGGCGCCGGTGGTGCTGTTCGGGCTGTTCGTTCCGCTCGGGCTGCTCGGCACGCTGATGCCGTTGATGCGCTCGGGTGGGACGCAGGGCGATTGGGCGCTTGGCCTGATCGTGCTGCTCATGGCGCTTGTGACCAGCTGGGCCGGGCTGGTGATCACCGCGCTCGCGTTCGATCCCGGCGGCGGGCGCGCGGCGGCGGTGGCGCTCGCCAACCGCCGCCTGTTGCCGGTGCTCGGGATCGGCGTGGTCACCCTGCTCGCGGTATTCGTCCTGACGCTCCCGATCGGAATTATCCTGGGCATGAGCGGAATGGACATGACCGCGCTCTCCTCGGGCAGGATGGCGCCGAACGAGGTCAATGGCGGCGCGCTGCTGATCGCGACCTTCTACGCTTTCGTCCTCGGCCTGCTGTTGTTCTGGGCCTATGCGCGGCTGGTCGTGCTGATCCCGCCGATCATGCTGCTGGAACGGCGTGGGCTTGGCGTCTATCGCCGCGCGTTCAATCTCACCCGGCATATCGCCTGGAAGGTGATCGGAATGCTGTTGCTCTATTTCCTCCTCTCCTGGGTCGCCTCGATGGCGGCGCGGACGGTCTTCGGGACGATCTTCGCGTTGCTGATCGGCGGCGAGGGCACGATCACGCTGGCCAGCGTGCTGACGCAGTTCGTCGTCGCGGCCGTGTCGACGCTTTTCTCGCTGCTGGCGGCGGTGTTCGTCGCCAAGCTCTATCTGGCGGTGCGCGAGACGCCCGAGGCGATCGTCACGGCGTCATGAAACTCGATCTCGGTGCGGTCCTGCGCGATGCCTGGGCGATGGCGCAGCGCGATCGCGATCTGCTGATCGGCGTCGCCGGCGTCTTCCTGTTCGTGCCAAAGGTCGCGCAGGAGATGTTCATCGCGCCGACCCCGCCCTTGCCGGCGTCGTCGTCGGATCCGGTCGCGATTCAGACCTGGCTCGATGCGGTCGCCGTGTGGTCGCGGCAGAACGATCTGCTCCTGCTGGTGCTGACCGCGCTGTCGTTGTTCGGCTCGATCACGCTGTTCGCGCTCTATGCCGATCGCAACCGGCCCGACGTGGCGACGGCGATGCGGCAGGGGCTCGGCCTGTTGCCGCGCTACGTGCTGCTCGCCTTCATGGTCACGCTGCCGGTCAACGTCGCCTCGCTGCTGCTGATCCCCGGCCTGTATCTGAAGGGCCGCTTGCTGACGGTCGGGCCAGCCTTCGTCGCCGAGCGCCCGCTCGGCGTGATCGCGGCCTGGCGGCGCAGCTTTGCCCTGACGCGCGGGCATGGCCTTGCGCTGATGCTGCTGGCGTGCGTCCCGCTGATCGCGGGCGATGTGCTCGCCTGGCCGTTCGAGGCGATCGGCCAGACGATGAGCGGCGCGCCGCTGGCCAATCCGGTCGTCGCCGCGGTGCTCGATCTGTGCAGTGGCGGTGCGCGTACGCTCGGCACCGTCGCGTCGATCCTGATCGAGATCGCGCTCTACCGGCGGCTCAGCAACGGGATCTGAGGCGCCGCTTCGGGCGGCAGATGTCCGGTCACGCGCGGATCGGTGAAGGTCTCGATCGTCCGCTTGATCGCGACGAACCCTTGCGCGCGGTAGAAACCGAGCGCGCTGGGGTGATCGAGCGTGCAGGTGTGCAGCCAGACGCGCGTGATGCCCCTGGCCCAAGCGCGCGCGAGCGTTTCGGCCATCAGCCAGCGACCAAGGCGCTGCCCGGCAAGTTCGGGAATGAGCGCGAAATAGGAGATTTCGCACGTCGCGCTCTGGCGGAAGTCGAGCTCGACCATCCCGACCTCGATCCCCGCAGGGTCGAGCACCGCGTAGACCGCCACCGCCGGATCATGGATGATCGCGAGCAGCGCGGCTTCGTCGATCACCAGCCGCGAAAACCACAGCCACGGCGCGCCGACGCGGCGGAACAGCGCGCGGTAGCGATCGGGCGTCGGCGCCTCCCACCGCGTGAGCCGCAGCCGCGAGGCGGGCAGGGGGCGCAGCGGCGGCTTCGCCGGCATCTCCAGCGTCGTGACGATCGCGGCTACCGAGTCATCACGGACCGGGGTCAGGCCCACTGCGTCACGACCAGGTCGCGAGTGGCGGCAGGCTCATAAGGATCGCATCGATATTGCCGCCGGTCTTGAGCCCGAACAGCGTGCCGCGGTCATAGACCAGGTTGAATTCGGCGTAGCGCCCGCGCCATTCGAGCATCTGCGCGGTATCGGCGGGCGTGAACGGCACGTTCATCCGCCGCCGCACGATCCTCGGGTAAACGTCGAGAAACGCGCGGCCGAGATCCTGGATGAAGGCGAAATTGGCGGCGAAATCGCCCTCGAGATGGTCGCAGAAGATCCCGCCGACGCCGCGGTGCACCTTGCGGTGCGGGATGTAGAAATAGTCCTCGGCCCATTTCGAATAGCGCGCGTAATAGTCCGCGCCGTGCGGGTCGCAGGCGGCCTGCATCGCGGCGTGGAACTCGGCGGTATCCTCGGGATAGGGGAGCGGCGGGTTGAGATCGGCGCCGCCGCCGAACCAGCGCTTGGTGGTGACGAGGAAGCGGCAGTTCATGTGGACTGCGGGGACGTGCGGGTTGGCCATGTGTGCGACGAGGCTGATGCCGGTCGCGAAGAAGCTCGGGTCTTCGGCCGCGCCGTGGATCGACTTGGCGAACTCGCCCTCGAACGCGCCGCCGACTGTCGAGACGTTGACGCCGACCTTTTCGAAGACCTTGCCCTTCATCACGCCGCGCACGCCGCCGCCGCCGTCACCGCCGCTCGGGTCGGTGCGGTCCCACGCGGTGTAGTCGAAATCGGCGTCCGAGCCGGCTTCGCGTTCGATCGCGACGAATTCGGCGCAGATCTGGTCGCGCAATTGCTCGAACCATGTGCGGGCGGTGGTTTGTTCGGGGTCGAGGTCCATGGCGGCGTTGTGCCGAGAATCCGCTGCTTCTTCAATCCTCCCTCGCGCAGCGGGGGAGGGGGACCGCCAGCCTTCTTCAGGCTGGTGGTGGAGGGGGCGCCGCAAGAGGAACGCTCGTGGAGAGGCCCCCCTCCACCCCTCGGCTGAAGAAGCCGAGCGGTCCCCCTCCCCCGGTTCCCGGGGGAGGATCAGGTGGGCCATCCCCCGGTCTGGCGCAGCGCTTCGCTCAGCGCGATGCCGGCCGCGACTGCGATATTCAATGAACGCATGCCTTCGGCCAGCGGGATTCGCACCGCGAGATCGGCCTGCGCGTGCACCGCATCGGGAACGCCGCTCCCCTCCGATCCCATCAGCAGCACGTCGTCGGCGCGGAACGCGGCCGCGTCGATCCGGACGCCGCCGCGCGTCGTCAGCAGGACGATTCGCCCAGGGACCGTTGCGACGAACGCCTCCCAGTCGACGTGGCGCCGCACTTCGACCAGTTCGGCATAGTCCATGCCCGACCGGGCCAGCGCCTTCTCGCTCCAGGTGAAGCCGGTCGGCTCGATCACGTCGACGCCCACGCCGAGACAGGCGCCGAGCCGGAAGATGGCGCCGACATTGCCGGCCATGTCGGGTTGATAAAGAGCAATACGCATGCAGCCCCGCTAGCACCTCTAAAATGCAGTGGCAAAAGCCTGGTAGCCCGGCTAACAGAGCGTTTAAGCTTCCCCGACCGAGGGAAGCGTTCAGGCGTGCCTGTGGATCCGTCGTGCAGGGCGTCGTGTCAAAATTGATCGCTCGACCGCGCGCTGTGGCGGGGGAGCGAAGAACAAGGGCGAGTGGATGGCAAGCGGAAACACCCTGGACGTTCCCCTACACGAGGAACCGCACCATGAAGGGGAGCCGCGGCGTCGCGATTTCCTCAACATCGCGGCGGTCTCTGTCGCCGGCGTCGGCGCTCTCGCGATCGTCGTCCCCTTGATCAACCAGATGAACCCGTCGGCCGACGTGCTTGCGCTCGCCACGACCGAGGTCGATCTGACCAAGATCGAGGCCGGGCAGGGCGTCGTCGTCTCGTTCCGCAAGCAGCCGCTCTTCGTCCGCAACCTTACGCCCGCCGAGATCGTCGAGGCCGACAAGGTCGACGTCAAGTCGCTGCGCGATCCCGAAACGCTCGAGCAGCGCACGCGTGGCAAGAAGAACTGGCTGATCACGCTGGGCGTCTGCACGCATCTAGGCTGCATTCCGCAGGGCATCACCAGCGGCGAGGATCGCGGCCAGTATGGCGGCTATTTCTGCCCGTGCCACGGGTCGCAATACGACACTGCGGCACGCATCCGCAAAGGCCCGGCACCGAAGAATCTGCTCGTGCCGGATTACAAATTCACGTCGCCGTCGACGGTCGTGGTGGGTTGAGGATAGCGATATGAGTTTTCCCTGGGCCAAACATTACGAACCCAAGAGCGGGTTCACCAAGTGGATCGACCAGCGCCTGCCGCTCCCGCGGCTCGTCTATGGCGCGGTCGGTGCGGGCTATCCGGTGCCGCGCAACCTCAACTATTTCTGGAACTTCGGCGTGCTCGCCGGGGCCGCGCTGGCGATCCAGATCGTCACCGGCATCGTTCTCGCGATGCATTACGCGGCCAATGGCGGCGTGGCGTTCGATTCGGTCGAGCACATCATGCGCGACGTCAACGGCGGCTGGTTCCTGCGCTATGCGCACGCCAACGGCGCCTCGATGTTCTTCGTTGTGGTCTATATCCACATCTTCCGCGGCCTCTTCTACGGATCGTACAAGGCGCCGCGCGAGATGATCTGGCTCTTGGGCGTCACGATCTTCCTGCTGATGATGGCGACCGCGTTCATGGGCTACGTCCTCCCCTGGGGGCAGATGAGCTTCTGGGGCGCGCAGGTCATCACCGGCTTCTTCTCGGCGATCCCGGTGGTCGGCGAGACGATCCGGATCTGGCTGCTCGGCGGATATGCGCCGGACGATGCGGCGCTCAACCGCTTCTTCTCGCTCCACTATCTGCTGCCGTTCGTGATCGCGGGCGTCATCATCCTGCACATCTGGGCGCTTCACATTCCGGGTTCGAACAACCCGACCGGCGTCGACGTCAAAGGCGAGCAGGACACCGTTCCGTTCCATCCGTATTACACGGCCAAGGACGGCTTCGGGCTCGGCGTGTTCCTGTTCATCTTCGCGTCGCTGCTGTTCTTTGCGCCGAACAGCCTTGGACATCCGGATAACTACATCCCGGCGAACGCGCTGCAGACGCCCGCGCACATCGTCCCCGAATGGTATTTCTGGCCGTTCTACGCGATCCTGCGCTCGTTCACCGCGGACTTCCTGTTCATCCCCGCCAAGCTGCTCGGCGTGCTGGCGATGTTCGGGTCGATCCTGCTGCTGTTCTTCCTGCCATGGCTCGACAGCTCGCCGGTGCGCTCGTCCAACTATCGCCCGCTCTACCGGATCTTCTTCTGGATCCTGGTGCTCGACGTGCTGGTGCTCGGCTGGGTCGGCGGGTCGGAGATCTCGCCGTTCAAGGTCGCGCTCGGGCAGATCACCGCGGCCTATTATTTCGCGCACTTCCTGATCATCCTGCCGATCGTCTCGCGCGCCGAGCGGCCGCGGCCGTTGCCGAACTCGATCACCGAGGCGGTCCTGGCGAAAAAGGGTGGCACCAGTCCGGCTCATACCGCGCTCAGCGGTAGCCCGGTTCCGGCCGAATAAGGGGCATTCAGACCAATGGTTCGCGCAATCGCAATCCTCATCGGCGCCGGTATCGTCGCCTGCCTGGCCTGGGCGCTGTTCGGCACCGTCATGGGCGCTATCACGGATCCGGCCCCCGCGACGGCGGTGGAGGAGTTCCACCGTCATCCTAAGGACGTCGAGCTCGCATCCAACGGCGTGCTTGGCACCTACGACCAGCGGCAGCTGCAGCGTGGGCTGCAGGTGTACAAGGAAGTCTGCTCCAACTGCCACTCGCTCAAGCACGTCGCCTTCCGCGACCTGACGCAGCTTGGCTATTCGGCCGGACAGGTGAAGAAGTTTGCCGCCGACTGGGCGGTCAAGGCCAAGCAGTTCGACCCCAAGTCGGGCGACACGACCGAGCGGCCCAACACGCCGGCCGATTACTTCCCGACGGTCTATTATCCCGGCACCGGCAACCCGCCAGATCTCTCGCTGATCACCAAGGCGCGCCATGAAGGCCCGGCCTATGTCTATTCGCTGCTGACTGGGTATCAAGATCAGCCGGCCGCCTTGCTCAAGCACTTCCCCGACGCAAAGGTGCCCGACGGCCTCTACTACAATCCGTACTTTGCGAACCTCAACCTCGCGATGCCGCCACCGCTGACGCAGGATGGGCAGGTTACCTATCTCGATGGCACCAAGTCGACCGTCGACCAGAATGCCAAGGATGTCTCGGCGTTCCTGACCTGGGCGGCCGAACCGAACCTGCCGACGCGGCATGGCTATGGCATCGCGGTGCTCGGCTTCCTGCTGCTGTTCTGCGCGCTCTCTTATGGTGCGTATCAGAACATCTGGCGGGACATTAAGCACTGAGCCATACGTCGCCCCGGCGAAGGCCGGGGCCGCTGCGTTGACTCGCGGAACACCCGTTTCGCGAACCGACATAACGGCCCCGGCCTCCGCCGGGGCGACGAGGAATTTTCGTGTCCGACAATGACGATCTCAAGGCGCTGATCCGGACGATTCCGGATTTTCCCAAGCCCGGCATTCAGTTTCGTGACATCACCACGCTGTTGCTCGATCCGCACGGGTTTGGGCAGGCGATCACCCGGATGGCGGCGACCGCGCTTGGGCCGATCGATCTCGTGGCCGGGATCGAAGCGCGCGGCTTCATCTTCGCCGCCGCGCTCGCGCGTCCGCTGGGCGCCGGCGTGTTGCTGATCCGCAAGGACGGCAAGCTTCCCGGCGCGACGATCGCCGAGGATTATGCGCTCGAATATGGCACTGACCGGATCGCGATGCATGAAGATGCCTGCGCGCCGGGCAAGCGTGTGCTGCTGGTCGACGATCTGATCGCCACCGGCGGCACCGCGCGCGCCGCGCTGCGGCTGCTGCGCAAGGCCGGCGCGCTGGTCGAGCAGGCGCAGTTCCTCGTCGACCTGCCCGATCTCGGCGGCGCCGAGGCGCTGCGGGCCGAGGGGATCGCCGTCGATTCGCTGATAGCGTTTCCGGGTCACTAAGCGTCAGAGGAACCAACCGGGCGCGTTCGGGTTGATCCACACCATGGCGCCCCACGAACCGTCCGGCGCGCCGCCGATCAAGGACCGCGTCATGCCGCTCAAGAAAATCGCTCTCGCCGCCGCTGCGTTGGTGTCGCTCGGCGGGCTGTCTGCCTGCGTCGACGATTATGGCTATGGCGGTGTTCAGGTCGGGTATGGCGCGGGCGGGTGGGACCCCTATTACGGCGGCTATCGGGCCGACCCGTATTGGGGCTGGAACAACGACTATTATTATCCGGGCTCGGGCTATTACGTCTACGACCGGTACAATGTGCGGCATCGCTGGAACAACCAGCAGCGCGGCTATTGGCAGGGCCGCGCACAGCCATGGCGCGGTGCCCGCCGCGAGATCCGCCCGATGTGGCGCGACTATGGTGTCCAGGGGCGGCCTGGCGGCGGCAATCGCGGCGGCTTCGGCGGGCGCGGCGGCCCGGGGCGCGGCGGCGGCCACCGCCGCTAAGCCTCCCTCCGCAGAGCTTGAGAGCGCGTCGTCCTGTGTTGGGGGGCGGCGCGCTTTTGCGTCAGGCCGCGGGGCGCGTGCGGATCAGGCCGATCGAGACGAAGGTCATCACGGGCACGTCGTGCTGATTGAACACCGTCATCCGGCTGCGATAGCTGCCCATCTCGGGCCGGCTCTGCGACGCGCGTTTGTCGAGGATCTCGGTCTCGCACCGCAGCGTGTCGCCGGGATAGACGGGTTTCAGCCAGCGCAGCTCGTCGAGCCCGGGTGATCCGAGACCGGCCTGGTCGTTCGCCTTCAAATTCTCGACCACCATCGCCATCGTCATCGCGCAGGTATGCCAGCCGCTCGCCGAAAGTCGGCCGAAATGCGTCTCGGCAGCGGCGGCGTCGGACAAATGGAAGGGCTGCGGATCATAGGCCCGGGCGAAGGTCACAACCTCGTCGTGGAGCACGGCATACTGGCCGAACGACGATTTGGTTCCGACCGTGATATCTTCGAAATATTGCATCGCGCGAGTGTCTCGCGCACCCGCGACGAAGGCAAGCGCTACTTGGCGAGCGCCGCGCGGAACGGCGCATCGTCGCCGTCGAGTCCGGTCCCGGCGGGAAGCCCGAGCAGGTCGCGGATCAGCGGCGCGACGTCGACATTGTCGAAACCGGGCAGCGTCCCGAGCGGCTTGATCGCCGGGCCGGTTGCTATGAACAGGGCCGCCATTTCGGGCGCGGCATTGTCGAAACCATGGTTGCCACCGGGCTTCGCATCCGGCTTGGGCGCGGTGGCGGTGAGCGACCAGCCGGTTTCGGCGAGGCAGAAATAGGGCGGCACGCGCGGGTTGGCGCCATAGTGCAGCCGCGGTGGGATCTCGCTCTTGCGCCAGCAATCGTAATGCGCGTGATGGCCGAGCAGCGCCTTTTCGAGCGCCGTCTCATGTCCCGGCACCGCATAGAGGCTGGCGAACGGCCCCGATTCGAACAGGCGATAGTCCGCGGGGCTCGCGATGCTGTCGATCGCGATCGTGCGCACAGGACTGGTCGCCGCCATGCCGTGGTCGGCGACGATCACCAGATTGGCGGGCTGGCCGAGTGTGCGCAGGCCGGAGACGAGCGCACCGATCTGGGCGTCGACCTGCCTGACCGCTTCGGTCGTCTCGGGCGCGTCCGGGCCAAAGCTGTGGCCCGCGCTGTCGACGGTATCGAAATAGAGCGTGATGAAGCGCGGGCGCTGTGCCGCCGGCCGGCGCAGCCAGTCGATCACGCCGGCGACGCGTTGTTCGCCGGGCACCGCTTGGTCGAAGGGCCACCAATCCTCGGGCCGCACCCCGCCGTTGGTCGCGCCGTGGCCCTTGAGCGTGCCGCCCCAGGCGACGTTCGAGCCCGGCCAGAACATCGTCGCGCTGCGCACGCCGCCGCGCTCGGCCGTGACCCAGAGCGGCTCGGCGGCGTTCCACCAGAAGGGGTCCTTCGAATCCTCCATCGTGAACTTGTCGCCGGGACGTGCGACGTCCTCCATCGCGTTGGAGACGATGCCGTTGCGGTCGGGCCTGAGGCCAGTGACGAGCGTCCAGTGATTCGGGAAGGTCTTGGACGGGAAGGACGGCCGCATCGCCGCGCTGATCCCGCTCGCGGCGAGCGCATCGAGGTTCGGCGTCACCCCGCGCGCGCGGTAATCGGGGCGGAAGCCGTCGATCGAGACGAGGATCGTCACCGGTGCCCGCGCTTCCTCGCGCAGCGCGGTTGGGCGCGGTCCGGGGGCGGGCGCGGTGACGCAGGCCTGGAGGGCGGCGCACAAGGCGGCGGCAAAGATCTTGGTGGTCCAACGCATGTGCGATCCCCTGCGACACGATTGCGTCGGCGCTATGACAGGCGTCTCCGGCCTCGCCTAGCCTCTGACCGCATTCGTCACCCCGGGCTCGGCCAGGGGTGACGGTTGCGCGGTGCTATCCCCCAAGCGACACCTTGGCGAAAAGGCTGAAGCTCACCGGCATCTTGCCATACGCCGCGTCGAGCGCGGCAGGCTTGGCGAACACCCCGACCGAACCGCCGAGCGCGAGATCGAACGGCCCGACGAACGGCATGCGATAGGCATAGCCCCCTTCGAGCTTGCCGACGCGGAACTTGCGGCCGTGCAGTGGGTCGGTCCGGTCGGGGAACAATTCGTCATTCGCCACATCTTCCGCGCGCGCGAACACCGTGTGATGGCGGTCGATGTCCCAATTCGCCTCGGCCAGCCACGCGGTCAGCGTGCGCCCGGGGAGCAGATGCTTGTTCGAGAAGGCGAGCAGCGCGGAGACGCCCTTCCGCGCATATTGCACGCTCGCGGTGGTGCGCGCCTCGTCACGGTCGGGCTCGAGCTGTTCGGGGCTCTTGAGCCGGCCGTGGCTGACCTGCACCGCCCAGGCGGGCGAGGGGGTCCAGGTCGCGCGCACGCTCCACGAATCGAGGCTGGGGCGTTCGATGTTCCAGCGAAACTGGTCAGGCTCGCGCCCACGGAACGCCGAGGCCTCGAACTGCCAGCGCGGCGCGGCATAGCCGAGCGTCACCACGCCGTAGCTGATATGCGTGCTGTCGAACCAATGGTGCGTGATCGGCGACAGCGGCTGATAGGTCGCAGACGTGCGGTGCATGAACGCCGAAGGTCCGATCGCCGGCTCGGCGACGGGGCCGCCATAGACGAACACGCTGCCGGGCCCGGCATCGATATCGAGCCGCGCCGACAGCTCCATGAACAAATCGTGCGGATGCTGGCGGTCGGTCAGCTGGAGCAGCCCGTCGGCAGTCTCGCCGGTGGCGAAGAGGTTGGGATAGCCCTTTTTGCCCATCGCCGGTTCGAGGCTCATCATCGAGCGCAGCTGCAACCGCGCGCCGCCATAATCCCGCGCGGCGGAGAGCATCGCCATCGAGGTAACGAACGCCTCGTTCTCGCCGCGCGGACCGCCTTGGTCGGTATAGACGCCCCAGGCATAGCCGTGGAGCATCAGCATCCAGTCACCCGCCATGAAGTGCGACCCACGCATCGCGCCATCGTTGCCGGGGTTGCGCGCGGTGCCCGAGCCTTCGGTATAGGCGCCGTCGGGCGGGCCCATCGTCATGCCGGGCATGGCGGCCATGTCGTGGCCGGCGTGCTCGGTCTGGTCGGTGTGGCCGCCATGCGCGGCGGGGTCCGGGGACGCTGGTGGCATGGTCATGCCGGGCATGGAGTCGGAAGCAGCATGCGGGGGGGCGTCGCCCCCTAGTTGTTCCGGGGAAGGCCGCGGACCGGGTGTCGCGGCGGTCGTCGGCGCGTGCAGTGCGTGATCGTCAGCCGTTTGCGACTGGGGCGTGGCCGTTGCGCCAGAAGCAGCTGGGGAGCGGGTCGGCGTGGACGCCGGCATTGCCCCGTGCTTGTGCGCGGGCACCGGCACCGGCACCGGCGCCGCGCGCTTCGCGGGTTTCGGCTTCGGTTTCGCCGGCATCGGCATGTCCATCTTCATGCCGGGCATCATCTGCGCGAGCGCGCCCGTCGGCAGCAACGCTGCCACGGCACAGCCCGCGATCATCATCGATCGAGTCATTGTGTCAGTCCTCACGAACGCAAAAAAGCCAGGCGGGCGCGCGGCCCGCGGTTCAGGCTTTCGAGCGCGGAGGGGGCAAAGCGGGCGGAGTGCCCGACGCCGGGTCGAATGCCGCGGCAACGATGCGCCGCGGCGGTGCGGCGGGTGACAGCGGCGCGGTTACACCGCGCGCGGCAAGGCTCGCGGGCGGGATGCAGCCGATGCACATGTGCGGGACAGTCGCATGGTCGTCGCGAACCGGCGCGGCGTGGCCGGCATGATGCATCGCCGTCGCCTTCGGCGGGGGCGCGTCATGGCACGGCGCGCTCGCGAACGCCGGGAAGGCAAAGGCTGCCAAGAGCAGCGCAAGGATCAGGCGGGCGAACACGGGGACAGCGCTACGCCGTGTCCGCCCGCGCGACAAGGTCAGACGTTGAAGCGGAAGTTGAGCACGTCGCCGTCATGGACGACATACTCCTTGCCTTCCTGGCGGAGCTTGCCGGCATCGCGCGCGCCGGTTTCGCCGCCGAGCGCGACGTAATCGTCATAGGCGATCGTCTCGGCGCGGATGAAGCCGCGCTCGAAATCGGTGTGGATCTCGCCCGCTGCCTGCGGGGCCTTGGCGCCGGCATGGACGGTCCAGGCGCGCGCTTCCTTGGGGCCGACGGTGAAGAAGGTGAACAGCTTGAGCAAGCGATAGCCCGCGACGATGACGCGCGTCAGGCCGGTCTCGGTCAGCCCGAGCTCCGCCAGGAACTCACCACGCTCTTCGGCGGCCATCGTGGCGATCTCGGCCTCGATCGCGGCCGAGACGACGACGGCTTCGGCGCCCTCGGCCTTGGCCTTCTCGAACACGCGCGCCGACTGGCTGTTGCCGTTGGCGGCGCTCGCTTCCTCGACGTTGCAGACATAGAGGACGGGCTTGGCGGTGAGCAGCTGGGCTTGGCTGAAGGCGCGCGTCTCGTCCTCGTCCTTGGGCACGGTCAAGCGCGCGGGCTTGCCCTCGCGCAGCAGCTCGAGTGCTTGCCCCAGCACCGAAGCCGCAACCTTGGCCTCCTTGTCGCCCTGCGTCGCCTTCTTGAGCAAATTGGGGACGCGCTTCTCGAGGCTCTCGAGGTCCGACAGCATCAGCTCGGTCTCGACCGTCTCGGCGTCGGCGATCGGATCGACCTTGCCCTCGACATGCGTGACGTCGTCATCCTCGAAGCAGCGCAGCACATGGACGATCGCGTCGACTTCGCGGATGTTGCCGAGGAACTGGTTGCCGAGACCCTCGCCCTTCGACGCGCCGCGCACCAGGCCGGCAATGTCGACGAACCCGAGTTGCGTCTCGATGATCTTGGCCGAGCCGGCCACCGCGGCGAGCTTGTCGAGCCGCGGGTCGGGCACCGCGACGTTGCCGACGTTCGGCTCGATCGTGCAGAACGGATAGTTCGCCGCCTGCGCCGCCGCGGTCTGCGTCAGCGCGTTGAAGAGGGTGGACTTGCCGACATTGGGCAGCCCGACGATGCCACAGCGAAAACCCATGATATTCCTTGGTGTGCGATGATGTGCGTGAAAGCCCGCCCGATACGGCTTTGTGCCGCGAAAGACCAGCCTGTCGCACCATGAAGGCCCTTGCCGGGAACCCGCAAAGGCATAGGCTGTTGATTCTGGATCAAGTCGCTCGCTTGCCGAGTCGTACGTCGGAGTTTCTTGCTGGGGTCAATGCGATGCGCCGAAAGTATCTGCGGAGCTGCTGTGTCACGATCCTGCTTTCGGGCTCGGCGCCGGGCGTTGCCAGTGCGGCCGACTTCGAATCGCACATCGTTTCGCTCGAAGACCCGGCGAGTACGCAAGACCCCGCCGCTGTGCACGGCACGACCGCTCGTGCTCTCGTATCAATGTCCCCGCATACCGAAACCGCTGCTCAGCCTGCGGTCTCCTACGATCTGCGGCTGGCGCGGGGCTATCAGGCGAACGCGGTGACGACGCTCAAGCAGAATCTCCGCGCGCGCGGCACCGGCATGAAGGACGCCTATGCGCATGGCGATCGCGGGCTGCGTGTGTCGGTCGGATCGAGCTATCACATGCGGTACCGCGCTTCCGATGTCGGGCCGGGCGCCGCGGCTGGCAACGCCGCGCTGATGCGGCTCCCGGTCGGCGCGGTGAATCTGCGCGACGGCTATGAGAATTACGCGCCGGTCGCGATGCTTGGCTATGACGCTGCGGTCAGCGACCGGATGAAGGTCGGGATCGAGGGCGGCATGATGGTCGGCCGCTCGACCGCGATGTATGCCGACGAGACGGTCCCGGGCCTGCGCGAGGAGAGCCATAGCGCGCGCAATCCGGTGGCGGACCTGGTGATGACCTACGCGTTCTGACGCTGCATCGCCCCGCGCCTACCAGCGATAGTTGAAGCTGATGCTCACCCGCTCGGTCTTGGCGGTGCCCGGCGCGACTTCGTGGCGCAGCCAGCTTTCCCACAGCAGCACGCTGCCCGCCTGCGGCTCGAGCGCGACGAAGGTCTTGAGCGCCTCGATCGCATCGTCGCGGCGGCGCGGCGCGGCCATCATCATCGGGAGGCGCGGATCCTCGAACTTGATCGCGCCAGCGCCCGGTGGAACGGCGATGTAGACGGTGCCCGAGACCACGCTGTGCGGATGGACGTGGCCAGAATGCGCGCCCCCCGGCTTCATCACATTGACCCACAGGCTGTCGAGCTTGAGCTTGCCGCCTTCGAGCTCGAACGCGCATTCCTCGGCGAACTTGGCGACATGCTTGTTGAGCAGCTTGACGAGGTCGCCGAACGCCGGGTCGCGCACCGGCAGGTCGTTGAGCGAGGCGTAGGAGGTATAGCCGCGATAGCCATGCGCCTTCGACCAGTTCCGACCCGCGCGATCGTCCTCGGCAAGCGCGTGGCACGAACGCTCGAGCTCGGCGACCAACGCCGCATTCTTGAGCTTCGCCTCGTAGAGTGGGGTCGCGAACAGGTTGCGCGTGGTCACTTCTTGTCTCCCAGTCGCAACGCGACGTCGCTCATGAATCGGCCGTCGGCGCCGCTAGCGAGCCATGGTGACTCGGCCGCGACAGCGCCGAGCATGTCGGCAAGCGAATCCATTTCGGCCTTGGCGTAATTGCCGAGAACGTAGGGGCTGACCTTGTCCTTGTGGCCGGGATGGCCGATGCCGAGGCGGACGCGGCGAAAGGCGTTGCCGATATGCGCTTCGGTCGAGCGCAGGCCGTTGTGGCCCGCGGTGCCGCCGCCGGTCTTCACCTTGACGCGGAACGGGTCGAGGTCGAGTTCGTCGTGGAAGACGGTGACGTCGCCCTCGGTCAGCTTGTAGAAGCGCATCGCCTCGCCGACGCTGCGGCCGCTTTCGTTCATGAAAGTGGCGGGCTTCAGGAGCAGGATCTTCTCGCTGCCGATGCGGCCTTCCTGGGTCCAGCCCTGGAACGCCTTCTTAACCGCGCCGAAGCCATGCAGGTCGGCGATCGTGTCGAGCGCCATGAAGCCGACATTGTGCCGGTTGAGCGCATATTGCGCGCCGGGATTGCCCAGGCCGACCCAGATTTGCACGGCGAAAGCCTACCTTTTCAAACGAACGGGGCAGCGAAAGCGTCTGCTTCCGCTGCCCCGATTGTGCGCATCCCGCAAGGGGACAGCGCTGCTTACTCTGCCTTGTCGCCTTCGGCGTCGTCGGCAGCGTCTTCTGCAGCGGCTTCGGCCTCGGCTTCAGCCGACTGGGCTTCGGCAACGGCAGCCTCGAGCTCTTCGTCCTCGACGGTCGGGACCGTCGGGGGAACGATCGTCGCGATCGCGAAGTCGCGGTCGGTGATCGCCGGCGTCACGCCCTTGGGCAGCTTGACGTCCGAGATGTGGATCGAGGCACCGACGTCGAGACCTGCCAGCGAGATCGTGATCTCGGTGGGGATGTCGGCTGCGTCGCAGACCAGCTCGAGCTCGTGGCGCGTGACGTTGAGCACGCCGCCGGCCTTGGCGATCCCGGGGGCGTCGTCTTCATCGGTGAAGGCGATCGGCACGTTGACGTGCACCGTGGTGTGCGCGCCGATGCGCAGGAAGTCGACATGCGTCGGACGATCGGAGACGGCGTCGAACGAGACGTCCTTCGGCAGGGTGCGGATCTGCTTGCCACCGGCGTCGACCATGACGACCGAATTCATGAAGTGACCGGTCATGAGGAGACGCATCAGCGCCTTTTCCTCGACGTGGATCGAGAGGGGTTCTTGCTTGTTGCCGTAGATCACGGCGGGGACGCGGCCTTCGCGACGAAGCAAACGGGAGGCTCCCTTGCCAACCTGTTCGCGCGTCTCGGCTGCGAGCTCCAATTGGTCGCTCATTGCATTACTCCGAAATACGGTTGTGGTGTTTCCGGCCAAGCCTCCAGGGATGACCCTGGCCGAAGCGCCGCGCTATAGGGGAGCGGGGGGGGAAGTGCAATATCGCAACTCCCTCTCCCATCGGGAGAGGAGTTTCGGGTCGGCCATGCCCCGCATGGCCTGAACAGCGCGGGGCGCTGTTCACCCGAAACTGGGCCCGCGCCGCAGGCGTGGGAAGGGTGAGGGTCGAAGCGGAACACCCAGCTGCCCTCGTCCGGCGCTTCGCGCCACTTTCTCCCAAAGGGAGAAGGATTTCACTCCACCCGCTCGACCTTCAGCCCCCGCGCCTGCAGCATCGCCACTACCGAGCCCGGCCCAACCAAATGCCCTACACCAACCGCGACGAACACCCGCCCAGGCCGTGCCAGCCGGCGCACAATCGCGCTCGCCCAGCGCGCGTTGCGATCGGTCACCAGCGCCGCCCCCATCGCCGGATCGCGCCGTAGCGGCGCGACATCGGCGGCGAGCCCCGCCGCATCTCCGGCCGTCCACGCTGTGAGCAGCGCGGCATCGCCCTTCGCCGCCGAAAGGGCGTCTCGCGCTGCGGCGATCAGCAGCGTTCGTTGCGACTCGGCGGGAAGGCGGTCGAACAGCCGCAATTGCCCCTCGCGGCTTTCCAGTGCGCCGATCGCCTTGCCCGCAAACGCCCGCGTCAGCACCGCCTCGACGCCATTGGCGGCCTCGGCAGCGGCGACATGACCGGCCCCTGCGCTGATCGTCAGCGCCGCCGCCCATGTCTTCAACCCATCGAGCGTTTCCGGCGATTGCCCCGCGACTGCCATCCCGCGCGCGAGTGTCGCGCGGTCTGCCGGTGCCACTCGGTCGAGCAACGGCGGCAGTCCTGGTTGCTCGGCCAGCGCCAGGAACTGCGCACGCGCGGCGCCATCGTCGGCAGGCGGGACTTCGAGGATCAGCGTGTCCGCCGCCGCGATCGCACCGGCCACCGCGGGCGTCTGCCAGGCGACGCGTGGCGGCAGCGCGTGGATCGATCCGAACAGCCAGATCGTCGTATCGCCGTCCGCCACCCGCCACAGCGCGGGATGCGCCGGGATCTCCGGCGCCTGTCCACACCCCGCCAGCGCCAGCGCCAGCCCGATCGCGACGCCCGGGCGTCTCAATAGCGGATCCGCGTCGCGACGATGCGATGCTTGGCGAGCTGCGCCTGCACGCTGTCCTTGCCCGCGAGATGCCCCGCGCCGACCGCGATGAACACCGTCCCCGGCGTCTTCAGCCGGTTGTCGATCCAGTCCGCCCAGCGCGCGTTGCGATCGACCAGCAGCACTTTGTAGAGATTCTCTTGGCCGGTCAGATCCTCGTTCATCAGCTTGCTCAAGCCCTCGGCGTCGCCGGCTTTCCATTTGTCGACCATCGCGTTGATCGTGGTGTCGAATTTATCGAGGTCCTTCACGTTCTCGAGCAGGAAGGCGATCTGGTCGGCTTGCGGCAAATCGTGGAAATAGCCGAGTTGCTGTTCGAGCGTCTCGAGCCCGGTGACCGGCTTGCCCGCGGCCTTGGCTGCGGCGTCGAGCGCCATCTCGGCGCCGTCGGTGGTGCTGTAGCCCGCCTTTTGCAGCGAGATCTGCCCCATCGTCACCGCGGCGAACCACGGTTCGAAGCGATCGAGCGCGGCGGCGGGAACGCCGAGCTTGGCGAGCGCGGCGCCGTAGGCCGCGCGGCTCTTCTCGGGGAGCTTCTGCGTCAGCGTGGGGCCGGTCGGGTCCATCGCCAGCGGTCCGATCACCGTCTTGGCTTGCTCGGGCGTCGGCAGCGGGATTTCGAGCACAAGTTGCCCGCTCGCATCGAACGCCTTTCGCACTGCCGAATCGAACCAGCTGAGGTTGGGTTTGAGCGCATGGACCGTGCCGAACAGATAGATCGTCGTGTCCTTGTCCTTGACCACCCACAGCGCCGGATCGGCGGGAACGGAGGCGACGGGCGCGGGCGCAGCAGGTGCGGGGGCAGGTGTGGGGGCAGGCGCGGCGTTTTGCGGCGCGCTGTTGGCGGCCAACAGCAGCGCGGCGAGCGTGACCGCCGTCTGCCCGAAATCGAGCGTCTTCATGTTCAAATCCTTATCAAAAGGCGTGAGTCGAGGTCAGCGCAGCTTGCGCCAGGCATAGGCAAGGCCGGTCGAGACGAGCACTGCGAGATACAGCGTCATCGCATCGGGGGCAGGGACGAGCCCGCCCTTCCACAGGATCAGCCAGACGGGATAGGCGATCAGCAGCACGTTGGCGCCGATCGTCGCCGCCCAGTAATTGTCGAGTCGCTGGAGCTCGTCCATCGTGCGGTGATAGACGATGCTGCCCGCCGTCACCGCACCGACCATCAGCAGCGCGGCAAGGATCGCGAACCATGCCGGCAGCGAACCGCCGGTGGTGAGCGACGCCTCGCGCGGCTCGATCAGCGCGGCGGTGAAGCCGACCGCGCCGCCGAGCAGGCCGAGCACGGCGAAGGTGATGAGCGTACGGCGCGAGCGGGCGCGATCGGCCGCCTCGCCGGGGCCGATGTCATTCTGCGTCATGGGTATTTCCGGTCTGATCATCGAAAATCTCCTCGATCGGCATTTCGAACAGGCGCGCCAGTTTGAACGCCAGCGGCAGCGACGGGTCGTATTTGCCGGTTTCAATTGCGTTGACCGCCTGCCGCGACACGCCGAGCCGGCCACCAAGCTCGGCCTGGCTCCAGTCGCGTTCGGCGCGCAGCACCTTCAAGCGGTTTTTCATGTCGGCTTCCATCTGAGTCGCATCGTCAATCGAGCGGCGACAGGGGGCTGCATGGATCATCGAACATCTGTCCTCCATCATGCGACGCTGACACTATGTCAGCTGTCCATGACTAAATGACAGCGAGTTGCGTCCATGTCAAGAACCCCTGACAAAAGGTCAGTGCAGGCTGACGGGACGGCGCCAATGCCCAGCGCGCGGTTGAAATTCCCGTCGCCCTGCGCCAAAGCCCGCGGCGTGACCGACAGACCCCTCAGCTTCCAGGGCATGATCCTCAAGCTCCACGAATACTGGAGCCAGCATGGCTGCCTCATCCTCCAGGCCTATGACATGGAGATGGGGGCGGGGACGTTCCACACCGCCACCACGCTGCGCGCGCTCGGCCCCAAGCCGTGGAACGCCGCCTTCGTCCAGCCGTGCCGCCGCCCGACGGACGGCCGCTATGGCGAGAACCCCAACCGCCTGCAGCATTACTACCAATATCAGGTGATCCTGAAGCCGAGCCCGACGAACCTGCAGGAGCTGTATCTCGGCAGCCTCGCGGCGATCGGGATCGATCCGCTGGTCCACGACATCCGTTTCGTCGAGGACGATTGGGAAAGCCCGACGCTCGGCGCGTGGGGCCTGGGTTGGGAAGTGTGGTGCGACGGGATGGAAGTCACCCAGTTCACCTATTTCCAGCAGATGGGCGGCTTCGACATGAAGCCCGTCGCGGGCGAGCTCACCTACGGGTTGGAGCGGCTCGCGATGTACGTGCAGAATGTCGACAATGTGTACGACCTGGCGTTCAACGATGCCGGCGTGACCTATGGCGAGGTGTTCCACGAGAATGAGGTCGAGATGTCGACCTGGAATTTCGAGGTCGCGGACACCGACAGCCTGTTCGATGCCTTCCGCAAGCATGTCGCCGAATGCGAGAACAGCCTTGCGGCCAAGCTGCCGATCCCGGCCTATGAGCAGGCGATCAAGGCGAGCCACGTCTTCAACCTGTTGCAGGCGCGCGGGGTGATCTCGGTCGCCGAGCGGCAGGCCTATATGGGCCGCGTGCGCGATCTCGCGAAGGGCAGCTGCCAGGCGTGGATGGACAAGAATGCCGAGGGCTGGAAGGCGGAGTATCCCGCGTGGAGCGCCGCGTGATGGGTTCGTTTAAGAAGGCCCTCACCCAACCCTCTCCCGCAAGGGCGGGAGAGGGCTTTTCTGTATGCACCCGGCTCCTTCTCCCGCTCTTCGCGGGAGAGGGCTGGGGTGAGGGCCTTCTTCTGCCATGACCGACTTCCTCCTAGAACTCCGCTCCGAGGAAATCCCCGCGCGGATGCAGGATCGCGCGCGCGAGGATCTCGCCAAGCTCTTCACCGCCGAGCTCGCCAAGGCCGGCCTCCAGCCAGGCGAGTTGCAGACCTACGCCACCCCGCGCCGCCTCGTGCTGATCGCGCGCGATCTCCCCGCGCAGACTGCTGCCGTGTCGGAAGAGACCAAGGGCCCCAAGACCAGCGCGCCGCCGCAAGCGCTCGAAGGCTTCCTGCGCAAGACCGGCCTGACGCGCGAGCAGCTCGTCGAGCGCGACGGCATCCTGTTCGCGGTGATCGACAAGCCCGGCCGCGCCACCGCCGATGTGCTGGCGGCCGCGATCCCCGCGATCGTCCGCGCCTTCCCCTGGCCCAAGGCGATGCGCTGGGGCGCGGCATCGACCACGATGGAATCGCTGCGTTGGGTGCGCCCGCTGCAGGGGATCGTCGCTTTGTTCGGCGACGATGTGATCGACTGCGAGATCGCCGGCATCACCAGCGGTGCCGCCACGGTCGGGCATCGCTTCCACCATCCGCACGTCATCACGATCGGCAACGCCAACGACTATGTCGAGAAGCTGCGCGCCTGTCATGTGATCGTCGACCAGGCCGAACGCCGCCAGATCATCGCGCTCGGCGCGACGATGGCCGCGCGCAAGGCTGGGCTCGAGCTGGTGCAGGACGAGGGGCTGCTGAGCGAGAATGCTGGCCTCACCGAATGGCCGGTGCCGCTGCTCGGTCGCTTCGACGAGGCGTTTCTGGAAGTGCCGCCCGAGGTGATCCAGCTGACGGCGCGCGTGAACCAGAAGTATTTCGTGTGCCGCGATGCTTCGGGCGCGCTGGCGAACGCGTTCGTCTGCACCGCCAATATCGACGCGGCCGATGGCGGCGCGAAGATCGTCGAGGGCAACCGCAAGGTGCTCGCGGCACGGCTGTCCGACGCGAAATTCTTCTACGAGACCGATCTCAAGGTGCCGCTCGAGGAGCAGGCGGCCAAGCTCGACCGGATCGTGTTCCACGAAAAGCTCGGCACGGTGGCCGATAAGGTCGACCGCGTCGCGAAGCTCGCGCGCTGGCTGGTGGAGGAGGGGATCGTCTCTGCTTCTCCCTCTCCCCCCCGGGGAGAGGGCCGGGGAGAGGGGGACGCCTCAACAGGCGTCCCGCTCGGTAACGCAGTACTGGGGGGGGGGGGGGGGGGGGGGGGGCGGGGGGGGGGGGGGGGGGGGGGGGGGGGGGGGGGGGGGGCCCCGGCGGGGGGGGGCGGCGGGGCGG